>NZ_JAVDRV010000012.1:0-3214 GCF_031454995.1 Caulobacter segnis | reverse complement strand
GCCGACGGGGTGCTGAAGGGCGTGCTGGCCGCGCCGGGCCTGGCGATCGGCAAGGCCGTGCGCCTGGCCTCGTCCGACATCGCCGTGCGCGAGCAGGGTGAGGGCGCGGCCCACGAAGAGACCGCGCTGCTGGCGGCGCTGGACAAGGTCCGCGCCAAGATCGAGGCCAGCGCCTCCAAAGGCGACAAGGCCCGCAAGGCGATCCGGGCCGCCCACCTGGCCTTCCTCGACGATCCCGAGCTTCTCGCCCAGGCCAAGAGCCTGATCGCGGCGGGCAAGAGCGCCGGCTTTGGCTGGCGATCGGCGGTGCGCGGCTATGTCGAGGCGCTGCGGGCTCTGGGCGATCGCCGGATGGCCGAGCGGGTCGACGACCTGATCGACCTCGAACGCCAGGTGCTGCGCGCGCTGGCGGGCGAAGACGACGAGGCCACGATCCTGCCGCCAGGCTCGATCCTGCTGGCCGACGAGCTTTTGCCCTCGCAGCTGATGGGCGCGGATCCTGGCGTTGTGGCCGGCTTCGCCACCGCCCGGGGCGGCCCGACCTCGCACGTGGCGATCCTGGCCGCGGCCATGGGCATCCCGGCCCTGGTGGCGCTGGGCGGAGCGGCGCTGAGCATCGCCGACGGAACCGCCCTGATCCTCGACGCCGACGGCGGCTCCCTGCGCGTGGCCCCCGACGCGCCAGCCCTGGAAGCGGCCCAGACGGCCCTGGCTGGCCGCCAGGCCCGCAAGGCCGCCGCCAAGGCCGCCGCCCACGACCCGGCCATCACCCGTGACGGGACCCGCATCGAGGTCTTCGCCAACACCGGCTCGGTCAAGGACGCCCTGGCGGCGATCGAGAACGGCGCGGAGGGCTCTGGCCTCCTGCGCACCGAGTTCCTGTTCCTGGACCGCCAGACTCCGCCCGACGAGGACGAGCAGGCAAGCCAGTACCAGGCCATCGCCGACGCGCTGCAAGGCAAGCCGCTGATCGTGCGCACGCTGGATGTCGGCGGCGACAAGGCCGCGCCCTACCTGCCGATCCCGGCCGAGGAGAACCCGGCGCTGGGCCTGCGCGGCGTGCGCGTCAGCCTCTGGCGGCCGCACCTCCTGAAGACCCAGCTGCGCGCCATCCTGCGGGTCGTCCCGCCCCAAGGGTCAAAAGGGGGCCAGTGCAAGATCATGGTCCCGATGATCGCCAGCCTCGATGAGCTGCGCGCCGTGCGGGCCGTGCTGGAGGAGGCCAAGCGCGAGCTGGGCGTCACCGACCCTGTCGAACTGGGGGTGATGATCGAGACCCCGGCGGCGGCCGTGACCGCCGACCTGATCGCCGCCGAGGCCGACTTCCTCTCGGTCGGCACCAATGATCTCACCCAATACGTCCTGGCCATGGACCGGGGTAATCCGGAGCTGGCCGCGCGCATCGACGCCCTGCACCCGGCGGTGCTGCGGATGATCGCCCAGACCTGCCAGGGCGCGGCCAAGCACGGCCGCTGGGTCGGCGTGTGCGGCGGCCTGGCCTCGGATGTCGCGGCCACCCCGATCCTGCTGGGCCTGGGGGTCACCGAGCTCTCGACCACGGCCGCCATCGCTCCGGAGGTCAAGGCCCGCGTCCGCGCGCTGGATCTCCTGGCCTGCCAAGAGCTCGCCGTCAAAGCCCTGGCCCAGACCTCGCCCGAGGCGGTCCGGGCGCTTGTCCAATCCACCCTCGGAGCCTGATCCCGATGAAGTCCCGGATGAAGTCTCCGCTCGAGATCCTCCAGCCGCTGGGCCGGGCCCTGATGCTGCCGATCGCGGTGCTGCCGGTGGCGGGCCTGCTCTTGCGCCTGGGCCAGCCGGACCTCTTGAACATCGGCTTCGTGGCCGCCGCTGGCGATGCGATCTTCTCCAACCTTGGTTTGCTGTTCGCCATCGGCGTGGCCGTGGGCCTGGCCCGCGAGAACAACGGCGCGGCGGGTCTGGCCGGCGTCGTCTGCTTCCTGATCGCCGTCGAGGGGGCGAAAGCCCTGCTGCATGTCCCGGCCGAGGTCACGGCGGGTCTCGTCCAGGCCCACGCGGATCTGGCCGGCGCCGCCTACAAGGCCAAGGCGCTGGCCAAGCTCAGCGTGCCGATCGGCATCATCTCCGGGATCATCGGCGGCCTCTTCTACAACCGCTTCTCCGGCTTCAAGCTGCCGGAGTACCTGGCCTTCTTCAGCGGCCGGCGGTTCGTGCCGATCGTCTCGGGCCTGGCGGGCCTGCTGATCGCCGTCCTCTTGGGTCTTGGCTATGACGCGATCAATGGCGGGGTCGACGCGGCCAGCCGGGCCGTGGTCGGCTCCGGCGAGATCGGCCTGCTGGTCTTCGGGTTCCTCAACCGGATCCTGATCGTCACCGGCCTGCACCACATCCTCAACAACATCGCCTGGTTCGTGGTCGGCGACTATCACGGCGCGACCGGCGACCTGCGGCGCTTCTTCGCCGGCGACCCGACCGCCGGGGCGTTCATGAGCGGGTTCTTCCCGGTGATGATGTTTGGTCTGCCGGCCGCGTGCCTGGCCATGTACCACGCCGCCAAGCCCGAGAAGAAAAAGGCCGTCGGCGGCATGCTGGCCTCGCTGGCCCTGACCTCGTTCCTGACCGGGGTGACCGAGCCGATCGAGTTCTCGTTCATGTTCCTGGCCCCGGCGCTCTACGCGATCCACGCCATCCTGACGGGCGTGTCCATGGCGCTGCTGGACGTGCTGCACGTCAAGCTGGGCTTCACCTTCTCGGCGGGCCTGTTCGACTATGTGCTGAACTTCGGCAAGGCCAGCCGGCCGCTGTGGCTGCTCCCGATCGGTCTGGTCTACGCCGGCCTCTATTACGGCCTCTTCCGCCTGGCCATCGCCCGCTTCGATCTCAAGACCCCCGGCCGCGAGGACGACGAGGCCCAGCCCCTCCAGGCCGTCGCCACCGGCGGCGGGCGCGGCGCCGACTTCGCGCAGGCCCTGGGCGGGGCGGGCAACCTCCAGAGCGTCGACGCCTGCACCACCCGCCTTCGCCTGATCGTCGCCGACCAAGCCCAGGTCAACGAGGCCGCCCTCAAGGCCCTGGGCGCGCGCGGGATCGTCCGTCCCTCCGACAAGGCCCTGCAGGTGGTGCTGGGCCCCATCGCCGACACCGTCGCCGGCGAGATCCGCGCCGCCCTCGGGGCCCCGCCGCCCAAGGCCCAGGCCCAGACTCAGCATCAGGCTCAGGCCCAGCCGTCCCAGGC
>NZ_JAVDRV010000011.1:0-2500 GCF_031454995.1 Caulobacter segnis | reverse complement strand
TGCAGGTCGGAACTTACCCGACAAGGAATTTCGCTACCTTAGGACCGTTATAGTTACGGCCGCCGTTTACCTGGGCTTCAATTCAGAGCTTGCACCCCTCCTTTTAACCTTCAGGCACCGGGCAGGCGTCAGACCCTATACGTCGCCTTGCGGCTTCGCAGAGCCCTGTGTTTTTGATAAACAGTCGCTACCCCCTGGCTTGTGCCACTCTCATCTGGTTGCCCAAAAGAGAGTCACGCTTATCCCGAAGTTACGCGTGCAATTTGCCGAGTTCCTTCAGCATAGTTCTCTCAAGCGCCTTGGTATACTCTACCTGCCCACCTGTGTCGGTTTCGGGTACGGTCTCCGTTGGAGTTATTTCCAGGGACCTGTTCACTGCCAGGAGCAATCCAATAAGCCCTGACAATTTACCAGATCCGTCACTTCCAACTGGTTCAGGAATATTCACCTGATTCCCATCGACTACGCCTTTCGGCCTCGCCTTAGGGGCCGACTAACCCTGCGCAGATTAGCTTTACGCAGGAACCCTTGGGCTTTCGGCGAGAGGGTCTCTCACCCTCTTTATCGCTACTCATGTCAGCATTCTCACTTCCGATACCTCCAGCAAGGCTCGCGCCTCACCTTCACCGGCTTACGGAACGCTCCGCTACCGCGTGCTTACGCACACCCATACCTTCGGCGTCTGGCTTGAGCCCCGTTACATTTTCCGCGCAGGTTCGCTTGACCAGTGAGCTGTTACGCTTTCTTTAAATGATGGCTGCTTCTAAGCCAACATCCTGGTTGTCAAAGCAAACCCACATCGTTTCCCACTTAGCCAGAACTTGGGGGCCTTAGATGATGGTTAGGGTTGTTTCCCTTTTCACGACGGACGTTAGCACCCGCCGTGTGTCTCCCGGATAGTTCTCTTGGGTATTCGGAGTTTGATTAGAATTGGTACAGCTCGCGCCGCCCGCATCCATTCAGTGCTCTACCCCCCAAGGAATACGTCCGAGGCACTACCTAAATAGTTTTCGCGGAGAACCAGCTATGTCCAGGTTTGATTGGCCTTTCACCCCTATCCACAAGTCATCCGAGAATTTTTCAACATTCACCGGTTCGGTCCTCCAGTAAGTGTTACCTTACCTTCAACCTGCTCATGGATAGATCACCTGGTTTCGGGTCGTCATGCGACGTACTTATTCGCCCTATTCAGACTCGCTTTCGCTGCGCCTACACCTAACGGCTTAAGCTTGCACGGCACATGAAGTCGCTGACCCATTATACAAAAGGTACGCCGTCACCACGCGCGGTGGCTCCGACTGCTTGTAGGCTTCCGATTTCAGGTTCTGTTTCACTCCCCTTGTCGGGGTGCTTTTCACCTTTCCCTCACGGTACTTGTTCGCTATCGGTCATTGAGGAGTACTTAGGCTTGGAGGGTGGTCCCCCCATGTTCAGACAGGATTTCACGTGTCCCGCCCTACTCGAGTCTGTCGCTATTTGACGCTTACGGGGCTATCACCCACTATGGCGGACCTTCCCAGATCCTTCAGCTTTATGTCACGACAGCACTGGCCTGGTCCCGGTTCGCTCGCCACTACTACGGGAGTCTCGGTTGATGTCCTTTCCTCCGGGTACTGAGATGTTTCAGTTCCCCGGGTTTGCTTAATGAACCCTATGTATTCAGGTCATTATACCTTGTCTGATCAACCGATCGCCGCTCCAGCCGAAGCTGAAGCAAAGTCGGGTGACCATAAAGGTGGGTTTCCCCATTCGGAGATAGCCGGATCAAAGGGTGCTCGCGCCTCCCCGGCTCTTATCGCAGCGTGCCACGTCCTTCATCGCCTCTCAATGCCAAGGCATCCGTCAGAAGCCCTTATGCGCTTGATCGTTCTCAGCAAAACCCATGCTGTTTCAGGTCCCGCCGCATCGCGCGGGGAGGCCTGAGCATGAGCTCTACCTTTAGTCAGACAATGATGTCTTCTTAAGTCCGCCCTTAAACCGGATCCGCATCCCAGGGGTGAGCTGCGGTCGGCGGGAGAACCCTGCCTTCACAATGTCATTTCGCGACTGGCTCTAGGAGCCAGCGCAAACTTGTCATTCCAATCGCGAGATCAATCTCAACCCGCATCGTACGGGGAGATGGTGGAGCCAGACGGATTCGAACCGACGACATCCTGCTTGCAAAGCAGGCGCTCTACCAACTGAGCTATGGCCCCGCTCTTTTGCAAGAGATGGAGTTTAGCCAGGAGAGCTGGTCGTGATCCGAAGTCAGGAGAAAGAGTGGTAGGCCTGGGCAGACTCGAACTGCCGACCTTACGCTTATCAGGCGTACGCTCTAACCACCTGAGCTACAGGCCTATGACGGCCTTCGGGGCATCCGCTCCGGGCTCGCGATCGCACCTTGATCTAGTCGATCAAGATGAGTGGAAAGAGAAACGAAGACGGCGGCGATCCGCTCTTTGTGGTGCGTCAAGCGCACCGTGTCTTGGAGTTCCAATAGGCCGTGAGACCTGGAGGAACA
>NZ_JAVDRV010000010.1:0-29475 GCF_031454995.1 Caulobacter segnis | reverse complement strand
CGCGGCGGGCAGCTGGTCGAGCTCGCGACGCATGTCGACCATGACGAAGCCGATCGTGCGCTCGAGCGCGACGAGCTCGGCCTCGATCTTGGCCAAGGGCGCGGTCGACGGCGAGTCGCCGCGCGCGGCGGCGCGGAGCCAGGCATAGGTCTTGGCCGCCCCGGGCCAGACGCCCGCCTCGTCCAGCGCCACGCCTTCGGCTTCGTGATGGCGATGCGACTTGGACAGGAAGGTGTCGACCTCGGCGACCACCTCCGGCGCGCGGTTGGGCAACGCCCGCCCCATCACCGCCTCGACGCGGTCGAGAACGCCGCGCCAGTCGTTCAGCAGGTCTCCGTAATCGACGAAGATCCGCGGAGCGTCCCGGGTGTCACGCTCCACCGCCAGCATGTAGCTGGTCCACAGCATCAGCGCGGTCTCGCGCGAGGTGCCATTTCGCGCCTTCAGGCTCTCGGCCACCTCGAAGGGGTGGCGGACCATGATCACATAGACCGGATCGACGGCGATCTCGTCGAGCGCCTGGCGCCAGAAACGGGTCAGGATCGACGAGCGCGGATCCTTCATGACCATCAGGTCCTGGTCGCCGAAATTCAGATTCAGGAACGCCTTGGCCTTATCGAGAAACTGATCGCGCAAGGCGAAGGCGCGGTCGTTGTCCGTGACCGCGAAGACGTTGTCCCAGCGCGATCCGATCGAGCGCAGGATGGCGTCGTCCAGGGCGACCATCTCCCAAGGCTCCCAGTAGCCCAGAGGATTGTCCGGGCCCGGATCCATGACCCGCTCGGGCAAGGCGCCGCCAACCAAGGACAGCAACCGCGCCATGGCGGACGTACCACTGCGGTGCATGCCGGCCACGACCAGGGCCTGGCGGCGCGCCGCCGCGCCGCTCTTCACTTTAGAACCCATGGCCCCCGCCTTTCGTCCCGCGTTCAACTCACTCATCCGTCAGGCCGAGGGCTCGAAAAGCCCCTCCCCGATCAGCCATGCCTGGTAACTGCCCGGACCAGCCGCGAAGGGATCTGGAAAGGCGTCGCGCAGGTCGCCTCGCGCGCGGTAAAGCTCGCGGTGCGACTTGGCTATGGCTCGACCGTCCGCGTACACGCCGTAGGCCCAGTATCGCGCGGGAATCCGACCGTCGGTGAAGCTGGCGATCAGACGCTTGTACCAGTTCCAGATCTCGTGGACCTCGTGGTTGGTCCCAGCGTAGCGCTTGGTCATCGCGTCGCCCACCGGGCCCAGCTTGGTGAAGTGCCAGAACCGCAAGAGACTGCCATTGACGGTGATCTGGCCCGACTTTTCGATCGCCACCCTCCGGCGGCTGATGTTCCAGCTGGCGACGTTATAGCCAGGATCACGCAGCACCTTCACCTTCTCGAAGAAGGCGGGGACGTGATCGCACCAGCGTTGATCGACGAACAATCCGTTGGGAATGTCGTCATAGCAGAGGGCCAGGAGCCGGTCGTTCCACCACTTGGCGAACCTGGCCCCCTCCCCCTTGGTGCGGATCGCCACGAAGCCGAGGTTATAGATCCCCGTCCTCAGGGCCGAGACCTCGTTGTCGAGAACGGCGCTCAGGGTCTCCTCGGGCTGCAGCAGGTGCGGCGTGAGCAGGATGTCGTTGTCCTGAAGCTCATCCAGAAGCGGGCTCAGCGGATTCAACAGCGCCGTGTCGGGATCCAGGTAGATCGCGACGTCGGCTCCGCTCGAGCACGCCATGTGCAGGAAGGGCCCCTTCACGGCCGTGCAGGCCTCGACGACGTCGTGCTTGAAGAGCCACGACTTCCAGGCCTGCCCCCCCAGATCCAGATCCTCGACCCAGACCACGCGATCGAAGGCCTCGGCGCTCAGGTCCAGCTCCACGCCCGGCGGCGGCCGATCCGTGATCAGAGCCACCAGCTCCCAATCGGGATGGTGCCGGCGCAGGGTGTGGAACAACACCCGGGCGCGATCCAGGTAGGAGAAGGTGAAGCTGGAGAAGCAGAGAACCTTCACGACAGGGTCTCCGCCACGAAATCGGCGCTCATCTTGCTGTAGCTCAGGCTGTGGACCGTTCGCCCGCGACCCGAGCGCAGGGATTGGACCTCGCCGCGCTCGAACAGCGCCATCAGGGCGTGTTCGTCCTCGACCACCAGGCCGTTCCCGGTCTCGGCGACAAAGCGCGGCACATTGCCCGCGTCGGGATTGGTCACCACCATGGCCCCACCCGCCACGGCCTCGTAGGCGGTAAAGCAGAAGGTTTCCGGGCACAGCGACCAGATCACGGCGACGTCGATCTCCATGGACTCGACCGCGACGGCCATGGGCTCGGGGACGTCCGGCGTGGGCTGGATGGCGGTAAACCTCGCCTCGACGGCGTCCTCCTTGACCTTGCCCAGATGATGGAATTCGTAGCGCGGATCATGGGCGAAGCGCTCGACCAGGCGCTCATAGACCGGCCAGCCCTTGTGAGGCGCTGGCATGCCCAGGAAAGCCACCTTCAGAGGACCCCCGGCGTCGCCGCCCTCCCCGTCCGCCACTCGCCTCCGGAGCGTGGCGTGCGGGTGCACCTTCGCCGCGGCGGGCTTAACGGGAAAGCTGGAAAGCCACAGATCCAGCGCCGCCTGGGACGGGGCCAGCACGGTCATGGCGAAGGTCTGGAAGAACCGGCCGTGCTCGGCCAGATGGATGCGCCGCCGGCGGCCATACAGACACACCGAACAGGCGGGGCTGTTCGGCGGCGGGGCGCCGCAGAACGCCACGTCGTTGCGCATCAGGGCGTAGTTGGCGCAGACACTGGCGAAATCGTGAATCCAGAAGAAGCCCTCCCGGGCGTTCAGGGCGCGCAGGACCTCGGTCATGGCGGCGATGTCGTGGCCCAGGAAGCTATGGACGGCGAAGGTCAGCGCCTTGCCGGTCGCGAACGGGCCTAGACGCTCGACCAGGGTCTCCGCCGAAAAGACCCCCACCCGTTCGCCATTGATCAGTACGCCAACCATCGGATGAAGGCGCTCGAACTCCACCACCAGTCCCGGCGCGGCCGGATAGAGGTGGATATGTGTCGCGCCTCGGGCGCGCATCGCGTCGGATTCTCGGGTCAGGCACAGCTGCACGCCGCCGAGGTTGGCGGTGAAGTCGTCGTGACTGATGGTGACATGTAGGCGCGTGGACGTGTCCACCTGTCGAAGCGCGGACACCAGCTGCTCGACGTCCGTGGGATCCGGATCGGGAATGCTTTCGCGCAGCGCGCGGACCCGCTCCTCGAGCGGAGGCGCCGCCTTCAGGATCTCATAGCGAAATCCGAGGTCGATCTTGAGCGCCCGGCCCTCCCCTCGCCCGGTCAAGACGTAATGGGAGAAGGGATTGACACCGGCGGCGGCGATGTCCGGGTTGGCCTCCAGATAGGGGGCCATGACGAACCGCTTGCTGGGATTGCGGCCCTCGCGCCACCCGAACGTCATGAAATGCTCGAAGGGATCGACTCCCGCCGCGGCGACGTCGGCGTAGGTGGCCAGATAGTACGCGGCGTCGAACTCGGCGCGAACTGGATCGACGGCGGCGAGAGGTTCGGTTTTGGCCGTCATGGCGTCCTTCATGCGACCAACGCGAATCGAAGATCGTCCATTGTCCAGTAATCACGACACGCCGGGCGCGTTATGAACCGCCCTCAATTCCCCGGCCATCCCGAGACGTCAAGCCTTTCAAACCGTCCGCTCAGGGCTTGAGCGTGACAAGATTCAGCTTCGCCAGCCACATCAGCGCGCGCATCCGCGAAGGACGGGTGGCTGGGTCGTGGCCGACCAGGTCGCCGACGCTCTCGGTTCCGCTCTCGACGGCTTTCAGGACCTCCAGGACCGTTTCTCTCGGCGTCAGCGCCGGATCAATCGCATAGCGCGCGACGCCCAGCTCCAAATACTGCTCCACCGCGCCGGCGAAGGCCGGACGAAGGCCCGCCTTCCAGTCGTCTCCGAGCGTATGCGTGGGATAGTCGGCGAAAAGCGCGAAGGGATCGGGCCTTAGCGCCCAGCTCTCGGGCGTCCCCTTCCCCGCCGCGCGACGGATCAGATTCAATTCGTCCACCAGCTCGACATAGCGGTCCAGGATCACCGGCCAATCATAGTCGGCCATGGCCCGCGCGCGTCCCGTCTGACCTAGTTGTCGCCGCAACGAGGGATCATCGGCGAGCGTCACGATGCGCTCGACCAGCATGTCATGGTCAACCGCCGTCGCCATGCTGGTCCGGCCGATGTAGTAGTCATAACTGTCGACGCCGTCGGCGTGACGCCGCGCCAAATCCACTCCGCTTCCGGTTGGCGGAAGCGTGACTGGAATGCGATATCCATCCATTCCGTCTCGAACGGTGTCCTTGTAGCCGTCCCAATCGCTGACCAGCACCGGTAGGCCCGCGGCCATGGCCTCGAGGGGGGTAATACCGAAGGTTTCCTGGATGTTGTCCGACAGCGAGACAAAGACGTCGGCGGCCTTCCAGGCCTGATGATAACGGCCTTCATCCCGCCCATCGATCTCGAGGAACCGGACATTGGGCGCCAGCGCGCGACGGGCTTGCTCATAGGCTGGCGCCGCCGCGGCGTTTGCATAGACGCCGGCTTCGACACACACCAAGGTCTTGGAGGTTTTGGCCTGAGCCTCTTCAACGGCCTGGTAGAACGCCGTGGGGTTGGCCTTGGCATGAAAAGCCTTACGGCCCGCGAAAAGAAAGGCGACCTCGTCGGCGCCCAGGCCCAAGGCGGATCTGGCGTCAGCGATCTGGTTTTCAGTTCTGGCGAAGGAGGGCGCGTTCACGCCTAGCGGTATCACCGGCATGGCGATGGGATTGAAACGGCTCGCGCCCAGGTGTTCGGCGTACCAAGCCTTCAGCTCTTCCTGAAGGCGCGTGACCACCGACACCGCGGCCGCTGAGGTGCACACCAGGGCGTCCCACGGCTTGAAGGGGGGCAGGATCAGATCCGACACCAGGTCCATCGCGACCGCGGAGGACAGGGTATGGGTGACGCCAAACAGGCTGTAGACGCCTGGTCCCCGCATGTTCCTGCGGTGGGCGATCTCCTTGGTCAGGGGGCCCGGATAGTAAACCGCGCCCAGGTCGTCCTCGAGGACGCGATCTCCCGGGGCCTCGCGCCAACGCAGAGCGCCCCGAAACCCATCGCTTTTCAATTGCCGTAACATGGCTTGGCCGGACATGTGGACCGACCCAAACCCATGGACATCTTGGTCACGCCAACGGCGGGCGACCCCATTCATCAGCGCCTTGCCGGCGCTCTGCCGGCCCATGATCTTCTTGTCGGTCGAGTAGCCGTCGCCGACATAGTAGATCGCGAAATTCATCTTGCTCATGGATAGGGACTAGCTCGCGGAGGTCTGATGAAGGCTGTCGCCAATCGTCGACGATGGCCTTGCTTAGGCTAAACAGTCTCGGGGTGTCGACGGCGCGATCAGTCCCCACATATCCACGCGTCCACATGCGGACGTGGCCACACACCTAATCGTCGGCCAGAGACTTGGTTACCCCCGCAAAGCCCGCCGCGACCACCCCGAATAGGTAATCGCTGGGTTGGTCGGAATGGTCCCATAGGCATGAGTCACCAAGCCGGAGTCACTTTCGAAATCCAGACGGATGACCGCGCCAGGCGCGCCCACCGAACGCGGCAAGCGGAGACGCCAATCGCGCGCCAGATTGGCCGCGTGTGGGAAGTGCGTCGCCACGTCGGGGCGTTCGCCGCCTATTTGGGCCTCGCCCCACCGCTGACCATCGACATTGGCGGTCACCGCCTTGATCTGGCGTCCAGGCGAGCGCTCCTGCACCCAGCCGGCGCAGTCGAGATCGCCGTTCGTCAGCAAGGCCATCGTCTCGAACCCACCCATCGGTGAGCTGGCCACATCCAGGGCGGACACGTCACGCCCGGCGCCTCCGACGACATACAGGTCCTGGTTCTCGTAGAGCCCCTTGTGAAAGCGCCGCCAGCTGGGGCCGGCCCCCGGGCCGAGGCGCGAAATGGCCTCGCCTACAAAGGCTTCGGTGACATAGGACATGCCGTAGATGTCGTGATCCAGAGAGCCGCTCTCGCTGGTCCGGAAGTAACGCAAGCCGCTGTCGTCCATGGCTTCGCCACCCGGCAGGAAGGTCTCGTCATGGACACTGAACGCCAGGACCCCGCCGGGGGCGACCAGCTCGTACAGTCTGGCCAGCCAGCGGTGAAACAGCCCAGCTGGCAGGTGCGAGAACAGCGAACCGACGAAGACGATGTCGTGGCGGCCGTGATGGTCGAGTTGGGCGGGATCTGGTACCGAGACGATACCTTTGACGCCGAGCGTGTCGACCTGCCAAGCGATCGCCTGGCTGTAGATGTCGGCCACGTGGATCCGTTCGGCCGGCAGTTTCTGGACCAGGGCCCGGGTTAGGCGTCCATAACCAGAGGCGAAATCCAGCACGGTGTTCAGCTTGTCATAACCGCCGAACACCTGATCCACGATCTGGCGATAGGCGTCGTGCAGCCGCATGGTCGACTCGACGAACTTGAACGCCGCGATGCCGTGGTCGCCCTCGTAGTTGGGGAGCAAGGCTTTGAAGTACATTTCGTCGGCCGAAGGCAGCGGGACGAGGAAACTGTCTGGGTCAAAGCCTTTCAGCGTCAGATAGTCGTCCATATAGCCGCGATAAGTCGCGTCTATCGTCGCGAAATCGAGCCGCGAGGCCATCTCGACTTGGTTTATGTTCGAGGTCACGCTTGATCCCATCCGCCTGACGGCGCCTTCAGGCCCGCGCGGTCTTCCTATCTCTGGCCCCTAATTTTGAACAGGCCATGCCGTTCTTGCCGATGATTATCGTGACCTGAGCGCCTTTGACGCCTTCCGCCACGCGCCTCGTCTGGTCCCTGGTGGCCTCTGGGTGAAAGCTTCAAGGTCACACACCCTTGGCCGACAAGCCCGGTTGGGCCCTTCTTGGCCCAAGACCGGGCATTGTCGCACAGCCTCTCCACCTCCTTCGGGAGTTAAAAAGGACTCTGTTAGATACAAGTTAAGTAAGTTAAGGGCCAAAAATACTGGATTTTGTCCTTTATATTCAATCTCCTACGACATGCCCCGGTGGGTGATCCCACGTGTTTTGGTGGGTGATCCCACGACAAAAGGTGGGCGATCCCACGACAAAAAGGTGGGTGATCCCACGATGCGCCGGGCGCTCGGCCTCGGACTTTTCCACAGGGGTGTGGACAAAAAGAACGGTGTGTGATCCCACGATGACCGCTCATTTCTCGAATCGAGACCGGCTTTATTTGCGATCTTGGGTCGATATCCGACCGGAATCCCAGGATCGGCCCTGGGAAGGATGACGGCGAACCAAAAATGGCGTCGACGCCCGTTGAAATCCCGGGATTTCGGTGGGTGAAACCACGATGGATCCCCGTGGCTTCATGGGGCTTTCCCTTGAAATAAAAGAACTTTCACAGCCGCGTCCGACCTTTAATTCTCCGCGAGGGCTTCCAGCTCGGCCTTGGCGGATAAGAGGTCGCCAGCGTCTCTGTGCACGACGTGCAGAGCTGGGGAGCCGTCCTGGGTGCGGGTGAACGACAGAAGGTATTCGGGCAGCTGGTTACGCTCGACCACCTTGCGCAGCATCCTATTGAATTCCTTGGGTTGGCTGTCGCTTCCGGTCTTGTCGTAGAGGACCTCGATCCGGCAGATCCAACCTTCCGGCTGGGTCCCCGCGTGCTTGCGCGCGATGCGATAGAGCGCGCGCTCCAGCCCGCCGGTCAGCAGGAAGTAGTCGGTGTGCATGGTCAGCAGGGACCGCTCGTTGACGATGCCCTCGTACACCCAATTCGAAAGCGTGATGGTCATGCCTCGCGGCTGACCCGTTTCCGGATCGACCTCCAACGTCCAGCCGTCCAGCCAGCCAAACTGCGCCTCGGTCCGACGCTTGGGCGCGCGGATGGAGGTTCGGATCGACGTGGTCTCCAGCCGCTGCAGGGCCGCCTGCAGCTCCTGATATCCGCGGCCGCTGGTGTCGCGCTTGATCGCCCGCAGCAGGTCATAGGTGGTGGTCTTCAGGGTGCGGGGCAGGTCGTTCACCCCTTGAACCTTCATATGGTTCAGGACCGCGGCCGCCCAAACCAGGATATCGGCGTCCCAGATGGTGGCCATGCCGTAGGCGGGCATGGCCTCGACCTTCACCCAGACGTCGCTGTTGGGGCTCTCGTACTCGATCGGCTTGAGGCGCTTGCGTTTCTGCAGGCTGAAGAACGGGCGCTCCATCGTCTCGCGCTGATCTTTCAGCGGGACGTCGTGCATCAGTGGAATGAAGAAGTCGAACTCGGTGTTCGGATCCTTGCGCTTGACCATGACCGAGAGCGCCTAGCGTTCGCCGAAGGGGTGGCGCTGGTGCTGGCGCAAGACGGCGTCGAGGCCCTCGCCGATCAACGCCTGAACCGTCACGCCCCGCTCGACGGCCAGCATCTTTATGGCGCGCGCCATGTCTTGCGAGAAATAGCCGGCGATCATGGTCTTGCCTTGCCGCGCCTTCGCGATGGGAGAGGGGGCCTTGTCGGCGATCGCCGCGGGGGGCTCCTGACTCACGGGCGGCGGGGCGGGGGCCGTTCCGGCGGCGGCGGCCAGGCGGCTGGCGAGGCTAGGGCGAGGGCTCATGCGGCGCTCCGGGTCTTGTCGGACTTCTTGGTGGACATGCCTACCTGTCCACACATCCACGCGTAGAGGATTTGAACTTCGCTGGCCGCCTTGCTGGCGGGCTCGAATTCCACGGCGGTCTGGCCGTTGATCACGGCGTGGCGAAAGGCGGCGCGATCAACCAAGCAGGCGGGCGCCAGGCCCAGCGCCAGGCTTTTCACCACCTCGGCCGCCTCGTCGATGAGACCCGCGGAGCGGGGAGGGACCGCGTTGAGCACGACATAGGCCGGCTTCTGGGCGATCTTCATCAGCTCGCCCGTGGTCTTGATCGCGTGCAGGTCGAAGGCCGACGCCCGGGTGGGGATCAGCACCAGGTCCGCGATCTTGGCGGCGGCGACGGCGGCGGCGTCGGCGGATGGCGGGGTGTCGATGAACAGGATGTCGGCGCCGCCGTCACGGGCCGCGGCGATGGTGGCGTCCAGCCTGGTGTGCGGCGTGGCCACCACCACGGGATTGTCGCCACCGCGCCAATCGCCCCACGAAGAGGCGGTAGCCTGGGGGTCCAGGTCCACGATCACGGCCTGCAGGCCATCCCCCGCGGCGCGGGCCGCCAGGTGCACGGCCAGGGTGGTTTTACCCGCTCCGCCCTTTTGACTCACGATGGCGATGATCTTCATGGGAAGGCCCTCGTATGGGCGCGCCCTCGGGCGCCGCGTGATGGTGGAATCGAGGGTGGGGCGATTTGCGGCGCGTGTCCACTTGTGGATGTTCCGCCACGTCCACGTGTGTACGTGTGGACGTGTATCAGTTCTCGGGGCGGGGCCTGGGCGGTTCGATTCTGACGTACTCGCAACCGATCGCCACGAGACACTGCAGAAAGAACGCGGCCGTGAAGGTGCCGCGACTGATCTTGTTGCGCAGATTGGCCTCGGTTTCCGCGACACCCTGTTCGGCAAGGCGTTCGACCAGGTTGGCATAGGTCATGCCCCGGCGCTTCAGCTCCGCCTTCAGGATGCCCTTGACGTCCTCCGCGGGACGGGCGGCCGGCATCGTCTTTATCGCGGCTTTTGTCATCAAATATGATACTATCACCATTGACAGTGATACGCACGGGCATCATTGCTGCCGCGGCCTCGAAAAACGCGGGGGGTCCAGAGTGGACGCCGCGCCGCGCGGCGGAATGGCTCTGTCTTGGGCCGTGGACTTGGGATCGGGCGCGTCACATGAATCGACCGCGGAAGCCGGGTGATGACACCCTTCTGACGATCGCGTTGCGCAAGGGACGATCCGCGCTTGGCTACGCCGCGCTGTTCAGCCTCGTGACGAACCTGCTGTACCTGGCCCTGCCGATCTACACCAACCAGATCTATGGCCGGGTTCTGACCAGCGGCAGCGTTCCCACCTTGTTGGTCCTGACCGGCGGGACGGTCTTCGTCTTCATCATTTCGGGCATTCTCGACAATCTGCGAGCCCGCGTGCTGAGCGGCTATGGCGTGGCGCTGGACCAACAGGTGTCGGGGCACGTTTTCGCGGCGTTGTTTGACGGCGTGGTGCGACGGGACTCGGCGGCGGGCGCCCAGGCCCTGCGAGATCTCGATGGATTCCGTCAAACCCTGACGGGTCCCGCCGTAAGCGTTATTTTCGACCTGCCCTGGATCCCGATCTATATGTTGATCCTGTTCATGATCGATCCCGTGGTGGGTCTGGTCACGTTGGTGGGCGGCGTCATCTTGGTGATCCTGGCCTTTGTTCAGGACCGCATGACGCGGCCTCTGACGCGCGAAGCCAACTCCGCGGCGATCAAGAGCTACAGCTTCACCGAGGCCGGCCTGCGCAACAGCGAGGTCGTCCGGGCCATGGGCATGCTGGGGTTCATCGGCCGCAAGTGGGCCAAATTTCGGCTTGAGAGCCTGTCCAAGACCGAACAGGCCGCCCGCCAGAGCGAATTCTGGTCGGGTCTGATCCGGTTCGTCCGCACCGTCATCCAGGTCCTGATCATCGCCGTGGGCGCCGACCTGATCATCAATCACAAGATCGGCGCGGGAATGCTGTTCGCGAACATGATCCTTTCAGGCCGAGCGCTGGCGCCGATCGACCGGATAGTGGGCTCATGGACAGCCTTGGTGACAGCGGGTCAGTCGTATGAGCGCCTAAACGCCTTGCTGAGAGACTACACGCCCGCCGCGTCCGCCACCGAGTTGCCGCGGCCCAAGGGCGCCTTGACGGTCGAAGGATTGAACTACGGCGCGCCAGGCTCGGGTCGCCTGCTATTGGCGGCCGTCAACTTCAGCCTTCAGCCTGGCGAGTTTCTTGGCGTGATCGGCCCTTCCGGCGCCGGCAAATCGACCCTGGCTCGTCTGCTCGTCGGCGTTCATCAACCGCTCAATGGCTCCGTGCGTCTTGATGGAGTCGACGTGTTCAACTGGTCTCGAGCCGATTTCGGCCGTTACGTCGGATACCTCCCCCAGGACACCGAGCTGTTCGCGGGTTCGGTTCGCGACAATATCGCGCGCTTCATGGCCGATGTGACTGACGATGAAGTGTTGGCCGCGGCCCAAGCCGCGGGCGTGCACGACCTGATCGTGCGCCTCCCCAAGGGCTATGACACGGAACTGGGCGTCGGCGGCGTCGTGCTCTCGGCGGGCCAACGACAGCGCGTGGGTTTGGCGCGAGCCATGTTACGCGCCCCGCCCCTCATCGTCCTGGACGAACCCAACGCGAATCTGGACGCCCAAGGCGAAGAAGCGTTGCTGAAAGCGCTCAAGGTCATGAAGGCGAGGGGGCAAACCGTCGTGGTTGTTTCCCACAAACCCAGCATGCTGCAGGACGCCGACAAGCTGTTGGTCATCCGTGACGGTCGCGTGGACATGTTCGGCCCCAGGGCGGCGGTGCTCGAGCGCCTCAACAAAAACGCGGCGGCCGCGATCCCCGCCGCGCCTCCGGCCATCGAGACCAAGTCATGAAGTTCGACCCCAAGCGTCTTTACGACCTGATCGTTCGCGAACCCGAACTCGAGGCGCCGTCGATCGGCGGACCGATCGACATGCCCTTGGCGGAGACGACCCGCAAAGGCATGCGCGGGCCTGTCAAGGTTGGCTTGGCGGTCATCGCCGTGTTCGTGGTGGGCCTTGGCTTGTGGGCCGCCGTCGCGCCGATCTGGGGCGCGGTGACCGCGGCCGGCGTGGTGCGGGTGGAGGCAAACCGCAAAACCCTCAAAAGCCGGGACGGCGGCATTATTCGCCAGATCAACGTCCAGGAAGGCCAAGCGGTCAAAGCCGGCCAACTGTTGATCAAGTTCGACGACACCGGCGCGCGCGCCCAGGTCACGATCCTCGAGAATCAGTACGATACGGTGGCGATGAGCGCCGCCCGCCTTGAGGCCGAGAATGCTCGCCGGCCCTTGATGGTGCCGCCCGAACTGGCTTCGCGCCGCGCCGACCCGCGCGTGGCCGCGCTGATCCAAAACGAGACCATCGTCTATGAGACTCGCAAAGCCGCCATCGAAGGCCAGGCCGCGATTCTCAACCAGCGGTTCGAGCAGCTGCGGACCGCGCGGTCCGGCCTGCAGATCCAGGTCGACTCCATGGATCAGCAGCTCGTGCTGATGAATGAAGAGTTGAACGGATATAAAACCCTGAGCGCCAAGGGGTTGGCGCCCAAGGCCGTGCTGCTGCGCCTCGAGCGCCAGATCGCCGAGGCTCAAGGCCGGCGGGGCGCCCTGATCGCCGAGGTCACCAGGAATCAGCAACAGGCGGGCGAAACCCGACTGCAGCTGGCCTCGATCTACGAGCAACGCGGGGCGGAGGTCGCCAGCAATCTCCGCGAAGCCCAGACCAAGCTCAGCGACCTTGGGCCACGCCTGAACGCTGCTCGCGAGGCCCTGATTCAGACCGAGATCCGCTCGCCGGTCGATGGCTATGTCTTGGGTCTTAGTCAGTACACGATCGGCGGGGTCGCGGGCTCGGGCGAGGTGCTGATGGACGTTGTTCCCAGCAACACGCCGCTGGTGATCAGCGCCCAGATCAAGCCGGGCGACATAGACCAGGTGCATCCAGGCATGCGGGCCGACGTGACCCTGCAGGCCTACAACAGCTATCACGTGCCCAAAATCCCAGCGGAGGTAATGACGGTCTCGGCCGACGCGGTCGCCAACGCCCAGACCCACGAGTCGTATTTTCGCGCCGACCTGCGGATCAAGCCCGAGGAACTGGCCAAGCTGCCCAAGGGCGTAAAGCTCTACCCCGGCATGCAAGCCACGGTGATGATCCGCACCGATAAGCGCACCGTCCTGTCGTTCCTGATCGGCCCGATTGGTGAAGTCATTGACCGGTCCATGCGGGAGCAATAGGGGCCGTCATGAGCACCCTTCAGTCCCGGTTTCCGACGTGGGAGCACCCCGGCCAAGGCCGGATCGGGTTCCTGGTGGCCGGTGTCCAGAAGGGCGGCACCACGGCGCTGTTCGACTATCTGGTCGAGCACCCCGCCCTGAGTCTGCCGGCGATCAAGGAAGCGCACTTCTTCGATGACGAAACCCGCGTGGACTGGTCCCGGCCAGACTACGGGCCATACGAAGCCATGTTCAGCGACGCCCCCGGCGCTGGCCGGCTGCGGGGGGAGGCGACGCCGATCTATCTCTACTGGCCCAACAGCCTAGAGCGGATCGCGGCCTATAATCCCGAAATGCGGTTGATCCTGATCTTCCGCGACCCGATCGAGCGGGCCGTTTCGCACTGGAAGATGGAGTATGCGCGAGGCGCCGAGACCCAACCTTTCGCCTGGTGTATTCGGGAGGGACGGGCCCGCGTCGCGACGGATCCCAGCGCGCCGGGCTATCACCGCGTGCATAGCTATGTGGAGCGCGGCCTCTACGGCGCCCAGCTGAGACGCTTACTGAGTATTTTTCCGCGCGAGCAGCTGCTTTTCCTGCGTTCGGATGATCTCAAGGCCGAGCCAGAGCGGATTTTACGCACAGTGTGTGATTTTTTGAACGCACCGCCTTTCGGGCGTGTCGAAGCGAAAGAAAGTCATGTCGCCAAGAATATAGATTACGGCCCCGGGATTTCTAAAGACGATCGCGCCTACCTAAAATCAATCTTCTCGGAAGATCAGATTATATTCAACCAATTGAGCGAGCTAAGCTTTCCTTGTTTTGAGTGAAAGCGAGTGCTTGGCTAAAATTTTGAATCTAGAAGATAGATAGATTTATAAAACAGGGCTGGCCCGGAGTCCGGCCGACTCCTCGAAGCCTCCCAATATTCTTGAGGTCTCTGTCGGGGGCTAAGAGGGCTAACACGGTTGCGCTCAGGCCCGGATTAGGCAACGATCCGGCCGGGTTGTAATAATCTCAGCCTCCGCCTAAAAGCGGCGTGAGGCTGGGTTTACGCTGGGACGTTTCCATCTTGGGGGTGGGGCGACGGCGGAACATAGCCTGTGACACAAGATGGAGACCTTGGATGGCTACCTATAATTTCGACACCATGACGGCGTCGGACGTTGCCGCCTACACGGCTGGCGACATTCTGTTCTTCCCGACGGGCACGGCCCAGTCGGTCGTCCTGACCTACACCGCCGCTCTGGGCGCCTCTCCGGCGACCCTGAAGGTCGCGCTGGGTGGTAAGGAGATCACCCTGTCGGGCGCCCAGATCGACGCGTTCGACGGCGTGGACACCACCCTGTTCGCCGACAACAGCACCTTCGTGTACGGTGCGGTCGGCGCCGACACCAAGACCGGTGGCGCTGGTAACGACTGGATGACCGGCAACGCCGGCGCCGACGTCCTGTCGGGTGGCGCTGGCAACGACTGGATCCACGGCAACGTGGGCGCCGACACCCTTTCGGGCGGTGCGGGCAACGACACCATCTATGGCGGCCAGGACGCTGACTCGTTGAGCGGCGGCGACGGCGACGACAGCATCTACGCCAACGTTGGCGCCGACTCGGTCGACGCCGGCAACGGCAACGACACCGTGCTGGGCGGCCAGGACGACGACACCGTCAACGGCGGCAACGGCAACGACCTGGTGTTCGGCGACCTCGGCAACGACACCCTGAATGGCGACAACGGCAACGACAGCCTGGTCGGCGGCAACGGCACCGACAGCCTGGTCGGCGGCGAAGGCAACGACACGCTGGATGGCGGCAACGACAACGACACGCTGAATGGCGGTGCCGGTGTTGACTCGATCACCGGTGGCGCTGGCAACGATTCGATCCTCGGCGGCGCTGGTAACGACACCATCTTCGGCGATGACGGCAACGACACGATCGACGCCGGCGACGACGTCGACTTCGTTCAAGGCGGTCAAGGTAACGACAGCATCAGCGGCGGCCTTGGCGCTGACTCGCTGCTCGGCGGTCAAGGCGACGACACCGTCAACGGCGGCGATGACGCCGACTACATCCAAGGCAACCTCGGCAACGACAGCCTGGTTGGCGGCGATGGCGCCGACACCCTCGTCGGCGGTCAAGGCAACGACACCATCGCCGGCGACGCTGGCAATGACCTGGTGTTCGGCGACCTCGGCAACGACACCATCACCGACACGGCCGGTAACAACACCCTGAACGGTGGCGCCGGCGACGACACCGTCACCGGCGGTACGGGCAACGACGTCATCAGCGGTGGCGACGGCGCCGACTCGCTGGTCGGCGGCGACGGCAACGACACCATCACCGGCGAAGCGGGCAACGACACCATCAGCGGTGGCATTGGCCTCGACGTCCTCTCGGGTGGCGAAGGCGCTGACTCGCTGAGCGGTGGCGACGGCAACGACACCCTGAACGGCGAAAACGGCAACGACACCCTGCTGGGTGGCCTTGGCCTCGACTTCCTCACGGGTGGCGAAGGCGACGACTCGCTGGATGGCGGCGACAACAACGACACGCTGAACGGCAACAACGGCAACGACACCATCGATGGCGGCCTCGGCAACGACGCGGTCAGCGGCGGTGAAGGCGACGACACCATCACGGACGCGGGTGGTTCCGACCTCATCGACGGCGGTAATGGCAACGACACCATCACCAACACCGATGGCGTTGACACCATCACCGGCGGCGCTGGCAACGACACCATCTCGGCCGGTTCGGGCGGTGACAGCATCAGCGGCGGTGACGGCGTTGACTCCATCATCGGCGGCGCTGGCGCTGACTCGATCAGCGGCGATGCTGGCAACGACACCATCACGGGCGCCGCTGGCAACGACACCATCAGCGGTGGCGACGGCAACGACACCATCGACGGCGGCGCGGATGCCGACAACATCAGCGGCGGCGCTGGCGCCGACTCGCTGCTGGGCGGCGCTGCTGCCGACACCATCAGCGGTGGTGACGGCAACGACACCATCGACGGCGGCGCGGGCGCTGACGTGCTGACCGGCGGCGCTGGTGTTGACACCTTCGTGTTCGGCGCTGGCACCGTCTCGCTGTCGGGTGCGTTCGCTGGTGACACCGTGTCGGACTACGCCAGCACCGATAAGCTGGATATCGCTCCGCTGACCGGCGGCACGATCGCCGCGGTCAACTATGCTGAAACGACCGCCGCGACCTACGCCGCGGCTCTGACGGCGGCCAACACGTCTCTGGCTGACGCCAACGTCAGCATCGTGGCGGTCCAAGTCGGCGCCGACGTCTACGTGTTCGTCGATGACTTCGCCGGCACGACGTCTTCGGACGCCGATACGGCGATCCTGCTGTCGAACACGACGCTGGCGAATATCGACTACTCGAACTTCTCCTAAGCTTCGAAGTTCAAAAGATTGGGGGCCGTCCTTCGGGGCGGCCCCCTTTTTTTTGCCTTTCGCTCGCCAAGGCCGGGGGTGGTCGCCTACAGAGAGTCACGCCTCTGACTTAAGGCCCATCGCTGTCGATCCGCGGCCGGATCTTCTTCTTGAAGGGAAGGGTCCCGCTGGACCCGTGATGAATGTCGAACGTCGCGCTCTACCTGAACCCCGAGGCCTTCGACACGACACAGCCCGCCCTGATGGGCCGCCAATCGGCGGGGGAGGGGTTTCTCCGGGGCTATATCAAGTACGCCAAGGCCCCGGATTTCGCCTTCTGGAACGTGGCCAATCAGGCCGAGACGGCGCTGAACGCCTTCGTTTCCAGGATCGTGGAAACCCCCAAACCCGTGCGTTGGGTCGGCCGCAATGACCGGATGGGTCTGGCGCGATCAGGCATGGCGCACCTGCCATCGCCCAGCCTGGCCCGCGAGGCCTGGCTGCGCCGCGCGGCCAGGCTCGAGCATGCCTACGGCGTCACGGCCATCACCCATACGACCGCCTCGGCCAATATCATGGACATGCTGGCCGACCTAGTCACCGCGCCCATCCATCCATGGGATACGCTGATCTGCACCTCGACCGCCGTGCGGGCCAGCGTACAGCTGCAGCTGGAGGCCGTCCGCGCCGACCTCGAAGAGCGCCTCGGGGCCACCCGAGCCCCAAGCCCCAACTTGGTCACGATCCCTCTGGGCGTGAACGTCGATGACTTCGCGACCTCGGCCGAGAACCGCGAGCGCTGGCGGCGCGAGCTGGAGCTGCCGGACGACGCCGTGGTTGTTCTGTACGTCGGCCGCTTCAATCCCCACGCCAAGATGAACCCGGTTCCGATGGCCATGGCCTTGGAGCGCGCGGCGCGAAAGACGGGCAAGACGATCGCCTGGGTCCAGGCCGGGTGGTCGGGCAGCGAGGCTCACGACAAGGTCTATCACGACGAAGCGCGCCGCTACTGCCCCAGCGTGCTCTACAAGGTGGTGGATGGGCGCAAGCCCGAGACCCGCTTTTCAATATGGTCCGTGGGCGACATCTTCCTTTCGCTGTCGGACAACATCCAGGAGACCTTTGGCCTGACCCCGGTCGAGGCGATGGCGGCGGGGATCCCCGCCGTGGTTTCGGACTGGGACGGCTACAAGGATACGGTCCGCCACGGCGTGGATGGTTTCAGAATCGCCACCTATGCGCCCCGAGCCGGCGCCGGCGGCGACCTCGCCTATCGCCATGCCAATGGCTGGATCACCTATGACAACTATGTCGGCACGGCCGCCCAGCTGACAGCGGTCGATGTCGGCGACGCCGGGCGGGCTCTTGCCGAGCTGGTGGAGAATCCCGATCTGCGCCGGCGCATGGGCCAGGCCGCTCAGGCTCGAGCCCGGGAAGTTTTCGACTGGCGGGTGGTGATCGGCCAGTACGAATCCCTTTGGGGCGAGCTGAACAACCGCCGCTTGACGGCGGCGCGTCCGATCGCGCCGCGTCGGGATATCGTTCTCAATCCTCGTCGTCCCGACCCATTCTTGCTCTTCGGGGGGTACCCCACCGAGTGGCTGACAGGGTCGACCATGGTCACCCTGGCGCCTGATCAGTCCTGGGCGTCCGTGGAGGCGCTGCTGAGGTCGAAACTGGCGGCCTACGGCCTGTCGTCACTACCGACTCGCGAAGAGCTCAAAAGTGTCGTCGACCGGCTCTCGGAAGCCCGTCAGATCGCCGCGGAGGACCTCGTGGCGGCGATTCCGGCGGCCCGCAGGCCGTTCGTCGAGCGCGGGCTGCTGTGGCTGGCCAAATATGACGTCATCACCATCTTGCCGCGCTCGACCCATATTCCCGTTTCACCGACGGGATGAGACAGGCACGCGAAACGACGCTCTTCGCGACTCGCGGGCAAAATATTCGAGGTTGCCTAGGCTCCAGACTTTCCGCTCTAGGGCGAGCGGCCGGACTGTGAAAAATATATGCGCGCTTCACAGCCCGGCCGGAGTGACACAGCCCGCTGGAGAACAAGGCTGACGCCAGATAATGGCATAACCACAAGCAAGACAAAAGGCCTATCGGCCGAGTTCCGAAGCTTTGAGCCGATTACCGCTCATAGGGCGATATCGAATGATCGCTCCAGAACGACGCGGCCTTCCCGTTGGACCACGTAACGAGCCAGGTAGCGTCCCTTCGGCCACCCCGCCGCTGGACGCGGCTTGCCCACATAGATCAGCCTTTGCGCCTGGTCGCGGGGAAGGGGATCCGCCGTGGTGGCGACGAGAACCTGACCGGCGGGGTCAACGATTTTCAGCGTTTGAACGTCCCGAGCCCTCAAGCCTATCGCCCGGACATAGGCCACCATGGGGCCCTCTAGAGGCGAGGGGGGCGCCATGCCGCCCGCCTCAAGCCGGGCCATGGTCACCGCGCCCGTCGTGAAGCCCGCGTTCAGCACGACCCGCTCCTTGTAGGCGAGAGCCGCCGCGGTTTCCGGACGCCATAGACCCGCGCCCGCGCCGCATTGTCCGGCCTGACCGGAGGCGGGCGCGAAGGGGTCGACCACGACGCCGTTTTTCCGGACGGTCAGGTGCAGGTGCGGAAATTCGGTGTTCCCTGAAAGGCCAACGCGGCCCAGCGGCGCGCCCGCCTTGACCGCGTCTCCGGGCTTTACCCGCAGGCTTCCTAGCGCCATGTGGCAGTACTGCGTGCTCAAGCCTCCGGCATGCTCGATCACCAAGCCGTTGCCGCACTCCTGGTTCGGAACCTTGGGCGCGGCGGGATCCTTGATCGAGATATCCGCCACGCCGTCGCGAACCCTCAGGACCTTGCCATCGGCGGCGGCGAGCACGGAGACGCCGGCCCGCTGCGCGGCCATGTCCAGCAGACGAAAATCGACGCCCTGATGGCCATCATAGGTGCGCGGACCGCAGCGATAGTCCTGGGCTCCGGGACCAGGGTCACGATCCACGTAGCTCTGAATCTCGCAGGTCTTGCCTGGAACGCAGGCGATCGGCAGCGCTAGGCGCGGCGCCGATGGCGGAGCCTGGGCGGAAGAGGGCGCGGCGAAAGTCAGAGCCGTCGTTAGCGCCGCGCTGGAAACCTTGAACATCATCTGGCTCCAGCATGACGCAAAAAGCGGCATGGCCAAGGCGCGAGGCGAGGCCGTTTACCGGGTGGCCAGAACCTCGTCGATTAGGTCCATCCACGCCGGAACGCCAACGGCCTTGTGGTCGAACATCTTCAGGGCGGTCTCTCGAGCCTTCGGGCGCAGCGCCGCGAAAGCCTCGGGCTCACGACAGGCCCGGACCATGGCGTCGCTCAGGGCGTCTACGTCAAAGAAGTCGTTGAGGACGCCGTTCTCGCCGGGGGTGATCGCATCTCGCACCGGCGCGGTGTCGCTGCCCAGGATCAAGCACTCGCAGGCCATGGCCTCGACCAACGACCAAGATAGAACGAAGGGATAGGTGTAGTAGACATGCGCCCACGAGATGGACATCGCCGCGATCATGTCGCTGTGCGTGACGGGGCCCGTGAAATGGACACGCCCCATGTCCAGACGATCGCCCACCTCGTCCAGCATGACCCCTTTCCAAGTCTTTCCGCCAGGAAGCGCCGCGCCATAGCCCTTGCCGCCGTCACGTCCGATCAGCAAGACCTCCGCCTCTGGGCAAGCCTCCAGGAAAGCGGGCAGGGCGCGCATGAAGATGTGGAAGCCGCGCAAGCGCTCGAAATTCCGGTTGATGAAAGTGATCACCGGCTTGGATCTGTCCAGGACACGACCGTCCGGCAACTTGAAGGTCGCGTCGGGCTTGCGCGAGGCGTTTGAGATATCAACGCCCTCATGGAAGACGCGAATGCGATGTTGCAGGCCCTTGGGCAGGGTGCTGGCCTGGAAAGCCGTCGGGCAGACAATCACGTCGGCCTCGCTATAGGCCAGGGCCATGCCCAGATTCTTGGCGTGAACACGCATGTCCGACACGGGTTCGTTCTTTTCGAACTCCTTGTCGAAGCCGACATCCCCGCCACTGGACTTGTAGAAGAACTCGCCGAAGGCGATCTGCGGCACCCCGGGAAACACCTCGCTGAGGTGAATCGTCTCGCCCCAGCCGGGGTGGCCGATGATCAGGTCGGGGACAAAACCCTTGGCCTTCAACTCCCAGGCCTTTCGCGCGGCGGCGTCCGCGCGCAGCAGGTCGGCTTCGGCGCGGGTGGCGGGATCGAAGATGCCCGTCGTCGTGCCGCGCGGCAGCCGCCACTGGACCAAGGTCACGCCCGGCCGGGGTTTCGCCGATGCGCTCCCGATCGCCACCACCTTATCTCCCCGCGCGACCAAGGCGTCCGCGATATGGGGGAACTGCCCCGGGAAGTTCTGGTGGATAAAGAGAATTTTCTTGGACACAGGAGCCCGCCTTGAAGCCGCCGGGCCGAGCAGCCCGCCCACCCCTTTCTCTTTCCGCCCCTGGTGCGTCAACCTCGAGGTTTATAATCGACGCTGGCGCCGGGTCGGGTCGACGCTAGGATCGCGACTCCAAACTGGAGCGCGACTTGAAGGCCCTTTCCTCCGACCCCATGCCCACCACCCTGGAAAGGGAGGGTGAGGAGCACGTGATCACCATAGGGACTGACGCAAAGGTCATGGCTCGGGTGATCATGCGCGGGCGCGGCAATCGACTGGGAATTGGAGCCGGCGCGGTCATCGCGCCTTTCGCGCCGGCGGGGTTCGCCGCCACCGTGCCCGACCTCACGCCGCCCGTGGTCCATACGGTGATCATCGACGGCGAGGACAATACCGTCGTTATAGGCGCGGGAACGCGCTTGGGCGTCAATATGACCGTGCGAGGGAAGGGCAATCGGGTCGAGGTCGGCGAAGCCTGTCACCTGCACGGCTTTATCAACGTGCTGTGCTCGGGAGGCCGCCTAGCGATCGGAGACGGCACAACCATGGTTCAGGGCTCGATCCAGCTGCACGAGCCCGGGGAGATCGTCATCGGTCGTGACTGCATGATCTCTTCCCAGGTCTATGTGTCGCTCAGCGATATTCATCCGATCTTCGACCTGGCCACGGGCCAGCGGATCAACCCCGCGGCTTCCGTCTATCTGGGAGACCACGTGTGGGCCGGCCTTCGGTGCATGATCATGAAAGGCGCCAAGGTTGGAAGCGGTGGCATAATCGCCGCGGGCGCCATCGTTTCCGGGGACACGCCAGCCAATGCGGTCGTCGCCGGCGCGCCGGCCCGGGTCTTGCGCGAGGGTGTCGCCTGGCGTCGAGACTTCCGCGAAGAGATAGAACCCACGGGAACCACGGCTTCGGCCCGGGGCTGGCGAGCTGGGATCGCTAGGTTGGGCAAACGATTTAGACTTGGAACGCTTAAGTGAAACTGGTGATCAACGAAGCCGCGCGAGAGCTGCTTCAGCAAAATCGTATCATGGGCGCTGGAGCCAATCCTTGGGCGTTGGGCTCGGAATACATCTTGCGAGAAGACGCGCTTCTGGAACCCTACAGCCACATCCTGTCGGGAAACATCTTCCCCCGCGAGATTGGGGCGTTCTCTTACAGCTTCTCACGCACCGATGTTTACCTCCGGATCGGGCGCTACTGCTCGATCGCTTTGAATGTCGTGCTGATGGGATCCAGCCACCCGGATAAGTGGATCAGTTCTCACCCTTTCTCGCACAACCCTGGTCCCCTCGCGGGGGTGAAGGCCTACCTGAAGGACGTGAAGGCCGAGCACTTCATCCTGGAGCCTTACGAGCAGCCCGCCCTTTTCGCCTATATCGGTCACGATGTCTGGATTGGCGACCAGGCGATGATCAAGCGCGGGGTCCGGGTCGGTCACGGCGCGATCATTGGAGCCCGGTCCGTGGTGACGAAGGACGTGCCGCCCTACGCCATCGTTGGGGGCGTTCCCGCCAAGGTCATACGCTATCGCTTCACCGAGGACGTGATCCAGCGGCTGCTGGCCAGTCAATGGTGGCGCTATGGTCCAGATGTCCTGCAGGCGAGGGACATTCGCGATCCGGAGCGCTTCCTTGATCGTCTCTTGAACCAAGAAGATCGCGGAGAGATCAAGCCCTTGGACCTGACTCCCCTCAAGGGTGAGGCCTTGCTCCGAGCCTCGGGAGCTCTCTGATCTATGCCGGCCCAAGGGCCATGGCGCATCTCATGAGTGGTGTATCGGATAGGACCGATTTCGCGCGGGCCCTTGGAGCCGTATCGGAATACCGCCTTCAGCATTTTCGATATGCTCGATTTATCGATACACCATTTCGGTAAGGCCTTCGATGTCGCGCACCTTCGCCTACTGCCGGGTCAGCACGCCGGATCAGACGTTCGAGAACCAGGTTCTTGAGATCGAGCGCGCGGGCTTCTTCGTTGAGCCCCGGCGGATCATCACGGAAACGATCTCCGGCGCCGTGGCCGCCGCCCAACGACCCGGCTTCGCCAAACTGCTTGATCGCCTGGAAGATCAGGACGTGCTGATCGTGACGAAGCTTGATCGCTTGGGACGCAACGCCATGGACGTCCGCGCCTCGGTCGAGGCCCTCGCGAAAATGGGGGTGCGCGTGCACTGCCTGGCGCTTGGAGGCGTGGATCTGACAAGTCCAGCGGGACGCATGACCATGGGGGTGATCGGCGCTGTCGCCGAATTCGAGCGCGACCTCTTGATCGAACGAACCCAAGCGGGGCTCTCTCGCGCCAGGGCTCAGGGCGTCCGCCTAGGACGCAAGCCAAGCCTTTCCGACAGGGAACAAGAGGCGGTCCTGGACAAGCGCGCGCGAGGCGCCTCGCTCGGCGCTCTCGCCAGGGAATATGGCGTCAGCCGCGCCGCTATCCAGAGGATCGAAAGAAAGGACAAGACTAGGGGCTAGTCGATCGGAGAGTCGGTTGTGCGACCCAGCCGATCAATGCGAACTGTTCGGCCTAGCATCGCCGCCCACACCGCTTTCGTTTCTCACAAAGGTTCCATGCGTCGTCTCGCCATCTATCACCCCGCTGGCCGCGTCGGTCTTGGCGAGAACGTTTTCGGCAAGGACATCGCCAACTTCCAGCTCTTCCAGGCCTTGGTGCGCCATGGAGGACTGGATCAGGCGGACTTCCTTACTCACGGCGCGGTTTCCCCAGATGATCTTCGACGGGGCCTGATCGGCGGCGCGCCGTGCTCCACCAAAATCTCGGCGTCCACCATACTCGCTCAACGGGTCGCCACCGACGCCGGCGCCCTGCTACGCGGGTCCGCGCGCCTGGAGGAGCTCGCCTGGCAGCGCCGTCGCGCGGTCGGTGATCGCGCCTACAGCCTGATGGGCCTGATACACACCATCGCCCCACCCTCCATCCGCCAAGAGATCGCCGCGGCCGGTGTCGCGCCCATCCACCCCTGGGACGCGCTGATCTGCACCTCGCCTTCGGTGCAAAGCGCCATGCGGACCATGTTCGACGAATGGTCGGATTACCTGGCCGATCGCTTCGGCGGCGCCAAACGCCCGCAACCCATGCTGCCGCTGATCCCGCTGGGGGTTAATGGCGAAGACCTGGCGGCCGCCGCGACGCGCGAGGGCCGCTCGGCCGTTCGCGAGGAAATGGGCGTGGGCGAGGACGACATCGTTCTGCTCTGGGTCGGCCGACTGTCCTTCTTCGAGAAGGCCTTCCCGCAGTCGATGATGCTCGCCGCCGAGGAGGCGGCCCAGACCACGGGCAAGCGGATGCACCTGGTGATGGTTGGCTGGTTCCCGGACGGCGCGGACGGCGAGCGTCGCTATCGACAGGCCGCCACCGCCCACGCGCCCTCGGTGACGTTTCACGTCGCCAACGGCAACGACCGCGCGCGTCTTGGCTCCCTCTGGGCGGCCGGCGACATCTTCCTGTCGCTGGTCGACAACATCCAGGAGACCTTCGGCATCACGCCGCTGGAGGCCATGGCCTGCGGCCTGCCGGTCGTTGTCAGCGACTGGGATGGCTACCGCTACACCGTCCGGGACGGCGAGGAAGGCTTCCTGATCCCGACCCTGGGCGGTCCAGAGGAGGGCTTGGTTCAGGACCTGGTGGGTCAGCACATGTTCGCGATTAAGTCCTACCAGCAGTATGTTGGTATCGTCGCCCAGCACACTGCGGTTCACGTCGGCCGCGCGGCCGAGGCGATCGCGCGCCTGGCCAAGGATCCCGAGCTTCGCCGGCGCATGGGCGAGGCCGGCCGCAGGAGGATCCGCGACACCTTCGACTGGCGCGTCGTCGCGCCTCGATACACCGCCCTGGCCGAGGAGCTGGCCGCCATCCGGCGGGCCGAAACGGGCGCCGCCCCTCCTCCCGGACGCCATCCCGTCAGGGGCGACCCGTTCCGGGACTTCGCGGTCTTCGCGAGCTCGACCCTGACGCTGGAAACGCGCTTGCGACTTCGTCCCGGCGCGGATCTCGAGGCGCTAGACGCCATGAGCTCGATCGAACTGGACATGTTCGCCGCCAACTGGCGCGGCTCGCTGGATGAAGCGCGCCAGATCATGCTCGGATTGCGGGAGGCCGGCGAACTTCCGACGCGCGACATCGTGATGATGTTCCCCGTCCAACGGCGCCGGCTCATCCAATCCCTGCTGGCCTGGATGGCCAAGCAGGGATTGGTCGACTGGCTCTGAGCCGCCAGCCATCCTTATCGATCAATAGTGATAGCGGCACTGCGCGATCAGGAGGCCGTCTTCGCTGGGGCGATAGACCAGGCGGTGCTCCTGGTTAAGGCGGCGCGACCACCATCCCGACAGCGCGCCCCGAAGGGGTTCGGGCTTGCCGGTTCCCTCGAACGGGTGACGGGCGCACTCCTTGATCAGGCCGTTCAGACGAGCCAACAGCTTCCGGTCGTGAGCTTGCCAGTGGAGATAGTCTTCCCAGGCCTGCTCGCTGAAGATCAGCTTCATTCGGAGAGGTCGCGCGCGGTCCCCTGCCCGCCCTCGAGCGCCTCGATCGCGTCCCGCAGTCGCGCGGCGTTGGCCGGGCTTCGCAGCAGGTAGCGGGTCTCCTCGTACGAGGCGAAGTCCTCCACCGACATCAGCACGGCCGCCGGCCGGCCCCGGTCACGGGTGATGACGATGGGCTCGTGATCCGCGGTGACCGCGTCGATCATGGCCGAGAGGTTCTTGCGAAGGTCGCTGTAGGATGTGGTCCGCATGCATTTATTGTACGCAAATAAGTACAATAAGCTAGAGCCCCTGCCCCGCGCTCCGCGATTTTCAGGAACCCGCCAGCATGACCGCGCGGACGCGCCGAAACCTGACCACGCGGGATCATTTAGAGGCAGGTCACCGAAATCCGCTCAACCTCCCCTGGAATCCAAATGGTCGTTGTCGGGACCGGACAAGGCGCCTAGAAGGCTTCCAGCGAGAGGAGTCTGATGAAAACGGCCCTGAAACTATCGGCTCTTCTCTGCGGCGCGTTGCTCGCGGCATGCCAGCAGCCGGAATGGAGAGATCCGGCCAAGTCCAAGCACCCGCAAGCTTCCGATCAGACTTCGATCGTCGAGGCGGTCTCTCCAACGGTTCAGGAAGCCAGCCCGGGCGTCGCTCAATGGGCTAAAGACCTCCTAGGCAAGTCGCCGCGGGACGTCTTCCCCAAGACCGGTCTTTGCACGGGAAACACGGACTTGGTCGAGCACAAGTATGCCGGTCCTCCAGCTGGATCCGCCGTGATTGGTTGGGGGTGGGATGTCGCGAACAAGACCCGTGTCCAGAAGGTTATTCTGGTCGACGCCTCCTACAAGATCGTCGGCGCGGGGCTCGGCGGCTTGCCAAGGCCGGATGTGCCTCGAGGATCACCGGAGGTCACCGACACACAAACCGGCTGGCGGGCGCATACTCCGTCCACGACCGGCCCGCTTGATGCGTACGGAATCCTCGCTGACGGCGTCTCGATCTGCCCGCTTGGCCATGTGGAGCTCTAAATGAAGACCGTCACCCCGAGCTGGGTCGCGGCGGCCTTCAGCGCCCTGGGGACGCCGCCTCGCCTGATCGCCCCGCCTTGGATGCTTTTGACGCTGTTCTCGGCGGCGGCCACGATCGCGATCTGTTACCCGGCGTGGCCTGGGTACATGTCCTATGACAGTCTGTTCGCCTACGAGCAGGGCTTGTTTGGCATTCAGACCAGCCTCTGGCCGCCAGTTCACGCCTACATGTTCCGCATCAGCCACGCCGTGGGAGCGGACACCTGGGGCGTGTTCCTTGTTCAGACCTTCATCCTGCTGTTCGGGTCGGGCCTCTTCCTGCACGTGATAGCGGCAAGTCGCAGGACGGCATGGATCCTGTGCGCCGGTTTCTTGGTGGCGCAGGCGTATTTTCCCACCCTATGGGGAACCCTGTTCGCGCACTGGCGAGACGTTCCGACGGTGAGCTTCGCCGCGCTTGGCCTTGGCCTCTGGGCCGCGGCCGCCCAGCGGCGCTCTGGCTGGCTGCTAGCGACGGCGGTCGTTTCCTTCTGCCTGTCACTCTCCTTGCGATACAATGGTTTCCCGCTGATCATCTTTGTCTTGGCGATGATGCTGTGGCGGCCCTTCCTGGGCGTACATCGCGACGCCGAAAGCGCCATCCGCCGCCGCTTGGCGGTGGGCATGGTCGTGGGCGTCTTGGTCGCTTGGGCGTCAACCCAGTGGCGACTTCCCGACCTCGCTAGACTGCCCAAGCCGCATTCCTGGGCTGGGACCCAGGTCTTCGACGTTGTCGGCATCTCCGCCTGCGCGGACCATAACTACCTGCCGCCTAAGTTGACCGCTGGGCGGGCGATCACGCCGGCGCAGATCCGCAAGGCCTATGATCCCCGTCACATGAACATCACTCTAGCCCCAAAGCCAGGCGTGCCTGAATTCGTCAGAGCCCCCGCCCGCGCCGCGGTGCGAGAAACCTGGCGTAGGCTCATGGTCGAGGAAACCGGCTGCTACCTGGCGCACAGGACCCTCGTCTTCCAGGAACAGATGGGCCTGATGCGCGAGGGGGTCTTCTATCCGATCCATAGCGGCATTGACGCCAATCCCTTCGGGCTGGAGCTGCGCCACCCGGCCCTCGCCCGGGCGGTCACGACGTACATAGCGCGCAATGCCGACGATCTCTGGCGCCGGCCGTTCCTGCTCTATGTGGCGGCCGCGATGCTCACTCTCGCGCTCCTGTGGGCCAGGCGTCCGGAGGCGCTTATAGCCGTGGCCATGCTCCTTGGGTCCGCGAGCTACCTCTTCGTGCTTTTCATCGCCGCTCCGGCCGCGGACGCTCGCTACATCTTTCCGCCCAACATATTCTGCCTGCTCATCAGCCTGATGGCCGTCGGCGCCTTGGTTGATCAGAGAGTCAAAGGGCTATCCCGCGACGATGGCTGAGATGCTTCCCTTGGAGAACAGACGTCATCGCGCGGGAAAAACGCTCTCGTTGATCATTCCCATGCACAACGAGACGCCGGTGCTCGACGCCCTGTTCTCACGGATCGACAACGCCGTGTCGCCGCTCGGCTTGGACCTCGAGATCATCTGCGTCGATGATGGAAGTCGTGACGACACGCTCGCCAATCTCGAGCGCCGCGCCTTGGCCGACCCGCGTGTTCGGATCCTTTCCCTGTCGCGCAATTTCGGCAAGGAGGCCGCGCTCACCGCGGGCCTGGACGCGGCGGCGGGCGACATGGTCGTGCCGCTCGACGCCGACCTTCAAGACCCTCCCGAACTGATCGGCGAGTTCCTGACCCTCTGGGAGCAGGGCTACGAGGTGGTCTATGGCGTGCGGGCGGACCGCAGCAGCGACACCACCGGAAAGCGCCTGTCGGCCAACGCCTTCTATACGGTCTTCAACTTTCTGTCGGATCGGCCGATCCCGGCCAGCACGGGCGATTTTCGCCTCATGGACCGCGTGGTGGTGGAGGCCCTGAAACAGCTTCCCGAACGCAACCGGTTCATGAAGGGGCTCTTCGCCTGGGTCGGCTTTCGCCAGGTCGGCGTGCCCTACGCGCGCCCGGAGCGCGCGGCGGGGGAAACCTCGTGGCGCTACCACAAGCTTTGGCGCTTCGCGCTCGATGGCGTGACCGCCTTCAGTACGATGCCCCTGCGGGTCTGGACGGGTATCGGGCTCTTCGCGGCCGGCCTGGCCCTGGTCTATGCGCTCTTCATCATCGCCAGGGTTCTCCTCATCGGACGCGATATCCCCGGCTATGCGTCACTGATGGTGGTTTTGTTGTTTGGAACAGCCGCGCAGCTGATCGCTCTGGGCGTCCTGGGCGAGTATGTCGGTCGCATGTACGAAGAGGTGAAGGCGCGGCCAATCTACATGATCCAGAAAAAGATCGGCTTCCCGCCGGCAACGGACGGTCGCTGAGCCTTGCTTTCGGATCCCCTGCATCGACAAGGCGTCCTCTTCGCCCTGTTTGGCGTCATCGCCACGGCGATCCATGCCGGAACCGCCCTGCTGCTTCACCAGAAGCTTGGCCTGAGCCCGCTCGCCTCCAATCTTTGCGGTTACCTGGCGGCGGTGTGTGTTTCCTATTTCGGGAACGCCAGGATCACCTTCAAAAAAGACGTCACGATCAGCAGCTTTGTTCGCTTCGCGGTCGTTTCGCTGGCCGGGCTCGCGATGAGCCAGTCAATCACCTGGGTCTTTACTCAGGCCCTGGGACAGCCGTTCTGGCTGGCTCTCGCCGTCGCCATCGGGGTGGTGCCCGTTTTCACCTTCATCATGTCCAGAGCCTGGACCTTCCGATCGTGATCGGAGGCCCGACCGTCTCAGCGCCTTAGCCTCGCGATGACGGCGCGAAGCGGACGCGTGATCTTCCAGCTGGTGCTCGCCCTCAGCGCTTGGGTCTCGGCGCGCGCCGCCGTGACCTGACTCGCGAGGATTCCCGCCTCGGTTTCCTTGTGGGCCAAGCGCTCCCTCAGGATCTCGACCTTCACCTGTTCGCCCTCGAGTTCACGCCTCCACTGCTCCGCGTACTCTCGGACAGCCTCGGCCTCGCGGCGCACGTCCCTGAGAAGGAAGTTCGCGCGGGCCTCGGCCTCGCGCGCTTGGGCGGCCTCCGCTTTCGCGGCGGGCAGCTGGTCGAGCTCGCGACGCATGTCGACCATGACGAAGCCGATCGTGCGCTCGAGCGCGACGAGCTCGGCCTCGATCTTGGCCA
>NZ_JAVDRV010000009.1:0-162772 GCF_031454995.1 Caulobacter segnis | reverse complement strand
CACAAAACACCCTGACGCGGGGTGGAGCAGCCCGGTAGCTCGTCAGGCTCATAACCTGAAGGTCACAGGTTCAAATCCTGTCCCCGCACCCAAGGTCCCCATGGTTGATTTGGGGCGCGATATCCACCCCGTCCGATTGCGGCCGGGGTTTTTCTATATCTTCGCGTGCAATTTAGAGTGGCATTGGCGCCACGCTTTCCCTCTGAACCGCGAATTTTTCTGGCGGTCGCCGCCTTCCCGTCGATTTTCTCCGCTCAAAGCCCATAGCGCGTGGCGCGGTTTTGCGTCATGACTTCCGTTGGAAGGACGCGGGCCGACTATCAGCCCGTCGATTGAGGTGTTTGAGGATAATATGGCGAACGGTGTCGTTAAGTGGTTCAACCCGGCCAAGGGCTTTGGCTTCATTCAGCCCGAGGACGGCGGCCAGGACGTGTTCGTCCATATCGCCGCGGTTGAACGCTCGGGCCTGGCTGGCCTGAACGAAGGTGATCAAGTCGCGTACGAATTGGAAGAAGACCGTCGCTCGGGCAAGACCTCGGCCGGTCAACTGCGCGTCACGGGCCACGGCCCGGCTCCGGCTGGCGGTGGCGCTGGTCGTGGCGCCCCGCGCCCGGCGCGCGGCGGCTTCGACAGCGCTCCCCGCAACAACTTCTCGAGCGGCACCGGCGAGTCCGGCACCGGCGTCGTGAAGTGGTTCAACACCACCAAGGGCTTTGGCTTCATCCAGCCGGACAACGGCGGCGGCGATGTGTTCGTGCACATCTCGGCCGTGGAGCGCGCCGGCCTGCGTGGCCTGAACGAAGGCCAGCAAGTCGGTTACGAGCTTGAACAGGACCGCCGCTCGGGCAAGACCTCGGCCGGCAACCTGCGCATCCTCTAAGGCGCAAAGGAAAAGGCCGCCCCGGACGGGACGGCCTTTTCAGAGACTTTCGAGGGCCCCGCCCGACGTTGACGCGTCGGTCGGGGCCTTTTGTCGTTTCTGGCTAGCCCTCAGGCGGGCGTCTGGGCCCGTTCGGAGGCCGCCTGGTTCACCGCCAGGGCGGTCAGGTTGACGATGCCGCGCGCGGTCACGCTGGGGATCAGCACATGCAGCGGTTTCGCCATGCCCAGCAGCAGCGGGCCGACCAGCAGAGACTCGGTGGCCGCGCTCAGCAGGGTCAGGCCGATATTGGCCGCGTCCAGCGTCGGCATGACCAGCAGGTTGGCCGAGCCCTTCAGAGGGCTGTCGGCGACCATGCGCTCGCGCAGATGCTGGCTGAGGGCCGCGTCGGCGTGCATCTCGCCGTCGACCTCGAGCTCCGGCGCCTGTTCGCGCAGGATCGCGAGCGCCTCGCGCATCTTGCGCGCGGTCGGCGAATTGCTGGCCCCGAACGAGGAGTGCGAGAGGAGGGCGGCCTTGGGCGTCAGGCCGAAGCGGCGGACCGCCTCGGCGGCCAGCTGGGTGCATTCGGCGATCTGCTCGGCCGTCGGGTCGACGTTGACGTGGGTGTCGCAGAAGAACAGCGTGCCGTTGTCCAGGATCAGCGACGACATGGCGTAGACGCGGCTGACATCGTCCCGCTTGGGGATGATCGGCAGGGCGTACTTCAGGTGCTGCCACCAGTCGCCGCTGCCGCCCACTAGGGCGGCCTCGACATGGCCCGAGGCCAGCAGCATCGAGGCGGCGACCGTGCGGCGGCCCTGGACGCGGCGCTCGGCCGCCGTCGGCGGCACGCCGCGACGCCCGACCAGCTTCTGGTAGTCGGCGACCAGCGGACCGAACAGATCCTTGTCGGCGTAGGGATCGACGATCTCGACCGTTCCGCCGACGTCGAGGCGCAGGCCCAGGTCCTGGATCTTGGCCTTGATCACCTCCCGACGACCGACCAGCACCGGCGAGGCCAGGCCTTCGTCGACCACCGTCTGCACCGCGCGCAGCACGCGCTCGTCCTCGGCCTCGGCATAGGCGACCTTGACCGGCGCCTTTCGGGCCCGTTCGAACACCGGCCGCATCAGCTGGCCCGAGCGATAGACGAAGAGCTCCAGCTCCTGGCGATAGGCGTCGAAATCGGCGATCGGCCGGGTGGCCACGCCGCTGTCCATCGCCGCCTTGGCCACGGCCGGCGCGATCTGCAGGATCAGGCGCGGGTCGAAGGGCTTGGGGATGATGTACTGCGAGCCGAAGACCGGCGCCGCGCCGCCATAGGCGCTGGCGACGACCTCGGAGGCCTCGGCGCGGGCGAGTTCGGCGATCGCCTCGACGGCGGCGACCTTCATCGCCTCGTTGATCTCGGAGGCGCCGACGTCCAGCGCGCCCCGGAAGATGAAGGGGAAGCAGAGGACGTTGTTGACCTGGTTGGCGTAGTCGCTGCGCCCCGTCGCCATGATGGCGTCCGGACGGGCGGCGTAGACCAGCTCGGGCAGGATTTCCGGATCCGGATTGGCCATGGCCAGGATCAGCGGGTTCGGCGCCAGTAGCGGCAGCCATTCGGCCTTGAACACGCGCGGAGCCGAGAGGCCCAGGAAGATGTCGGCGCCGGGCAGCACCTCCGGCAGGGTCCGGGCGTCGGTCTGGCGGGCGTAGCGGGCCATGTTGTCGGGCATGTCCGGATCGCGGCCGGCGTGCACCACGCCCTTGATGTCGGTCAGGGTGACGTTCTCGACCGGCAGGCCCATGGAGACCAGCAGGTCCACGCAGGCCAGGGCCGCGGCGCCCGCGCCCGAGGTCACCAGCTTGACGTCGTTCAGCGTCTTGCCCTGGACGAGCAGGGCGTTGCGGACGGCCGCGGCGCAGACGATGGCGGTGCCATGCTGGTCGTCGTGGAAGACCGGGATGTTCATCCGCTCGCGCAGGGCGCGCTCGATGATGAAGCACTCGGGGGCCTTGATGTCTTCGAGATTGATACCGCCGAAGGTGGGCTCAAGCGCCGCCACCACCTCGATGAAGCGGTCGGGATCCTTGGCGTCCACCTCGATGTCGAAGACGTCGATGCCGGCGAACTTCTTGAACAGGACCGCCTTGCCCTCCATCACCGGCTTGGACGCCAGTGGGCCGATGTCGCCCAGGCCCAGAACGGCGGTGCCGTTCGAGATCACAGCCACCAGGTTGCCGCGCGCGGTGTAGTCGCGGGCCGTGTCGGGGTTGTCGGCGATCGCCAGGCAGGGCGCGGCGACACCAGGCGAATAGGCGAGGGCGAGGTCGCGCTGGGTGGCCATCCGCTTGGTGGCTTCGATCGCCAGCTTTCCGGGCCGCGGGAGGCGGTGATAGTCCAACGCCGCCTTGCGGAAATCCTCGTCCATTGGTCTTCCTCTAGAAGCTCTGCGCGTTTTCGCGCGGCCCGTCTCGGTCGCGGGCCGTTCACCCGTCTAGCTACCGGGGATGACCGGCTTTTCCAACCCTGCGCGGTCGGGGAATGGTCTCATTTGTGATAGCGGTAACATCGTGTCGCTCGCCTGAGAGCTCTCGCAAGTAATAAATCTATTATATAATGCCCGCGCTTCGGGCGCCTCGCGCCATGTTCCTCGGCGGTTTGGCGATCGCGTTTCACGGCCGCCGCGCGATGCTGGACATGGCGACGCGCGCGGCCGAGCATCGACTCGATCGGAGTGCGGACGAATGAGCGGATTGACGACACATATCCTCGACCAGGCGGCGGGCAAGCCGGCGGCGGGCGTCGCGGTGCGCGTCTCGCGGCGCGAGGGCGAGGCCCTGTCACCGGTCGCCGAACTGCGCACCGACGCCGATGGCCGGGCGCGCCTGATCGATGGCGAGGCCCTGGCGGTCGGCGGCTATCGCCTGGAGTTTTCGATCGGCGACCACTTCAAGGCCTCGGGCCTGCCGGTCACCGATCCGCCGTTCCTGGATGTGGTGGTGATCGATTTCGCCGTCTCGAACACCGCGCAGCACTGGCACGTGCCGCTGCTGGTCTCGCCCTACGGCTATTCCACCTACCGGGGCAGCTGATGGGCGAGGTGATCCGTTTCCTGCTGGACGGCGAGGTGCGGGAGGTGCGCGGGGCCAATCCCACCACCACCCTGCTGGAGCACCTGCGCGGCCCCATGCGCCGCACGGGGACCAAGGAGGGCTGCGCCGAGGGCGATTGCGGCTCGTGCACCGTCTTGGTCGGCGAGGCGGAGGGGGACAAGGTCGCCTGGCGGGCGGTCAACGCCTGCATCCAGTTCCTGCCCATGCTGCACGGCAAGGCGCTGATGACGGTGGAGAGCCTCGCCCCCAAGGCAAGCGAAAACGGCGCGCTGCATCCCGTGCAGCAGGCCATGGTCGACAAACACGGCTCGCAGTGCGGCTTCTGCACGCCGGGTATCGTGATGTCGCTGTATGGCCGCGCCGTCGGGGCGAAAGGCGCCAAGGCGCCGGTCGGCGAAGTGCTGGCCGGAAACCTGTGCCGCTGCACCGGCTACGGGCCGATCATCGAGGTCGCCAAGGGCGTGACCACCGAGGTCGCGCCGGCGGTCGATCTTTCGGCCGTGCGTGACGAGACCATGCTGGCGCTGAGCTTCCACGACGAAGTCCACGGCGTGACGCGGACGTGGCTGTCGCCGCGAACGGTCGATGAGCTTGCGGACGCCTATCTCAAGCATCCCGACGCGACGATCGTCGCCGGAGCGACCGATGTCGGCCTGTGGGTGACCAAGCAGCGGCGGCCGCTGCCGACCCTGATCAGCGTGTCCGAGGTCGCCGAGCTGAAGACGATCGAAGAGACGCCCGACGACCTGCGGATCGGCTCGGGCGTTCGCTACGTCGACGCGATCGACGTGCTGGCTCGGCTCTATCCGGAGCTGGGCGTGATGATGCGGCGGCTGGGCTCGACCCAGGTGCGCAACAGCGGCACGATCGGCGGCAACATCGCCAATGGCTCGCCGATCGGCGACATGCCGCCGGCCCTGATCGCGGCCGGGGCGACCCTGGTCCTGCGGCGCGGGAACGAGCGGCGCGAACTGCCGCTGGAGGCCTTCTTCCTGGAATACGGCAAGCAGGACCGCCAGCCTGGCGAATTCGTCGAGGCGGTCGTGGTTCCGAAGCTTCCGGTGGGACGGATCTTCAAGGTCTTCAAGCTGTCCAAGCGCTTCGACCAAGACATCTCGGCGGTCTGCGGCGCGTTCTCGATCGCGGTCGAGGATGGCGTCGTGACGGACGCGCGCATCGCCTTCGGCGGCATGGCCGGGACGCCCAAGCGCGCGTCGGCTTGCGAGGCTGCGCTGATCGGCCAGCCTTGGCGCGAGGCGACGATTGAGGCCGCGATGGCCGCCCTGGACGTCGACTACGCGCCGATGAGCGATATGCGCGCATCGGCGACCTACCGCGCCTTGGCCGCGCGCAACATGCTGCGGAAGGTGTTCCTGGAGAGCCTATCGCCCGATCTCGAAACCCGCGTCACGCCGGAGAGCGCCCATGGCTGACTCCGGCGTCGCCCCCGCGATCACCGCGCCGCGCGGCGTCAATGCGGCCCTGCCGCACGACAGCGCCGAACGGCATGTGGCGGGCTCGGCGATCTATGGGGACGACCTGCCCGAGCCTCCGGGGCTGTTGCATGTGCACCTGGGCATGAGCACGCGAGCTCACGCCCGGATCGTCAAGCTGGACCTGTCGGCCGTGCGGGCCTCGCCCGGCGTGGTGCTGGTGCTGAGCGCGCAGGATATTCCCGGCGAGAATGACGTCAGCCCGGTCATCCATGACGACCGGCTCTTCGCCGATGGTGAAGTGATCTGCGTCGGCCAGAGCCTGTTCGCGGTCGCCGCGACCTCGATCGCCGCCGCCCGCGCCGCCGCGGCCAAGGCCGTGGTCGAGTACGAAGACCTGCCCGCCGCCATCGACATCGCCGCCGCCCGGGTCATGGACCTGAAGATCGAGGCCAGTCAGCGCATGGCGCGCGGCGACGCCCAGGCCGCGCTGGACGCCTCCCCGCGACGGGTCCAGGGCGGCTTTTCGATGGGCGGCCAGGATCACTTCTATCTCGAGGGCCAGGTCGCCCTCGCCACGCCGCGCGAAGGCGGCGACGTGCACATCTGGTCGTCGACCCAACATCCTAGCGAAGTCCAGCACCTGATCGCCCGCGTGCTCGACCGGCCCCATACGGCGGTCACCGTCGAAGTGCGCCGCATGGGCGGGGGCTTTGGCGGCAAGGAGACGCAAGCCTCGCTGTTCGCCGCCGCCGCCGCCCTGGTCGCGGTCAAGACCGGCCGTCCGGCCAAGTGCCGCCCTGACCGCGACGAGGACATGGTCATGACCGGCAAGCGGCATGACTTCGAGGTCGCCTACGACGTCGGCTTCGACGACGAGGGGCGGTTGACGGGTATTTCGCTGGAGCTGGCCTCGCGGTGCGGCGCGACGACCGATCTGTCGATGGCGATCAATGACCGGGCGATGTTCCATGCCGACAACACCTACTACCTGCCGGCGGTCGAGATCGTGTCGCACCGGTTCAAGACCCACACCGTCTCGAACACCGCCTTCCGGGGCTTTGGCGGCCCGCAGGGGATGCTGGCGATCGAACGGATCATGGACGCCGTGGCCGCCGAAGTCGGCCTCGACCCGCTGGAGGTGCGCCGCCGCAACCTCTATGGCGGCGAGGGGCGAAACCTGACGCCCTATCATCAGGTGGTCGGGGACAATGTCGCGCCACAGCTGATCGACGAGCTGGCCGCGTCCTGCGACTACGAGGCCCGCCGCCGCGAGATCGAGGCGTTCAACGAGTCCAGCCCCGTGCTGAAGAAGGGCATCGCCCTGACGCCGGTGAAGTTTGGCATCTCGTTCACGACCACCCACCTGAACCAGGCCGGGGCGCTGCTGCACCTCTACGCCGACGGCTCGATCATGCTGAACCACGGCGGGACCGAGATGGGGCAGGGGCTGAACATCAAGGTCGCCCAGATCGTCGCCCAGGCCTTCCAGGTCGACGTCTCGCGCGTGAAGATCACCTCGACGGTCACCGACAAGGTGCCCAACACCTCGGCCACCGCCGCCTCGTCGGGCGCGGACCTGAACGGCATGGCGGCCCTGAACGCGGCCGAGACGATCAAGGCGCGTCTTGTCGAGTTCGCCGCCGCCAAGTGGAACGTCGCGCCGGAAGCGGTCGCCTTCACGCCCGACGGGGTTCGCGTGGGTGGCGAGACGTTCGAGTTCGGCTGGTTCGCCCGCCAGGCCTATCTGGCGCGGATCTCGCTGTCGGCCACCGGCTTCTACGCCACGCCCAAGATCCACTACGACCGCGCCACCCACACCGGCCGGCCGTTCTACTACTTCGCCTATGGCGCGGCCTGCAGCGAGGTGTTGATCGACACCCTGACCGGCGAGATGAAGGTCACGCGCGCCGACATCCTGCACGACGTGGGCAAGTCGCTGAATCCCGCCATCGATCTCGGCCAGATCGAAGGCGGCTTCGTCCAGGGCATGGGCTGGCTGACCACCGAGGAGCTGGTCTACGACGCCCAAGGTCGCCTGCGCACCCACGCGCCCTCGACCTACAAGATCCCGACCTGCGGCGACCGTCCGGCGCATCTGGACATTCGCCTGTGGGAGGCCGGCCGCAATGTCGAGGCGACGGTGCACCGCTCCAAGGCCGTCGGCGAGCCGCCGTTCATGTTGGCGATCTCGGTGCATTCGGCGATCAATCACGCTGTGGCCAGCGTTGGCGACTACCGCGTGTTCCCGGAATTGAATGCGCCTGCGACGCCCGAGGCGATCCTGATGGCGTGCGAGGATGTCCGGAGTCGCGCTCATGCTTAGCGCCCCCTCCGTCCGCTTCGCGTCCACCTCCCCCGTTTCACGGGGGAGGATGACATTCTCCCGCGGCGCGGATACGCGCCGTGACGGAGGGGGCGCATGAGCAGGAACTGGGCCCGCGCCGCGCTCGCTCGCCTCGACGCCCATGACGAGGCCGCGCTGGTCACCGTCCTCGCCACCGAGGGCTCGGCCCCGCGCGAGGCGGGAACCAAGATGGTCGTCTGGCGCGAGGGCCAGGACGGCACGATAGGCGGCGGCAATCTGGAATACCGCGTCGCCGACCAGGCGCGGCGGATGCTGGACGGAAGCCAGGCGCACTTCGCGATCCAGGACTATCCGCTGGGGCCGCTGCTGGCCCAGTGCTGCGGGGGCCGCGTGCGGCTGTTCCTCGAGCGCCTCGACGACAACAGCCGTGACTGGCTGACCGAGGCGGCCCGGCGCATGGACGCGGCCCAGCCGTTCGAAGTCCGCACGCGCTTCGATCCCGGCGCGCTGGGCAAGACCATCGCGCCGATCCTGGCGACCGAGCTTGATGCGCCGGCCGTGACCCTGGCGGGCGCGCCGGCCAGCGCGCGCGGCGCTCGACCCGAGCTGGGCGACGAGCTGGTCGAGCGCGCCGACGCGCCGCGTCCGCCGCTGCTGCTGTTCGGCGCCGGCCATGTGGGTCAGGCGATCGCGCGGGCCTTCGAGCCTCTGCCGTTCCGCCTGTTCTGGTACGACAGCCGCCCGGAGACCGCGCAGATCCCCGGCGTCACCGTGCTGGAACCGGCCGAGATGGCGGCCAAGGCCATGGGCGCGACGCCCGACGCCTACGGCCTGGTGCTGACCCACGACCACGCCCTGGACTACGCCCTGGTCTCGGCGGGGCTGGCGGGCGGGGGCTTTGGCTATTTCGGCGTCATCGGCTCGAAGACCAAACGCGCGCGGTTCATGAGCCGGTTACGCGATGATGGTTTCTCCGAAGCCGTGCTGACCCGCCTGACCTGTCCGATCGGCCTGCCGGGGCTGAAGAGCAAGGCGCCGGAGGTGATCGCGGTCTCGGTGGCCGCCGACCTCCTGATGCGCCAGGAAGCCGCGCGCGTGCGCAACGACGAGAGTTCGAAGACGTGAAAGCCTATCGAGGGTCGATCCTCCACCTGCTGGACGACCCGGCCAAGACCTCGCGCGCGGAGGCGGTCGCCTTCCACGAAGACGGCCTGCTGCTGGTCGAGGACGGCCGCGTGGCCGCTTGCGGCGACCATGCCGACCTCGCCGCGCGCCTGGGCGATACGCCGGTCGAGGACCTGACCGGCCATCTGATTACGCCGGGCTTCATCGACACGCACATCCACTTCCCGCAGGTCGACGTGATCGCCGCCCATGGGGCGCAATTGCTGGACTGGCTGGAGCAGCACACCTTCCCATGCGAGGCCGCCTTCGCCGATCCCGCGCACGCCGCCCAGACCGCGACGTTCTTCCTTGACGAGCTGCTGCGCAACGGCACGACCACGGCGCTGGTGTTCGGCTCGGTGCACAAGGTCTCGGTCGAGGCCCTGTTCGCCGAGGCTCTGGCGCGCGACATGCGGCTGATCGCCGGCAAGACCCTGATGGACCGCAACGCGCCCGAGGGCCTGACCGACACGGTCGACAGCAGCCGCGCCGACATGGAGGCGCTGATCGCCGACTGGCACGGCAAGGGGCGCCTGGGCTACGCGGTCACGCCGCGCTTCGCGATCAGCTGCAGCGACGAACAGCTGGCCATGGCGGGTGAGGTGCTGGCGGCCCATCCCGGCGTCTGGATGCAGACGCACCTGTCGGAAAACGCCCACGAGATCGAGGAGACGGCGCGACTCTTCCCCGCCGCCAAGGACTATCTCGACGTCTATGACCGCTTTGGCCTGCTGCGTGAGCGCTCGGTCTTCGCCCACTGCGTCCATCTGAAAGGCGAGGCCTTCCAGCGGATGGCGGCCAAGGGCGGGGCGGCGGCGTTCTGCCCGAGCTCGAACCTGTTCCTGGGTTCGGGCCTCTTCCCGCTGAAGGACGCGTGCGCCCACGGCGTGAAGGTCGGCATGGGCACCGACGTCGGGGCCGGCACGACCTTCTCGATCCTCCACACCCTGGGCGAGGCCTACAAGGTCGGCCAGTTGCGCGGCGACGCGCTGGACCCGTTCCAGGCCCTCTATCTCGGCACGCTGGGCGGGGCGCGGGCGCTGGATCTGGACGACAAGATCGGCAACCTCGCGCCCGGCAAGGAGGCGGATTTCCTGGTGCTGGATTTGGCCGCGACGCCGCTGATTGAGCGGCGGCTGAAGGCCGCGAAGAGGCTGGAGGACAAGCTGTTCGCGCTGACCGTTCTGGGCGATGACCGCGTGGTGGCGCGGACATATCTGGCCGGCGTGGAGCGGTATAGGCGGGGGTAATCAAACCCTCCCCCCAGCGGGGGAGGTGGCGCGAAGCGCCGGAGGGGGAAGTGCCTGAGAGCCTGCCTCTTCCCCCTCCGTCGCCTCTTCGAGCCGACACCTCCCCCGCTAGGGGAGGATTTTCGATCAGCCGTGCTTGGCCGTCATCGTCTCGGCGTACAGCTTCAGCAGCCGCTCGCCGTCGACCGCCACCGTCACGGCCTGGATCGGCTGATCGTCCCAGGCCGACGGGCCGAACAGTTCGCCCTCGGCCTTCTGGCAGGTCTGGCCGAGCGCGATGCCCTCGGTGACCACGCGGACCGAGCCGCGGCGCACGGTGAACAGCGACGAATCGATCACGAAGGCGACGGCCGCGGCGTCGTGGACGCAGCAGCCGACGATGCCGTCGCGGCCGCCGTAGAAGGCGGCGTAGGGCTTGGAGATGGCGTTCAGGAAGCCGCCGGCGTCGCCGCCGCCGGCCGCCAGGGTTTCCATGTAGTCGGGCGACATCACGACCTGGGTCGTCACGTCCAGGCTGACGGCGGTCAGGCTCCAGGGGGCGGTGAAGACCTGGTCAGCGGCTTCCGGATCGTTCCAGATGTTGGCCTCGGCGACGGGCGTGACATTGCCCGGCTTGCCGGCCACGCCGAACGCGCCGCCCATGATCACGACGGACTTCAGCAGGTTCGCGACCTCGGGATCGGCCTGCAAAGCGAGGGCCAGGTTGGTCAGCGGACCGACCGCGCACAGCACGACCTCGCCAGGATACTGGCGCGCCAGGTCAATGATCGCCTGGTGGGCCGGCTTGGCTTCGGGCTGTTCGGGAACGAGGCCTTCGAGCTCCACGTCGCCCAGGCCGTTCTCGCCGTGCACGAAGGTGGGCGAGGGATTGCGCGGGCGGACCAGCGGCTTGTCCGTGCCCTTGTAAACTGGCGCGGTCAGCCCGAAGCGGCGCTTCAGGTAGAGGGCGTTGCGGGTGGTGGTGTCGATGTCGGCGTTGCCGAAGATGGTCGTCACCGCGATCAGGTCGAGGGCGGGGCTCGCCTCGATGAACAGCAGCGCCATCGCGTCGTCGATGCCGGGGTCGGTGTCGAAGATGATCTTGGTCGGGGTCTGGGCGGTCATGGGCGGGGGCTCTAGCGCTTTTCGGTCGGGGAGGCGAGCCGTTGATCGGCGCTCTCCTGCATCAGGGACACGTGGGCCGAGGCGACCTTCCAGCCGTCCTCGACGCGGATCCAGGTCTGGCTCTGGCGGCCCAGGCGGCCGGTGTCGTCGCGCTGGAACAGGACGTTGGCGGTCGCGAAGTCCGACCCGAAGGTGGTGATCTCGGTCCGCAGCCGCGTGCGGGGCGGCGAGCCGCCGGCCCGGCCGACGCGGAAGGCGGCGATCTCGTCGAAGCTCCACAGGTTCTCGGCCACGCCCAGGCGCACGGTGTGGGCCGAGTTCCAGAACGCGCCATCCAGGGCCGCCACGTCATTGGTCATCAGCGCGATCTCATAGGCGTCGACCAGGGCCGTCACCTCGGCCAGGACGGCGGGGTCGTTGACGATCATGCGAAGGCCTTCGGCGGATGGGCGGCGACAACGCCGGCGCGCTGCAGGCGCAGGGCCGCGGCGAAGGCCAAATCCTCGCGCCAGGGCGGAGCGATGATCTGGACGCCGATCGGCAGCTGGCCCGGACGGTTCACCGGCGCGGCCACGACCGGCAGGCCGATATAGCTGATCGGCTGGGTGAAGGCGCCGAGGTTCTTGCGGACCGAGACCGGAACCCCGTCCATCTCCATCGTCGCCTGGCCGATCGGCGGGGCGGGACAGACCGAGGCCGGCGCCAACAAGACGTCGTAGCGCTGGAAGACCTCGGCGACCGCATCGCGGAAGATCGTGCGATAGCGCCGCGCGGCCTCGGCGACGCCTTCCGGCAGCAGGGCGCCGGCCAGCAGGCGGTCGCGGACGGCCGGGTCGTAGTCCATGGCGCGGGCGGCCAGGTCGGCATGGTGCAGCTCGCCGCCCTCGAAAGCGGTTAGGCAGAAGGCGGCGGCGCGGGCGGCCTGGGCGCCATCCAGGATGACGCCTGTGTCGGCCGACAGCGCTTGGGCGACCTGATCCAGGGCCGCCAGCACTTCCGGGAACGCGCCTTGCTGGAACCAGCCGCCCAGCACGCCGACGCGCAGCGGCTGTTCGGCCAGCGCATCGAGACGGCTGGTCAGAGGCTGCGCCTCACGCACGCAGATCGGATCGCCCTCGCGATCGGGCCCCTGCAGCACGTCATAGGCCAGGGCCAGTTCCTCGATCGAGCGGGCGAAGGGGCCCACGTGGTCCAGGCTCTCGACGAACGGGAAGACGCCCTGGCGCGACAGGCGGCCGTAGGTGGGCTTCAGGCCGAAGACGCCGCACAGGCCGGCGGGGATGCGGATCGAGCCGTTGGTGTCCGAGCCCAGGGTCAGCGGGACCAGGCCCGCCGCCACGGCCGCCGCCGAGCCGCCGGAAGAGCCGCCCGCGATCCGCGTTGGATCGTGCGGGTTGCGCGCCGGGCCGTCGTGGGCGTTCTCGGTGACGAAGCCGTAGGCGAACTCGTCCATGTTCAGCGCGCCGACCAGGATCGCGCCGGCGGCGGTCAGGCGCTGAACCAGGGTGGCGTCGCGCGCGGGCGGAGCGGCGTCGCGGCGAATCTTGGAGCCGGCCAGGGTGGGCAGGCCGTCGATGTCGAACAGGTTCTTCACGGCGAACGGAACGCCGGCCAGCGGGCCGAGCGGCTGGCCCGAGGCGCGGGCCGCGTCGACCGCGTCGGCCGCCGTTAAGGCGCGGTCGGCGGTCACGGCGGTGAAGGCGTTGATTCCACTGTCCAGCTGAGCGATGCGCGACAGCGCCGCTTCAGTGATGGCGCGCGCGGTGACGCGGCCTTCGCGAACGTCCTCGGCGATCTGGATGGCGCTGGCGAAGCTCACGGCTGGAACGGCTCCGGCGCCTCGCCGGCCGCCTCGCCGAGCGCCGCCACGAACAGGCGGGTCTGGGATTGCAGCAGGGCGATATTGTCGATCACGGCGGGCAGGGCCTCCGCCGGAAGCGACAGACCGCGCTCGGCGGCGCGCGCCGTCGTCCAAGGCGCGATTTCGGCCTCGGCAAGATCGAGGAAGGCCTGTGTCTCCGCGTCGAGCGCCATCCGGCCAAGCTCCATAAGTAAGAAAAAACTTCATACACCCGGGTTCGCCGGGCGCGCCAGTCCCGGCGGCCTCCGCGCCCGTGATCGCCCAAGCCCGCGCCACTTTCGCGCCTGTGTCGCCCGCCGCAAGGGCAGGGTCGCCTAATCTTGCCCCCGCGCGCCTTGTAAACCTTGGGATCGGCCGCGAGCCAGCGCCAGATGCACTTGTAATAGAAGGCTTACTTGATGGCGCATCACCGACTGGCCTCGGCCCCCGACACGATCCGTTTCGGCATGTTTGACGCGGCGTTCGATCCCGTGCTGACGGTGGCGTCGGGCGACAGCGTAACCTTCGAGTGCGTCTCGGGCGGCGTCGAGGTGATGCCCGCCGCTGGTTCATCGTATGCGATTCCGCCCGCTCTCCAGGCGATCCACGACAGCAAGCCCGAGCGGATCGGCCCGCACATTCTCACGGGCCCCGTCGCCATCGCCGGCGCCGAACCCGGCGACACGCTGGAGGTCCGGATCGAGGCCATCGAGCCGAACAACGACTGGGGCTACTGCGCCGTGCGGCCGCTGGCCGGCACGATCCCCGAGGACTTCCCCGAGCGCTATGTCAGCCACATCGCCGTCGATCGGACGCGCGGCGTCTGCAAACCCGAGTGGGGACCGGAGCTGCCGCTGGCGCCGTTCTTCGGCACCATGGGCGTGGCGCCGCCCGCGCGCTATGGCCGCCTCTCCAGCCGCGAGCCGCGCGAGCACGGCGGCAACATGGACAACAAGGAGCTGGTCGCCGGCTCGACCCTCTATCTGCCGGTCTGGGTCCCCGGCGCGAACTTCTCGGTCGGCGACGGCCACGGCCGCCAGGGCGATGGCGAGGTCTGCGTCAACGCGCTGGAGATGGGGCTGACCGGGACCTTCACCTTCGTCCTACATAAGGCGGTCGATGTCGGCGCCTTCGCCTGGCCGCGCGCCGAAACGCCCACGCACTACGTCCTGATGGGCTTCAACGAGGACCTGGACCTAGCCATGAAGCAGGCCCTGCGCCAGACGATCGACTTCATCGTCGCCCGCTCGTCCCTGACCCGTGTCCAGGCCTACCAGTTCTGTTCGCTGGCCGTGGATTTCCGCGTCACCCAGACCGTCAACGGGGAGAAGGGCGTGCATGCGCTGCTGAAGAAAGGCGTTCTCTTCTGACCTCCTCATGTCGGCGCGCGATTGACCCGAACGTCCTGGGTGGATCGAATGGCCACAAGCAAGCGTTGAGCTGTGCGAGAGGGGAAGCCCATGAAGAAAGTCGTCATCAGTTCTATCGCCCTGCTTGCCCTGGCCGCCTGCTCGCCGTCCAGCGACGACAAGAAGCCGACCGAGCCGCCGTTGGTCGCCGCGCCGCCGGCGGCCGCCGCGCTCAAGCCGCCGAAAGCGAACATCCCGGCCGGCGACTATGTGCTCGACAAGTCCCACGCCACCCTGGTCTTCCGGGTCAGCCACCTGGGCTTCTCGCGCTACACGGCGGCCTTCGCGACCTTTGACGCCAAGCTGCGCTTCGACCAGAACAACGCCGTCGCCAGCGCGGTCGAGGCGACGATTGATCCGAAGTCCCTGACCCTGCCGTCGCCGCCGGAAGGCTTCCTGGCCGAACTGATCGGGCCTCAGTGGCTGAACACCGGGACCTACCCGTCGATCACCTTCCGATCGACCAAGGTCGAGGTCACGGGTCCGGACACGGGCAAGGTGACGGGCGATCTGACCCTGCACGGCGTCACCAAGCCGGTCACCTTGGACGTGACCTACAACGGCGGCTATCCCGGTCACCCCATGGACCCGAACGCCCGCGTGGGCTTCTCGGCCAAGGGCGTCTTCAAGCGGTCGGACTTCGGGATCGCCTATGGCGTCCCCGCGCCGGGTACGACCATGGGCGTCGGCGACGAGGTCGAGGTCCAGATCGAGGCCGAGTTCACCGGTCCGCCGCTGGTCAACGCTCCGCCGACGCCGGCGGCGTAACGGGCCCTAGCGCGCGCCGCGCGTCAGATAGCCTTCCAGCAGCGCCAAGGCGTGGTCCAGCCGCGCCTTGCGCCACTCGGGCGCGGACATGTCGGTGTCCAGCGTCGCCGACAGCGAATAGCCGTTGGCCAGGTGGAAGCGGCTCATGGCCGCGATGGTGACGTAGATCTGCACCGGGTCGAGGTCAGGCCCGAACACGCCCTGGTCCTGGCCGCTCTTGATCAGGCGCTCGATCGTGCGGCGCAGAGGGAAGGCGGTCTCGGTCACCACGCGCGACTGGGCGGCGAACTTGCCGTGCTGCAGGTTCTCGTTGCGCAGCAGGCCCTCGAACTTCGGATTCTTCTCGAAGTAGTCGAAGGTGAAGCGCTGCAGCTCGAGGAAACCCTCCAGCGGTTTGTCGAAGTCGATCTTCAGCTCGGCCTCGCGCGCCCGCAGGTCCATGTAGGCGCTTTCGAGGACGGCCATGTACAGGCCCTTCTTGTCCCCGAAGTAGTGGTACAGCATCCGGATGTTGCACTTGGCGGCCTTGACGATCTTCTCGATCCGGGCCCCCGCGAAGCCGGCTTGGGCGAACTCCTTCAGGGCCGCGGCGAGGATCGCCTTGCGGGTCCGCTCGGCGTTGCGCTTGCGAGGAGCGGTCTCGCTCTCGGCCTTGGTGGTCGCGTCCAGCACGGCGTCGGTCACGGGGTCTTGGCTCCCTGCTTGATCCAGGCGCCCAGCTGGGCGCGCTCCTCTTCGGTCATGCCGGTCTCGTTGCCAAGGGGCATGCTGGTCGAGAGGACCGCGCGTTCGTTTATTTTCGGTGCGTAGGTCCGGATATGCGCAGGGGTGTCGAACGCCGCGCCCAAAGGTGGGGCGGAAAAGCCGGGATGGGTGGGCGCCGCGGCGTGGCACGTCACGCAATGCTTCTGGATGATTCCCTCGGCCACCGAGAAGGGAACCTCGCCGCTGACCTCGACCTGGTTCTTGAGCTTCATCGAAGCGATCGCGGTGGCGCCGAAGATCAGCAGCGCGCCGATGAACAGCAGCTCGTGCCGGATCTTTCCGAAGTGGCGTTGGATGAAGAAATAGCGGATCGCGATCGCGCCGGCGCTGATCAGGGCCAGCAATAGCCAGGCCTTCGGGTGTCCCGAGACGGCCGGATAGTGGTTGCTGATCATGATGAAGATGACCGGCAGGGTCATGTGGGTGTTGTGCACCGACCGCTGCTTGCCCATGGCGCCCAGGCGCGGATCGACGGGGCGACCGGCCAGCATGTCGGCGACGATCTTGCGCTGGTTGGGGATGATGACCAGGAAGACGTTCCCAACCATGCAGGTGCCGATGATCGCGCCGACGTGGATGAAGGCGCCGCGATCCGAGAATAGCTGGGTCAGCGCCCAGGTCGCGGCGGTCAGGATCGAAAACCAGACCACGCCGAACAGCTTGCCGTTCTTGCCCAGCGGCGAGCGGCACAGGGCTTCGTAGGTCGCCAGACCGCCGAAGATGAAGGCCAGGCCCACGCCGATCGCCTGCGCTTGGGTGAAGGCGTGCTTGGCCGGATCGATCAGATAGACGCCGGCCTGCCAGTAGTAGAGCACCGTCAGCAAAGCAAAGCCCGACAGCCAGGTGGTGTAGGCCTCCCACTTGAACCAGTGCAGGTGCTCGGGCATGTGCGCCGGGGCGACCATGTACTTTTGCGAGTGGTAGAAGCCGCCGCCGTGCACGGCCCACAGCTCGCCCTTCACGCCGTCCTTGGGCGGGTTCGGGTCGCGCAGATTGTTGTCCAGCCAGACGAAGTAGAAGGACGCCCCGATCCAGGCCACGCCCGCGATCACGTGCAGCCAGCGCAGCGCCATGCCTGCCCAACCGGCGAAATCGTAGTCCATCAGATCTTCACCGCGTCGAGCAGTCTGAGCTTGGAGATCAGGCCGATCTGGGTGATCGCCTCGGCGATCTCGGCCGCCTCGTCGTTGGAAAGCCGCGCCCGCATGGCCGCCAGGATCGAGGCCTTGTCGTTCAGCCGCACGCAGATGATGAACGGGAAGCCGAAGCGCTCCCGATAGGCGGCGTTCAGGTCGTGGAAGCGCGCGAACTCCTCGGGCGTCAGCCGGTCCAGGCCCGCGCTGGCCTGTTCGGCGTTGCTCTCGGCCGTGAGTTGCTTGGCGATCGCGGCCTTGCTGGCCAGCTCCGGGTGCGCGCGGATCAGGGCCAGCTTGTCGGCGGTGGTCGCGGCGTTGAGCACCGCCATCATCGCCTCGTGCAGGGCCTCGACGCTGGCGAACGGACGCTCGCTCCAGGCGCGCTCGACCACCCAGGGCGAGAGCTCGAAAGCGAACCCCAGAGCGGTGGTAAAGCCGATCTGGTTCATGCTGTTCAGCCGAGCCAGGGTCAGGGGCGGGGCGCCGCTCACGCCTTGCTCCCCTCATAGGGATGTGTCGCGATCCAGTGCCGCGCGATGTCGATGCGCCGGGCGACCCAGACGCGGTCGTGGTTCGTCACGTGCTCCAGGAAGCGCCGCAGGGCGCCGATGCGGCCGGGCTTGCCGACGACGCGGCAGTGCAGGCCCACGCTCATCATCTTCGGCGAGGTCTCGCCTTCCAGGTACAGGGCGTCAAAGGCGTCGCGCAGATAGGTGAAGAACTGCTCGCCGGTGTTGAAGCCCTGGGCCGCCGTGAAGCGCATGTCGTTGGCTTCCAGCGTGTAGGGCACGATCAGCTGCGGACGGCCGTGCTGGTCGTCCCAGTAGGGCAGGTCGTCGGCGTAGCTGTCTGCGTCGTAGACGAAGCCGCCTTCCTGGGCGACCAGACGCGCGGTGTTGGGGCTGGTGCGGCCCTGATACCAGCCCAGCGGGCGCTCGCCGGTCAGGCGCGTCTGGATCTCGATGGCCCGCTGGATGTGCTCCAGTTCCTGCTCGGGCGTGAAGTGCTGGTAGTCGATCCAGCGGTAGCCATGGCTGGCGATCTCCCAGCCGGACTTCATCATCGCCTCGACGGCGTCGGGATGGCGCTCCATGGCCTGGGCGACGCCGAACACGGTCAGCGGCAGGCGGAACTCGTCGAACAGTCGCCGGATGCGCCAGAAGCCGGCGCGCGAGCCGTACTCGTAGAGGCTCTCCATCGACATGTGCCGCATGCCCTGGATGGGCTGGGCGCCGACCATCTCCGACAGGAAGAACTCGCTGACCGGATCGCCGTGCAGGACCGAGCGCTCGGCGCCCTCCTCGTAGTTCAGGACGAACTGCACGGCGACGCGGGCGTGGTTCGGCCATCGCGGGTGCGGCGGATGCTCGCCATAGCCGATGAGATCGCGGGGGTAGGTCATCCGTACGCCTTCGCCGCCGCGTCGACGCCCGCGCCAGCCGGGGCGTTGAAGCCTTCCCAGCGCAGCACCGCCTCGAAGGCCGCCAGGGTCTGCAGGACCGCGTGCTTGCGGGCGTTCACGCCCATGGTCCCGATGCGCCAGATCTTGCCGGTCAGGGGACCGAAGGCCGAGCCGATCTCGATTTCGAAGTCGGTGCGCATCCGGGCCTTCACGCGGTCGTAGTCGACGCCTTCGGGGACCCAAATGCCGGTGACGTTGGTCATCTTGTGAGCCTTGTCGCCGTAGATCGACAGGCCCATGGCCTCCAGGCCCGCGGTCATGGCCGCGCCCGCTTGGCGGTGGCGATCGAAGCGGGCCGAAAGCCCTTCCTCCAGCACCAGCCGCGCGCATTCGCGGGCGGCGAACAGCATGGGCGCGCATTCGGTGTGGTGGTTCAGGCGCTTCTCGGACCAGTAGTCCATGATCATGGCCAGATCGAAGTAGTTCGAGGCGATGCGCCGGCCGTTCCCCGCCGCGCCGCCGGTTCCGATCAGGCCCTTCTCGACGTGCCGGCGCGAGAAGATGTGCTCGGCGGCCTGGTCGCTGATCGTGATCGGGGCCGAGCCCGAGGGGCCGCCCAGACACTTCTGAAGGCCGGCGGTGACGATGTCGGCGCCCCAGGCGTCGACGGGAACGTCCATGCCCGACAGGGTGGCGGTCGCGTCGACATACATCAGCGCCCCGTGCGCGCGGCAGATCGCGCCGATCTCCTCCAACGGCTGGGCCATGGTGGTCGAGGTGTCGCCGTGGACACAGGCCACCAGGCGCGGCTTCACGCGCTTCACCGCGTCCTCGACCGCCTGCGGGTCGACCACGGTTCCCCACGGCGCCTCGACGAAGGTGACCTTGGCGTCGCAGCGCTCGGCGATCTCGGCTAGCAGCAGACCAAAGCGCCCGGCGTTCACCACCACGACGTCGTCGCCGGGCTGCAGGGTCGAGACCAGCGCCGCCTCGATGCCCGCGCGCGAGGTGCCGTCGATCGTGAAGGTCCAGCGGTTCTTGGTCTGGAAGACGCCGCGATACAGCGCCATGACCTCGTTCATGTAGCCGGTGAACTCGGGGTCGAACTGGCCCAACAGCTGCACCGACATGGCCCGCAGCACGCGCGGGTGCACGTTGATCGGGCCGGGCCCCATCAGTAGGCGGGCGGGGTGGTCGAGCTCGTGAAAAGTATCGGTCATGCGCGTTCGCGTCGTTCTAGCTTGTCGATGAAGGTGAGCATGGCGCGGGCCGCCAAGGCGCAGTCGGCCTCGGTCACGGCCTCGGCCGGGTTGTGGCTGATCCCGCCCTCGCAGCGGATAAACAGCATGGCGGTGGGACACAGGTCGGCCATCACCATGGCGTCATGGCCCGCGCCGCTGGGCAGGCGTCGGGCGGGCAGGGAAAGGTCGCTCAGCGCCTCTTCCAGGAGGCCGATCAGAGCCGGGTCGCAAGGGCTCTCGGCCAGGGCCTGCATCAGGTGGATCTCGGCCTTGAGGTCGCGCGCCGCCGCGATCGCGTGAATCTCGGCGCGGATGGCGTCGACCGCCGCGTCGCGCGTCGCCGAGGTCTCGGCGCGGATGTCCATCGAGAACTCGATCGCGCCCGGAATAACGTTGAAGGCTCCGGGCAGGGCGGTGATCCGGCCGACCGTGCCGACCAGGCCGTCGGTCCCGGCGCGGCAGATGCGCTCCAGGGCCAGCACGCATTCGGCGGCGGCGGGGCCGGGGTCCTTGCGCAGGGCCATCGGCGTCGTGCCCGCGTGGCCGGCGGTCCCGATGATCTTGACCATGATGCGTTTCTGGGCGGCGATGGCGGTGACGACGCCCAAGGCCAGGCCCTCGGCCTCCAACACCGGGCCCTGTTCGATGTGCGCCTCGAGGAAGGCCAGCACCTCCTCGGGCTTCCTGGCCGCGCTTGCGATCCCGGCCGGATCGCCGCCGAACGCCGCCAGGGCTTCGGCGACGGACGCGCCGTCGGCGTCGCGCATCGCCAAGGCCAGGGCGTCGAGCGTGCCGGCGATCGCGCGGCTGCAGCTCATCGAGGCTGGGAAGCGCGAGCCCTCCTCGTCGCCGAAGGCGATGACCTCGATGGCGAAGGGCGGGCGGCGGCCGGCGCGATGCAACGCCTCGACCACGTCGATCCCCAACATGATCCCCAGCGGCCCGTCATAGCGGCCGCCGTTGCGCACGCTGTCGATGTGCGAGCCGATGATCAGGGCCTTGGCGCCGGCTCGCTCGCCCTCGTAGCGGCCGATCAGGTTGGCGGCGGCGTCGCGGCGGACGCTCATGCCGGCTTCCTTCATCCAGCCTTCGAGCGCGGACAGAGCGGCGGCGTGGGCGGGCGTCAGGAACCGGCGCGTCAGCTGGCCCTCGACCTCGCTATAGGGCGGAACGCCCAGCAGGTCGCAGCGCGCCTTGGCCCTCGCGCCGATGTCGAAACCCCCGGTCAAGTCCGCCTTGGCCTCCATCCCTAAGCTCTAGCAGGCTGCGCCCGCCGTCTCGTCGCGACAAGCGCTTCCGGTGCGACGTTCCCGCCCAGGCGCCCGCGCGCGCGCCATGTCGAGCAAGCGGCGCCTCTTCATAAGTCATAATTTGCTTACTTACGGAAGGGCGGGGCCGTTCAGGCTTCGCCCGCGGCCAAGGCCAGGCGGCGACGCGGGAAGGCTTCGGGCAACTCGTCGCGCAGGAAGGCCATCATCTTCTCGCGCACCTCGCAGCGCAGGTCGAATGTCGTGGGCGCGTTGCGAGCGCTGACCAGGCAGCGCACTTCCATGACTTCGGCGGTCAGGTCGGTGACGGCCAGATTCACCACCTTGCCGTCCCAAAGCGCCGAAGCCCGGGCGATCTCCTCCAGCTTGGCGCGCAGCCGATCGACCGGCGCGGCGGGATCGACATAGAGCATGGCCGTGCCGATCAGGGCCGCGCCTTCCCGGGTCCAGTTCTGGAACGGTTGCTGGATGAAGTAGCTGAGCGGCAGCACCATCCGCCGCCAATCCCACAGGCGCACGACGACGTAGGTGGCGGTGATCTCCTCGATGTTCCCCCATTCCTTCTCGACGATGACGGCGTCGTCGATGCGGATCGGCTGGGTCACCGCGATCTGTATGCCGGCGATCAGGTTGGTCAGCAGGGGCTGTAGGGCCAGGCCGACGATGACGCTGGCCGCGCCGCCGGCCGCCAGCAGGCTGACGCCCCATTGCCGCACGCCGGGGATGGTCATCAAGGCCAGGGCCAGGGTGATGATGCCCACCAGTATGGCCACCGCCCGCCGAAGAATCCGCACCTGGGTGATGTGCTTGCGCGCCAGGAGGTTGTCCTCGACGTCGACCTTGAAGCCGCGGAGGTAGAGGGCCGCGGCGATGTCGAGGGCGGTCAGGCACATCCAGCCCAGCAGCAGGATGAACAGCACCAGGAGCACGTTGCGCGCGGCGTCGGCCTGGCCGCCGGTCAGCGGCGCGGCCGAGACGGCGGGACCCAGCGCCGCGACGATGATCGCCAGACGGGTCGGCCGGCGGGTCCGGGCGAGCAGGGCCTGCCAGAAGGCTTCGCGTTTGGACAGGGTGCGCCGGACCAGCTTCACCGCGGCCGCGTGAAGCATCAGCGCCGATAGCAGGGCGATACCGATCAGAACCAGGCTGATCAGCCACTTTGGCGCCCAGGCGACCATGGCGGCGGACGCCGCGAGCCAGGTGAAGAAGTCTTGCATGCGATGGCGAACGCGCGGCGCCGGTCATGGCTCCCCCGCGCGCTCCTCGAAACGGGCTCAGGCGACTGGGCGCATCCGATAGTGGCTGACGCCCCACTCCTCGCCGCCGCGATGGCCGAACAGGCCGGCCGTGGCCAGGAAGAACAGCCGCCAGCGTCTGCGCCAGACCGTGGCGTGCTTGCCGTAGACCGAGGTCAGGATCGGGTCGATCGTCGCGCGGCGGGCGTCGAAATTCTCCAGCCACTGGCGCGCGGTGCGGGCGTAGTGCTCGCCGTTCCAGCGCCAGTCGGTCTCGACCTTGAACAGATCGGGGAACTGCCTGGGCAGGTCGTGGCTGGGCATCACGCCGCCGCTGAAGAAGTACTGGGCGATCCAGTCCGCCGGATCGTCGACCTCGAAGCGGTAGGGCGTGTTCTTGTGCGTGAACACATGCAGGAACAACAGGCCGTCGGGCTTCAGCCAGCCGCGCACGCGCGTCAGCAAAGCGCGCCAGTTGGACATGTGCTCGAACATCTCGACCGAGACCACGCGGTCGAAGCGCTGGTCGGTCTGAAAGTCGTTCATGTCGGCGGTGACGACCGTCAGGTTGTCGAGCCCCCGCGCCGCCGCCCGCGCCTCGATGAAGGCGCGCTGGGAGGCCGAGTTCGAGACCGAGGTGATCATCGCGTTCGGATAGCGCGCCGCCATCCATAGCGACAGCGAGCCCCAGCCGCAGCCCAGCTCCAGAATCGTCTGGCCGTCCCGCAGATCGGCGTGCTCGGCGGTCTCGCGCAGGGCGGCGGCTTCACCCTCGGCCAGGGTCGTCGCGCCCTGGGGATAGAGGCCGCTGGAATATTTAAGGTTGGGGCCCAGCACCGCTTCGAAGAAGGGCGCGGGCAACTCGTAGTGCTGGGCGTTGGCCGCGTCGGTGTGGCTCGCGATCGGCCGCGCCTCCATCTCACGGGCGAAGGCCGCGGACGTCCCGGGCGGGGCTTTTCCGAGACGGCGGCGGGCGTCGCCGACGAGAAAGTCGATCGCCGCGCGCGAGACCGCGTCCGGCATGGGCGCGTCCTCGAACGCGTGGATCGCCGCCTTCACCAAGCTCATGGGCCGTTCTCCCTCGCTAGCCCCTGGGTTACGGAGCGAGCGGGGCGGCGGATGGGTCCCGGCGACGATCTTATGCGGTCGTCAGGATTGGGCCCAGGCGTCGAGGTCCTTCAGCGCCCGGATGCTCATCAGCCGCTTCTTGGCGCGGCCGCGTTCCTTGAGCGGGATCTTCTTGCCGTCCTCGTCGACCTTCGGCGCCTCAAGCGGCGGCAGCAAGCCATAGTTGATGTTCATCGGCTGGAAGCTGCCGGGGCCGTTGCCGGCCTCCAGGTGGCCGCCGGTGATGTGCTCGACCAGAGCGCCCAAGGCGGTGGTCGGCGGCGGGGCGTCGATAGGCGCGCCCTTGCGATCGGCGGCCGCGAAACGGCCGGTCAGAAGGCCCATGGCCGCGCTCTCGACATAGCCCTCGACGCCCGTGACCTGGCCCGCGAAGCGCAGGCGCGGCTGGGCCTTCATCCGCAGCGACTTGTCCAGCAGCTTGGGCGAATTGATGAAGGTGTTGCGGTGCAGGCCGCCCAGGCGGGCGAACTGGGCGTTCTCCAGGCCCGGGATCATGCGGAAGGTCTCGGCCTGGACGCCGTGCTTCAGCTTGGTCTGGAAGCCGACCATGTTCCACAGCGTGCCCAGGGCGTTGTCCTGGCGCAGCTGGACGATGGCGTAGGCCTTGACCAGCGGGTCGCGCGGATTGGTCAGGCCGACGGGCTTCATCGGGCCGTGGCGCAGGGTCTCGCGACCACGCTCGGCCATCACCTCGATCGGCAGACAGCCGTCGAAATAGGGGACGTTCTCCCACTCCTTGAACTCGGACTTGGGTCCGGCCAGCAGGGCGTCGATGAAGGCCTCGTACTGCGCCTTGTTCATCGGGCAGTTGATGTAGGCGGCGGCGTCGCCGCCGGGGCCTTCCTTGTCGTAGCGCGACTGGCGCCAGGCGACGTCCATGTTGATCGAGTCGTAGTGGATGATCGGCGCGATGGCGTCGAAGAAGCTGAGCTGGCCTTCGCCGGTCAGATCCAGGATCGCCTGGGCCAGGGCCGGCGAGGTGAGGGGACCGGTGGCGACGATCACGTTGTCCCACTCCGCTGGCGGCAGGCCGGCGATCTCCTCGCGGACGATCGTGACCAGCGGGTGCTGGGAAAGGCGCTTTGTCACCTCGGCCGAGAAGCCGTCGCGGTCGACGGCCAGCGCGCCGCCCGCCGGCACCTGGTGCTGGTCGGCGCAGGCCATGATCAGGCTGTCCAGCTTGCGCATCTCGGCGTGCAGCAGGCCCACGGCGTTGAACTGCCAGTCGTCCGAGCGGAAAGAGTTGGAGCACACCATCTCGGCCAGACCGTCGGTCTGGTGGGCGTCGGTGCGGATCTCTTTTACTTGCCCTATCGCTTCGCTGCTCGAGGGCGGGCCGATAACCTCGTCCCTGCGCATCTCGTGCAGGATCACCGGCACGCCGCTCTGGGCGATCTGCCAGGCGGCTTCGGAGCCGGCCAGGCCCCCGCCGACGACGTGGATGGGCTGATAGGTCGCGTTCGTGGTCATGGCGCGCCCTATACCCCCGGCTGTCGCTTGGCGAAACCTCGTGTAGGCTCTGGGTCGAGCGATGCGTGATCCGCGCGTCCGGGGACCCTGGGGAGGGTATATGGCGAGATTTGCGGTGGGCGAGGCGGCGACGTCGGGCTTTGGCGTGGTCGTGCGGCATCCTCTGGCCGTCGGCGGCTGGGCGTTGGCGATGGTGGTGGGGCTGATCATTCCCGCCCTGGTGGGTCTCTTCTGGCTGGGGCCTGACTTCGCGCGTCTGATCCAACTGGCCATGACGCAGAGGACCGGTGCGCCCGACCCGGACATGGTCGACGAGATCATGCGGGCGCAGTCCGGCATGACCGCGCTGAACATCCTCTACTGGCTTTGGTCCTCCTTCGTGCGGGCGGTGTTGTGCGGGGCGGTCTTCCGCGCCGTGCTGATGCCGGACGCCTCGGCCTGGGCCTTCCTGAGGATCGGCGGACGCGAGCTCTGGCTGACCTTGCTGTTCGTCGTCGAGCAGGTGCTGGCGATGATCGTGGTCTTCATCGTGGCCCTGCTGATCATCGTCCTGACGGCCATCGTCGCCGTGGGCGGCGGGGATCAGGGCCAGACGGCGGCGATGGTCGTGGCGGCTTCCACCTCGGCCATCGCGGCGGGCGTGCTGATCTGGGTGGCGCTGCGCCTGTCCCTGGCCGCGCCCATGACCTTCGCCGACGCGCAATTCCGCCTGTTCGAATCCTGGAGCCTGACGCGCGGACAGGGTTGGCGGCTGCTGGGCATGCTGCTGCTGGTCGTGGTCTTCATCCTGCTGATGGAGGTCCTGGTCGCCGCCGCGGCCTTCGGCGCCATCGTGGCGGCGGGCGGTTCGCTGGAGGTGATCCGGGGGCCTGGCGCGCTGGAGGCTTTCCTGTCCCGGCCGCCGGTCGCGCTGCTGACGGACCTCTGGCCGTGGCTGCTGGGCCTCGGCGCGCTGTCGGCCGTGTTCAGCGCGGTGCTGCAGACGGTGTTCTGGGCTCCGTGGGCCGCCGCGCATAAGGCCTTGACCCAAGAGGTCTAACGACGCATCGCCAGCGCCGCGCCAACACCTTAGGCTGGCGGGGATAGCGCTGACTCGCGGCCGAGCGGCGTGAAAGGGAAACTTGATCTGATGACGGATCGATCGGCGGGCGTCGGAAGCTTGCTGAAGGCGGGGCTTTCCAGCATGGGCGCGGCGCGGGCCTCCTGTTTGGCGGCCCTGGTCGTGGCGATCGCCCTCACGGTCTCCACGAATTTCCTGCCGCCGGAACCACGCCCGCTGGCGGCGCTGGCGGCCGTGGTGATCGCGCAAGGCGCCCTGTTCCGCCACGCCTTTGGCCGCGCGTCCGGCTTCAAGGGCCTGCGCTGGGGACGCGACGAGTGGCGGCTGCTGGGCGCGAATCTTCTGGTGCTGGGCCTGTTCCTGCTGATCGGCTCGATCCTGCTGATCGTGATCGGCGCCATCGCGCTGGGCGTGGCCAGGGTCAGCGCGCCACAACTGGACGTGAGTTCCGCCGAGGCTTGGCGCGAAGCTCTCGCCAACGCCGGCCCGGCGGGCCTCTTCGCGGGCGCCGCGCCGATCGCGGCCTTGGCGATCCTGATCTGGTTGGGCCTGCGCCTGTCATTCACGGCGCCGGCCACGGTGGCAGAGTCCGGCGTACGGGTGCTGAGCGCCTTTCCGCTGACCAAAGGCAAGGTTCCGCCTCTTCTGGTTCCAGGCATATTGGGGCTGCCGATGATCGCTTGCCTGATCCATGGCGTCGCTCCGCCGCGGGGAGTCGTATTCACGGCCGTCTCCGCCACGATCACCTATCTATTGTTGGCGCCGGCCTGGTCCGGCGCGCTGGCCCATCTCTACCGCCAAAGCGCGGTCACGCAGGACGCCTAGATGTCTGTTCGCCCTACCGACGCGGCTCTCGAAGGTCTTCGCACCATGCGGCGCAAGCCGCTGACGGTGCTGGCCTGGGCGGCGTTCTCGCTGGTCATGCTGCCGATCCTGGGCCTGATCGCCAAGATCGTCCTGGGCGAGGAGGGACGCACCGCCCTGGCCGGCCGGGTCGGCTCGGCCGATCCGCGTGAACTGCTCGATCTGGTCACCCACCTGGGCGGCGCGATGGTCCTGCTGGTCGCCCTGGCCCTGGTGCTGGGCGCGGTGCTGCAGGCGGCGATCATTCGCTCGGTGATCGAGCCTGAAAACGACCGCCTGGCCTATCTGCGTCTGGGGCGCGAGGAGGTGCAGCTGCTGATCGTCTCGCTGATCACCTGGGCCGCCGCCCTGGGCGTCACGGTCATCCCGTCGGGCGCGGTGGTGTTGGGCGCGGCGCTGCTTTCGGGCGCGGCGGCCGGCTGGTTCGCCACCTTGGGGGCGCTGGCGGTCATCGGCCTATCGATGTGGGTCGCCGTGCGCCTGTCCCTGCTGGGACCGCACGCGTTCTCCCACCACCACATCGACGTCCGCGCGGCCTGGCTTCAGACCCATGGCCAGTTCTTCCGCCTGCTGGCCATGTTCGCCTTGACGATCGCGCTCAGCGCGATCGTTTCGATCATCGGCGCCACCGTCTCGGGCGTGCTCGGCAACTTGATGAGCGGCGGCATCGACACCGCCGACGGCGGCGTTGTCGCCAGCCATCCGGGGCTGATCCTGACCCTGCTGGCCAACATGCTGCTGGCCCCGATCTTCCTGACGCTGCAGACGGTGATCGTGGTTTCGGCGCCCGCCAAGGCCTTCGCCCACTTGAACCAGGACGAGATCGAGGCGGGCCTGCACGACTAGCCGGACGGGGCTCAGGCCGAGGCGCTGGGCCGGGCCGCCATGCGCTCGCGCCAAGCCAGGACGTTTCTCGCCTCGGCGGGCGTGGGCAGGCCGATGAAGTCGGCGAAGTCCAGCGTGGTCTGGCCCACGATGTCGGCCATCGTATAGGTCTCGCCGGTCAGGTACGGGCGGCCGTCGGACAGCTCGCCGTCCAGCCACAACAGGATCTTGTCGACGACCTCGCGATTGGATTCACCGAACTCTCGGTGCTGCTTCAGCAGGTGCGCCGTGAACGGATGGGCGTGACGCCAGAACATGCCGACCGGGACCATCACGCGCAGCTCGACGCGGCGGCTCCACATCTCGACCTGGGCCTGCTCCAGCGGTGTCACCCCGAACAGGGGCGGCGTCGGGTGCAGCGCCTCGAAATAGGGGCAGATGGCGACGGTCTCGCTGATCGTGGTCCCGTCGTCGAGCTCCAGCACGGGCACCTGGCCCAGGCTATTGCGCGCCAGGTGCTCGGGCTGGCGGTGCCCGCCCTGGCGCAGGCCCACGTGGACCTCGGGAACCTCGATCCCCTTCTCGGCCAGGAAGATCCTTACACGGCGCGGATTGGGCGCGGGCATGGCCTCGCCATGGAGCTTCATCGGCGTCTCCCCATTCATGATTTCAAACGAATGTTAGGGGCGCGGGCGCCCCGATCGCAAGGTCGCGCGAAAAACCCGGTATCAGCCCTGTCGAAGCGGCGCGAACCTTGTTAGGGCTTAAGGCCAGTCCGCAAAGCAAGAGTACGACATGTCCAGGTTCTCGGCCTCCGACGCCGCCTTCTCCGGCTTTCGACTGGTGCGGGAGAACTTGAAGACCATCGCCATCTGGGCGGCGGTCATGACCGTGCTGTCGATCATCTCCAACGTGCTGGCGATCCAGTTCTTCGGGCCCAAGCTCGAGGCCCTGATGTCCTACGTCTCCGACAACACCAATCCGGATCCGCAAGAGTTCTTCCGGCGGGCCGCGGACCTGACGCCGCTGATGCTGTGGTCGCTGCCCTACAGCCTCATCGTCAACGGCGTGATCTTCGCGGCGCTCAATCGCCTGGTGCTGCGGCCTGGGGACAGCCGGTTCGCCTTTCTGCGACTGGGCAAGCAGGAGCTGCGGCAGGCCGCCGTTTGGGTGCTGACCAGCCTCATTCTGACGGGTGTGCTGTTCGCCGGATCGCTGGTCTCGGGCTTCCTGGCCGCGCTGGGCGGTCCGACCGGCGCGTTCCTGGGGCTGTTGGGTATGATCGGTTCGTTCTGCGCGGTCATCTATCTGGCCGTGCGGTTGTCGTTCGCGCCCGCCGTCACGTTCGAGACCGAGAAGGTCACCATCTTCAAGTCGCTTCCGGAGACCAAGGGAATCTTCTGGTCGCTGCTGGGCGCCTACCTGCTGGCGGTCGTGATGAGCATCATTGTCGTGCTGCTGATCTGGACCATCGTCTCGGCGATCGGCCTGCTCGCTTCCGGCGACTTGTCGGCGACGGGCAAGATGCTGCGCGCCGACACCAGCTCGCTGCGGGCCTATTTCACGCCGGCGGGCGTCGTCCAGGCGTTGTTCTCGGGCCTGATCTCGATCCTGACCACGCTGATCGTGTTCGGCCCCGCGCCGACCATCTATCGCGAGCTGAAGGGCGGCTCGCCCGGCTCGGCTCCGGGGGGCGCTGGCGCTTGGTAGGCGGGCGCTAGGTCTTCAGCCACTTGCGGATTCTGCCCCGCGCGTTGGCGTACGGCGACGACGTGTTGAGCTGGATCATCCGGCCCTTCGTCCATTTGTCGTACCAGGGACGGCCGTAAAGTTCGGCGTCGGAGCGCGCCGATATGGTCTCGATCAGGCGCGCCTTGGCCGCGGCCAGCCGCTCCAGTCGCCGCGGCCAGTCCAGCGCGCCGTGGTCGGCGTAGAACTTGCCCGCAAGCTGGCCCAACTGGTTCCACCGAAAGCCCGTCTCGGGGAAGTCGACGGGCTGGCCCCGGTCATCGCGATCCAGCCATTTCAGGACCAGTTCGTTCCAGCCGATCAGATAGGCCACCAAGTCCGCCGGGCTCATCAGCGTCCCGGCGGCATGGCCTGGGAGCGTGGTCTCGTCGACCCGCTCCAGAGGCGTCCGGGCCAAGTCCGCCATCAGCCTGTCGAACGTCAGGTCGATCGCGGCCAACAGTTCGGCCTTGGAGGCGGGAACGGCCACGGCCGTCCCTAAGCCCGCTTGGCCTTCTTGAGATCCGCCACCCGCGCCTTGCGGCGCTCCTCGTGGCGATCCAGCAGCTCCTTCAGGTAGCGGCCGGTCCAGCTGGCCTCGACCTTGGCCACGTCCTGAGGCGAGCCGGTCGCCACGATCTCGCCGCCGCCGTCGCCGCCCTCGGGACCGAAGTCGAGCAGCCAGTCGGCGGTCTTCACGACGTCGAGGTTATGCTCGATCACGACCACGGTGTTGCCCTGGTCGGCCAGCTCGTGCAGCACCTCCAAGAGCTTCTTGGTGTCCTCGAAGTGCAGGCCGGTGGTCGGCTCGTCCAGGATGTACAGCGTGCGGCCTGTGGCGCGGCGCGAAAGCTCCTTGGATAGCTTCACGCGCTGGGCCTCGCCGCCGGACAGGGTCGTGGCCTGCTGGCCGACCTTGATGTAGCTGAGGCCGACGCGCTTGAGCGTCTCCATCTTGTCGCGGATCGGCGGCACGGCCTTGAAGAAGTCGGCGGCCTCCTCGACGGTCATGTCGAGGACGTCGGCGATCGTCTTGCCCTTGAACAGCACGTCCAGGGTCTCGCGGTTGTAGCGCTTGCCCTTGCAGATGTCGCAGGTGACGTAGACGTCCGGCAGGAAGTGCATCTCGATCTTGATGACGCCATCGCCCTGGCAGGCCTCGCAGCGGCCGCCCTTGACGTTGAAGCTGAACCGCCCCGGGCCATAGCCGCGCGCCTTGCTCTCGGGCAGCCCCGCGAACCAGTCGCGGATCGGGCCGAAGGCGCCGGTATAGGTCGCCGGGTTCGAGCGCGGGGTGCGGCCGATCGGCGACTGGTCGATGTCGATGACCTTGTCGAAGTGCTCAAGCCCCTCGATCCGCTCGTGCGGGGCGGGGGCGTCGCTGGCGTTGTTCAGTCGGCGCGCGGCGGCCTTGTAGAGCGTCTCGATCGTGAAGGTCGACTTGCCGCCGCCCGACACGCCGGTGATGCAGGTGAAGGTCCCCACGGGGATCTCGGCCGTGACGCCCTTGAGGTTGTTGCCGGTCGCGCCGACGACCTTCAGCACCTTCTTCTTGCTGATCGGACGGCGTTGTTCGGGCACCTCGATCTCGCGCGCGCCGGTCAGGTACTGGCCGGTGACGCTGTTGGGGTTGGCCATGATCTGCTCGGGCGTGCCCTCGGCGACGATCTCGCCGCCATGGACGCCGGCGGCCGGGCCCATGTCGATCACGTAGTCGGCGGTCAGGATCGCTTCTTCATCGTGCTCGACGACGAGCACCGAATTGCCCAGGTCCCGAAGGCCCTGCAGGGAGGTCAGCAGACGGGTGTTATCGCGCTGGTGCAGGCCGATCGACGGCTCGTCCAGCACGTAGAGCACGCCGGTCAGGCCCGAGCCGATCTGGCTGGCCAGGCGGATGCGCTGGCTCTCGCCGCCCGACAGCGTGCCCGAGCCGCGCGATAGGTTCAGATAGTCCAGGCCCACGTCGACCAGGAACCGCAGGCGATCGTTGATCTCCTTCAGGATCCGCCGGGCGATCTCCATCTGCTTGTCGGTCAGCTTGCCCTCAAGGGCGGTGAACCAGTCGCGGGCCGGGCGGATGGCCAGGTTGGAGACTTCGGCGATGTCCTTGGCGTCGATCTTGACGGCCAGGGCCTCGGGCTTCAGGCGCTTGCCGTGGCAGGTCTCGCACGGGGTGTCGGACTGGTAGCGGCCTAGCTCTTCACGGACCCACGAGCTGTCCGTCTCGCGCCAGCGGCGCTCCAGGTTCGGCAGCACGCCCTCGAAGGGCTTTTCGACCTCGTACTTCCGGGCGTTGTCGTCATAGACGAACTTGATCTTGGTCCCGCGCGAGCCGTTCAGCACCACGTCCTTGGCGTCGGCCGACAGCTTGTGCCACGGCTCGTCCATCGAGAAGCCGTAGTGCCGCGCCAGGGCCTGCAGGGTCTGGGTGTAGAGCGGTGAAGGACCTTTGGCCCAAGGCGCCACCGCGCCCTTGTGCAGGCTCTTGTCCTTGTCGGGGATCACGAGGTCCGCGTCGAAGGCCAGCTTCGCGCCCAGGCCGTCGCAGACCGGGCAGGCGCCCGCCGGATTGTTGAACGAGAACAGGCGCGGCTCGATCTCGGCGATCGTGAAGCCGCTGACCGGACAGGCGAAGCGCTCCGAGAACAGGATACGCTTCGGCTCCTTCTCGCCTTCCTCGATGGTGGCGAACTCGGCCACGGCCAGACCGTCGGCCAGGCGCAGGGCCTGCTCGATGGAGTCGGCCAGGCGCTGCTCCATGTCGGGCTTTGTCACCACGCGGTCCACGACCACGTCGATGTCGTGCTTGAACTTCTTGTCGAGCGCCGGGGCGTCCTCGATCGGATAGAACTCGCCGTCGATCTTCAGCCGCTGGAAGCCGGCCTTCTGCCACTCGGCGATCTCCTTCTTGTACTCGCCCTTGCGGTCGCGAACGACGGGGGCCAGCAGGTAGAGGCGCGTGCCTTCGGGCAGGGCGGTGATCTTGTCGACCATCTGGCTGATGGTCTGGCTCTCGATCGGCAGGCCGGTGGCGGGCGAGTAGGGGACCCCGACCCGCGCCCACAGCAGGCGCATGTAGTCGTGGATCTCGGTCACCGTGCCGACGGTCGAGCGCGGGTTGCGGCTGGTGGTCTTCTGCTCGATCGAGATCGCGGGCGACAGGCCCTCGATCAGGTCGACGTCTGGCTTGCTCATCAGTTCGAGGAACTGACGGGCGTAGGCCGACAGGCTTTCCACGTAGCGACGCTGGCCTTCGGCGTAGATCGTGTCGAAGGCGAGCGACGACTTGCCCGAGCCGGACAGGCCGGTCAGCACGACCAGCTCGCCACGGGGGATGTCGACGCTGACGTCCTTGAGATTGTGCTCACGGGCGCCGCGAACGCGGATGAAGTTCAGTTGCTCGGCCATGTTTTCCGGAACGTTGGGCCGCCCAGTTGGTGGCGGCGCAGCGGCTATATGTAGGGCTCGAACCGCGAATTAACACAAGAACAAGATGCGAACAAATGTCGCGCGCGCGAGGCCTGGCTTCTGCTGACAGCGGATGTCAGCAGGATGGCCGCCGGGGCGCCCGTTTCGAGCCTGGCCATTCGGACTTCCTAAACCGTGTTTGGAAGCAGGTTCTTCAAGGACCGGTGGTCTATCGCTCCATCTTGGGTCGAGTTGTGGCCCGCCGGAGAGGGACTGGAGCCATGGCCAACAAGGAGGTCGCGAGCGCCAATCAGGGGGCCAAGCACGACGCGTTCAACGCCCTGCGCCCGCCCAAGCCGCGTTCGGTGGTCATCGATGGACTGGTGTTCATCAGCGGGGTCGGGGCGCTAGTTTGGGTCCTGTGCGGCATGGCGCCGAACTAGAGGTTCTCTCGACCCCGGGGCGGCTCGACGGGATCACGTGATCTGTCCCGTCGACGAGGCCTAGGGCGAGCCCCCCACCGCGACACCAGGTCGCGGTCGGACGGCGGGGCGCCTTCAAACCGCGACGCCGGAACAGACAACGCGACTAAGTGTACTGATTTCGCGAACAAAATCATAGCGATAAGCGCGGATAGCTCGTCGGGCGGCGAGATAGGGGCCGCCTTCCGGGCGAACGGCGTTGGCCCATCCTGGGGGCGTTCGCTTTTGCTCAACCTTCTTTCGAAGCCGCCTGTTCAGCGTGATTTCTGAAAACGTTTGCGATCGGGCCTGGGGCTCGAGGCCGTCGGAAACACTCTCGTCATGTCGCAGGACTCCGCCAAACAAGACGCCAAGCGCGAGGCCTTCAAGGCCCTGAACGCCGGCAAGCCGCGTTCGGTCATTATCGATGGGCTGGTGTTCCTGGGCGGCGTCGGGTCGCTGCTCTGGGTCCTGCGCAACATGACACCCTAGGCGCGGTCGATCCGCGCCGCGTAGCAGCCCCACTTGGCGTAGTGGGCGTGCAGATAGGCGATCTCCGGATCCTCGAACAATCGCTCGATCAAGGCCCCCGCCGCCGCGCCCTCGGCCATGTCGGCGGCGCGCATCATCCCGCTGGCGTCGAACGCGCGCAGGGACAGCAGGCGACGCTTCAACGCCGGCGGTATCTCGTCGACCGTCGAGACGGGCTCGACGCCTTCGCGCACGAAGATCGCGTGGCTGGCGCGGAACGGCGTCGGCGCCGGCTGGTGCTCGTAGTTGACCAGGATCAGGGTCTCGCCCGGCCGCGCGTCGTCCAGGCTGACGCGGCAGGGAAAGCCCAGCGGCGCGTCGGCGATCATGCGGCGCGCGCCCCGCGCGGCCAGGGCCTCGTCATCCATCTGGAACAAGGGCGCGAAGGGCTCGGCGGGCAGGCTGGTGACGGTGTAGGACATGTCTTCAACTCCTTTTTGTCGCCGACGTTCTCGCGCGGCGCGCCTCGGCGAGACACCCGATCCTTGCGCTCGGCCCAGCTTGCCGCTTGCCGGCGACGGGCGTAGACACCTCGCCATCCCACCGATGGAGGCTCCCATGATCAGCAAGACGGAACACCGCTTCGTCCTTCCCGTTTCCCTGACCGTGGGGTCGCATGTCCTTCGTCACCCTGGATTCCGTTTCCGCCGCCACGCCTGACGGCCGGCTTCTCTTCGAAAACCTGGATCTTTCCATCGGGGCCGAGCGCATCGGCCTGGTGGGTCGCAACGGCGCGGGCAAGTCCACCTTGCTGGCGTTGATCGCCGGCATGCGCCCGCCGTTGGCCGGAACGGTCTCGCGCACCGGCGCGGTGGCCATGCTGGAGCAGTCACCCGACCTCGCCACCGCGCGGCTCGTCGACCTGCTGGGCGTCGGCGAGGCGTGGGATCGGCTGGCGCGCATCGAGCGCGGCGAGGGGGACGAGGCCGACCTCGCCGAGGCGGACTGGGATCTGCCCGCGCGGCTTGAACAAGCCATGGCCGAGGTGGGCCTGGGCGACTTCGCGCCGGAGCGCTCCGCGACGGCGCTCTCGGGCGGGGAGGCGACGCGGGCCGGCCTCGCGCGGTTGCTGATCGCTCGGCCCGACGTGCTGCTGCTGGACGAGCCGACCAACAATCTCGACGCGGCGGCGCGGGAGCTGGTGGGCCGGATCCTGTCCCGCTGGCGCGGCGGGGCGGTGGTGGTCAGCCACGACCGGTCGCTGCTGCGCGGCATGGATCGGATCGTCGAGCTCTCGGCGCTCGGCGCGTGGTCCTACGGCGGCGGCTACGACCTCTACGCCGAGCGCAAGGCGCTGGAGGCCGAGGCCGCCCAGCGCGATCTGGACCATGCCGAGCGCGAGGTTCGCCGGGTGGCCCGCGAGGTCCAGGTCGCCCGTGAGCGCAAGGACCGCCGCGACGCGAACGGCCGCCGCTTCGCCGACCGGGGCGGGACGCCAAAGATCCTGCTGGGGATGATGGCCGAGCGGGCCGAGGCCAGCCGCGCCAAGGAGGGCGTGCTAGCGGGCAAGCTGGCCGCCCAGGCCGAGGACGCCCGCGCCGCCGCCGAGGCGCGGGTGGAGCGGGCCCGCGTGCTGGGCTTCGACCTGCCGTCCAGCGGCCTGCCGGAGGGACGCTCGGTCCTGACGTTCGACGCGGTGCGCTTCGCCTGGCCGGGCGGGCGGGCCGTTTTCGAGGGTCTGTCGTTCCAGATGACCGGACCCGAACGCCTGGCGGTTCTGGGAGCGAACGGTTCGGGCAAGACCACCTTGATCCGCCTGGCGACGGGCCAGCTCGCGCCGAGCACGGGCGAGGTTCGGCGCCAGGTTCCGTTCGCCCTGCTGGACCAGCGCGCGGCGCTGCTGGACGACGACCAGTCGATCCTGGAGAACTTCCGCCGCCTGAATCCCGGAGCCAGCGTGAACGACGCCCACGCGGTCCTGGCGCGGTTCCTGTTCCGCAACGCCGCCGCCCTGCGGGCCGCCGGCACGCTCAGCGGGGGAGAGCGCCTGCGCGCCGCCCTGGCTTGCGTGCTGTGCGCGGCGACGCCGCCGCAACTGCTGATCCTGGACGAGCCGACCAATCACCTGGACCTCGACTCCGTGCGGGCGGTCGAGGCGGCGCTGGCCGGATACGATGGAGCGCTGCTGGTGGTGAGCCATGACCAGGACTTCCTGGAGGCGATCGGCGTCGACCGACGGATCACGCTGAAAAGCCCGTGACGCGTCGCCTCGAGTTCGTTACGACTATGTGACCGGTAACATTGGGCATGATCCGATGATCCGAACGCAGGGCGAGGACGAGATGAACGAGCGTCGGGACCACCCGCTGAGGGTGACATTGAGCGAGCTGATGCACCTGCGGGCGCTGCCGCTGGACCGGGCGCCGGTCCGCCTGCGCCAGTGGGTGTTCCTGGTCGAGCCTTCCGACCGCGACGCCGAGGCGGCCTTCGTCGGGCTGTTCGCGCCGGGGCAGGACGCCGGGCTCGGCCGCGCCGTGAGCGTCGGCGACGACGGGGGCTGGCTGTGGGAGCGGCATCAGGAGTTCTCGACCTGGACCTGGTTCGCCTATGGCGCGCTGGGCGAAGAGCTCGGCTTCCAGCCGGAGGCGGACGAGCGCTTCTTCTGGCTGCACGGCGCGCCGGGGCAGGTGTTCCGGGGCGTCGAGATTTCCGTCGGGGCGGCCGATGATCCGCCGCCCAGCGACGCCGCGCTCAGCCGCCACATCGACCTGCGCCGGTGCGTCTCGTGCGAGGTGTTCGACGGCGCGGCGCGGATCTGGACCGATTTCCGCCTGCGCGAGGGCGGGGCGGGGCGCATTCACGTCCACAACCTGGGCCTGGCCAATGACGAGGTCTCGCGCCTGGTCCAGACGCTGCTCGAGATCGGCAACTACCGGAAGCTGGCCCTGCTGGGCTTCGCCCCGGCTCGCGAGACCCTGGCCTGGCTGGATGGCGCCGAGGCGCGGCTGGCGGCGATCACCGGTGACCTCGCGGCCGGGCAGGACAGCCAGGGCGTGCTCGACCACCTCCTGGCGCTGTCGGCCGAGGTGGAGGCCCGCGCGGCGACCAGCCGCTTTCGGCGAGGCGCGACGGAGTCTTACCACCAGCTGACGCTCGACCGCCTGGAGGCCCTGCGTGAGCGGCGGCTGCCGGGCCACTCGACCATGAGCGAGTTCATCGCCCGGCGCCTCCTGCCGGCCATGCGCACGCGGGAGGCGGCGGACCGGCGGCTGGACGACCTGTCCCAGCGCGTGGCGCGTTGCGGCGATCTGCTGCGCGCCAAGCTGGGCCTGGCCCAGGACCGCCAGAACCAGGAGACCCTGCGCGGCATGGACGCCAGCCTGCAGTTGCAGACCAAGCTGCAGGGCCTGGTCGAGGGTCTGTCGATCTTCGCCGTCGGCTACTACGTGCTGGGTCTGCTGGGCTATCTGCTGAAACCCTGGCTGCACGGTTGGCCGGGCGGCGAGTGGGTGCTGGCGGGCCTGGTCCCTCTGGTGCTGATCGGCGTGGCCGCGAGCCTGCATCGGCGCAAGAAGCGCTTGATCGAAGACGAGCGGCCGTAAGGCGCCTATAGAGCGCGGATGGACATCGACGCCTTCATCCGGGCGAACCTGCCACTGGAGCCCGTCTCGGGCGCGCCGGAGATCCGCCTGCACCGGGCCGGTCCGCGAAGCGGGCTGATGCGTCTGGCCGAAGCCGATCCCGATTTCGGCTCGCCGTACTGGGCGCGCTGCTGGGGCGGCGGCCTGGCCTTGGCGCGGCACGTGCTCGATCATCCGGAGACCGTCGTCGGAAAGCGCGTGCTCGACCTTGGCGCCGGCTCGGGCCTGGTGGCGATCGCGGCGATGAAGGCGGGCGCGACCAGAGCCTTGGCGGTCGACGTCGATCCCTACGCGATCGCCGCCGCGCGCCTCAACGCCGAGGCAAACGCGGTGATCGTGGAGGCGCGGTTGGCGGACCTGACCCGGGGCGGGCCGCCGGCGGACGTCGATCTGATGCTGGTGGGGGATCTCTTCTACGATCCCGAACTCGCCCGGAGCGTGACGCCTTTCCTGGAGCGCTGCGCGGCGGCGGGCATGGGGGTGCTGATCGGCGACCCCTGGCGGGCCCATCTTCCGACCGACCGTCTCGCCATGGTGGCGGAGTATCCGGTCGCCGACTTCGGCGATCCCAGCGGCGTCTCGCGAGACGCCGCCGTCTTCTCGCTCGGGATCTAGGCCCGACGGTTCAGGGTGATCGCCGCGCCCATCGCCGGGCGGTCATTGACCATGCCGCCGGCGCCGTAGGTCGTGGCCGGCGCGGCGCGTTGGTTGGCGATTTCCTCGGCCACGGCGCGGACCAGGCCCTCGGTGACCGTCCGGGCGGCGTCGACCGCGCGAGCCTGGCGCGCCAGCACGGCGTCGAAGGCCTCGGTCGCGCGCTTCAGATGCTGGCGCAGCTCCAGGCGAGCCGCCTCGATCAGGGCGATATTGGCCCGAACCCGCATCGACTCGTGTCGATAGACATTGGCCAGCTTGGCCGTCTCTTCGATGTACTGCGCCGCCTCATGCGGTCGACGGTTCTCGAAGGCCTGGGCCTCCTTGGCGATCAGGTCTGTCAGGCGTTCGGTCAACAGGATCAGCTGGTGGACGCGATCGTCGGCGTCGACGGCGGCGATGGCCATGGCGGTTACTCCTTCAGGCCCTGAAGCTTCAGCATTTCGCGTTCGACGGTGGGGGCCAGGCCGATGCCGCCGGCCCGGGTGACCTGCTTGGCCATCGCCTCGGCCATCACCGACTTGAACATCTCCTCGCCCTGACCGCCGCCGAACGGCTCGGAGGTTTTCACGCCCTCGAACATCTGCTGCATCATCACCGACAGGAACGAGGCCTCGAAGTTCTGGGCCGTCTCCTTGATCTTGCCGCGCTTGGCCAGCTCGGCGGCCGAGGCCGCGGTCGACTTGGCCCCGAGCGTGGCGACGTCGGGCGTGACGGGCGAGAGGGAGAAGGCGCTCATCACATCACCTCGATGTCGGCTTGCAGGGCGCCCGCGGCCTTCACGGCCTGCAGGATCGAGATCATGTCGCGCGGGGTGACGCCCAGGGCGTTCAGGCCGCCGACCAGGCTCTTGAGCGAGGGCGAGCCGCCCAGGGTGAGTAGCTTCTTACCCTTCTCCTCCTCGACGTTGACCGTCGACTGCGGGACGATCGCGGTTTGACCCTGGCTGAACGGGGCCGGCTGGCTGACCGCCGGGGTCTCCTGGACGCTGATCGTCAGGTTGCCTTGGGCGATCGCGACCTGGCTGATGCGCACGTCGTCGCCCATGACGATGACGCCGGCGACCTCGTCGATCACCACCTTGGCCGGGAAGTCGGGCTCGACCTCCAGGTTCTCGATGTTGGTCATGAAGCTGATCATGTCCATGCCGGGCGGCGGACGCACCGCGACGATGGTCGGGTTCTGGGCCTGGGCGCAGCTGGGAAACTTCTTGTTGATGGCGTCGGCGATCCGGCGGGCGGTGGTGAAGTCCGGATTGCGCAGGGTCATGCGCAGGATGTCCATATTGACCATCTGGAAGCCGGTCTCGCGCTCGATGATGCCGCCCGAGGCGATGCGGCCAGCGGTCGGCACGCCCTTGGTGACCGAGCTGCCCGAGGCGCCGCCGGCCGAGATCGAACCGGTCTGCACCGTGCCCTGGGCGACGGCGTAGGTCTGGCCGTCCGCGCCTTGCAGGCTGGTCACCAGCAGGGTGCCGCCCAGCAGGCTCTTGGCGTCGCCCAAGGCCGAGACGGTGACGTCCAGCTTCGAACCGGCGGCCGAGAAGGGCGGCAGGCTGGCCGTCACCATGACCGTGGCGGTGTTCTTGGTGTTCAGGGTCGCGTCGCGGACGTTGACGCCCTGGCGCTCCAGCATCGCTTCCAGGCTCTGCTTGGTCATCGGGGCGTTGCGCAGGGAGTCGCCGGTGCCGTTCAGGCCCACGACGACGCCGTAGCCGACCAGTTGGTTCTCGCGAACGCCCTCGAAGGCGACGATGTCCTTGATGCGCGACTTGGCGAAGGCCGGCGCGGCGACCAGGGCGGAGGCGGCGACCAGGGCGGTCAGAACCGGGCGAAGAACGGTGCGAAAGAGTGAACGCGGCATGGCAGTCCCGTTGCGGGGAAACGTCCCCGCGCCGCCCCATGCCAGAACCGGGCCAGTTTCAAGCGCTTGTGACTCAAGGGATTCTCGGCGCGGCGGTGGTCAGGCCGGCGCCTCGCGGCAGATTCTGCCCGGCATTAACCATACTTCAAGCGCGCAAACCGACTATGATTGTGCGACGAGACAAGTGACTCGCGTGTCTGAGCTTTTGGAGCTTGTCGGATGAAGGTTTCCAGCACGGGGGGCGTAGGGGCGGCGGGGCCGTCCCGAGCCAAGTCCTCTGGCGGCGCTTCGAACTTCTCCCTGCCATCGGTCAACGCCGCCAGCGGCGCGGCCAGCACGGCCTCGGTCGGCGGCCTGTCGGGCGTCGGCTCGGTCGACGCGCTTTTGGCCCTGCAGGCGGCCGGCGCGGTCGGCGATCCCCTGGAGCGCAAGAAGCGGGCGGTGCGTCGCGCCGACCATATCCTCGACATCCTGGGCGAGGTGCGAATCGCCCTGATCGACGGGGACATCCCGCACGCGACGCTGGCCAACCTCCAGCGCGCGATTCGCGAGCAGCGGGACAAGACCGACGATCCCCGACTCGAAGGCGTGCTCAACGAGATCGAGACTCGCGCCGCCGTCGAGCTGGCCAAGCTGCAAGTCAGGGGCGGCTGAGATGGCGGGGACCGGATGCGCGAATGTTTCCCGGCCCCGCGACGCTTGGCGTTCTCGCGCGTTTTACACTCGTCCATGCCGTCGTTCGGGACGCTCGATGAAGGCGGTTTTCGCTCTTCATGCGAGGTTCATTGAACGCGGCTCACCTTTTGGTATAAGCACCCGGCCTTTGAGGGCTGAGTTCATTGGGGCGTGAGGCGTTAATGCAGACGGCCACTGTTCTAGTCGAGAAGTCCGATTACCGTCCTTCCGAGGACGAACCGTTCATGAATGAGCGGCAGCTTGAGTATTTCAAGAACAAGTTGCTGGCCTGGAAGGAAGAGATCCTCCGCGAATCTCGCGAGACGGTGACCCATCTCCAGAAAGAAACCGAGAACCACGCCGATCTCGCCGATCGCGCGTCCTCGGAAACTGACCGAGCCCTTGAGCTCCGCACCCGCGACCGCCAACGAAAGCTGATCTCCAAGATCGACCAGGCCCTGCGCCGAGTCGAGGACGGCTCCTACGGCTACTGCGAGGAGACCGGCGAGCCGATCGGCCTCGCCCGCCTGGAAGCCCGTCCGACGGCGACCATGAGCGTGGAAGCCCAGGAGCGTCACGAGCGCCGCGAACGCGTCCACCGCGACGACTAAGCGTCCGCTTCGGCGACTATGTGTTTTCGAGCGGCCTCGGGGGAAACTCCGGGGCCGCTTTTGTTTGGTGGGCGGAAGGTCGGCTTTCGACCCTTTGCGGACCTTGTACGAAACCCCTCTCTCTTAGAGAGAGGGAGGGGCCCAAGCGAAGCTTGGGAGGGTGAGTGGTTACGCCGTCAGCCGGCGTGCCGGCACAGAGTCCCCAGTCGCGCCAGAACCGTCCCCGGGCTTCGCCTACCCTCTCACCCTCCCACGCCTGCGGCGAGGGCCCCTCCCTCTCTCCATGAGAGAGGGATTTGGAACGGCGGCAATCCACCCATAGCCAACCTTGATCACCCCATGACGGATCGGCCTACCACAGCGTCTTGGCCGCCCGCTCGGCCCAGCCCGCGTCGTAGGCCTCGCCGCCGACCTCGCCGGCCGTGAAGGCCGCCAGCATGGCGCCGGGGGAGGGCAGGGTCGTCGGGTCGATCTGACTTTCGGCCTTCCACAGGCCCGAACGCACGATGGCGCGGGCGCATTGGAAATAGGCCTCGTCGACCGTGATCACCGTCACCGTGCGCGGCGCCTTGCCGTCGACGGCGAAGCTTTCGAGCAGGGCGGGATCGGCGCTCAGCTTGGCGCGGCCGTTGACGCGGAAGGTCGTGCCCGAACCGGGGATCAGGAACAGCAGCGCCACGCGTGGGTCGCGGACGATGTTGCGCAGGGTGTCGAGGCGATTGTTGCCGCGTCGGTCGGGCAGCATCAGGGTCTTGGGATCGGCGATGCGGACGAAGCCGGGCAGGTCGCCGCGCGGACTGCAGTCCAGGCCTTCCGGACCTACGGTGGCCAGGGCCACGAACGGCGAGGCTTCGATCAAGGCCGCGTAGTGCGGGGTGATGCGGTCGCTGACCTTGACCTGGGAGGCCGGGAGGGGGGCGGGCTGATACAGCGCCTCCAAGGCCTCGATCGTGGTGATGTCCATCGCGTGTCCTCCCCGCCAGAGCTTACGAGGGAGGTCGGCGGGCGGCAAATCAACTGGCGAAGGCGCTGGCGCAGGCCTCGGCCAGGTGGCGCGGCGAGATCGGCTTGTCGACGATGGGCTTGAAGCGGCCCTTGAGCTGGTCGGCGTTACCCGTGACATAGACGACCGGAATGTGGCCCAGACGACTTTGGATGGCCTCCACGGCCTCGACGCCAGTCCCTCCGACGATGCGATAGTCCGCGGTGATCAAGTCGGGAGGATGAGCGACCGCCAGGGCCAAGGCGTCGGCTGGGCAATCGGCGATGTCGAAGCTGGTGAAGCCTTGTTCGGCAAGAAGAGCCTCGACCTCGAAGGCCACGAGGATTTCATCCTCGATGATCAATACATGTCGGGCCTTTGCGTGCACGGTCATTGCCGCTGCTTTCTATCGAGTCCCTCGCCATATCAATGACGGTCGGCGCTCGCGCGCCAGTCGCGTTTTCGTGATCGAGAATGCCGCCTTGGTTGAGTGACTTCCCGGCGGGGCCTGCATGGACCGTCAAGCCGCGCTAGAGCCCGTCGGGTTTAAGTGTGAGCGGCCAAACGGCGCGAACGCGCTCTAAGTGTATGAATTAGAGCCTGTTTATCCGGTTTAGATGGTTCCATCCAAGCCGGACAGGCTCTATGCAGGACGAAACAAACAAAATCCGCAGGAGCGCCTTCGTCGATGTCCCAACCCTTGATTCTGACCGAGAAGCGCGGCCACGTCGCCATCCTGTCCCTGAACCGCCCCGACGCGATGAACGCCCTGGGCGCGCCTGGCGACGGCGACCAGGTGGCGGCCGCCTGCGAGGCGATCAACGACGACCAGGAGATCCGCTGCGTGATCCTGACGGGCGCGGGCAAGGCCTTCTCGGCCGGCGGCGACGTCAAGGCGATGAAGGCCCGCGAGGGCGCCTTCGCCGGCAACGGCGTGGCGGTGCGCGACGGCTATCGCAAGAACATCCATCGCATCGTGCGGGCGATCTACGGCCTGGAGGTCCCGTCGATCGCGGCCGTGAACGGCGCGGCGATCGGCCTGGGCTGCGACGTGGCCTGCATGACCGACATCCGCATCGCCGCCGATACGGCCAAGTTCGGCGTCACCTTCCTGAAGCTGGGTTTGATCCCCGGCGACGGCGGCGCCTGGCTGATGCCGCGCACGATTGGCATGAGCCGCGCGGCCGAGCTGCTGTTCACCGGCGACGTGATCGACGCGGCCAAGGCGGCCGAGTGGGGCCTGGTCAGCAAGGCCGTGCCGCACGCCGATCTGATGGGCGAGGCGATGGCCTTGGCCGAGCGGATCGCCCAGCAGCCGCCGCACGCCCTGCGCATGGCCAAGAGCCTGCTCAAGCACGGCCAGACCGCCAGCTACGACACCCTGATGGAAATGAGCGCCGCCGCCCAGGCCATCGCCCACCACACCGAGGACCACATGGAAGGCGTCGAGGCGATCCTCGAAAAGCGCGCTCCGGTCTTCAAGGGCGCTTGAGCATGGGCAAGGAAGCCAGCGGCGTCTGGGGGCAGCTCTCCGACGGCGAGAGCGAGGGCAAGCTGCTGTGGGAGCCGCCGAAGCTGATCTTCCGCGGGGCCTATCGCGGCATCTATCAGGGTCACGCCCTGAAGAACGTCCGCGTCGAGGGCGATGACCTGGTGCTGAGCGACGGCACGCGCTTCACGCTCGACCCCGGCCAGGCCGAGAAGTGGGTCCACGCCATCCTCAACCCGCCCTCGCGCCTCGACAAGCTGGGCGTGAAGCCGGGCATGACGGTGGTGATCGACGGCGTCGAGGACGAGGCGTTCCTCGAGGAGTTGGGCGCGCGCGTCGAGCCGGTCGAGGCCGAGGAGGGGATCGACATCCTGTTCCTGGCCGCCGAGGACCTGGCCGACCTCGAGCGCATGGACGACTGGAAGGGCGCGCTGGCCGACAAGGGCGCGATCTGGGTGGTCGCTCAGAAGGGCAAGGGCGCGCCGCTCAAGGACACCGACATCCTGGGCGCGGCGCGCGGCATGGGCTTCTCGGACACCAAGGTGTGCGGGTTCTCGCGGACCCACACGGCCTTGCGGTTCGTGAAGCGCAAAGGCGGCTAGCGCGTCTACGCGGCGGGGCGCGGGTCCAGGCTCAACGAGCCGGGCAGGCCCGTGGAGTCGTAGTAGCCCACCACCCCCTCGGCGAAGTAGTGGCAGACGATCGAGCGGCGCGACAGGCCCAGGTCGCGCCGCAGCGATCCGGCGTGCATCAGGTTCTCGTGCCAGACCAGCACCGTGCCGGCCTTGGGGCGATAGACCTCGGGCTGGAAGCCGCCCTCCTGGAGCATGGACTGCCAGCGGGTGACCACCTTGTCGCCAAAGGCCGTCCAGTCGCCGTTCTCGACGACCGGCAGATCGACGCTGGCGCGATAGACGCGCGGCAGGCGGTGCGTGCCCGGATAGACGACCAGCTCGCCGGACTCGGGCTGGACGTCCTCCAGCGCGGTCCAGACGCCGCACATGTATCCGGCGGGGAAGGCCGTCAGGTGGATGGTGTCTTGGTGGTGATCCTGCTGGGAGCCGAAAACATAGCTCAACGACTGGCAGGGCCGGGCGGGGGCGTCGAAGATCAGGTCCAGAAGCTTCAGGACCTTCGGGTGCTGCCACAGCCCCCGCACGGCGGGATAGTGCTCATGCAGGTTATGCAGCCGTTGGCTGGAGCCCCATTCATAGCCTTCCCGCTTCTGGGCGACGGCGTCGTCCATCGCCGCGTTGAGGGCGGTCAGCTCCTCCGCGCCCACCACATCGGGCAGGATCATGAAGCCGTTGGCGAGGAAGCCGCGCAGCGCCTCGGCCTCGTCGGCCTCGATCTGGCCGTTGGCGAGCAGGGCGTCGACATGGGCGTTGGCGACCTCGGGCGCCTGGTCGAACCACGGGCGCAGGTCCTGGTCGGCATAGTCGTAGAGGTCGCTGCCCAACGTATCGGCCACCAGCGGCGTGTCGCTGGCGCTCAGGCTGGCGGCGACGCGCTCGGCCAGGCCACCCTGGACCCGCGCCTTGGCCACGACCGACGTCCGCGCCAGGACCGCGCCGCCAGCGTCGAAGAGCTCCACCTGGAACCCATGGTCGCCTCCGCCCAGCAGATGGCCGTGGATCGACAGCCGCCGCTCTTGACGCTGCTCGGCGCCCTTGATGTCGGCTTCATAGGCCGTCGCGCCGTTCGGGCCGCGAACCACGAGGCGCGCGTCGGTTGGGCAGGACACCTGAACGTGCAGCGGGATCAGGCCCGCGGTCGGCGCGCCGGGACATGACGCGGTCAATGGGGCTAGCGAGGATTCCGCGGACGCCTGGGACGACTTTTCTCGACGCACGACGTTAAGCAGGCGACGCCACATGCGGACTCTCTACCCGGTTGAGTTATCGATCCCGGCACGTTTGGGCCGCTTCCCGCCGACGTTCAAGCCATCAAAGGCGCCGCGCGGCGAAATCCGCCCGGGCCGCGAACGCCTTGCGGCTCAGGCCGCCGCGCGGGTGTCGGGCGTCGCGGCCCGCGCGCCGGTCTTTCGCCCGAACGCCATAACCCCGTCATCCACCTTGCCAAAGCGCAGGGTCATCAGGTCGAGCGCGTAGTTCTGGTGCGCCTTCCACGGCGCCTTGGGCCCCTGTTTCGGGAACTGGCCGATCGAGCGGGTGACGTAGCCCGACGAGAAGTCCAGCCACGGCGCGATCGGCATGTTGGGGTCGTCGATGCGCGGGACGCAGAAGTCCACATGCGCGCGGTCCAGATGCTTGAGCAGGCGGCAGACATATTCGCTGGTCAGGTCCGCCTTCAGCGTCCAGCTGGCGTTGGTGTAGCCGAAGGCCGAGGCCAGGTTCGGCACGCCGCTGAACATCATGCCCTTGTAGCTGAACGCCTTGGAGAGGTCGGTCACCTTGCCGTCGACCACGACCTCCATGCCGCCCAGCAGCTGGAGTTGCAGGCCCGTGGCGGTGACGACCACGTCGGCCTTCAGGGTCTTGCCGGATTTCAGCAGGATCCCGTCCTCGGTGAAGCTCTCGATCTGGTCCGTGACGACCGAGCTTGTCCCGGCCTTGATCGAGTCGAAGAGGTCGGCGTCCGGCACCAGGCACAGGCGCTGGTCCCAGGGATTGTACTTGGGCGTGAAGTGGGTCGCGACGTCGTAGTCGGGACCCAAGTGCTCGCGGACCAGGTCCAGCAGGCGCTCCTTGGTCTTCTCGGGCTTCTTGCGGGCCAGGTTGAAGAACAGGAGCTGCAGGATGACGTTCTTCCAGCGGGTGATGCCATAGGCGGTCATGGCCGGCAGCTTGGTCCGCAGCCAGTTGGCCAGGCCGTCCTCGGCCGGGCGCGAGACCACGTAGGTCGGCGAGCGCTGCAGCATCACGACGTGCGCGGCGGTCTTGGCCATCTCCGGCACCAGGGTCACGGCGGTGGCGCCGCTGCCGATCACCACGACCTGCTTGCCGGCGTAGTCGAGGTCCTCGGGCCAATGCTGCGGGTGGACGATGCGACCCTTGAAGCGCTCGGTTCCGGCGAAGTCCGGCGTATAGCCCGCCGAGTAGCGGTAGTAGCCCGAGCACATGTAGAGGAAGCCGCAGCTGAACGTGACGATCTGGCCGTCGTGCTCGGCCTCGACGGTCCAGGTCGCGGTCTCCGTCGACCAGCTGGCCCGCTTGACCTTGTGGTTGAAGCGGATGTGGCGGTCGACGTCGTTCTCGCGCGCGGTCTCGCGGACATAGTTCAGGATTGAAGGCCCGTCGGCGATCGCCTTGGCCGCCTTCCACGGCTTGAAGGCGTAGCCCAGGGTGTACATGTCGCTGTCGGAGCGGATGCCGGGATAGCGAAACAGGTCCCAGGTGCCGCCGATCGCCTCGCGCCCTTCCAGGATCGCGAAGGTCTTGCCGGGGCAGTGCTTGCGCAGGTGATAGGCCGCGCCGATACCGGAGAGCCCGGCGCCGACGATCAGCACGTCCACGTGTTCCATCAGAATTCCGCCCCAGCTCGACGCCCGGCGGTTGATCCGCCGTGGCGATAGGTGAACATTGTTCAGGAACAAAACGACCGTTTTGACCGAACGTCAACCGCGATAGCGCCTCAACATGAGCGTCGCGCGGGTTTTGATTGCGTACGGAGGCGGCGAAGGCTTAAGCGGTGGTCCCATGTCTCTGCGCGACTTCGGCGTTCTGGTCCTGATCTGTCTGGCCTGGGCCGGCAGCAACATCGTCTCGAAGCTGGTCGTCGCGCACTGGGGCGTGCCGCCGCTCTATTACGCGGCCGTTCGCTTCGCCTTGGTGGCGGTCATCACCCTGCCATGGCTGTTTCCCGCACCGAGGCCGACCTGGCGGATGGTGCTGGTGGGTCTCCTGATGGGGGGCGGCAACTTCGCGCTGCTGTTCATGGGCTTGACGACCGCCTCGCCCTCGGCGGCGGCGGTGGTGATCCAGCTTGGGGTGCCGTTCACGACGGTGCTGTCGGTGCTGATGCTGGGCGAGCGCATCCGCTGGCGGCGGGGCCTCGGCATCGCGCTCACCCTGCTGGGCGCGGTGGTGGTGATGTGGAGCCCGCATGGTTTCGAGCTGTCGCCGGGCCTCTGGCTGATCGTCGCGGCGGCCTTCACCGGCTCGCTGGGCGCGGTGATGATGAAGCGGATCGAGGGTGTCAAACCGCTGCAGTTCCAGGCCTGGGTCGGCTTTTCGTCCCTGTGGCCCCTGGCGGTCATGAGCGCGGTGATGGAGCCGGGGCAGGTGGCGGCGGGCCTCCGCGCCGGCTGGCCGTTCCTGGGCGCGGTGGTGTTTTCGGCGCTGGTGGTTTCGGTCGTGGCCCATACGGCCTATTACGGGCTGATCCAGCGCTACGAGGCTAACCTGATCGCGCCGCTGACCCTGATGACGCCGCTCTTCACGATCGGCATGGGCGTGGTGATCACCCACGACCCCTTCGGTCCGCGGATGGGGATCGGGGCGGCCCTGGCGCTGCTCGGCGTTCTGATCATCGCGCTTCGGCGGAATCAGGTCATGCCGCTGTTGATGTCGATCCGGAACCGCGTCCAATGAGCATGCCCCTTATCGAGGCCCCGTCGCCCAATTTCGACGCCCGCAAGGCGGTGCCGGACATGGTCGTCCTGCACTATACGGGCATGGAGACCGGCGAGGGCGCGATCGAGCGGCTGCGCGATCCCGAGGCCAAGGTCTCGGCGCACTATTGCGTCGAGGAGGACGGCCGGATCTTCCGCCTGGTGCCCGAGGAGCGCCGGGCCTGGCACGCCGGCGCGGCCTTCTGGAAGGGCGTCAAGGACATCAACTCGGCCTCGATCGGCATCGAGATCGTCAATCCTGGCCACGAGTTCGGCTATCGCCCGTTCCCGGAGGCCCAGATCGCCGCGGTGATCAACCTGCTGGCCGACGTGCGCTCGCGCTGGATGATCCCCGACAGCCGCATTCTCGGCCATTCCGACGTCGCCCCCGCCCGCAAGGTCGATCCGGGCGAGCTCTTCCCCTGGAAGCGCCTGGCCGAGAGCGGCCACGGCCTGTGGATCGAGCCCCCGCCGTCGCCCGGCGCGCCGCTGGGCCAGGGCGAGGAGGGGACCGGTGTCTTCGCGCTGCAGGCCGGCCTGACGCGCCTGGGCTTCGACTGCGCCCCGACCGGCAAGTACGACGAATGGACCACGACCGTGGTCGCCGCCTTCCAGCGCCACTGGCTGCAGAGCCGTTTCGACGGCGTCGCCGACGGCGAGACCCGGGCGCGGCTGGTCGGCCTGCTGCGCGCGGCGGCTGACTGATGAGGCGGCCGCGTCTGGTCGGCGTCGGCGGAGCCATCTTGATTGTGGTGCTGTTCACGGGCCTCGGGCTGCTGGTCGGCGACCAGCCTCCGTTCCTCGCGGTCGGACTCGGCCTCCTGATCGGGGGCGCCTGGTTCCGGTCGCGGTGCCGCTCATGCGGCTTTCCGGTGCTGCGCAAGGACCTGGGCGCGCATCTGCCGCCGCGTTGGCGCTACACGCGGATGTTTCCGAAAAACGCGCGGTGCGAGCGTTGTGGGGGAGAAACCTGATGCATCCGGCTCCGGCCTTCCACGTCGAGCACCGCGCGGTCCTGCTGGACTTCCTGCGGGCCCATCCGTTCGTGACCATCGCCGCCAGCGTTGGCGGCCGGCCGATGGTCGCGCAGTCGCCGGTGGTGATCCGCGAGTTGGACGGGGAGATCGCCCTCGATTTCCACCTGTCGCGCGGCAACGTGCTGACGCCGCACCTGACTCAAGGCTTTCGCGCGGTGGTCTTGGCCACCGGCCTCGACGCCTATGTCAGCCCCGACTGGTACGAGAGCGCCGACCAGGTGCCGACCTGGAACTACCAGTCCGTCGAGGCCGAGGGCTCCGTGGCTCCGCTGGATGAGGCGGAACTGATCGCGCTGCTCGACGACCTGTCGGCCCAGGAGGAGGCCCGCCTTCTCCCGAAGACGCCCTGGACCCGCGACAAGATGAAGGCCGGCAAGTTCGAGGCTCTGCTGCGCGGCATCCAGGGCGGCCGGCTGTTCGTCGAGCGCCTGGAGGGGACCTTCAAGCTCTCGCAGAACAAGAGCGACGCCGACCGCCTGGGCGCGGTCCGGGGGCTGGGCGATCATCCGATCGCGAACCTCGTGCGAGACCTTCCCTAATCGTGTCATCCCGGAAGCGCGAAGCGCTATCCGGGACCCAGGGGCGAGTGGCGGTGCGGCGGCCCCTGGGGCCCGGCTCTCCGCTACGCTGCGGCCGGGATGACATATGAAAAGTTGACCTCGTGGGCGAGCGAGGTCATTGAACCTCGGACCAGATGGTCGGGCGGTCGCGTCGTCTTCGGACGCCGAGGAAAGTCCGGGCTCCACGGTGACAAGGCGGTGGGTAACGCCCACCGGGAGCGATCCCAGGGATAGCGCCACAGAAAGCAAACCGCCTCCGGTTCGCCGGCGGTAAGGGTGAAAGGGTGGGGTAAGAGCCCACCGCGGACCTGGTGACAGGGACGGCATGGCAAGCCCCGCCTGGAGCAAGACCGAATAGGGACCCCGCGCCGACCTCGCGTCGGATAGGCCGTCACTGGCCGAGAGGGTCCGGGTAGGTCGCGAGAGCCGTCCAGCAATGGCCGGCCTAGAGGAATGATCGTCGCCGTCTCTCCTTTTCCCAAGGATTGGAGAGGCGGAACAGAACCCGGCTTATAGATCATCTGGTCCCCTTAAATCCTCCCCCCAACGGGGGAGGTGGCGCGAAGCGCCGGAGGGGGAAGCGCCTGCGCGCCTGCTTATCCCCTCTCCGTCGGCCGCGCCGACACCTCTCCCACGGGGAGAGGATTTCCTCGCCTTTCCCTGCCTCCCAACGGGTTCAACTGACACCGGTCGCCCCGTTCACTGAACAGTTCTGTGTATGTTCTGTTGATTAACTGGCGCGCCCAGTGGAGCGCCGGCGCGACACCTTTGAATTCTCGATGAAATGGCATTTGGTGTCATTGTATCCCAATTCATCCCATGTTAACCCAATTGCGTCGGGGCGATGTGGCGGGTCGCCGACCGACGTGGATCTGGCGGGGTTCAGCGTTCGTGTTTCTCTCGACCTTCGAGAAACAGCTCGACAGCAAGCGGCGCATCGTTGTGCCGCAGGAATTCCGCGCGGCCGTGTCCGGCCTGTTCGACGGCATTTTCTGCTTTCCCTCGATCGAGGCCGACTGCCTGGAGGCGGGCGGCAAGGCCCTGTTCGATCGCTACACGGGCGTGATCGAGGAGCTGCCGTTCGGCGATCCGATCCGCTCTGCGCTGGAGACCAGCGTCCTGGGCGGCTTGGCCAAGCTGTCGTTTGATACGGCTGGTCGCATTACCTTGCCCGACCATTTGTGCGAAATGTGCGGCCTCACGGATTGGGTTGCTGTCGTCGGTATGGGTGAGCGTTTTCAGGTTTGGTCCCGCGAGGCCTTCCAGGCCCATCGCGCGGCGCAGCGTGACCTGGCGCGCGAAGGCCTGGCCGCTTTGCGCGCCCAGCAGCGGGCCGCCCGCCTGGGCGTTGTGTCGTGAGCGCCGCGCCGCACATCTCGGTCCTGCTCGATGAGGTGGTCGAGGCGCTGGGCGCCGGCCCCGGCGACGTCGTCGTGGACGGCACCTTCGGCGCGGGCGGCTATACGCGCGCCGTGCTGGCCACCGGCGCCAGCGTCATCGGCTTCGACCGCGACCCAACCGTCCAGCGCTTCACCGAGGGCCTGCCCGCGGACCGCTTCCGCCTGATCCAGGCCCGCTTCTCCGAGATGCTCGATGAGCTGGGTCCGCAGTCTGTCGATGGCGTGATGCTGGACCTTGGCGTGTCGTCGATGCAGCTGGACCAGGCCGAGCGCGGCTTTTCGTTCATGCGCGACGGGCCGCTGGACATGCGGATGGGCGACGCCGGACCGACCGCCGCCGACCTCGTGAACACCCTGGATCACGCCGAGCTGGCCAAGATCCTCTACGTCTATGGCGAGGAGCACGCCTCGCGCCGCATCGCCAGCTTCATCCTTCGCCGCCGCGGGGAGCGCCCGTTCGAGCGCACCCTGGACCTGGCCGAGGTGATCGAGCGGGCGGTCGGCGGCCGCAAGGGCGCCAAGGTCCACCCCGCCACCCGCTCGTTCCAGGGTCTGCGCATCGCGGTCAACGACGAGCTGGGCGAACTGGAGGCGGGTCTGGTCGCCGCCGAGCGCGTGCTGAAGCCTGGCGGTCGTCTGGTCGTGGTGACCTTCCACTCGCTGGAAGACCGTATCGTCAAGGCGTTCCTGGCCGAGCGCGCCGGCCGCACGCCCGGCGGTTCGCGCCACGCGCCGCCGGTGCAGGCGGGCGCCCAGCCCAGCTTCCAACTGATCTCGAACAAGGCGATCGCGCCGGGCGAGGCCGAACTGGCCGCCAATCCGCGCGCCCGCTCGTCCAAGCTGCGCGCGGCCGTGCGCACGGAAGCCCCCGTCTGGGAGGCCGCCGCATGAGCTTCATGGAGCTCTTCAATCGGCGGGTGCGTGGCTTCCGGGTCGTCGAGGTCGTGGGCCTGGGCCTGCTCTTGACCCTGGTCACCAGCGTCTATCTGGCCAAGACCTTCGCCGGCCGCGAGCGCCAGGAGATCGCCCGCATCCAGCAGGAGATCGACGACGAAGCCGTGCGCAAGCGCCTGCTCGAGGCCGAGGTCGCCCACCTGGAGCAGCCGCGCCGCATCGAGCAGCTGGCGCGGATGATGCAGTTGCAGCCGATCGCGCCCGATCGCGAGATCACCGAGGACGCCCTGATCGACGTGGCGCGTCGCCGCGAGCTGCCCCGCGCGCCGGTCACGGCCGCGCCCGAGGCGACCGACGTGATGGCCGCCGACGCGCCCGAGCCGCTGCCGGAAGACGCGCCGCCGCCGCCGCCCTCTTCGGGAGGCCCGCGATGAGCCTGTCGAACCTCGGGCCGGGCGGCTTCCATTCTCCCGCCTGGCGGTGGTTGATCGAGCGTGTCTGGCGCCTGGAGCACGCCTTCGAGCGATCGCGCGCCGCCGCCAAGCCGCAGGACGACACGCGCATCCGCATCTTCCTGGTGATGGTGTTCTTTGGCCTGTGCTTCGTGGGCGTGGCGCTGGGCGCCGGCTGGTCGGCGTTGTTCTCGAACGCCGGGCGCGGCAACGGTTACGCTCAGGGCACGGAAGGCGCGCGTGGCGATCTGGTCGACCGCAACGGCAAGCTGCTGGCCGTCGACCTGGCCCACTACGCGCTCTATGTCGACCCGCGCGAGGTCTGGGACGCCAAGGAAACGCGCCGCGCGCTGGGCAAGGCTCTCCCGCAAGTGCCGGCCAAGCGCCTGGACAAGATCGTGTTCGGCGACCACCGCACCTTCGTCGTCGGCGGCCTGACCCCCGACGAGAAGGACGCCATCTTCAACCTCGGCCTGCCGGGGATCTCATTCGAGGAACAGGAACGGCGGATGTATCCGCTGGGGCCGACGGCCGCGCACCTGGTCGGCTTCGTCGATAGTGGCGGCAAGGGGCTGGCCGGCGCCGAGCGCGCCCTGGACGATCCGATCCGCAAGGCCATGGGCGGCGAGGGCGGTCCGGTCCAGTTGTCGATCGATGTCCGCGTCCAGGCCGCGCTCGAGGACGAGCTGCGCAAGGCCGCCGCCGAGTTCACGCCCAAGGGGGCGGTGGGCCTGGTGACCAATGTCCATACCGGCGAGATCCTGGGCCTGGCCAGCCTGCCCGACTACGACGCCAACAAGGCTGGGCAGGCCACGGATGACCAGCGCCTGAACCGCGCCGCCGCCTCGGTTTACGAGATGGGCTCGACCTTCAAGGCGTTCACGGTCGCGATCGGTCTGGACACCGGCGTGGCGACGCCCGCCTCGACCTTCGACGCGCGCGAGCCCTACAAGCTGGGCTATCGCACGATCCACGACTACCACGCGGCCAAGGCCATTCTGAATCTGGTGGAGGTCTTCCAGCACTCGTCGAACATCGGCACCGCCATGCTGGCCGAACGGGTGGGCGGCGAGCGCCTGTCGCAATACTTCGCGGCCCTGGGCCTAACCAAGCCGGCCAAGGTCGAACTGATGGAGTCGGCGCGGCCCCTGACCCCCCGCAAGTGGGACATGGACGCCGTCGCCTCCACCTCGTTCGGCCACGGCATCAATGTCAGCCCTCTGGCCCTGGCCCAGGCGATGGGCGCGCTGCTGAACGGCGGCAAGATGCTGCCGCTGACCATCAGGAAGATGCCGGACGGCGTGCGCCCGGAAGGGACGCGCGTGCTTTCGGAGAACACCTCGGCCGAGATGCTGAAGATCATGCGCGCCAACGTCATTCCGGGCGAGGGCGGCAGCGGCGGCAAGGCCGACGTGCCCGGCCTGTCGGTCGGCGGCAAGACCGGCACCGGCGAGAAGTACGACCCGTCCATCCGCGGCTACAACCACCAGCGCCAGGTCTCGTCGTTCGCGGCGGTGTTCCCGACCGAGGGCCCGCTGGAGGCCGACCGCTACTTCGTGCTGATCCTGATGGACGAGCCGCACGGCACGGCCGCTTCTTTCGGCTTCTCGACCGGCGGCTGGGTGGGCGCGCCGGCGGCCGGCAAGGTGATCGAGCGCATCGCGCCGTTCCTCGGCGTGCGCAGGAAGCAAGACCTGGTGACCCTCGCCGCTCCCCCCAAGAACGCCGCTCCGGAGGCGGGCCTATGACCAAGCGTTTGTCCGAACTGTTCAACCGCCCCTTCGCCAACGACCCGGTGATCGCCGGCGTCACCGCCGACAGCCGCAAGGTCACGGCCGGCTGGCTGTTCGCCGCCCTGCCGGGGACCAAGGTCGACGGCCGCGACTTCGCCGAGGGCGCGGTGGCCAAGGGCGCCGCCGCCATCCTGGCCCCCGAGGGCGGTCTCGAAGGCTTGGGCGTTCCGGTGGTGCGCTCGGAAGACGCCCGTCGCGCCTACGCCTTGGCCTCGGCGGCCTTCTGGGGCAAGCAGCCGGACATGTGCGTCGCCGTCACCGGCACCAACGGCAAGACCTCGGTCGCCGGCTTCTGCCGCCAGATCTTCGCCCAACTGGGCCACAAGGCCGCCAGCATGGGCACGCTGGGCGTCGTGGTCAGCGAAGCGGGCCAGCCCGACCAGCAACTGACCCCGCCGGGCCTGACCACGCCGGACGCCGGCGACGTCGCCGAGATGATCGCGCGCCTGGCCGACATGGGCGTCACCCACCTGGCCCTGGAGGCCAGCTCGCACGGCGTCGACCAGCGCCGCGTCGATGGGGTCAAGCTGCGCGCCGCCGGCTTCACCAACTTCACCCAGGATCACCTCGACTATCACGGCTCGATGGAGGCCTATCGCGCCGCCAAGCTACGCCTGTTCGACACGCTTACCCCCGCGGGAGCGATGGCCGTGCTGAACGCCGACAGCGAGGCCTTCCCGACCTTCGCCTCGGCCGCCGTGACCTCGGGCCAGAGCGTGTTCTCGGTCGGCGAAGACGGGCAGGGCCTGCGCCTGCTGTCGCGCACGCCGACCCCGGCCGGCCAGGATCTGGTGGTCGAGACGGGCGGCCAGACCTATGAGATCCGCCTGCCGCTGGCCGGCGCCTTCCAGGCCTCGAACGTGCTGGTCGCGGCGGGCCTGTGCGTGGCCGCCGGCGAGGACGTCGGCAAGGTTCTGAAGGCGCTGGAAAATCTCGAAGGCGCCGCCGGTCGCCTGCAGCGCGTCGGGCGCGGTCCCAAGGGCGGCGAGGCCTATGTCGACTACGCCCATACGCCGGATGGCCTGCAAACGGTGCTGGAGGCCTTGCGTCCGCACACGCGCGGCAAGCTGATCGCCGTCTTCGGCGCGGGCGGCGATCGCGACCGGGGCAAGCGGCCCCTGATGGGCGCGATCGGCGCGAAGCTCGCGGACATCGCCATCGTCACAGACGACAATCCGCGCTCGGAAGACCCCGCCTCGATCCGCGCCGCCATTCTCGAGGCCGCCCCGGGCGCGCGCGAGATTGGCGACCGCCGCGCCGCCATCCGCGCCGCCGTCGAGCTGCTGGCCGACGGCGACGTGCTGGTCGTCGCCGGCAAGGGCCACGAGCAGGGCCAGATCGTCGCCGGCGTGGTCCATCCGTTCGACGACGTGGCCGAGACCCTCGCGGCCCTGGAGGGCGTTGATGCGTAACGCCCTCTGGACCGCTGACGAGATCGCCCAGGCGGTCGGCGGCCAGGTCGCCGGCGACTTCGCCGCGACCGGCGTCTCGATCGACACCCGCTCGGTGGAGCAGGGCGACCTGTTCGTGCCGCTGGTCGGCGCGCGCGACGGTCATGACTTCGTCCCGCAAGCCGTGGCCAATGGCGCGGCCGGCGTCCTGGCCGCCAAGCCGGTGGACGCCCCGGCGGTGATGGTCGCCGACACCTTCAAGGCGCTGGAAGCCCTGGGCGTCGCCGCTCGCGAGCGCGCGCCCCGGTGCAAGCGCGGCGCGGTGACCGGCTCGGTCGGCAAGACCAGCGTCACCCGCGCGGTCGAGGCCGGCCTGCGCCTGGCCGGCAAGGCCCACGCCTCGGTGAAGAGCTACAACAACCACATCGGCGTGCCGCTGACCCTGGCGCGGATGCCGCGCGACACCGAGCGGGCGGTGTTCGAGATCGGCATGAACCACGCGGACGAGATCGTCCCGCTGTCGGGCTTCGTCCAGCCGCACGCGGTGGCGATCACCACCGTCGGCCCGGTGCACATCGAGAACTTCCCGGACGGCGAGGCGGGCGTCGCTCGCGCCAAGGCCGAGATCTTCGCGGGCCTCCGGCCGGGCGGGATCGCGGTGCTGAACGCCGACAACCGCTGGTTCGACTATCTGAAGGGCGAGGCCGAGAAGGTCGGGGCGAGCGTCTGGAGCTTCGGCGAGGCCGCCGGCGCGACCGCGCGGCTGACGGGCTTCTCCGTCGAAGGCGAGGGGGCCACGGTCTCCGTTGATCTGCGCGGCGAGGCGCTGAGCTTCCCGATCCGCCAGACCGGCGTCCACTGGGGCCCCAACAGCCTGTGCGTGCTGCTGATGCTGGAAGCGCTGGACGTGCCGCGCGAGACCGCCCTGGCGGCGTTGGCGGCCTTCGCCCCGATCGAGGGGCGCGGCGCCGAAAAGACCGTCCGCATCGGCGGCGGCGCCTTCACCCTGGTCGACGAGAGCTACAACGCCAATCCGGTCTCGATGCAGGCCGCCTTGAAGACGCTGGGCGCGCGCAAGGTCGCCGGTCGAAGGATCGTGGCGCTGACCGACATGCTCGAATTAGGCGAGGACTCCGCCCGGTTTCACGCCGAGCTTGCGGAGCCCATCGCGGCTGCAAACGTTGACATGGTTTTTCTCGCGGGCGTCCACATGAAATCGCTGTGGGAGGCGCTTCCGCCGACTCGGCGGGGCGGTTACGCGATGGTTACCGAAGAGTTAATGGCGAAGCTGGCGGGGGCGATCCGGCCCGGCGACGTGGTGATGGTGAAGGGGTCGAACGGCTCCAGGGCAGGGCTTCTGGCTCAGGCCTTGGCGACGCTCGATCTTGAGGAACGGGTCTGATGTTGTACTTCCTGTATGAATGGCTGGCGCGCTCGCAAGAGCACGTGCCCATGCTTAACCTGTTGAAGTACCTGACCTTCCGGTCCGGCATGGCCATGCTGACGGCCTATATCGTCGCCGTGGCGATGGGTTCGCGCTTCATCCGCTGGATGAAGACCAAGCAGGGCAAGGGCCAGCCGATCCGCACCGACGGCATCGCCCGTCACGTCACCGAAAAGGCCGGCACGCCCACCATGGGCGGCTTCATGATCCTGGCCGGCCTGTTCGTCGGCGCCCTGCTGTGGGCCGACCTGCGCAACGTCCACGTCTGGGTCGTGCTGCTGGTCACCGGCAGCTACGGCTTGCTGGGCTTCATGGACGACTACGCCAAGGTCACCAAGCAGACCACGGCCGGCCTCTCCAGCGTCCAGAAGCTGATTGCCCAGTTCATCGTCGCCATCGCCGCCACCGTGATCCTGATCCTGTTCGCGCCGAAGTCGCCGATGACGCCGGGCATGGAGACCAGTGTGGTCTTCCCGATCTTCAAGGCGCTGGTGATCAATCTGGGCTGGTTCTACGTGGCCTTCGCCGCGATCACGATCGCCGGCTTTTCCAATGCGGTAAACCTGACGGATGGGCTCGATGGCCTGGCCATCGTGCCGGTAATGTTCGCCGCCTCGACCTTCGGCCTGATCGCCTACCTCGTCGGCAACTACAAGTTCGCCGACTATCTGAACCTGCACTTCGCGCCGGGCGTCGGCGAGCTGGCGGTGCTGTGCGGCGCGATCATCGGCGGAGGCATGGGCTTCCTCTGGTACAACGCCCCGCCGGCCAAGATCTTCATGGGCGACACCGGCTCGCTGGCCCTGGGCGGCGCCCTGGGCGCGATCGCCGTCTGCGCCAAGCACGAGCTGGTTCTGGGCATCGTCGGCGGTCTGTTCGTGGCCGAGGCGCTGAGCGTCATGATCCAGGTCGCCTACTTCAAGAAGACCGGCAAGCGGGTCTTCTTGATGGCGCCGATCCACCACCACTTCGAGAAGCTGGGCTGGGCCGAGTCCACCGTCGTGATCCGCTTCTGGATCGTGTCGATGATTCTGGCCTTCGTCGGCCTCGCCACCCTGAAGCTACGGTAGGGGAGGCGCGTCGATGATCCCGGTCCGTGGTTTCGAGGGCAAGACCGTCGCGGTGTTCGGCCTGGGCCGCACCGGGCTCACGGCGGCGCGCGCCCTGATCGCGGGCGGGGCCAAGGTCGCCCTCTGGGACGAGAAGGTCGCCAGCCGCGAGGCCGCCGCCGCCGAGGGCTTCCCGGTCGTCGACCTCGAGGCCGCCGACTGGCGCCAGTTCGATGCGCTGATGCTGTCGCCGGGCGTGCCCCTGACCCATCCCAAGCCCCATTGGACCGTCCAGAAGGCCAAGGCCGCCGGCGTCGAGATCCTGGGCGATATCGAGCTGTTCGCCCGCACGGTCGCCGCCGCGCCGGTCCACAAGCGCCCGAAGATCATCGCCATCACCGGCACCAACGGCAAGTCGACGACCACCGCCCTGATCGGCCACCTGTGCGCCTCGGCCGGCCGCGACACGCGGGTCGGCGGCAATATCGGCCAGGGCGTGCTGGGCCTGGAGGACATGCACGGCGGCGCGGTCTACGTGCTGGAGCTGTCGTCCTATCAGCTGGACCTGACCTCCAGCCTGCATCCCGACGCGGTGGTGCTGCTGAACATCTCGCCCGACCACCTGGACCGCCATGGCGGCATGGACGGCTACATCGCCGCCAAGCGCCGGATCTTCCTGAACCAGGGCAAGGGCGACACGGCGATCATCGGGGTCGATGATCCCTGGTGCCAGCAGATCTGCACCGAGATCACCGCCGCCAACCGCCGCACCATCTGGCCGATCAGCGCCGGCAAGGCCATGGGCCGGGGCGTCTACGCCCTGCAGGGTGTGCTGTACGACGCCACAGGAGAGCGGGTGGTCGAGGTCGCCGACCTCTTGCGCGCCCGCAGCCTGCCGGGCCGCCACAACTGGCAGAACGCGGCCGCCGCCTACGCCGCCGCGCGGGCGATCGGCATTCCGATGCAGGACGCCGTCGACGGGCTGATGACCTTCCCGGGCCTGGCGCACCGGATGGAGACGGTCGGCAAGATCGGCAAGGTCCGCTTCGTCAACGACAGCAAGGCCACCAACGCCGACGCCGCGCGCCAGGCGATGTCCAGCTATCCGAAGTTCTATTGGATCGCCGGCGGCGTCGCCAAGGCTGGCGGCATCGACGACCTGAAGGACCTCTTCCCGCGCGTCGCCAAGGCCTATCTGATCGGCGAGGCGGCCGAGCCGTTCTCCTGGACCCTGGCCGGCAAGGCCGAGGTCGCGATGAGCGGCACGCTGGAGAGGGCGGTCCAACAGGCCTATGCCGACGCCGCCGCCAGCGGTGAGGAGGCAATCGTCCTGCTTTCGCCCGCCTGCGCTTCGTTCGACCAGTTCAGCGACTTCGAGGCGCGGGGCGAGGCGTTCCGCGCCGCCGTCAATGGCCTGGTCGGCGGCGGCAAGGCCGCCGTGGCCTAGACGATCATGAGCGAGCCGGCGGAGACGACCAACCCCGACCCCGCCGCCGCATCCCATCCTTGGCGCCGGGTCCTCCGCGTCGCCCTGACCGAGCGAGCCACCTTCCGCGACGCCCGCCGTCACGCCTTGCCGTGGCTGGCCTGGCTGCGCCGCCGCACCCGCTCGTCGGAGCTCTGGCTGATCGCGGTGGCCACGGTCGTGGGCATGACCGCCGGCGCCCTGGCGGTGCTGCAGGCCAAGCTCGCGCACGGAACCCAGGTCTGGCTGTTCGCCTTCGATCCCGACGAGCGCCTGTCGGCTCAGGCCATGGTCGAGCCTTGGAGGTTGCTGGCCATTCCGCTGGGCGGCCTGCTGCTGGGCTTGTTCACCGCGCTCGTCCTGCGCTTCCGCCCCAGTCCCGCCGTCGACCCCGTGGAGGCCAACGCCCTGCACGGCGGGCGGCTATCGATCCGCGACAGCGCCTTTATCTGCGGCCAGACCCTGATCTCCAACGGCTGCGGCGCCTCGGTGGGCTTGGAGGCCGCCTACGCCCAGGCCGGCGGGGCGGCGGCGTCGTGGGTGGGCCAGAAGCTCAGTCTGCGACGGGGCGACCTGCGGATCCTGGTCGGCGCCGGGGCGGGCGCGGCCATCGCCGCGGCGTTCGGCGCGCCACTGACCGGCGCCTTCTATGCGTTCGAGATCGTCATTGGCGCCTACACCGTCGCCAACATCGCGCCCGTCGCGGCCGCCGCCCTGGCCGGCGTGCTGGTCGCCAAGGCGCTGGGCTCCACGCCCTATCTGATCAAGACCTCGGTCGTGACCATCTCGTCCTGGACCGACTACCTGCTCTACGGGCTGCTGGGCCTGGTCGCGGCGCTGTTCGGCGTGGCGCTGATGCGGGCCGTGGCGGTCGCCGACCGTTGGGTCGCCAAGGCCGCGCCGCCGCGCTGGGCCCGGCCGGCGATCGGCGGTCTCGCGCTGGCCGCCATGGCCATGGTCACGCCCCAGACCTTGTCCGGTGGTCACGGCGCGCTGCATCTGGATCTCAATGGCGACCTGCCGCTGAAGCTTCTCCTGGTCCTGATCCTGATGAAATCGGTGGCCTCGATCATCTCGCTGAGTTTCGGCTTCCGGGGCGGCCTGTTCTTCGCGGCCCTGTTCCTGGGCGCGCTGATGGGACAGTCGTTCTCGGACCTCGTGAGCGTGGTGGCCGGGGAGGGGCGGCTGGATCCGATCGCCGCCTCGCTGGTCGGCATGGGCGCGCTGGGCGTGGCCATCGTCGGCGGACCTTTCACCATGTCGTTCCTGGTGCTGGAGGCCACGGGCGACTTCACGATCACCGCCGCCACCCTGGCCGCCTCGCTGATCGCCAGCGCCGTGGTGCGCGAGACCTTCGGCTATTCGTTCTCGACCTGGCGGCTGCACCTGCGCGGCGAGACCATCCGCAGCGCTCACGACGTGTCGTGGATGAGAAACCTGACCGCCGGCAAGATGATGCGCCGCGACGTCAAGACCGTCCCCGCCGCCACCAGCCTGGCCGAGTTCCGCCGCCGCTTCCCCCTGGGCTCGACCAAGCGCGCCGTTCTGACCGGCGAGACCGGCCGCTACGCCGGGATCGTCGCCACGGCCGCCGTCTACGCCCAGCCGCCCGAGAGCGAGGCGCCGCTCGCGTCGCTGGCCGCCAACGCCGACGTCGCCCTGACGCCCGAGCTGTCGATCAAGGCGATCATGACCGCCTTCGACGAGACCGGCGCCGACGAACTGGCCGTGGTGGACGAAGGCGGCGAGGTCATCGGCCTGATCACCGAAGCCCACGTCACGCGGCGCTATGCGGAAGAGCTGGAGAAGGCGCGGCGGGAGCTGACGGGGGACACGGGGTAGGGGGCGGCTTGCGACCCTAGGCGGCCACTAAGGCGTTCCGTTTTTTCCGAGCGGGGCCTCCGCGAGAGCATAAAGAACGTGTGCTTGCCTAATCGGTCACCCGGTTCGAGAACTACGTCATGATGGTCTCGATTTCACCAGCCGACGGAAAATCCGCGAGCGTTGTTCAAGATTTATGTGCGGAGAGTATGACGCCTCAAGCTGCGAGTGACTTCAGACGGTTTGGTCCCATCACGCAAATCAGCGGGACTGTCCTGCTGATTTTGCTAGCGTTGCTCTTCAGTGCGATCCTGTTCAGCTTGTTCGGCACCACCCGGCTTTCCATGGTTTTCCTTGGCGCTGTTCTTCTAGCAGCGCTGGCGTTTGGGGCCCGATCCGGGCTGTTTGGCGCCATCTTGGCGTTCGCTTGCTACAACTTCACTTTGACTGAACCCCGTTTCACTTTCGAGTTCGCCGGACCGGAAGATGTGCTGACTCTAGCCCTGTTTTTGGTCGTGGCGCTGACGACCGGGGGCTTGGCCGGGCGCGTCCGGGAAAGTGAGCGCATCGAGCGTGAACGAGCCGACCAGTTGGCCGCCCTGCTGGAAGCCAGTCAGGCCCAGACCGCGACCGACGAGCCGGAACAGATCCTGGCCGACCTTCAGCAGAGATTGGCGACCGTCACCTGCGGCCCCGTCGTTGTTTGCCTGCCGGGCGGAGACAGACCCTCCGAGGAGATGGATGATGTCGCGTGGCGTGGGCTGATCGACAGCGAGAGCGGCCCCGCGACAACCCGGCGAAGCGGACCATGGCGTGCGCGTCGGCTCGGATCGAGCCCCGATGCGCCGGTGGCCGCATGGCGCTCTGCCGACCCAGCGGATCCGCGAACCGAGGCGCTTTGCAAGGTGCTCGTCGATCTGGCCGCGGTCTCGCTGGAGCGCGCCCGGCTGAGCCAGATCAGGAGCCGCACCGAGGCTGACCGCCAAGCCGCCGCCCTCAGGGACGCGGTTCTGGCCTCGCTGTCGCACGACCTGCGCACGCCCCTGGCGTCAATCCTCGCCTCAAGCACCAGCTTGCGGGACTACGATGACCGCTTCGATCCGGCGACGCGACAGGGGCTGGTCGCGGACATCATCGGGGAGACCGACCGGCTCAATCGCTACGTCGGCAATCTGCTGAACCTGACCCGCATCCAGGCGGGAGCGCTGCGGCCGACTGTATCGCCGGTCAACCTCGCCGATCTGCTCGACCAAGCCGCTCACCGCGCCGGGCGGCCCACACTGGGCATTGCGGGATCGGCCGGGAAGACCGTCATGGTCGAGGCCGATCCGCTGTTGCTGGAACAAGTTCTGTTCAACGTCATCGACAACGCCCTCACCCATGCCGGTGCGGACGCGCACATCGACGTCGACGTCGCGACGGATGGTCGTCAGGTTGATTTGTCGATCATTGATAACGGACCCGGCGTGCCGCTCGAGGACACGGCGCGCATCTTCGAAACCTTCATGCAGGCGAGACCGACGGACGGTCGCCGTGGAGCAGGTATCGGGCTGTCGGTCGCTCGGGGCTTCATGAAGGCGATGGGCGGCGGGATTTCCGCCGGGCCGCGCGAGGACGGCGCCTCGGGACTGGTTGTCACCCTGCGGCTGAAGGGAAGCGTAGCCGATGCCTAGGCTGGTTCTCATCGAAGACGAGCCCGCGATCATCCGATCCTTGTCACCCGCTCTGTCGGCCGAGAATTGGTCGGTGTCCGGCTGCGAAAGGGGCGCGGAAGGATTAAGGCTGATCGCCCAGGAGGGCTGCGACGTCGTCCTGCTGGACCTCGGATTGCCCGACATGGATGGCAAGGAGGTCATCGCACGGCTGCGCGAGTGGTCCGAGGTCCCGATCATTGTCCTGAGCGCGCGCCATCAGGAGACGGAAAAGATCGCCGCGCTCGATCTCGGCGCCGACGATTTCGTCAACAAGCCCTTCGCCGTGGGCGAGCTGATGGCGCGGCTGCGGGCGGTGATGCGAGGGAGGGAACGGCGGTTCCTGTCCCAGTCCAGCTTCAACCTGGGGCCTCTGTCGATCGACTTTCTGACGCGGACCGTCCGGATCGAGGACCAAGAGATACACCTGACCAAGCGCGAGTACGACTTGGTCCGGACGCTGGCGCTACACGTCGGCCTGATCGTCACCCACCGTCAGCTGGCGGATTCGGTCTGGGGCCCGGGGATGAATGTCGAGCAGCAGGCTATCCGGGTCCTGGTCGCCCAGACGCGGCAGAAGCTGGAGCACGACCCGTCCCGGCCTCGATTGATCCTGACCGAGCAGGGGCTCGGCTATCGGCTGCGCGATCCGTCAGACTGACCCCGCGCGTTGCTTGGAGGTCTCGTCGCGGGCCTACGCCGATGCCGACGTGCTGGTGTTTGGGACGATGTAGCGCGCGTTCTCCTCGCGGATCTTCGCGGCCGCGTCGTCGTAGAAGAAGGGCAGGAAGGCGTAGCGGGTTCCCCTCGTGACCGGCGTGGCCTCATGTAGCAGCGAACAGGAGAAGATCACCGCGCCGCCCGTGGGGGGGCGGTATGTGCGCCGCCCGAACTCGGCGAAGCGCAGGTCCCCGCCCTCGAACTCCTCGGCGTTCAGGTTGATCGAGCAGGCGAAACGGCGATGGGCCGTGCCCTTCGACGTGTTGTCGCGGTGCGCCCGGAAGTAGCCGCCGTCCTGGGCGGAGTAGCAGGCTACGATATAGCGCTCCATGCGCGTGGCCTTGAATGAGAAGGCGCGCTCGATTTCGGGCAGCAGGTTGTGAAAGACGCGGTTCTGAATGGTCTTTTGCAGCGTCTCGTCGGTAATGGTCGCGTCCCGGCGCTTTTTGAAGGTGTCGAGCACCCCTACCGTCATGCCGTTGATCTCGCGCATCACGCCCGACGGGTCTCCGCCGTCGGCTCGGTAGTAGTCGATCAGGGTCCGGCAAAGCTCCGGCTCGAACACCCGGGGCACGATCAAGACTGGGGCGTGGATCGGCACGCCGGCGTAGTTTTCCGCTGGACCCGCCACGCGCAGACGATCGAAGATCGGCTGGCTTTTCTCCAGCGGCGCGGCCAGGACGACCCGCAGCGACGGGTCCAGCAGAAACCAGTGACCCAGCGTCCCGCCTCCGGGGGCGCGCACCCCGAACCGATCCGCGATGGAACCGTCGGGGTCGTGGAAATGACGAATGCCGGGCAGCTCGGGCTCCAACGCCAGAAAGGCCGCCTCGTCCCGGGTCACGGTGAAAGCGACGCGATTCTCGTCGTCGAGCAGGTCGCGTTCCGCGCGCAGCGTCCGGAGCGCGGCCGCCGCCCGATCCGGCGCCTCCGGCAGGAAGAGCATGACCGTATACAATCCCCCGAGGCTGCCGAACGAGAAGTCCGGACGCGCGTGGGTGACGGCCTGGAAGAACTCAGGCCGCCGACCTGGAAGTAGAGGCGAAGTGAGGCGGGTCATGGGATGGTGCAGTAGCCGTCACCCCGCGCTCGCCACAAACGTAAGAAAAGTATAAGGACAGCCCAAGCCACATGCTGTCGAGGCTTTGGGTCTGCCGGTTCGGCTTTGTCCGCCATCCACCCATGGAAGACATCGAAAAGGTCCGTTGTTCCCGCCTCCATGGCGGGCGTAACGGGACAAGGGCGGGCCGGGCCTCGATCCGCCCAGCTCCTCACCCCAGCGGCATGAACGCATCCGCCTTGTCCAAGGCCGACAGGGGCGCGTCGATCGAGCAGCGCAGGCCGTCGGGGCGGTAGTCCACCGACACCGTGCCGGCCAGCTCCCCCGGCAGGGCGGCCTCGACGATCCGCGAACCGAAGCCTCGGCGTTCGGGCTGGCGCACGGGCGGGCCGCCGCGCTCGCGCCATTCGATATGCAGATGATCCTCGGGCTCGATCGTCCAGGTAACGTCCACATGGCCCGCGGCCGCCGACAGAGCGCCGTACTTCAGGGCGTTGATCGCCAGCTCGTGGAAGGCCAGGGCCATGACCACGGCCGTCTTGGGCGAGACCTTTAGGTCGGGGCCGGCCACGGTCAGCTGGCTCGGGTTCGAGCGGTAGGGGATCACCGAGCCGTCGACGATCTGGCGCAGGCTGGCGGCGGACCAGTTCTGGTCGGTCAGCACGTTGTGGGTGGCGGCGATCGCCATCAGCCGGCCCTCCAGCGCGTCGCGCACGGCGCTCTCGACGCCGGCGTTGCGCAGGGACTGCTGGGTGATCGACTGGATGGTGGCCAGGGTGTTCTTGACCCGGTGGTTCAGCTCGTTGACCAGCAACTGGCGATGGCGCTCGGCCAGGCGCGCGCTGGTCACGTCGCGCGAGGTCGCCAGGACGCGTACGACCCTGCCGTCCACCAGAATGGGCGAGACCGTGGTCTCCCACCATCGCGGCGCGCCCTTGGCGGTCGGGTTGTAGGCGCGGAAGGCCACCGCGCGGCCCTCTAGCGCGGCCTGGAGCGCCGTCTCGACCGCGGCGCGACTTTCCACGTGCCACATGTCCGGCCAGTAGCGATCACGGTTGTGGGCCTCGAAGTCGTCGATTTCCAGTAGCTGCTTGCCGCGGGTGTTCATGTATTCGATGCGACCGGCGGGGCTAATGACGCGAATGCAATCCTGGCTGGCCTCGACGACGCTCAGGAAATACGCGCCGACGCCTTCGAGAACCGTTTCGTCAGAGCCGCCGTCCGCCACAGATCGCTCCCCCATGGGGGCATGATTACCTAGCCGTGTGGGAATTCAAGCGAAGCCTTGTCCGGATGTTCTCCGGAGCAAGGCCCCACCCTCTAGGCGTCGCCGTTGGAAGCGTCCTCGTCATTGGCCGGCGGTCGCTTGGCGGCCGCCTTCTCCGCGGCCTTGGCGGCCTTCTGACGCTCGCGCTCCTTGCGCTCGAAGTCGTAGTTCGGTTTGCGGGCCATGGATCAACGCGCCTTGCGAGCGGCGTAGCGCGCGTCGCGCTTGGCCTTGGCCTCGGCGGCGGACAGAGCCTTGCGCTCCTTGCGCTCGCCACGCTTGGCCGCCAGGGCGTCCGCGGCGAGAGCATCGGCGGTGTCGACCAGCGCCTGGGCGGCGTCCGCCACGGCCTGACGGTGCGACGCCCTGGCTTCGGCGCGGTCCCGCCGGACCTGGCTGAGTTCCGCGGCGCGCAGGGCGGCCCTTTCCTCGAAGCGTGGATCGACGCTGGCCTCGCGCGGCTTGAACTTGGCCAGAAGCGCCGCCTTGGCCTCGGCGGCGGTTTTCTGTCGCTGCGTGTGACCGATGTCTTGTGATGAGAACATGGATTCTTTCGTGAAAAACGACGCGGACGCGCCGATCGCATAATCTATCGGGGAGGAAATTCGATCCGCGAAGCCAGATAAATGGGCGCGGATCAATTTCGAAATCACGGCTATATGCCGCCCAATTGTGGCCAACTATCCCGGTAATGGCAAGATTTTTTGAGTTTTATTTTTGCTTGTCGCGAATTTTGTCCTAAATACTCTTCTTAAATCGAGGAATTTACATGGGTATGATCAAGGTTGCGAAAGCGCCTCGTACGGGGCTCGGCGCCCTGGGACTGTCGGGCGAGGAGCAGCCGGTGGCGTTCTCGATCCTGTTCGCGGACGGGCAGACCGCCAAGAAGGGCGGCAAGGGTAGCGTGGTGGCCGAGCCAGACCTTCTGCGACGCGCCTTTCGCGCCGGAGAGTGCCGGCTGACCCTCGATGACGGTTTGGTGCTGCGGGTGGCGGTAATCGCCCATACCGAGGGCGGCGACACGGCCTATTTCGAATTGCGCTGACGGGCTAGATTGCGCGCGCTTTTCCACGGTCTCGCCGTGGTCAAGCAAGGTTTGATTAACCCTGCGCCCCGACTCTCCGCCCATGGCCTCCAACGCGACACACGCCTTCGCCCGCACCGACCGCACCGCGATCGGCCTGTGGTGGTGGACGACGGATCGCTGGCTGCTGGGGGCGACCGCCATCCTGGCGACGCTGGGCATGCTGCTGTCGTTCGCCTCGAGCCCGGCGGCGGCGCAGCGCATCGGCATCGAGGACCAGTTCCACTTCGCGCTGCGCATGTGCTTCTTCGCCAGCGCCTCGACCGTGCTGATGCTGGTGGTGTCGATGCTGTCGCCCAAGGGCATCCGGCGCGCGGCCTTCTTCATCTATATCGGCGCGATCGCGATCATGATCGCCCTGCCGTTCATCGGCCATAACGCCAAGGGCGCCACGCGCTGGCTGCAGTTCGGCGGCTTCACCCTGCAGCCCTCCGAGTTCATGAAGCCGGCCTTGATCGTGCTGGTCTCGTGGATGTTCTCCGAGGGCCAGAAGGGCGAGGGGGTGCCGGGCGTCTCGATCGCCTTCCTGCTCTATTTCATCGCCGTGGCCCTGCTGCTGGTGCAGCCGGACGTGGGCCAGACCGTCCTGATCACGGTCGCGTTCGGCGCGGCCTTCTGGATGGCCGGCGTGCCGATCTCTTGGATCATGGGACTGGGCGGGGTCGCGATCGCGGGCCTGTGCTCGACCTATTTCCTGTTCGACCACGTCCATGCGCGGGTGCAGAAGTTCCTCAGCCCCGACCAGGCCGACACCCACCAGATCACCCGCGCCGCCGAGGCCATCCGCGCCGGCGGTCTGTTCGGCCGGGGGCCGGGCGAGGGGGTGATGAAGCGCCACGTGCCCGACCTGCACACCGACTTCATCTATTCGGTCGCCGCCGAGGAGTACGGCTTGGTGTTTTCCTGGGCCCTGATCGCGCTGTTCGCCTTCGTCGTGGTGCGCGGCCTTTACAAGGCCATGAAGCTGAACGATCCGTTCGAACAGGTCGCGGCTGCCGGCCTTTTCGTCCTTTTGGGTCAGCAGGCCATCATCAATATCGCGGTGAACTTGAACATGATCCCGACCAAGGGCATGACGCTGCCGTTCATCAGTTACGGGGGCTCTTCGATGCTCGCGATGGGTTTGACGCTGGGCATGGCCCTGGCCTTGGTTCGCAAGCGCCCCGGCGCCTACGGTATGACGGGCGAGCTCGCCCAGCAGAGCGCCTACGCCTGATATGAGCAAGCTGGCTGTCGTCGCCGCCGGAGGAACCGGCGGACACCTGTTTCCCGCCCAGGCCCTGGCCGAGGCGCTGGCCGCGCGCGGCTGGCGGATCGTGCTGGCCACCGACGAGCGCGGCGCGCTCTACGCCGACAAGTTCCCGGCCCAAGAGCGCCTGGCTCTGTCGGCCGCCACCGCCAAGGCCAACGATCCGCTGGGCATGGTCAAGGCCGGTTTCGTCGTGCTGCAAGGCGTGCTGGAGGCGCGGGCGGCGTTCAAGCGGCTGGATCCCGCCGTGGTCGTGGGCTTTGGCGGCTACCCCGCCTTGCCCGCCCTGCTGGGCGCGCTGAGCCAGGGCCGCCGCACCGTTATTCATGAACAGAACGCCGTGCTGGGCCGGGTTAACCGCTTCCTGGCGCCGCGGGTCGACGAGGTCGCCTGCGCCTTCCCGATCCTGGAGATGGCCAAGCCGGCCGTGAAGGCCCGCGCGCACGTGGTCGGCAACCCGGTTCGTCCGCCCGTGCGCGAGCTCTACGACACGCCGTATCTGCCGCCGGAAGTGCAGCTGCGCGTCCTGGTCACCGGCGGCAGCCAAGGCGCGCGTCTGCTGTCCGAACTGATCCCAGAGGCCGTGGCCAAGCTGCCCGAGGACCTGCGCTCGCGCCTGAAGGTGTTCCAGCAGGCCCGTCCCGAGAGCATGGAGCAGGCTCGCAAGACCTATCGCAACGCCATGGTCGACTGCGAGGTCGCGCCGTTCTTCCGCGACATGGCCGGCTATCTGCGCCAGTCGCACCTGGTGATCGGCCGTTCGGGCGCCTCGACCTGCACCGAGCTGGCGGTCGCGGGCCGGCCCTCGATCCTGGTGCCGCTGAAGATCGCCGCCGACGACCATCAGCGCTTCAACGCCAAGCTCCTGGAAGAGGCGGGCGGCGCGGCCGTGTGTCTCGAGGACGAGCTGACGGTCGACGCCATGGCCGGCGCCTTGAACGCCCTACTGAAGGATCCGGAGCGTCTGGGGCGGATGGCGGCCGGCGCGCGCTCGGTGGCCAAGCCCGACGCCGCCCAGGCGCTCGCGGATCTCGTGGAAAGGACGGCCCGCTAAACGCGTGGCCGTCCGCGTCGCGGCTTAAGCTTAATGTCCGCGCGCCATTCACTATGTTCGCGAACAATTAACCGCGATGCTTGGCCGTTCATTAGCTCTTCTCTGCGACAAAGCGCCCATCAGTTTGGTTCGCCGCACACAAGGGATGGGCGTCTTATGAAATTCTCTATCGCGATCGCGGCGGGTCTCGCCGGCAGCTTCTTCGTCGCTCAGGCCGCTTCGGCCGCCGGCGGCTTCGAAGACCAAATGGGCCGCTGCCTGCAGCAATTCGCCAACACCCGCGACGCGGCCCAGGTGATGCTGGAATGCAACGCCGTGGACGGCAAGCTGTCGGACTGCAAGGTCGTCGACAACAGCGCTGGCGGCAAGGGCTTCGACAAGGCCGCCATGTGCATCGCCGAAAAGCTGCCGATGGGCGCCAAGACCGGCACCGTGAAGGTCCCGTTCCGCTTCCCGGGCGGCGCGTAAGCCTCGCTTAGGTTTCGCGACAAAACAGCCCCCGCCGGTCCGCCGGCGGGGGCTTTTTCGTGTTCAGGGCTCGGCGCCGGTGTCGATCAGCGGCCGGCCGCTCTACTCTGGGCCACCATGGCCTTAGCGGTTGCTCGATCCTTGGCGATATTTCCGCTGGGAAGCTGAACCTTACCGCAAACGACATCCGCGACGCGGGAGGTCATTGTGCGCTCGCGCACGGGTTTGGTTGGCTCCTCTTCAGTCCAAAGGACTTCCTCGCCAGCGGCATTGTATTGTGACGAGCCAAGGCTTTGATAGTTCTGCGCGTCACAATCGAAGCGCTGCGCTTCGGCTTCTTCAGTGATGGTTGGACCGCCTTCAAGGACGCGCGGTGGATCGAAAACTCGATAGACGAGAACCACAGCGCCATGGCTATCCCTCGCCATGTTGTCGAGGCTGATCATTACCGCGCCCATTTGATTGGTGGCGACGAGTAGCATACGTCCTTCGGGCAACTTTACCGCCCCTCTGTCGATGGGCGCGGAAAAGGCGCTTCCGGCTTGGCCAATCATCAGGCCTAGGCTGAGGAAGGCCGTTGCTAGACGCCGCACGGAACGCTCCTATTTTTGCTGCTCACGGCTCAGCGCCGCTCTCGATGAGTGGACGCCCGGTAGCTACAGCTAGCGCTACGCTAGTTGAGACCGGTATGGTTGCATAGGGCCGCCAGCCGTCGCAGACCACCTTGGCGACGGCCTCGTCCGCGCTGCCCGCTGGCAGGGGCTGGGCCGGACGCTGGTCGCCGGTCAGCGGGCCCTCGCGGCCGCCGGCCCGGATGCTGGAAAAGCCCGCGTGGGCGATGGCGCGGGCGTCGCAGTCGATGACCTCGTGACGCCAGCCGCCCCAGAATTCCTCCGCCCCCGCCTTGAAGCCGCCCTCGGCGACCTGCAGCACGCGAAGCTTGGCCACGCGGCCCGTCCACTGGACGCCGCCCATGTCGACAAACACGGCGAAGCGGCCGACGTCGGCCAGCCGCAGCTCAAGCGGGGCTGGCGGGGAGGCTGTTTGGGCCATCGCCGGCCCCGTCCACAAAGTGATGGCCAACAGGGCGTTTCGCGCCGCGCGGAATTGGTCTAATCGGCTCGTCATGATCCAGCGTCGACGCCCCGTCCCCTTCGAACTCGGCCCCGTGCACTTCATCGGCATCGGCGGCATTGGCATGTCCGGCATCGCCGAGATCATGCTGCGTATCGGCTACACCGTTCAGGGCAGCGACGCCAAGGCCAGCGCCAACACCGAACGGCTCGAGAAGCTCGGCGCGCGCATCTTCATCGGCCATGACGCCGCTCACGTCGAGGGCGCCTCGGCCATCGTCTATTCGACGGCCGTGAAGGCCGATAACCCGGAAATGGTCGCCGGCCGCGACAAGCGCCTGCCGCTGGTGCGCCGCGCCGAGATGCTTGCCGAGCTAATGCGCCTGCAGTTCTCGATCGCGGTGGGCGGCACGCACGGCAAGACCACCACCACCTCGATGGTCGCCACCCTGCTGGACGCCGGCGGCATGGACCCCACCGTCGTCAACGGCGGCATCATCAACGCCTACGGCACCAACGCCAAGGTCGGCGAGGGCGACTGGATCGTCGTCGAGGCCGACGAAAGCGACGGCTCGTTCCTGCGCCTGAAGTCGACGGTGGCGATCGTCACCAACATCGACGCCGAGCACCTGGATCACTGGGGCGACTTCGACGCGGTGAAGAAGGGCTTTCAGGACTTCATCCAGAACATCCCGTTCTACGGTTTCGCGGCCGTCTGCACCGACCACCCGGAAGTGCAGGCCCTGACCTCGCGGATCGAGAACCGTCGCCTGGTCACCTACGGCACCAACCCGCAGGCCGAGGTGCGGGTCTCGAACATCGAGATGGGCCCGGACGGCGCCAAGTTCGACATCGTGGTCTCGCCGCGCGACGGCGAGGTCGTCCGCTATGACGGCCTGAAGATGCCGATGGCCGGCCACCACAACGTGCTGAACGCCGCGGCCGCCGTCGCCGTGGCGCGCGAGCTGGGCGTCGACGCCGCCTCGATCGCCAAGGGCCTGGCCGGCTTTGGCGGGGTCAAGCGCCGCTTCACCACGACCGGCGTCGCGAACGGGATCCGCGTGGTCGACGATTACGGCCACCACCCGGTCGAGATCGCCGCCGTGCTGAAGGCCGCCCGCGCCGTGTCGACCGGCAAGGTGATCGCCGTGGTCCAGCCGCACCGCTACACCCGCCTGCGCGACCTGATGACCGAGTTCAGCTCGTGCTTCAACGACGCCGACACGGTGATCGTGGCCGACGTCTATACCGCCGGCGAGCAGCCGATCGAGGGTGTCAATCGCGACGCCCTGGTCGAAGGCCTCAAGAAGTTCGGCCACCGCCGGGCCTTGCCGCTGGAAAGCCCGACGGCCCTGCCGCGCCTGATCGCCGCCGAGGCGACGAGCGGCGACCTCGTCGTGCTGCTGGGCGCCGGCGACATCACCACCTGGGCCTACGCTTTGCCGGGCCAGCTGGAAGCTTTGACGAAGTGAGCTGGAAGACCGATCTCCCGACCGTCCGCGGCAAGCTGCTGATCGACGAGCCGCTGGCGCCGTTCACCTGGTTCCGCGTCGGCGGTCCGGCCGACGTCGTGTTCCTGCCGGCCGACGAGCAGGACCTGTCGGACTTCCTGAAGGCGCTGGATCCCAGCGTGCCGGTGATGGCGATCGGCGTCGGCTCGAACCTGCTGGTCCGCGACGGCGGCGTCGACGGCGTGATCATCCGCCTGGGCAAGGGTTTCAACACGGTCGAGCCCCTGGGCGACAACCGCATCAAGGCCGGCAGCGCCGTGCCCGACGCCATCCTGGCTCGCAAGGCGGCGGAAGCCGGGATCGCGGGACTGGAGTTCTACGCCGGCATTCCCGGCACGATCGGCGGGGCGGTGATCATGAACGCCGGCTGCTACGGCTCCGAGACCGTCAACGTGGTCAAGTCGGTCCGGGTCATGGACTGCGGCGGCGTCGTGCGCGAGCTCTCGGTCGAGGATCTCCATTACACCTACCGCCACAGCGCCCTGCAGGACGGCGAGACGGTGATCGTGCTGGACGCGATCTTCGAGGGGACCGCCGACGCGCCCGAGGCGATCAAGGCCCGCATGGCCGAGATCACCGCCCGCCGCGAGACCACCCAGCCGATCCGCGAAAGGACCGGCGGCTCGACCTTCAAGAACCCGCCGGGCCACTCGTCCTGGAAGCTGGTCGACGAGGCCGGCTGGCGCGGCAAGCCGTTTGGCGGCGCGATGTTCTCGCCGCTGCACAGCAACTTCCTGATCAACACCGGCGAGGCGACGGCGGCGGACCTGGAAGGCCTCGGCGAGGCCGTCCGCGCCGACGTCAAGGCCAAGACCGGCGTCCAGCTGGACTGGGAAATCAAGCGGATCGGGCGCGCGGGGTAGGGCATTCTCCTTCTCTCCTCCCCCATCGGGGGAGGGGGACCCGCGAACGCGGGTGGAGGGGGCTCTGCGCGGCGGGGATACATCCTGTGGTCTGCGGGACGCGCGCTATTCTGATCTGACGGGGGCGTCGCCGGTTCGGCTGGCCCCTCCACCGCCGTTCGGCGGTCCCCCTCCCCCGGAGGGGGAGGAGAGCCGGATTACGAGCGTTCGCGGCGCTCTATGATCCGCGTATCCGGAATCGAACCGAACGATTTCAATCACTTCTCACTTTTACACGCCGCTCTGTGATCCGCGTTGAATCCCCCGCCATACTCTTCCTCACCCGATGGCTTGGAAGGGACGTCCGGCCGGCGATCGTGACGGCTGTCGGGGGTGGTCGAGCGGGATCAAGGTTCGGGCTGAAATCGCCCGGACGGTCCGGGGACCGGGTCGCCAGCCCGGCCCGCCCGCCGGGGGCCTCTTTCGGAAGCGGGTTAAAACCCCGCGCGTCGAAGGCTCACCGGATAACGACTGCGCGGAGCGTTCGAGCTTCGTCGAAACGGTACAAACTCAAACCCTACTCCGGGCGTCGCCCGGGCGCTCCGCATCCCCTTCCATCCCTTCAGCGGGCCACCCGCGTGAAGCGGCGATGTCGCGCGCCTGCCCAGTTCCTGGCCAAGCCGCCGCTTTCGCGCCCGCCACCCCATTGCTGACTCCCCGCGGCGTGAACCGGTGCTATGACTTCCGCGTCATTGGGGAGAGTTCTTGCTTATGTATCGTCGCTTGCTGGCCGCTTCGGCCGTTTTCGCCCTCCTGTCGGGCGCCGCCCACGCTCAAGACGTCCGCACCGCCGAAGCGCTGCGCGACAAGGCGCTGCTGGACCGCACCGCCTGGGACATCACCGAGGACCTGACCACCAGCATCGGCCCGCGCGTCGTGGGCTCGCCGGCCATGGAGCGCGCCAAGGACTGGGGCGTGGCCAAGTTCAAGGCGCTGGGCTTCACCAACATCAAGGTCGAGGAATTCGCCAAGCCGTCGTGGACGCGTGGCGAGGAGAGCGCCCAGCTGGTCGCCCCCTATCCGATGAAGCTGGACATCGTGGGCCTGGGCCGCACCGTGCCGACCCCGCCCGCCGGGATCGAGGCCGAGGTCGCCCTGTTCCGCACCTATGCCGAGATGATCGCCGCCCCCGAGGGCGCGCTGAAGGGCAAGATCGCCGTGATCACCCAGCCGATGGTCCGCGCCCAGGACGGCTCGGGCTATGGCGTGGCGGGCATCTCCCGCCGCTTGGGCCCGACCGAGGCCGCCAAGCGCGGCGCGGTCGCCTTGCTGATCCGTTCGGTCTCGACCTCCGACTCCACCGTGCCGCACACCGGCGTCACTGGCTTTGGCGAGGGCGTGGTCACCATCCCGGCCGCCGCCATCGGGGTGCCCGAGGCCGAGCAACTGGAGCGCCTGGCCAAGAAGGGGCCGCTGCGCATCAAGCTGAAGTTGGCCTCGACCACCGATCCCAACGACGTGGCCTGGAACATCTCGGGCGACATCAAGGGCTCGGAAAAGCCGGACGAGGTGATCGTCATCGGCGGCCACCTGGACAGCTGGGACGTCGGCACCGGCGCGCTCGACGACGCCACCGGCATCGGCATCACCACGGCCGCCGCCAAGCTGATCGGCGACCTGCCCAAGCATCCCAAGCGCACGATCCGCGTCGTCATGTGGGGCTCCGAAGAAAGCGGCGGTTCGTCCGACGCCTACATCGCCGCGCACAAGGACGAGGTCTCCAAGATCGTCCTGGCGGGCGAGAGCGACAGCGGCGCCGACCGGATCTATGCCCTGAACCTGCCGGCCGGCGCGACCAGCCACCCGCTGGCGACGACGGCGGCGAACGTGCTGGCGCCGCTCAAGATCTACGTGAGCCGTCAGCCCGCCACCCATGGCGGCGCCGATATCGCGGGGCTGGAGCAGGCCGGGGTTCCGTCCTTCGCGCTGGAGCAGGACGCCAGCCGCTACTTCGACTACCACCACACCGCCGACGACACGCTGAACAAGGTCGATCCGCTGCAGCTGGCCCAGAACGTCGCCGCCTGGACCAGCCTGATCTATCTGGTCGCCGACAGCGACATCGACTTCCGCGCGCTGAAGCCGGCGGCGGCTTCGGCGGCGCACTAAGGCAAAGTCACCTTCGCCAAACATCGGAAAATACAGTGTCATCCCGGACGGCCCGCAGGGTCGATCCGGGACCCAGGGGCCAAGCGCTATGTGGCGGCCCCTGGGTCCCGGCTCTCCGTTTCACTGCGGCCGGGATGACACGGCTTTGTTGCGCGTCTTGCGGTTGGCAGGCGCGTCCGGGCTGACTAGGAGTGGCTGAACGCCACAGCCTTCCAAAGAGTCTCCCGCCAAATGACCCAGCAGCCCCTCTCTGGCCGCCATATCGCCGTCCTGCTGGGCGGGCCCTCGTCGGAACGCAAGGTCAGCCTGGTCTCGGGCGCCGAATGCGCCGACGCGCTGGAACGGCTGGGAGCCAAGGTCACGCGGATCGACGCGGGCCCCGACATCGCCCAGGTGCTGACGGCGGCCAAGCCGGACCTCGTCTTCAACGCCCTGCACGGCGAATGGGGCGAGGACGGCTGCGTCCAGGGCGTGCTGGAAACGCTGAAGCTGCCCTACACCCACTCCGGCGTCCTGGCCTCCGCGCTCGCCATGGACAAGGCCAAGGCCAAGGCCGTGCTGGCGGCGGCCGGCGTCGTCGTGCCCGGCGGCGGCCTCTTCAACCGCCACGACGTGGCCCGCGACCATGTCCTGCCGCCGCCCTACGTGGTCAAGCCGAACGCCGAGGGCTCCTCGGTCGGCGTGTTCATCGTCAAGGAAGGCGCCAACCGTCCTCCGGAAGACGTCGGCGCGCCGTCGTGGACCTTCGGCGAGGAGGTCATGGTCGAGCCGTACATCCGCGGCCTGGAGCTGGCGGTCGCCGTGATGGGTGAGGCGAAAGGTCCCAGAGCCCTCGCGGTCACCGATATTCGTGCATCCACAGGTTTTTATGACTACGAGGCCAAGTACTCCGAAGGGGGCTCGATCCACGTCCTGCCGGCCCCAATCCCCGATGGCGTAAGGGATCGCGCCATGCGGATGGCCGAGTTGGCCCACACCGCTCTTGGTTGTCGAAGTGTGACCCGGTCCGATCTTCGTTATGACGACATTAACGACATTCTGGTCCTTCTAGAGGTCAATACGCAGCCCGGCATGACTCCGACCTCGCTCGCTCCCGAGCAGGCCGCCCACGTCGGGATTCCGTTTGATCAGTTGGTTCTATGGATCGTGGAGGACGCTTATGCCCGCCGTAACGCGGGGGGGACCGCCTAAGCCTAGGCGACCCCGGGCCGAAGCGCCCGCAAGTCCGAGCAAGGGTCGGGCCGCGCCGCGAGGCGCGCAGCCGGCCGCCAAGCTGCACGCCGCCAAGGGCGTGGGCCTATCGCCCACGGTCGCCCTGAGCGTCGCGGGCGCGGCCTTGGGTCTCGGATTGGTGGTGATGTTGGCCACGGGGCACCGCGCCGAGCGTATCGGCGCGGCGATGGCTCATGGCGTCGACGGCGCGTTCGCGTCCGCCGGGTTCAAGCTGAAGACGGTCCACATCCGGGGAGCGTCCTCGGCGGCCCAGGCGGATATCCTGAAGGCTTCCGGCCTTTATCTCGACCAGCCGACGCTGGGCATGGACCTGGCTGGCGTGCGCGCTCGGCTCCAGGGCGTGGGCTGGGTCAAGGACGTCCAGGTCGTGCGGATGCTGCCCGACACCGTGCTGATCTCCGTCCAGGAGCGGCCGGCGCTGGCGGTCTGGCAGAACCAGGGCCGGATGAAGGTGATCGACGCCGAGGGGCGGGTGATCAGCGAAGCCGACCCCGCCCGTTTCCCCCAGTTGCCGCTGGTGGTGGGGCAGGGCGCCGACCAGGCCGCGGGCCTGATCTTGCCGGCGGTGGCCTCGCGTCCCCGCCTGCGTGATCGGCTCGAGGCGCTGGTGCGGGTGGACGACCGTCGCTGGGATCTTCGATTGAAGGACGGCTCGCTAATTCAGCTGCCGGCCATTGACGAAGAATCCGCGTTGATTCAATTGGATCAGCTCGACCAGCGGCAGAGAATCCTGGACATGGGTTTCGCGCGGATCGATCTGCGCGACCCCGAAATGGTGGCTGTGAGACCTCGCGACGCGGCGCTGCCTGGGCAGCCCGCGGCCGGCGGGGCGTAGTGGAATTGATGGGCTGAGGTGACGATAGCGATGTCGCGAATGGAGGACCGGAAACAGGCTCGCGAGGGCCTGAAGGCGACGCTTGTGCGCCAGCCCGCCATCGCGGCCGTCGATCTGGGCGCGTCCAAGGTGACGTGCTTCATCATGAAGCCTGACGGGGTCCACCGCGAGAACCGCACACTGACGACCTCGGGCGTCGGCTACGTCCAGTCGCGCGGCGTGCGCGGCGGCGCGATCGTCAATCTGGACGAAGCCGCGCAGGCGATCGCTCAAGCCGTCGAGCGCGCCGAGACCGTGGCCGGCGTCAACGTCCAGGGCGTCAGCGTCTGCACGGCCGGCGGCCAGCTGGCCAGCCACCGCGTCCACGCCCAGGTCTCGCTGGGCGCCCGTCCGATCTCGGACGGCGACCTGTCGCGCGCCATCGCCTCGGCCCTGGCTCAGGTGCGTATTCCCGGCCGCAAGCCGATCCACCTCTTGCCGATCGCCTGGTCGGTCGACGGCCAGCGCGGCATTCGCGACCCGCGCGCCATGTTCGGCCGTTCGCTGGGGCTCGAGCTCCTGGTCGTCTCGGTCAACGAGAACATCTTCCACACCCTGGCCCACTGTGTCGAACGCGCTCACCTGAGCTTCGAGGGCGTTGTCGCCGCGCCGTTCGCCTCGGCCCTGGCGGCCCTGGAAGAGGACGAGATGGACCTCGGCGCCGTCTGCATCGACATGGGCGGCGGCTCGACCTCGGTGGCCGTGTTCAACAACGGCGCGCTCTGCCATGTCGACAGCCTGGCCGTCGGCGGCGGACATGTCACGCAGGACATCGCCCGCGGCCTGCAGACCTCGGTGATCGGCGCCGAGCGCATCAAGACCTTGCACGGCAGCGCCATCGCCTCGGCCAACGAGGACCGCGAGATGATCGAGGCGCCGCCGCGCGGCGACGATCCGGGCGCGGGTCCGGTGATCGCGCCGCGCTCTCTGCTGAAGGGCATCATCCAGCCCCGCGTCGAGGAGACGTTGGAGCTGCTGCGCGAACGCCTGAAGGCTTCCGGCGCGCCGGTCGAACCGGGCGCGGGCATCGTGCTGACGGGCGGCGCCAGCCAACTGGCCGGCGTGCGGGAAGTGGCCGTGCGGGTCTTCGATCGCCCCGTGCGCCTGGGCCGTCCGCGTAGGGTTCCTCATTTGGCCGACGCCGCTTCGGGCCCCGCCTTCTGCGCCGCCGCTGGCACGCTGCACCGCACCGCCTTCGGTCCGCGCGAGGCCGTGTCCTCGAAGGCCTTGGCTGGCGGCGTCGCTCGCAAGCGTCCCCTGGATCCCAACGCCAGCCCGATCTCGCGCGCCGCCGCTTGGTTGCGCGACAACCTCTAGACTGGGGCGCGACCGCGGTCTCGAACCTTAAGCGTGATTAACTGTACTGTTTAACTTTAAAGGCCCCTCCGAGCATCTCGGATGGGCCTTTTTGCTGCTCTAAACGCCTTATATTCATGAGATGAGGCGGTCAGCGTCGTTCGGTCGCACTCGGCTGTGGATAGTTGTAGAGCCCTTGGTTCCCTTGGGTTTTCTGTTGATAGACCACAATTTATCCCACGGCCGCGCTCGACCAGACCCCGACTCAGATTATGCAGTTAACCGCCGATTAACGATGGTGGTTGTTCTGTTAACACGATCGTCGAGGCGCTCCCCGGCGATTGGTGTCGCCGAGGTCTAATTTGACGATTTCGGCGTAAGGACGCGAGGGTCCCATGGCTATTTCTCTTTCCGCGCCGCGTACGACCGAGCTGAAGCCGCGCATCGTGGTCTTTGGTGTTGGCGGCGCTGGCGGCAACGCCGTGAACAACATGATCGAGGCTGGCCTCGAGGGTGTCGAGTTCGTGGTGGCCAACACCGACGCGCAGCAGCTGCAATTCGCCAAAACCGATCGGCGGATCCAGCTGGGCGTGCAAGTGACCCAAGGCCTGGGCGCCGGCGCGCACCCGGAAGTGGGCATGAGCGCCGCGGAAGAGTCCTTCCCCGAGATCGGCGAGCACCTCGACGGCGCGCACATGGTGTTCATCACCGCCGGCATGGGCGGCGGCACCGGCACCGGCGCGGCCCCGATCATCGCCAAGTGCGCCCGTGAGCGCGGCATCCTGACCGTCGGCGTCGTGACCAAGCCCTTCCACTTCGAAGGCCGTCACCGCATGCGCCTGGCCGACAGCGGCATTCAGGAACTGCAGCGTTACGTCGACACCCTCATCGTCATTCCGAACCAAAACCTGTTCCGCGTCGCTAACGAGCGCACGACTTTCGCCGAAGCCTTCGGCATGGCCGACCAGGTGCTGCACTCGGGCGTCCGCTCGATCACCGACCTGATGGTCCTGCCGGGCCTGATCAACCTCGACTTCGCCGACGTCCGCACGGTCATGACCGAGATGGGCAAGGCGATGATGGGCACCGGCGAGGGCACCGGCGAAGACCGCGCCCTGATGGCCGCTCAGAACGCCATCGCCAACCCGCTGCTGGACGAAGTCTCGCTGAAGGGCGCCAAGGCCGTGCTGGTCAACGTGACCGGCGGCATGGATATGACCCTGCTGGAAGTCGACGAGGCCGCCAACGCGATCTCGGACCAGGTCGATCCGGAAGCCAACATCATCTTCGGCGCGGCCTTCGACCCGTCGCTGGAAGGCGTGATCCGCGTGTCGGTGGTCGCCACCGGCATGGACGGTGCCTCGATCGCCCAGATCGAGCCCAAGCCGGTCACCCGCAACACCACCACCCAGCCGCTGATCGCCGACACCACCCGTCCGGCGCCCCAGCCTGAACCGGCGCGTCCGACCGCCCGCTACGAAGCGGCGCGTCCGGCCGAGCGTCCGTCCACGGCGTTCTCTTCGGCCTTCGCCCAGGCTCCGGAACCCGCTCAGGCTCCCGAGCCCGAGATCGTCATGTCGGCGCCGCAAGCCGAACCGGAAGCCGAGCTCTACTACGACGAACCGGTCGCCGAGGAGCCTCGTGTCGCCCAGCCGGCCGCTCGCCAGGTGAACCGCATCGTCGACCCGCTGGTCGACGAGGTCGCCGAAGAGCCGCTGTTCCCGGAGAGCAACTTCTACGAAGAGCGTCGTCCGCAAAAGCAAGGCGGCTGGCTCTCGATGTTCGGCGGTGGTCGCCAGCGCTATGAGCAACAGGCTTCGGCCCCGCAGCCTCAAGCGCGCGCCACCCAGAGCGTTCGCCCGCAGCTGGCGCCGATGGAAACGCCTCAAGCCGACGACGGCGAGGACTTGGAAATCCCGTCCTTCCTGCGCCGCCTGGCCAACTGAAAAGCGGACCCCAAACGGGGACCCAAATGACGAAGCGCCCCGGAGGAAACTCCGGGGCGTTTTGCGTTTCAGAGTTCGGAATGCAAAGTGTTATAAGATAACATTTCCGATTGAGGCGGCCCTCGAGAAGCGCTAGTTGTGTTACATTGTAACGCATGAGGCGCGCGTGACCGTCCAAGCTTCCAGGCCTTCGGGCCGTATCGACCGGCGTCTTCCCGTGACCGTGCTCTCGGGCTTCCTCGGCGCGGGCAAGACCACGCTTCTGAACCATGTCCTGGCCAACCGCGAAGGCAAGAAGGTCGCGGTCATCGTCAACGACATGAGCGAGGTGAACATCGACGCGGCGCTAGTCGCCGAGGGCGGGGCAGACCTGTCTCGCACCGACGAGACCTTGGTGGAGATGTCGAACGGCTGCATCTGCTGCACCCTGCGCGACGACCTGCTCAAGGAGGTGCGCCGCCTGGCCGCCGAGCGCCGCTTCGACTACCTGCTGATCGAGTCCACGGGCGTTTCCGAGCCCATGCCGGTCGCCGCGACCTTCGATTTCCGCGACGAGGCCGACCAGAGCCTGTCGGACGTGGCGCGCCTGGACACGATGGTCACCGTGGTCGACGCCTTCAACTTCCTCCGGGACTACGGCTCGCGCGACAGCCTGGCCGATCGCGGCGAAACGGCGGGGGAGGGCGACGAGCGCACGGTCGTTGATTTGCTGGTCGAGCAGATCGAATTCGCCGACGTCATCGTGCTGAACAAGACCGACCTGGTGTCGGCCCAGGACCTGGGGCGGCTAGAGGCGATCATCGCCACCTTCAATCCGCAAGCACGGATCGTCCGTTCCGAGCGTGGCGCGGTGGCGCTGGACGACGTGCTGGACACCGGCCTGTTCGACCCCGTCCGGGCCGAGGGCGCGGCGGGCTGGCAGAGGGCGCTGATGGGCGAGGTGCTTCCCGAGACCGAGGAGTACGGGATCAGCCACTTCGTCTATCGCGCGTCCAAGCCCTTCCATCCCGAGAAGCTGAAGGCCTGGCTGGACAGCGAATGGCCGGGCGTGATCCGGTCCAAGGGCTTCATGTGGCTGGCCACCCGCCACGATCGTGTCGGCGGCTGGAGCCAGGCCGGCGCGGTCACGCAGTTCGGCCCGCATGGCCGCTGGTGGGCCAGCGCGCCCGAAGCGTACTGGCCCGAAGACCCCGCTTGGCGCGCGGCGATCCAGAAGGTCTGGAAGCCCGCTCATGGCGACCGCCGCCAGGAGATCGTGCTGATCGGCCAGAACATGGACCGCGAGGCCCTGACCCGGGGCTTCGACGCCTGCCTGTTGTCCGATCTTCAGTTCGGCTTCGGCCCCAAGGCCTGGACCAAGCTGCCGGACCCGTTTCCGGCATGGGGATGAGGCCGGACGAAGACGTGGCCGATGACGACTTCCACGAGCCTTCGGCGGACTGGGTGGCGCGGCGGTTTGGCGTCAGCCTGGAGGAGGCCGAGTGGGTGCTGGTGCTCTACCGGTTCCAGGCGCTGTATCCGGAGGGGCCAGAGCCTGGGCGCTTCTATTGCGAGATTCTCTGACGCGGCCGCCTAGGCCTCGATCTCGACGGTGAAGCGGGCGTGATCGCCAGCGGTCAGGCCCGCCCGTCGGCGCACGTCCGCCTTCAGCGGCAGGAGAAAGCTTCCTGACCGCGAGTCCGGAAAGACCGATGTGTTCCAGCGGACCGGTCCGGCTTCGGCTTGAACCCGTATGGAGCCGAACCCCGTCCGCCTCCCACACAGAGCGCGCAGACCCATCGCGGCGTCGGCGGGAAGGGTCACGAAGAACCAGGCGCCGGCGCCGCCGCTCGCGGCCCAGACCTTGGCGTCGAACTCGTATCGCATGCGGGGGTCTCCGTTGATCCGTCGAAGACCATGGCGCGCGCCGCGCCTCGGCGTGTCAGGAACCCCTAGTCGATCTTCACGAACGGCGTTGAACCGCCGGTGACCTTGGGCAGTTCGCCGTTCCACTTCTCGATCGCCAGCTGCTGGAGGACCTGCGGGTTGGCGCGCAGCGCCTCGCCCTTGATGCGGATGGCCTCGGCCTCGCCGCGCGCCTTGGCGATCGCGGCGTTGGCGAGCGCGGTTTCCTTGGCCTCCAGCGCCTTGGCGGCCAGGGCTTCCTGCTCAAGCTGGGTCTTGGCCTGCATCTGCTGGATGATGGCGTTCGGATAACGGATCGAGCCGATCCAATCGAGCTGGCTGATATTGACCCCGTGCCGGGCCCACTTGCCGGCGACGCGGGCGTAGGCCTTCTGGATCACCATCTGGCGACCGCCGCTGTAGAGCGTTTCCACCCCGACCTTCTCGGCCTCGGCCGCCACGGCCGAGCGTACGTCGTTGCGGATCGGTCCATCCAGCAACTGGTCGAAGGACAGGCGATAGGTCTGATACAGGTTCGGGGCCGAGGCCGGATTGACCTGCAGGGTCACCGAGATGTCCGCCGTCATCGGCAGGCCGGTGTTGTCCGAGAAGGTGATCTCCTCGTTCTCGTTGCCGCGCTCATCGGCCTCGCGCGTGTAGCTGTAGGTGCGCTGGATCACTGGATATTGGATGATCCGTTCGCCGATACCGCGCAGGTACCAGCGGGCGGGCAGGGGCTCGGGCGCGACCCCGGCCGAGGCGCCGAGCGTGCGGATCTTGACCCCGACATTGCCGGGTTCGACCGTCGTGCTTTGAGTGACGACCGCGCACGAGCCCAGGAGCAACAGCAGGACTCCCGCCGTCCAGACCATGGCCTGCCGCGCGCCCATCTGTAACGGAGACTTCGACGGTTTGCTGGGCGGAAGGGCGAAAGGGCTGTCGGGCATGCGGCATCCTCGCGTGACGTCTTGCGCTCAATGGTAGAGCGGCAAGCGGGGCCGCGCGCAAGGCGTCTCTCCCCAGGGGCGGCTAAATCGGCTAGTTCGTCACTTTATGCCAATCCTGGCGGGAAAGCGGTCACGATGAAGCTCACGCGCGCCGATCGGAAGATCCTTCAGATCCTGCAGGAGGACGGCAAGATCTCGAACGTCGACCTGGCCGAGCGGGTGGGGCTGTCGCCCAGCCCCTGCCTGCGACGGGTCAAGCAGTTGGAGGCCTCGGGCCTGATCAGCGGCTATGTGGCGTTGCTGGACCGGCGCAAGGCCAAGCTGGACGTGCTGGCCTATGTCGAAGTGCAGGTGGACCGTCACAGCGAGGAGGCGGCCGAGGCTTTCAAGCAGGCGGTGTTGCGCGAGCCCGAGGTGGTCGGCTGCTATGTCATGACCGGCGGCTACGACTATTTGCTGAAGGTCGCCGTGCCCAACCTCGACGCCTATGCCGACTTCACGATGAAGCGCCTCTTGAAGATGCCGGCGGTGAAGGACATCCGCTCCTCGTTCGTGCTCGACACGCTGAAGGATTCCACGGCCCTGCCGCTCGACTATCTAGACTGATCACTTTGATGAAGATCAAGCGGCATGATTGGCATGATGTGACCTGAACCAGGTCCGATTGGGTCATGATTGCCACGTTCTGACTTCGGCTTCGCGATAAGCTGCCGCTTCTCATTGTTTGGAGCGGCCGCATGTTGGTTCTGGATCGCAAGCCCGTCAGCCCGGCTCTCGCCTCTCCGATGCGACCGGCGCTGGATAGCGTTCAGGCCTATCGCTCCGGCATGACCCTGGCCGAGGCCGGGCGTCGCACCGGGCGCTCGCGGTTCTCCAAGCTTGCCAGCAACGAGAACCTGTTGGGCGCCAGCCCTAAGGTCGCCGCCGCCGTGGCGGCCGCCATCGCCGAGCCCGAGCTCTATCCGGACCCCTATTGCGAGACGCTGCGCGCCGCGATCGGCGGACGGCTGGGCGTCGATCCCGCACGCGTCGTGGTCTCTCCGGGTTCCGAAGCCCTGATCGACTATCTGTTCCGCGCGGTGCTGCACCCGGGCGACACGCTGCTGATGTCTAGCCCGACCTTCCCGGCCTACGACATCTTCGCTCGTTGCGCCGAGGCCAAGATCGTCGACGTGCCGCGCCTGGCCAACTTCGACCTCGACGTGCCGGCCTTCAAGGCGGCCGCGGCGCTGGGGCCCAAACTGCTGGTCCTGTGCACGCCGAACAATCCGACCGGGAACGCCCTGACGGCTTCGGACATCGAAGAGATCCTGTCGGTTACGCCCCGCTCTACCCTGGTCTTCGTCGACGAGGCCTATCGTGAGTACCACGAGGCCTTCGACACCTTCGCCCTGCTGGACGCCTGGGGCGGTCCGTGGGTCTCTGCCCGCACCTTCTCCAAGGCCTATGGTCTGGCCGGCATGCGGGTGGGCTACGGGATCGCCTCGTCGGCCGAGCTGGTCGGTTATCTCGACCGCCTACGGCCGGCCTTCAACGTCACCGCCGTCAGCCAGGCCGCCGCCTTGGCCGCCTGGGACGACCAGGCGCATCTGGCTCGCACCGTCGCCCTGACCATCGCCGAGCGCGGCCGCATCGAGGCGGCTCTGGACGATCTGGGCGTCGAGCACACGCGCGGCGAGGCCAACTTCGTCTTCCTGCGCGCCCCTGCTGGCCCCGACGCGACCGCCGCGCGTTTGTTGCAGGAAGGCCTGATCATCCGCCCGACGCCGGTCGCCGGTGGCTGGGTCCGGATCACCATCGGCCGCCCGGCCGACAACGACGCCCTGATCGCCGCCCTGCCGGCGGCGCTGGCGAAATAAGAATTCTCTAGGGAGAGAGCCGCCCATGACCCTCGTCACCGACCAGAACCCCCTGGGCCTCGACGGCTTCGAATTCGTCGAGTTCACCAGCCCCGATCCGGCCGCCATGAAGGCCCTGATCGAGCAACTGGGCTTCGTCGCCGCCAGCCAGCATCCGACCAAGGCCGCGACCCGCTACAAGCAGGGCCGTATCAACCTGATCGTCAACGAAGAGCCGGCCGGCCAGGTCGCGGACTTCCGCGCCGAGCACGGCCCGTCGGCCAACGGCATGGCCTTCCGCGTCGAGGACGCCGAGGCCGCCTATGCCGAGGCTATCAAGCGCGGCGCCAAGCCGGCCGACGCCAGCCGCTCGCTGCTGGGCGAGGGCGCCAAGGTGCTGGAAGGCATCGGCGGCTCCTTGCTCTATCTGGTCGACCGCTACGGCGACGCCGGCACGATCTATGACAGCTGGGAGCAGGTTCCGGGCGCGGCCCTGGCCGAGGCCAAGAACAATGTCGGCCTCGACCTGCTGGACCACCTGACCCACAACGTGAAGCGTGGCCAGATGCGCACCTGGTCGACCTTCTACAATCAGGTCTTCGGCTTCGAGGAGCAGAAGTACTTCGACATCAAGGGCCAGGCGACCGGCCTGTTCAGCCAGGCGATGATCGCGCCCGACAAGGCCATCCGCATTCCGCTGAACGAGAGCCAGGACGACAAGAGCCAGATCGAGGAGTTCATCCGCCAGTACAACGGCGAGGGCATCCAGCACCTGGCCCTGACCACCGACAATATCTACGACACCGTCGAGAAGCTGCGCGCCCGGGGCGTGAAGCTGCAGGACACGATCGAGACCTACTACGAGCTGGTCGACAAGCGCGTGCCCGGCCACGGCGAGGACCTGGAGCGCCTGCGCAAGAACCGCATCCTGATCGACGGCGCGGTCGGCGAAGAGGGCCTGTTGCTGCAGATTTTCACCGAAAACCTGTTCGGCCCGATCTTCTTCGAGATCATCCAGCGCAAGGGCAATGAGGGCTTCGGCAACGGCAACTTCCAGGCGCTGTTCGAGAGCATCGAGCTGGATCAGATCCGGCGCGGGGTCATCACGGTCGAGGCTTGATCCAAGCCTAACCTTGCGTGTCATCCCGGCCGTAGCGCAGCGAAGAGCCGGGACCCAGGGGCGATCGCAGTGTGCCGGCTCCTGGGTCCCGGATCGGCCTTGCAGGCCGTCCGGGATGACACTGTAATTGTGCTCAAGAAATTGAGAGGGGCGTCGATGGACCTCCGCTACCAAACCGGCTTCGGCTCCTACTTCGAGACAGAGGCGCATCCCGGCGCCCTGCCGGTGGGCCAGAACTCGCCGCAGAAGGTTCCCTTCGGCCTCTATGCGGAGCAGCTGTCGGGCTCGGCCTTCACCGCGCCGCGCCACGAAAACCGCCGGAGCTGGCTATACCGCCTGCGGCCGAGCGCCGGCCACGGGCCTTACGCGCCCTATGCGCAGGACAAGCTGGTCTCGGCCTTCGGCGGGCCGGTGACGCCCAACCGGCTGCGTTGGGACCCGCTGGAGATCCCGGCGCAGCCGACGGACTTCGTCGACGGCCTTGTGACGCTGGCCGGGAACGGCGACGCCGCGACGCTGTCGGGCATCGGCGTGCACATCTATCTGGCCAACGCCTCGATGCGGAACCGGGTGTTCTACGACGCGGACGGCGAGCTGCTGATCGTGCCGCAGCAGGGCGTTCTGACCCTGGTCACCGAGTTTGGCGTCCTGACCGCCGGTCCCGGCCACATCGCGGTGATCCCGCGCGGCGTGCGGTTTCGGGTCGAGGTCGAGGGGCCTTCGCGTGGCTATGTCTGCGAGAACTACGGCGCGGCCTTCCGCCTGCCGGAGCTGGGGCCGATCGGCGCCAATGGCCTGGCCAATCCGCGCGACTTTGAGACACCCGTGGCGGTCTTCGAGGACGTCGACACGCCGACGGAGGTGATCCAGAAGTTCCAGGGCGCGCTGTGGGCGGCCGAATGGGACCACAGCCCGCTGGACGTCGTGGCCTGGCACGGCAATCTCGCGCCGTACCGCTACGACCTGTCGCGGTTCAACACGATCAACACGGTCAGCTTCGACCATCCCGATCCGTCGATCTTCACCGTGCTGACCTCGCCCAGCGACACGCCAGGCGTGGCCAACTGCGACTTCGTGATCTTCCCGCCGCGCTGGATGGTGGCCGAGCACACCTTCCGCCCGCCCTGGTTCCACCGCAACGTGATGAGCGAGTTCATGGGGCTGGTGGACGGCGCCTACGACGCTAAGGAAGGCGGCTTCGTGCCGGGCGGCGCGTCCCTGCACAACTGCATGAGCGACCATGGCCCCGACGTCGCCAGCCACCGTAAGGCCACGGAAGCCGAGCTGGCGCCGCACAAGATCGACGGGACCCTGGCCTTCATGTTCGAGAGCCGCTGGGTGATCCGGCCGACCAAGTTCGCGCTGGAGACTTCGGCGCTTCAGGACGACTATGACGCCTGCTGGTCGGGCTTCCCCAAGGCTCGCTTGCCGTAACAACAACAAGAAGGAAGCGCCAATGAAGCTCGCGTCTCTCAAGGGCGGCCGCGATGGCCGGCTGGTGGTGGTGTCCAACGACCTGGCCTGGTTCACCGACGCGGGCACGGTCGCGCCGACGCTGCAGGCCGCGCTCGACGATTGGGAGCGTTGCGAGCCGATGCTGCGCGGCCTGGCCGAAAGCCTCGAGCACGGCGCGGTGCCGCGCGAGCGCTTCCACGAGCACGACGCGGCCAGCCCCCTGCCGCGCGCCTATCAGTGGGTGGACGGCTCGGCCTATGTGAACCACGTCCAGCTGGTGCGAAAAGCGCGCGGGGCCGAAATGCCCGAGACCTTCTGGACCGATCCGCTGATGTATCAGGGCGCTTCGGACGGCTTCCTGGCGCCCCGCGATCCAATACCGCTCGCCGACGCCAGCTGGGGCTGCGACCTGGAAGGCGAGATCGCGGTGATCACCGGCGACGTGCCGCTGGGCGCCAGCCGCGAGGAGGCCCTGGCCGCCATTCGCCTGGTGATGCTCTGCAACGACGTCTCCCTGCGCAACCTGATCCCGGCCGAGTTGGCCAAGGGCTTCGGCTTCCTTCAATCCAAGCCCGCCAGCGCCTTCTCGCCGGTGGCGGTGACCCCCGGCGCGCTGGGCGAGGCCTGGAAGGACGGCAAGCTGCACGGCGCCCTGCTGGTCGAGCTGGACGGCAAGGACTTCGGTCGCGCCGACGCCGGCGTCGACATGACCTTCGACTTCGGGACCCTGGTGGCCCACGCGGCCAAGACGCGTCCGCTGTGCGCCGGCACGATCGTCGGCTCGGGCACGGTCAGCAATCGCGACGCCGACGGCGGCCCCGGCAAGCCGATCGGCGAAGGCGGCCTGGGCTATTCGTGCCTGGCCGAGTTGCGCACCGTCGAAACGATCGTGCATGGCGCGCCCAAGACGCCGTTCCTGCTGGGGGGCGACACGGTCCGCATCGAGATGAAGGACGCCAAGGGGCACTCGATCTTCGGCGCCATCGAGCAGACGGTCGAGCGGATTTGACGGACGAGACGGCGACCGCCGACGCCTCGGTTTCCGGGGGGCGGATCTGGGAGACGCGGGCCGGGATCAATCTCGGCCCCCTCGATCTGATCCCCGACGGCGGCGCGCGCAACTACGTCCTGCGGATCGGCGAGAAGCGCTTTCACGGCTTCGTGGTGCGAAGAGGCGAGGCGGTGTTCGGCTATGTCGACCGCTGCCCGCACGCGGGCCTGCCCCTTGCTCAGGAGCTTGACCGCTATCTGACCCCGGACGGCGCGCTGATCGCCTGCTTGTGGCACGGGGCCGTATTCACGGTGGAGGAGGGCGCCTGCGTCGGCGGGCCGTGCGTGGGGGCGAAGCTGTCTCCGTGGCCCGTCGAGGCGCGCGACGGACGGATCCATACCGCTTAGGGCGTGTCAGGGATCAGGATCTCGCCTGGTGGATTTCCCGACGCCGGCGCCATCGAGGGATTGCCGGGATAGTGTTCGCCATTGAACCGCAGGCGGGCCTCGCGCGGCTTGGCGCCGCCGCCCGAGACGAAGACGCCGATATCTCGCCAACCTCGCGTCCCGCTCGCCAGGCGCCGGATCGGCGCCTGGGCCACGCTGGCGCGCAGCACCACCCGATAGCCAGCCCCTTTCGGGGAGAGGACATAGAGGTTGCAGCCGCCGCTCCCGCACGTCTCTCGTCCGGTGGCGTAGACAAAGACCTCAAGCGCCTTGTCGCCGTTCAGGTCCGCTTGCGCGCTGGCATAGGTCTCCGCCCGCAGAACATCCCGGATATAGGCGCGGGCGGCGGCGGGGAGCGGCGGCGAAGCTGACGAGAGGAGCGCGATGGCGGCCAGGGCGATCATGGAGCGCATGATAGGCCGCTGGAGGCGCCGGCCAAGAGCGGCGTTCGCCGGGACAAAAAAGAACGGCCGCCTCCCAGGAGGAGAAGGCGGCCGAGTCATTGGGAGGAAACGCCCTAAAGGGCTGAATTCCATATAGCCGCTTGAAACGGCCGCGACAACGTTGTCAGGAAAATTATTTCGCGTAGCGGTGAAATCCGTCGCCCGCGCTTTTCGCGGGGCGACGGCGCCCTGGCGACTACTTCTTCTTCGCCGCCTGGACCTCGATCTCGACCAGCATGCCGTCCTGCACGAGGGCGGTGATCTGGCTGGTGATGCGGGACGGCTTGTTGGGCTGGGTCGCGGTGCCGAAGTAGGTCTTGTAGCCCTCCATCATGCCGGCGAAGTCCATCTTGCCGCCCTTGGCGGGATCGCCGACCAGCAGGACGCGCATCATCACGACATCGGCCATGGTGGCGCCCTGGCTCTTCAGGGCGGTTTCGATGCGGCCCAGCACGCCCAGGGTCTGGGTCTTGGTGTCGCCGAACTTGGCCACGCCCGTGGCTTTGTCGTCGATGACCGGCGGGGTCATGCCCGAGACGTAGATGGTGTCAAAGCCGGCCGGCACGGTGACGACGCTGGCGATCGGCGACTTGGGGTCGCCGCCGCGCACGATTTCCTGGGCGTTCGCCGCGCCGGCGAGAGCGCAGGCGGCGAGGGCGAGGGTGATGAGGCGTTTCATGGTTTCTTCCCTGGATTGAGTGTTGAGGATCAGTGGGCTTGGAGGCCGCGGGCCTTGGCTTCGGCCCTGGCCGCGGCGCGGGCGGCGGAGACTTCGGCGGCTTTGACGCCCGGCGCCTTGTTGCTCCAGGACGAGCGAACATAGGTCAGGATGGCCGCCAGATCAGCGTCCGAGAGGTCATCCTTGAAGGCGGGCATGCCCGCGCGGCCGTTCAGCACCGTGGTGATCACCACCTTGGGCGGGCCCTTCACGAGCGGCGCGCCGTCCAGGGGCGGGAAGGCGCCCTTGACGCCCTTGCCGTTGGCCTGGTGGCAGGCCGAGCAGTTGTCCATGAACAGGGACTTGCCGTCGGCGGACGCGATCGCCGGAGCGGCGAGGCCGCCGACGAGCGCCAGGGCGGCGAGACGATAGGCGAAAGTCATGCGTTTCCCCGGTACTTCTTAAGCTTGCTGGACGCGGGCGTGGATCTTGGCGATCTGCTGCCAAGCCGACTCGATGGCGCCGGCCTGCCACCCGCCTAGGTAGCTCATGTGCTCGCCGGCCAGATAGAGGCGGCCGTCTGGCTCGCAGAGCACCGGATAGGCCTCCTTGCGTCCGGTCGGGCTCCATTCGGCCCAGCCGCCAAGATTGTGCTCCGCCAGGTGCCAGCAGAAGGAAAAGGCGTTCTCGTAGTTCTCGGCGTATTCGGGGAAGACCTTCTGGCCCGCCGCGACGGCGTAGGCCGCGCGGTCGGCCGGGCTCTTGGCGCTGATCCGGGCCGCCTCGCCGCCGAACATGTAGAAGCCCAGCAGCACGCCTTTCTGACCCTGCCAGCCGTAGGAGGGGAGGGTGATCGAGTTGATGGGCATGTCGGTATAGACGTGGCCGCCGTAGATGTGGTGCTTCTCCTCCCAGAAGCGCGACTTCATCTGCAGGCCGATCTTGTTGACCGGCGCGTAGGCGACGCCCGCCATCGCCGCCTTGAATGGCGCTGAGGCGTCCAGGTCGATCTGCTTCAGCACGCTGAGCGGGATGGTGCACAGGCAGTAGTCGGCGGTGACCTCGCCGGTCTTGCCGTCGGCCCCCTTGAACGAGACCGTCACGCCGCTGGGCGACTGCTTGATCTTCTCGACCACGGTCGAGTAGCGGATCATCGACCCGACGTGCTTCTCGAAGCCCTTGGCGATCTGGTCCATGCCGCCGATCGGCTGCAGCATGGTGCGCTGCTGCTCGTAGCCGGTGACCGAGCTGAGGACGCGCCAGGCGTTGCTGTCGAGCACGTCCTTGAAGGCGAACGGCGGCAGTTCCTTGCCGGGGCCGGGATCGACGCCCGCGCCCGGGTGCACCGAGAAGCCGCGGCCTTCGGTGCCCTTGTAGGTCAGGTCCGACTTCGACAGGCGGCCTTCGTTCACGAGGTAGGCGATGAATTTCTCGCGATCCAGCCCCGAGAGCGGCGCGTCCAGTTGCCCCTGGCTGGCCGCCTTGGCGACCACCTCGGCGGTGTAGCCTCGGATGTCGGCGGCGATCTCGCCCTTTCGCACGGGCTTGCCGGCCAGCGGTCCCGTCGCCTTTTCGAAGTAGACGTAAGACGCGTCGTTGTCGTTGACGAAGCTCTCCAGCGGGACGCCGAACGTCTTGGTGTAGTGCAGGGTCGAGCGGTGGTGGTACGGGATCCGCCAGGGGCCGTGGTTGATGTAGTGGCCTTCGTCGAACTCGCAGGTCTGGGTGTTGCCGATCAGGTCGGTGTGCTTGAAGCCCTTGCGCGCGGTCTGGCAGCGGCCGCCGGCGAACGAACGCGCCTCCAGCACCTGCACCTGATAGCCGGCCTTGCTGAGCTCGTAGGCCGCGGTCATGCCCGCCAGGCCCGCGCCCAGGATCACGACCTTGGTGTTCTTGGCGCCGCCGGTCAGCTCGGGCGGCAGTTCGGTGGCCGAGGCCTGGGAGAAGCCGAGGGCTTCCATGCCCGACAGAACCAGAGACATACCGCCGACGGCGGCCAGGCTTTCGAAGAAACGCCGACGCGTGAGAACGCCACTCGCCGGTACTGAATCCAATCCGCTCATCAATCCCCGCCCTTGTTGTTGGCCCGACATCGACGAGACGTCCGGCGCCGCCGCGGCAACCTCGCGCCGCGACAGGCCGTATCTCGAAATCCCGCCCCGCCGACGTGCAATCCGTTTTCAGTCGAGACGTGGACTGACATCTTGGACGCCTGACCATTGGGCGCCTAAAGCAGGCTTTGAGCGATCGGTGAGCGAGGCTGAAAGATCGCCAGGGACTCGCCGAATCCTTGTTTTTCTGGCGCGTTCGCACGCTCATGGGAGTCTCATGACCTTGGCCGCCAAACCCCTTCGTCTGCGTCTCGCCCGCTCCGAGGACATGCCGGTTCTGTCGGCGCTGATGGATAGGGCGATCGGCGAATTGCTGCCCGCCTTCCTGCCGCCCGAGGGCGTCACGGCGTCCTACGAGGTGATGGGCCTCGACACCCAACTGATCGCCGACGGGACCTATTTCGTGGTGGAGGACGGCGAGGAAATCGCGGGTTGCGGCGGTTGGAGCCGTCGCGCCACCCTGTTCGGCGGCGACCACTCCGCCGGTCGCGACGCGGCGTTGCTGGATCCCGCCACGGACGCGGCAAGGGTGCGGGCGATGTACACCCATCCCGATCACACGCGGAAGGGCGTTGGTCGGATGATCCTCGAGGCCTGCGAGAACGCGGCACGAAGCGAGGGTTTCGCGCGGGCCGAGATGGCCGCGACCATGGGCGGCGCGCCGCTGTATCGCGCTTGCGGCTATCACGACATCGAGCCGTTCGAGGCCGCGACGTCCAGCGGCTATCGGGTGCCTTTGATCCGGATGGGCAAGGCGCTGTAGGCCTCCATGCAAAAGGGGCGGATCTTTCGATCCGCCCCTTCGCGTCCTGGCGCAGGCTCTCGTCTAGAACGAGAAGGTCAGGCGACCATAGTAGTAGCCGCCGTTGATGCCGTAGGGCGAGAACGACGGATATTGGGTGACGCAACCGCCGCCGCTGGCGACGCAGGCGGCCTGATAGGCGGCCGTGAACTTGTCCGGATACTTGTTGAACAGGTTGTTGGCCCCGATCGCGGCGACGACGCCCATCGGGAACTTGTAGGAGAGTTCCGCGTCGGTGATCGCCGTGGCGCTGGCCACGTTGTTCTGCAGCGGACCCGTGCCGGGGTCGGACAGGGCGGAAGCCTTGCCGTAGAAGGTCTCGGTCACGTTTAGGGTCAGCTTGCCGTACGAATAGAGACCGTTCAGCCCGACCTTGTACTTCGGCGCGGCCTTCTCGAGCAGCGAGGCGGCGTTGCCGGCGAACAGGACCTGGCCGGTCGGGAAGGCGGTGGAGGTGACGCCCAGGGCGGCCGGGGCGGCCTTGACCTTGGTGATCTTGGTCTTGTTGACGTTGCCGCTCAGCGTCCAGTCGATCCGCCCGTAGTCGCCCAGGTCGGTCGGGTACGAGACCACCACGTCCAGGCCGCGGGTGCGGGTGTCGAGGCCGTTCGAGAAGATGTTGATGCCGGTGCTGGTCACCGTGCTGTCCAGCACGTTGCCGTTGGCGGCGATCGCGGCGTTGACGTTCGGGTTGACGACCACGCCGTTGCGAATGCCGTAGACCGCGCTGGAACCGAAGATCCGGTTCTTCAACTTGATCTGGTAGGCGTCGATCGTGGCCGTCAGCTTGGGCAGCGGGTGAGCCACGATCCCCAGGCTGAAGTTGGTCGACTTCTCGGGCTTCAGCTCGTCGATGCCCAAGAGGCGAGCGGCGCTGGAGTTCGGGGCCAACTGAACGAAGGCGCTGGTCGGCGAGACGTTGGTGGCCGAGTAGAACGACTCCGCCAGGGTCGGGGCGCGGAAGCCGGTCGAGACCGTGCCGCGTACGGCGAACATCTCGTTGAAGTCGTAGCGGCTGGTCAGCTTGGCGACGGTGGTGTCGCCAAAGTCGCTGAACTTCTCGTAGCGCAGGGCCGCGTCGACCTTCCAGGCCTCGACCGGCGAGGCGGCGACGTCGGTATAGACGGCCCAGCTGGTGCGCGAGTGGCCGCCGGCGTCGGTCTTCGAGAAGCCCGGATACGACTGCGAGCCTTCCTTGTAGGTCGAGGCCGCGTCGCCGGCGCCGATGCGGTAGGTGTCGCGGCGCTGCTCGTAGCCGAAGGCCACGTCCAGAGGCGCGGACAGGCCGACGTCGAAGCCGCGACGGACGTCCAGGTTGTTGGTCCACTGCGTGGTGCGCCAGCTGCCGGCGTGGAACGAGGTCGGGGTGAAGCCCTTGGACGTCAGGGTCGAGGTGTCGGCGTAGAGGCTGGCGTTGGCCGAGTCCTCGACGCGGACCTCGATGTCGTCCTTGCCGTAGGTCGACGACAGGTCGACGTCCCAGCCGGCCACCTTGCCGGATACGCCCAAGGTCAGGCCGTAGTCGTCCTCGATAATGCGCTCGCGGGGGCTGAAGCCCAGCGGGAAGGGCCGGTCGGCCGCGCCCTGCTTGCCCTGCACGCGGTTATAGCGGCGATAGTTTTCGTAGGCCGAGGCGTCCTTGTGCCCATAAGTGCCGAACGAATAGACCTCGAAGTCCCCCGGCAAATCCGCGCCGGCGTTGAAGGCCAAGTTCTGCATCCGGTACTCGGCGTCGCCCGAGATCAGGTTCAGGTTCGGATAGCCCGGGATCTTGCTTTCGATCGCGTTATGGGCTGCCGAGTAGCTGGGGCTGGCGGGGTTGAACACGCGCTGATCGGGCAGGCCGCGGTTGGAGAAGCCGTGGTACTTGGCCTCGACCGTGATGTTCAGATAGCTGCTCTCGGTCGGCGACATGCCGATATTGACCGAGCCGCCGGCTGTCTTGCCGCCGCCATCGAAGTACTCGCCGCCGGTGGCCGAGATCGAGCCGCCCGAGCTGTTCTTCTTCAGGATGATGTTGACGACGCCGGCGATGGCGTCGGTGCCGTACTGGGCGGCCGCGCCGTCGGTCAGCACTTCGATGCGGCCAATGCCGGCCATCGGAATGAAGCCGAGGTCCGCGGCGGCGGCGCCTTGGTAGACGCCCGAGAGGACCGCCAGGTTGCCGGTGGTGTGGCGGCGCTTGCCGTTGACCAGCACCAGGGCCTGGTTAGGCGACAGGCCGCGCAGGCGGGCCGACAGGGTCAGGTTGGCGGTGTCGCCGCCAAAGGCCTGCGCGTTGAACGACGGCACCAGATTGGCCAGGCCCAGGCGTAGGTCCACCTGGCCGGTGCGCTCAAGCGTGGAGGTGTCGACGACTTGGACGGGGGCGGGGCTGTCGATGACACGCAAGCCCGTCTGGCGCGTGCCGGTGACGATGATTTGGTCGACCTCGGTCTGGTCGGGCGGCGTGGCCGCGGCGTCGGCCGCGAAAGCCTGTGCAGAGTATCCCATAGTAACCGACAAAGCGGAAATGCCCGCCAACAGTGCGGGTTTAAAACGTCGATTCATAAACTACCCCCTCATTCTATTTATTGATGCGCCTAGATTCCCTTCTCCATGGCGTTTTTCTCCCGACGATTATGTTTTTTGACGCGGGCACTGAAAATCATCGGCAACTGGCCGATCTATTCATTGGGGGGAGAAGTTTCGGCGTTCGGCAATGCGGGGGCGGTCGGAAAGCGCGATAACCGCGCCGGCGCCCAATGGGCGCCGTTTTGCGCGGCGGTCGGTCTCGGATTTTAGGCAGAACGTCGTTTTTGTTCGTGGTCGGAAATCACGCGGAGCGTGTGCGATGGGTCGTGCTCACGCGCAAAGGCGCATCGGTTCGGCCATTTCATCGGTCTCTTCGGTCTCGAAGAGATCGAAGGCCTCTTCCCAGGCGGTGAGGCGGGAATCGCGCAATTCGGCGTCGTCGGTGACCCGCACGATCTGGTCCTCGCGATCGTTCCACACCAGGCCAATGTCGGTGACCCGCTCGGCGTCCCGGCCCAGCAACAGGAAGATGTCGGCCTTGGCGGCGCGTTCGTGGCTGATCCGGCGCAGGGTGCGACCGCCGCCCAGGTCGCGATGGATGTCGGCATAGTCGAGCACGGCCGAGATCATGGCGGCGTTGACGGGGGCGATGGCCCAGGGGGAACAGGCGAAGCGCGACATCAAGGGCTCCTCTCCAATCTCGATGTTCGAAGATTGTTCGCGCGCTGCGACAGAAACGGTCGTATAAGCTCTCGCCATGCGACACGAGAAAGCGACCCGCCTGTTGGACTTGGCCCGGATGCTGGCTGGATCCGCGGAAGGGATGACCCTGGATGAGATGGCCCAGGCCCTGGATGTAGGCCGCCGGACCGCGGAGCGGATGCGGGACGCCGTCTGGGCGGCATTTCCGCAGATGGAGGCGATCGACGATCCGCCAACCAAGCGATTCCGCATTCCCTCCGGCCTGGACGGCGTGTTTCAAACCCCGACGGCCGAAGAGCTGGCCGCCCTGCGCTCGGCGGCCGACAACTACAAGGCGTCCGGCGCCGACACGCGCGCGGCTTCTCTCTATGCTCTGGAGGCCAAGCTGCTGGCCGCCTTGCGCGGCTCCGCGCGCCGACGGGTCGCGCCGGACGTCGAGGCCCTGGTACAGGCCGAGACCATCGCCGTTCACGCCGGTCCGCGGCCGTTCGAGGACGCGGCGGTGCTGTCGACCATCCGCAATGCGATCAAGGGGCTACAGGCCCTGTCGTTCCGCTACGAAGGCGGCAGCACGCCGGGGCGAACGCGCGAGGTGACGCCCCTGGGCGTCCTGTTCGGCCGCAGCAACTATCTGGTGGCGATGGAGGGCAAGGGCGGCAAGCCGCGGTCGTGGCGGCTGGACCGGATGAGCGACCTGACGCTGCTCGACAAGCCGGCGTCGCCGCCCGAGGATTTCTCGCTGCAGGCCTTCGCCGACGAGAGTTTCGGCATCTATCACGACGAGATCCAGGACGTGGTTCTTCGCATCAAGAAGAGCCGCGCCGAGGACGCGCTGCGCTGGCGCTTCCACGCGACTCAGCGAGTGACGCGGGAGGCCGAAGGCTCTGTGTTGGTCACCTTCCGCGCCGGCGGCATGCGCGAGCTTTCCTGGCACCTCTTCACCTGGGGCGGCGACATCGAGATCGTTGGGCCACCGGTCCTGAAGGACATGATGGTCCAGGAGCTGCGCGAGGCTGGCCGCGCGCACGGGGCGTGGTAGGGACGGGGATGAACTACCGCCACGCCTTTCACGCCGGCAATTTCGCCGACCTGCACAAGCACACGATCCTGCTGGCCATTCTCTCGGCCTTGCAGGCGGAAAGCGACGCGCTGGCGGTTATCGACACCCATGCCGGCGCGGGCGCCTATGATCTTTCCGGCGAGATGGCGCGACGCTCGGGCGAGGCCCAGGCGGGGATCTTCCGTCTGAAGGCGGCGAGCGACGCGCCGGCGGTGTTCGGGCCCCTGCTGGCGGCGGTCCTCAAGATCAACAGCGGCCAGGAGGGCGATCTCTATCCGGGCTCGCCGCTGCTGATCGCGCGCGCGCTCCGCAAGACCGATCGCTACGCCGGCTGCGAACTGCGGCCCGACGACATGAGCTTGCTCGCCAAGACGCTGGCGCCCTACGCCAACGCTCAGGCCCTGGAAGCCGACGGCTACGCCACCGCCGCCGGCCAGGCGGGCAGGGGCGGGCGGGCCTTCGTGCTCATCGACCCGCCGTTCGAGCGCCCGGACGACTATGCGCGGATCGTGGAGACCACGCGCGCCGTTCTCAAGCGCGCGCCAGACGCGGTTCTCGCGATCTGGCTGCCGCTCAAGGACCTCGAGACGTTCGACGCCTTCCTGCGCGCGATGGAAACCGTCACCCCAAATAGCGTAGGGGGGGGCTTGCTAGTCGCCGAGCTTCGTCTCCGGCCTCTCACGGACCCGATGAAGATGAACGGCAGCGCGATGGTGATGGTCGGGGCGCCCACGGGTGTCGAGGCGGCGGCGGCCGAGGCTGGCGACTGGATCGCCGCGCGGCTTGGCGAGCCTGGCGGCCGCTCGCGCGTCTGGCGGGCCTGACTTGAGGCTCAAGGCGGCCCCCAGCTTGGCTGAAGCCCTGCCGGTCTGGCTCAAGATTGGCCTGCTGGGCTTTGGCGGCCCCGCCGGCCAGATCGCCCTTCTGCATAAAGAGATCGTCGAGACCCGCGACTGGGTCGACGAGGATGAGTTCGCGCGGGCCCTGAGCTTCTGCATGCTTCTGCCCGGCCCCGAGGCTCAGCAGCTGGCGACCTGGCTGGGCTGGCGGCTGCACGGAATCCGCGGCGGCGTTGCGGCGGGGTTGCTGTTTGTCCTGCCGGGTCTCCTGGTGATGCTGGGCCTATCGGCCCTGTACGTCGCGCACGGGCGTTCGGACTGGGCCGCGCCGGTGCTGCTGGGGCTGAAGGCGGCGGTGGTCGCGCTGGTGCTGCAAGCCCTGCTGAAGATCGGCAAGCGCGCTGTGAAGGACGGGCTGACGGCCTTCGTCTGCGGCGCGGCCTTCATGCTGCTGGCCTTCACGACCATCCCGTTTCCGTTGGTGGTCCTAGGCGCGGGCGTGCTGGGCTGGCTTGTGGCCAAGGACGAGGCCGAACCGATCGCCGCGCCCGCGACGCCAGCGAAGGGGCAGGGGCGCGTGGCGCTGACATGCCTGGCGCTGTGGCTCGCGCCGATTGGCCTAGCCTGGCTGCTGGCGCCGGGCTCGACCTTGGCTTGGATGGGCCTGACGTTTGGCGGTCTGGCGGCGATCAGCTTCGGCGGCGCCTATGCGGCCTTGGCCTATCTGGGGCAGGCGGCGTCCGCGTTCGGCTGGCTGACGGCGACCCAGATGCTGGATGGCCTGGGACTGGCCGAGACGACGCCGGGCCCGCTGATCCTGGTGTTCGTCTTCGTCGGCTTCGTCGGCGCCTTCCAAACCGCCGCGCCGGACTGGGCCTGGCTCTTGGCCGTGCTGGGCGGGTTGATGGCGGCTTGGACCACCTTCGCGCCGTCGTTCTTGTGGATATTCGCGGGCGGACCGCTGTTCGAGCGCTGGGGGCGTCGCGCGCGCCCGTCTCGCGCCCTGGCCCTGATCTCGGCGGCCGCTGTCGGGGTGATCGGCCAATTGGCGCTATGGTTCACCCTGCACCTGCTGTTTCGCTCGGGCCAAACGCTTGAGGCCGGGCCTCTACGGGTCTTGCTGCCGGATCCGGGAAGCCTCGACCTCGCCGCCCTTGGGCTGACGGCGCTCGCGCTCATGCTGGCCAGCCGCCTGCCAATGCTGGCGATGATCGCGGCCCTGATCGTCGCCAGCGTGCTGCTGAAAGCCGCCGGCCTGGGTTAATATAACATAATTATTTTCGCGCTTGCGAACGAGAATTCCGTGTTATGCTGCGACGCACAAAATCGCGGTAGCCAGGAGCGCCCCCATGGTTTCCTCGTCCTCTTTCGTCCCTGAGTTCAAAGCCGACAAGATCGAGCCCGACCTGGCCCCCCGCTTCGTGGTCGGCGCGGCTTCGCCCCTATGGTTGATGTTTGGCGGCGCCGCCGCCGCCGGAGCGGCCTACTGGTGGTGGGCGTCGCGTTGGCGCGAGGCCGTGAACCTGGAAGCTGTCCTGGCCCTGACGCCGGAGCCCGTCGCTCCGGCCGCGGAGGCCGAGGAGACTCTACTGACCACGCCGGAGCCGGTGGCGGAAGCCGTGGCCGAGGCGGTCGAGACGGCGGAGGTCTTGCTGGACGCCGTCGAGGAGACCGTCGACACGATGGCCGAAGCGTCAAACGCTTTGATCGAGGCCGCCAACGACGCGACGCTGAACGTGGTCGACGTGACCGCCGAAGCCGTGGTCGAGCTCGAGGCGGAAGCCGAGCCGCCGATCTCCGAAGCCCTGGCCGCCGAAGCTCCGCCCGCCGAACCTCTCGCCGCTGAATCCGCGCCGGACGCGACCTTGGCGGAGATGGAGGCCGTGTCCGAGGCGCTGGTCGCCGGCGCCGACGACCTGACGCGCCTGGTCGGCGTGGGGCCCAAGCTGGCGGCGTCGCTGGCGGAACTGGGTGTCACGACCTTCGGTCAGATCGCGGCTTGGACCCCCGAGGAACTGGCCGATATCGACCTGAAGCTGGGCCTGAAGGGCCGCGCCGAACGCGACGCCTGGATCGCTCAGGCCAAGCGCTTCGCCGCCGCCGTTGAAGCCGCCGCCGTCTAGTCCAAGGTCGGCCGCCGCCGCTCCATCACCAGGATCGGCGACCCCCTGTAGCTGGCGTGGGTCTTCACGCGGAAGCCGACCTTGGTCGCCAGCGCGATCGAGGGCGCGTTCTCCACATTGATGATGCAGGGCACGACCGGCGGCGCGAGGGCCTCGTCGATCCAGGCCAGGCCGGCTCGCACGGCCTCGGCGCCAAAGCCTTGGCCATGCGACCAGGCCGCCAATACCCAACCCATCTCCGGCAGGTCGTGGAGGCTGGGCTCAAGTTCGCGCCGCAGGTCCGCGAAGCCGACCTCGCCGACATAGCGTCCGGTCGAGGTCTCGCGCACGGCCCAGTAGCCGTAGCCCAGCACTTCCCAAAGACCGCGCGCTCGCATCAGGCGCGTCCAGCTCTCCTCCTCGGTGAACGGTCGACCTCCGACATGGCGGGTCACCAGAGGATCGGCCCACATGGCGCGGCTCTCCTCGAAATCGGGCAGGGTCGGCGGTGAGAGGGTCAGGCGCGCGGTGGTCAGTGTCGGAGCGGGCATCGGCGTGGGGTTTGCGGAAAGGATGCGCCGCAAGCTACACGGACAAGTTCTCCAGGAAAGACCCCATGACCTCGCCCGCCGACGCGATCGCCGCCCGCCGCAAGCTGACCAACAAGCTGATCGCCGCCAAGGACGCCGCGCGCCTGAGGCCCTTCTTCGATCCACGCGTCACGCTGATCGCGGGCGACGGCTCGCTGCTGCTGGGCGCCGAGGACGTCCTGGCGGCGTTCGCGGGTCAGTTCGCCGAAAGGGGTTTCGTCGCCTATGTCCGCGCGACCGAGGACATCGCGTTGAACGCGGACGGGACACGCGCCGCCGAGCGCGGCCGTTGGGTCGGCTCCTGGAAGGACGCGCCCGAGCAGTCGGGGACCTATCTGGCCACCTGGAAGAAGGTGACGGGGCAGTGGGTGATCGAGAACGAGCTGTTCGTGACGCTGGCGTGACCAGCGAGGCTGGACGCAGCGGCATGACTCGGAATTAATTTCGCCACTTTGGGCGGCGGCCTTACGCCTTCGTCCTCCAAATAGGTTCCGGGGAGGAAGAGCCATGCTCAATCGCCGTCAGATGATGTTCGCCTCCGCCGCCGCGGGTTTCGCCGCGACCGGCGGTCTGCCGTCCATGGCCCTGGCCCGCGAGGGCGAGGTCGCCAAGCTGAACGCCCTGTTCGACGAGGCCATGGCGCTGCAGCTGCGCCAGTCTCCCGAGACGGCCACCGGTCTTGGCCTCGATAGCGGCGACCTGGCCTGGACCAAGGGGCTGCTGAGCGACCGCTCGTTCAGCGCCATCGAGGCCGGCGCGGCCACCACCAGCAAGCAACTGGCCGCCCTGCGCGCGATCGACCGCCGCGCTCTCAACGGCATGGACGCGGTGAACTACGACACGGTCGAGTTCGTGCTGTCCGTCCAGGACGAGGGCAACAAGAAGTTCACCTACGCCGGCGGCGGCTCTGGCGCGCCTTACGTGCTGAGCCAGCTGACCGGCAGCTACCAGTACATGCCGGACTTCCTCGACACCCAGCACAGCATCGAGACCAAGGCCGACGCCGACGCCTACCTGTCGCGGATGGAGGGTTTCGCGCGCCTGATGGACCAGGAGACGGCGATCGCCAAGCGCGACATCGCCGACGGCGTGATCCCGCCGGACTTCATCATCGACAAGGCCCTGATCCAGATGCGGGCCTTCGCGGGCACGCCCACCGCCGAAGCGCCGTTGGTCAAGTCGATCGCGCGCCGGACCAAGGACAAGAATATCGCCGGCGACTGGGCGGCCGAGGCCTCGAAGATCTACGAGAACTCCGTCCTGCCGGCGCTGAAGCGCCAGATCGCGCTGATGGAGAGCATCCGTCCCAAGGCCACGCACGACGCGGGCGTTTGGCGGCTGAAGAATGGCGCGGACTACTACGCCCTGTCGCTGAAGAACTACACGACGGCGACCCTGACCCCCGACGAGATCCACCAGTTGGGTCTCGACATGGTCAAGTCCATCGAGGCCGAGGCCGACAAGCTGTTCAAGAAGATCGGCATGTCGAAGGGCACGGTCGGCGACCGGATGCGCAAGCTGGGCGAGGACTTCTATCCGAACACCGACGAGGCCAAGGAACAGCTGATCCGGGACCTCAACGAAAAGGCCAAGTGGATCGAAAAGCAGCTGCCGGCCTATTTCGGCCAGCTGCCCAAGGCGCCGCTGGAAATCCGCCGCGTGCCCAAGGCCATCGAGGCCGGCGCGCCGGGCGGCTACTACAACTCGCCCTCGCTGGATGGAAAGCGCCCGGGGATCTACTGGATCAACCTGCGCGACACCAAGGAGCAGGCCAAGTACACCCTGACCACGCTGACGGTGCACGAAGGCGTTCCGGGCCACCACCTGCAGCTGTCGCTGTCCAACGAGGCCAAGGGCCTGCCCATGATCCGCAAGATCATCGGCTTCTCGGGCTATGCCGAGGGCTGGGCGCTCTATTCGGAGCAACTGGCCGTCGAGATGGGCATCTACAAGAACGACCCGCGCGGCCAGATCGGCATGCTGCACGACGCCCTGTTCCGCGCCGTGCGCCTGGTGGTCGACACCGGCATGCACCACAAGAAGTGGAGCCGCGAGCAGGCCATCAAGTACATGGCCGAGACGATGGGCGACGAGGAAAGCGGCGCGACCACCGAGATCGAGCGCTACGTCGTGTGGCCGGGCCAGGCCTGCAGCTACATGATCGGCAAGATCGTCTTCCTGCGCGCTCGCGCCAAGGCCCAGAAGGCGTTGGGCAAGACGTTCGACATCCGCGAGTTCCACGACGCGGCCCTGCTGTCGGGCATGACGCCGCTGACCGTGCTGGAGCGTGTCGTCGACAACTACATCGTCGCCAAGGGCGGCAAGGCCTAGGACAATCCGGCGCTCCTCCTCCTTTGGGGGAGGAGCGTTCTTCTATCCCCAGCTCTCCGACGCGCCGGCGCGTCGCGCCACGGCGCGGACGGGCGTGCTGATCCGCAAGGCTGGAGCGGGCTTCTCGGCGGCCTTGCCGTAGAGCCAACCCTGGGCGAAGTCGACGCCGGCGCTCCGGACGATATCCTCGACTTCAGGCGTCTCGACCATCTCGGCCACGGTGCGGATCTTCAGATCCCGGCACATCTGCACCAGGTGGCGGACCATGGCCCCGTCGCGGCTGTTGTCGGCCAGTTCGCGGACATAGCGTCCGTCGATCTTCACGATGTCCAGGTTCAGCTGCTGCAGGTAGGCGAACGAGGCCGAACCGGCCCCGAAGTCGTCCAGGCACACCATCGAGCCCATCGAGCGCAGCGCCTGGATGTTCTGGTTGGCGTAGGGCAGATCGTCGATCGCCGAGGTCTCGGTGATCTCGAAGATGAGGCGGCCCTTGACCTCGTCGAAGCGGGCCAACAGGCGATCGATATGGTCGACAAAGGTCTCGCTGACGATCGTGCGCCCCGAGATGTTCACCGCCAGCTTCAGCTTGCCTTCGTAGTCCTTGGCCAGGCGCTTGATCACCTGTTCCACCACGACCTTGTCGAGCTCCTCGATCAGGTCGAACTCCTCGGCCATGCGGATCATGGCGAAGGGGCTGGCGCCATCCTCGAAGCGCACCAGCGCCTCGTGGTGATGGGCCTGTCCCGTCGCGAGCGTCACCACCGGCTGGAAGGCCAGGTTGAAGCGGCGCTGGGTGATGACCGCGCTCAGGGCTCCGGCCTGGGCCAGGGTGCGCTTGACCGAGCGGTTCATCGCGTCGGTGAGATTGGCGGGCGGGCCATCCTTCAGCCCAGCGCGCAGGAAGTCGTCCAGCGCGTAACGCAGGGCCCGCAGAGCGCGCGACGGCGGCGCGCTATTTTCCAGCGGCACGACGTGGGCGGTGGCCTCGGCGCTGACGATCCGGCTCAGGCGCTTCAGCATGTTGTCGGATTGATCGTCGCGCGACCGCACGAGCGCGAAACGGTCCTGCGACAGGTGCGTGGCGGCCGAGCCGCCGTGGGACTCCGCCCGCATCGCGCCGGCGACCCGGACATCCAGCTCGGCGGCTTCGCTGGGGGAGAGGCCGTCGCGCATGGCGCCCAGCCCGGCGAACTCGATCATCGCCAGCTCCAGCTCCATGCCGGTAGCCCGCGCGGCCTCGAAGAGGCCCTTGGCGATATCGTCGAACGACTCGCGTGGCTGCAGTTCTCCGGGCTTCAGCGCCGGGGCGGAAGCCTGGGCGACGGTCACCGCGCAGGAGATGCGGCCCTCGTTCTCGGGGAGCGCGCGCAGGATGACCCCGACATGCCGCGTATCATCATCGGCCAGGCGCAGGACGATGGGGCCGCGACGCTGGCCGTCTTCCGCGGACGCCAGCACCGCGTCCATCAGGGGGCGGTCATCGGGATGGAAGAGACTCGTCCAGGACGCGCCCATCAACGCGGACTCGCTTCTGCCCATGATCCGTTGGGCCGCGCCCAACACGAGGCGCACTTGGCCTTCGCGCAATTCCACGAGGAGATCGGCGCTGGCGAAGGCGAGGCCCAACAGGCGACGTGGATCGATCGACAAAAGCGGCCTTCTCCAAGACTGTCCCGGAGGCTTCCACAATTGGCTTAAGGAGCGGTTGCCAACCCAGGGTTTAGGCGCTCGGTTCCAGCCCATTTTTCGCGCCGACGGATCGCTACGTCAGAAACGGACGTTTCCCCAAGAGAACATCTTGCGAACCTAGAACAAAGGCGGTACGCATTAAGGGTGTTCCACAGGTCGTTGTGACAGGGCGCTGTAAGCGCCGGGCGACCCACCGGAATCATGGGATAGAGGGCGGACCAACAATGACCAGTCAGGCGGCTTTGAAACTCGTGGCCAAGGAAGAAGGCGATAAGCAACGCGCGCTAGAGGCGGCTCTCGCCCAGATCGACCGCGCGTTCGGCAAGGGCTCGGTGATGAAGCTGGGCGAAAAGGGCAAGGTCGAGATGGAGTCTGTCTCCACCGGCTCGCTCGGCCTGGACATCGCGCTCGGCATTGGCGGCCTGCCCAAGGGGCGGATCATCGAGGTCTATGGCCCGGAAAGCTCGGGCAAGACCACCCTGGCCCTGCACGTCGTGGCCGAGGTCCAGAAGGCCGGCGGCACCGCCGCCTTCGTCGATGCCGAGCACGCGCTGGACCCGTCCTATGCGCACAAGCTTGGCGTCAACCTCGATAGCCTGCTGGTGTCGCAGCCCGACAACGGCGAGCAGGCGCTGGAGATCACCGACACCCTGGTGCGTTCGGGCGCTGTCGACATCGTCGTGATCGACTCGGTGGCGGCGCTGACGCCCAAGGCCGAAATCGAAGGCGAGATGGGCGACAGCCTGCCGGGTCTGCAGGCCCGCCTGATGAGCCAGGCGCTGCGCAAGCTGACCGCCTCGATCAACAAGGCCAACACCATCGTCATCTTCATCAACCAGATCCGTCACAAGATCGGGGTGATGTACGGCAGCCCGGAGACGACCACGGGCGGCAACGCGCTGAAGTTCTACGCCTCGGTGCGCCTGGACATCCGCCGCACCGGCTCGGTGAAGGTCCGGGACGAGATCATCGGCAACAACGTCCGCGTGAAGGTCGTGAAGAACAAGGTGGCCCCGCCGTTCCGCGAGGTCGAGTTCGACATCATGTACGGCGAGGGCATCTCCAAGCTTGGCGAGGTGATCGACCTGGGCGTCAAGGCCGGCATCATCGAGAAGGCCGGCTCGTGGTTCTCGTACGGCAGCCAGCGCATCGGCCAAGGCCGCGATAACGTCCGCGAGTTCCTGAAGAACAATCCGGACATCGCTGGCGGCATCGAAGCGGCCGTCCGCAAGTCGTCGCAGAAGATCGAGGAAGAGCTTCTGGTCGGCGGTCCGGAGGAGGGCGACGAGGAGTAGTCCTCGCCTTCCAGGGTTTCGCGGCCCTCGCTAACAGCCTCGGGCGGTCCCCGCCTTCAACACGCCCGCGGCGCCACCGCCGCGACGGCCGCGATCAGGCCGCCTGGACCCCATGCCAGGCGGCCTACTCTTTTGGGCGTTGGACGTCGCAAAGATCAGACCCCTCTCCCAGAGGGAGAGGGCGGGGCCCGCCGCGAAGCGGTGGGTGGGTGAGGGGTTATGTGGTCTGATGGCGTGTCGGCGCTTCACCCAATGCTGGGCTTCCTCGCCGGCCTTTCTCGCCGAGAAAGGGAGCGTCACCTAACGACCCATTGGCGTCAGCTTTCGACCCGTTGCGGACGTCACCGTGTTCCGCAATGCTGGGTCGAGCTTGGATTGAAGGTCGCCATGCGTGTGCCGCGCTCTGCCGGATAGTCGGATGGATTTTGGTCTGTCCACTTATCGTGGCGGCGGTTGCTCTGCCTTTCGTCGCAATCGCGATAGTCGTTTTGGATCTCTGGATCGGGTCAAGCACGACCGTCTATTCCGTGTCACGATCACCAGACGGTCGACACGAGGCGCGCGTCGAATTCAGCGATTGTGGCGCAGCCTGCTCCTTTCGACGTGACGTTGTAGTCCGACGTGTCGGCGTTCCGTTTTCCGACTGCATGGCCTTCACGGTCCATGGAGAATGGCCGCTGTCGCTTCGATGGTCGGACAACGCACACTTGTTGATTGGAGACCCCGCACCATCCAACGAGCGACGCTCAAAAGCCGAAAGCTGTGGGGCGGTGAACATTGCGGTCCGGCCCAGCGCCTAAAGTCCGCACACCACCCATCTCGGAACTTCCCGCAGTCCAGGCCACGCCCTTTTCCGCGTCCCAATACGCCCCCATCTGCGAGTCGGTTTCCCCTTCGCTAAAAACCGCGCTATGCAGCGCGCGACTCCCGGCCGCTCGCCGGATGCTTAAGACTTGAGACGCTCATGCCCAGCTTGAACGAGATCCGCGGTACGTTCCTCGACTACTTCGGCAAGGCCGACCACGCCGTGGTGCCGTCCGCGCCGCTGGTGCCGCAGAACGATCCGACCCTGCTGTTCGTCAACGCCGGCATGGTGCCGTTCAAGAACGTCTTCACGGGCGCCGAGACGCCGGCGCATCCGCGCGCGGCCAGCTCGCAGAAGTGCGTCCGCGCCGGCGGCAAGCATAACGACCTCGACAATGTCGGCTACACCGCCCGTCACCACACCTTCTTCGAGATGCTGGGCAACTTCTCGTTCGGCGACTACTTCAAGGAACAGGCGATCCACCACGCCTGGACCCTGCTGACCCGCGAATTCAAGCTGCCCAAGGAGAAGCTGCTGGTCACGGTGTACCACACCGACGACGAAGCGGCGGACCTGTGGAAGAAGATCGCCGGCCTGTCGGACGACAAGATCATCCGCATCCCGACCAGCGACAATTTCTGGTCCATGGGCGACACCGGTCCCTGCGGCCCGTGTTCGGAAATCTTCTACGACCACGGCCCGTCGATCGCCGGCGGCCCTCCGGGCAGCCCCGATGAAGACGGCGACCGCTTCATCGAGATCTGGAACCTCGTCTTCATGCAGTTCGAGCAGCTGGCGGGCGGCGAGCGCGTGTCGCTGCCCAAGCCCTCGATCGACACCGGCATGGGCCTGGAGCGGGTCGCGGCCGTGCTGCAGGGCGTCCACAACAACTACGACGTCGATCTCTTCAAGGCCCTGATCTCCGCCAGCGTCGAGCTGACGGGCGTCAAGGCCGAGGGCGATCAGGCGCCGTCGCACCGGGTCATCGCCGACCACCTGCGCTCGTCGTCGTTCCTGTTGGCGGATGGCGTCTCGCCCTCGAACGAAGGTCGCGGCTACGTCCTGCGCCGGATCATGCGCCGGGCCATGCGCCACGCCTATCTGCTGGGCGCGCAAGAACCCCTGATGCACCGCCTGGCTCCGACCCTGGTCGCCGAGATGGGCCAGGCCTATCCGGAGCTGCGCCGGGCCGAGGCCTCGATCGTCGAGACCCTGCGCCAGGAGGAAGAGCGCTTCCGCACGACCCTGGGTCGCGGCATGGGCCTGCTGGACGAGGCGACCGCGAACCTGGCCGCCGGCGGCGTGCTGGATGGCGAGACCGCCTTCAAGCTCTACGACACCTATGGCTTCCCGCTCGACCTGACCCAGGACGCGGTGCGGGCCAAGGGCCTGACCGTCGACACCGACGGCTTCGACGCGGCCATGCAAAAGCAGCGCGAAATGGCGCGCGCCAACTGGGCCGGTTCGGGCCAACAGGGCGCCGCCGCGGCCTGGTTCGCGATCAAGGAAAAGAACGGCGCCACGGATTTCGTCGGCTACGAGACCACGGAGACGACCGGCGTCGTCCAGGCGATCGTCGTGGACGGCGCCGAGGTCCAAAGCGCGACCGGCGGCACGACCGTCGAGGTCCTGCTGGACCGCACCAGCTTCTACGCCGAGAGCGGCGGTCAGGCGGGCGACCAGGGCGTGATCGAAGCCAATGGCCGCGAGAACCGGGTCATCGACACCCAAAAGCAGGCCGGTGAGCTGTATGTTCACCGTGTCGAGCTGTCGGGCGAGTTGAAGGTCGGCGATCAGGTCGTGGCCTCGGTCGACGCCGAGCGCCGTCACACGACCCGCTCGAACCACTCGGCCGCCCACCTGGTGCACGCCGCCCTGCACCATGTGCTGGGTCCGCACGTTGCTCAGAAGGGCCAGATGGTCGACGGCGAGCGCATGCGCTTCGACTTCAGCCACGGCGGCCCGCTGACGCCCGAGGAGCTCGACAAGATCGAGGCCGAGGTCAACGCGGTCATCCGCCAGAACGTCCCGGCCGAGACCAAGGAGATGGCCCCGCAGGAGGCCATCGAGGCCGGCGCCGTGGCGCTGTTTGGCGAGAAATACGGCGACAGCGTCCGCGTGCTGACGCTGGGCAAGTCGCTGACCGACGAGGCCAAGGCCTATTCGGTCGAGCTGTGCGGCGGCACCCACGTGGCTCGCACCGGCGACATCGCCCTGTTCAAGATCGTCTCGGAGCAGGGCGTCGCCGCTGGCGTGCGCCGCATCGAGGCCCTGACCGGCGAGGCGGCCCGCCGCTTCCTGCTGGACCAAGCGGGCGTGGCCAAGTCGCTGGCCGACCAGTTCAAGACCCCGGTCGCCGAGGTCGCCTCGCGCGTCGACGCCCTGATCGCCGATCGTAAGCGCCTCGAAAAGGAACTCGCCGAGGCCAAGAAGCAGCTCGCGCTGGGCGGCGGCGGCGCGGCCTCGGGTCCGGAAGACGTCAATGGCGTCGCCCTGATCGCCCGTGTCCTGGACGGCGTCGGCGGCAAGGAGCTTCGCGGCGTCGCCGAGGAGTTCAAGAAGCAGCTGACCTCGGGCGTCGTCGCCCTGGTTGGCACCTCCGACGGCAAGGCCGCTGTCACGGTGGCGGTCACCGCCGACCTGACCGGCAAGTTCAGCGCCGCCGATCTGGCCAAGGCCGCCGTGATCGCCATGGGCGGGCAGGGCGCCGGCGGCAAGGCCGACTTCGCCCAGGGCGGCGCGCCCGACGACAGCAAGGCCGAGGAAGGCCTCGCGGCGGTCAAGGCGGCCCTGGCCGGCTGAGCCGACGCGGTCGACGACTAGACCGAAGGGGACGCTCCAAAGGCGTCCCCTTTTTCATGTCCGGGCGAGATCACGACTTCAGGAACGCCGAGAGCTTGTTGCCGTCCGGATCGCGGACATAGGCCAGATAGTAGCCGTCGCCGTAGTGAGGACGGGGGCCTGGCGGGCCCGCGCAGGAGCCCCCGTGAGTCATGGCCGCCGCGTGAAAGGCGCCGACCTGGTCTTGGGTGCTGGCCGTGAGCCCGACCATGACCCCGTTCCCGGCCTGGACGGGCAGTCCGTTCTCCGGGCTGCAGATCAGGATCGTCGCGTGGTCGGGATCGGGGCCATAGCCGATCCAATGCTCTTGCCGCCATAGCCGGGCGTGTCCCAACGCGCCCAGCACCGCGTCGTAGAAGGCTTGGGCGCGGTCGCCGTCGCTCGCGCCGATCGTGATGTAGCTGATCATCGGGCGTCCTCCCGGCCCAAGGCTAGATCGCCCTCCTGACAGATCGCGTCAGCAGTCGCCGCCGCCTCGGACATGACCGAGTGGTGTCCAGGCCCTCTTGGAGGTCGACCAAGGGCGCGCGGCGAAAGGCCTGAAAGGCGCCCGTACGCTATCCGCTTGACGGGGACATGGATCGAGCCTCAATTGAGTTACATATGTAATCCGGAGGCGAGGGTGTCCCTGTTCACATCCATGCGGCGGCTGGCGGCCGTGGGTCTGGTTTTGGCGCTCGGCGCCTGCGAGCGGGAGGTCGCCAGGACGCAGGTCCATTTCGCGCCGCCATCCCTGTGGCGTGTGGCCGTGGTCGAGGATTCCGGCGGTCGATCCGGCGCCGTGGACGTCTGCGCCAACCCGGAGCTGATCGCCTCGTTCTCCCGCGTCGAGCCGCGCATCAACGGTTTGCCGTGCGAGCCGGTGGGCAAGCCCGCCAAGAATAACGCCAACGAACGCATCGCGCGCTGCGAAGTGGGCGGCGCGATGTACGGGCTCTACGTCACGACGACGCGACGGGCGCACGACGACTTCACCGTTCGCTTCGCGCTGCAGCCCTTGCGGGACGCCGGCGGCAAGATCGTCCAGGCGCGACGCTATCAGAGGCTGGGGTCTTGTCCGGCGGGTTGGTCCTCGGGCGATCAAGGGCCTGCGGGCGGCCGGCCGACCTCGAACCTCCTAAGCGGTAATAAGCTGGCGTCGTGACGGCCGTCAGAGGCGGTTCGGCGCCAGCAGCAGGAAGGCCAGCGCCAAGGTGACCATGGCCGCCGCCGTGGTCAGGGCCACGGTGCGCGCCGCGCCCCGGGCGAAGACATCGTAGGCCCGGGTCTGGATGAAGACGCTGACGGCCGTGGGCGCGGCGGCCAGCAGGGTCGCGCCCGCGCGGAAGGCTGGCGGCGCTGGCGTCAGGCCGATGGCCAGCCAGGCCAGAACCGGAAACAACGCGAGCTTGGCGACGGCCGCCGTGACGACGGGACCATTGTGGGGCGTCGCTTCGCCCTCGGCTTCACGAAGGCCCAGCGCCGCGCCGAGCGCGACGAGACCGACGGGGCTGCCCGAGGCGGCGGCCAGGCCAAGGGCGCGGTCCAGCGCCTCTGGCGGCCGTAGGTCCAGCAGGGCGAGTGTGACGCCGGCGACAGCGGCCGCGACGACGGGATTGCGGAAAGCTTGCAGGATCGAGCGCCACACCGAGCGTCCCGCCGCCCAGCCGAGCAAGCCCACGCCAGCGGCCGACAGGATCACGAAATCGACCGCGATGACGCCCGCCGCCAGCCGAGCGGTCTCGGCGCCGAGCACGGCGGCGGTGATCGGCAGGGTCAGGAAGGCGCTGTTACCGACACCGCTAGCGATGCCCGCGCCCGCCAGCTCGGCCTTGGTCCAGCCCAGCGCCCGGCCAAGGATGACGACCGTCGCCATGACCACCAGACCCACGACGGCGTAGGCCGCCAAGCCCGCCGCCAGATCGGGCCCGGGACGACCCAGTCGCGACAGCGAGTGGATCAGGAGGGCCGGAAAGCCGATCCAGTAGACATAGGCCGACAGGCCGCGCGCCTGGTGAGCGTCCAGCAGGCGCAGCCGGCTCAGGGCCAGTCCGGCTCCGACCAGCAGGAAGAACGGCCAGACGCGGGCCAGGACATCGGCGACGAGAGCGATCAAGAACGGAACCTCTCAGCCCTGGCGCTCGTCGGCGGGCAGTCGGATGTGAACCAGCTTCCAGGTGAACAGCGCCCGGCGCTCGAATGTGAACACCGTCGTCTTGCGACGCGCCTCGGGACGCCCCACCGCGATGCGCACGCGGTTCGGATCCCAGTAGACAATGGTGGGGTGGGGGCCCTTGATGGCCCGCTTGAACGCTTCGCCCGACGATGGTTCGGTCGGCGCCGCGCCCGGCGGATAGCCGCGCGTCAGGGCGTTGAAGCCGGATACCGTCAGATAGCGGTCGACCTTGGGCTCGGGTGGCGCGAGGGGCTCGACGGCCTTCTTGAAGACACCCATTGGATCGCGCCAGATCGAGGGCGCTTCCGGCTTGGCCGCCGGCGCGTCGGCGACGAGCTGGGCCGTCAGGCCGCTTCGGACGGCGGGGAAATCAACCAGTTCGCCGATCGCCTGGACGTCCTCGTACTGGGCCGCCGCCTTCAACGCCCGGAACGCGAACCAGGGCGCGGAGACGAAGGCGGCGGCGAACACGAAGATCGCCAGCACGATCAGATCCCAGATCCGCTTCTGCAGGGTCATGAGGCCTCCGAAAGGTCAGGAGCGCTTAGACCGCCTTCGCCGCCGGCCGTCCACAACGAAAAACGCCCCCGAGGGTATCGGGGGCGTTCTCGCGATCATCTTCGCTCGAGGCGAAGGTTAGGCCGCGGCCATGGCCTTCTTCAGGTTCTCGTCGATCTTGTCGAGGAAGCCTTCGGTGGTCAGCCAGCCTTGCTTGTCGCCGACGAGCAGGGCCAGGTCCTTGGTCATGTAGCCGCTCTCGACGGTGTCGACGCAGACCTTTTCGAGCGTGGCGGCGAAGTTGGCCAGCTCGGTGTTGTTGTCGAGCTTGGCGCGGTGGGCCAGGCCACGGGTCCAGGCGAAGATCGAGGCGATCGAGTTGGTCGACGTGCTCTCGCCCTTCTGATGCTGGCGATAGTGACGGGTGACCGTGCCGTGGGCGGCTTCGGCTTCCACCGTCTTGCCGTCCGGCGTCATCAGCACCGAGGTCATCAGGCCCAGCGAGCCGAAGCCCTGGGCGACGATGTCCGACTGCACGTCGCCGTCGTAGTTCTTGCAGGCCCAGACGTAGCCGCCCGACCACTTCAGCGCCGAGGCGACCATGTCGTCGATCAGGCGGTGCTCGTAGTGGATGCCCAGGGCCTTGAACTTGTCGGCGTATTCGGCGTCGTAGACTTCCTGGAAGATGTCCTTGAAGCGGCCGTCATAGGCCTTGAGGATCGTGTTCTTGGTCGACAGGTAGACGGGGTACTTGCGGTTCAGGCCGTACGCGAACGAGGCGTGGGCGAACTCGCGGATCGACTCGTCGAGGTTGTACATCGCCATGGCGACGCCCGAGCCGGGAGCCTTGTACACTTCGTGCTCGATGGTCTGGCCGTCCTCGCCGACGAACTTGATCGTCAGCGTGCCCTTGCCGGGGAACAGGAAGTCGGTGGCGCGGTACTGGTCGCCGAAGGCGTGGCGGCCGACGATGATCGGCTGGGTCCAGCCCGGCACCAGGCGCGGCACGTTCTGGCAGATGATCGGCTCGCGGAAGATCACGCCGCCCAGGATGTTGCGGATCGTGCCATTCGGCGATTTCCACATCTTCTTGAGATTGAATTCCTTCACGCGGGCTTCGTCCGGCGTGATGGTGGCGCACTTGACGGCGACGCCGTGCTTCTTGGTCGCGTTGGCCGCGTCGATCGTCACTTGGTCGTCGGTGGCGTCGCGATTTTCAACCGAAAGGTCGTAGTAATCCAGTTCCAAGTCCAGGTACGGGAAGATCAGCTTATCCTTGATGAGCTTCCAGATGATCCGGGTCATTTCGTCCCCGTCCATGTCGACGACGGGATTGGCGACTTTGATCTTGGCCATTGCGGGGCAGTTCCTCTGGCGGTGGCGCGCCTGGAGCGGCCTGGCGCACAGGGCCAGGACGCGGCGCGGACCGGCTGGCTATAGACTGTTGCGGGACGAGGGAAAAGCGGATCGGTTGACGCGCGGGCCTGGCTTCGATCGTTAAGTCCGTGGTTTTGGGTCGTTCGTGGCGCGGGGGCGCCAAGCGCGCGGCTTTTCGAAAGGCGCTTCGCGGCGCCGGCGTTGGCATTCAAAGCAAGACCGGCCCGCGGAAGCGACCGGCTCGGGGGCGCGGTGAACGGCAGTGCGGCAACGAACGGTCAGGTAACGCGGCCCTTGGCGCGTCGTTTGCTGACCATGGTCGCGATGCTGTCGATCGCGGTGACCGGCGTCGCGACCGCCGCCGCCTTCTTCTTCGTGCGCGACAGCGCGGCCGACACCCAGACCCAGCATCTGGCCGCCTATGTCGGCGAACGCGTCAAGACCGAGGACCGGCTGTTCTCGGACCTGGTGAAGGTCCACGACGCGGCGGCCGAAGCCCTGACACGCCGCCTGGCCGACGGCGGGCGCCCGGAGGACTTGGCCAGGTTCGATACCCTGTTCCCCGAACATGGCGACGGCACCCGCCGCTCGGCGCCGGGCCTGTTCGACGGCGCCAGGATCGGGGAGCGGTATGTCTATGGCGTCGGAGCCTACCTGCCGCGCGCCGCCATGCTGACAAGCGCCGAGAAGGCCCTGTACGTGGCCGCGCTCGATGTGGTGGCCGCCACCGGCGAGGCGCAGCTTCGACACTACGACAACTTCTACTTCTTCACGCCGGACTCTCGACTGGTGATGTTCGGGCCGCGTCGGGCCGACAAGCTGCGCTTCTATCGACGCGACGCTCCGCCCGACCTGAACATCGCCAGCGAGGAAATGACCCTCCTGACGCTGCCGAAGAACAATCCCGAGCGGCTCATGAAGTGCACCAAGCTGCGCCGGCTGATCTCGGACCCGACGGGCCGTCGGCTCACCGTCGCCTGCCTGACGCCGGTCTACCTGAAGGATCGGTTTGTCGGCGCCTTCGGGGCGAGCCTGTCGCTCGATTCCTATCTGCTGCGGGCGGTGGGCGACGCCCTCCCGGGCGGTCGCAACATGATCGTGGCCGACAATGGCGAGCTGATCTCCGCGCAGGGACTTTCGCGCAAGGGCGCGGTGGACGCCTTCGCCTTGCGCCGGTTCGAGGCCGACAGCGACCTCAAGCATCTGGTCCAGCGCATCCGGGCGCAAAACCGCGACGTGGGCGCGGTGCTGTCTCCGCGCGGCGACCGGTTGGTGGCCTATGGCCGCCTGGAGGAGCCGGCCTGGTGGTTTCTGATGACCTTCCCATCCGGCGACATTATCTGGTCGTCGCTGAAGACGGCGTCCTGGGTGCTGCTGTTCGGGTTTCTGGGCGTCCTGGCGCAGATTCTGCTGCTCTATCGCCTGACCGACCAGATGGTGGTCGCGCCGCTGCAGGACCTGGCCGAGGCTCAAAGGCTGGGCGATCCGTCGGCGGCGGCTCCGATCGAGGCGCGCGAGGACGAGATCGGCGCGTTGGCGCGCTCGCTGCGCGGCCAGCGGGATCGCAACGAAGAGCTCCTTCGGTCGCTGGAGGAGCGCGTCGCCGAGCGCACGGCCGAACTGCAGCGCGCCAACCAGGCCAAGTCCGTCTTCCTGGCCAATATGAGTCATGAGCTGCGCACGCCGCTCAATGGCGTCATCGCGATCGGCGACCGTTTGGCGGACGAGCCGGATCCGGCGGCGCGACGGGAGCTGGCCGCGCTGGTCACATCTTCCGGCCGATTGCTGGAACAGGTGCTCAGCGACATCCTGGATGTCTCGAAGATCGAGGCCGGCGAGTTCCAGCTGACGCTCGAGCCGTTCGACCTGACGCGGCTGGTCCACAGCATGGCCGAGCTTCACGCCGCGGCGGCCCAGGCCAAGGCCCTGACCTTACGCTGGTCGGTCGCGCCCGAGACGGCTGGAACGTACGAGGGCGACGCGGGGCGGATTAGCCAAATCCTCTCGAACCTCCTGGCCAACGCCGTGAAGTTCACGGACGCGGGCGAGGTGGCGCTGGACGTCGACCAGGTCGATGACGGCGTCCGCTTCACGGTCCGCGATACCGGTGTCGGCTTTGACGCGGCGGTGCGCGAGCGTCTGTTCAAGCGTTTCGTCCAGGCCGACCAGTCCATCACCCGCCAGTACGGCGGCACCGGGCTTGGCCTGTCCATCTGCGCGACCCTCGCCGCGAAGATGGGCGGGTGGATCGGCGCCGACGGCGAGCCTGGACGAGGCGCGCGCTTCGAGGTGGTCCTGCCCCTGTCGCGCTGCGACGCTCTTCCGACCGAGGCCGAAGAGGCGGGCGAAACGGTCTCGCTCGAAGGGTTGCGGGTGCTGGTGGCCGAAGACCATCCGACCAATCGCAAGGTCGTCGAAATTGTCCTGCGGCCTTTCGGCGTGGACATGACCCTGGTCGCCGATGGCGAGGCGGCGTTGGCCGCGCTGGACGAGAAGCCGTTCGACGCGGTGCTGATGGACATGCAGATGCCGGTGATGGACGGGCTGTCGGCTACCCGCGCCATCCGCGCGCGAGAGGCGGCGTCGGGCGCGCGCCCCATGCTGGTGATCATGCTGACCGCCAACGCCATGGAGGACCATGTCGCCGCGGCCCATGCCGCGGGGGCTGATCTGCACTTGGCCAAGCCGTTGCATCCTGGGCAGCTGATCGAGGCGCTGGCGCGCGCCCGGCGCGGCTAGAAGGACCGCAGCACGGTTCGCCCCGCCTCGGCGATGATCGCTTCGCGCGCTGTCGTGTCGGCGGTGGAGCTGGACAGAAAGACCGCCAGGGCTATGCGGCGGCCGTCCTTCAGCGCGATCAGGGCCACCGCGTGGCTCTCGGCGGTGACGCCAAGGTCGGGCCGGGCCGAACCCGCCGTCTGCCAGATGTTCGCCCCCTGGGGCAGCACCGAGGTCAGATAGCCAGGATCGTTTCCCAGCAGAAGGCGAGGGTCGGCGTTCGCGAAGGCTTCGCGCGTGTTGAACGTTTCGAGGAGCCGAACCAAGCCCACGGGCGAGGCCGTGTCGCGAGGATCGGCCGCGCGTTGTCGAGCCGCAGCGGCGCGCCTGTCGGCGGGGACGTTCGCCAAGGCGCGGCGCCAGGCGCCGTCGCCTTTCCAGGCGGCGCGGAACGAGGCCAGCCCCGCCGCCTCGGTCTCGACCTGGCGGCGATACCGGTCGACCGAGATTCCGCCCATCTGCCGTACGCCCAGCCATCCGTTGACGGCGCCAGGGCCGCCGATCCGCTTGGTCAGAAGGTCGAGCGCGGTGTTGTCGCCGGCCCGCGCCAGCGTCTCCAACTCCGCCACCGTGTAGGATGCTCGACCCGGCCAGGCGTCGGCCACCGCGCTGGGCGGCGGCGAGAGGTCGACGTCGCGGACCGAGATCGTCTCGTTCGGGTCCAGCTGGCCGGTCGCCCGCTCGGCCATCACCGCCGCCAGGACCGGGACACGCGCGGCCGCGCCCAGCACGAAGGGGCGATCGCCGTTGAAGCCCCAGATCTGGCGCGTGCCCAGATCCTCGGCCGCGACGCCCAGCAAGGCCGGCGCGGCCCGGTCCGCGATGGGCAGGATCGCCTTCTGCAAGCCCTTCGGATCCATGGCCGGCTCTTCCTGGCCCAGCATCGGTTTCTCTCCGCAAGCGGCGAGAATGGGCAGGGCGGCGAGGGTGGTCAGGAAGGCGCGGCGTGACATCCCCGCTAAACGCGGCCGTGGCGGTTCGGCTGCTTGCCCTCTTGCATCCGGCGGTCTGTCGGCGGCAAAGGGTGCGGATGACCGACGAAAACCCGTCCGCCTCGGCGCGGCCCGCGCCGCCCTGCGTGATCCTGAACGAACCCCAGCTGGCCGAGAACATTGGCGCGGTCGCGCGGGTCATGGCCAATTTCGGTCTCTATGACCTTCGCCTGGTGCGGCCGCGCGATGGCTGGCCGCAGGAGCGCGCCTGGGCCAGCGCGTCCGGCGCCAGCTGGCCGCTGGACGACGCCAAGGTGTTCGACAGCCTGGAGGCGGCGATCGCCGACCTGAAGCTGGTCTACGCCACCACGGCCCGCCCGCGCGAAACGCGCCTGCCGGTCTACACGCCGCGCGAAAGCGCCGCCCACCTGGCCGAGGAAGTCGCCCTGGACCGCAAGGTCGGCCTGCTTTTCGGCGGCGAGCGCGCGGGCTTGGAGACCCACGACATCGCCCTGTGCCAAGCCATCGTCTCGATCCCGATCGACGAACGCTTCCGCTCGTTGAACCTGGCCCAAGCCGTGTCGATCAACGCCTACGAATGGAAGATGACCCAGGACGACCGGCCCTGGAAGAAGTTCGAGCTGAACGTCGAGGAGCCCGCCGACCAGGCGACGCTGCTGGGTCTTTACGAGCATCTCGAGGACGAACTGGAGAAGGCCGGCTTCTACCATCCGCCGGAGAAGAAGCCGTCGATGGTCCGCAACCTGCGGGTCCCGCTGGCTCGGGCCCGACTGAGCGACCAGGAGGTCCGCACCTTCCGGGGCGTGATCACCGCGCTCAGCAAGGGGCGCGGCCGGGTTCTGGCCAAGCTGGCGGAGAAGGCGGCCAAGAAGCCGGTTCCTTAAGGAGCGGGGCGGGCGCCGGATTTGACCTGGATCATCCGCCGCCGGATTGGCGAGGCGCAAGCTGGCTTCAGCGTTCAACCAGGAGCCACTCCATGAACCCAGACGCCATCACTCTCGTCGTCGTGGCCGACGGCCGTCGCGCCCGCCTTCTCGAACAGCCGCGCATCGACGGTCCGCTGCATGACCGTCCCGAATGGCTGGCCGACGTGAAGGAACATCACGATCACGCCGCGCCCAGCCACATCACCCACTCGGGCGACGCGCGCGACCGGGCTGAAAAGGCTTTCCTGACGGATCTCGCCAAGCGGCTGGAAGGCCTCGCCGGCAAGCATCACTTCGACCAGGTCGTCCTGATCGCGCCGCCGCGCGCGCTGGGGCATCTGCGCGAAGCTCTGTCGCCGAACCTGGCCAAGAAGGTCGTTGGCTCGGATCCGCACGAGCGGGTCGACGCCACCATCATCACGCTGGAAGCCGCGGTGCACGCCGCGCGCTACGCCCAAGCGGCCTGATACGCGCCCGGCGGCTCCCCGGGAGCGGTAGACGGGAGGCGAGCGGTCTTGCGCCGTTCGTCTTTCCCGCGTTCACTCACTCGAACAAGTGTTTGGGGAGGGAGCCATGAACCGTCGGGAGCTGTTGGCCATGGCTGGCGCGGCGAGTTTCGCGCCGGGTCTTCAGGTTCACGCCGCCGCGCCGACAAACGCGACGGCGGCGCGCGACGCCTATCTCTACGCCCTGCCGCTGATCGAGATGGCGACCACCCGCGCGCGGATGCTGAAGGCGCCGGGTGCCGCCATCAACAAGTTGGATCACACCCGGACCCTGGCGGACCACACGTCCCGGCGCGTAACCACGCCCAACAACGACACCCTCTACTCCTGGACTTTCCTGGACCTGACGCGGGGACCCGCGACCCTGACCATCCCGCCGATGGGCGAGCGCTACTATTCGGTGGCGGTGATGGACATGTTCACCAACAACAGCGTCGTGCTGGGAACGCGCACGATCGGCGGGGAGGGCGGGACCTTCACCCTGGTTGGGCCGGGACAGGTTGCCAGCGGACCCAATCCGACCCGCGTCGCCACGACGCACGCGTGGCTGCTGCTGCGGGTGCTGACCGACGGGGGCGAAGACCTCGCCGCCGCGCACAAGGCGCAGGATGGTTTCCAGCTGAAGGGCCCGACAGCCGCGCCCGTGCCGACCTACGCCGCGCGGGACGCCGCGCCAGACGCCTATTTCGCCTCGGCCCGCGCGCTGTTGGCCAGTGATCCGGCGCCCCCGAGCGACCTACGGATCCTGCGCCGCGCGGCTCCGTTCTTGGGCGCTGGACCTTTCGACGCCGCCAGCGCGGCCGAGGGTGTCGACGAGGCGCGGCTGATTACCATGTTCGCCAGGGGACGGCAGACCTTCACCGACGGCTGGGCCTATCCGCGTCCCAATCTCGGCGACTACGGTCAGGACTATCTCTATCGCGCCATCGTCGCCCTGCAGGGGCTGGGCGCGCTGCCGGTGGCCGAGGCGATGTACATGAAGGCGGCGGGCGACGACGGGGCGGGGACCTTCACCGGCGATGGCCTCTATCGACTGAGCCTGCCCGCGCGCTTGCCGCTGGACGGCTTCTGGTCGCTGTCGATGTACGAGGCCACGAGCGACGGGCAGTTCTTCTTCACCGACAACCCGCTGGGTCGCTACACGATCGGCGACCGCACGCGGGGCCTGAAGCGCGACGCCGACGGCTCTCTCGACATCTGGATCGGTCGGTCCGATCCCGGCGGCGAGCGTTCGGCCAACTGGCTTCCAGCGCCCAAGGCTGGGCCGTTCGCCTTGTACCTTCGCGCCTATCTGCCGAAGGCGGAGCTGCTGGACGGCCGTTTCCGCCTGCCGCCGATCGTGAAGGCTTGATCGGGGCTCGACCCCAAGGGCGCGCGGCGGCAAAGTCGCGCCGAATCGTTTCCGAGGAGACCTCCCCATGAAGACCCGCGCCGCCGTCGCCTTCGAAGCCAAGAAGCCGCTGGAGATCGTCGAGGTCGATCTCGAAGGGCCCAAGGCCGGCGAGGTGATGGTCGAGATCAAGGCGACCGGCGTCTGCCACACCGACGCCTACACGCTGGACGGTTTCGACAGCGAGGGCATCTTCCCCTCGATCCTGGGCCACGAAGGCGCGGGCGTGGTGGTCGAGGTCGGGGCGGGCGTCACGTCAGTGTCGGTCGGCGACCACGTGATCCCGCTCTACACGCCCGAATGCCGCCAGTGCAAAAGCTGCCTCTCGGGCAAGACCAACCTGTGCACGGCGATCCGCGCGACCCAGGGCAAGGGTCTGATGCCGGATGGCACCAGCCGCTTTTCGTACAAGGGCCAGCCGATCTACCACTACATGGGCTGCTCGACCTTCTCGAACTACACCGTGCTGCCCGAGATCGCGGTGGCCAAGATCCGCCGCGACGCGCCGTTCAAGACCGCCTGCTACTGCGGCTGCGGCGTGACGACGGGCGTCGGCGCGGTGACCAACACCGCCAAGGTCGAGCCCGGCGCCAACGCCATCGTCTTCGGCCTGGGCGGCATTGGCCTGAACGTCATCCAGGGCCTGAAGCTGGTCGGCGCCAACATGATCGTTGGCGTCGATCTGAACCCGGCGCGCGAGGAATGGGGCCGCAAGTTCGGCATGACCCACTTCGTCAATCCGAACGACGTGCAGGGCGATCTGGTTCAGCACCTCGTCGCTCTGACCGACGGCGGGGCGGACTATACCTTCGACGCCACCGGCAACACTGGCGTGATGCGCACGGCGCTGGAGGCCTGCCATCGCGGCTGGGGCGAGAGCATCATCATCGGCGTGGCCGAGGCAGGGAAGGAAATCTCGACCCGTCCGTTCCAACTGGTCACGGGCCGGGTCTGGAAAGGCACGGCCTTCGGCGGCGCGCGCGGCCGCACCGACACGCCCAAGATCGTCGACTGGTACATGGACGGAAAGATCCAGATCGACCCGATGATCACCCACGTTCTGCCGCTGGAAGAGATCAACAAGGCCTTCGACCTGATGCACGCGGGCGAAAGCATCCGGACCGTGGTGACGTTCTAGCGCCAAGTTTCCCTCCCCCTTGATGGGGGAGGGTAGGGTGGGGGTGACGCTGGCGTTTGGCGCCATGCGCGCCGCCACCCTCGTAGATCACCCCCATCCCCAGCCCTTCCCCCATCGAGGGGGAAGGGAGTGGAGGCAAGCCGATGACCGTCGAAACCCTCTCCACCCATCGCGTCCACGGCGGAACGCTGCGGTATTGCAAGCACGACAGCACCAGCACCGGCACGCCGATGAAGTTCACGGTGTGGACGCCAGATGGCGAGGGGCCTTTTCCCTACCTCGTCTGGCTGTCGGGCCTGACCTGCACCGAGGACAATTTCACGGTGAAATCGGGCGTCTACGAACACGCCGCCAAGCATGGCGTCGCGATCGTCGCGCCCGACACCTCGCCGCGCGGGGAGGGCGTCGCCGACGATCCGGCCTATGACCTGGGGCAGGGGGCGGGCTTCTACGTCGACGCCACACAGGCGCCTTGGGCGCCGCATTTCATGATGCATTCCTATGTGACCGGCGACCTGCTGGCGGCGGTCGAGGGCGCCTTCCCGCTGGACGGCGCGCGCAAGGGGATCTTCGGCCATTCCATGGGCGGCCACGGCGCCTTGACCATCGCGCTGAAGCATCCCGAACTCTTCAAGTCGGTCAGCGCCTTCGCGCCGATCGTCTCGCCGCTGAACTGCCCGTGGGGCGATAAGGCGCTGAGCGCCTATCTCGGGCCCGACCGCGCCGCCTGGCGTCCCTACGACGCCTGCGCCCTGATCGAGGACGGCAAGGGCGGAAGCTTCGATGACATCCTGATCGACCAGGGCCTGGCCGACAATTTTCTGGAGAGCCAACTGAAGCCGGAACTGATCGAAGCGGCCGCCGCCAAGGCCGGCCGCAAGGTCACGGTTAGGCGGCGGGCCGGCTACGACCACAGCTACTTCTTCATCAGCACGTTCATCGGCGACCACCTGGCGTTCCACGCCGCCCGGTTGTGACTCTTTCGTAATTCATCCTGGGTTCAGGCGGCGAGCGCTCTTCTCACGGTCAAGCTGACTGGAGGGGAAACACCATGAAATTCGCGCCGCTCGCCGCCGTTATCGCCCTGGGCCTGAGCACCTCCGCCTGCGTGATCATCGACGCCGACGAGGGGCGCCACGACGTCTCGGTAACCCGGAGCGTTTCGGATGGCCTTGAGCCTCTGCAGGCCGTGCGGGTGGAGCGGGATGATCTCGTCATCCGCGTCTCGTCCAATGGCTGCACGCGTTCCGACGACTTCGCGGTCGAAAGCCAGCGCCGCGACGGCCGCACCGCTTTCACCTTCACCCGCAAACGGCCGGACATGTGCCGCGCGCTGATCGCCGAGGGTGTCGAGCTACGCTATCCGCTGGAGACGTTCGGCGTGGCTCGCGGCGACAAGATCCGCGTGCGCAATCCGCTGATCAGGCCGTAGCGGGTAAGGGCAGGGAAGATTGACTCCCCGCCCGCCTTCGCTCATAAACCGCGCCTTCACGCCGCCGGCTCGCCGCGCGGCGCGATGACCTTATGACGGATTGACCCGAAGCCGCCGTTGCGATCGCACCCCTTTTTCAAGGGGTACCGGCCCGGATCGTTAGAAAGAACGACTATGTCGAAGCGCCATAGCGCCAAGTACAAAATCGACCGCCGCATGGGTGAAAACCTGTGGGGCCGTCCGAAGTCCCCGGTCAACCAGCGCTCGTACGGCCCCGGCCAACACGGCCAGCGCCGCAAGAGCAAGGTTTCGGACTTCGGTCTGCAGCTGCGCGCCAAGCAAAAGCTGAAGGGCTACTACGGTAACCTGACCGAGAAGCAATTCTCGCGCACCTACGAGGAAGCCGCCCGTCGCAAGGGCAACACCTCGGAGAACCTGATCGGCCTGCTGGAATCGCGTCTGGACGCCATCGTCTACCGCGCCAAGTTCGTGCCGACCCCGTTCGCGGCTCGCCAGTTCGTCAACCACGGCCACGTCCTGGTTAACGGCAAGCGCGTCAACATCCCGTCGTACCGCTGCAAGGCCGGCGACGTGATCAGCGTCCGTGAAAAGTCGCGCAACATGGCTCTGGTTCTGGAGTCGCTGGCCTCGAACGAACGTGACTTCTGCGAGTACGTCTCGGTCGAAGCCAAGTCGATGACCGCCACCTTCGTCCGCGCTCCGGAACTGTCGGAAGTTCCGTATCCGGTGAAGATGGAACCGAACCTCGTCGTCGAATTCTACGCTTCGTAAGCGTCGGATCCGAAACGATACGGAAAAGGCCCCGGAGCGATCCGGGGCCTTTTTTGTTACAACGACCTCGGCGCGAAGCGGCTCAGCCGTACTTCTTGGCGAAGGCCTGATCGCTCATCGTGATGTAGATGATCGCCTCGACGAGCGCGGCGATCGACGGGATGAACGTCCAGCAGAACACCAGGTACAAGATCCCCCAGCCGACACGGCCCAGATAGAACTTGTGGCCGCCGATGCCGCCGAGCAGCAGGGCCAGCACAATGGCGATGACCCGGCTCTTGGAGCCCGCAGGGACAACGTCGGCCTGGGGCGCGCCGCAGTGCGGGCACTGAGGGGCCGACTTGTGAAGCGCCTTGCCGCAGCCCAGGCAATACTTCTTGTCAGTCAGGCTCGCGGCGTCGGACTGCGTGCTTGGCTTCGGTACTTCGATGACGTCAGGTTCGCTCATTGGCCCCCCAAATATGTAGCGTAAGACGAAGCTAAATCGCCAGCTCCACTTAAGCTAGTGATAAGACGGCAAACTTTCGGGCGTTGTTCGCGGAGGGGTCTTGCAATATCCCGCGAGGCTTCCTAGCTCAGTAACAGCGGGACCGGGCCCCTCTGGCGAGCGATGTGAGCGCTCGTGATGTCGGACCGCATCGGGTGTTCTCGATGTCTTGGGTCCGGCCGCCTATGCCCCCCTCCCCAGAAGGCGCCGTTCTCGGTCGAGAACACCCGATCCATCCTTTGGACCGGAGGTTCCTGAATGCCGCTTCTGATGTGCCCCAACTGCGACGGCTCCATGCAGGCCGTGCAACGCGCCGGCGTCGAGTTCGACATGTGCCCGCGTTGCCGCGGCGTCTGGTTGGATCGCGGGGAGCTCGAGAAGCTGATGGAATTGGAGCGGCAAGAGACGCAGGCCGTCTATAGTCAGCCGCGCCCCTACAGTCGCCCCGACCACCATCATGACCATCACCACGATCACCGGCCCGACGGGTACAAGCGTCGCGACGACGACGACCATCGCGGCGCCTACGGCTATAAGAAGAAAAAGCGTTTCGACCTGTTCGACATCTTCGACTGACAGACAAACCGATGAACCACTTCAAGACCTACATGCTGCTCGCGGGTCTGACGGCCCTGTTCGCCGGCGCCGGCTACCTGATCGGCGGCCCGACCGGCATGGCGATCGCCCTGGTCCTGGCCGTGGCGATGAACGCGTTCTCGTACTGGAACGCCGACAAGATCGTGCTGCGCACCTACGGCGCGGTCGAGGTCGATGAGAGCCATCGCGAACCGTTGATCCGCGACTACGCCATCGACGTGGCGGAGATGGCGGCCAAGGCTGGCCTGCCGCGTCCGCGCATCACGGTCATCGACAGCGTCCAGCCGAACGCCTTCGCCACCGGTCGCGACCCAGCCCACGCGGCCGTGGCCGCCACCACCGGCCTGCTGTCGCTGCTGACCCGCGACGAGATCCGGGGCGTGATGGCCCACGAACTGGCCCACGTGAAGAACCGTGACACCCTGACCATGACCGTGACGGCGACGATCGCCGGCGCGATCTCGGCCCTGGCCAACTTCGCCTTCTTCTTCGGCGGCTCGCGCGACGAGGAAGGCAACGGCGGCGGTATCGGCGGGATGATCGGCGCGATCGCCTTGGCCATCCTGGCCCCGATCGCCGCCATGCTGGTGCAGATGGCCATCAGCCGCGCGCGCGAGTACGAGGCCGACCGGGTCGGCGCTCACATCGCGGGCGACTCCGGCTCTCTGGCCCGCGCGCTTGAGAAGATCGAGGCCTATGCCCGCGGCGGCTACGAGAACGTCCAGGCCGAGCGCAATCCGGCCACGGCGCACATGTTCATCATCAACCCGCTGGCCGGGAAGGGCGCGGACAACCTGTTCTCGACGCACCCGGCCACCCACAACCGCGTCGAGGCTCTGATGCGGCTGGGCGTGGGGCAGGGCGCGCGGCGCGTGGCGGTTCCCGTGTCGGAACCGGCGGTTCGGCCCAGCGGCCTGGGCGGTAAGGCCGGTCCCTGGGGCTAGGGCCTAGGGCGTCAGCGCGGGCAGCCGGCTATACTCCCAGGACCAGGGGGCGCCGGTCTCGCCGAGCGCGGCCTTGACCAGAGCCGGGATGACCCGCTGGCCAACGCCGCTGTTGGTCAGGATGACCACGCAGCGGCGGCCCTTTCCGACGCAGACCAGCATGTTGTCGGTGATCTCGTTGTGGCCGCCCTTCAAGAACGAAGGGCCTTGAGGGCCGTCGAACACGACCACGCCGATGCCGGCCGCCAGCCCGATCTTGGCGTTGTCCGGGTTCTCCTCCGTGGTCAGGGTGGGGAATTCGTGGGCGCTCTTGATCGGTAGGCTGGGCTTGGCGAACTCGGCCCGGGCCTTGGCCGAAAGACCCCAACCCGAGGCCATGGCGGCCGCCAGCTTGCCCATGTCGCCGATCGTGGTGTCCAGTGAGCCGGCCGCCTTGACGCTGGACCGGTCGTCGTGGGGCTCCCACTTGCCGTTCTCGTCCTGGCCGTCGGCGAGGTTTCCGGCGAAGTCGTCGCGCCAGATCATGCTGGACCGCGTCATGCCCAGCGGCTGGAACAGCCGCCGGTTCATCTCCTCGCCGACATTCAAGCCCAGGCCTTGCTCGATGACGAACTGCATCAGGTTGATGCCTTCGCCCGCATAGGCGTAGCGGCTTCCTGGCTGGAACTTGATGTCCAGCTTTTCGTCGGGATTCAGCCAGCGGAAATTCGGGAAGCCGGCCGAATGGGTCATCAGCATTCGCGGCGTGATTTCGCGCCAGCGCGGGTCGTTGGCCAGGTCCGCATAGGCCTTGTAGTCGGGCAGGGGCTTGGGAAGGTAGGTCGCGATCGGCTTGTCGAGGTCCAGTTTGCCCTCGTCGACCAGCATCATGACGTAATAGGCGAAGGTCGCCTTGGTTACCGAGGCCGCGTACATCACGGTGTCCGGCGTCAGGGGATCGCCCTTGGCGTTGCGTACGCCGCGAGCCGTCACATAGACGAGCTTGCCATTCTCGACGAGCGCCATGGCCACGCCGGGAATCTTGCCCGCATCCCTCAGCCGGTCAATCTCGGCGTCCAGTTTCCGGTCGTCCGAAGCGGCGAAGGCCGGCGCGAGGGAAACGCTGGCCAGAAGGGCGGCCCATCCGAGGGCCGCGAAAGCAGAATGAACGCGCACGAAGACTCACTCCAAGACTGGTCAGGCGGCCGGTGGCGGGTGATCTTCAACTCAGTTCGAGTGGTTCGTACAGAGGTCGATGAACGGGCGCTTTTCACGCAGGGGTTTCATGTTCGCTGGCGCGACGCTCGCGCTGGCCGGTTGCGCGACGACGCCTCGACTGGTGGCTGGTGAGACCTGGCCCGAGCTCGAGCCGCTGCTGGCGGTCTCGCTGGGGCGGCGAGCGGTGACGATCCGGATCGAGAGCCGAGGCTGCGCGGACCGCGCCAACATGGTGTTCCGGGTGGATCGCGGGGGCGGCCGAGCGGTGGTCGCCTTCGCCCGCCGACGTCTGGAGACCTGCAAGGGTCCCACCGGCTGGGCGGACATGACGTTCAGCTATGAAGAGCTGGGTCTAAGGCGCGGCGAGCGGATCGTGATCGCCAATCCGGTTCTCAGCCCTTCGGCGTGAAGCGCTCGACCATCCAGGGCAAGACCCGCGCGGGCCGCTTGGCGGCGATGTCGATCAGCACCCAGTCGGTTCGGCTCTGGGCGCACATCTCGCCGTCGGGGCCGTCGATGCGGACATAGCGCTCGAAGCGCGGCCCCTTCAGCTCGCCAACCCAGGTATAGCCGACCGCGGTCTCGCCCAGCAGCAGTTCGCGGCGGTAGTCGATCTCATGACGGCGCGCGACCCAGCTCCACGGCGCGCGCTGCTCGTCGCTGGCCCAGGCTTCCCAATGGGCGATCGCCAGATCCTGCGCCCAGCCCAGATAGACCACGTTGTTGACGTGGCCGTTGGCGTCGATGTCCGACGCCTTGGGCTCGAATGTCAGGGAGAAGGCGTCAGAAGGCGGGACGAACAGCCGGCTCACGCGCGTCGCCGCGCGTTGTTTTTAGAGGGTGAGCCCCCCAAGCGGCGAACCGCTATGCACTTCGCCTGAGGGCTCACGCGGATTACGCCGCGAGCACGCCTTGTTCAGCCAGGAAGGTCTTCAGCTCGCCCGACTGGAACATCTCGCGGACGATGTCGCTGCCGCCGACGAATTCGCCCTTCACGTAGAGCTGCGGGATGGTCGGCCAGTCGGTGAAGGTCTTGACGCCCTGGCGCAGCTCGTCGTCCTGCAGAACGTCGACGCCAACGAACGCGACGCCCAGGTGGTCGAGGATCTGCACCACGACCGACGAGAAGCCGCAGCGAGGCTGGTCGGGCACGCCCTTCATGAACACGACGACCGGGTTCTCGGCCACGGTCTTGGCGATGAAGTCGAGGGCGGGGGAGGCGGCGGCGTCGGTCATGGAAAGCGTCCTTGGCGAAGCCTCTCAGCTAGGCGCCGTCGCGGTCGGGGTCAAGTGCGACGATCATGCCAGTCCAGCGGCCTTCCGGCGTTCTTGGGCCGAGAAGCGGGCCAGATCGATTTGGGCGCGGAGGTTGTCGGGCAGCTCGCGGCCGACCACGGCGGCCAGGCGCTGGATGTCGGCGGGGTGTTCCACGGTGACGCGAACGGAGGTCAGGAGGGGCTCGGCCAGGGCGTAGGCCAGGCAAATCTCCTCGGCGCTCCAGTCCGGCGTGTCATGCAGGAAATCATAGCCGCCGATGCCCGCCAGCGGGTCTATGCGCCGCCGCCAGAGCGAGGGGCGAGGCAGGTTCTGGCCGCCACTACGCAGCGCCTGGGGCCAGAAATCCTCGCCAAGGACCGCCAGCCCCCGGCGTTCGGCCTCGCGGATACGTTGGCGGTCGGGCAGGCCCGAGGTCAGGTTGAACGGGGAGGCGATGGCGACCAGCAGCTCGTTGTCCAGCAACGCCTGATCGATTTCGCCCCGCGTGGCGACGCCGAGACCGGGCGCGTCGCCGTTCGCGCGCGGGCCAAACAGGTCGTGCTCCAAGGCCGGGGGCAAGGTGGGGCCTTGGGGATCATTGACCAGGACAAGGTCCGCCTGGTCGAGGCCCAGCGCGTCGAAGTCGCCCGCCAGCGTCCGCTCGGGCGCGCCGCGAACCCGCAGGGTGACGAACAGCCTTTGGCGCTCGACCGTGGCGAAAGCGTCTCGGACGCCTTGCCGCAGGGCTTCGGAGGCGCCGTCGATCTGAAGACTGTTGATCCCGCTTTCCAGCGCCGCCAGCATCAGATCGCGCGTCTCCTGGGCGCCCGAGCATGAGTCATCGCCCAGGCGCAAGGTCAGCGCCGATATCGCCACGCCCGACTTGCCAAAGGGACGATAGCGCACGTCGGGGCGACCTATTCGGCGGGGGCGGCGGTTTCTAGGGCCAAGGCGTGCAGGGTCCCGCCCAACACGTCGGCCAGCGCCTTGTTGACCAACTGGTGCTGACGCACGCGCGGCAGGCCCTTGAAGGCGGGCGAGACAATCCGCGCCTTCCAGTGATCGTTGTCGCCGGCCAGGTCGGTCAGCACGATCTCGGAATCGGGGAACGCCGCCGTGAGGCGCGCTTCGAGCTCGGCGTGGGACATGGGCACGGCTGAAAACTCCGGTCTGCTAAAGATTCACTGGCGCGGGATGTCTTGAAAACCATCCCGCGACGTCTTGGCGCATGTGGGATTTAATTGAATTCGGCTCTCAGCGCACGGCATGTAAGCGCCATGCACAAGCTTTCTCGCGCCGCGGCGCTCCTATTCGCCATCGCTTCGCTCGCTAGCGCCGCTCCCCCCGCCTTGGCCGGGCCCGGCGACAAGGCGCTGGAGGACGTCCGTATCCTGTCCGCCGACGACATGCAGGGCCGCGCGCCGGGCGCGCCGGGGTCGGAGAAGGCCAGGGCCTATATCCTGTCGCGCTTCGCCCAGATTGGCCTCGCGCCCATCGGCGAGCGGTTCGAGCAGCCGTTCACCTTCGTCAAGCGTGACGGCTCAACGGTTCAAGGCGTGAACCTCGTGGCGCGCATCAAGGGGACGGAAGGCGGCAAGGCGATGGTGGTGTCGGCCCACTACGATCACCTGGGCGTCCGCGACGGGGAAATCTACAACGGCGCCGACGACAACGCCTCGGGCGTGGCGGGCCTCTTGGCCGTGGCCGAGGCGTTCAAGGCGAAGCCTCCCAAGCATGACGTGATTTTCGCGGCGGTTGACGCCGAGGAGGGCGGCCTGCGCGGCGCACGGGCCTTCGCCGCCAAGCCGCCGGTCCCGCTGGAGACGATCGCGCTGAACGTCAATTTCGACATGCTGAGCAAGAACCAAAAGAACGAGCTCTATGTCGCCGGCGCGGCGCCGTTCCCCTACCTAAAGCCGATCCTCGTCAAGGTCGCGACGACCGCGCCGGTGACCCTGAAGCTCGGCCACGACACCGACGTTGACGGCAAGGAGAACAACTGGAGCAACCAGTCCGACCACTACGCCTTCGGCGAGAAGGGCGTGCCGTGGGTCTATTTCGGCGTCGAGGACCATCCCGAGTACCATAAGCCCACCGACGACTTCGCGACCTTGCCCCAGGACTTCTTCAAGCGCTCGGTCGCGACGGTCGTGCAGGCGGGCCTGGCCTTGGAGCGGGACCTGGATGACGTGGTCAAGGCTTCGGGGCGCTAGGGGTGAACCCGAAGCGAGCTTGGGGTCCGTTGGCGGAAAAACTCTTTCCTGCTTGAATCGACGCAGGGCATCGTGGCGCGCGAGGCGAAGGGAGGCGTAAGATCGACACCGTCGGCTTGAAGGCTCGGATCCTCAACGCCGTCCCGACGATCGCCCTGATCGCGGGCGCGGCCCTGGCGGCGGACTATGTCCTCAATGTCCTGATCCGCGGCGTCCCCTCGGCGTTCACGCCGGTGACGACGCTGATCATCGCCACGGCCGTCGCCACGCCCCTGTCCTATTGGCTCACCAGTCAGCGCCTTCGCCTGGAAGAACTTCGGGACGCCCTGTCGGCCAGCGTCGAGAGCAAGCAGAAGGCTATCGAGGAGGCCGAGGAGGCGCTGGCCAAGTATCGGGAGGCGGATCGTCTCTATCGGCTGTTGGGCGACAATCTGACCGACCACGTGGCGCTCTGGAGCCGAAGGGGCGAGCGAATCTACAGCTCGCCCAGCATCGAGCGGATTTCCGGCTACAGCGCCGAGGAGTTCCTGAACCTTCCACCGACCGCGATGGTCAGCGAAGCGGACTTCACGCGGGTCCAAGGCGTGATCCAGAGTCTCACGCCCGGCGGACCGCCCGCTAGCGCCGACTACGAATGCATCCGCAAGGATGGCTCGGTCATCTGGCTGGAAAGCACCTATTCGCGGCTGGGCGATGGTTCGGGCATCCTGCTGGTCACCTCGCGTGACATCACCGAGCGCAAGCGCCTGGAGCTGGACATCGCCCGGGCGCTGGAGTTGGCGGAAGCGGCCTCGGCGGCCAAGTCCGACTTCCTGGCCAACATGACCCACGAGTTGCGCACCCCGTTGACGGCGATCATCGGCTTCGCCGAGGTGCTGCGGCGATCAGGGAAGCTGGACGAGACGTCCGCGCGCCAGGCCGGACATATCCTGGACGCCAGCAACACGCTGCTCAGCGTGGTCAACGACGTCCTGGATTTCTCGCGCCTGGAGGCCGCTGGCCTGGAGTTGGATCCCGCGCCATTCGATCCCGCCGCCATGGCCTCGTCCTGCGCGGCGCTGGTCGAGGAACGCGCCGACGCCAAGGGCCTCGCGGTGGTCGTGGAAACCGCCGAAACCATCGCGCCGATGAACCTGGACGGGTCGCGCCTGTCGCAGGTGCTGCTGAACTTCCTGTCGAACGCCGTGAAGTTCACCGTCCATGGCGGTATCACGGTGAGGCTGCTCCAGCGGCGCGCGGGCGATGAGGCGCTGTTGCGGGTGGAAGTCGCGGACACAGGAATCGGCGTCGCGCCCGAAAACCGCGAGGCGATTTTCGACCGTTTCTCACAGGCCGACGCGGCGGTTTCGCGGCGGTTCGGCGGTACGGGCCTGGGCCTGGCCATCTCGCGCCGCATCATTGATCACATGGGCGGCCGCATCGGGGTCGACAGCGTCGAAGGCGAAGGCTCCACCTTCTGGTTCGAGGTGCGAGGTCCCCTGGCCGACGCGCCATCGGCTCCCGCCGAGACCGTGGAAACCCTGAACGCGGAATCCGGCGTCCGGCTGCTGCTGGTCGAGGACAACGCGGTGAACCGCGAGCTGGTCAAGGCGATGCTGGAGCCCTTCGGCGTGATCGTGGAGACCGCCAATGACGGCGTCGCCGGTGTCGAGGCCATGCGGCAGGGCGAGTTCGACCTTGTGCTGATGGACGTGCAGATGCCGGTCAAGGACGGCCTGACCGCCACCCGCGAAATCCGCGCCTTGGAAGGGGCGCGCGGGGCGGCGACGCCGATCATCGCCATGACCGCCAACGTCCTGCCCGAGCAGGTCGCCAACTGCCTCGCGGCCGGCATGGACGACCACCTGGGCAAGCCGATCAGCCCGTCGAAGCTTTTGGAGACGGTGGCGCGATGGTCGGGTAGAAGTCACGCGGCCTAGCTGGCGACGCCTTTCGGCGACGTCATGGATATGACGGCCTGATTTCTGGCTAAGCGGCCCGCCTTCGCCGCCTAGTCGTTGGTGTGACCTTCCGTCGTGTTAAATACAGGCGCCAAATCCGCGTGAGATATTAGCGTGCCCAAGAGCATAGATGAGTTCGATTGGGCGAGCACGCCGCTGGGCGCCAAGGAATCTTGGCCGGCGGCGCTGAAGACAACCCACGACATCATCATGGGCACCGAGTTCGCGATATGCGCGACCTGGGGATCCGAGCAGACGCTGATCTACAATGCCGCCTATATTCCGTTTCTCGGGGCTCGACATCCCGGGGCCTTGGGGCGGCCGATCCCCGAGGTCTGGTCGGACGTCTGGGACGATATCGCGCCTCTGATCCAAAGAGCGATGGCGGGCGAGAGGGTCTACATGGAGAACATGCACCTGGTCATGACCAGGAACGGCTCTCCCGAAGACACCTATTGGACCTTCTCCTATAGCCCCTTGCGAGATGGCGATCGGGTCGAGGGCATCATCGACATCGCCATCGAAACGACGGGACAAGTCTTGCTCGAGCGGGAACGCGCGCTGGTAATGGGCGAGACCACTCACCGGCTGAAGAACACCTTGGCCTTGGTGCAGGCCATCGCCCAGCAGACGCTTCGCGACATCCCCGACCGCGAGCGTGTTCAGGCGTTTGATGACCGGCTGCACGCCCTAGCCAGCGCTCACGACGTGCTTCTGCAACACGAGTGGAACGGCGCGGACCTGCGGGGCCTCGTGGAAGCGGCCCTGGGGCGCGTGGTTGACCGGGCTCGGTTCGAGGTCGAGGGACCGCGATTGGTGGTCAAGGCGCCGATCGCTCAGAATGTCTCGCTGCTGGTTCACGAACTGGCGACCAACGCGATCAAGTACGGCGCGCTGACCCAAGAGGGCGGGCGCGTATCCGTCAGTTGGGCGCGCGAGGGCGAACTTGTCCGCATGGAATGGCGCGAGCGGGGAGGGCCGCCCGCCACCGCGCCCAAACGCAAGGGTTTCGGATCCCGCCTGGTCGGCCTGGGCCTGACTGGAAATGGCGGCGTCGAGAAGGATTTTGGACCGGAAGGCCTGACGGTTCGTCTCACGGCTCCCGTCGAGAGCCTGCTCGAGGTCTGACCGAAGGCGGAAAGGACGCGCCGGCCCTCAGTCCACGCAGATCGCGGCGGTCGCCTTGCCGTTTTCGACCTTGGCGTAGCAGCCGAACTGGCGGTCGGTCTTCTGGCACCGGCCCGTGGCCGCGCCTTGCGGCTCCAGATTGCCTTCCAGGATGCAGGCGCCTTGGCACTGGCTCTTGTCGGCGCAGGTCTTGCCCGCGTCGGCATAGGGCGTGACGCACGTCGGGATCTGGGCCCTGCCGACAGGCTGGATCGTCCCGCCCTTGGCCGAGCAGGCGGCGGCGAGCGTCTCGGCCGTCGGCGCCGCCGGCTGGCCGGTGGGCGCGCAGCCGACGATCAGCAGGGCGGCGAGGGCGGTCAAGGCCAGCATGCGCATCCGGTCGATCCTTCGATCAGGCCTTGGGGGCGTTCATATAGCCCGGCAGCCAAGCCTCGTGGGCCGTACGCAGAGTGTCCAGCGGAATGCTGAAAAGACCCTTCGACGCGAAGTCGTTCCCGCCGGCCACGCCCGCGACGATCGCGTGGACGCCAGCGTCCTTGGCCGCGTCCAGAACCGCGTCGGGATCGGGCGTGGCGATCAGGTAGCGGGCCTGGTCCTCGCCGAACAGGTAGGGGTGGGCGTGGGCGTCGCTGGTGGCGTTCAGGGTGATCCCGACCTTGCTGGCCAGGGCCACGTCGGCCGCGGCGACCAGCAGGCCGCCGTCCGACAGGTCGTGGACGCCGGCCACCAGGCCCGAGGCGATCAGGCCGCGCACGAAGTCGCCGTTCTTCTTCTCGGCGGACAGGTCGACCGGCGGCGGGGCGCCGTCCTCGCGACCCAGGATTTCGCGCAGATAGATGGAAGCGCCCAGCTCTCCATGCGTATCGCCGACCAGCACCAAGGTGTCGCCCTCGGCCACGTTGCCGAAGCCCGTGCGCAGGTCGTAGTCCTCGAGCAGGCCCACGGCGCCGACGGTCGGGGTCGGCGGAATGGCCACGCCGTTGGTCTCGTTATAGAGGCTGACGTTGCCGCTCACGACAGGGAAGTCCAGCGCGCGGCAAGCCTCGGCCATGCCGTCGGTGGCGCGGACGATCTGGCCCATGGTCTCGGGCTTCTCGGGGCTGCCGAAGTTCAGGTTGTCGGTGATGGCGATCGGCAGGGCGCCGGCGGCCGTCAGGTTGCGCCAAGCCTCGGCGACGGCCTGCTTGCCGCCCTCATAGGGATCGGCCTGGACGTAGCGCGGGGTGCAGTCGCTGGTGACCGCGATGGCCTTGCCGGTGTCGTGGATGCGGACGATGCCCGCGTCGCAGCCGGTGGCGCTGTCTTCCAGCGTGTCGGCCATCACGTGGCGGTCGTACTGCTCCCACAGCCAGCGCTTGGAGGCCATGTCGGGGCAGCCGACGACCTTCAGGACCGCCTGGGTCCAGTCGGTCGGGCCGGGGATCTTGCCCGGGTCAAGGCGCGCGTCGAGCTTGGGCTGGACCCACGGGCGATCATACAGCGGCGCGTCGTCGAACAGCGGGGCCAGCGGCACGTCGCAGACCGTCTCGCCATGATGCTTCAGCACCAGGCGGCCGGTGTCGGTGGTGTAGCCGATGACGGCGGCGTCCAGGCCCCACTTTTCGAAGATGGCGTGGCCGTCCTGCTCGCGGCCGGGCTTCAGGACCGCCAGCATGCGCTCCTGGCTTTCCGACAGCATCATCTCGTAGGCGCTCATGCCTTCTTCGCGCTGAGGGACCATGTCCATGTTCAGCTCGATGCCGACGCCGCCCTTGCCGGCCATCTCGACCGACGAGGAGGTCAGGCCCGCCGCGCCCATGTCCTGGATGGCGGCGACCGCGCCGGTGGCCATCAGCTCAAGGGTCGCTTCGATCAGCAGCTTCTCGGCGAAGGGGTCGCCGACTTGCACGGTGGGGCGTTTCTCTTCCGAGTCCTCGGTGAACTCGGTCGAGGACATGGTCGCGCCGTGGATGCCGTCGCGGCCGGTCTTGGAGCCGAAATAGACCACCGCCAGGCCCGGGCCCGGAGCCGCCGAGTAGAAAATGCTGTCGGCCTTGGCCAGGCCCACGCACATGGCGTTGACCAGGATGTTGCCGTTGTAGCCCTTGTGGAAGTTGGTCTCGCCCGCGACCGTGGGCACGCCCACGCAGTTGCCGTAACCGGCGATGCCGGCGACCACGCCGTCCACCAGACGCTTGGTCTTGGGGTGCTCGGGATCGCCGAAGCGCAGGGCGTTCAGGAGGGCGATCGGCCGCGCGCCCATCGTGAAGACGTCGCGCATGATGCCGCCCACGCCCGTCGCCGCGCCCTGGTAGGGCTCGATGTACGAGGGGTGGTTGTGGCTCTCCATCTTGAAGATGATCGCGTCGCCGTCGCCGATGTCGATCACGCCGGCGTTCTCGCCGGGACCGCAGATCACGCGGGGACCGCTGATCGGGAACTTCTTCAACTGGTTCTTCGAGGACTTGTACGAGCAGTGCTCGGACCACATCACCGAGAAAACGCCCAGTTCCACCAGGTTGGGCTCGCGGCCCAGGCGCTTGAGGACGACGTCATACTCGGCGGGCTTCAGGCCGAACTCGGCGGCCAATTCGGCCATGGGCTTTTGGGGCGTGCTCATGGACGCGGGGTCTAGCGGATTCCAAGAGCCCTGTCAGCGGCGGAGGTCCCGCAAACCGAGCGCGCCTAGAGGCCAAATTCGACCCACAGCGGATAATGGTCCGAAATCCGCCAGGACAACTCGGTGCGGTTCAGGTCTTTCAGGACCAAGCCCTGAAAGTTCACGCCGCCCGCCTGGCGGTACTTCAGCGACAAATAGGGCCTCCCCCTCACGGTCTCGAACCAGGCGATCTGGTCGAAGAAGCTCTTTAGATCGGGGTTGTCCAGCGATGACGACAGGGTCCGCGGCACCTTCAACAAGCCTGGCGCTGGCGTGAGACCCGTGGACGTGAAGGCCTGCCACAACGGATCGCCGTGGCGGTCGATGTTGAAGTCGCCCATGGCGATCAGGTTGTGGCCGAAGTCGTCCTCCTGTTCGGCCCACTGGCGCAGCCACTTGGCGATGCCGGTCAGTTCGGCGACGCGATCCCGGCTGGCCGCGCCATAGATCACATGCAGCGTGACCAGCACGACAGTCTGCTCGCCGGCCTGAAAGCCGACCGCGTAGGGTGTGCGAACGAACTGACGCTGAAAGGCGTTGGCGGGCGAGGAGAACGGCGTGTCGATGTCCTCGGGCACCACCAGTTCGCAGGCCAGGCCCGAGAGCTTCACCCGCCGCGTGTCGAAGACATAGGCCAGCCTTTCACCGTTGCCGGGCTGGCCATATGTGACGTCGGTCATGACGAAGCCGTAGTCGGGACCCAGCTTCTTCAAGGTGTGGCGCAGGGCGCGGAGATTGGCCTTCACCTCCTGGATCGCGACGATGTCGAACCGAGACAGCACCTCGGCGATTAGCACGCAGGCGTGGAAGTCGCGGCGCGGAGAGTCTCCGGGCTGGCTGGCCCAGCTCTTGGTCAGGTTGCCGAAGGCGCGGATGTTCCATGTACCGATCAGCAGATTGTCGCCGTCGGTCTTGGGTGGGATTTGCGCCAGCACGGTCGACAGAGCCAGCAAGTCGTCCGTAACGACTTGGGGCGGAGGGTCGGTGATCTCGGCCATGACAATTATCTCGCCCAGGTTGAGAGAATAGTCATCCTCGACAACAGTATTAGCAAGCTGGGTGACAGGTTCGTGATGGGCGCCCGTCGCCGGCGCCGGTCACGACCGTTGCTCTCCCCGCGACCGATGAGGGGGTAAATATCAGTGATTTCTTTAGCTTAGCTAGAATTAAGGCGGCTTGACCGGAGGAACGGGTCGACTCCGGGTTCGTTCTTTTCACGTGCGTCACGAGCGCGCTGTGAACCAAGGAGAAGCCCGATGGCTGACAAGGACCGCAATCCGCAGCAGCAGCAGAACGACCAACAACGCCCGGCGCCGGGCCAGCAACAACAGCAAGGCCAGCCGCGCCAGAACGAGCAAGGCCGCAATCCTGGCGGTCAGGCCGACCAGGCGGGTCAAACCGAGGAACGGCGCGACCAGCGCTGACCTCGCAGATCTCTCCGTGGAGGAAAGGCCGGCGGTGATCCGCCGGCCTTTCTTTTTGGCTACTTGGCGTCGACGACCGGCAGCTCGATGAAGCTGGCCGTGTCGCCGGCGTGGAACACCCGCTGCGTCGCCTTCACGTAGTCGCTGGGCTTGGCGAAGAAGATGTTCGGCACGAAGGTCTGCGGGTTGCGATCGTAGAGCGGGAACCAGCTGGACTGGACCTGCACCATGATCCGGTGGCCCGGCTGGAAGGTGTGGTTCGCCGTCGGCAGGATGAACTCGTACTTCAGCGGTTTGTTAGGCGTCAGCGCTTTGGGCTGGCTGAAGCTCTCGCGATAGCGGCCGCGGAAGATGGTCATGCCGACGGGCAGTTCATAGCCGCCCAACTCGGTCTGGCTGGGAACCTCGTCCGGATAGACGTCGATCAGCTTGATCACCCAATCGCTGTCGGTCCCGCTGGTCGAGGCGAACAGGTTCACCTTCGGCACGCCGGCGATCTTCAGCGGTTCCTTCAACGGCTCGGTGACATAGGTCACGACGTCGGTGCGGCTCTCGGCGTGACGCTGGTCGCTAACCAGCCAGGCCTTCCAGCGGTCGCCGTCGGCGAACTGCACGGGGCGCTGTACGTAGGGAACGGGCTTGGCTGGATCCGAGACATACTCGTCATAGGCCGCCGCGCCCTTCGTCGCCGCCGGCGCGGTGAAAGACAGGCCACCCTTGGCGTCGAAGTAGAGAGCCTTGCCCGGCTTGCTCAGGCTGCCGCCCTGGGGCCAGCTTGCGTAGCGGTTCCACTTGTTCTGGCCCGGATCATAGATCAGCACCGGCGGGGTGTCGGCCTTGGCGCCGTCCTTTAGGTGCTGGTCGAAGAAGGGCTTGAGCACGTCGCGGCGGAACTGCAGCGCGGTGTCGCCGTCCCACTTGAACGGACCCAGGTTGTAGCCGTCATAGTTGACCTGACTGTGCCGCCACGGGCCCAGCACCAGGTAGTTCATGTCGTTGTTCTTGTCCTTGGACTCCAGCGCCGGATACGAGCGCACCGCGCCCCAGATGTCCTCCTGGTCCCACAGGCCCTGGATCCACATGGTCGGCACCTTCAGCGGCGTCTTTTCCATGGTCTTGTCCAGCGCCTGCTCGCTCCAGAAGCTGTCATAGGCGGTGTGGTCGGCCAGCTTCTTCCACCAGGGCAGTTGGTCCAGGCCGTGGTTCTTGGCGTAGTCGCCGGCCGATCCCTCGCGCAGGAAGTTGGAATAGTCGTCATAGCCCTGGCGCTGGACGCCTTCGCCCGCGCCGCGCACGCTCGTCTGGCGGGCGAAGTAGTCGAAGTTGATCTGGCGGAAGGCGCCGTACTGGAACCAGTCGTCGCCCATCCAGCCGTCGATCATCGGGCTCATCGGCGCGGCGGCCTTCAGCGCCGGGTGCGGATTGACCAGGGCCATCACCACCGTGAAGCCTTCGTACGAGCTGCCCAGCATGCCGACCTTGCCGTTGGTCTCGGGTACGTTCTTCACCAGCCAGTCGATGGTGTCGTAGGCGTCGGTGGAGTGGTCGACCTCGGAGCTGTTCAGCGGCCCCTTCAGCGGGCGCGTCATCACGTAGTCGCCTTCGGAGCCATACTTGCCCCGGATGTCCTGGAAGACGCGGATATAGCCGCCGTCGGCCACGAACGGCTCGTCGCCCTGGGGCATGGCGCCGACCATGCGCGGGCTGTCGGCGCGAGCGGCGCGCTTGGCGGCGTTGTAGGGGGTGCGGGTCAGCATGATGGGCAGGTTCTTGCCGCCCTTGGGCACGACGATGACGGTGTAGAGCTTGGTCCCGTCGCGCATCGGCACCATCACCACGCGCTTTTCGTAGTCGTAATTGATCTTGGTCTGGACGTACTTGCCGTCGATGTCCGGCGTCATCGCCGTGATCTGGGCGTGCGCGGCGACGGCGAACACGGAAGCGGCCGCGGCGGCGAGCAAGCCGGCGCGCAAGGCGGAAACGAAACGCATGAGTGGCCCTCCTACAGAGGGCGGCACCTTAGGACCGGGATTTGCGGGCTGCTACACTGTAACAGCGTTCCGGAGCCCATTTTTGTCCGAGAGCAGAGCGCCTAGGCGCTCTGGAAGATGCTGCGGAACAGCACCGCGCCGTCCTCCGAGCCGAGGTCGGCGTCGAAGGCGCGGTCTGGGTGGGGCATCAGGCCCAGGACGTTGCCCTTGGCGTTGACGATGCCGGCGATGTCGCGGGCCGAGCCGTTGGGGTTTTCCTTGTAGCGGAACACCACCTGGCCTTCGCCTTCGATCCGGTCGAGGGTCTCCTCGTCGGCGAAGTAGTTGCCCTCGCCGTTACCGACCGTCATGACCGCCTGGCGTTGTTCGCCGTAACCGGCCGTGAAGCGGGTCTGGCCGTTGACGATATCGAGCTCGACGGGCTTGCAGACGTACTTCAAGCCCGCGTTGCGCAGCAGGGCGCCGGGCAGCAGGCCCACTTCGGTCAGCACCTGGAAGCCGTTGCAGATGCCGACGACCGCCACGCCCTTGTCGGCGGCGGCGACGACTTCCTTCATGACGGGGCTCAGCGCCGCCATGGCGCCGCAGCGCAGGTAGTCGCCGTAGGAGAAGCCGCCGGGCAGGACGATCAGGTCCAGGTCGTCCGGCAGCGCCGTCTCCTGGTGCCAGACCATTTCGACACGCGCCCCAGCGGAGCGCTCGATGGCGACCTTGCAGTCACGATCGCAGTTCGAACCCGGAAAAACGACGACGGCGGCTTTCATGGCGCGGGCCTGTAGCACCGTTCGGGCGGAATGTCAGTCACGTCGGACGGATATTACGCGCACTGGTCCAATTCCGGCTCCACCGCCTCGCCGCTCGGGGGCGGGAAGGGCGACTTGAAGGTGAAGGCGGCGGGCGTCGGGCCATGGGCCTCCAGGTGGGCGAGCTTCTCCAGCGCCTCCTCGACGGTCGGCGTGTGGCCGGCCGGGACCCACCACAGCGTCATGTAGAGGTCCATGTGCTCGAACCACTCGCGGCGGCGGCGCATGATCTCGATGTGGCCGCTGCGATAGACGAAGGCGCCCAACGACGGGATGTCGGTCCAGACCGAGAGGTTCGGGATGAATAGCGGGTCGTCGCCGATGGCCAGGTCCGTGGCGTTGTTGCCGTCGCCTTTCAGCCGCCAGACGAAACCGGGCGATCCCTCGGCCAGCGCGTTGATGCGATCCAGGTTGTCGGCGAAGTCCTTGATCATCGGATGATCGATCGGCGCCTTCAGGCGGCCGACATTGACCTGGGCCAAGTGGAACGTCTCGCTCATCAGGGTCTCCCTTCCGCTCGACGCCGAACATTGTGCCGCGAAGCTTCGAGCGGAAGGGGGCGCGGCGCGAGACCCGCCTTAAACTTTCGTCATCGTGCGGCCGGCTACAGCTCGATCATGTCGAAGTCAGACTTTGGCGTGCCGCACATCGGACAGATCCAGCCGGCGGGGATGTCGGCCCACCGCGTTCCGGGCGAGAGCCCTTCGGCGGGATCGCCCTGTTCCTCGTCATAGATGTAGCCGCAGGTGCGGCACTGCCAGACCTTGAAGGGTTCCGCGCTCATCGCCCGCCGCCTCAGTGCATCTTGAAGCGGATCGGCACGGCCTTGGGGCCGCAGACGAAGTTGGCGGTCATGCGGGCGGGCGTCCCGTCCAGCTCGACGCTGTCGAGGCGGGAAAGCAGCTCCTCCCACAGCACCCGCATCTCCATCCGCGCCAGGTGTTGGCCGAGGCAAATGTGCGCGCCATAGCCGAAGGCGATGTGCTTGTTGGGCGCGCGGTCGACCTTGAAGCTGAACGGGTCCTCGAACACCGTCTCGTCGCGGTTGCCGGATGGGTAGGACAGGAACAACCAGTCGCCCTTGGCGATCTTCTTGCCGGCCAGTTCGGCGTCGGCCGTGGCGGTGCGCATGAAGTGCTTCACCGGCGTGACCCAGCGGATCGACTCCTCGATCAGGCCCGAGATCAGCGACGGATCTGCCTTGACCTTGGCGAACTGGTCGGGGTTTTCGGCGAGCGCCCACAGCGCGCCGGCGGTGGTCGAGGAGGTGGTGTCGTGGCCGGCCGTGGCGGCGATGATGTAGTAGCTCATCGCCTCCAGGTGGCCCATCGGCTCGCCGTTGATCTTGCCGTTGGCGATGAGGCTGGCCAGGTCGTCGCGCGGCTTGGCCCGGCGATCCTCGGTCATGGCGTTGAAGTACATCATGAAGTCCATGACCACGGACTGGATGCTGTCGACGCCTTCACCGGCGTCGGTGATCGTCTTGCCGCTGCGGTTCAGGTCCGGGTCGGCGTTGCCGAACAGCTCCTGGGTCAGTTTCAGCATGCGAGGCTCGTCGCTCTCCGGAACGCCCAGCACCTCCATGATCACGTGCAGTGGATAAAGGAACGCCACATCGCGGGCGAAATCGCAGCGGTCGCCATGCTCGGCCATGCGGTCGACGAAGCCTCGGGCGATCTCGCGGATCCTGGCCTCCAGCGCCCGCAGGTTCTGCGGCAGCAGCGCGCCTTGCGTGACCTTGCGGTAGGCGAAGTGGTCCGGATTATCCATCTGCACCAGCGAGCGGACGAGGTGAGGCGACCCGCCCATCATCTCGCGCACCTTGCGGTCGGCCTCGATCGTGGTCAGGACCGTGGCGCGGTCGCCGTTGTGGAACAGCTCGTTCTGCCGTTCGACCTCCAGGATGTCGGCGTGGCGCGTGACGACCCAGAACGGATCGAAGCCCTCGGGCTGGGCGATATCCAGCGGGGCCTCCTTGCGCAGCCAGGCGAAGGCCTGGTCGACGCGATCGCCGTCGGCGTAGGCGGTGGGATCGACAATGTCCTTGGCGATGTCGGCGGGGATCGTCATGCGGGCCTCCTGGCTCCTCCCGAGGATGGCTCTGCGGCCATCTCAATTATTTGCTTGTTGTCCAACAAATAACTAAGTTCTACAAGATGACATCGTCCCTTAAGGTTCCCGAGCGCCGCACCCAGTCCGACCGCCGCCAGCAGTCGGAGGCCGAACTGCTGCGCGCCGCGGCGGAGCTAATCGCCGAGCAGGGCGTGGCGGCGGCCACCTTCGAGAACATCGGGCTGCGGGCCGGCTATAGCCGAGGGCTTGTGACCCAGCGCTTCGGCTCCAAGCAGGGGTTGATCGAGGCGCTGATCGGCCGGCTGCAGGCGCGGCTCGAGGCTCAGATGGACGACCGCCGCCTCGACCAGCTCAACGGGCTGGAGGCGGTGCTGGGCTTCGTCGACGCCTTCCTGACGAACCTGTCGCGGGACGGCGAGATGCGGGCCTATTTCGTGCTGCTGGCCGGCGCGGTGGCCGACGTGTCGGAGCTGCGCGCGCCCTTCGCCCTGGCGCACAAGGGCGCCGAGGAGCGGCTGGAGGCCATGGTCCTGCGCGGCCAGGCCGAGGGCGTGATCCGCGCGGCGCTCAACGCCGACGCGGCCGCTCTGATGGTGGGGTCGTTGCTGCTGGGCCTGTCGACCCAGCTGCTGATCGATCCCGGCATGGACCTAGAGCCCATCCGGGAGACCAGCCTGGCGATGCTCAGGACGAGCTTCGCTGTTTAAGCCACGTCGATGCGGTAGCTCTCGATGACCGTGTTGGCCAGCAGCTTCTCGCACATGGCCTTGACCTCGGCCTTGGCCTTTTCGGCGTCGGTCTCGGCCAGGTCGAACTCGATCACGCGGCCGACGCGGGCGTCCTTGACCGAGGGCCAGCCCAGGCCATGCAGGGCGTTCTCGACGGCCTTGCCCTGGACGTCGAGCACGCCGGGCTTCAGGAACACGTGGACGGTGGCTTTCAACTCTAAATCTCCTCACCCGTGGAACGGGGGAGGGGGACCGCGAAGCGATGGAGGGGGCGTCGCCCAGCCATCCGTCGCATCGGGCTTTTCGCCCCCTCCGTCACGCGGCCGCGCCGCGCGCCACCTCCCCCGCGCGCGGGGGAGGAGAACCCAAGCTTAGTGCACGCCGCCTTGGATGACGGTCGGCATTTCCTTCATGATCCCCAGGCGGCGGGCCACCTCGGTATAGCTCTCGATGACGTTGCCCAGGTCGCGGCGGAAGCGGTCCTTGTCCAGCTTTTCGTTGGTCGCGGCGTCCCACAGGCGGCAGCTGTCCGGGCTGATCTCGTCGGCCAGGATGATGCGCGAGAAGTCGCCCTCGTAGACGCGGCCGAACTCGATCTTGAAGTCCACCAGCGTGATGCCGACGCCGCTGAACAGGCCCGACAGGTAGTCGTTCACCCGCAGGGCCATGGCCATCATGTCGTCGATCTCCTGGGTCGCGGCCCAGTTGAACGCGGTGATGTGCTCCTCGGAGACCATCGGGTCGCCGAGCTTGTCGTCCTTATAGTAGAACTCGATGATCGAGCGGGGCAGGGGCTGGCCCTCGGTCAGGCCCAGGCGCGTGGCGATCGAGCCGGCGGCGATGTTGCGCACCACGACCTCGAGCGGGACGATCTCGACTTCCTTGATCAGCTGCTCGCGCAGGTTCAGGCGGCGGATGAAGTGGTTCTGCACGCCGATCGAATTCAGACGAGTCATGATGTACTCGCTGATCCGGTTGTTGATCACGCCCTTGCCTTCCAGGACCGCCTTCTTCTGCGCGTTGAACGCGGTGGCGTCGTCCTTGAAATACTGGATCAGGGTGCCGGGCTCGGGGCCCTCGTACAGGATCTTGGCCTTGCCTTCGTAAATCTTCTTGCGACGGGTCGTCATGGCTCTCGTCGAGGCCCTTTTTGGAAGCGCGCGCCGCCCATACCCGGAAAAACTTCCCGAGAAACGAAAAGCGCGCGCGGCGGATAGCTGCGCGCGGCTTTCGACTCAAGGCCGCTCACTAAAAAATGTCCTCCGGAACCTACCTGAATGAGCGCTTACGCGCAAACAAAGGCGCGGAGTTTGGTTTATGGTGAGACCATAAACGCCGCCTCGGGACGATCCCGAGATTGCGGATGGAAGCGGCACGATATATGCAGCCGCCGTAGGAGCATGATAGCCGAAAGTGGACGCCGGTTTTGGCGACCATCATGCTCAAAATGTTTAGAATTAGAGCTTGCGGGGCCAAATCGATGGATTTGGTCCCGCAAGCGGGCGACTTTGGGGCCTTCATGACCACCTTCGACGAACGCGAGCAGGGTTTCGAACGTAAGTTCGCGCTGGACCAGGAACTGGAATTCAAGGCGGCCGCGCGCCGCAACCGCCTTCTGGGCGAGTGGGCGGCTGGCCTGATGGGCCTGGCGACCGCCGAGGAATACGCGCGCGCCGTGGTCAAGTCCGACTTCGAACAGCCGGGCGACGACGACGTTTTCCGTAAGGTTTACGAGGACCTGAAGGGTTCGGGCGTCTCGATCGGCGAAGGCGAGGTCCGCATGAAGATGGCCGAGCTGCTGGCCCAGGCCCGCGAGCAGATCAAGGCTGGCGAATAAGCGCTGGCGATATCGCCGGATGAATGGGGCCGCCTTTCGGGGCGGCCTTTTTCATGCGCGGTCGACGCCCCGCGCGGTGTTCGATTTATTCTAAAATCACCTCAGGTTGAGGCTCGCGACGCGCCGCGCTCGCAAAGCCTTGTCTTGTCCCGAATTGGTTAACGCCTTTACGCGAGCTCCGGACGAATTCACACGTCCTGATTGTTAGAAATATAAATTTCCGCTCAGGTTTTATCTGGCGTCCCCGGCGCGAAAGCTCAATGTGCCGCCCGGCGATCCCACGGGTCGCCTAAAATCAGGGAGAACGTCCAATGACTGCTGACGTCGGTACGCTTCACACCCAAAAGACCGCCAGCGATGTGCTGGGCCTGTATTTCGTCAAGGCGGTGGTCGGAAACGCCGGCACGCCGGGCGCCCCGTTGGTCAATCTGGCCCTCTCGGTCCAGGCGGCCTCGGGCCACGTGGCTGGCATCGCCGAGATCACCCAGGCCATTCAGGGCGGCAACCACCGGTTCCCCGTGACCGGCCAGATTTATCAGACCGGCCTTGGCCCCAACCATCAACTGGTCTCGCTGCAGGGCGAGTTCGTCTACTCGGTGCCGCCGCCCGCCATCGGCTCCTTCATGGCCAAGTTCACCGCCGCCTTGTCGGTGGACCAGAAGTGGAACGGCTCGGGCGGCTTCAATTACGTGACGACCCACGTCGAAAACGTGCCGGTCAAGAACATCGCCTAGCCCTTCCAGGCGCTTGGCCCGCGTCGCCAGAACGGTGGCGCGGGCTCTTCGTCTAGCGGGCGCTGTTCGATCGCGCGAACGGCGCCAATCGCCGCCAGGCCTTGGCCTTCTCCTCGAAGGTCAGCGCCGCGTGCGCTGGACTGGAGGAGGGCAGGGCGATGGCCGGAACGCCGTCTCCGAGCAGCCTCCCTCCCAGCTTGGCGGCCGTCCCGCCGTTGAAGGCCACGACGCGCAGGCTCGGCAGGGTTTCGATCAAGGCCAGCAGGTCGTTGGCGGCCGGATCGCGGATGGCGGAGTCCAGGCTACCGGGCCGCTCGGCCTCGGCGATCACGTCCCACAGGCCCACGCCGTGGGAGAGCAGGGCCAAGAGGCGCTCCTCGTAGGGCAGCGCAACGTGCGGGGTGTCGAGCACCCGCTCCATCAGCCGCCAGAAGGCGTTCCTCGGGTTGCCGTAGTACTGGCGCGCGGCCAACGAGGCCTCGCCCGGCAGGCTGCCCAGGATCAGGACGCGCGTGTCGCCATCGACGACCGGCGGGAAGCCGCGCTTAACCGCCGCCATGGGGCGGATCGTTCCTCAGCCAGCCCGTGATCGTCAGACGCGCCGCGCCGGCATAGGGCGCGACGGGCGCCACCGAGTGGGCTCGGGGCGCGCGGAACAGGGTCAGGGTGTTGAAGGTGGGCGCGTAGCCGCGCTCTACATCGCCTTGGGCGTCGTGGAACAGCAGTTGGCCGCCCCAGTGCGGCCGCCAGGTCCGTGTCAGGCCCAGCGCGTAGGCCGCCAGGCGCTCGCCCTCGCCGGTGTCGTCGCGCAACGTCAGAAAGTCGCCGGGGCGATAGCAGGTGGCCTGGCCGTCGATCTTGCCGACGGTCGTCTCGCCCGTCACCGCCGAGCAGAAGCCGATGAAGGCCTGGCTGTTCAGGAACTTGGTCAGGGCGTGGATCGGATGGCCCGGATCGCGGCCGGCGAGATAGGCGTCGATCATCGGATAGCCGAGATAGACATAGGCGAAGCCGTCGCGCGCCCGGGCCGTGGCCGCGTGGAGCCGCCCCGCCACCGCGTCGCTACCCAGGGCCTGTCGGCGCGCGCGGTCCATCACATCGGCCTTGCCCCGCTCGTCGGAGCAGATGATGTCCCAATCGATGGTCTGTTCGAGGATGCCGGCCAGGCGATCGACCACGGCCGGCTCGAACACGTCGGGAATGCGCGCCACGCCCTCGCGGCTATAGGTCGCCGCGAAGGCGGCCGGATCGAGCGCCGGGTTCAGGCGCAGGATCGGCGCGTCATCCAAGGGCTTAGGCGTCCTGGCCGAAGACGCGCTTGAAGATCACGTCGACGTTCTTGGTGTGGTAGCCGAGGTCGAACAGATCCTCGAGCTCGGCGTCCGTCAGAGCCTTGGAAACCACCGGGTCGGCCTTCAGGAAGTCCAGGAACCGGCCCTCGCCGCGCCAGACCTTCATGGCGTTGCCCTGGACCGCTGCGTACGCGTCCTCGCGGCTGACGTCCTTGTGGGTCAGGGCCAGCATGACGCGTTGCGAGAAAACCAGGCCGCCCAGCTTGTCCAGGTTCTTGGCCATGTTGTCGGGATAGATGTTGAAGCGCTCGATGACGCCGGCCAAACGGCGCAGGGCGAAGTCGAGGTGGATGGTGGCGTCGGGGCCGATGCCGCGCTCGACCGACGAGTGGCTGATGTCGCGTTCGTGCCAGAGGGCGACGTTCTCCATCGCCGGGACCACGGCCGAGCGGACCAGGCGCGCCAGGCCCGTCAGGTTCTCGGTCAGGATCGGGTTGCGCTTGTGCGGCATGGCCGACGAGCCCTTCTGGCCCGGATCGAAGGGCTCTTCGGCTTCCAGGACCTCGGTGCGCTGCAGGTGGCGGATCTCGGTGGCCAGGCGCTCGACCGACGAGGCCACGACGCCCAGGGCCGCGAAATAGGCCGCGTGGCGGTCGCGCGGGATCACCTGGGTCGAGACCGGCTCGACGGCCAGGCCCATCTTGTCGGCCACGTGCTGTTCGACGCGCGGGTCGACGTTGGCGAACGTGCCGACGGCGCCCGAGATCGCGCAGGTGGCGATCTCGAACTTGGCCATAGCCAGGCGCTCCTTGGCGCGCTGGAACTCGGCGTAGTAGCCGGCCAGCTTCAGGCCGAAGGTGACGGGCTCGGCGTGGATGCCGTGGCTGCGACCGACGCAGACGGTCATCTTGTGCTCGAGGGCCCGGCGCTTCAGCGCCTTCAGCACCAGGTCGACGTCTTCCAGCAGAAGATCGGTGGCGCGTGACAGCTGCACGGCGAAGCAGGTGTCCAGCACGTCCGAGCTGGTCATGCCCTGGTGCAGGAAGCGGGCTTCGGGGCCGACGATTTCCGACACGTGGGTCAGGAAGGCGATGACGTCGTGCTTGGTGACGCGTTCGATCTCGTCGATGCGGTCGCTGTCCCAGACCGCGTCGCGGCCCTTCTCCCAGATCGTCTCGGCGGCGATCTTGGGAATGACCCCAAGTTCGGCCATGGCGTCGGCGGCGTGGGCCTCGATCTCGAACCAGATCTTGTACTTGGTCTGGCTGGACCAGATGGCGGCGGCTTCGGGGCGGGCGTAGCGGCTGATCATGGGCGGGCGTTTCGACCGGGCGAGCCGGTGAGTCAAGGGAAGAGGCTTATTACTTGGGCAATCCTCCCCCCAGCGGGGGAGGTGGCGCGAAGCGCCGTAGGGGGGGAGTTTCGTCGAACTTCCCCCTCCGTCGTCTCTTCGAGCCGACACCTCCCCCGTTAGGGGGAGGAATTCGACCTCAGGCTCCAGCCCGCTCCTTCATGTGCTTGACCAGCCCGATGGCCGCCAGGGCGTAGTGGACGCCGGCCCAGGCGTAGAAGCACAGCGAGACGATGATGCCCTGCTGGGTTGAGCGGGCCACCGCGCCGGCGCAGGCCTGGACCAGATCGGGCGCGGAGCCCTTGGGGGCCACGCCGCCAGGGCAAGCCGCGCCAAAGCTGGCCGCGCCCGCATCTCCGAACGATCCGACCAGGGCGTGCAGGACGCCGGTAGAGCCAGGGTTGTTGAAGTTGAACTGCGCCAGGTGGTCGATCAGCCAGCCGGTGAAGACCGGCCCGCCGCCCAGGGCGATCAGGTTGAGGAAGAAGAACAACAGGGCCGTGGCCGTGGCGCGTCGGCGCGGCTCGACCGAGTTCTGAACCACGGCGAAGGTCGGCGCCAGGTAGGTATAATGGAAGATGCCGGGGACCAGTAGGATCAGGGCCGTGGTCTGCCAGCTCGTCTGGAGATAGGCGCTGATATAGATCGGCGTGGCGATCAGCAGGCCGATGGCGGGGGTGAGAGCGTACCACTTGACGCTCTTCTTGCCGGCCCAGTCGGTCAGGAACCCGCCGACCAGCGTGCCGATCCCCGCCGAGAAGCCCATGATCAGGCCAGTGATCAGCCCGACCTGCGCCAGGCCAAGGCCATAGGTCCGCACGAAATAGGGCGGCACGAACGCGCCCGAGCCGTAGGAGCCGAACGAGGCGATGGTCACGCCCAGCACCATGTGCAGCACCGGCCACTTGCCGAACAGCACCTTGGTCACGGCCCAAAGCTCGGAGAACTCCTGGGCCATCGAGAAACCCGGCTTGGCGGCGGGCTCGACGACTAGGTCCTCGGCCTCGATCGGGCGCTCGACGATCTCGGAGTGGCCGCGCGGCGGCTCCTTGACCACCAGCTTGACGATCAGGGCCAGGAGCACGCCGGGCAGGCCGACGAGCACGAAGGCCACGCGCCAGCTGAACTCCTGGGCCAGCCAGCCGCCGGCCACGGCGCCGAACATGGTGCCTAGCGGGATGCCGAACGAATAGATCGACAGCGCCGAGGCGCGCTTCTTGGGCTCGAAATAGTCACTGATCAGCGAGTGGCTGGGCGGCGAGCAGCCGGCTTCCCCGACGCCGACCCCGAAGCGGAACAGGGCCAGCTGCGCGAAGTTGGCGGCCGCGCCGCACAGGGCCGTGAAGCCCGACCAGATCACCAGAGAGACCGAGATGATGGTGACGCGATTGTAGCGCTCGGCCAGCCGCGCGATCGGGATGCCGAGGATCGTGTAGAGCAGGGCGAAGTAGAGGCCGCCCAAGAGGCCCAGCTGGGTGTCTGTCAGCTTGAGGTCGACCTTGATGGCCTGACCGATGACGGCGATGATCGTCCGATCGATGAAATTGAAGGTGTAGGTCGCTAGCAGCAGTCCAAGGACCGCCGCCTTGTACCCGTTCGAATAAAGCGGCCGCTCGCCGCCGGACGCACGCGCGTCGGCCATCCTGACTCTCTCCCTTCAAACATTTGTTCTAATTCTTGAAGGGACTGTGACGGAGCGGAAGCCAAAGCGCCAGGGGCTAAATTCCGGGCCCAGGGCGCTCCTTGTGTTCAGGACACCATGTCGGCGGCGATGCTCTGGCGCGCGCGCCAGAACAGCCCGAACGACACCACGCCCATGAGGGCCGAGACGATAAGAGCCCACCGCACGCCCTCGGCCGATCCCATGCCCAGCGGGCCGGCGAACAGGTCGCTCAGCAGACCCACGCCCAGCGGGCCGAGGCCCAGGCCGATCAGGTTGATGATGAACAGCAGCACCGCGGCGGTCGTGGCGCGCATGGCGGGATCCACGATGCTCTGGGCGGTCGCGTAGACGGGGCCGTACCAAAGCGCGCCGAGCAGGTAGTAGGGGACCAGCAGGATCAGGGCCGGGACGGCGCCGGGCAGATTGATGGCGGCGATGTAGGCGGGAACCGCCGCCAAGGACGCGAGCGCTGGGGCGATGACGTAGGCCCGGATGTCCTTGGAGCCGTAGCGATCGGCGATCACTCCGCCCAGCCATGCGCCGATGACGCCGGCCGTGCCGCCCATCAGGCCCAGCGACAGGCCCAGGAAGCCCGCCGACTTGAGGCCGAACATGCTGGCCAGACTGGCCAACTCGGCCGTGTGATTGCGGAAGAAGAACGAGGCGGTGAACGGCGCCTGGCCATAGCCGATGAAGGCCTTGATCGCCGCGGCCAGGGCCACGAGCCAGAAGGTCTTCTTGGCCATCAGCACGGCCAGCGCGGCGCCGAAGCCGATGGGCTGGGCGGCGCGGGCGGCGAGATCGGCGGCGAGCCTTTTTCGCGGTTCGACTAGGGTGAGGGCGGCGATGATCGCGAACACCACGCCGGGCGCGCCGGCCACCATGAACGCCACGCGCCATCCATAGGCGTCGGCCACCAGTCCGCCCATCGCCATGCCGACCAGCGTGCCCAGCGGGGTGCCGATCGAATAGAAGGCGATGGCGCTGGCCCGCTTCTCCTTGGGGACATAGTCGGTGATCAGCGAGTGGGCGGGCGGGGTGCAGCCGGCCTCGCCAATGCCGACGCCGATGCGGGCGAGGATCAGGTGCCAGAAGTTCTGGGCGAAGCCGCACAGCACGGTGAAGGCGCTCCAGGCGGCTACCGAGCCGGCGATGATCAGCGGCCGGTTCTTGCGTTCGGCCAGGCGCGCGATCGGGATGCCCAGCACGGTGTAGAAGATCGCGAAGGCCAGGCCCGTCATCATGCCCAGCTGCCAGTCGGCCAGGCCCAGTTCCTGCTTGATCGGCTCGGCCAGGATGTTGACCACCTGACGATCGAGGAAGTTCAGGGTGTAGATGATCAGCAGCACCCACAGCGCGTAGCGTCGGTAGCCCGCCGACACTGGCGCGATCAGGGGCGATCCGGTTGGCGCGATGGGGGCGTCCTTGGCCATGCGTCTCTCCCTCGAACATTTGTTCTAATCGTTGAGGCCACCTTAGACGCAGGCTAAGCCGAAGGGCCACCCGGCATTTGCGTCAGCGGAGGAAAGCGCCATGGAACTCGTGATCGGCACCAAGCGGTGGTCAAGCTGGTCTTTGCGTCCCTGGCTGGCGCTGAAACGGACCGGCCAATCGTTCAAGGAAATCGAGATCGAGCTGCGGCGCGGCGACGCCACGACGCATGACATCGCCGCCTATTCGCCCAGTAAGCTGGCTCCGGCCTTGAGGGACGGCGATCTCGTGGTCTGGGACTCGCTGGCGATCTGCGAATACCTGGCCGAGAAGTTCCCAGAGGCTAAGCTTTGGCCCACGGATCCGGCGCTGCGGGCGCTGGGCCGCTCGGCCTCGGCCGAGATGCACTCGGGCTTCCAGTCGCTGCGCGGCGAGTGCCCGATGGCGCTGGACGAAGCGCCGCGCAAGCTGGACATCTCCGAGGCCACCCAGAAGGACGTCCGCAAGATCATCGAGCGCTGGAACCAGCTGCTCAAGCGGTCGGGCGGGCCGTTCCTGCTGGGAGAATGGTCGATCGCCGACGCGTTCTACACGCCGGTGGCGACGCGCTTTCGCACCTACGGGATCCATCCGTCGGACCATGGCGACGCCGGCGCGGCGGGAGCCTATGCCGAGCGCCTGCTCGAAACGCCGGAATTCCTGGAGTGGGAAAGCGCGTCGCGCGTCGGCTGAGCGACCTTAAAGGCCTTCCGGAACGCCGTTCTTGACCGGCGGCGCCTTGCAGCGGCCGGCGCGGGCCTGGACGACGTAGAACAGAGCGCGGCCTTGCGCGAAGGCGCTGTGCTCGGCCAGCGGATTGGTCGGCTGGCCGGTGGTCAGGCTGAGCGCCTGCTCGCCGCCGCCCGGCGCGGCTTGGCCGAGCGAAGCCTGGTTCCACTTGCTGAGCACGGGGGCGCAGGCGGCGACCACGGCTTCGGCCACGACTTCGCCGCTATCGCGCGAGCCGGCCAGGCTGTAGGCCCAGCGGCGCGTGCATTCGTCGACCGGCGTGGCCGGATCGGACGCGGCCATGGCGCCCGGCGCGGTCTTGAAATCGGCGCAGATCTTGGGGTTGGCCATGCCGTCGTGGTCGCGGTCTTCACAGGCGGCGAGACTAAGGGCGGCGAGGGCCAACACGGCCATCGCGGGCTTGCGGATCATCATCTGGATTTCCGTTCGATTCTAGCGGGGGCAAATCTGGACCGCGCGTTGGCTGAGGCGCCCACGCTCGTCGTAATAGGAGATGGTCGCGTCGCGGCAGACACCGCCCGACGAGGCCGAAACCTGTTGGAACGACCCGTTGCGGACCTCGCCGCTGGCGACGGGATTGCCCATGTGGTCGTAGTAGACTTGGCGCACCGGCCGCGGTTCGTCGCGCGGCGCGGGCGCGGCGCGCGAGCCGGCGTCCTGGTAGACCGTGCGGGTCCGGTGGCAGCCGCTCTTGCCGATCTCGCGACCGACCAAGGCGCCGCCGACGCCGCCGATCAGCAGGCCGCCGCCGCCTTTTGAGATCGCGTTACCGACCAGAGCGCCGCCCAGACCACCGACCACGGTTCCCGTGGTCTTGCGGCTGCGGCACGAGGCGGCGTCCGCCGTGCTGGGCGCCAGGGTCGCGGGGAGGGCGATGGCCCCGACGACCATGCCGATGATGAAAAGACGAGCCATGTCTGTTCTCGTGGTGAAGGTCCCTCGCCAGGCACAACGCGGCTTCCCTCCAGATGGATGCGTGAAGAGTCGGCTAGACGACTTGGGCGGGGGAGCGTTGGCGCGGCCAATCGTCTCGATTCACGATTAACGGCCACTTCACCACGCCTCGCGACACCGCCTTAACCAAGCCGCCCCATGCTGTATCGAAACGGGACTTGGAGGGGCGAATGGCCCAGCACGTCGAGACGCTGGTGATCGGAGGCGGACCGGCCGGCCTCACGACCGCCTACACCCTGGCCAAGGCCGGGCGGGGCGTGACCGTGCTGGAGATGGACCCCGCGCGCGTGGGCGGCGCCGCCCGAACGCTCGACTACAAGGGTGTGAAGTTCGACATCGGCGGCCATCGGTTCTTCTCGAGAAATCCCGAGATCCTGGAGCTGTGGCGCGAGATCCTGCCCGAAGGCTTTCTCGAACGGCCGCGCCGTTCGCGCATCTACTATCGGGGGCGCTTCTACGCCTTCCCGTTGCGCGCCTTCCAGGCTCTGGCCAACCTCGGTCCCTGGATGGCGGCCAAGTGCCTAGCGTCGTTCGCTTGGGCCAAGGTCAAGCCGGTCAAGCAGCCCGAGAGCTTCCGGGATTGGGTGCGCAACCACTTCGGCGAGACGCTGTTTTCGACCTTCTTCAAATCCTACGCCGAGAAGGTGTGGGGCATGAGCTGCGATGAGCTTTCGGCCGATTGGGCGCGCCAGCGTATCCGCGGCCTTGATCTCGGGACGGCGATCGCCGACGGCGTCCGGCGTTCGCTGGGCCTGCGACGCGCGAAGCCCGTCGCGACGCCGACCAAGACGCTCAGCGAGCGGTTCCTCTATCCCCGCCAAGGCGCGGGCATGGTCTGGGAGGCCTGCGCCGAAAAGGTCTCGGCCCTAGGCGGCGAGGTTCGCCTGGGCCGCCGCGTGGACGGCCTGCACTATGACAAGCTGGCGCGCATCTGGACTGTCTCGGTCGCCAGCGCCGACGGCCGCAAGGAGATCTACACGGCGGACAACGTGGTCTCGTCGGCGCCGATCCGCGAGCTGATGCAGTCGATCAGCCCGACTCCGATGAGCGTCTTCCACGCCGGCGAACTGATGTATCGCGACTTCCTGACGGTCGTCTTGATGGGCAAGCCGCGCAAGGCGCCGCCCGACACCTGGGTCTACGTCCACGATGCGTCGGTGGAGGTTGGCCGCGTGCGCAACCTCGGCGCCTGGTCGCCGGAGATGATCCCCGAGGGCGTCGAGGCGGCCCTGGGCCTGGAGTACTTCTGCTTCGAGGGGGACGCTCTCTGGTCTTTGTCGGATGACGAGCTGATCGCCAAAGCCAAGGCCGAGCTCGCCAGCATTGGCCTGATGGATATCGAGGCGATCCAGGACGCCTGCGTCGCTCGCCAGCGTAAGGCCTATCCGGTTTACGACGAGGCCTATGCCGAGCATGTCAGGATGATCCGCCTGGATCTGAAGATGCACTATCCGGGCCTGCACATAGTCGGCCGCAACGGCATGCACCGCTATGGCGACCAGGACCGCGCCATGATGACCGGCGTGCTGACGGCGGAGAACATCATCGCGGGCGAGCGCCTGCACGATGTCTGGGAGGTCGACGAGAATGCGGCGTATGAGCGTCCCGCGCTCCGCGTCGAGCGGGCGGCTCCGCGAAGGGCGGCCGCCTAGTCAAAGCTCTAGGCGGTGATTCCCCGCGCCGGCGATTGCTCGGGGTTTTGGCGTTTCGATTCGCCCGCTAGTCGTCCGACGCCCCAACAGCCGAAGTGAACGAGCGCATCGGCCAAACCCGCCATGGCGGCCAGAACGAACACGCCTGAAATCACGACAACCGCCAACGCCAACATGGAAAATCCTCCGTCTTCCTAACCAAGCGGGGGAGGGAAGCCTCCGTTCCGAATGGTACCGCGAACACCCAAAAAATCAGACAAATGGTTGACAACGTTGTCACGCTTCCAATGAATGGCGCGTCCGCGCAAAGACGGACTCACAAACATCGTCGCTTAGGGAGTGGTCCAGTGATTGCGGTGCTGAAGTTCAATCTCGGAGGCGTTCGATGAGCGACGCCGCGATCGCCAAGTCCCCGGCCAAGGGCGGGGGCGCCAAGCTGGCCATCGTCTATGTGACGTGCCTGTTCTTCATCTGGGCCCTGGTCACCAACCTGCTCGATCCGCTGCTGAAGACCATGAAGACGGTCTTCACCCTGACGCCGGTCGAAGCCAGCCTGACGGGCTTCGCCTTCTTCATCGCCTATGGCGTCATGTCGATGCCCTCGGCGGCGTTCCTCTCCAAGTTCGGCTACGCCCGCTCGGTCATGGTCGGCCTGGGCGGCATCGTTCTCGGCTGTTTCATCGCCATCGCCGCGGCCAAGCTGCACACCTTCGCCCTGGTGCTGACGGCGCTGTTCATCATGGCCTCGGGCATCACACTGCTGCAGGTCGCGGCCAACCCGCTGATCGCCTCGATGGGCCGTCCCGAGGACAGCTCGTTCCGCTTGAACCTGTCCCAGGCGTTCAACTCGCTAGGCGCGGCCTGCGGCCTCTGGTTCGGCGCTAACTTCCTGCTCAAGGGCCAGATCTTCGAGAAGGACATCACGATCACCGACGCCATGCGCGAGCAGGCCCTCGGCTTCGTGTCGAACGTCTATTTCGTGATCGGCGCGGGCCTGGCCCTGTTCATCCTGGCCATCTTCTTCGTGCGTCGTCAGATCACCGAAGCCGCTCCGAAGACCGGCCACTACGTCAACCCGCTGTCGGCCCTGTCGTCCAAGTGGGCGAACCTGGGCGCGATCGGCATCTTCCTCTATGTCGGCGCCGAGGTGGCGATCTCGCTGAACCTGCTGCTGTTCCTGGAAGAAGCGCACATTCTGAACATCCCGGCCGAGCAGGCCGGCAAGATGACGACCTTCTACATGGTCTTCGCCATGATCGGCCGCTTCGCGGGCTCCGCCCTGCTGAAGAAGTTCAAGGACTACTGGCTGCTGACCGCCGTGGCCGTGGGCGCGATCGCGCTGAGCCTGACCGTGATCCTGACCAAGGACATGGTTCCGAGCGCCCACACCGGCGACATCAACCTGATCCTGGCCACGGTCCCGATGACGACCGGCCTGATCCCGGCCTTCGCGGCCCTGCTGATCGGGCTGTTCAACTCGATCATGTTCCCGACCATCTTCACCCTGACCCTGCAACGCTCGTCGGCTCCGGCCTCGGCGACCTCGGGTCTGCTGTGCATGGCCATCGTCGGCGGCGCCTTCCTGCCGCTGGCCTTCGCCAAGATCGAGGAGATGACCGGCTCCAAGTCGCTGGCCTTCATCGCCCCGCTGGTCTGCTACGTCTACGTCCTGTGGTTCGCGCTGGTGTCCAAGAACGCCCCGACCCACGAGATCGAAGACGAAGGTGTCGCCGGCGGCCACTAGGCCCGACGGAACCGTCTCGAAAGAGCCCCGGAAGGCTTCGGCCTTCCGGGGTTTCTTTTTGCCCGATCAGTTTTCCTGAAGGCGCCTATCGAAAAACCTCGATCGTAATTCCCAGTGCGCGGCACGACATTGGTGGGCCTACGAACGAAGGAACGCCATGGCCGCCGTCCAACCCAAGAGCAGCCGCTTCATCAGCGGTTTCGGCGTCCAGGTCCTGGCCGCCATGGCCATCGGTCTGGGCCTTGGCCTGCTGGCTCGCCAGATGGGGCCGGCGGAAGGGCAGGCGGGTTACGCGCTGGCCGAGACCCTGCACCAGGTCGGCGCGATCTTCGTCCAGCTTCTGCGCGTTCTGGTGCCGCCGCTGGTCTTCACCGCCATCGTCGCCAGCATCGCCAACATCGCCCAGCTCCAGAACGCCGCCCGTCTGGTCTGGCGCACGCTCTTCTGGTTCGCGGTCACGGCGCTGATCGCGGTGCTGATCGGCATCGCCCTGGGCCTGATCCTGCAGCCGGGCCTGCACACCACGGTCGAGGCGGCGGCGGCCAAGGCGCCCAAGACCCATGGGTCTTGGCTCGATTTCCTGACCGGTCTCGTGCCCGTCAACGTCCTTGGCTTGGCGGCCTCGACCAAGATCAGCGACGCCGGCGCGGCCACCACCTCGCTGTCGTTCAACGTGCTGCAGATCGTCGTCATCTCGCTGGTGACCGGCGTCGCGGCGCTGAAAGTCGGCGAGGCGGGCGAGGCCTTCCTGAAGTTCAACGCCTCGGCGCTGGCGATCGTGCGCAAGGTGCTCTGGTGGGTGATCCGTCTGACCCCGATCGGCACGATCGGCCTGTTCGGTAACGCCGTCGCGCAATACGGCTGGACGACCCTGGGCCAGCTCGGCGCGTTCACCGGCGCGATCTATGTCGGCCTGGCCCTCGTGCTGCTGGTCGTCTATCCGACGATCCTGGCGCTGAACGGCCTGAACCCGATCAAGTTCTTCCAGGACGCCTGGCCCGCGATCCAGCTGGGCTTCGTCTCGCGCTCGTCGGTCGGCACCCTGCCGGTGACCGAGGCGGTGACCGAGACCAGCCTGGGCGTGCCGCGCGCCTACGCCGCCTTCGCCGTGCCGCTGGGCTCGACCACCAAGATGGACGGCTGCGCGGCGATCTATCCGGCGATCTCGGCGATCTTCGTGGCGCAGTTTTTCGGCGTGCACCTGGCTCTGTCGGACTACGCCCTGATCGTCTTCGTCTCGGTGATCGGCTCGGCCGCCACCGCGGGCCTGACGGGCGCGACCGTGATGCTGACCCTGACCCTGTCGACCCTAGGTCTGCCGCTGGAAGGCGCGGGCCTGCTGCTGGCGATCGACCCGATCCTCGACATGGGCCGCACGGCCGTGAACGTCGCTGGCCAGGCCCTGGTGCCGACCATCGTCGCCAAGCGTGAAGGGATTCTCGACCTCGAGACCTACAACGCCGCTCGCGTTCCCGCCGAGGCGGGGCTGATCGCCGCGGAATAGGCATGCCCCGGTTGCGCCGGAAAGCTTTAGCGGCGAGTTTGCGCGCCTCGTAAAGCGTCCCCGGGGGATTCCATGATTTTGAAGACGGCGAACGGCGGCCCGGAAGGGCCGAGCCGGCGTGGATTCCTGTCCGGCGCCGCCGCTCTCGCTGGCCTGGCCGTCGCCACGCCGCGCGCCTTCGCCCGGGGCTCGGAGCGCGTCGAGGCCTTGCTGGCCCAGATGACGATCGAAGAGAAGGCCGGCCAGCTCTCCTGTTTCGCCGACATGATCCGTCCACCGATCGGCGACATGAATCCTCTGGTCAACATCCGCAACGCCCAGACCCTTACCGCCGAGATCCAGGCGGGCCGCATTGGCGTCCTGATGAACGGCGTCGGCGCCCAGGCGGCCCTGGAAACCCAGAAAGTCGCGGTCGAGGGCTCGCGACTGAAGATCCCGCTGCTGTTCGCCGCCGACGTGATCCACGGCTTCCGCACGGTGTTCCCGATCCCCCTGGCCGAGGCCGCCAGCTTCGACCCGCATCTGGCCGAACGTACCGCCCGCGCCGCCGCGTCGGAGGCCTCGGCGTCGGGCCTGCACTGGACCTTCGCGCCCATGGTCGACGTCGCCCGCGACCAGCGATGGGGCCGTGTCGCCGAGGGCTCGGGCGAGGATCCCTATCTCGGCGAGGTGATGGCCGCCGCCCGCGTCCGCGGCTTCCAGGGCAGGGACCTCAAGGCCGACGACAGCATGCTGGCCACGCCCAAGCACTTCGCCGCCTACGGCGCGGTGATGGCGGGCCTTGAGTACAATTCGGTCGAGCTCTCCGAGGCCACGCTGCGCGAGGTTCACCTGCCGCCGTTCCAGGCCGCGTTCGCCGCCGGAGCGATGACGGTGATGTCGGCCTTCAACGACGTGAACGGCGTTCCGGCCACCGCCAACAAGCGCCTGCTGACCGGCGTGCTACGCGAGGAGTGGGGCTTCAAGGGCGTGGTCATCTCCGACTACACCTCCGACCAAGAGCTCGTCGCCCATGGCTTCGCCGCCGACGACCGCGACGCCGCGCGCCTGGCGATCCTAGCCGGCGTCGACATCAGCATGCAGAGCGGGCTTTATATCCGCTACCTGCCGGAACTGGTCGCCTCGGGCGCCGTGCCGATGGCGGTGGTCGACGCCTCGGTGCGCCGGGTCTTGGCGCTGAAGGAGGCGATCGGCCTCTTCGACAATCCTTATCGCTCGCTGGATCCCGCCGCCGAGCGCGCCCGCACCGCCACGCCGGCCCTGCGCGCCCTGAGCCGCGAGGCTGGCGCGCGGTCCATCGTGCTGCTGAAGAACAATGGCGGCTTGCTGCCCTTGCCCAAGGCGGGCAAGCGACTGGCGCTGATCGGTCCGTTCGCCGACGACCGCGACAACGTTCTGGGCGCCTGGGGCGGGTTCTTCGCCGACAAGTCCCTGAACGTCGACCTCGCCACGGGCCTGCGAGCCCAGATGGCCGATCCGGCCAGCCTGATCGTGGAGCGCGGCTCGGATATCGAGGGGACGATCGCCGGGGGGATCGAGCGGGCGGTCGCCGCCGCCCAGGCCGCTGACATCGTTCTGCTGGCGATCGGCGAGAGCGAGACGATGACCGGCGAGGCGAAGTCTCGCACGGACATCCGTATTCCGCCGGCTCAGCAGCGCTTGGCCGAGGCCGTGGCGGCGACCGGAAAGCCCGTTGTCGTTCTGCTGCGCCACGGTCGCGCCCTGGCGCTGGAAGGCCCGGTTCGCGACGCGCCGGCGATCCTGGCGACCTGGTTCCTCGGCAGCGAGATGGGCCATTCGGTGGCCGACGTGGTGTTCGGCGCGGTCAATCCGTCTGGCCGCCTGCCCGTCAGCTTCCCGCTCGATAGCGGCCAGGAGCCGTTCTTCTACAACGGACGCACCACCGGCCGCCCCGCGCCGGCCGATCCGAACGCCCAGGAATACAAGTCTCGTTGGCGCTCGATCCGGAACGACGCGCTCTATCCGTTCGGTTTTGGGCTGGGTTACGCGCCGTTCGCGGTGAGCGACCTTCGTCTCGACACGGACAAGCTCGGCTGGAACGAGACGCTGCATGTCACCGCCAAGGTTCGGAACATCGGATCCGTTCATGGCGAGCACGTGGTTCAACTCTATGTTCGCGACCGCGTCGCCAGCCGTACTCGGCCCGTCCGCGAGCTGAAGGGCTTCCAGCGCGTGTCGCTGGCGCCGGGGAACGAACGCGAGGTCCGGTTCGAGCTGCGGCGCGAGAATCTCATGTTCGTCGGCGACAATGATCATTGGGTCGTTGAGCCCGGGACCTTCGATCTTTGGGTCGCCAACTCCGCGACGGACGGTCTCGCCGCCAGCTTCGCGCTACAGCCTCCAGTTTAAGCGCCGCCCGCGAATCGCGCTTCCTGAGCCTGAGGCCAAAATATGGCTTCGATACAAAACTTTCATGGTCTGGCCAGGTCGCCTGTTGCGCGAATTCCGTGGGCGCGACCGCGATCCACTGCGTGTCAGGTGTTCCTAGGTCCTTGTCATGAAAGGGATTTGCGGGGTTTCTAGCCTCGAGGGCGACAAGACCTGGAAGAGCCGAACCCGCGGCTATTCGCTGCGGCGGCGTGTCTCGTTGAAAGGAGTTGGAAAGTAAATAAGGTTAGTCTTGCCTGGCCGAAGTGGGTGCTTGGGCGGGACGCTGCATTGGGGGGCGTCTTTCTGTTTGCATAGATGACGCGTTGCGCGCGCGCGTCCGTCAGAAGGATGGATGAATGTCGGTCTCGAGCCTTTCGGTCGCCCAAATTTCGTCGCTTTCGGTCACGGCCATCCAGTCGCTGTCGACCACCGACATCCAGTCGCTGAGCGGTACGCAGATCGCGGCCATCAGCGCGACCGGCATCGGCGCCCTGGCGAGCACCCAAGTCGCGGCCCTGAGCACGACTCAGGTCAAGGCGCTTACCACCACCCAGATTCCGAAGTTCGCGACCTCGTTGGCTTTCGACGTCACGCAGCTTCAGCAGCTCTCCACCCAGCAGGTCCAGGCGCTGACCTCGACCCAGCTGGCGTCGCTCGGCACATCCCAAATCGGTGGTCTTAGCGCGACGCAGCTTGGCGCTCTGTCGTCCGCCAACTTCTCGGTGCTCGACGCCACGCAAGTCGGCTCCCTGAGCGTCACCCAGATCAAGGGGGTCACGGCCTCCCAGGTGAAGGGAATGACGACCACCGACATCGGCGAGCTTAGTGGCGCGCAGGTGGCGGCGCTGGCCCCCGATCGCTTCGCGGCCATGACCGCGACGAATGTGTCGGCGCTGAGCGGCACTCAGGTCGCGTCGCTCACCGGCACGCAAATGAGTTCTCTGAGCGTCACCCAGATCAAGGGTCTGAACGCCACCGACGTCGGTGAGTTGTCGGCCGCGCAGGTCGGGGCCTTGTCGACGCTGCAATTGACGGCGCTGACGCCGACGTCCTTCTCGGCGCTGAATGCGACGCAGACCAAGGCGCTGTCGACCACCCAGATCCGCAGCGTCACCCTTGATCAGATCAAGGCGCTGACGACGACGGATATCGGCGAGCTGGCCGACACGCAGGTGGCGGCGCTGAGCGCCGCGCAAGTCGGGGCGCTGACCGGACCTCAAGCGGCGCAGCTGTCGACGACGCAGGTGGGGGCTCTGGCCACCACGCAGATCGCGGCCCTGACGACGACGGCGTTCTCGGCGCTGACGTCGACGCAGGTTGGGGCGCTGGCGGCGACGCAAGTCAAGGCGCTGACGACCGCCCAACTGGGCGCGCTGACGACCACGGACATCGGCGATCTTGGCGGCGCGCAGGTCGCGGCGCTGACGACGGCGCAGGTGGCGACGCTGAGCGCGACGAACGTGTCGGCGCTGAACGCGACGCAGACCGCGGCGCTGGCCGACACCCAGGTCAAGGCGCTGACGGCGGCGCAGCTGAAGGGTCTGTCGACGACGGACATCGGCGACTTCA
>NZ_JAVDRV010000008.1:0-214113 GCF_031454995.1 Caulobacter segnis | reverse complement strand
CGCCGGCCTCCACGGCCATGTCCTGGTCGCGGCGGACGATCTCGAAGGCTTCGGGATTGGTGACGACCACCGGGGTGATCAGGCTCTTGGCCCGCTGGGCCAGCAAATCCAGGTCAAAGCTGATCAGCGGCTGCCCGGCCTTGACCACCTGGCCCTCGCGCACGCGGGCCGTGAAGCCCTCGCCGCCCAGCGCCACCGTCTCCAGGCCCACATGCATCAGGATCTCGGCCCCGCACGCCGAGCGCAGCGTCACCGCGTGACCCGCCCGATGCGCCGACACCACAACCCCGTCGCACGGCGCCACCAACTCCCCGCCCAAAGGATCGATCGCAACCCCGTCACCCAGCATCCGTCCCGCGAACACCGCGTCCGGAACCTCCGACAACGACGCGATCCAGCCCTTCAAAGGTGATGCGAGAACGAGGTTGGACACGGGCTTAGGCTCTTCTTGAAAACTATTTCGCGGGCGTCAGGGTCACGCGGTCGATCGCCCAGAAGGGGTCGACGCTCTTGGCCGTGAAGCTCAGGCACAGATCGACCTTAGCCGGACGAGCGGGCAAACGGCCGACGATCGTGGACAGACCGGGATTTTTCGCCGCGTCGCCCAGCGGGATGGCGGCGATGCGCTCACCCGTGCAGCCGGCCCGCACCTCCAGCTCGCCGCCCGGCGTCGCGGGCGCGCGCCGCGGAATGCTGTCACGGTCGGCGCCGACCTGGAAGTTGAACGGAATCTGGCTGGCGCGCACGCTGAGGATCGCGCCCTTGGTCAGGTCGGCGCCCTCCCAGATCCAACAAGGATCGAGGATGTCGACGAACATCATCGCCCGCTGCTCGAAGGCGCGCGGGGCGTCGTCGATCATGGTCAGCGGCACCTTGTCCGTGCACAGCTTCAGCTGGGCGCTCAGGCGCGTGCGAAGGAGGGACGGCGCGAGGGTCCAGGATCGCTCGCGGCCCAGGGCCTGGCCGTCCAGGAAGGACTGGGCCTTCACCGTTGTTCCCGCCGGAAGGTCCAGCGCGCCGGCGTAAGGCGTCGAGGCCACGGTCGGCGCCTTGCCGTCGAGCGTGTAGCGGATTTCGCCGAGCCCGAGCCCCGTGGACAGCGCCAGCCGCGTCTTGCCCCCTTCGCCTTCCGACAGCGTCGGTTGCGGCTCGAACGGGACCGTGTTGGCGGCGACGCCCAGGATCTTCAGCCGCGCCATCTCGGCGGGCAGGCGACGGGCGAAATCGCTCCAGTCGGCGCCGCCCTCCGGAGTCCAGCCGCGCTCGGCCAGGGCCACGGCGCGCGGGAAGGCCATGGCCTGCATCCGCGCGTCGGTCTGCATGTGCTCGGTCCAGACATTGGCCTGGACGCCGAGGATGTGCCGGCGCTGGTCGGCGGTCAGTTGGGCCGGCGCCGGATCGAAGGCGTGAACGTCCTTCAGGCTGATCACCTTGCCCCGGCCGGTCGGCTCGTCGGCCGAGGTGCTCTGGCGGTTGTCGAGATAGAGCGTTGGATGGGGCGACAGCACCGTATCGTGGCCGACCTTGGCGGCGGCGATCGCCCCATCGATCCCGCGCCACGACATCACCGTGGCGTTGGGCGCCAGGCCGCCTTCCAGGATCTCGTCCCAGCCGATCAGGCGGCGGCCGCGCTTCTCCAGAGACTTGCCGACGCGCTGGATGAACCAGCTCTGCAGTTCGTGCTCGTCCTTGAGACCCAGCTCCTTGATCTTGGCCTGGATCTTATGGCTGGCCTTCCACTGGTCCTTGATCGCCTCGTCCCCGCCCACGTGGATGAAGGTCGAGGGGAAGAGGTCCATGACCTCGTTCAGCACGTCGTCGAGGAAGGCGAAGGTCGCGTCGTCGGTGTTGTAGAGCCAGGGGAAGACGCCCCAGTCGCCCATCTTCGACGCATCGGGCGGCGCCGAGCCAAGCTCCGGATAGGCGACGATCGGCGCCAGGGCGTGGCCGGGCGTCTCGATCTCGGGGACGATGGTGATGTTGCGGGCGGCGGCGTAGGCGACGAGGTCGCGGACCTGGTCCTGCGTGTAGAAGCCGCCGTACTTCGGATAGGCGCGCGCCGCGCCGGGGTCCGTCCGCCAGGCGCCGACCTGTGTCAGCTTCGGATACTTCTTGATCTCCAGCCGCCAACCCTGGTCGTCGACCAGGTGCCAGTGGAAGGTGTTCAGCTTGTGCGCCGCCATGGCGTCGAGCGTCGCCTTCAGCGTGGCGATCGACTGATAGTGCCGGGCGCTGTCGACCATCAGGCCGCGCCAGGCGAAACGCGGGGCGTCCTCGATGGCGGCGGCGGGAATGGCGACCGGGCCCTTCAAGTCGTTAGGCGTCGCGAGCTGCCACAGGGACATGGCGCCATAGAACAGGCCCGCGCGCTGGGCGGCGGCGATGGCCACGCCGCTCGGCGAGACGTCGAGCTTGTAGGCTTCGCCGGAAGGGCCCTCGCGCGTGAGGACGATCGCCGCCTCGCCGCCGGCGAGCGCGCCCTCGACGACGGTGGGGCGGAAGCCGCGGGAGCGCCGGATCAGATCGGCGAGCTGGTTGGCGACGCCTCGGGCCTCGATATCGCCCTTGGCGACGTGGATGCGCGTGGCGGCGGAAAGCTTGAAGGTCCCCTCGGCGCGGACCGCCTTGGCGGGCGCGGGGGTGAGGGTCAGATCGGCGGCGCCCGCCGGCGTGGCGAGGGCAGCGGCCAGGGCGAGGACCGAGACGGCGACGGTGTGAAGCGGGGTCAGGATCACGCGGCCTCGCGAGGAAACTTAAGACGGCAAAAAGGGGGCGAGGCGGCTGGACCGCCCCGCCCAATCTCCATGCTTGCAGTCAGGAGGGGATCGGATCAATGCGCCTGGACGGAAGCTCGGGACGCCCGAGCCCCCGCCCTGGCGCGTTAGAAGCTCACATTCAACGTGGCCTGGAGTTTGCGGCCCGTGCGGTAGACGCCGCGCGGCAGGGCCGTGGTGTTGGCGTAGGCGTAGTACTCGCTGTCCAGCAGGTTCTGCGCCGAGACCGAGGCGGTGATGTTCTTGGTCACCGCGTAGCCCGCCGTCACGTCCAGCGTCTTGGAGGCGCGGACGAACATGTTGTCGCCGCGGTCCACGCCCGTGAAGTACTTCGACCGCCAGGTGAACGTCGCCCGGGCCGAGAACGGGCCGTTCTCGTAGAAGGGGCTGACATTGACCTGGTTCTTCGAGCTGTAGGGCAGCGGCGCGCCGTCCTGGCCCGAGGCGTCGGCGTAGGTGTAGTTGGCCAGCAGGCCAAAGCCGTAGGCGTAGGTCTGCTGGTAGGCCAGGGCCACACCCTTGACCTCGGCCGAGCCCGCGTTGAACGGACGGCTGATCTGATAGGTCGTGACCTTGCCCTGCGACTGGTTGAAGTACGACTCGGGCTGCGTCCGCTGCAGGATGTAGTTCGAGATGTCCTTGTAGAAGACTTCCGCCGACAGGATGGCCTGGGGCTGGAAGTACCACTCGGCCGAGGCGTTGACGTTGCTCGACTTGTAGGGCTCCAGCGCCGGGTTGCCGCCGCCGCCGGTCAGGATGCCGTCCGACAGCCAGAAGTAGTTGGTCATGTCGGCGTAGTTCGGACGAGCGATCACCTGGGCCGCGGCGAAGCGGAACACGAGGTCCTCGCGCGCGTCGACGATGATGTTCACGCTGGGCAGGACGTTGTCGTAGCTCTTCTTGGTGACCTGCCAGGTCCAGTCCGCGGCCGCGTTGCACGGCGCGCCCGGCTTGCAGACATAGCCGGCGCTGTTCACCGAGGTCTTCACATAGCGGACGCCGAAATTGCCGCGAATGTTGTCGGCCTTGAAATTGGCCTGGGCGTAGGCGGCGTCGATGTCTTCCTGGATGTTCCAGTTGCCGGCCGTGAACTCGGCGGCCGCGAAGATCGAGGGCTGGGGCAGGGACGCGCCCGCCGGCAGCCACTTTCCGCTCTGGACGTAGTCGACCATCGAGGGACCGCTGATCCGGAAACGGTTCTTCATCTGGTCGCCGACGCCGTCAAAGCCCTTCAGATAGTTGCTGGGGACTTCGCTGGGGCTGAACAGGGAGGCCGGCGCGGCGACGCCGGTGATGGCGATGCCCGCGTATTGCTGGCCGGTCTCGTGTTCACGACGCTTGTAGCCGACCTGCACGCGCTGAAGGACCCCGTCGAAGTCCTTGCCGAGATCGATCTGGGCGTACTTCTCCTCGTCGGAGGTCGGCTTGGAGACCAGGTTGCCGCTCCAGCCCGGATCGGTCGCGAAGGCGGCCGGATTGCCCATCACATTCGTCGTATAGGTCAGGCTGCCAGCGCTCTTGGGCGCGCCGCTGATGTCGACGGTGTAGTTGGCCCAGTTGAGGAACTCGAGGAACACCTGGCGCTTGGTGCCGCCGTCGGCGGTCGACTTGCCGATCTCGCCCGAGAGGTCCCAGCCCTCGCCCTTATAGCCGCCTTTCAGGTGGTAGGTGTCGGACTTGAGCTCGGCCTCGCGATACTGGACGTCCAGCACCGAGAGGGCGTTGTTGAACGAAGCCTTGGTGACGACGCCGTTGTTGACGGTGAGATCGGTCAGGGCGCCCAGGCTGTTCCAGGTGTTGCCCTGGAAGGCGTACATCGACTGGTTGGTGTTGTCGTAGTCCGCCTTGATCTTCAGCCAGTTGAACTCGAACGACAGGGCGTCGGTCGGCTTCCACTGCAGGGCCGTGGTGTAGGTCGTCCGCGTGCGGTCCTGCTCGAAATAGGAGGCACCGAAGGCGTTCGGGCTACGGGCCGTCAGGTTCGAGGTCAGGGTCGTGGCGCAGGCGCCGGTGCAGCCCTTGGTGCGCGAGTCGACCGGATTGTCGGGATTGCCGCCGGCCCACTGGTTGGCGGCGATGGTGCCGTAGCTCTCGACGCCGTCTCGGCGCAGCTGGTCCTCGGCGCGCTGGACCGAGAAGCTGGCGCCGAAGGTCTGGTCGGCGTTCTTCCAGCTGACCAGCAGCGAGCCTTGGGCGTCGCCCTTCTTGGAGCGGTCGTTATAAAGATAGCTCACCGCGCCAGCGATCAGACCGGACTTCAGGTCCAGGGGCTTGCGGGTGTTGACGATGACGGTGCCGCCGATGCTGCCTTCGTCGATGCGCGCTTCGGGCGACTTGTAGACGTCGACCTTGCCGACGATCTGCGGGGCCAGGAGCGCATAGTTGAAGGTGCGGCCGGGGGAGTCGAGAATGAACCAGTCAGCGGAGGCGACGGTCTGGCCGTTGAGCAGGGTGCGGTTCAGCGCCGGATCGGTGCCCAAAATGCTGACCTTCTCGCCTTGACCAAAGGCGCGGTCCACGGTGACGCCCGGGACGATCGTCAGGGCTTCGGCGACGTTGGCGCTCGGAAACTTGCCGACGTCCTCGGCGGTGACGACATCGATGATGGCGTCGGCGCGGCGCTTGGATTCGATGGATTGCAACAACGAGGCGCGGATGCCGGTGACGACCACCTGATCGACGGCGTTGCTATCTTGCGCCAGGGCCGGCGCGGCGGCCACGACGGCCATGGCGCTGACGGACGCGGCCAGGACGGACTTGTGGAAACGTTTCATACTCGGCTTCTCCCCATTATGCCGGGCCTTGGACCCGGAGCCGAACCCCAAGCCCAATCTGGTACCAATTTTCTGGGAGGATCCGCAGAAATGGGTACTTCTCAGGCCTCGGGAGAGAACTGTGACGGAAATTTTTCGGATGACAAGGCCAAAAAGAAACCAATTGCGGACCAGGTTGTGATTGGTATGAAAATGGTCATAAGCTACCAAGACGGGCGGAGGGCGCCGTCGATTTGCGCGGAGGGGGCTGGGCGATGACATTCGCGGAACGGATCGGCGGGCTCGGCGCCGCCGACGATCACGCCCCGCTCTACAAGCAGCTGCAGCGCGCGCTGCGCGAGGCGATCCACAAGAAGGTGCTGGGCCCCGACGACGCCCTGCCGGCGGAACGGGACCTGGCCGACGAGTTCAAGATCTCGCGGATCACCGTGCGCAAGGCGTTGGACGGTCTGGTCAGCGAGGGCCTGCTGACCCGTCGTCAGGGCGCGGGCACCTTCGTCGCCGCGCGAGTCGAGAAGAGCTTCTCCAAGCTGTCGTCCTTCACCGAGGACATGATCGCGCGCGGGCGCGTCCCGCGCAGCGAATGGATCAGCCGCAGCGAAGGTCAGGTCACGCCCGAAGAGTCGCTGACCTTGGGCCTGTCGCCGGGGACGCCGGTCTATCGCTTCGCCCGGATCCGCTACGCCGACGGGTCGCCCATGGCGGTGGAGTACACGACGATCGCCGCCTTCGCCCTGCCCTCGGTCGACGCGGTGGCTGTCTCGCTCTACGAGGCGCTGGAGGCCACCGGCCATAGGCCGGTGCGCGCCCTGCAGCGCTTGCGGGCGGTGTTGTTCGCCGCCGAACAGGCCGATCTGCTGGGCGTTCCGCCCAAGGACGCGGGCCTGCTGATCGAACGGCGCGGCTTTCTGAAGGACGGCCGAGCGGTGGAGGTCACCCAGTCCTACTACCGCGGCGACGCCTATGACTTCGTGGCCGAGCTGAACGCCCTGAGCTGATGTTGGTCGCGCTTATCAATGGCCGGGTGCTGACGCCGGCCGGCGTTGTCGACGGCCACGCCGTCCTCGTCGAGGGCGGCAAGGTCGCCGCCTTGGTTCCGATGGCCGAGGTCCCCGCGGACGCCGAGCGCCAGGACCTGGCCGGCGGCCTGCTGGTCCCCGGCTATATCGACACCCAGGTCAATGGCGGCGGGGGCGTTCTGTTCAACGACGCGCCCACCGTGGAGACGATCGCCGCGATCGGCGCGGCCCACCGCGCCTATGGCACGACCGGCTTCCTGCCGACCCTGATCAGCGATGACCTGGATGTGGTCGATGTCGCCCTGCGGGCCACCGAGGCCGCCATCGAGCGGGGCGTGCCCGGCGTGCTGGGCGTCCATATCGAGGGGCCCTTCCTGAACCCCAAGCGCAAGGGCATCCACGACGAGGCCAAGTTCCGGGTCATCGACGAGGACGCCATCGCCCTGCTCTCCTCGCTGAAGCGCGGCAAGCTCTTGCTGACCCTGGCCCCCGAGCGGACCACGCCCGAGATCATCGCCCGCCTCTCGAAGGCTGGCGTGATCGTCGCCGCTGGCCACACCAACGCCCGCTACGAGACCATGCGTCAGGCCATCGATCATGGCCTGAGCGGCGTCACCCACCTCTTCAACGCCATGTCGCCGCTGACCAGCCGCGAGCCCGGCGTCGTCGGGGCGGTGCTGGAGAACCAGAGCGTCTGGGCCGGGATCATCGTCGATGGCCGCCACGTCGATCCGGTCACCCTGAAGATCGCCCTGCGCGCACGGCCTCTGGACCGGTTCATGCTGGTCACCGACGCCATGCCGACGGTGGGCATGGTCGACAAGCGCTTCATCCTGCAGGGCCGCGAGATCACCGTCCGCGACGGCGTCTGCGTCGACGACGCCGGCACCCTGGCCGGCTCGGACCTCGACATGGCCGCCGCCGTCCGCAACGCCGTGGCGACGCTCGACCTCTCCCTGGCCGACGCCGTCATGATGGCCTCGGCCGCTCCCGCCGCGTTCCTGGGCCTGGCCCACCAGCGCGGCCGGATCGCCCCCGGCCTCGCCGCCGACTTCTGCCTGCTAGACGACGACCTCAACGTCGCGAAAACCTGGATCGACGGCTCCGTCGTCTAGACCCAAGACGTCAAAGAAAAAGGCCGCCAGTCACCCGGCGGCCTTCCTGTCCATGCCTCGCGGCGGGACTACATCTTATAGCGGACCCCGAACATGATGGTCCGCCCGAAGTGGTTGTACTCGTAGTTGCGATTGGCTTCGAGGTCGGTGAAGCGGTCGCGGTACTCGTCCGTCAGGTTCACGCCTTCCAACGAGACTTCCATTTGGTCGGTCACGCGAAAGCGCATCGACGCATCGACGTTGACCGAGCTGTTGTAGCCCTCGAACACGTTGCCGGTGTCGCTGGCGGCGTCGGTGTAGCCGCTACGATAGGCGACCGAGGCGCGCGCGCTGAACTTGTCGCCCTCATAGTAGAGCGTCGCGTTGAAGGCGCGCTTGGACAGGTCGAACAGGCTCGAAGACTCGTCACGAGCGACGAGCTGCGGGAACGACAGCTGTGCGTTCGTCGTGGGATTGCGAGGATCGGCGACGGTGGCCGCGCCATTGACCCGGTAATTCACGTTGGAATCGACCAGGGTGACGTTGGCGATACCGCCGAACTTCGACCAGAAGCCCGGCAGGAAGCTGAACGGCCCCTGCACCGCGAACTCAACGCCCTTTAGCGAAGCGCCCTTGCCGTCGATCGTCGTGCCGATCGTCCAGGGCCGCGCCTCGGGATTGGCGGCGGCCGGGGAGCTGGCCAGGATCAGCGACAACGGCAAGCCGGTCGACGCATAGGTGCCTTGGACCGACGTGGAGAGCGGGAAGCTCGCGATGTCCTTCTTGAACAAGGCGACCGAGAAGATCGACTCGCGGGCGAAGTACCATTCCACCGCCGCGTCATAGGCCTTGGCCCGATAGGGCTTCAGCTGCGGATTGCCGGTGGTGATGCGGTAGTTGAAACCGTCCACCGAGCCACCCGGCGTCAGGTTGCCGAGGTTGGGACGGGTCATGACCTTGGCGGCAGAGGCGCGGACGATCACCTTGTCCATCGGATAGAGCACCAGATTGGCCGCCGGCAGCCAGTCGTCGTAGGTGCGATCCACGGTCAGGTTCTGGCCGCTGTTGAGGCCGGTCGAGGACTGCTCGGTCTTCACGTATCGAACGCCAGCGTTCAGCGCATAGTCGAGATCGCCGATGCGGCTCTTCACATCCATCTGCACGAAGGCGCCGGTGTCCTTCTCGGTGACCGAGCGGGTGTTGCCGGCCTGAACGAGCAGCGGGCGCTGGTACAGGTTGATCAGCGCGGTGGCGGCCTGGAGGTTCGGCGCGGCCCAGCTGGTGGTCGTGCCGGCGGGAGCTTCCGCGCCCTTCAGAGAGAAGTTCGTGGTGAGCGCCGAGGTGACCGGCGCGCCATAGGTCCCGGCCGCGCAGGTGAAGGCCGCGCAATAGCTGGAGTCGCGGGCCCCTTCACGCAGGTCGAGGTCGAACTGACGGAACACGGCGCCGGCCTTCAGGGTCACGGCGTCGGTCATCGCCCAGTCGCCGTTCAGGCCGAAGGTCTTGAACTTGTTGGTGTTGTTCGACGGGCGGTCGCGGAACTCCGCGAACTGGAAATTCGTCGGATCACTGATGCTGGTGCCGAAGGCCAGCACCGGCTTCTTCATGTTCGTATAGTCGTAGCTGTAACCAGCCGCGTCACGATCGTCGAAGATGATCGTCGTCTCGTACGGGATGTCGGCGTCCGACTTCGAGAAGCCCGCCAGCCCTTGAATCTTGAACCGGTCCGAGAACTCGTGCGTCAGGTTGGCGCTGAGCTGGTGGAAGGTCGTGTCCAGCTTGCGCTCGTAATGCTCCAGGCGGACCCAGGCGTTGTCGAACGTGCCCTTGATCAGGTTGTTGTCGCCGTCGATCGTATAGTCGCGAACGCTGATCGAGCGCTCGTTCGAGCGGAACAGGACCTCGGCCCACTTCTCGTTCCGGACGGCGCTGTACTTCGAATAGAGACCGTCGATCGAGAGCTTGGTGCGATCGGTCGGGGCGAACTGCAGGCTGCCGGTGACGCCCAGGCGCTCACGGTCGTGGTTCACCTCGCCATAGCGCGGAATGCGCGGGTGGAAGGCCAGGGCGACCTGGTCGCACGCAGCGCTCGGCACGTAGCTGCCGCCCGAATTCTGGGCGGTGAAGCAGTTGGTCGTTCCCACGCGGTTGAAGCGGGCTTGCGACCAGCGAACCGTGTTGTTCGTCGACTCGATCTGGTTCTGTTGCGAATAGGCCGCCGACACCGACGCGGCCCAGAAGCCGCTCGGGGCGCGGTAGTTGATCAGGCCCGCCACGCGCGGACCCAGGTCCTTGCTGAGGCTGTTGTACTGGCCCTGCGCGCTGAGGGCCATGGTGAAGCCGTCCTTGCCGCGCATGGGATTGCCGGTGTTCAGATCGACCACCGCGCCGAGCGAGCCTTCGTCGAGCGAGGCCTCGGCGGTCTTGTGCACGACCAGCGAGCTGAACAGCTCGGAGGCGAAGACGTTGAAGTCGAAGCCGCGCTCGCGATTGGCGCTGGCGCCGTCGGCCGTCGTGGCCACCGCTTCCATGCCGTTGACGCGCACACGGGTGAAACGCGAGCCCAGGCCGCGGACGGTGATGGCGCGACCCTCGCCGCCATCGCGGACGATCGAGATGCCAGGCACGCGTTGCAGCGATTCAGCGAGGTTCTGGTCGGGGAACTTCGCGATGTCTTCGGCGACGATCACATCGACCGAAGAAACGGAGTCGCGCTTGACGTTCAAAGCCGCGTCCAGCGACTTGCGGAAGCCAGTGACGACGACTTCCTCGACCACGGCCTCCGCCGGATCGGCGGCCTGCGCCGCCGGAGCGGTCTGCGCCATCGCGCCGCCGGCCATCATCAGGGTCAGGGTCAGGGCGCCGCTCGAGACGCCGTACCGAAGGGCGCGCGCGCGCCCCGTGAGATTCTTGGACATATAGCCTCCTCCCGTGTCGACCATAGGCGCCTGCGCCCTTGTCTGGCCTTTGTTCCGCTTCGCGACCTTCCCTCGCGAACGAGCCCCAGCCGGTAAGTCTTAGTTTTTGTCACCGGTGTCAGTAGTGAACTTAGTTTTTTGACACCGGTGGCATAGTGCTAACAAAGGCTGTCGCGCGCCACAAGGCCGCAATATGGCCACGGATCCCGGAACGCGACGCGCCGTTGCGTTTCCGACACATAGCAACGTTCGGAGAACCCGGGCCTTACGCCTCTTCGGGACGGTAGTTGCTGACTTGATAGAGGCCCTGAAGCATGGCCTCGCGCTGATCGACGGGCAGCAGGGCGCCGTGGGCCCGCAGAAGACGGAGGGCGTCGATATGGACATCGACCGCGTCCCAGCGCCAATAGCCGGCGCCTTCGCAGCTGTCGACCAGGGTGCAAAGCGACACCGCCGCCTTGTCGATCCCCGCGTCGGACACGAAGGCGCTGACGTCGATGATCCGCGACCCGAGCACGTAGAGGCCCTCGTAGGCCTCGGAGACCCGCTCGGGCGTATCCTTGCCGAAGCGGCGCTCGATCTCGGCGATGGCCTCGTCGAGCGCGGCCATGGACGACTCGCGCAGGCTCTCCACCCCGGCCTCGGCGGCGGCGATGGCGTCCTTGGCCATGATCCCGCCGCGCTCCTTGATCAGCGCGGTCAGGCGGTTGGGGGGGCGAAACTTGCGGACTTTCATATCTGCACCTTGGCTGGGCGCATCAGGTTTGCGATTTCGTCGTCGGACATGTTGGGCGTCTGCGCCTCGCCCACCTCCGGCGGAAGGTCGTCCTTGCGCCGCCCGTCCGTGCCCGGAGGCGGCCCTTCATGCTTGAAGCGCCGATCGGGCCCGACATAGGTGTCGCATTCGATGAAGGCGCGATCCTCGCGCGCCACCCAGAAGATGCGTTCCAGCAGCACCTTGGGCGTGATCGGCTTGGCCACCATGAAGTTCGCCCCGGCGTCCCGCACCTTGAAGATCTGCGATGTGCGGGTGTGACCGGTGACCAGGATGACCGGAATGTAGCGATTGGTCTCGCCCCCTTCCCGCCGAAGCCATTGAATGAACTCGATGCCGTCCGTGGTCGGCATCTGCACGTCGCTGATGATCAGGTCGAAGGTCTTGGTGCGGACCAGGGTCTGAGCATCGGCGACGCTTTCGGCGCGGAGCAATTGCTTGACGCCGAAGCCCGAGACAACCTGCGACAGAATGTCCAGCGACGGACCATTGTCGTCCAGCACGAGCACCGTCGCCCGCTCGAGATTGATCCGTGTCGAGGGGAGAAGCGCGTCGCTCATAGGCGCTAGAAGAAATCGAGCTCGCCAGCGACCTGGCGTTCCTCGGTCTGCTCCTCGGCGCGCAGCCTCTGGGCCATATCCGACAGCCCAAGACCGTTCAGGACCGGCGTGATCGACATGCTCCATTCGCCGGAGGCGTGATGACCGATCCGCTCGAGCACTTCCGAAAGTCCGTGCAGCCGCTGGCTCAGCTCGTCGAGAGCCTGCAGCCTCGCCAAGTTCTCGATCGTGGCGCCGCCGTGAGCGAGATCCCCGGCGAGGTGCTCGCAGTCCCGACAGATCGCCGCGGCCGACGCCAGTTCCGCCGCCAGACGACGCGAAAGCTCACCGATCGCGAGATGCTCGGTGGTTTCCGTCGTCGAAGTCGGAAGCGGCGAAGGTTGCATGCGATCAGAACAGGTCCACGTCGCCGCTGGAGGCGGCGGGCATCGGGGCGGGCGCGGGACGACGAACGTCCTGCGGCGCGTTGTCGACGGCCACCAGGCGCTGACGGACGCGGCCCGAGGCCGGCCAGAACTCGACCCGACGCGCGGAGACGCCGCCCGTGCTGGACGAGACGATCGGAATGCCTTCGTCGCGCAGGAAGCGCTCGGCGAACGCGGAATTGCTGGCGCCGACGTCCGAGAGGCCGTCGAACAGCTTGGCGCCGCCGAAGATCTTGGCTTCGAGCCGTTCGCGGCGAGCGCCCTTCTTCAGCAGCTCGTTGATCAGCAGTTCCATGGCGTAGGCGCCGTAGCGGACCGCGTCCCCGCCGGTCCCACGTCCGTCACCGGAATCGGGCAGCAGGAAGTGGTTCATGCCGCCGACGCCGGACTGCGGGTCGCGGATGCAGGCGGCGATGCACGAGCCCAGCACCGTGGTCATCACCACGTTGGGGTCGGTCGTCACGTGGCTCTCGCCCTGGGTGACGTGAACCTTGATCGCGCGCTCGGTGTCTTCGGAGGGATGGGGGTGCGTCATGTCAGCTGTCCGAACACCTGTTCGATCTTGTCGCGCAGTCCCTGGACGGTGAACGGCTTGACGCAATAGTTGTTGACGCCGAACTGCACCGCGCGCTGGACCAGTTCGCGGTCGGCGCGACCGGTGAGCATGACGAAGGCCGTCTGGCGGATCGGCGGGTGCGAGCGCACCGCGCGGAGCAACGCCAGACCGTCCATCTTCGGCATGTTGAAGTCCGAGATGACCAGATTGGCCGGCTTGGCCAGGAGGTTCTTCAGAGCCTCCTCGCCGTCCGGCGCCTCACGGATGTCCTTGAAGCCGATCTGTTGCAGAGCATTGCGGATCAGCGCCCGCATGGTCAGCTGGTCGTCGACGACAAGAACGGAGATGGTGCTTGCTTGTGGCATGGGTTCAGCGCCTCGCCGAGGCCAGATCAAGAATGGACTGGCCCATGGAGGACAGGGAAACCTGTTTCTCCACCGCGCCAATTTCGAAGGCGGCTCGAGGCATGCCGTAGACGACGCAGCTGGCCTCGTCCTGGCCGAGCGTGCGCGCGCCGGCCTTGCGCATCGCCAGAAGGCCCTGGGCTCCATCGCGGCCCATGCCGGTCAGGATCACGCCGACGGCCTTGTCGCCGACCGCCTGGGCGACCGAGTTGAACAGCACATCCACCGAGGGGCGGTGGCCGCTGACCGGATCGCCCTGGACCAGGCGGCAGCGCAGCCCCGCCGATCGAACGACTTCTAGGTGCGTCGCGCCGCCGGGGGCCACGTAGACCTTGCCGGGCTCCAGCATGGCGCCGTCCGAGGCTTCGGTGACCTTGGCGCCGCTGGCGCGATCGAGCCGGGCGGCGAAGCTGGCGGTGAAAGTCGCCGGCATATGCTGGGTGATCACGGTCGGCGGGCAGGTCTCGGGGAACTGCTGCAGGATCGACAGCAGCGCCTCGACGCCGCCGGTCGAAGAACCAATCGCGAGCAGATCGCCCGAAGGCACGTAGTCCTTGCGCGGCGCTCGAGCCGGCGCGGCGTCGGCCTTGGTGCGCACCGAGGCGCGCGCCGCGGTCTTCACCTTGGTGACGATCTCGGCCAGGGCTTCCTGGGTGCCCGTCGCGTCCGCCGGCTTGCCGACGCAGTCCACCGCGCCCAGTTCCAGGGCCCGCAGCGTCATTTCCGCGCCGGCCTGGGTCAGGGTCGAGACCATGACCACCGGCATCGGCCGCAGGCGCATGATCTTCTCGAGGAACTCAATGCCGTTCATGTTCGGCATCTCGATGTCGAGCGTGACGACATCCGGGTTCAGCGTCTTGATCATCCCCCGGGCTTCGAAGGGGTCGCCGGCCCCGCCGACGACCTCGATCTCGGGATCGCGGTTCAAAGCGGCGGAAATCAGGCTCCGCATCGTGGCGGAGTCATCGACGACGAGTACACGGATCTTAGCCATTAGCGGCCCACCTTTCTGTAGGCGGTTAGACCGCAGCTTTCGAACGCGGTCACGGAAGCGCCAACGCGCTCGGAGTGGCCGACATAGAGCCGGCCGCCAGGAGCGACGAGCGGCGCGAAGCGGCTCCAGACGCGTTCCTGGGTAGGTTCATCGAAGTAGATCACGACATTCCGACAGAAGATGGCGTCGAACGGACCTTTCATAGGCCACGACGGACCGTTGAGATTTAGTTCCCGGAAGGCCACGAGGCTGCGAGCGGCCTCGCAGACCCGCCAGGCGCGGCGATCGCTGGCGTCGCGCTCGAAGAACTGGGTCCGGGTCGCCGCGGGGATGCCCTCCAGCAGGCTCTCGTCGTAGACGGCGGCCCGGCCGGTCGCCAGGACGTTGGTGTCGATGTCCGTGCCCAGGATCCGGATGTCCAGGTCCGCGGCGTTCGGCCACACCGACAGCACGGTGAAGGCCATCGAATACGGCTCCTGGCCCGACGAGGAGGCCGCGGACCACAGGCGCAGGCGACGACCGGCGCGCACTTGGTCGGCGATCGGCTCCAGCACGTTGACGCGCAGGTCCTCGAAGTGGTGAGGCTCGCGGAAGAAGCGCGTCACGTTGGTGGTCAACGCCCGAAGCATCTCCTGGCTCTCGTCGCCGCCCTTCTCGCTGGCCACGAAGGCGCAGTAGTCGGCGAACGAGCGAAGGCCCAGGGCGCGCAGGCGCTTGGCCAGCCGCGAATAGACCAGCGTCGCCTTGCTGTCGGGCAGGCTGATGCCCGCCAGATCGTAGAGCAGGGCGGCGATGCGCTTGAAATCTTGGTTGGTGAAGGCGAACTCGCCGTCGACGAGGGCGTCGCGTTCGGAAAGGGCTGCGGAGGTCATCAGGCGGCCATCGCCTCCCGTTCCGGCAGGATGCGGTCCAGCGAGATTTCGCTGATCATCCGGCCCTCGATTGAGATAATGCCCCGCACGAAGTTGCGGACCGTGTCGCAGGCCATGTCCGGCGTCGGCTGCACCATGTCGTCGTTGATCGACAGGATGTCCGACACCGCGTCGACCAGCAGGCCGACGGTGCGATCCGCCGCCTTCACGACGATGAAGACGCTGCGGACGGTCGGCTCCAGCACCGGCATGCCCAGGCGGCAAGCCAGGTCCATGATCGGCAGCACCGCGCCGCGCAGGTTGATGACGCCGCGCATGAAGCCGGGCGATTGGGGAAGCGTCGTCGCCGGGCTCCAGCCGCGGATCTCACGGACAGCCATGATGTCGACGCAGTACTCTTGGTCGCCCACGCGGAAGGAGATCAGTTCTCGGCGTTCAGCGCCGATGGCGGTGGCATGGTCTGTCATGACTTACTCCGCGGCGATGAGGGTGGGTTCGGGGGGACGAGGCGCGCCGCCTTCACGACGCCGCATGGCGATCGTGGCGTCGACGTCGAGGATCAGGGCCACGCGGCCGTCACCCAGGATGGTCGCGGCGGCGACGCCCTCGACCTGCTGGTAGTTCTGTTCCAGCGACTTGATGACGACCTGGCGTTGCCCGTGAATGGCGTCGGCCACCAGGGCCGCGCGCGAACCGTCCTCGCCCTCGACCAGCAGCACGACGCCGTCGGTCGGATGGGGGCTCTCGTCGCGGTAGCCCAGCGTCAGGCCAACGTCGATCAGCGGCACGAAGCTGTCGCGGACGGCCAGCACCGAACCGACCGGGCCCAAGGGACGAACCTCTTCCGGCTTCGGGCGCAGGCTTTCGACGATGGCGGCCAGCGGCACGACCAGGGTCTCGCCGGCGACGTCGACCACCATGCCGTCCAAGACGGCCAGGGTCAGCGGCAGGCTCAGCGTGAAGGTCGAGCCCTGGCCCGGACGCGAGGTGATCGAGATCCGGCCGCCCAGGGCCTGGACCGAGCGCTTGACCACGTCCATGCCGACGCCGCGGCCCGACACGTCCGAAATCTTGTCGGCGGTCGAGAAGCCCGGCAGGAAGATCAGGTTGTCGATCTCTTCGTCGGTCAGCTGCAGGTCGGGCGCGATCAGGCCCTTCTTGACGGCGATCGAGAAGACGCGTTCGCGGTTGATGCCCTTGCCGTCGTCGGAAACCTCGATGACGATCCGGCCGCTGCGATGCAGCGCGGCCAGGCGGACCATGCCTTCGGGGTTCTTGCCGGCGGCCTTGCGCTCATCGGGGCTTTCCAGCCCGTGGTCGATGGCGTTGCGCAGCATGTGGGTGATCGGTTCGGCCAGACGCTCGATGACCGTCTTGTCGACCTCGGTGTTTTCACCGTCCATCACCAGGCGAGCCTGCTTGCCGGTCATGTTGGCGACTTCGCGGACCAGGCGCGGCATGCGCTGGAACACCGACTTCACCGGCTGGGCGCGGATGGCCATGACGCTGTCCTGGATCTCGCGCGTCAGCTGTTCCAGCTCGTCGAGGCCCATGGCCAGGTTGGAGGACGGGGCGATGCCATATTCGCCGACGCGCTGCGCCAGCATGGCCTGATTGATGACCAGCTCGCCGACGAGGTCGATCAGGCGATCGATCCGTTCCGGGTCGACGCGGATAACCGACTGGCCCGGACCGGGCACTTCGACTTGAGCGGCCTTGGCCGGCGCGGCGCCAGCGGCGGGCGCGGCGGCTTTCGGCGCTTCGGCGACAGGAGCGGGCGCCGGCGCCGGAGGCGGGGCCTCGACGGGCGCGGAAACTTCGACGGCGGGCGGCGCGGGCGGGGGCGCCTCGACCGCCATCGGCTCGGGAGCGGTGGGCGCCTGAACCTCGGCGGCGGCGATGTCGCCGCCGCTGATCAGGGCGGCCAGCTGCTCGACCGTGGCCTCGCCGCGAATGATGTCGAGGTCGCAGTCGCCGTCGACGAATTCGAAGACTTCGCGGATGGCGGTCTCGTCTTCTTCCGTCTCGACGCGGACGTTCCAGGTCACGTAGGCCGCTTCCGGATCCAGCTCGTCGAGCAGGGGCAGGTGGCGGTCGTCCAACGTGGCCTTGATGGGTCCGAGCCGGCTCAGCTCACGCAGCAGCAGAGCCGTCTCGTTGGCCTTGCGGTAGAGATCGGACTTCGGACGGATCGAGACCGTCCAGACATGCTCGGGCGCCAGTTCGGCGTCGGCCGCCTGGGCCTCCACCGTGATGGTCTGGGGCACGAAGACGAAGCCGAGGTCATCCTCTTCCATCGCGTCGTCGTCAGCCGCCGCGGGGGCCGCGGGAGCTTCGACGGGCGCTTCGGCGGCGGGAGCATCGGCGACCGGAGCGGCAGCGGCGGCCGGAGCCGGGTTCGCGGCCGGATCGGTCCAATGCGCCAGTTCGGCGGCCATGGCGGCCGAGGCGGCCATATCGACATCGCCCAGGCCGCGCGCGGCGCTGACGTGGTCGGCCAGGATGTCGGAGGCGCGCAGCAGGACCGCGGCCAGTTCGATCGTGCTGGGCACGGCGCCGGAGCGCACGGAGTCCAGCAGGGTCTCGAACACGTGGGCGAAGCGCACCAGCGGCTCAAGGCCGAAGGCGCCGGCGCCGCCCTTGATCGAGTGGACGGCGCGGAACACGGCGTTGACCGTCTCGAGGTCGCCGGACCCTTCCTGCATGGCCAGGAGACCGCCCTCGAGGTCGGCGAGGAGCTCCTCGCATTCCTGGAAGAAAGTGACCTTGATGGCCTCTAGCTCGTCCATTTCCCGTACGTCCTAATTCGCGTCTAGCAACGGGTATTCAAATCAAAGCAGCGGAGTACTCGCCCGATCAGGCGGCGACGCGGCGGATGGCGTCGACCAGCTTTTCCGGGTTGAAGGGCTTCACGATCCAGCCCGTCGCGCCGGCCTCGCGGGCCCGCTGCTTCTTGGCCGGGTCGCTTTCGGTGGTCAGGACCAGGATCGGGATGGCGCGATAGTCGTCGTCGACACGCACCGCCTCGATGAAACCGAAGCCGTCCAGCTTGGGCATGTTGATGTCGGTGATGATCACGTCGGGACGGTGGGCCGAGAGGACCTCGAGCCCATGCTCGCCGTCGACGGCCTCGACCACGTTGAAGCCAGCGCCGGCCAGGGCCATGCGCAGCATGTCCCTCATGGTGCGGGAGTCGTCGACCGTAAGAACCGTCTGCGTCACGATTCAGCTCCTTGGAATTCCGCCGACAGGAGCGCCTTTTCAGCGCCAAACAGACGGGTGGTTTCTACGAAGGCCTCGGAAGGCCCCTTGATGGAAAAGGATTGACCGTCTTGGTCCCAGGCCTTGCGGGCCGCCAGGAGGACCTGCAGGCACAGACCGCCGAAACGGCGCACCTGGTCGGCCTCGATCTCGATCGGCGCGCCGCGGCGAGCCAGGAGCGCGGCCTTCAGAGGGACCGCGGCCTTCAGGTCCAGATTTTCAGGCAGCGCGATGGCGGCCATTAGAATTCCTCCCAACCTTCCGTGACGGGGGCTTGAGCGACCGCCGCCGAACCGTTGCTCCGGCCCGGACGGGCGAAGGTGTTCAGACGGGCCTGCTGCTCGGCCACCGGGTTGCGCGCCGGAGCGTGCTGAGCCGCGTCGGCGACGGCCGGGCGGGAATAGGACGAGGCGGCCGCGCCCACTTGGAAGCGGGCCATCAGGCGAACCAGTTCGGCGGTCTCGCCCTTCAGCGAGTGCGTCGCGGCGGTCGACTGTTCGACCATGGCGGCGTTCTGCTGAGTGACTTGGTCCATCTGGTTCACGGCCGTGTTGACTTCGTTCAGACCGGTCGCCTGCTCCGCGGCGGAGGCCGCGATCTCGGTGACCAGGGCGTCGATCTCACCAACCTTCGTGACGATCCGCTGCAGCGCTTCGCCGGTCTGGCCGACCAGGCTGACGCCTTGGCTGACTTGCTGGGTCGACGAGGAAATCAGGGTCTTGATCTCCTTGGCGGCCTCGGCCGAACGTTGCGCCAGGGCGCGGACTTCCTGAGCCACGACGGCGAAGCCGCGACCCGCCTCGCCCGCCCGCGCCGCTTCGACGCCGGCGTTCAAGGCCAGAAGGTTGGTCTGGAAGGCGATCTCGTCGATCACGCCGATGATCTGGCTGATCTGGCCCGAGCTCTTCTCGATCTCCCCCATGGCGGAGACTGCCTGATGCACAACCTGGCCGGAATGCGTCGCTTCGCCACGGGTGGTGGAGACGACGTCCGAGGCCTGGCGGGCGCCCGAGGCCGTGCGACGAACAGTCGCGGTCAGTTGGTCGAGGGCGGCGGCGGTTTCTTCCAGGCTGGCGGCCTGTTGTTCGGTGCGGCGCGACAGGTCGTCGGAGGCGTGGGCGATCTCGTCGGCGCCGGTGCGCAGGCCGTCGGTCGAGGCGGCGATGACCTTCATCGTCTCCTGCAGCGAGCCCATGGCGGCGTTGAAGTCGTCCTTCAGCTTGCGATAATCGCCGGGGAACTCGGCGCTGACGCGGAAGGTCAGGTCGCCCGAGGCCAGCTTCTCCAGGCCCTCGGCCAGGCTGGTGACCACGAGGGCGCTTTCCTGGGCGGCGGCGGCGGCGGCGGCTTCCTTGGCGCGGCGCTCGTCCGCGGTCAGGGCGGCCGACTTCTCCTGCTCGGCGCGCAGCTGCTCAAGGTGCAGCTGGTTGTCACGGAAGACCTTCAGGGCCGAAACGATGGCGCCGAGTTCGTCGCCGCGCGTCAGCTTCTCGAGGTCGATCTTGTTGTCGCCCTTGGAGAGCTTGTCGGTGGCGCCGGCGATGTCGTTGATCGACTTGCGGGTCGTCATCACGGTCAGGAAGGCCAGGGCGCCGACGGCGGCCAGGGTGACCAGCGACAGGATGATCGTGATGCTCATCGCGGCGGTGGCTTCGGCCTGACGCTTGGCCGTCTCCTTGGCCACGCGCGAGTTGGCGGCGGCGACCACCTGGTCGAGCACGCCCGTCATCTTGGCGTATTGTTCTTCGAACGGGGCGATGAAGCCGGCGGCCATGCCGAAGTCGACGCCGATCATACCGCTGACGGTGTCGATGGCGCTGCGGCATTCCTCGAGCGACTTGATCAGTTCGTTGATCTTGGGCTGCTCGTCGGCCGGCAGCTTGCTCTTCAGAGCGACCAGATCCTTCTTGACCGCGTCCGTCTCGGCCAGAACGGCGGCCATGCGCGCGTCGTTCTTGTCGACGTCGATATTGCCGGCCTTGTGGGTCATGACGACGAACAGCTCGCCGTTGATGTTCGATATGCGCTTGGAAATCTTCTGGATCTCCATGTTCTGGCGCATGTCGTTCTCGACGACCTGCTTCAGCGCGGCCGACTGGCTCTTTTGAACAATGATGGCTCCGCCGGCCATCAGGGCCAGCATGAGCAGCGCGAAAGCCGGCGCGAAGCCGATCTTAATGATCAACGGCAGATCGACGAGACGAAGTCGTTTCATCGTAGGTCCCCTCCAACCAACGGCCCGTGCCCACGGGTCGCCAAACTGAGAGGAGATAATCCAGATAGAGTCCTAACAGACTCTGACTTGGTTAAAAGGAATTCGAGATAAATGCGCCCGAAAGCCTCGAAATGGGCGTTTGGTCGCAGCGTCCGCGAGCGCGATTCTAAGGAGCGCCTCGACTAGCAAAGGCTCGCGGCGCTGTAGACGCCATGGTTACCTGGAAGTAAATCTCGAATATTCTTATGAGACTTAGAATATATTAACCGCCCCATGAAAGTTTGCTCCCGCGACCAGTTGGCGCATCGTCCGCAGGACGTGGAAACACTACTAGGAGCAGCGGGATGAAATATCCGATCGCTATTGCCGCGGGAATCGCCGGCAGCTTTTTTGTCGCCCAAGCCGCCACGGCCGCTGGTGGCTTCGAAGACCAGATGGGTCGTTGCCTGCAGCAATTCGCGAACACCCGCGACGCCGCCCAGGTGATGCTGGAGTGCAATGCCGCCGACGGCAAGCTGTCCGACTGCAAGGTCGTCGACAATAGCGCCGCGGGCAAGGGCTTCGACAAGGCCGCCATGTGCATCGCCGAGAAGCTCCCGATGGGCGCCAAGACCGGCACCGTGAAGGTTCCCTTCCGCTTCCCGGGCGGCGCGTAAGCGTCGCCTAGATCGGAGAGCCGGCGCGCGGGCGTCGCTCACGAAGCTGGAAATCAGAACGCCCTCGCCGATCGCTCGGCGAGGGCGTCTTGTTGCGCGCTGACCTGACGCGAAACGGGGACGGCCCATTCCGCGCGCCCGCTCTCCCTCTAGAATTCTTCCCATTCTTCCTTGGCGGCGGCCGCCGCGCCGCCTCGCGCGATCGGCGCCGAGGCGCCGGGGCGGCTCGCCGGACGCTGAGCCGGCGCGGCGCGCGGCGCGGGCGCTCGCGGCGCCGCTAACCGCGGGGCCGGCGCGGCGGACCGGCCGGAGATCGAGAAGGTCGCGACCTGACTGGCCAGCTCGGCGGTCTGGCTCTTCAATGAGTGGGTGGCGGCCGTGGTCTGCTCCACCATGGCTGCGTTCTGCTGGGTCACCTGGTCCATCTGGTTGACGGCCGTGTTGACCTCCGAAAGGCCGCGGGCCTGATCGTGCGACGAGGCGGAGATCTGGACGATCAGCTGGTCGATCTCGGCGACCTTGCCGACAATGCCCTGCAAAGCCTCGCCCGTCTGCCCCACCAGGCCCACCCCGGCCTCCACCTGCTTGGTGGAGGCGCCGATCAGGGCCTTGATCTCCTTGGCCGCCTCGGCGGAGCGCTGGGCCAGGGCCCGGACTTCCTGCGCGACGACCGCGAAGCCCTTGCCGGCGTCACCGGCGCGAGCCGCCTCGACGCCGGCGTTCAGGGCCAGGAGGTTGGTCTGGAAGGCGATCTCGTCGATCACCCCGATGATATTGCCGATCTCGCGCGAGCTGGTTTCGATCTCGCCCATGGCGGCCACGGCCTGATCGACGACGGCGCCGGAGCGCTCGGCCTCGGCCTTGGCGCCGGCAACCACGTCCTGAGCCTGGTTGGCGCCGTCGGCGGCGCGTCGGACGGTCTGGGTGATCTCGTCCAGCGCCGCGGCGGTCTGCTCCAGACTCGCGGCCTGTTGCTCGGTACGCCGCGCCAGATCATCGGCGGCGATGCTGATCTCCTCGGTCCCGGAACGGATGCCGTCGGTCGCCGCGCTGACACCGCCCATGGCCTGGTCCAGCAGGTTGACCGCGTTGTTGAAGTCGTCCTTCAGCTTCTGGAACTCGGCCGCGGCCTCGATATCGAGCCGCGACCTCAAATCGCCCTTGGCGAGACGATCCAGCGCTTCTCCGAGCGCGGCGACCATCCGCGCCTGACAGGCCTGGGTCTCGCGCTGCTCGGCTTCAAGTCGCCGGCGGTCGTTGTCGATGGTCTCGAGATAGATCGAAATGGCGAAGTCCATGTCCAGCAAGACGGCCTTCATCAAGGCGCTTAGCGCTTCACCGGCCTCGGCCGCGCCGCCTCTGCTGATGAAGCCCTTGGGCCAGACCGACTCCAGAACCGAGCGGATCAGGTGATCGCTGACCACCGCATAACCGCCGATATACCAACGCGGCTCGAGCCCGATGCGGGCGTGGGTCTCGCCGATGGCGCGAACGGCGCGGACATAGTCCTCGCTGAACTCGGCCTGGACGATCCCGTCCCAGTGCGCCTGTTGGCGACCGCTGGCGGCCGCCATGTGCTGATCGTCCTTGAAGAACTTCCGCGTCTCGGGGACGGCCGCGACCTTGGCGTAGAACGCCGCCAGGGCCGGTACGATCGCCTTGCCGACGACAGGTCTCAGATCGCGCAAGGCCGCGCGGGCCTTGTCGTCGATCCCCATGAACGCCACTCGCTCATTGATCGCGTAATCGTGGCCCATGGCCTTGTTTCCATCTGCTGGATGCAGCGGGAAGGCTCGTGGCGGCATGCTTAACGACGCCTTAAATATTCGCGCCAGACGTGCGTCAGGATGCCGCCCTATCCCACATGGCAAGCCCCAACCCACTCTCGGGTGGGTCAACCACGAATCCAAGCTTGGCAAGAGATTCGCGTCTCGCCATGCGACCGTCGGCCGCATCCTGGCGATCAGATCGCCGCGGCGAACCGCCACACGTCCAAAGCCGATCAGCCGCCTTGCTTCAGCGTCTCTCTGGCGACGATCAGTTGCTGGATCTGGGTCGTGCCCTCGTAAATCCGGAAGATGCGCACGTCCCGATACAGACGTTCGATTCCATAGTCGGCGACATATCCCGCGCCCCCGAAGATTTGCACCGCGCGGTCGGCGACCCTGCCGACCATCTCCGAGGCGAACAGCTTGCTGGCGGCGGCTTCCAGCGTGACCCCGACCCCGGCGTCGCGCTTGCGGGCCGTCTCCAGCACAAGAGCCCGCGCGGCCAGGGCCTCGGTCTTGCTGTCGGCGATCATCGCCTGGATCAGCTGGAAGTTGGCGATCGGCTGGCCGAATTGCTTGCGCTCGGAAGCATAGGCCACGCAGTCGGCGATCAAGCGTTCGGCCACGCCCACGCAGACGGCGGCGATGTGCAAACGACCGCGATCCAGCACCTGCATGGCGACCTTGAAGCCCTCGCCCTCGGCGCCGAGGCGGTTCTCGACCGGCACCCGGACATTGTCGAAGGTCACATCGTGGATGTGAGCGCCCTGTTGGCCCATCTTCTTCTCGGGCTTGCTGACCGAGAGACCAGGAAGATCACGCGGGACCAGAAAGGCGGATACGCCGCCGCCGCCCTTCATGTCGGGATTGGTGCGGGCCATCACCGTGAACAGCGACGCCTTGCCGGCGTTGGTGATGTAACGCTTGGACCCGCTCAGCACGTAGGCGTCGCCGTCCAGCGTGGCGCGCGTCCGCACCGCGCCGCTGTCCGAACCGGCCTCGGGCTCGGTCAAGGCGAAGGAGGTGATCACCTCGCCGGACGCGACGCCCGGCAGCCACTTGGCCTTCTGGGTGTCGTCACCGAACATCACGAGGCCCTGGCTGCCGATGCCGACATTGGTGCCGAACACCGAGCGGAAAGCGGGCGAGGCGCGGCCCAGCTCGATGGCCACCAGCGCCTCGTCCTCCATGCCAAGGCCCAGGCCGCCGTATTCTTCCGGGATCGAGAGACCGAACAGGCCGAGCGCCTTCATCTCCTCGATGACGTCGGCGGGCACGGCGTCGTCCTCGGCGACCTTGGCCTCGATCGGACGCAGCCGCTCGGCGACGAACCGAGCCACCGTGTCGATCAGCTGCTCGCGGGTCTCCAGGTCGAGGGCCATGCGCGTTTCTCCCATTGTCCAGCGCCCTCGCTGGACGCGAGAGCGTGTCAAACATCTGTTTTGACCGGGACTGTAGCGATGGCGCCCGAGAATGGAAGCCTTCCCCTACGCGCCTTTCGAAGCTTTCTCCGCCTGCGCCAGAACGCTCTTGCGGACGCCATAGGCCAGATAGATCGCCGCGCCGATCAGGTGGGCGTAGAAGAAGTAGACCTGGGTCTTCACCGGCAGGCTGATGAACAGATAGAGGCAACCCAGGATGCCGGCGGGCGCGACGACCTGCCAGATCGGCGTGGAGAAGACGCGCGGCCGATTGGGCTCGCGCAGGCGCAGCACGATCACCGACGCGCCGACGGCGATGAAGGCCCACAGCGTGCCGGCGTTGGCCAGCTCGGCGATGTCCTTCAGCGACAGCAGGCCCGACAGCACCGCCGAGAGCGCCCCGGTCAGCAGGGTCATCATCACCGGCGTGCCGGTCTTGGCGTTCACCCGCGACAGCGCGCGGGGCAGCAGGCCGTCGCGCGCCATGACGAAGAAGATCCGGCTCTGGCCATACATGAATGCCAGGATCACGGTCGGCAGGGCGATCACCGCCGCCAAGGCCACCAGTTGAGCGATCTTGGGGTGCTGAAGGCTCTCCAGGATGAACACCAGCGGCGCCTCGCTCTTGGAGAACACCTCGGCGCGCGAGGCGCCGATCGAGACGGCGGCGACGATCATGTAGATCGCCGTGCAGACGGCCATCGAGCCGACGATGCCAATGGTCAGGTCGCGCTTGGGGTTCTTGGTCTCCTCGGCGGCGGTCGACACCGCGTCGAAGCCGTAAAAGGCGAAGAAGATCAGGCTGGCGGCCGCCATCACGCCGATCTTCACCCCGTCGGGGCCGGGCGCGGCCGAGAAGCCATTGGGCATGAACGGCGTGAAGTGGCTGGCGTCGAAGGCCGGCAGACACAGGACGACGAAGACGACCAGAGCGGCGATCTTCACCGCCACCAGAAACATGTTGACCACCGCGCTCTCGCGGGTGCCAAGCGCCAGCAGGCCCGCCACCGCCATAGAGATGATCACGGCCGGCAGGTTGATCAGGCCGCCGGCATGCGGTCCGGCCAGCAAGGCGTCCGGAAAGCCCATGGCCTTGAACAGGCCATGGGCGTGGGCCGACCAGCCCACGGCGACGGCCGCGCAGACCAGCGTGTATTCGAGGATCAAGCTCCAGCCGACGAACCAGGCCACCGGCTCGCCCATGGCCGCGTAGCTGTAGGTGTAGGCGCTGCCCGCCGCCGGCATCATCGTCGAGAGCTCGGCGTAGCAGAGGGCGGCGCAGGCGCAGACCGCGCCGGCGATCAGGAACGACAGGATGACGCCAGGACCAGCCAGCCCAGCGCCGATGCCGGTCAGGGTGTAGATGCCTGTGCCGACGATCGCGCCGACGCCCAGGGCCATCAGATGCGGCCAGCTCAGGGTCTTTTTCAGTTGATGGCTGTCCGCGTGTCCCGCGGTGATGGTGTCGATGGCCTTTCGGCGCGTCCAGAAGCTCACTTGGGGTCCCTCCGACTCATGGAGGCGACCATGGAGTCGGTTTCGTGCTCCGCCAAGCCTTGATCTCTAGAAGAATATTCTCGTCAGGGCGTAGGCCAGGACCGCGACCGCGACCGTGACCGTTCCCAACATCACCGCCAGGCGCGGCTTGACCTGAAGCAGGGCCTTGGGACCCAGCTTCGCCGAGATCGCGCCGACGCCCGCCAGCAGCAGGAAGCTGGAGCAGGCCGCCAGGGTCGAGACCATTACGGGCGGGATCAGGTTCAATCCGCGCGCCGCCGCCAGCGCCGCGAAACCGAGCACGAAGGCCGGCGGCGCCCGCAGGCCCGAGACGCGCCCGCCTTCTGGACTACGGGTCAGGACAAGGCCGATCAGCACCACCGCCGGTCCGAGCCAGACGATCCGCGCCAGCTTGGCCAGCGCCGCGGTGCTGGCGGTCTCGGGCGACACCGAGGCGCCGGCTCCAGCGACCTGGGCGACATCGTGGATCGACAGGCCGAAGAACACGCCCGCCTGGTGGGCGCTCAGGCCCAAGGCGTGGGCCAGCGGCGGATAGGCCAGCATGGCCACGGTCGAGAGCAGGTTCACCCCGACGATGACCAGGGCGGTCGTCCGCTGGTTGGCGGGACTGGCCGGCGCGGCTTGCGAGGCGGCGAGCGCGGCCGAGGCGCCGCAGATCGAGCAGGCGGCGGCCGCGATCAGCGCTTCGGCGAAGGGCAGACCCAGCGCGAGGCCCGCCGCCGCGCCGATGGCCAGACCGCCCAGGACGACGACGCCGCTGGCCAGGATGGCGGGACCGCCCAAGGCGGCGAACTCGGCCCAGCTGATCTGCGCGCCCATCATGGCGACGCCCAGGCGCAGGCCCGGCTTGGCGAAGATGTCGAGACCCGCGCCCAACTGGGCTTGCAGACCCAACGCGCCCAGCATCATGCCAAGCACCACGGCGATCAGCGGCGCGGGCGCGTGAAGGCCCTGCGACAGCAGCTTGGCGAAGACGGCCAAGGCCAAGCCCGCGGCGAGCCCCGGCGCCAGCTTGCCAGCCTCCAGCCGAAGGGCGGCGGCCGTCATCCGCGGACGGTCTCGCCCGCCCTGGGCGCGGCGGCGAAGTGAGCGTCGGCGCGAGCACAGCGGTTGGAGAGGCGCTCGTTCAGCTGGCGCACCGTGCGGCTGCCCGTCCGCTCGAAGGCGAACGGCAGCAGGCCGTGGACGAGGCAGGCCAGACCGGCGCCGATCAGGGTGAAGCCGAAGCCCCAGGCCACGCCCATGTGCTGGCCATAGCTCTCGCCGACCGAACGGGGGTGACGGGTGAAGGACGCCAGCATCGAAACCTCGCGACTTGCCGAGGTTTCCTAGGATGGCGAGGATTCGGGGAAAGGCATTACTGGATTGCGCTCCAAACGGGGCGTAGAGAGAATTTCATTCTCGATCAACGCGGAATGCGGAGATGATTGATCTCGATCATATCGATCGGCGCCTGCTGGCGATCCTGCAGGAGGACGCCACGGTCCCGATCGCCGATCTCGCCGAGCGGGTGGGCCTGACCCAGACGCCGTGCTGGAAGCGGATCAAGCGACTGCAGGACTCGGGCGTGATCACCGCGCGGGTCGCCCTGCTGGACCGCGAGGCCCTGGACCTGCCGCTCACCGTCTTCGTGGCCGTGAAGACGGGCCGCCACGATGAGGCGTGGCTGACCCTATTCGCGGCGGGCGCCAAGGCCCTGCCCGAGGTGGTCGAGTTCTACCGGATGAGCGGCGAGGTCGACTATCTGCTGAAGGTGGTGGTCAAGGACATCGCCGCCTACGACCGCTTCTACAAGCGTCTGATCGCCACGGCGCCGCTCAGCGACGTGTCGTCCAGCTTCGCGATGGAGCAGATCAAGTTCACCACCGCCCTTCCCGTCGCCCCGGCCTGAGCCTTGTCTTGAGCCTGTCATGGACCGCGCTCTACTAGGCCCGATCTTTGACGGAGAACGACCATGGACGCGACGCGGCGCGGACTTCTGATCGGTGGCGCGGCTCTGGCGCCGAGCCTGGCGCTGGCGGCCGAGACCTCGGTCGACCCGACCGCACCGCCGGCGATCAAGGCGCATCTGGGCGTCACGGAGAACCCGTTCGGCCCCTCCCCCGCCGCCCGCGAGGCCGCCGCCAAGGCCCTGGCCGAAGCGCCCTATTACGGCTGGGAACTGGAACCGCCGCTGGTCAAGCTGATCGCCGGGCTTGATGGGCTGAAGCCCGAGCAGGTGGGCCTGTGCAACGGCTCGCTGGAGGCGCTGTCGCTTCTGTCGACGGCCTTCGCCAAGGCCGGCCCCGTCGTCTCGCCGCAACCAAGCTACGCCACGCCCCTGCTCTACGCCCAGCGCCAGGGCGCGAGCCTGGAGTGGGTCCAGCTCGCGACCGACCAGCAGATCGACCTGCAAGCGCTCGCCGAGCGCGCCAAGGCCGTGAAGGCGGGCTGCGTCTATGTCTGCAATCCCAACAACCCGACGGGCCTGCTGCTGGACGCCGAGCGCTTGCGCGCCTTCTGCGTGGAGGTCTCCAAGACCTGTCCCGTGCTCGTCGACGAGGCCTATATCGAGATCAGCCCCGATCCGGTCCGCAACTCGATGATGGACCTGGTCCGCGCCGGCCACGACGTGATCGTCGCCCGCACCTTCTCCAAGGTCTACGGCATGGCGGGCCTTCGCGTCGGCTTCATCGCCGCCCGCGCCGACCGGGTCCGGACTCTCAAGAGCCTGATCCCGACGCACAAGGGCCGTCCAGGCCTCGCGGCGGCCGCCGCCTGCTATGGCGATCCGGCCTATCTCGCTGGCGCGAAGGCTTACCTCGAAGGCTGCCGCGAGAAGATCTACGCGATCTGCGACGCCAACGGCCTGAGGTATCTGCCGTCCCACGGCACCTATGTCTTCGTCGACTGCGGCAAGCCGAACCTCGCCTTCCAGAAGACCCTGGCGGCGATGGGCGTCGAGGTGCGGGTGTTCGACAGCCCGCGCCACCCGACCTGGATCCGCGTCGGCACCGCCAGCCCCGCCGAGCTGGACTATTTCGCCAGCGTGCTGCCGAAGGCCTTGAAGGCCTAGTCCGCGCCGTTGCCCGGATCACCGGCCGTCGGATCGCTGGTGGCGTTCGTCTTGCGGTTCGGGTCCAGCTCGGGCGGCGGCGGCGCCTCCTGCCCCGCCGGGCGGGGAACCGGATCGTCGGGATGAGGCGGGGTCGGATTGGGGTCGGTCATCGGTGTTCTCCTGACCGTCCAATCCCTGGGAAGCGACTTGGCTCCCGCGAAGACTATTCCGGCCAGAGGTCCTGGATGTCGCCCTTGCGGTTCAGCATGTGCGTCGCGCGCTTGATCACGGCCAGCAGACGATCCTTCCGGCCGTCCTTGTCATAGGTCAGGGTCGTGCGGGCCAGGCCTTCCAGCATGAAGCGGGCGAGGTCGCGGCTGGCCTGGAAGCGGGGACCGGCGCCCGCGTGCAGAATCTTCAGGAAGTGATCGCCGGCCTGGGCGCGGTCGAACTCGGCCTGGGCGGGCGTCAGCAGGGCCTGGATGGCCGGATCGGTGCGACCGGCCGCCTCCAGCTCGGCGAAGGCCTGGAACGGAACGCTGTGCAGCAGGTCCCAGTAGCTGTCGATCGCGTGCTCGGTGACGTCGGCGCCCGGCGGCAGGCTGTCGGCCGCGGCGCGAAACAGAGTCGAGCGCTCGGCCTGGATATGGGCCACGGCGGCCTCGACCAGGGCCTCGCGGGTTGGGAAGTGGTAGAGCATGGCCCCGCGCGTCAGGCCCGCGGCGTCGGCGACCGCCGGGTTGGTGGCCGCGTGATAGCCGATCTCGGCGAACAGATGCATCGCGCAATCCAGAATCCGCGCGCGGGTCTTCTGCGATTTCGGCGTGTCCTTGGCGAGGCGGGCGGCGTCCATCGGCGTGATCTAGTGCGGGCGATGCTGCGCCGCAACAGCTAGAGCGGTCCCAGCCCCCCGAAGGGCTCGCCCGCGCGCCTAGATTTTTGACAAATGCGCCGAAACTGACCAATCGACGGGCTGCCCCAGGGGAAGCGCGGGCGAACCGCGCCGCATCGATCCTCGCCCCCGCTTCATCAAAGCGACATGCAATCAGCTTAATCGCCTGCCGTTGGCCGCCGTCGCGCCGATCCGGGGACGGAGCGATATTGCGGTGTCGAACGGGGGTACGACCATGAGCGCCGACGTCGCCGTCCGCCGCTATCGTTCCGTTTTCATCAGCGACCTGCATCTGGGCACGCGAGGGTGCCAAGCCGAGCTGCTGCTGGACTTCATCCGCCATATCGAGTGCGACAAGCTCTATCTGGTCGGCGACATCATCGACGGCTGGAAGCTGCGCAGCGGCTGGCACTGGCCCCAGGCCCACAACGACGTGGTCCAGAAGATCCTGCGCATGGCCCGCAAGGGCACCGAGGTCATCTACGTGCCCGGCAACCACGACGACCGGGTGCGCGAGTTCTGCGGCGTCCACTTCGGCGGCGTCGTCGTGGCCCGCGACATCATCCACGAGGCGGCCGACGGCAAGCGCTATCTGGTCGTCCACGGCGACGAATTCGACGGCGTCGTCCAACACGCCAAGTGGCTCGCCTTCCTCGGGGATTGGTCCTATAGAACCATCCTCATGCTGAACACTCTGGTGAATCGCGCGCGTCGCCGCCTGGGGTTCGGTTACTGGAGTTTTTCGGCCTATCTGAAGGTCAAGGTGAAGAACGCTTTGCAGTTCATCGAGAACTTCGAGGCCGCTGTGGCCGACGAAGCGCGACGTCGGGGCGTGGATGGCGTGATCTGTGGTCACATCCACAAGGCCGAGATGCGCGACATCGACGGCATCGCCTATGTCAACGACGGCGACTGGGTGGAAAGCTGCACGGCCGTGGCCGAGCACGCCGATGGCCACCTGGAAATCGTGGAGTGGGCGAAGGTGCGCTCGTGGTCGGTGATCGACCGCGGCCGCAAGCTGCCGACGCCGGCCGACGACGCCTTGCCGGAGCCCGCCGTCGCCTGATGCGAATACTGCTTGCTACCGATGCCTGGGAACCGCAAGTCAACGGCGTGGTTCGCACCCTGACCCGGGTGGTCGACGAACTGCGCGCCATGGGCCACGTCGTCGACGTCGTCAGCCCCGACCAGTTCCCGACCTTCCCGCTGCCGACCTATCCGGAAATCAAGCTGGCCATCGGCGCCTACGAGCCGGTGCAGGAGCGCTTCAAGCTGTTCGAGCCCGAGGCGATCCACATCGCCACCGAGGGGCCGATCGGCCTGGCCGCCCGTCGCATCTGCCTGGAATGGAAGCTGCCGTTCACGACCAGCTACCATACCAAGTTCCCCGAATACGTTTCGGCCCGCCTGCCGCTGCCGCTGGCGGCCGGCTACACCTACATGCGCTGGTTCCATAAGCCGTCGGGCCGTCTGATGGTGGCCACGCCCACCATGCGCGACGAGCTGGCCAAGCACGGCTTCCGCAACCTGTCGCCCTGGTCGCGCGGCGTCGACACCGACATCTTCAAGCCGCGCACGCCCGAGGATCCCGACATCTTCGAGGGCCTGGCCCGCCCGATCTTCCTCAATGTCGGCCGCGTGGCCGTCGAGAAGAACATCGAGGCCTTCGCCAGCCTCGATCTGCCGGGCACCAAGGTCGTCATCGGCGACGGTCCCCAGCGCGAGGAGCTGGCCGAGAAGTATCCCGAGGTGAAGTTCCTAGGCGCCAAGTTCGGCGAGGAGCTGGGCCGCTACTTCGCCGGCGCGGACGTCTTCTGCTTCCCGTCCCTGACCGACACCTTCGGCCTGGTGATCCTGGAGGCCATGGCCGCCGGCGTTCCGGTGGCGGCCTTCTCGGCCCCGGGTCCCGTCGACATCATCCCTGGCTCCAACGCCGGCGTCCTGGCGCCGGGCCAGACCGACGGCCTGAAGGAAGCGTGCCTGGCCTGCCTGGAGCTGGACCGGACGGTGGTGCGCAAGTTCGCCGAGAAGTTCTCGTGGCGATCCTGCGCCGAGGAGTTCTTCCGCAACCTCCAGCCCTATCCCGAGCCCGAGAAGACCCGCTTCTGGCGCCGCCTGCGCCGCCTGGCGCGCCTGCGCAAGAAGACCGCGGCCTAGCCCCCGCCATCCGCCCCCGACGAGCCGCTGCGGCGGCCATGCTTCGGCGAAGCGATCGAGCTGGAAACAAGAAGGGCGCGGACCTTACGATCCGCGCCCTTCCTTTTGTCTATCCGATGTCGCCAGCGGCTATTGCAGCTTGGCGCCCATCTGGCCGATGGCGGCGTCCGCCAGCGGGTCGGTCTTGGCGCCGACGAGGCGGGCGGCCAGGACGGCCTCGGCGGCCTGGGCGGCCAGATCCACCGCGGCGGCCTTGACGTCGGCGGCGGCTTGAGCCTCGGCCTGGGCGATCTTGCGTTCGGCCATCTCGGCGCGGCGCTTGATCTGCTCCTCGAGCTTTTCCTTGGCTTCCTCGGCCAGACGCTTGGCGTCGGCCTTGGCGGCGTCCAGCATGGCCACGGCTTGGCGCTCGGCTTCCTCGCGCTGGGCCTTCACGTCCGCGAGCAGGGCTTGCGCCTCTTCCCGCAGCTGCTGGGCTTCGTCGAGCTCGGCCTTGATCTTGGCCGAGTAGCTGTCGAGCGCGCCGAACAGCGCGCCCGGCAGGACCTTCAGCGCGAACAGCAGGCCGAAGAAGACGACCAGGGCGACCAGAACCCAGAATTCCGGGTTCGAGAGGCTGAACAGGGATTCGTGTTCCATCTTCAGTCCCCTAGGCCAGAGCCGACTTGAGCTCGGCGGCGGTGGCCGCCTTGCCGGTCAGCTTTTCGACGATCGCGCCGGCGGTGTCCTGAGCCACCACGCGGACCTGGCTCATGGCCTGGTCGCGAGCGGTCTGGATCGAAGCCTCGGCGGCGGCCAGCTTCTCGGCCAGGACGGCCTCTTCCTTGGCCTGACGCTCGGCGGCTTCGGCCGAAGCCTTGGCCTTCGCGTCGGCGGCGGTCTTCTGGGCCTTGGCGCGCGCCTCGGCCACCTCGGCGGCGGCCGCGCGGGCCTGGGCCTCGGCCTCGTCCTTCAAGCGACGGGCGTCGGCGATGTCGCCGGCGATCTTGGCGCCGCGTTCCTCGATCGCGCCGCTGACGCGGGGCAGGAGGCCCTTGGACAGCACCGCGTAGAGCACGGCGAAGATGAGCAGGAGCCAGACGATCTGACCGCCCCAGTGCTCGAACTGCAGCTGCGGAAGACCGCCGCCGCCTTCGTGGCCCTTGGGGGCTTCCGTCGTCTCGGTCGTGCCGTGATGTTCCGTCGCCATGGGCGAAGGCGCCTCTCAGCTATTGCGCTTGGAGCGGACCGTGATCCGGCCCGCTCCAGGAAGCGCGAGAAAACAGAAACTGGAGCGCGTCGCTTCCGATGAAGCGCCGCGCTCCAGGGATCGGATTACGAGAACAGGATCAGGAAGGCGATAACCAGGGCGAAGATGCCCAGGGCTTCCGTCAGGGCCATGCCCAGGAACAGCATCGGGCGCTCTTGAGCGGCGGCCGTCGGGTTGCGCAGGGCGCCTTGGAAGTAGTTGCCGAACATCACGCCCAGGCCAACGCCCGCGCCGATCATGCCGAGCATGGCCAGACCAGCGCCGATGTACTTAGCAGCAGCAGCGTCCATGATTGAGACTCCTTGAGAAGGGTATTGGTTGAAAGACTAAAGGTTGATCAGTGGCTGTCGAGGTGCACGACGTCGTTGATGTAGACGCATGCGAGCACCGCGAACACGAAGGCCTGGAGGAAGGCCACCATGAACTCTAGGGCCGTCAGGGCGACGACCGAGGTCAGGGCCAGGGCCGAACCGGCCCAGCCCAGCACGCCGAGACCGCCCAGGGCGATCACGAAGCCGGCGAAAATCTTCAGCACGACGTGGCCGCCCAGCATGTTGCCGAACAGACGAAGGCCCAGGGTGATCGGACGGATCAGGAACGACAGGATCTCGATCGGCACCAGCAGGAAGTACAGCGGCCACGGCACGCCCGACGGGGCGAACAGCTTGAAGAACTTGATGCCGTTCTTGGCGAAGCCGACGGCGACCACCGTCAGGATGACCATCAGGCCCAGCGTCAGGGTCACGGCCAACTGCGAGGTCGCGGTGAAGACCAGGAACATGCCCTGCATGTTCATGAACAGCACGAACGCGAAGAGCGTGAAAATGAACGGCAGGAACTTCTTGCCGTCGTGGCCGATGATCGATTCCGCCAGTCCGTCGACCAGGCCGTAGAGCATCTCGCCCACCGCCTGCAGGCGGCCCGGCACAACGGCCTTGCGGGCCGCGAGGCCGTAGAAGCCGATGATCAGCAGGGCGGCCGACATCATCGCGGCCACGGAATTGGTGATCGAAAGATCGATCGCGCCCAGGCCCGGAACGGTCACGGTGGGCAGTTCCACGATCTTCTGGATCTGGAACTGGTGCATCGGATCGGCCATCGGCCCTAGTCTCTCTTCTGCTTGGGGACGGTTGGCCCGTCTCCCGTGTCTCCGTCGACCTTCCCCGGAACCGGAGACGGGGCCGACGCCTGCGCGCTCAGTTTCATCGCCTTGCGGACGATGGAGAAAATCGCGATCCCCAGGCCGATCAGCAGACCGCCGACCATGCCCCAGGGGCTCGTGTGGACATAGTGGTCGAGCAGCCAGCCGAAGCCGATACCCACCAAAACGCCCCCGATCAGGTCCGCCAGCAGACGGTAGCCGTCTTGCTGGGCTCTTTCGGACCGAGCCTTCACCGGCTTTTCCGCCGCCCTCCGCGCCTCAAATGCGGCGAGCCGAGCGTCGAGGCTCTGCGGAGCCTTGTCGTTCGGTTCGTCGGCCTTGGGCATGGGAAGCGGCAGGTCCGAAAGCGCCGAGGACGCGCCATAAAAAAGCGCTGTTCCGGCCGGCTTGATCGGCGCGGAACCTATAGACCTCGCCGCAGTGCGTCAAGGTGACCGCTTCGCAAGGCAAGTGACCGGAATATTTGAGGTTTTCGCCTTCCCCTTCGTCAGGCGGGCAAAACCGACCCCAATCTTTCCATGACGAGGGGCGGGCAGCCTCTTTCGGATCGGGAACGAGTTCCTATCTAGCGAACGTTCTTTCAGCGCCGCTCCCCATAGGCAAGGAGCCGCCAGCCTCGATGACGCATTGATTTTTTCGTCGATCTGGGCTTTAGAGCCGCCGCCTCCAAATAACACGAAGATTCATGTCGCACCTGAAGAACACCGGATTCGCCGATCGTATTTCCGCCCAGCAGGAAGCCAAGAAGGCCATGCTGGCTAAGTTCAAGGCCAAGCCGACCGTCCAGGACCCCGATTTCGACAAGCGCGAGGAACAACGCGCCGCCGAACTCGAAGCCGTCCGCGCCGCCCGAGCCGAAGCCAAGGAAAAGGCCCGCCTCGAAGCCCTGGCCCGCCAGGAAGAGCTGATGGCCGCCAAGCGCGCCGAGCGGAAGGAGCGCAAGGCTCTGGAAGCCGCCGAGATGCGCGTGCGGAAGGAAGAGAAGGCCAAGGAGCGCGACGAACTGCGCGCCCTGGGCAAGACCACCAACAGCAAGCAGTCGCGCGCTCACCAGTGGGCGCACCTGCTGGGCTAGTGATCAAGGGGTCCTCCGGGGCCCCTTTTTCTTTGCCTGAGGCGTCGAACGGGACCATGAGCCGCTCATGGTTTCTCTCGACGTCATCGCCAGCCTGTTCGTGGTCGCCGCCCTCGCCGGGGCGCTGGACGCCATCGCCGGCGGCGGCGGGCTCGTGACCCTGCCGGCCCTGCTGCTGGCGGGGCTTTCGCCCGTTCAGGCGCTGGGCACCAACAAACTGCAGGGCGCGGTCAGCGCCATCTCCTCGACCAGCGCCTTCGCCCGGCGCGGCCTGATCGACTGGAAGACCGCCTGGCCTGTCGCTCTGGCCGCCGCCATCGCGGGCCTGTGCGGCGCGCTGTGCGCCAGCCTGCTGTCGCCCCAGCTGCTGCGAGCGATCGTGCCGGTGCTGCTGATCGCCATCGCCCTCTATTTTGGCTTCTCGCGCGCGCTGAAGAGCGAGGACGTCACCCCGCGCATGGCGCTGATCCCGTTCGCCTGTTTCGTCACGCCGTTCGTCGGCTTCTACGACGGCATCTTCGGCCCGGGCGCTGGCGCCTTCTACATGGTCGCGATCGTCACCCTGCTGGGCTACGGCGTCCTCAAGGCCACCGCCCACACCAAGTTGGCCAACGCCGCCAGCAACGTCGGCAGCCTGACCCTGTTCGCGTTGAAGGGCGTGGTCGTCTGGCCGGTGGGCCTGGCCATGGCCGTCGGGGCGTTCATCGGAGCGCAGGTGGGCTCGCGGCTGGCGATGCGGTTCGGACCGAAGCTGATCCGGCCGCTCCTGGTGGTGATCTCTTGCGCGATGGCGGTGAAGCTGCTGGCCGATCCGGCCAATCCCATTCGGCAAGCCATCGGGTTCTGAGGCGAGAGCGCCCCCTCCGTCACGATGCTTCGCATCGCGCCACCTCCCCCGTTCCACGGGTGAGGAGGAAGTTTCATCCTCCCTCGCGTAGCGGGGGAGGTGGATCGGCGCGGATACGCGACGAGACGGAGGGGGCGCTCGGCCCTAAGCCGCCACCAGCTTCTCGGCCGTGCTGAGGTCCACGCTGACCAGCTGGCTCACCCCCCGCTCGGCCATGGTGACGCCGAACAGGCGGTCCATGCGGCTCATGGTCACCGGGTTGTGCGTGATGGCGATGAAGCGCGTCTGGGTGCGCCGGCGCATCTCGTCGAGCATGTTGCAGTAGCGGTCGACATTGGCGTCATCCAGAGGCGCGTCCACCTCGTCCAGCACGCAGATCGGGGCCGGATTGGCCAGGAACACGCCGAAGATCAGGGCGCTGGCGGTCAGGGCCTGCTCGCCGCCGCTCATCAGGCTCATGCTGGCCAGGCGCTTGCCGGGCGGGCAAGCGTAGATCTCGAGACCGGCTTCCAGCGGATCGTCGCTCTCGATCAGCTTCAGCTCGGCCTGGCCGCCGCCGAACAGGGCCTGGAAGAGGGTCTGGAAGTTGGCGTTGATCACGTCGAACGCGGCCAGCAGGCGCTCTCGGCCCTCGGCGTTCAGCTCCTCGATGCCGGCCCGCAGCTTGGTCACCGCGCCCGAAAGGTCGGCGCGCTCGGTGCGCATGATCTCCAGGCGACCGGCGTATTCCTGGGCCTCCTCCTCGGCCCGCAGGTTCACGGGGCCGATCGCGTCGCGCTCGCGCTCGAGGGCGAAGAGGTGGGCCTCGACCCCGGCGGCGTCCTTGGGCACGGCCACGGCCTCGCCGGCGACGTGGCGGCCCAGTTCCTCGGGCTCCATGCGGGCCTGCTCGCGGATCGCGGTGGCGACCTCGGCGTAGCGCTGGCGAGCGCCGTCCAGGTGAGCAACGAGCGCCGCCCGCTTCTCGCGGGCCTCGCCGGCGGCCTGTTCGGCGGCCCGAGCCGCGCGGTCGGCGTTGATGCGGTTGGTCTCGGCCGTCTCCAGGGCGTCGCTGGCCTTGGCGCGGCGGGCCTCGGCGGCGGCGAACTCGTCGAGCAAGGCCAACAGCTTTTCCCGCAAGACGTCGGGCGCCTCGCGGGCGGCCTCCAGGGCGGCGGCGGCCTTGACGCGATCGCTCTCCAGCGCCTCGGCGCGCTTGCCGGCGGTCTCCGCGCGCTTGGCCCAGTCGGTCCGGTCACGCTCCAGGCTCTCCAGCCGGCGCTGGCGGCCGGCGCGTTCGCGGGTCTCGACGTCGAGGGCCGTGCGGGCGGCGCTGGCCGCCTCGCGGGCCTTGGCGGCGTCCTGACGGGCCTGAGCGAGCCGAGGTTGCAGGTCGCCCGAGGTCTGGGCGGCGGCGTGAGCTTCGCGGGCCTGGGCCAAGGCCGCGTCGACCTCGGCCCTCTCGGTCTCGAAGCGAGCAATGGTGTCGTCCAGAGACTGAGCGCGGGCGGCGCGGAGCGCCTGCTCGCGCTCGAACTTGGCGACTTGCTCCCGGGCGCTGTTCAGCAAGCGCTCGGCGTCGGGCGGACCGCGCCGCTTGTCGCGCAGCAGGTCCTCGACCGCGCGCATGCGATCGGCGGCGGTCTTCAGGGCGGCGGCCGTGGCCTCGGCGCGCGGCGCCAGAACGTCGATCTCGGCCTCGACCTCGGCCAGGCGCGTCCGCTGCTCCAGCCGTACGGCGGCGGGCTTGGGCGCATCGGCGCGAGCGACGAAGCCGTCCCAGCGCCAGAGATCGCCTTCCATCGACACCAGGCGCATGCCGGGCTTGAGGTCCTTTTGCAGCCGGTCGCCGTCGGCGCGGGCGACCACGGCCACGTGCGAGAGGCGGGCGATCAGCTCGGGCGGCGCCTTGACCAGCGGGACCAGGGGCTGAGCGCCCTCGGGCCACGGCGGCGACGAGACCTGGGCCCCGCCCCAGTAGGACGGCGCCTTGGAATCGAGCGCGGCGTCGAGGTCATCGCCGAGCGCCGCCGCCAGCGCCGCGCCATAGCCCTTGTCAGGCGAGACGCTGTCGAGCGCCGGGGCGTGGCCGCTCTTGGCGCGTGGGGCGGTGAGTTGAGCCAAGCCTCGGGCCTCGGTGCGCAGGCGGCCGAGCTGGTCTTCGACCCCACGGGCCAGTTGGCGGGCCAGGGCCTCCTGCTCGGCGGCCTTGACGCGCTCGGCCTCGGCCTCCTCCAGCGCCGCGCGGGCGGCGGCCAGGGCGGCCTCGGCGTTGGCGAAGCGTTGGCGGGCGTCGGCGGCGGCCGGATCGACCTCGGGACCGATGGCGGCGCGCTCGGCCTTGGCCTGGTCGAGGGCGCGGTTGGTGCGGCTGGCGCGGGCGTCGGCCTCGGAGAGTCGCGCGGCGGCGGCGCGGAACTGCGCCTCCTCGGCGGCCACCCGGGCGGCGAGTTGCTCGACCTCGGTCTCGGCGGCGGCGCGGGCCGTCTCGGCGGCCTTGGCGGCGGCCTCTAGCTCGGGGCCCCGCTCGGGCGCGGCGGCGACCAGGGCGCGGACTTCCTCCAGTTCGGCGTCGATGCGGGCTAGAGCGACGGCGGCGTCGTCCTTGGCCTGCTGTTCGCGGGCCCGGTCGGCCTCGATGCGGGCCAGGTCGTTCTTCAGGCGCTCGAACTCGGCGGCGGCGGCCTCGGCCTCGCGCTCGGCCCGGTCCTTCTGGATGGCCAGTTGGCCCAGGATCGCCTGGGCGATGGTCGCCTCTTCCCGCAGCGGCGGCATGGCGGCCTCGGCGTCGGTGATGGCGACCTGAGCGGCCGCGCTGGCGCGGGCGGTCTCCTCGACGAGGCGCGCGGCCTCGGTCGCCTCGCGCTGGGTGCGCTCCAGCGTGTCGCGGGCCTCCGTCCAGCGGGTGTAGAGCACCGCCCCCTGCACGGCGCGGATCTCGGCCGACAGGCGCTTGTACTTCTCGGCCTGGCGGGCCTCGCGCTTGAGGCGGTTCAGCGCCGTCTCCAGCTCGCGGGCCACGTCGTCCAGACGTGCGAGGTTGCTCTCGGCCGCGCGCAGGCGCAGCTCGGCCTCGTGCCGGCGGGTGTGCAGGCCCGAGACCCCGGCGGCCTCTTCCAGGATGCGGCGGCGGTTCTGCGGCTTGGCGCCGATCAGCTCGCTGATCTGGCCCTGGCGGACCAGGGCGGGCGAGTTGGCGCCGGTCGAGGCGTCGGCGAACAGCAGCTGGACGTCGCGCGCCCGCACCTCGCGGCCGTTGATCTTGTAGGTCGAACCCGAGCCGCGATCGATGCGGCGCACGACCTCCAGCACCGGGTCGTCGTTGAACTGGGCCGGCGCCGTACGGTCGGCGTTGTCGATGGTCAGGGCGACGTCTGCGTGATTGCGCGGCGGGCGCGCGCCGCTGCCAGCGAAGATCACGTCGTCCATGCCGCCGGCGCGCATGGCCTTGGCGGAGTTGGCGCCCATCACCCAACGCAAGGCTTCCAGCAGGTTGGACTTGCCACAACCGTTGGGGCCGACGATGCCGGTCAGGCCCGGCTCGATCCGAAACTCGGTCGGCTCGACGAAGGACTTGAAGCCCGAAAGGCGAAGGCGCTGGAACTGCACGAGGCGGTCCCCCTGGCCTTAGCCCTTCGCCGCGACGGCGAAGGCCTTCGCCAGGGCGTCGAAGCCCGTGTCGCCCTCGATCGGCGCGCCGTTGACGAAGAAGGTCGGGGTGACCTCGATGTTCTCCTGGTTCAGCGCCCGGAAGAAGCGGTCATTGACCCCTTTCAGCGCGGCCTGGTCGTTCATCGCGGCGGCGAACTGGGCGTCGGTCAGGCCGTATTGCTTGCCGATCGCCTGCAGGCCCTCCCACAGCTTCTCGCTGCGATAGATCTCTTCCTGGCGCTGGAAGACGGTGGTCAGGACCTCGAAGTACTTGCCCGGAATCCGGCGCGCCAGGATGAACCCGGCGGCCGCGAACTCGGTTGGCGGGGTCAGGAACTCGCGGAACACGAACCGCACCTTGCCGGTGTCGACGAAGCGCTCGCGGACCAGCGGCAGGACCTGCGTCCACCAGTGGGCGCAGTGCGGGCAGCTGGCCGAGGCGTAGGCCACGAGCTGCACCGGCGCGGTAGGCGAGCCCAGCGTCATCTCGCCCGGGACGGGCGGCAGGGGCGCGGCGCGCGCGACGGCCGGCGCGCCCCCAAGCGCGAGGCCGGGGGCGGCCAGCCCCGAGATCAACAGCGCGCGCCGGTCCAGCGTCATTACTTCGAGGCTTCCGCGATGGCCGCGTCCAGCTCGGCCAGGGTGCGCGCGCCGCCCTCTTCCGAACCGACCTTCTTGCCGTTGACGACGAAGGTCGGGGTGCCCTGGATCTTGGCTTCCTTGCTGTACTTTTCGACGCGGTCGTTCAGCGCCTTCAGCGCCTTCTCGTCGCTCACGCAGGCGTTGAACTGCTCTTCGCTCATGCCGGCCGACTGGGCGACGCTCAGCAGGCCTTCGCGGAACTGGCCCGTCTGGAACATCTGGTGCTGGGCGCGATAGACCGAGTCCACGACCTGGAAGTACTTATCCTTGCCAGCGCACCGGGCCATCAGGAACGAAGCGGCCGCCACTTCCTGCGGCGGGGTCAGAATCTCGCGATAGACGTAGTTGACCTTGCCGGTGTCGATGTATTTGGCCTTGAAGGCCGGATATACATCCTCGTTCCATTCGGCGCAGTGGCTGCACGAGGCCGAGGCGTACTCGACGACGGTGACCTTGGCGTTGGGATTGCCCTGGGTCATGTCGTCGGCGGTGACGGTCTCGCCCTTGGGACCGCAGCTGGCGAGGCCGGCGGCGAGCGCGGCGACAAGGGTGACTCTGCTGATCAGCGAACGCATCAAATGGCCCTTCGGCGGTCGGTTGGAAACTTAAGCCCGATTCTCGTTTCGAAGGGAAAAGGGCTGGACGCGGACTACGGCAAGAGCGCGACCACGCGGCGCTTGTCAATGGTCTGGACCGCTGCCGCGCGTGGGCTCAGCGGTTCGAGGAGAGGACCCCGCGGCCCAGCTTCAGCAGCGCCTGTTTCAGCCCGCCGTCGGGCTGTTCGGCCAGGCTGTCGGCGAGCTCTTTCTCCAAGGCCGCGTCCAGCGGCGGCTTGCGGCGCGGACGCTGGGAGACAGGCGCGGCGGCCGCCTTGACCGGGCCCTGGACAATGCGCAGGCGGGTGACGACGCCCTTGCCCAGCAACATGTCCAACCGGGCGGTGATCTGCGGCGCCTGGTGCTGGATCAGCGAGGCCATGGGCCCATCGACCCGCAGCTCCAGCGCGCCGCCTTCGCCATTGCGGCCCTTGATGACGCGGACGGGCTCGGTGCGTCTCGCCAGGGTGTCGCCGACGATCTCGCGCCAGCGCGTCTGTAGCGCGGCGGGACCCTGGCCGAAGCGGGTCTCCAGATCCTTCAGCAGCGGCGCCAGACTCTTGCCGGCGGGCGGCGGCGGGCGGCGCTGGGGCTTTGTCCGCTTCTGGCGAAGGATCGCGAGCGCTTCTTCCGGCGAGGGCAAGGGACGGCGGGCCATAACGGAAAGCTAGCACGAGGCGCCCCGCTTGCGGTAGGCGAAGGGACGATGAAAGCCAGCGTCTCTCTTGATCGCGCCGCCCTCCGCTCGAGCCTGCTGGCCTGGTACGACCGTCAGGCGCGGACACTGGCCTGGCGGGTCTCGCCGAGCGATCGCCGCGCGGGCGCGCGGTCCGACCCCTACCGCGTCTGGCTGTCGGAGGTGATGCTGCAGCAGACCACCGTGCCGCACGCGGCCCCTTACTTTCTGAGCTTCACCCAGCGCTGGCCCACGGTCTTGGACCTGGCGGCCGTGGACGACGGCGAGTTGATGGCGGCCTGGGCGGGCTTGGGCTACTACGCCCGCGCCCGCAACCTCCTGGCCTGCGCCCGGGCCGTCGCCAACCAGCACGGCGGCGTCTTTCCGGACACCGAGGAGGGCTTGCGCGCCCTGCCCGGCGTCGGCGCCTATACCGCCGCGGCGGTGGCGGCGATCGCCTTCGACCGCGCCGCCAATGTCGTCGACGGCAATGTCGAGCGGGTGATGTCGCGCCTGTTCGCCGTCGAGACGCCGCTGCCCGACGCCAAGCCGGAGTTGAAGGCCCTGGCCGGCGAGCTCGTCTCCGACGAGCGCCCCGGCGACTGGGCCCAGGCGCTGATGGACCTGGGCGCCACGGTCTGCAAGCCGAAGGGGCCGCTGTGCGACCTCTGTCCCGTCTCGGCCTGGTGCGAGGCCTTCAAGACCGGCGCGCCGGAGACCTATCCGAGGAAGACGAAGAAGGCCGACCGCCCGCGACGGCATGGCGTCGCCTACGTGCTGACGCGCGGCGACGCGGTGGCGCTGGTCCGCCGACCGCCGAAAGGGCTGTTGGGCGGGATGCTGGGCCTGCCGACCTCGGAGTGGCGGGCCGCCCCCTATGACGACACAGACGCGAGGGCCGCCGCGCCGGTCGCCGGCGCGTGGCGGGACCTCGGCGCGGTCGAGCACGTCTTCACGCACTTCTCGCTGACGCTGCGGGTGTTCGCGGCCGACGGGGCGGGAAATGGGGACGCTGACGGCGGTGACTTCGTCTGGACCCGGCGCGAGGGCCTCGGCGCGTTGCCCAGCGTGTTCCTGAAGGCGGCGCGAGCGGCCGAGCGGCTGCTCTAGCGACCCGACGTGGAGGCGATCCGCGCGCGGATCAGCCAGGCGACCCTCTCGGGCCGCCTGGCCGTCGACCTACGCCGACGCCCTGCTCTCCAGCATGGTCTAGTTCATCCCCGCGCGGACCTGGGCGCGCAGCACATCGATCGGGGCCAAGCCCTTGTCGGTCTTGAAGTGCCAATAGGTCCAGCCGTTGCAGGCCGGGGCCGACTGGACCAGGGCGCCGATCTTGTGAATCGAGCCCGAAAGGTCGCCGACCGTGATCGAACCGTCCGGGCGCACCTTGGCGATCCGCTCGCCCTTGGCGCAGTAGAGGGTGTCGCCGGGCGAGAGCAGGCCGGCCTCGACGATGGTGCCGAATGGCACGCGCGGCTCGGCCCTCTTAGAGCCCATGACCTCAAGGTCATTGGGGTTGATTGGAACGACCTTGGCGATGCGCTCCTTGGCGTGGCTCAGATACTCGGCCTCGCGCTCGATGCCGATGAACTTGCGGCCCAGGCGCTTGGCGGCCGCGCCCGTGGTGCCGACGCCGAAGAAGGGATCCAGGATCACGTCGCCCGGCTTGGTGGTCGACAGGATCACCCGGTAGAGCAAGGCTTCCGGTTTCTGGGTCGGGTGGGCCTTGTTGCCGTCCGCGCCCTTGATCCGCTCCTCGCCGGTGCACAGCGGGATGGTCCAGTCCGAGCGCATCTGCACCTCGTCATTGGCCATCTTCAGGGCGTCGTAGTTGAAGGTGTAGCGCTTGGCGTTCTGGCTCTTGGAGGCCCAGATCAGGGTCTCGTGAGCGTTGGCGAAGCGGGTGCCCTTGAAGTTGGGCATGGGGTTGGACTTGCGCCAGACGATGTCGTTCAGGATCCAGAAGCCCAGGTCCTGTACGGCGACGCCGACGCGGAAGATGTTGTGGTAGCTGCCGATCACCCAGATCGCCCCATCATCCTTGAGAACACGGCGGGCGGCCTTCAGCCACTCGCGGGTGAACTTGTCGTAGGCGGCGAAGCTCTCGAACTGGTCCCAATGGTCGTCGACCGCGTCGACCTTGGAGTTGTCGGGACGCAGCAGGTCCCCGCCCAGCTGAAGATTGTAGGGCGGATCGGCGAAGATCAGGTCGACCGACTTCTCCGGCAGGGCGTTCATCTGCTCGATGCAGTCGCCCAGGATGATGGTTTCCGGCCCGAAGGTCATGTCCGCGTCCTCAAGAAAGAGAACGGAATCATGAGTCTTTCTAGTAAACGCGGTGTGTATGGACGTGGTTAGCGAGACGTAAACGAAGCTAGAGCCCTCGGGGCTCTAGCTTTGAATATGAGCGCGCTTTTCGATCCGATAACCGCTCACACTTATCGGAAAGCGCGCTACTCGGCCGCGTCCTCGAACGGCAGCCGCAGGTTCAGTTCGCCCGCCAGCGCGGCCTTCACCGGCGCCCAGCCCAGGCGGTGGATCGGCGAGGGGCCCAGCTTGACCAGTCCCTCGACGTGGATCCGCGCGTGATAGCCCTTGTGGCTGGCGAAGCCGTAGCCGGGATAGACCGCGTCCATCTCGATCATCAGCCGGTCGCGGGCCTCCTTGGCCAGGATCGAGGCGGCGGCGATCGAGCAGGACAGCGAGTCGCCCTTGACCACCGTCTTGATCTCGCACGGCAGCGGGAAGCGGTAGTTGCCGTCCACCAGGGCGATGGCGGGGGTCACCGACAGGCCCTCGATGGCCCGGCACATCGCCCGGCCGGTGGCGTGAAGGATGTTGTACTCGGCGATCTCCTCGATCGAGGCCATGTCGACGCACCAGGCGATCGCGACGGCCTTGATCTCCTCCTCCAGGGCCGCGCGGGCCTTGGCCGAGAGCTTCTTTGAATCGTTGAGGCCCTTGGGCACCCGGTCGGGATCCAGGATCACCGCCGCGGCGCTGACCGGACCGGCCCAGGGCCCGCGCCCAGCCTCGTCCACCCCGCAGACAGGCCCCTGTCCGCAGGCCATCTCAAGCATCATGTCGGGTCCGGGCCGCATGATCTGGTCTTTATGCCGGTTCGGGCGGGATGGGAATGTCCGGCGGGCCGGACTAGGCTGGCCGCATGCGCGCCTTCCGATCGACCGCCGCCGTCCTGGCTCTCCTCGTCGTCCTCGCGCCGACCGCTGTCCTCGCCCAGGCGGACGGCTGGCGACAGGTCTGGGCCGACGAATTCGACGGCGACAGGCTGGACGAGACCCGCTGGACCCCGGCCACCGACTGCGGCGGCGGCGGCAACGAGGAGCGCCAGTGCTACGCCGCCAGTCCCGAGACCATCTCGGTCAAGGACGGCGTGCTGCGCCTGACGGTGGTCAAGCGCAAGACCAAGGGGTTGGCCAACCCCTGGGCGGGCCCCACGGGGCCCATGAAGACCGGCGACTACGCCTCGGGAAAGATCCTCACCCAAGGCAAGGCCAACTGGCTCTACGGGCGGATCGAGGCGCGGGCGCGGGTTCCCGGCGGCCAGGGCGTGTGGCCCGCGATCTGGATGATGCCGGAGCTGTCGACCTACGGCGGCTGGCCAAGGTCGGGCGAGATCGACATCCTGGAGACGGTGAACCTGGGAGCGCCCTGCGAGCCGGTCGACGGCGCGTGCGAGGGCGGCCGCGAGAACCGCGTGTTCGGGACCATCCATTTCGCCGGCGACGGCGCCGGCGCGCGCCGGCGCGCGGGCGGAAACACGGTCATGCCGCCCTCGGCGGACGGCTTCCACGTCTATGCGGTCGAGTGGACGCCCGAGGCGATCGCCTGGTTCGTCGACGGCCAGGAGTACGCCCGGGTCACGCCCCAGGACTGGAAGCGCGACGACGCCGAAGCCGGCCCATCCCCGTTCGACCGCCCCTTCCACCTGATCCTCAACCTCGCGTTCGGCGGGAACTGGCCGGAAAGCGTCAACGCCAAGGGCGTCGACGAGGCGGCCTTGCCGGCGACGATGGAAGTCGACTGGGTTCGGGTCAGCCAGCGCTAGAATAGCGGGGCGGGCCTGGAGCTCGGGGCTTGCAAAAGGCGCGGAGCCCCGCTCTCCATGCCTCACTTGGCCAAGCGTGGCCTGAAGGGACTTTCGTTGATGCGGTTCGTGACCAGCGCCCTGCCCATTCTTTGGCTTCTGGCCTCCGTCGCGGCCTTTGTCTTCGTGTTTCGCCCTCAGGCGCGCTGGGCGCTGGTCGCGACCTCGGGGCGCGCCTTGGCGATGTTCCTGGTCGTCTTCCTGGGCGGCGGCGCTCTGATCGCGGTCTCGCGTCCCAAGGCCGAGGCCCCGCCGCCGCGGCCCAGGCTCGCGCCCGCCGTGCGCGCCTTGCCCGACCCCGCCCAGGTCCGCGCGCGCCCCGAACATTTCCTGATCCTGGATGGCGTTCAGGCCTTCCGGAACAAGGCCGGCGACGTGCTGCTGACCGGCGGCGCCACCAACGTCTCGGGCCTGCCGATCGCCGACCCGCGCCTCTCCTGCCGGATGACCAAGGGGCGCGCGAAGGCCGGAACGGTCTCTGGCGTCGCGTCCGGAACCATTCCCCCTGGCGGCAAGATGATCTTCGCCGCGATCAATCTTGGCCAAGCTTCCGGTCCCTGGGACAGCTGGACCTGCCAGGTCTCCGAGGCGCGGGCGTCGTAAGCGGCGGCTTATGGCGGGCCGCGTAAGCCGCCCGCCGATGGTCGTGTCGTCGGACCCGGCTCAGGTTTTCTTCCGTCATCAGCACGGGAGAACCGCCAATGACCAGCCGCTCAGCCGCCCTCGGGGCCAGCCTTCTGATCCTGTCCTTCGCCGCGCCCGCCTGGGCGGACGAGGCGAAGCCGGCGCCGCCCAAGGCCGCTGCGCCGTCGGTGAAGGCCACCAAGCCTCCGCCGGCCAAGACGAAGGATCACGAGACGCGCCACGCATCCGAAGACCGCGACGATAAGGCGGAAGGCGACAAGCACGACAAGGATCGACGTCATGACCGCGACTGAGGCCGTCCCGCCTCGTCGCTGGGACCCGGTGGTCAAGCTGACCCACTGGACCATCGTGGCGGCGGTCCTCGCCAACGCCCTGATCACCGAGGAAGGATCGACGGCGCACGTCTGGGTCGGCTACGCCCTGGCCGGCACCCTGGCCCTACGCCTGATCTGGGGCGTCATCGGTCCGGCCGAGGCGCGCTTCTCGGCCTTTCCGCCCAGCCCCGCCCGCGCCCTGGTGCATATCCGCGAAATCGCGGCGGGCAAGCGTAGCGAGCACGCCTCGCACAATCCGCTGGGCGCTCTGATGGTCTATGCGATCTGGAGCGTGCTGGCGGTCATCGTCGTCACGGGCGTGCTGATGGCCAGCGCGCCGGCCAAGCCCCAAGCCGAGCCGGGCGCCGCGCCGCCCGCCGCGACCGCCGAGCGCCTCGAGCGCGAAGAGCACGAGGAGGGGGAGAGCCGCGAGGGCGGCGAAGAGCATGAGGAGGGGCCGCTGACCGAGGTGCACGAGACCGCCGTCAACCTGCTCTACGTCCTGATCCTCCTGCATATCGCGGGCGTGGTGTTCGAGACACGGCGCGGCGGTCGGCGGATTGTCTTGGCGATGCTTCCGGGGCGGCGGTAAGTCTTCCTGGATGATCAAGCGGCGGCGAGCTCTGGAACGCAGGATCACGATGATCGCGATCATCGTGATCCTTCAACTCGCCGCCACCCTGTTCTTCCTGGTCGATTTCACCGGCGACGTGCGCGTCGCCGGCATGGGCTCGCACCTGTTGGCCGAGGGCGGCGCGGCGCTGGCCTTGCTGGCCGGCGTGCTGTTCGGCGCGGCCCAGGCGCGGTGGCTGGTTCTGCGCGCGCGCCAGGACGAGGCCGCCGTGGCCGCCGCCAAGGGCGCGCTCGCCGACCTCGCCCGCCTGCGCTTTTCGGACTGGCGGCTGACGGCGGCCGAGGCGGATGTGGCCCTCTTCGCGCTCAAGGGCTGCGACGTCGCCGAGATCGCCGCCCTGCGCGGCGCCGCCGCCGGCACCGTCCGCGCTCAGCTGACCCGCGTCTACGCCAAGGCCGGCGTGCGCTCGCAATCGGCGCTGATGGCGCTGTTCATGGAAGAGCTGGTGGAGACGGGCTCCAGGCCCAGCGCTCCCTAGGCGACGGGCCGGTTCATCCGTCGAACGGGGCGCGGCCATCAGCCGGTGTCAGCGGGCCGGCCGATGATTGCGTCCGTCGGCGCCGGCTGGCAGGGTCCCGGTCCCTTCACCGAGACGCCGTTCGTGACCCCGTTCCATCGCTTGCTGGCCAACAACCTGGTCGCCAACATCACGAACTTCACGATGTGGTTCGCGGTGACCTTCTACGTCTATCTGGAGACGAAGTCGGTCTTCGCCACCGGAATGGTCGCCGGCCTCAATCTGGTGCTGACGGCGGCATGCGGCATCTGGTTCGGAAGCCTGGTCGATCATCACCGGAAGAAGGTCGCCATGCTGGGGTCGAGCCTCGTCTCGCTGGGCTTCTACAGCCTGGCGTTCGTGGTCCAGCGGCTGGCGCCGGAGGGGGCCTTCGCCCGGGTGGACGCCCCTTGGCTGTGGGCGCTGATCGGCTTCACGATGCTTGGCGTGATCGCCGGCAATGTCCGCGCGATCGCCTTGCCGACCCTCGTCACGATCCTGATCCCGGAGGATCGCCGTGACCGCGCCAACGGCCTGGTGGGCATGGTCAGCGGGGTCGGCTTTCTGGTGACGTCGGTGATCAGCGGCTTCCTGGTCGCCTGGGGCGGCATGCTGTACGCCCTGATCTTCGGCCTCGCGTTTACCGCCATCGCCCTGGTCGATCTGGCGACCGTGTCGGTGGACGAGCCGCGCGCCGAGCCCGCCCATGACGCGCCCGCGGCCCCCCGGACCGTCGATCTGGCCGGCACGATTCGCGTGATCGCCGCCGTGCCGGGGCTGTTCGCCCTGATCTTCTTCGCCTGCTTCAACAACTTCCTGGGCGGCGTGTTCATGGCGCTGCTGGACGCCTATGGGCTGTCACTAGTCTCGGTCCAGACCTGGGGACTGCTGTTCGGAGCCCTGTCGGTGGCCTTCATCGCCAGCGGGATCGCGATCAGCCGCACGGGGCTGGGGGCGAACCCGCTGCGGACCCTGCTGCTGGTCAATCTGGCCGCCTGGGCGGCCTGCTGCGTCTTCACGCTGAAGCCGTCCATCGTGCTGCTGACCCTTGGTTGCCTTGTGTGGATGGCGCTGGGCCCCTACGCCGAGGCGGCCGAGCAAACAACGCTGCAGAAGGTGGTGCCCCTGGAGCGTCAGGGCCGGGTGTTCGGCTTCGCCCAGTCGGTCGAGCAGGCCGCCTCGCCGCTGACGGCCTTCCTGATCGGGCCGTTGACCCAGTTCGTCGTGATCCCGTTCATGACGAACGGCGCGGGCGCGATGGCCATCGGCGACTGGTTCGGACGCGGCGCGGACCGCGGCATCGCCTTGGTCTTCACCGTGTCGGGCGTGATCGGCGTCGTCGTGACGCTGCTGGCCTTCGGCTCCAGCGCCTATCGGCGGCTGTCGGCGGCATACGCCCAAGGTCAGGCCGCCGGGGCAGCCTAGTCCTCCCGGTGGTTTCGCCGCCGCCGCCCGGTCAATGGCGGTGTCCCAGCGCCTTGCATTCCTCATGACGGAAGCACGTCACGAAGTGGTCGTTGACCATGCCCGTGGCCTGCATGAAGGCGTAGACGATCACCGGGCCGCAGAACTTGAAGCCCTTCGCCTTCAGCGCCTTGGCCATGTCGACGGCCAGCGGAGTCTGGGCCGGGACCTGCGCGCCGCTCTCCCAGGCGTTCTGGATCGGCGCGCCGCCCACGATGTCCCACAGGAAGGTCGATAGATCCTCGCCGCGCTCGCGCATGTCGAGATAGATCCGCGCGCCCGAAATCGCCGCGTCGATCTTGCCGTTCGAGCGGATGATGCCGGCGTCGGCCATCAGCCGGGCGCGGTCGGTCTCATCGAAGCGGGCGACCTTCTCCGGATCGAAATCCGCGAAGGCCGCGCGGAAGGCCTCGCGCTTGCGCAGGATGGTGATCCACGACAGGCCGGCCTGGAAACCGTCCAGCACCAGTTTTTCCCACAGGGCGCGGCTGTCCCACTCGGGCACGCCCCATTCGCGGTCGTGATAGGCCTCGTAGAACGGGTCGCCGTTCATGCCGCGCCAGGTGCATCGGATCGGTTCGGTCATGTGGTGACGCTAGCATAACGACGGCGATTGACCAGAACTTTTCAGGAACATTGCTGGACTCGCGACGGATTGGCCGCGCCGTCGCGTTCAATAGTCCGAGGGACTAGACCATCTGAAGGAGACGCCCATGAAGCGCCTCAAGACCTTGGCCGTGCTCGCGATGGCGGGCGCCGTGGCCGTCGCGACGCCGGTGCTGGCTCAGCGCCACGACCATGACGGCAACCCGCCTGGGCCGCGCGGCGGACCTGGCACGAACTGGGAGAATCCGCCCGGCTGGCGCGGCGGCCCCGGCGCCTCGCCGGACCGGCGCTACTACCACTGGCATGGCCAGCGGATCGAGTTCATCTATCGCGGCGGCTACTACTACCACCCGGCCTACGGCTACTATCACCCGCGCTACGGCTGGTGGAACCAGGCCGCCCGGTGCTGGCTGGACAATGACAACAACCCGCCCGGTCCCCGTGGCGGCCCCGGCACGAACTGGGAGAACCCGCCCGGTTGGCGCGGTGGTCCGGGCGCCTCGCCGGACCGCTACCGCCGCTGTCGCTAGAGCGCCATCCAGGTCGGCCGGTCCACCGCGACCGGCCGACCTTCGACCGTCAGATCGGCGCCGTCGATGCGGTCCAGGCGCAGCAAGGCCAGCGCCCGGCCGTCGCGCCCGCCCAGCACCTCGCCCGCCCGCAGTTCGCCCGCCAGCACCTCGGCCCCGAAGGCCGGTGGCGGGCCGTCGAAGGTGATCGGCAGCATGCGGTTCTTGATCGTCCCGCGCCGCTTCATGCGGCTGGTCGTCTCCTGGCCGACGAAGCAGCCCTTCTTGAAGTCGATCCCGGCCAGCAGGTCGAAATTGGCCTCGATCGGATAGGTCTTCTCCTGGCCCCAGTCGCCAGGGCCGGGGGCGCCCAGGGCCAGACGATGGGCGTCATAGGCGTCCTCATCGGCGGTGGCGGCGCGATCGTCATAGGCGCGAGCGCCCAGGGCCGGCAGGCGCGGATCGGCATAGAGGCCTTCGCCCGCGACCTCGCCGCCGAACACCGCCAGCACCGGGCGATCGCTGGCCTCCAGCATCACCTTGGCGCGCAGGCGGTACATGGAGAGGCGCTGCAGCAGGGCGTCGCGCTGGTCGGCCTGGACGTCCAGCAGCGCGCCGTCCCCGGTTCCCGCCACGAACAGGTCGTGAAGCAGCTTGCCCTGCGGGGTCAGCAGGCCCGCGAACCGCAGCTCGCCCGGGGCCAGGGTCTCGACGTCCTGGGTCAGCAAGCCCTGCAGGAAGCTTCTCCAGTCGGGGCCGGAGACGGCGATGACGGCGCGGGAGGTCAGGCGGGCGACAACGGGACTGCTCATGCCGCAGATGTGGCGCCGAGGCGACGCTCGCGCCAGTCCCGACCTTCGCGGAAAGCTGAAGTGTTAACGTGGGATGCGCCGACTCGCCGACGGCCCTATAGATGGACCGATGACACAGCGGGCCTTCCCGATTCTCTTCATCACGGCGACCCGCATCGGTGACGCGGTGCTTTCGTCCGGCCTGATCAAACTTCTCTCCGATCAAATCCCCAACGCGCGCTTCACCATCGTCGCCGGCCCTCTGGCCGCGCCCTTGTTCGCGCACGTGCCGGGCCTGGACCGCGTGATCGTGATGGAGAAGGGCAAGGGCAAGGGCCACTGGTTCAAGCTCTGGAACCAGGTGCGCCACAAGAAGTGGGGCCTGGTCGTCGACCTGCGAGGCTCGGCCACCGCCCTTTTCCTACGCCGCGACAAGCGGGCGATCTGGAAGAAGACACCCGGCGAGCCGGTGCACAAGGTGGTCGAGACCGCCCGCGTCCTGAAGCTCGAGGGCGAGCCGCCCGCGCCCTATCTCTACATCACGCCCGAGGTCGAGGCCTTGGCCGACGAGCTGCTCGGCGCCGGCGGTCCGATCCTGGCCGTGGGCCCCGCCGCCAACTGGATCGGCAAGGTCTGGCCGATCGAGCGCTTCGCCCAGACCGCCGCCCAGCTGCTGGACAAGGACGGTCCGCTGGCTGGCGGCCGGCTGCTGATCCTGGGCGGGCCGGAAGACACCCGCATGGTCGAGGAGCTGCGCATGGCCTCGGCCCGCGGCCGCACCATCGACCTGACCGGCAAGGTGGATCTGCTGACCGCCTTTGCCTGCCTGAAGCGCGCCAGCCTGTTCATCGGCAACGACTCCGGCCTGATGCACATCGCCGCCGCCGCTGGATGCCCGACCGTGGGCCTGTTCGGTCCCTCGGACGAGCGTCGCTATGGCCCCTGGGGCGACAAGACCGTCGCCGTGCGCGGCCCGCGAACCTTCCAACAGTTCATGGCCGTCGATCCCGCGCTCTCCCAGGCCATCCGCCATATGAGCGATCTGCCGGTGACCACCGTGGTCCGGGCGGCGAAGGAATTGCTGGCGCGCGTGGCGACGCCGGTCGAGGTTTCCGCGCCCGAGGCGGTGGTCGAGCCTGCCGAGACCGAGACCTCGCCGTGGGGTGAGCCCATCCAGGACGTCGACGCGCCCCCCCCAGACGTCGAGGCCGAAACCCTGGCCGAGGCGCCGCCCGCGCCCTCGGCCGCCAGAAAGGCCACCACCGGGAAGCGCGCGACCAAGCGCGACGCCGGCTAGTTCCGGGTTGCCTCGGACGTGGGGCGGCCCTAGATCGCCTCGAACCATCGCGAGGAGCCGCCCCATGACCCAGACCTTCGACCTGATCGTGCGCGGCGGCGAGGTGGTGAACCACGCCGGCCGGGGCTTTACCGACATCGGCGTGCGCGGCGGCAAGATCGTCGCGATCGGCGACCTGTCCCAGGCCAGCGCCGGCGAGGTGTTCGACGCCACCGGCCTGACGGTGCTGCCGGGCGTCATCGACAGCCAGGTCCACTTCCGCGAGCCGGGCCTGGAGTGGAAGGAAGACCTGGAAAGCGGCTCGCGCGGCGCGGCCCTGGGCGGCGTCACCGCCGTCTTCGAGATGCCCAACACCGAGCCGACCACCACGGACGCCGACGCCCTGGCCGACAAGCTCTCGCGCGCCAAGGGCCGGATGCATACCGACCACGCCTTCTATGTCGGCGGCACCCACGAGAACGCCGCCTTCCTGGGCGAGCTTGAGCGCCTGCCCGGCTGCTGCGGCATCAAGGTGTTCATGGGCGCCTCGACCGGCAGCCTGCTGGTGCAGGACGACGAGGGCGTCGAGAACGTGCTGCGGCACGTGAACCGCCGCGCGGCCTTCCACTCCGAGGACGAGTACCGCCTGGCCGAGCGCCGCAGCCTGGCCCGCCCCGGCGACTGGACCAGCCACCCGGAGGTGCGCGACGCCCAGGCCGCCCTGCAGTCGACCCACCGCCTGGTTCGCATCGCCAAGAGCCTCGGCAAACGCATCCACGTGCTGCACGTGACCACCAAGGAAGAGATCGACTTCCTGGCCCAGAACAAGGACGTCGCCAGCGTCGAGGTTACGCCCCAGCACCTGACCCTGGTCGCGCCCGAGGCCTATGAGCGCCTGAAGGGCTTCGCCCAGATGAACCCGCCGATCCGCTCCGCCGACCACGTGGCCGGCATCTGGCGCGGGGTCGACACCGGCGTCGCCGACGTCCTAGGCAGCGACCACGCCCCGCACACCCGCGAGGAGAAGGCCCGCCCCTATCCGGCCTCGCCGTCGGGCATGCCGGGCGTCCAGACCCTGGTCCCGATCATGCTGACCCACGTGGTCGACGGGAAGCTCTCGCTGGAGCGCTTCGTCGACCTGACCAGCCACGGCGTGAACCGCATCTTCGGCCTGGCCGACAAGGGCCGCATCGCCGAGGGCTTCGACGCCGACTTCACCATCGTCGACATGAAGGCGCGCCGCGTCATCACCCACGACTGGATGGCCACCCGCTCGGGCTGGACCCCGTTCGACGGCTTCGAGGCCAAGGCCTGGCCCAAAGCGACGATCGTGCGCGGCATCGTGGTCATGCGCGACGACGAGGTAATCGCCGAAGGCCGCGGCGAGCCGGTGCGGTTCCTGGAGACGCTGGCGGGTTAGCGGCGCCTCAGGCAGTCTGGAGGCAATCCGTCCGCCTACGGATCAACCAGCGCCTCTCGGCCTCCGCCGGATCCAACGCCAGGGCCTGGTCGTAGGCGCTCAAGGCCTCCTCCCGCCGTCCAAGGCGCGCCAGCAGGTCCGCCCGCACGGCGTGGAAGGGCTGGAATCCCGCCATCCGCTCGGCGTCCAACGTGTCCAAATCCGCGAGTCCCGCCACGGGTCCAGCGACCTCCGCCAGGGCCACCGCGCGGTTGACCCGCGCGAACGGGTCCTCGCCGAAACTCAGCAGGGCGTCGTACAGCGACAGGATCGCGGGCCAGGGCGGCGCCTCGTCCAGCGTCTGTCGTGCGCACCAGGCGCCGTGCAGGGCGGCGCGCAACTGGATCGGTCCCGGCGGCCCCAAGCCTCCCGCTCGGCGGAGCAAGGCCTCGCCCTGGGAGATCAGATCGCGCCGCCAAAGGGCTGGATTCTGGCGATCCAGCGGGACCATCGCGCCCTCGACGTCGAGCCGCGCGGCGCGACGGGCCTCGGCGTAGCGGACCAGGGCCGCGAAAGCCAAGGCGTCGGGCTCATTCGGCAGCAGCTCGACCAGAACGGTGGTCAGCTCCAGAATCTCCTGGGCGAACCCCGCGTGGGGCCCCGCCCCGGCCGCGTCCTCGTGCGCGCGGGCGTAGGCGACATCGAGGGTGGCGAGCACGGCCGCCAACCGTTCAGGCCAGGCCTCGGGGCCGGGGACCTCGAACGACACGCCAGCTTCGGCGATCTTGCGCTTGGCCCGCGTCAGGCGTTGCAGCATGGCGGGCTCTGACGCCAGAAAGGCCCGGGCGATCTCCTGGGCCGACAGCCCGCAGACCAGCCGCAAGGTTAGGCCCGCGCGGGCGTCGGGCGCGACGGCCGGGTGACAGCACACGAAGATCAGCCGCAGGCGCTCGTCGGGGATCAGGCGGGAGTCCGAGGCCAGCCTCGCCTCGATCGAGGGCTCCGGTTCGGGCGGGTCGGGGACCAGTCTTCGCCGAACAATCCGTCTACGGATCATATCCAAGGCACGCCGGCGCGCGGCGGCGTAGAGCCAAGCGGCGGGATCCAGTGGCGGGGCCGCCGGCCAGACCTGGGCGGCCTTGGCGCAGGCGTCGGCGAAGGCCTCCTCGGCGATGTCGAGGTCACGGAACGCCGCCGCCAGGGCGGCGACGATCCGGCCCCCGGTCTCCCGGAAAGTCTGGTCCAGCGGGGCCAGGTCTTAGTCCTCGTCGATCAGCGGCCGCACCTCGACCGAGCCGTCGCCGGCCAAGGGCACGCGCTTGGCCAGGGCCAGGGCTTCGTCGAGGCTGGCGGCCTCGACGATGTAGAAGCCGCCCAGCTGTTCACGGGCCTCGGCGTACGGACCGTCGTGCAGGGCGTATTGGCCGGAGCTCTTGCGGGCGGTGGTGGCCGTGTCGCTGGTCTTCAGTCCGGCGCCGCCCTTGAGAATCCCCTTGGAGGCCAGTTCGCCGGCGAAGGCCTGGTGGGCGGCCAGGATCTCCTCCCAGGCGCGGCCACGGTCCTCGCGGAGGGCGGTCTCATCTTCGAAGATCAGCAGGGCGTATTGCATGGCGATGTCTCCCGTCGAGCCCGCGACCATCGCGGCGCTTCGCTCGAGAGACGCGCCGGCTCATCGGGATTCGACAGGCGGCCGAGAAAAATGTCGAGGGGGCGTAAGCCGCCTCTTCGCCCCTATCGAGATCGGCGTCGATTTTCGGGCTTCGGCGATCGCCGTTCGGCCGTCAAGCCGCCTTGGCCCGCTTGCGCGTGACGTACCGCTTTACACGCTTGCGCGTGCGCTTGAGCAGACGCCAGCGGGCCCTTCGGAGGACCAGCTTCTCGGTGCGGAGCATCTGCTGCCAGACAACCAGCAGGACCTCGGGTTCGCGACGCATCAGGCGGCGAATCGGAAACACCAGCTTGGGGTGGCGTCGCTGCCAGCGGATGAAGGTCTTGCGCGCCTGAAACGAGTAGCGCAGCACGATCATCAGTCCGATGACCAGCAATGGCAGGCCTACGTGCCCAGGCAGCGGCGTCAGCACCGCGCCCGCCAGGATCACCAGGGCTCCGAAGCCGATGGCGATCCAGCGAAACGCGCGGGCCGCCGACTCGCGCAGCAGCAGGGCTAAGCGCGCGCGACGTCGGACCCTGTGCTTGACGTCGATCGTCGCGACCGTTGAATTCACTGTCCGTTGCGCCTCGCGGCCCGACGCTTCAGCGACTTGCGCCAACGGATGGCGACGCGCCAGCGGCGCGGTACGATCAAGCGCTCGACGCGCAGAGCCTGCTGCCAGGCCACCAGCACGACCTCGGGCTCGCGGCGCAGCAGGCGGCGCAGCGGGAAGATCAGCTTCGGGTGAGCATGCTGAAAGCGCACGAACTGCTTGCGGGCCTTGAAGGAGTTGCGCAGCACCAGCATCAGGCCGACGACCGTCAGCGGCAGGCCCATGGGTCCTGGCAGCGGCGCGATCACGATGCCGCCGATGACCAGCAACACGCCAAGCGCGACCAGGATCACGCGTAGGAAACGCGCGACGAGCTCACGGGCGAGATCATCGGCGGTGCGGTGGGCGCGCGGCATGGCGAGGACTAAGGCGGTCATGGGAGGACAACGAGCTTGCGCGACGCATGCTCCCTGGAACATCCAGCCAACCCCGACGCGCTCCTCCGATATGTGGAGCGATAAGGGCGCCGTAAAGGCGCCCTCTGGTCGCAAGGGGGGTGTGGAAAATGCTATTCGGCCGCCAGTGGCGCCGCGGCCACAGGCTTCCACCTCAACCGGGGCTTGCGGGCCGCCTGGGTCTCATCCAGGCGCCGGAGCGGGGCGTGGAACGGCGCGCCCTTGAAACGCTCCGTATCGCCCGCCTTGGCGGCGCCCGCCAGCGCCCGAAGCGCGGCGATGAAGCGATCCAGTTCGTGGCGGCTCTCGGTCTCGGTCGGCTCGATCAGCATCGCGCCGTGCACCACCAGCGGGAAATACATCGTCATCGGGTGGAAGCCCTCGTCGATCATCGCCTTGGCGAAGTCGAGCGTGGTCACCCCCGTGCCTTCCAGCCAGCTGTCGTCGAACAAGGCCTCGTGCATGCACGGGCCGTCCGGGAAGGCCGGGCTCATCACGTCCTTCAGACGCGCCTTGATGTAGTTGGCGTTCAGCACCGCGTCCTCGGCGGCTTGCTTGAGGCCGTCGGCGCCGTGGCTGAGCATGTAGGCGTAGGCGCGGACATACATGCCCATCTGGCCGTGGAAGGCGCTCATGCGGCCGAAGGCGGTCTTGGCGCCCTCCTGGCCGGCGTGCTCGGCCAGATCGAAGCCGTCTTCGCCGTGGGTCAGCCATGGGGTCGGCGCGAACGGGGCCAGGGCCTCGCTCAACACCACCGGACCCGCGCCCGGACCACCGCCGCCGTGGGGCGTCGAGAAGGTCTTGTGCAGGTTGATGTGCATGGCGTCGACGCCCAGGTCGCCCGGCCGCACCCGGCCGACGATGGCGTTGAAGTTGGCGCCGTCGCAGTAGAAGTAGGCCCCGGCGGCGTGGGTCAGGCGGGCGATCTCGACAACGTCGCGCTCGAACAGGCCGCAGGTGTTGGGGTTGGTGACCATGATCGCGGCCACGTGGTCGCCGAGCTTGGCCTCGAGGTCCGCGAGATCGACGCGGCCGTCCGCGGTCTGGGCGATCTCGACGACGGTGTAGCCGACGAAGGCCGCCGTGGCCGGGTTGGTGCCGTGGGCGCTGGTCGGGGCCAGGACCGTCTTGCGGTGGCCGTTGCCGGCCGCCTCGTGGGCGGCGCGGATGGCCAAGAGGCCGCACAGCTCGCCGTGGGCGCCGGCCTTGGGGCTCAGGGCGACGGCGGGCATGCCGGTCAGGGTCTTCAGCCAGTGGGCCAGGCGGTCCATCAGCTGCAGAGCGCCCTGCACCGTCGAGGTGGGCTGCAGCGGGTGAATGTCCGAGAAGCCCGGCAAGCGCGCCATCTTCTCGTTCAGGCGCGGGTTGTGCTTCATCGTGCACGAGCCCAGCGGATACAGCGCCAGATCGATGGCGTGGTTCTTCTGGGACAGGCGCACGTAGTGACGCACGGCTTCCGGCTCCGACAGGCCCGGCAGGCCGATCGGCTCGGACCGCAGCACGCCGGCCAGGTCGTCCGACGGGGCGGCGGCGTCCGGCAGGTCGACGCCAGTCTTGTTCCAGCCGTCCAGTTCGAAGATCAGGGCTTCGTCCTGCAGCAGGCCGCGGCCGCCGGTCAGGGTCTCGTGGGCGGTGGGGGCATCATTCGCGGCTTCGGGGCGCGTGGGGCGGCCGACGTTGTTCATGCTCATTGGCCCACCACCTTGGTCAGAAGCTTGGTCAGGAAAGTGATGTCGATATCCAGGGTCGTCTCGGTCGCGGCGACCAGCAGGACATCGTCCATGCCCGCGCCGGCGTCGAGGCGCGAGAACGGCACGCCGGCCAGCACGCCATGATTGGCCAGGGTCTCGACCAGCTCGGCGGCCTTGCCCGGAACGCGGACGGCGAACTCGTTGAAGAAGCGCGGCGTGAGAATCTCGAAGCCCGGCACGGCCGCCAGGGCGTCGCGCAGGGCGATCGCCTTCTGATGGTTCAGCGCCGCCAGCTTGCGCAGGCCGGCCTCGCCCAACAGGCTCATGTGGATCGAGAAGGCCAGGGCGCACAGGCCGCTGTTTGTGCAGATGTTCGAGGTCGCCTTGTCGCGACGGATGTGCTGCTCGCGGGTCGACAGCGTCAGCACGAAACCGCGCTTGCCGTCGGCGTCGACCGTCTCGCCGCACAGGCGACCCGGCATCTGGCGGACGAACTTTTCCTTGCAGGCGAAGAGGCCGACGTAAGGACCGCCGAAGTTCAGGCCGTTGCCGATCGACTGGCCCTCGGCCACGGCGATGTCGGCGCCCATCTCGCCAGGCGACTTTAGCAGGCCGTACGAGACCGCTTCGGTCGTGACCACGATCAGCAGCGCGCCGGCGGCGTGGGCCGCCTCGGCGATCTTGGTCACGTCGGTGACCGTGCCGAAGACGTTCGGGGTCTGGACGACGACGCAGGCGGTGTCGGCGTCGATCGCGGCGATCACCGCGTCCTCCGCGTCGATCGCGGCCGGCATCCGGGCCGTCGTCACGCCAGCGGCGTGGGCCAGGGTCTCGATCGCGCCGACGTAGTGCGGGTGAACGCCGCCCGACATCACCGCCTTGTTCCGACGGGTGACGCGCTGGGCCATCATCACGGCCTCGGCCGCGCCGGTCGAGCCGTCATAGAGCGAGGCGTTGGCCACCTCCATGCCGGTCAGGGCCGCGACCTGGGTCTGGAACTCGAACAGCACCTGCAGCGTGCCCTGGGCGATTTCCGGCTGGTAGGGCGTGTAGCTGGTCAGGAACTCCGACCGCTGGATGATGTGGTCGACCGTGGCCGGCACGTGGTGGCGATAGGCGCCAGCGCCGCAGAAGAACGGCCCCTCCCCCGCCGCGCGGTTGCGCTTGGCCAGAGCGGCCATCTCCCGCTCGACTTCCAGTTCGCCGGCGTGGTGGGGCAGGTCGACCGGCGCGTCGCGGCGGGCCGAGGCCGGCACGTCCACGAACAGGTCGTCGATCGACTTCACGCCGATCACGCCGAGCATCTCGGCGCGGTCTTCGGGGGTCAGGGGGAGATAGCGCATGGTCAGCTTTCGCGGAGAGGCGGAAGAATTACAGCGTGGCCAGGAACGCTTCGTACGCGTCGCGGTCCATCAGGGCGTCGACCTCGGCCGGGTTCGAGAGCTTGATCTTGGCGAACCAGCCGCCGCTTTCCGGCAAGGCGTTGACCGTCTCGGGAGCGTCGGCGAGCTCGGTGTTGCCCTCGGTCACCTCGCCCGACACAGGGGCGTAGACGTCCGAGGCGGCCTTGACGCTCTCGACCACGGCCAGGCCATCGCCTTGCTTGACGGTCTTGCCGGCTTCCGGAACCTCGACGAACACCACGTCGCCCAGTTGCTCGGCGGCGTAGGCGGTGATGCCGACGGTGGCCACGTCGCCTTGGACGACGACCCATTCGTGATCTTTGGTGAAGCGCATCTCGGGGGCCCTTGGATTAAAGTTTGCGGACGTAACGGTTCGGAACGAACGGGCTGGCGACCACCTCGGCGGCGGCCGCCTTGCCACGAACGATGACCTTCAACTTCGTCCCGATCGCGGCGTAGGCCGGCGGAGCGAAGCCGATGGCGATGGGATAGCCCAGGCTGGGGGCGAAGCCGCCGCTGGTGACCTTGCCGATCACGGCGCCGGCTTCGTCGGCGATCTCGGCGCCTTCGCGGGCCGGAGCGCCCTCCAGCACCTTCAGGTTCACGCGGACGCGCGACAGATCGCCGGCCAGTTCCTTGGCGATGCGGTCGGCGCCCAGATAGTCGCCAGCCTCGCGGCGCGACTTGCCGACGGCGAAGTTCAGACCCGCCTCGATCGGCGAGACGGTCTCGTCCAGGTCGTGGCCGTAGAGCGGCAGACCGGCTTCCAGGCGCAGGCTGTCGCGGGCGCCCAGACCGATCGGCTTGACGCGCTCGTCGGCCAGAAGCGTATTCCAAACGCGTTCGGCCGCATCGGCCGGGACCGAGATCTCGTAGCCGTCCTCGCCGGTGTAGCCCGAGCGCGAGATGATCGCATCGACGCCGAAAGCGGTCAGCGCCTTGGCGTCCATGAACACCATCTGAGCGGCTTCCGGGACGTGGGCGGCCAGCACGGCGGCGGCCTCGGGGCCCTGCAGCGCCAGCAGCGCGCGGTCCTCGAGGCGGGTCACCGTGGCCTCGCCGGCCAGTTCGCGGGCGATGATGGCGTAGTCGTTGTCCTTGCAGGCGCCGTTGACGACGACGAACAGGCCGTCCTCGTCCGGGCGCGCGGTCATCAGGTCGTCGACGATGCCGCCCTGGGCGTTGAGCAGCACGCCGTAGCGCTGCTTGCCGGGCTTGAGGCCCTGGTAGTCGGCCGAGACGACCTTCTCGAAAGCCTTGGCCGGGCTTGTTTCACCATTGGCGCCGCGGATGCGGGCCTGGCCCATGTGCGAGACGTCGAACAGGCCGGCGTGCTCACGGGTCCAGAGGTGCTCCTTCAGCACCCCGTCCTTGTACTGCACCGGCATGGAATAGCCCGCGAACGGCACCATGCGCGCGCCCGCCGCCACATGGGCGTCGAAGAGCGGGGTCTTCTTGAGATCTTGGTCGGACAACGCGATGGGCTCCAAACGAGGTCGGCGACGGGACCGGCTTCCGCCGGTTGGTCGCGCCCCCGCTGTCCCTTGGGCCTGAGAGATTCCGGGACGCTCCGTCCCTTGCTCCTTCGGCGAGCCGCCCTTTCGGGAGGCCTCTTTCCAGCGTTCCTAAACTCGCGCGGTCCTTTTGCCTGAGCGTTTCCGGGGCGGTTGCGCCTTCGGCCTCGGGAGCGAATCCCGATGTCTCCCGCGAGGGTCCTCGGCTCAATGCGGGAGCCGAGGTCGAGAGTCAACGGCCAACTCCCCTCCCCCTTTCCCGGGGGAAGGGACTGGTCGTCACATCCGCTCCGGCGCCTCGATGCCGAGCAGGTCCAGGGCCAGCTCCAGCTGACGCAGGGTCGTCTCCGCCAGCGCCAGGCGCGAAGCCCGCAGGGCGTCGCTGTCGGCGCTCATGATCGGGCAGGCGGCGTAGAACTTCGAGAACGACTGGGCCAGCTTGTAGGCGTGCTCGGCCACGAAGTTCGGGGCCTTCTTGTCATAGGCTTCCTGCAGCGCGCCCTCGAAGGCGTCGAGCAGCATGGCCAGATCCCGCTCGGCCGGCTCGCCGACGATGATCTCGCCGGCGGTCGCGCCGGCCTCGGCGGCCTTGCGCAACACGCTCTTGATGCGCACCGACTGGTACAGCAGGTACGGCCCGGTCTTGCCCTCGAAGCTGGTGAAGCGGTCGAGGTCGAAGACGTAGGACGTCCCGCGGAAGTTCTGCAGGTCAGCGAACTTCAGAGCCGCGACGCCGACCTTGTGGGCGGTCTCCTCGAACGCCTCCTCAGACAACTCGGCGCCAAGACCGGCTTCGCGCAGCCGCTCGCGCGCTTTTTCGCGGGCCATCTCGATCAGGTCGTGCAGCTTCAGGACACCGCCGGCGCGGGTCTTGAATGGCTTGCCGTCGGCCCCGTTCATGGTGCCAAAACCGATGTGCTCCAGCGAGCCTTCCTCGGCGTAGCCGGCCAGATAGGCGGCGCGGAACACGGTCTCGAAGTGCAGGGCCTGGCGCTGGTCGACGCAGTAGAGGATCAGGTGCGGGTCGAACGACTGGCGGCGATCCAGGATCGTGGCCAGGTCGGTCGTGCCATACATCGCCGAGCCCTCGGACGAGACCACCAGCAGCGGCGGCACGTCCTGCTTGTCGTCCTCTCGGGCGACCCGGACGATGCGGGCGCCCTGGTCCTCGACCAGCAGGCCCTTGGCCTCCAGCTGATCGACCATCGGCCCGATGAGGTCGTTGGCGTCGCTCTCGCCCTTCCAGAGGTCGAAATCCACGCCCAGGGCGTGGAACTCGCGCTCCAAGGCCACGCGGCTGACCTTGACGAAGTGGCTCCACAGCACGCGATAGCCGTAGCGGCCGTTCTGCAGCTCGGCGGTCGCCTTGCGGGCGCGCTCCTTGAACGCGGGGTCTTCCTTCTGGCGCAGCGAGGCGGCCGGATAGATGCGGTCGAGGTCGGCCAGGCTGACGCGGGCGTCGAGCTCGGCGTTCAGCGCGGCCACGTCGGCCGCGTCGGCCCCAGCGGCGGTCTCGGGCAGCTTTTCGACCAGGGCGGCGATCGCGGCGTCCTCGTCGAGGATCGCGCTGATCAAGAGGCCCATCTGGAAACCCCAGTCGCCGAAGTGGGCGTCGCCCAGAACCTCGTCGCCGCGGAAGCGGTACAGGCGCTTGATCGACTCGCCGATGATCGAGGCCCGCAGGTGGCCCACGTGCATCGGCTTGGCGACGTTGGGACCGGCGTAGTCGATCAGCACGCGGCGCGGGGCGTCCAGCACCTGGGCGCCGGTCCGGGCGTCGGCGGCGATCTCGCGCGCGCGGACCGACAGGGCCTCGTCGCTGACGCGAAGATTGATGAAGCCGGCGCCGGCGATCTCGACCGAGGCCAGACGCGGGTCGGCCTTCAGGATCTCGACCACGGCGGTGGCGATCTCACGCGGGTTGCGCTTGGCGCTCTTGGCCGCCGCGAGGGCGCCGTTGCACTGGAAATCGGCCAGGTCGGGACGGTCGGACGCGGTGACGCGTCCGAATTCGGGAGGAAGTCCGGCGGCCTGGAACGCGGCCGAAGCCGCCTCGCTCAAGGACCGCTTCAAATCGTTCATTGCTTGGTGGAAGTCCCTGGTTGAACCTGACCGGCCTGGACGCGGAAGCGCTTGCCGTCACGGTTGAAGGCCGCCATCTCAGGCGTCACGTCGAAGCCGATGAGGACCTCGAAGTTACCGCCACTGACCTTGGCGTCGGCGCGCGGAATGGTGATCTGCTCGATGGTCTCGGTGGCGTAGACGCGATCCTGGCCGGCCGGGAAGGTCACGGGCAGGTCGAAATATTCCTTGGCGATCACGGCCTGGTTCCGCTCGGTGACCGCCACCCAGTAGCGATAGACGTGCTTGTCGCCCTCGGCTTGGGGGCCACGCCCCAACTGAAACAGCGCCTCGACACGAATCTTGATCGGCTCGTCGCTCTTGTAGGCGCAGCCCGAGGCGAGGCTCTGAATCTCGCCGGTGAAGCCCGCCTGCGAGGCCGACTCCTTGCCGTCCTTGAACTCGACATAGCGGCTAGCGTCGTAAAGCACCTTCACGAACGGGCAGGGGCCGGCGTTGCGCAGCTGCTGCAGCGGCGCCTTGGGCTGGTTCCATTCCTCGTCGCGCTTCTTCTTCTTGGCGGCCTGATCGTCGCCGCCGCCCTGGTCGCCGCCAGGACCGCGCTGGGCGTAAGCGGCCGTCGCCGTGGTCGCGGCGATCGAAACGGCCATCAGGGCGCTGAGGGCGAGCGTGAAATTGCGGCGCATGAAACGTCCGGTGCAAAGAAGACAGAGCCAAGCGGAGCCACGCGGCCCCTTCGGCGTCATGCAGCCTGATAAAGGCATATGCGTGACGTCGCAACGACGCAGACTCCTGGCGCCCAGCGGCTGGAACCACTAGTTTCCGCGCCATGAACGCCCACGCCCCCGTCCGTCGCCCGATCTCGCTGCTGCTGGCCAGCCCGCGCGGCTTCTGCGCCGGCGTCGATCGCGCCATCCAGATCGTCGAGCGCGCCGTCGAGAAGTTCGGCGCTCCGGTCTATGTCCGCCACGAGATCGTCCATAACCGCCACGTGGTCGATCGCCTGAAGGCGATGGGCGCGGTGTTCATCGAGGAACTGTCCGAGGCGCCCGACGACCGCCCGGTCGTGTTCTCGGCCCATGGCGTGCCCAAGTCGGTGCCGGCCGAAGCCAAGTCGCGCGAGATGATCTATCTCGACGCTACCTGCCCGCTGGTCTCCAAGGTCCATGTCGAGGCCCAGAAGCACTATGACGCCGGCCGCGAGATCGTGCTGATCGGCCATGCCGGCCATCCCGAGGTGATCGGCACCATGGGCCAGCTGCCCGACGGCGCCGTCACCCTGATCGAGGACATCAACGACGCGGCGGCCTGGGAGCCCAAGGACGCCAGCAACGTCGCCTTCCTCACCCAGACCACCCTGTCGGTCGACGACACCGCCGAGATGGTGGCCCTGCTGCGCGAGCGCTTCCCTGGCATCGCCGCCCCGCACAAGGAAGACATCTGTTACGCCACGACCAACCGCCAAGACGCGGTGCGGCGCCTAGCGGAGCAGGCCGAGCTGGTGCTGGTGGTCGGCTCGAAGAACTCGTCGAACTCGGTGCGCCTGAAGGAGGTCGGCCTCAAGGCCGGCGCTCGCGAGGCTCATCTGATCGACGACGCCTCCGGCATCGACTGGGCCTGGTTCGATGGCGTCTCGCGCATCGGCCTGACCGCCGGTGCCTCGGCGCCCGAGGATCTCGTGCAAGGCGTCATCGACGCCATCGCCGCGCGGTTCGACACCACGGTCGAGGAACTGGTCGAGGCGCGCGAGACGATCACCTTCAAGCTGCCGAGGCTGTTGACGGCGTAAGGGCCGCTTGACCGGACGCGCCGCGTCGCGCATCCCCGCGTCATGGCCGTCTATACCGACATCACCGACGACGAACTCTCCGCCTTCCTCGAGGGCTACGACCTTGGCGCGCCGCTGGCGTTCAAGGGCATCGCCGAGGGCGTGGAGAACTCCAACTTCCTGCTGGAGACGGAGAAGGGTCGCTACATCCTGACCGTCTACGAGCGTCGGGTGAAGGCCGAGGACCTGCCTTACTTCCTGAACCTGCTGACCTGGCTGGCCGACAAGGGCTATCCCAGCGCCCGGCCGGTGCCGGACCGCAACGGCCGCACGCTGTCGCCCCTGCGCGGCAAGCCGGCCGCCATCGTCGAGTTCATGTCGGGCCTGTCGGCGCGCAAGCCGACCGTCGCCCACTGCCGCGAGGCGGGCGAAGGTCTGGCCTGGCTGCACCTGGCCGGCGAGGGCTATCCCGGCCGCCGCGCCAACGACCTCGGCCAGGCCGCCTGGGCGCCGCTGTTCGCCAAGCACCGCAAGGCCGCCGAAGACCTGAAACCGGGCCTCTCGGCCACCATCGACCAGGACCTGGCGCAACTGTCCCTGATGTGGCCGCGCAACCTGCCCTCGGGCACGGTCCACGCCGACTATTTCCCCGACAACGTCTTCTTCCGCACCGACGGCAAGTTCGCCGCGACGATCGACTTCTATTTCGCCTGCGACGACGCCTACGCCTACGACCTGGCGGTGACCCTGAACGCCTGGTGCTTCGAGGCGGACGGCAGCTTCAACATCACCGCGGCCAAGGCGCTGCTGAACGGCTATGAGCGCCGCCGCCCGCTGAGCCCGGCCGAGAAGGAAGCCCTGCCGATCCTGGCGCGCGGCGCGGCCATGCGCTTCTTCCTGACGCGCCTCGCCGACTGGGGCGCGACGCCCGCCGGCGCGCTTGTGAGGCCCAAGGACCCGCTGGAGTACGAGCGCAAGCTGGCCGTCCACCGCGAAGGCCTCGTGCTCTTCTGATGACGCCCAAGGTCACGATCTACACCGACGGCGCCTGCAAGGGGAATCCGGGCCCCGGCGGCTGGGGCGCCATCCTGTTCTACGGCGACAAGAAGAAGGAAATCTGCGGAGGCGAGCCGGGGACGACCAACAACCGCATGGAGCTGATGGCCGCCATCCAGGCGCTGGAACTGTTGAACCGCCCCTGCAAGGTCGAGCTCCACACCGACAGCCAGTACGTGATGAAGGGCATCCAGGAGTGGATCCGCGGCTGGAAGGCGCGCGGCTGGAAAACGGCCGACAAGAGCCCGGTCAAGAACGACGACCTCTGGAAGCGGCTCGACGCCGCGCGCGCGCGCCACGACGTCGACTGGCGCTGGGTCAAGGGCCACGCCGGCCATCCGCTGAACGAGCGCGCGGACGCCCTGGCCAACGAAGGCCTGCGCCAGGCCAATCCGCGTTTCGGGTAGCGACGCCCGGCGCGCCCGGACCTAGGCGACCGTCTCCGGCGCGTAGGTCGCCAGCACCTCCGGATCCCAGTTCGGAAGGATGCGGCCAAGGTTCACCTGGATCCAATCGGCCAGGCCGCGCACCCGCTCGGCGACCTCCAGGCCCAGCGGCGTCAGGCTATACTCGACGTGAGGCGGCACGACCTCGAAGGCCTGGCGGCGGACGAAGCCGTCGCCCTCGAGCAACTTGAGCGTCTGGGCGAGCATCCGCTCGCTGACGCCGCCGATCTGCCGCTTCAGCGCGCTGAACCGCAAGGTGCGAGTCTCCAGCGCCAACAGCACCAGGACACCCCAGCGGCTGGTGACATGGTTGAGCACCTCGCGCGAGGGACATGCGGCGACCATCACATTCCCCTGCATGCCGCCACTGGCGACGATCTCGGAGAGCGGCTGGCGCGGGGCCAGTTCGAAAGGATCGAGCTTTTCCATGCTTACATTCATGTACGTACTTACGAATAGTAAGCAAGGATCCTAGATGAGCCCGGTCCGCTGAAAAGGAGCAGGAACATGACGATCATCGCCGTCACTGGCGCCACCGGCCAACTGGGCCGCCTGGTCATCGAGCAACTGAAGGTCCGCGCGCCGGCCGAGACCCTCGTGGCCCTGGTCCGCGACCCGGCGAAGGCGGCCGATCTCGGCGTCCAGGTCCGCGCCGCCGACTACGACAAGCCCGAGACCCTTGCCACCGCCCTCGACGGCGTCGATGTTCTGTTACTGATCTCCAGCGACGCGATCGGCCAGCGCGTGGGCCAGCACCGCAACGTCATCGAAGCGGCCAAGGCCGCGGGCGTGAAGCGGATCGCCTACACCAGCATCCTGCGCGCCGACGACACGCCGATCGGCCTTGGCGTGGAGCATCGGGCGACCGAAGCGCTGATCCACGAGTCCGGGCTCGCCTACACCCTGCTGCGCAACGGCTGGTACCTTGAGAACTACGCCGGCGCGATCGCGGGCGCGCTTCACGCCGGGGCTTTTGCCGGCAGCGCCGGTGAGGGCCGGATCTCCGCGGCGCTTCGGGCCGAATACGCCGAAGCCGCCGCCGTCGTGCTGACCAGCGAGGATCACGCGGGCAAGACCTACGAGCTGGGCGGCGACGAGAGTTTCTCGATGGCCGATCTCGCCGCCGAGGTCTCCCGCCAGACCGGCCGCTCGCTGCCCTACAACGATCTTCCGGAAGCCGACTACGCCAAGGTCCTGGAAAGCATCGGGCTTCCCGCGCCGGTGGCCGCGATGCTGGCGCAGTCCGATATCGGCGTCTCGAAGGGCGGATTGCTGGAAGAAGGCCGCCAGCTTTCGAGCCTGATCGGGCGTCCGACCACGCCGCTGCCGGCCTTTGTGGCCGGCGTCCTGAAGTCGCTCTAGCCCTCGCCGTCGGGACCGCTCGCGAAGTCTGTGGGCGGTCGCGGTTTTCCCCTCGCCAGAGGGCGGCGGGTTTGCGATGGGCTGACCATGAAATTCGTCGGCTACTATCGCGTGCCGCCCGCGCCGGGGGTGTTCTTCAGCCCCGCCCAGGAAGAGCGCCTGCTGCTGCTGGGCTGCGAGCAGGTGTTCAGCGATCGCTGCCTGGCCTCGGGCGTGGTGCGTCCGGGGCTGGAGCGCGCCATGGAAGCCCTCGAGCCCGGCGGCGTCCTGGCCGCGCCCAGCCTGCACGCCCTGGGCGGCGATCTCGTCGCGGTGATGGACGCCGTGCTGAAGCTGCGCGCCCGCGACCTGCACCTGCTGGTCCAGCAACCCGAGATCGACACCCGCGCCGATCCAGGTTTCTTCGAGGCCTGCCAGGCGCTGACCGGCTTCAACGGCGAGCGCGCCATGGTCCGCCGCGCCGAAACCGCCCTGGTCGCCAAGGGCGCCAAGGCGGGGGGCTTGAAGGGGCTGAAGGCGCCGCCCCCGACCGAGGCCGAGGACACCGAAGACGAGGCCGAAGACTAGACCTTCAGTCGGTACCCGGTCTTGAAGATCCACCAGACCGCAGTCAGGCACACCGCCAGGAACACCGCCGTCATGCCCAGACTGATCCCGACCCCGACGTCCGACTGGCCATAGAAGGCCCAGCGGAAGCCGCTGATCAGATAGACCACCGGGTTGAACAGGGTGATCTTCTGCCAGATCTCCGGCAGCATCTTGATCGAATAGAAGCTGCCGCCCAGGAAGGTCAGCGGCGTGACGATCAGCAGCGGCACGATCTGCAGCTTCTGGAAGTCGTCGGCCCAGACGCCGATGATGAAGCCGAACAGGCTGAAGGTCACCGAGGTCAGCACCAGGAACAGCAGCATCACGAACGGGTGAGCGATCTCGAACGGCACGAAGATTCGCGCCGTCGCCAGGATCAGCAGGCCCAGGCAGATCGACTTGGTCGCCGCCGCCCCGACATAGCCGGCCACGGCCTCGTACCAGGCCACGGGGGCCGACAGCAGCTCGTAGATCGTCCCCGCCCACTTGGGCATGTAGATGCCGAACGAGGCGTTGGAGATGCTCTCGCTGAGCAGCGACAGCATGATCAGGCCCGGTACGATGAAGGCGCCGTAGCTAATCCCGTCGATGGCCTGCATGCGCGAACCGATCGCCGAGCCGAACACCACGAAATAGAGGCTGGTCGACAGCACCGGCGAGATGACGCTCTGGGCCAGGGTGCGGAACCACCGCGCCATCTCGAAGCGGTAGATGGCCTTGATCGCGTGGAGGTTCATTGCGGGGCCCTCACCAGGCTAACGAAGATGTCTTCCAGCGAGCTCTGGTCGGTCTTCAGATCCTTGAACTCGATGCCGTGCTGGCCGAGACGCTTGAGCAGGTCGGCGACGCCGGTGTCCTCGGCCTGACCGTCGAAGACGTAGACGAGGTCGGCGCCGTCGTTCGCCAGAGCCAGGGACGGATCCGACAGACCCGCGGGCAAGGTCGCCAGCGGCTCCTTCAGGTGAACGGTCAGCTGCTTCTTGCCCAGCTTACGCATCAGGACGGTCTTGTCCTCGACGAGGATGATCTCGCCCTTGTTGATCACCCCGATCCGGTCGGCCATCTCCTCGGCCTCCTCGATGTAGTGGGTGGTCAGGATGATGGTGACGCCGCTTTCGCGCAGCTTGCGGACCATCTCCCACATGTCGCGGCGCAGCTCGACGTCGACGCCGGCGGTGGGCTCGTCCAGGAACAGGATGGTCGGCTCGTGGCTCAGCGCCTTGGCGATCATCACCCGGCGCTTCATGCCGCCCGACAGCGCCATGATCTTGCTGTCCTTCTTGTCCCACAAGGAAAGGTCGCGAAGGATCTTCTCGATCAGGGCGTCGTTGCGCGGCTTGCCGAACAGCCCGCGTGAGAAGCTGACCGTGGCCCAGACGGTTTCGAAGGCGTCGGTGTGCAGCTCCTGGGGCACGAGGCCGATCTTGGTCCGCGCGGCGCGATAGTCGCGCGCCACGTCGTGGCCGTCGGCGGTCACCGTCCCCTGGCTGGGATTGACGATGCCGCAGATGATGCTGATCAGCGTGGTCTTGCCCGCGCCATTGGGCCCCAGCAGCGCGAAGATCTCGCCTCTACGAATGTCGAGATCAATCGTCTTCAGCGCCTGGTGCCCGGACGCATAGGTCTTGTTCAGACCCTGTACCGAAATGATGGAAGTCACGCCGTCTCCCTATGAGCGCGAAGCGGATGCGACCGAACGGTCGCTCGCGGCAAAGATGGCGCCGCCGCGCGCGGATAACAGGGGGCGGCGACGCTTTTTGTCAGCAGCCGCCGGCAAAGCGACACGCCTTGGAGCGGTTTAACCTAACGCGCTCTAGTGGACGACGGGCCGGACCTGCAGCACGGCGCCGTCGACACCGGTGACGATCACCGTCTGGTCGAGAAGAGGCTCGGACCCAATGGCCTCCGCCGCCCAATCCTTGCCGTCGACGAACACGCGCCCCCGCCCCTGCTCGAACCCCGCCACCACCTGACCGTGCTGGCCGACCAGGCGCCGCAGGGGGTCGTTCAAGTCGGGGCCGGTCGGCTCGAGCACCGGAGGCATGAAGCGCCGCGCCAGATAGGTCGAGGCGATGGTCAGCACCGCGAACAGGCCAAGCTCAAACGCCAGACCCGGATGCAGCGCCTCGGCCAGCAGGCCGACGACGAAGGCGCTGGCGGCGGGCCAAAGCAGCCAGCCCGTGCCGGTCGCCACCTCGATCGCCAGGAACAGCGCCGCCAGGGCCAGCCACGGCCAGAACGGATGCGACGCATAGAGGCCTTGCAGGGCGCCCATGGCTCAGGCTCCCCGCTTGCCGCCGGTCGGCGTGCTGGTGGTGGTGGTGGAGGAGGGTGAGCGCGGCGCCGGCCCGGGACGTGGCGTGTCGGCGCCCAGACTCTTGATCAGCTCGCTCACCCCCGCGACGGTCCCGGTCAGGCCCGCGAAGTCCGCGGGCACGATCACCGTCTTCTGCTGCGGGCTGCGCGCCAGCTCGCCGAAGGCTTCGACATACTTCTGGGCGATGAAGTAGTTGATCGCGTTGACGTCGCCCTTCGAGATCGCTTCCGACACGAAGGCCGTCGCCTTGGCCTCGGCCTCGGCTTCGCGCTCGCGGGCCTCGGCGTCGCGGAAGGCGGCCTCGCGGCGGCCCTCGGCCTGCAGGATGGCCGACTGCTTCTGGCCCTCGGCGCGGGCGATCTGGGACTGCTTTTCGCCCTCGGCCTCGGTGATGACCGCGCGCTTCTCGCGCTCGGCCTTCATCTGGCGAGCCATGGCGTTGGTGATGTCCGGCGGCGGGGTCAGATCCTTGATCTCGATCCGCGCGACCTTGACGCCCCAGGGGCCGGTGGCGTGGTCGATGGTCGACAGCAGCCGGGTGTTGATCGCGTCGCGCTGCGACAGAACCTCGTCCAGCTCCATCGAGCCGACGACGGTGCGCAGGTTGGTCTGGGCCAGCTGGGTGATGGCGTAGATCAGGTTGTCGACGCGGTACGCGGCCGCGGCGGCGTCCATCACCTGGATGAAGACGATCGCGTCGACCTTCACCGACACGTTGTCCTTGGTGATGACCTCCTGCTGCGGGACGTCGAGCACCTGCTCCATCATGTTGACCTTGCGCCCGATCGTCTCGACGAACGGGGTTAGGATGCTGATGCCGGGCTTCAGGGTCCGGGTATAGCGGCCGAACCGCTCCACGGTGAATTCGCGCCCCTGGGGCACGATCTTGATCACGCTGACGACCAGGACGAACGCCAGGACCAGCAGGATCAGAACGACAATCGAAGCGCCCAAGACGCCCTCCTCCACAACCTTGAGGTTGAGGTTAGCGCGCCGCTTCGTCGTCCGCCACGGAATCCGGCGCCGGGGCCTCCCGACGGACCTGGATCGTCGATCGCGAGAGCTTCAGCGCCAGCGCCTGACCGCGGCGAGCGGCCCGCGCCTCGGCCTCGTGGCTGGCCTCGTCGCAACCGGGGTAAGCTGCGCGTTGGACCACGAAGCCGGCGTTGAACCGCTCACGCAGCTGGGTCTCCAGCGTCGGGCCCGGGCGCTCGACTTGGACGAGGCGCATCATCCGCGCCCGCCAGTACTGGTCACCCTCGCCCTCGCAGCCCTGCCGTAGCGCGTGGCTCTCGCCGAGCGCGTAGGCCAGCTCCAGCAGGCGCTGGCGCTGGTCGGCCGGACGGTCCTGCGCGCGGGCGGCGCCGGCGGCGAACAGCGCGGTCGTGATAACCCCGAGGAGGAGCGTGCGGAACATACGGACGGTTATCGCCAATCAAAGGCCGCCTTGTCACCCGCTCCGCGCCCGACCACGGACAAATCTTCGTCGCTTTGGGGATAAAGAGTCCACCGGTGTCAAAAAAGCTTTAGCGATAAAGGACTTGCGGTCGCCGTTAATCAGGCGTTCCCTGTGGATATTGCAAGGAGGTCTAGCCATGACTGAGGTGCATTACGGCGTTGTTCGCGTCGGCGATCGCTGGTCGATCATCGGCGACAACCTGCGCTTTGGCGCTTACGAGACGCGCGACGCGGCCCGCGCCGCCGCGCTTCGCCTGGCCGAGCATCCCGCCGGATTGGGCTTGCCGGTCGTCATGCACGAGCAGGAAGACGACTGGATGACGCGGCGTCCGACGGCGCTTAGCTAGAGCGTTATCAGACCTCTTCGGAAACTAAGCCGTTAGCTGTGCGCTTAAGCATCGTCACGGAGGTTTCCATGTCAGCTGCCGCCCGTCTTTCTCACGGGGGCGGCGCGAGCGACGACGCTCCGCCGTTCTCTTCCAATCGCCTGCTGGCCGCCCTGAGGGCGGAGGCCCTGGCGGAGCTTTCGCCCTATCTGATGCTGGTCGACCTCCCGCAGGACGCCGTGCTGCTCGACGCCGGTGAAGACGTCGAACACACCTACCTGCCGTGCGACACGACCCTTTGCTCGCTGCTGGTCGTCACCGCCGACGGCCAAGAGATCGAGGCGGCGAACGTCGGCCGCGAGGGCGCGATCGGCGGCGTGGTCAGCGCCGGCTTCAAGCCCGCCTATGGCCGGACGGTGGTCCGTACGGCGGGGCGCGCCTTCACCGTTCCGGTCCAGCGCCTGGAGGAAATCAAGGCGCGCGTTCCCGCGGTGGCCGACCTGTTCTCGCGCTATGCCGACGTCCTGATCGCTCAAATGATGCAGACCGTCGCCTGTAACGCCGTGCATCCGATCGAGCAGCGGGTCTGTCGCTGGCTTCTGGCCGCCCATGACCGCGCGGGCGACGCGCCGATCCGCCTGACCCAGGAGACCCTGGCGCAAATGCTGGGCGTGCAGCGCACGACGATCAGCGCGGTGGCCAGAACGCTGCAGGACGCGGGCGTGGTCCACATCGGCCGCGGCCGCATCGAGATCCTCGACCGCCCCGCCCTCGAGAAGCGCGCGTGCGAGTGCCACGACGCCATCGAGGGGCACTTCAAGAAGGTGCTGCCGAAGGTCGATATCGACTAGAAATCCTCCCCCCCAGCGGGGGAGGATTTTCAGGTCCGATAGGCGTTGGCCCGCGCCAAGGCCGCCTCGGCCTCGGCCATCAGTCGCGCGACGATCTCGCCCGCCGGCGGGGCGTCGCGAATCCCGCCCGCGCTCTGGCCCATGGCGAAGCAGGACTTGTCCGGGTCGAGCCCGTCGATTTGGCCGCCGATGCCGCCCATCGCGCCCTCGCGGATCGAGACCATGGCCTGCTGGGGGAACGGCTGGATGTCGGCCGGCCGCGCCTCCCAGTCCTCGACATAGGAGTTCTTCTTCACCCGCATCGGCTTGCCCGAGTAGCAGCGGGTGCGGACGGTGTCCTCGTCGGTCGCCGCGATCACGGCCTGACGGTAGAGGTCGCCAGCATGCGCCTCAGCCGAGGCGATGAACCGCGTGCCCATCCAGACGCCTTGGGCGCCCAGGGCCAACGCCGCCGCCAGGCCCCGCCCGTCGTGCAGCCCGCCGGCGGCCACGACCGGGATCTTCACCGCCTCGACGGCCTGAGCCACCAGCGGCAGCGTGCCGACCAGGCCGGTGTGGCCACCGCCCTCCCCGCCCTGGCAGATCACGGCGTCACAACCGGCGGCTTCCGCCTTCACGGCATGCTTCACGGCCCCGCAGACGACCATCACCTTCAGGCCGGCGGCCTTCAGTCTTTCGATGATCGGCGAGGGAACGCCCAGCCCCGCGATGAACGAACTGGCCCCCTCCTCGACAATCACCTCGACGCTGGCGGTCAGGGCGTCGGGCGTGGCGGCCAGCAGGTCGACCCCAAACGGCTTGTCGGTGAGGCTTTTGACCTCGCGCATCTGCGCGCGGATGAAGTCCGGCGAGGTCCCGGCCATGCCCAGCACGCCATAGCCGCCGGCGTTGGACACGGCCGCCGCCAACGGCGCGTAGGACACCCCGCCCATGCCGGCCAGCAGGATCGGATGCTCGATGCGTAAGAGATCGCAGAGCAGCGTGCGCAGGCCCATGACCCGTTCCTCCCGTATTTTGGGATAGGATCGGAGGGCGGCCGCCCCTCGGCAAGCGTGCCGCGAGGTCAGTCGCGGTCGGGCGCGCCGAGCGGGAAGAACGCCCTGTACGGCCGCCCCTCCTCCACGCAGCGGCTCACCGAAGGCCGCGCCAACAGACGGGCGCGGTAGGCGCGCACCTTCGGAAAGGCCTCGCCGATCGGACGCACCCAGTCGGCGTAGAACAGCGACGCCGCCGCGGCGCAGTCGGCCAGGGTGAAATCGTCGCCCACCGCCCAGGGGCCGGTCAGATGGTCTTCCAGCCACTGGTAGGCGGTGTCGAGGGCGACGACCGCCTCGGCCATCGCTTCCGGGCGCCCGCCGTCGGGCCGGAGAGACTCGAACACCGGGACCTGCATGGGCGTCATCACGTAGTTGTCGAAGAAGCGGTCCAGGAAGCGCACGTTCAGCGCCGCCTTGGGATCCTCCGGCAGCAGCTTCACCGGCCCAGGGTGAAACAGCTGCAGGTGCTCGATGATGATGCTGGACTCGACCACGGTGACGCCGTCGTCGACGACCACCGGGAAGCGCCCGAGCGGCCACAGGGCCTGGCGCTCCTCCATCGCGGCGGGGTCCTCCGGACCGAGCAGTCGGTAGGTGAAGGGCACGGCGTTCTCATAAAACGCGATCTGCACCTTCTGGCAGTAGGACGAGAAGGGATGCGCGTAGAGGGTCAGGGACACGGGCCGCCTCAATCTGATTGCAATTTGCAAGCAGTTGATGACTAGCCACACTGCTCCTACATCGCAAGTGGTTTGTTGGAGCGACGATGTCCCACCCTCATAGATCCGGCTGCCCGATCAATCTGACGCTGGAACTCTTGGGCGATCGCTGGAGCCTGATCGTCCTGCGCGACGTGATGTTCGGGGGACGGCGACACTATCGCGAGCTGCTGAACCAGTCGGAGGAAGGCATCGCCTCGAATGTGCTGGCCGATCGGCTGAAGCGGCTGCTGGCCAACGACCTGCTGTCGCGCGTCGACGACCCCAGCCACAAGCAGAAGGGCGTCTACAGCCTCACCGAGCCTTCGATCCAGCTGGTGCCCCTGCTGGCCCAGATGGGCGCCTGGGGCCGACGCCATACGCCGACCACGCCCGAGCTGGCGATCCGCGCCGAGCTCCTGGAGGCCGGGGGTCCCGCGATGTGGGAGGCGTTCATGGACGAGCTGCGCGCCATCCATCTAGGCGCGCCACCGCCCGCGCGCTCGGTCAGCGCCGAACTGCGGGCGGCTTTCGAGAAGGCCTTGGCCGAGGCCTAGAGCCTATCCCGTTTAGATGGAACCATCTAAACGGGATAGGCTCTAGACTCAAACATTTAGAGCCCTTTTGAACGCTTTAGATGATTCCATCTAAAACTAAAGGGCTCTAGTCGCGCCGGACCAGCTCAGCCTCGACGTCCGCGTGATGCGTCCAGAAACAGGCCATCATGCCCGTGAAGGCCAGGGCCAGCATCATCAGGAAGCCGCGCGGCGGCGCCAGGCTGACAACGTCTTGGGGCGTCATCGTTCTCTCGTTTCCTCGCCGGCGCCCGGATCTGATGTCCAGGCTGCCGCGAGGAAAGCTTCTCACCGTCGCGCCGGCTCCGCAAGGACCTGTTTTCAATAGGGTTTTATTGGACCCGCGAGTCCAAGATACACAGCTCTAGAAGATCGAGTATCCACCGTCGATGACGATCGTCGTGCCCGAGTGATAGCTCGACGCGTCCGAGGCCAGATAGACGGCCATGCCGCCGAAGTCCTCGGGTTCGCCCCAGCGGCGGGCGGGCACGCGGGGGATGACCTTCTCGGCGAAGGCGGAATTGCCCTGGGCGCCGGCCGTCATATCGGTGGCGATCCAGCCCGGCAGGATCGCGTTGGCGCGGACGCCGTAGCGGGCGTGCTCGACGGCCACCGACTTGATCATCGAGATCACCGCGCCCTTTGTGGCGGCGTAGGCTTCGTTGCGCGCCGCGCCCTCGATGGCGGCCAGCGAGGCGATCCCGACCAGCGAGCCGCCCGGATCCCCGGCCTTCGCCCGCTCGACCATGTGGCGGCAGGCCTCGCGCAGGGTGAAGAAGACGCCGTCCAGATTGACCGACAGCACCTTGCGATAGACCTCGGTCTTCATCTCGATGAACGAGGGCGAGCCGTAGCCGATGCCGGCGTTGGCGAAGACGGCGTCGACCCGGCCCATGGCGGCCACGGCCTCTTCCATGCCCTCGGCGACCTGCGCCTCGTCGGAAACGTCGACGGTCTGGGCCTTCACGCGCACGCCCAGCGACGTCAGCTGCTGTTCGGCGGCGAGGTTGCGTTCGGGGTTTGAGCCCCAGATGACGATGTCCGCGCCGGCCTGCGCCATCGCCTTGGCCATGCCCAGGCCGATGCCCCGGTTGCCGCCGGTGACGAGGGCGACCTTGCCCGACAGATTGAACGGCGCGTAGGCCATGGCGATCCTCCCCTTGTTATGTTGAACGCTTGTTTGAAGGGGAGGCGATCAGGCGCCGAAGGTCAAGACCCCCAGAAGTGGAAGGCGCGCCAGCCATCGCCGATCGCCGTCCTCGGCACGCCCAACAGGTCGGTGATGGTCAGGGCGGCCTTGAAGATCAGGTCGCTGACGCCGGGGACGAAGAAGATCAGGGCGAACAGCACCAGGAACCCGACCCGCTCGACCTTGATCATCTTCGCGCGGACGCCGTCGGGCAGGAACGGCCGGATCACGCCGTAGCCGTCGAGCCCCGGGACCGGCAGCAGATTCAGGACGAAGGCCGTGGCCTGCAGGAAGGCCAGCAGGGCCAGCGCGTGGCGCAGCGGCGGCGACGTCACGATCGGCAGGGCCAGAGCGAGCACGACCAGGACGACCAGCGTCCCCAGCGGCCCGGCCAGCGACGCCAGCGACCGCCAGCCTCGCGAGCGCATCAGGTCCTCGCGCAGATAGACCGCCCCACCCGGAAAACCGATGCCGCCCAGCGCCAGCGCGATCAGCGGGATGACGACGGTTGTGGCGAGATCGGAATACTTCAGCGGATCGAGGGTCAGGTAGCCCTTCTCGATGATCGTCTCGTGTCGCCAGCCTTGTAGGCCGTCAGCGCGTGTCCGAACTCATGGATGCCGACGCTGAACACCCAGGCGACCGCGACGAAGGCGAAGGTGATGACGCCCACGGGCGGAATCGCGGCGGCGACGGCCCAGCCGAGGCCGACGCAGGCGGCCAGTAGGATCAGGGCGTTGGGGCTGATGGAGAAGCGGGGCGCGGGCGCGTCGATTGGGGTCATGGAAGAGATGTCGGGGGATTGAAGCGCCAGCGCAAGCGCCGCGACGAACCACGAGCCATTCAGCCTTGCGGAACACTCGCCGTGGTTCATCCGCGATCGACGAAGCTCGGCCTTGATCCGGCCATACCGCTATGAAGCTGATGTCCTCTCGCCACGAAGGGTCTCCAATGTCCAGCAATGCCCAAACCCGTCGATCCGTGATGGGCGGCGCCGCGTTGACGATGGTCTCGGCCAGCGCCCTGGCCGCGCCGCGGAGCGCCGTTGGGACCGGACTGGAAGCCGGAGCGATCCGGGCCATTGGCGTCGAGACGGCGCGGACGGAGTACGAGGGCCGTCCCGCCTTGCGCGCCCTGGCGCTGGAGAACGCCCCGGGGCTCGACCGACTGGTGGTTCTGGACACGCCCGCCTTCGGCGATGGCGTCATCGAAGCGTGGATTAGCGGAGCGCCGAGCGCGACGGCCAACGCCACGGCGCGGGGCTTCGTGGGCGTGGCCTTCCGGGTGCGAGACGAGGACAGGTTGGAGGCCATCTATCTACGCCCGACCAACGGCCGGGCCGACGACCAGCTACGCCGCAACCATGCCGTCCAATACATCTCGCACCCCGACCATACCTGGGAGCGGCTGCGCGCCGAAGCTCCGGCCAAGTACGAGACCTATGTCGATCTCGTGCCTGGCCGATGGACGCACGTGCGGATCGTGGTCAAGGGCTCCAAGGCCCAACTCCATGTCGACGGCGCCGAGCAGCCGACCCTGATCGTCGGCGACCTCAAGCACGGCGCCGACGCCAAGGGCGCCGTGGCGCTCTGGATCGGTCCTGGCACCCTGGCCCACTTCAGCGGCGCGCGGGTCACGTCCTAGGACGCGACGGAAAGGCGCTAGCCCCCGAACCGCGCGTAAGCCTCGGCGATCACCCGTCGGGTCTCGTCCCACTCCACCAGGGCCATCGCCTCGTCGCGGGTGACGAACCGCGCGTCGGCAGCGTCGTCGCCGGCCACCGGTTCGCCGTCGGTCCAGCGCGCGGCGTAGTCGATCAGGACGTAGTGGCGGGTGATCTCCCCGCCCCCTTTTCCATCGAGAGAGGGGCGCGCCGGAAACACCCCGTCGATGACGTCGATCAGTCCCAGAAGCTCGGCGTCGACGGCGGTCTCTTCCTTGAGCTCGCGCAGGGCCGCGACGGCCGTGGTCTCGCCCCACTCCAGCCGCCCGCCCGGCAGACTCCACTGGTTCAGACGCGGCGGCGTGCCCCGCTTGATCAACAGCACCTCGTCGCCGCGCAGACAGACAACCCCGACCGTGGGCACGGGATGAAGACTCACGGGAAGCCGACCTTCAGGTCGATGCTGGACTTCACGCCGATGCAGGTCCCGCAGTCCGCCAGCCAGACATCCGCGGCGGCCCGCCCGCGGTCCTTGAGGTCGGACAGGAAGCTCCACTCGGTGTTGAACTTTGTGGACAGCGACAAATCCGCCAGCGGCTTGTCGGCGGTGATGGCGTGGACCAGCATCCGGCGGTAGCGCCCCCGGGCGGTGTCCTTGAGCAGCCCCTCGTCCAGCAGCTTCTGCACGAAACCGATCGCCCGCAGTTCGGAGGCCAGCGAGGCGTTGAAGGTGATCTCGTTCAGCCGGTCCATGATCTCGCCCGGCGACTTGGGCGTCTCGTCCCGGACGAACGGATTGAGCGTGACGATCAGGATGTCGTCGGGGGTGTCTTCGTAGAACAGCGGCCAAAGCGGCGGATTGGCCAGGAAACCGCCGTCCCAGTAGGGCTCGCCGTCGATCTCCACCGCCTGGAACAGCTGAGGCAGACAGGCGCTGGCCATGATGTGGCGCGAGGTCAGCTCGGTCTCGCGGAAGATCTTGGACTTGCTGGTGCGGATCGCCGTGGCCGAGATGTAGAGCTTGATCGGCGAGCGCTCGCGCAGCTGATCGAACTGGACCTCGGCCTCCAGCAGGTCGTGCAGGGGATTGAGGTTGAAGGGGTTGAACTCGTAGGGGCTGAACGACAGGGCCAGGGTCTCGGCCATCCGCCACCCCGGCGTGTTCTTCCACCAGTCCACGCCGCCGGAAAAGGCGCTGGTCCAGATCGAGGTGTCGCCGAAGACGTTGCGGCCGCCCGAGCGGTTGACCTGCCGCCAGAAGGACTCCAGCCGCGCCTTGGCCCCGGCCTTACCGCCGTCGAGCATGCCCTGGGCCAGGCAGACCGCGTTCATCGCGCCGGCCGAAGCGGCGGTGACGGCCCGGATCTCGAGATCCTCTTCCTCGAGCAGGCGATCCAGCACGCCCCACTCGAACGCCCCGTGCGCGCCGCCCCCCTGCAGCGCCAGGCTCAGCGCGCGACCGGTGGGCTTCTTGCGGGTGAAGGGCGGGATGGGCACCCGCCGACCCTATTGCGCCACCCAGCCGCCGTCGACCTGGAAAGCCGCGCCGTTGGCCGAGGCGCCGGCGTCCGACACCAGATAGAGCAGCATGCCGCCCAGCTGTTCGAAGGTGACGAACTGCTTGGTCGGCTGGGCGGCCAGGATCACGTCCCTCATCACGGCCTCTTCGGAGATGCCGCGGGCCTTGGCCTGGTCGGTGATCTGGGCCTCGACCAGGGGGGTCTTCACGAAGCCCGGGCAGATGGCGTTGCAGGTGATGCCGTGGGTCGCGACCTCGAGGGCGACCGTCTTGGTCAGACCCAGGATGCCGTGCTTGGCCGCGACATAGGCCGACTTGAACGGCGAGGCGACCAGGCCGTGGGCCGAGGCGATGTTGACGATCCGCCCGCGCCCCTGCTCCTTCATGATCGGCACCGCCGCCTTGGTGGCGTGGAAGGCCGAGGACAGGTTGATCGCGATGATCAGGTCCCACTTGTCGTCCGGGAAGTCCTCGATCGGGGCCACGTGCTGGACGCCGGCGTTGTTGACCAGAATGTCCAGCTCGCCGAACTCGGCCTTGGCGGCCTTGACCATGTCGGCGATCTCGATCGGCTTGGTCATGTCCGCGCCGTGGTAGAGCACTTCGACGCCGTGCTTCTCGGCCAGTTCAGAGCGGGCGCGCTCGATGGCGTTCATTTCGCCCAGGCCGTTCATGACGATGTTGCAGCCTTGGGCCGCGAGCGCGTCGGCCAGGGCGTGTCCGATGCCGCTGGTCGAGCCGGTGACGATGGCGACCTGCCCCTGCAAACCGAAATCGACGGCCATTCACGCGCTCCTGGATAACGCACCAACGATGTTGCGGCGCAGCATATCGCTCGCTACCGCGAAGGGCGAGCGCTTATAAATTCATCGATAGATGAATTTATGGCTGCGGGCGAGCGAAAACCCAGTCGGCCTCGGTCGAGAGCGACGGTTGGAAATGATAGCCGTCCAGGTCGAAGCCTTTCAGGCCTTCGGCGCGGTCGATCCGGTTGTCGATCACGTACCGCGCCATCCGCCCACGCGCCTTCTTGGCGAAAAAGCCCAGCACCCGCAGTTCGCCGGCCTTCTCCTCCTTGAAGTGGCAGGTGACCACGGGAAGCTTCAGGGCCTTGGCGTCGACGGCGCCGAAATATTCCTGGCTGGCCAGGTTCACCAAGGTCGGATCGGCGTGGCCCGCGGCGGCCGAGTTCAGCGTCTTCGAGATCGTCTCGCCCCAGTAGTCGTAGAGGTTATGGCCGCGCTTGGTCTTCAGGCGCGTGCCCATCTCCAGGCGATAGGGTTGCAGGGCGTCGAAGGGGCGCAGCACGCCATAGAGTCCCGACAGAATCCGCAGGTGGTCCTGGGCCCATTCAAGTGCCGGACGATCCAGCTCCCGCGCGGCCAGGCCCCCATAGACGTCCCCGTTGAAGGCGATGATCGCCTGCAACCCGTCCTCCAGTTCGGAGTCGAAGGCCTGAAACCGCTCGCGGTTCAGCTTGGCCAGGGCGTCGGAGATGTGCATCAGCCGCTTCAGGTCGGCGGCGGTCAGCTTGCGCGCCACCTTGGCCAGCTCGCCAATCTGGACCTTGAGCTCGGGCGTCGTCATGGGCAGCGCCTGGGCGGGCGCGGTGAAGTCCAGCGACTTGGCGGGGGAAATGACCATCAACATGGCCCGGGAGATAGAGCCTTCGGGCGGCCTTCGCTAGCCGAGAGGCGCGACTATTCCCCCGCGGCGAGGCGACCGCGCATGTCGACATAGGCCGCGCCGATCAGATCCCGCAGCGCCGCCTCGTTCGTGGGCGATCCCCAGCGCAGCTTCACGTGCCGCATGCGTTTTCCGCCCCCTTCGAGCAGACCGACCGGATCCGGCAGGGCCGCGCCTTCATGGAAGCCGATGCTGGCGTGAGCGCTGAAGGCGTCGACATAGGCAAAGGCGGCGTCCTCGACGCAGGCGGTCGGATGGCCGTCGTGCAGCAGCTCACGGACATCGGGCCCCAGCGTCCTGATCCGCTCGAACCAGGGTCGCGCGACGACGCGCATCGGATCGTGTCCGGCCAGCCAGGCCTCGACCTCGGGATGGCGTGGCCTCGCGCTCGAGAACCTGAAGAGACGGCTCATGCCAAGAGTTTGACCCGCCCTGGGCCCGTGTCCAGTCTCGACCTTGGTCATCGACGGGGGTATCAGCGGCTCATGCAGACCCTTGGCCTCGCCGCCGCCCTCGCCTGGCCAATCCCGATGATCGTCGCCTTGTTCTTTGTCCTGCGCGACCGGACCCTGAAGTTCCGCCCGGTGTGGGCGGTGATGTGCTTCGTCGGCGTCGGGGCGTTTTGGATGCAGCAGTCCACGGGACGCTGGGGCTTCATCCCGCTGGCGATCAACCTGCTGCCTGGATCGCAGGCGGGCTTCTACAAGTCCACGATCCCCGCCGGCGCCTTCGCGGTGATGGCCGTGCTGTTCCTGCGAGCCCGCAAGCGCGCGGCTAGAACAGCACCCTCGGATTCATGATGCGCTTGGGGTCCAGCGCCAGGCGGATCGCCCGCAGGGCCGCGACCTCGATCGGGTCCTTGTAGGTCAGGGCCTCCGCCGTCTTCATCGCGCCCAGGCCATGCTCGGCGCTGATCGAGCCGGAGAAGCTGGCGGCGATGTCGTGAACGATCTTGGCGCCGGCCTCGCGCTGGACGTCGTGGGCGTCATCGTCCGCGCCCACGGGCTTGAGCACGTCGTAGTGGACATTGCCGTCGCCGACATGGCCGAAGGCGATGATCCGCGTGCCCGGGAAGGCCTGCTCGATCGCCGCGTCGGCGCGGGCGATGAAGTCCGGGATCTTCGAGACCGGCACGGACACGTCGTGCTTCCACACAGCTCCTTCCGGCTTCTGGCCGGCGGAGTGGCCCTCGCGGATGTGCCAGAAGGCCTTCTCTTGCGTCTCGGTCTGGGCGACGGCGGCGTCGGCGATCAGACCGCTCTCCAGAGCGCCGGCCAGCAGCCGCTCCAGCGCAGCCTCGGCCGCGCCGGGCTCGCCGCTGGCGATCTCGATCAGCACGTACCAGGGATGCTCGGTGGGTAGAGGATCGCGCAGGCCGGGCACGTTGCGGACGGTCAGGGCGAAGCCCAGAAGGCCCATCAGCTCGAACGCCTCGACCGAGCCGCCCGTCTCCTCCTTGGCCCGGGCCAAGAGCTGGATGGCGTCGCTGGGCGAGCCGAGGCCCACGATCGCCACGGCTCGCGAGGCCAGCGGCGCTTGAATTTTCAGCGACGCGGCGGTGACCACGCCCAGCGTGCCCTCGGCGCCGATCAGCAGCTGCTTGAGGTCGTAGCCGGTGTTGTCCTTGCGCAGGCGCTTGAGGCCGTTCCAGATCTCGCCGTTGGGCAGCACCGCCTCGATGCCCAGCACCTGCTCGCGCATCATGCCGTAGCGCAGCACGGCCGTGCCGCCGGCGTTGGTCGAGATCAGCCCGCCGATCGTGCACGAGCCCTCGGAGGCGACCCCGACCGTGAAGCGCCGGCCGACCTTGGCGGCCCGCTGATGGGCCTCGTAGAGCGTGACCCCCGCCTCCAGCACCATGACGTCGTCGATCGGATCGACGTCGCGGACGGCCGTCAGCTTGCGCGTCGACAGCAGGATCTCGCCGTGCGGGATCTGGCCGGCGACGAGACCGGTGTTGCCGCCCTGGGGCGTGATGGCCACGCCCTCGGCCGCGCAGATGCCGACCACGGCGGCGACCTCGGCGGTCGTGCGCGGGGTGACCAGCAGCGGCGTCTCGCCCTTCCAACGGCCGCGCCACTCGACCAGCATCGGCGCGATGAGCTCGGGATCCTGGCTCCAGCCGCCCTCGCCGAGCACGGCTTTCAAACGCGAGACGACATCGGCGGGAACAGGCTTGGTCATGGTCGCTACCTTACGCTCGAAAAGTCAGCCGATGAAGCCGGCGGCGCGGCGCAGCCGGTCGTTGATCGCCTCGCCCAGCCCCTCGTCGGGAATGGGCGCGACGGCGATGGCCGAGGGATGGGTGCGGTCGGCGGCGCGCAGATAGGAAAACAGGTTCGAGGCCGCCTCGGCCAGATCGCCGGCCGGGCTGAGGTTGAACACCCCCTCCCCGCTGGCCCCGCCGCCGAAGGCCAGGAAGGCCTCGCCCGGCTTGGGCGCCTTGGCGTTGATCCGCACCGGCGCGTCGGGGGCGTAGTGCAGGGCGAGGCGTCCGGGCGAGCGCTTGGCGTCGTCGTCGGCCTCGGCCAGCGGGCCGACGATTTGCCCCAGCTGGACGCGGGTCACCGCCCCAGGGCGCAGCAGCCGCGCTTGGCCGTCCAGAACGGAGACGACGGTCGACTCCAGGCCGACGGCGCAGGGACCGCCGTCCAGAGCGGCGGCGGCCTTGTCGCCGGTCTCGGCCATGGCGTCGGCGTAGGTGGTGGGGCTGGGCCGGCCCGAGCGGTTGGCCGAGGGGGCGACAACGGCCCCTCCGAACGCGGCCAGCACGGCGCGGGAAACCGGATGGCGCGGCACGCGGATGGCCACGGTGTCGAGGCCCGCGCGCGCCAGGTCGCACACGGCCGCGCCGTCCTTGATCGGCGCCACGATGGTCAGCGGGCCCGGCCAGAACTCGCGGGCCAGATCGCGGGCGCGCTGATCGAAGTCGGCGATCCGCTCGGCGGTCTCCAGGTCGGCGACGTGGGCGATCAGCGGATTGAAGCGCGGGCGCCCCTTGGCCGCGAAGATCGCCGCCACCGCCGTCGGATTGGCCGCGTCGGCGCCGAGCCCGTAGACGGTCTCCGTCGGCAGGATGACGAGACCGCCCGCGCGCAGGGCGCTGGCCGCGGCCTCTATTTCCGCTTGGCGGTCAGCGAGAAGCTGACCTTCACCTTGGCCGCGATCTGATCCGTTGACGCCCATTCGCCCTGTCCAACCCCGAACGTGGTCCGGTCGAGGGTGGTTACACCGCGCGCGGTCGCCGTGTCGCCGACGATCTTCAAGGAAAACGGCAGGCTGAGCGGCTTTTTCACGCCCCGCAGGTCCAGGGTCCCGTCGGCGACGTACTGACCCTCGCCCGTCTTGCGGAACTTGCTGGCCGTGAAGGTCGCCTTGGGATGGGCGGCGGTGTCGAAGAAGTCGCCGCTGGGCAGGCTCTGGTCGCGCTGGTCGTCCCCGGTCACGGCCGAGGCCATGTCGACGCCGACGGTCAGCTTCGAGCGTTCCAGCGCTTCGGGCGAGAACAGGATGTCGGCGGTCCAGCGGTTGAAGCGGCCCTCGATCGGACTGCCCGACCAGGTGGCCGAGAAGGTCAGGCTCGCGCCTTTCTGGACGGCCCAGGCCACGGGGTCCTTCAAGGCGGACTCGGGTTCGGCGGCGACGGCCTCCGGCTTGGCGGCGTCGGCGATCGGAGCGGCCTGCTGGGCGGGCGCGGGCGCGGCGGGCGCGGCCGGCGCCGCGGCGTCAGCGGCGGGCGGCGGCGCGATCGGCTTGGCGGCCTTGAGCGTCGGGGTGAACAGGTAGCCCGCTGCGACCACGGCGGCGAAGCCGGCGGCGGCGAGCCAGGCGCGCGGCTCCTTCAGACCAGGCTTGGCGCCCGGCGCCATGTTCTGGAACACCTCGTCCTTGTCGAGGATCTGGTGCTTGGCCACCGCGCCCAGGTGCAGGGCCAGCAGAAGGTAGGTCAGCTTGACCAGCACGCCGTGGCCGATCTCGCCGACCTCGTGCCAAACATGCTTGGGACCGGCGGCCAGCTCGGGAAGGCCCGGCAGGTGCGGCCACGGGATCACGCCCCACCACAGGGTCGGCACGACCACGCGGCTGGTCGAGACCAGGATCCAGCCCGTCAGCGGCAGGCCGATCATGACGACGTAGAAGCCCACGTGCACGATCTTGGAGGCGATCCGCTCCCATCGCGGCTGATGCGAAGGCGGCGCCGGCGAGCGGTTGAACAGTCGCCACGCCAGACGCGCCAGGCTGAGCAGCAGAATCGTGAAGCCGATGGACTTATGCAGCTGGAACAGCGCGAAGGTCGTCGGCGAGCCTTTCGGCCCGTCGCCCATGCGCCAGCCCACGATGATCTGGAAGATGATGGTCGCGGCGATCAGCCAGTGCAGAACAATCGCCACTGTCGTGTAGCGCGTGCGGGTCGCGGCCATCGTTTACTCCAGGCGGGCAAGGCCAGACACGGAAAGGAAGAGCGCATCGCGCCGGTCCGAGGGGGCCCGCGCGATGCGCCAACAGATTACTTCTTGTCGAACTCGACTTCGATGCTCAGCGCGACGTCGTCGCCGACCAGCGGCACGTACTTGCTGACGCCGAAGTCCGAACGCTTGATGGTGGTCGAGGCCGAGAAACCGGTCTTGACGCTACCCGGGACGAAACTCGAGCCGACGCCGTTGAAGGTCACGTCCAGCACGATCGGCTTGGTCACGCCGTGCAGCGTGAAGTCGCCGTAGACCTTGCCCGCCTGGCCCGCGCCCGGCTCGACCTTGGTCGAGACGAAGGTCGCGGTCGGGAACTTGCCCGCTTCCAGCCAGCCGTCGCCAGCCAGCTCCTTGTTGAACTTCAGGCCAAAGGCATCAGCGCCCGTCGAGGTGTCGATCGAAGCCGGATCGATGCTCACCGAGATTTTCGCGTCCTGCGGGGCCTTCGGATCATAGTCGAAGCTGGCGTCGACCTTGGTGAAGCGGAACTGATAGTTTGAGAAGCCCATGTGCTTGATCTTGCCCACGACCGAGGCGTGGGTCTTGTCGAGCACGTAGTGGCCGGCCGGCAGGTCGGCGGGCTTGGTGGAGGTGACGCCCGGCGCCGCGAAGGCGACGGGGGCCGAGAGCAGGGCCACGGCGAGCGCGCCATAGGCGAGCGAGGCGAAACGGCGGGACATCGGAGATCTCCAATTAAAACAGCATCAGTTACGGTTTTCCCGACTTAAGGAGTCAGGCACAGCTTTGAAGGGGCCGACGATCACGAGGTCGTTACCTGGCCAACAAATCTGTGGTCGGCTTGGCGTCCGTACCGCTCACGCCTAAACAGAACGCCGATAATCTGGAGCTTCGTCGGCCATGACCTTCCGCGCCCCCGTTCGCGACCTCGCCTTCTCGCTGCGCCACGCGGCGGGCTTCGATCGGCTGGCCGACGCCTTCCCCGAGGCTGACGCCGACACCGTGGCGGCGGTGCTGGAGGCGGCCGGGGCCTTCGCGGCCGACGTCCTGGCGCCGCTGAATCGCGCCGGCGACCTCGTGGGCGCCAAGCTGGAGAACGGCGTGGTTCGCTGCGCCCCGGGCTTCGCCGACGCCTACAGGCAGTTCGCCGAGGGCGGCTGGGCGGGCCTCGCCGCCGCGCCCGAGCATGGCGGCCAGGGCTTGCCCAAGACGCTGGAGGTCGCGGTTCTGGAGATGATCCAGGCGGCCAACATGGCCTTCGGCCTCTGCCCCATGCTGAGCCTGGGCGCGATCGAGGCGCTGGATCACCACGGCTCGGACCGCCAGAAGGCGCTCTACCTGCCCAAGCTGGTGTCGGGCGAATGGACCGGCACCATGAACCTGACCGAGCCGCAGGCGGGCTCGGACCTCGCGGCCCTGACCACCCTGGCCACGCCCGACGGCGAGGGCGGCTGGAGGATCACCGGCCAGAAGATCTTCATCACCTGGGGCGACCACGACGCGGCCGACAACATCGTCCACCTCGTTTTGGCCCGTACGCCCGACGCGCCTCCCGGCGTGAAGGGCATCTCGCTATTCCTGGCCCCCAAGGTGCTGGTCGGCGAGGACGGCAAGCTCGGCGAGGCCAACGCCCTCCGGGTCGGCGGGCTGGAGCACAAGCTGGGCATCCATGGCTCGCCCACCTGCGTGATGCTGTTCGAGGGTGCCAAGGCCGAGCTGGTTGGGGGCCTGGGCCAGGGCCTGCCCAACATGTTCACGATGATGAACGCCGCGCGCCTGCAGGTCGGGACGCAAGGGACCGCCATCGCCGAGCGCGCCTACCAGCAGGCCCTGGCCTTCAGCCAGGACCGCGCCCAGGGGCGTTCGGCCTGGACGCAGGCCTATCCCTCGCGCCTGTTCGATCATCCGGACGTGCGCCGCTCGCTCGTGCTGATGAAGGCTCACATCGAGGCCGCGCGGGGCATCTGCCTGTCGACCGCCGTCGCCGCCGACCTGGCCCGCGCCGCCGCCGACGAGACGACCCGGACCAGCGCCAAGCTGCGCGAGGAGCTGCTGACCCCGATCGCCAAGGCCTGGTCGACCGATGTCGGCGTCTGGGTGGCCTCGCAGGGCGTGCAGATCCACGGCGGCATGGGATTCATCGAGGAGACCGGCGCGGCCCAGCACTATCGCGACGCCCGCATCGCCCCGATCTACGAGGGCACGAACGGCATCCAGGCCATCGACCTCGTGGGCCGCAAGCTGTCGATGGGCGAGGGCCAGGCGGTCGCCGACCTGATGGACGACATCCGCGACACCATCGAGGACCTGAAGGGCTCCGACCTGAAGGGCGTCGGCCTGCGTCTGGAGGCCGCGCTCGACGCCGCCGCCGGCGCCACCGCCTGGCTGGTCGAACGCCGCGCCAAGGCCATGCCCGACGCCCTGTCCGGCGCCACGGCCTATCTGAAGCTGCTGGGCGACGTGGTCGGCGGCTGGATGCTGGCCAAGGGCGCCCTGGCGGCGGCTGGCGAGGCCGACACGGCCTGGGCCGAAAGCAAGCGCGCCCTGGCTCGCGTGTTCGCCGAGAGCGTGCTGGCGCAAGTCCCCGGCGCGGCGGCTGGGGTCTTGCTGGGCGCGGCGGACCTGGAGGCCATGACGCCCGAGGTTTTGGGGGCGTAAAGCCATCACCTAAAACTGTGTCATCCCGGCCGCAGCGAAGCGGAGAGCCGGGACCCAGGGGCGAGCGGCAGTGCGCCGGCCCCTGGGTCCCGGGTCGGCTACGCCGCCCGGGATGACACGGTTAGGCGAGTCGCCCCTACGCCTTGAAGAAGGCCAACAGGTCGGCGTTGATCACCTCGGGGTGGGTCGACGCCATGCCGTGGGGCAGGCCCGGATAGGTCTTCAGCGTGCCCTTCTTGACCAGCTTGATGGCCAGATGGGCGCTGTCGGCGATCGGGACGATCTGGTCGTCCTCGCCGTGCATGATCAGGACCGGAACGTCGACCTTCTTCAGGTCCGGCGTGAAGTCGGTTTCCGAAAAAGCCTTGATGCAGTCGTAGTGGGCCTTGGCGCCGCCCGTCATGCCTTGGCGCCACCAGTTGTCGATCAGGCCTTGGCTGACCTTCGCGCCCGGACGGTTGAAGCCGTAGAACGGGCCTTCCGGGACGTCGCGGAAGAACTGGGCGCGGTTGGCCAGCAGGGCCGAGCGGAAGCCGTCGAACACCTCGATCGGCAGGCCGCCCGGATTGGCGGCGGTCTTCAGCATGATCGGCGGCACCGCGCCGATCAGCACCACCTTGGCCACGCGGCCCGGCTTGGCGCGGGCGGCGTAGTGGATGGCCTCGCCGCCGCCGGTCGAGTGGCCGACGTGGATGGCGTTCTTCAGGTCCAGGTGATCGGTCAGGGCGATGACGTCGGCGGCGTAGGTGTCCATCTCGTTGCCGGTGTCGGTCTGGGTCGAGCGACCGTGACCGCGACGATCATGGGCGATGACCCGGTAGCCCTTCAGCAGGAAGAACATCATCTGGGCGTCCCAGTCGTCGGACGACAGCGGCCAGCCGTGGTGGAACACGATCGGCTGGGCGGTCTTGGGGCCCCAGTCCTTGTAGAAGATCTGGACACCGTCCCGGGTGGTGACGAAGCCGCTCTGGGCGCGGCTGGTGGTCGGCTTGGCGGCGGCCTCGGGGGTCGCGGCCTGGACGGCCAGGGGCGCGGCGGCGGCGGCCGCGGCGAGGCCGAGACCAGCGGTCATCAGACCACGGCGGGAAGCTTGGTTCGACTGGCTCATGATGATCCCTCATTTCCTTGTTTGCGATAATGATTATCGCGACAAGGAGATAGCTAAACCCGATCCGAGGCAGAGTCCAGAGGATTATTTATCGCGATATCATTTTTCGCGACTCAAGGGAGAGCCCTGTCATGGAGACGCCGCCGACGCGCTCGCTGGATCAGCGGATCCGCTTCACCCTCTAGGCCGCCAGCATGGCGTACGAGCCGCCGCTGGGCGGGCTCGGCCTGACCTGGCGCTGAACGCGCTGGGCGAGGCCGACGGCGGGTTAGGTGCTCCCCCGCGAGGCGGGGGAGCATCAGGTCTACAGCTGTTCCAGCAGATACTCGGCCGACGAGACCTTGAACTGGCCGGCTTCCTCGATGTTCAGCTGGGTGACGACGCCGTCCTTGGCGATCAGCGAGTAGCGCTGCGAGCGCGCGCCCATGCCGAACTTGCTGCCGTCGAAATCAAGGCCGATGGCGCGGGTGAAGTCGCCATTGCCGTCGGCCAGCAGCAGCACTTCGCCGTCGATGCCCTGGTCCTTGCCCCAGGCCTTCATCACGAAGACGTCGTTGACCGAGACGCAGGCGATCGTATCCACGCCCTTGGCTTTGAGTTCGGCGGCCTTTTCCTTGAAGCCCGGCAGGTGCTTGGCCGAGCAGGTCGGGGTGAAGGCGCCCGGCACGGCGAACAGCGCCACGGTCTTGCCCTTGAAGATATCGTCGGTGCTGATCGGCGCCGGCCCTTCGGCCGTGCTGGTCATGAAAGTCGCCGCCGGCAGCGTGTCGCCAACCTTGATCGCCATGGGCCGTGTTCCTCTGTTGTGCGTTTTCGAAGGTCTTGGAGATATCCCCGCGTCGCCCGACCGCCAAGCCACCGTTTTGGGAAACCGCCGAGCGGATTCTAAGCGCCGCGACTTGAAAGCGTCACACGGAGAGCCAATGCTCTGGTCATGGCCAACATGATCGACGACGAGGACGAAGGCGAGTTTCTGACGGGCCGTCTTCTGGTGGCGATGCCCGGCATCGAGGACCCGCGTTTCGAGCGGGCCGTGCTCTACCTTTGCGCCCACGACGAGGAGCAGGCGATGGGCCTGGCGGTGAACCGCCCGGTCGAGGGCCTGACCGTGTTCGAGCTGCTGGAACGGCTGGGCGTGAAGTCCGACATCCACGCGCCGAGCGACCTGGTCCTGCTGGGCGGGCCGATAGAGCGCGAGCGCGGCTTCGTGCTGCACACCGACGACTTCCATTCGCCGGACTCCTCCCTGCCGATCGCCGAGGGCCTGAGCCTGACCGCCACCCGCGACGTGCTGGACGCCATGGCCAGCCCGATGCGTCGCCCGCGCAAGGCGATCCTGGCGCTAGGCTACGCCGGCTGGGGGCCCGGACAGCTGGAGCAGGAACTGCGCGACAACATCTGGCTGATCTGCGACGCCGACGAGAGCCTGCTGTTCGACGAGGACCACGAGCACAAGTGGACGCGGGCTCTGGCGAAGCTCGGGATCAGCGCCGACCACCTGTCGGCGCAGACGGGACAGGCCTAGGAAATCCTCTCCCTCTGGGAGGGGTGTCGGCGTAGCCGACGGAGAGGGGAAAGGTCGGGCCAGGAGAACCTCCCCCTCCGGCCCTCTGGGCCGCCTCCCCCGCTACGCGAGGGAGGATCTCGATCTACTAGCCCCGCGCCTTCACCGGCGCGGCGCCGTCGACATAGGCTTCGTTCAGATAGACCTCGGCCTCCTGCGGCGAGAGGGCCGGCGCATAGCCGAAGCCCTGACCGTAGTCACAGCCCAGCCCCTGCAGGGCGCGCGCCATTTCCGCGTTCTCGACGCCTTCGGCGACAACCTCGAGGTCGAGGTCCTGGCCCAGCTTGACGACCGAGCGGACGATCTTGGCCGAGCCGGCGTTGGCGCCCATGGTGCGGACGAAGTAGCGGTCGATCTTCAGCGTGTCGAACGGCAGGCGCGTCAGGTACGACAGCGACGAGAAACCGGTGCCGAAATCGTCCAGCGCCAGGCCAGCGCCGGCGTCGCGCAGGGTCCGCAGCACCACGGCCGCGCGCTCGGGATCGCGCATGATGTCGCTTTCGGTGACCTCCAGCTTCAGCGCGCCGCGCGGCAAGTTGTTGTCGCGCAGGGTCTGGGCGACATCGTCCACGAGCCCCGGCCGATCGATCTCGCCGGTCGAGAGATTGACGCTGACGGTCATGGCGCTCATCGCCGGATGGCAGGCGCGCCAGATCGACAGCTGACGGGCGGCCGCATGCATCATGTGCGCGCCCAGCTCGCTCATCAGCCCCATCTCTTCGATCAGCGGCAGGAACTCGTCGGGCGGCAGCATGCCCCGACGCGGGTGGATCCAGCGGGCCAGGGCCTCGAAGCCCGACAGCGCGCCGGTCGACAGGCGCACCACGGGCTGGAAGTAAGGGATGATCTCGCCGCGACCGATGGCGCCGCGCAGATCGGCCTCCAGCGCCAGGCGGGACAGGCCGTCGGTCTCCATCGAGCGGCCGTACGCCGCCGCGCCGCCACGGCCGGCGGCGGCGGCGGCCTCGACGGCCAGCTCCGCGCGGCGCAGCAACTCGGCGGGATCCGGAGCCTCCAGACCGCCCTCGGCCGACACGGCGCCGACCGACAGCGTGGGGTGGATATCGAAGCCGGCGATGCGAAGCGGCTGCTCCAGCGCCTCGCGCAGCATCTCGGCGGGCTCGTAGCCGTCCGGCGTGCACAGCACGGCGAACTCGTCCTCGCCGATACGGCCCAGGACGGCGTCGGATGGAAAGGCGGCGACGAGGCGCGAGCCCAGGGCCGCCAGGACCAAGTCGGCGCGATCGTGGCCCAGGGCCTCGTTCAGGCGCCGCAGGCGGTCGAGGTCGGCGACGACCAGCTCGTGCGCGCCGACCTCGGACAAGCGCTCGCGGGCGCGGGCGATAAAGCTGCGTCGGTCCAGCAGGCCGGTCAGGTCGCAGCGTTCGGACGCGGAGAATTTGGTTTCGGCGGCGACCACGCCCGCGGCGCGCACCCCCTCCTCCAGCCAGACGCCGCGCCACAGACAGACCTCGCCGCCGCGCACGCGGAAACGGGCGACGACCGGCTGGCCGGGCTCACGGACTTTCAGGACCTCTTCGGCCTGGGCGCGATCCTGCGGCAGGGCCAGGGCGCGGAAGGCGGCGGAGGAGCATTCGGGGGCCAACGGGCCAAGACCCAGGGCGCGGGCCGCGCCATTCAGGCGCAGGCGATCGGATTCAGGCTCCCAGATCCAGAGCGCGACATCGGCTCCGCCCAACGCCTCGAGCGTCGCGGTCGTGTCCCAGATTCGTCGCTCGCCTGTCCGAAAAGACATACTCGTCCCGCCGCGTCGGCCACGCCGCGACACCCTCACTCACTCGGGCGCCACGAGGCCGAACAGACGATGATCTCGCCAATCGCCGTTAATTTTCAAATAAGCGTGGGCGTATCCCTCCTCGGAAAAGCCGCATTTCAGCAGCAGCGCGGCCGAGGGGGCGTTTTCGGGCATGCACGCGGCTTCCAGGCGGTGAAGCCCTAAGCCCTTGAAGGCGAAGCGAATCAAGGTCTCGACGGCGTCGCGCGTATGGCCCTGGCGCGCGAAGGGCTGGCCAATCCAGTAGCCGATGGTCCCCATCTGGGCGACGCCACGCCGCACGTGGAAAAGCCGCACGCCGCCGACCAGGGCGTCGTCGGCGCGGCGGAAGACGAAGAATGGATAGGCCTCATCCATCGCCATCTCGCGCGCATAGGCGGCCAGGCGCGCCCGAAACGCGGCGCGGGTCAGGTCGTGCTCAGGCCAGACCGGCTCCCAAGGCTCCAGGAACGATCGCGAGCGCCCGCGCAGGGCCGCCCAGGCGCGATGGTCGCTCGGCTTCGGCGGCCGCAGATAGACGGCCCGCCCTTGCAGGCGCAACGCGGGACGAGGTTTCAGGAACGACGGGAGCACGGGCGCGGCGAAGGCTGGAGATCAATCACGGGCGCACCTTCCGACGTCAGGCGGCGGAGAACAACGTCTTGTCGAACGCCTCGCCCGCCTTCAGCGCGGTCTTGGCGCCCAGCACCGCGGAGGCGGCGCGGCCGTCGGCCAGGAGCCGCCGTCCCAGGCGTGCGACATCGTCGGCCGTCACGGCGTCGACCTCGCCGGCCAGCTCGGCCGGCGCATAGAGGCGATCGAACAGCAGCACCTGCCCCGCGCCCTGTTCGGCCCGCGACAGCGGCTGCTCGCGCGCCATGAACATGTGGGCCTTCAACTGGGCCTTGGCGCGGGCCAGTTCGGCATCGTCGATGCGCGCGACAAGCTTCTCGACCTCGGCCGCGCAGACCTTGGCGGTCTCGACCGCGTCCGACGCCGCGCAGCCGACATAGATCCCTAGCGCGCCGTGGTCGGCGTAGGTGTCGGCATAGGCGTCGATATTGTAGGCGAGGCCGCGCTTCTCGCGCGCCTCCTGGAACAGGCGCGAGGACATGCCCCCGCCCAGCACCTCGGCGAAAATCCGCAGGGCGAAGTAGTCGTGATCGCGCGCGCCACAGGCCGGCAGCATGAAGACGAGGTGGCTCTGCTCCAGCTTGCGCGCCTCGCTCTGGGGACCGCCGATGAAATGCGCGGCGACGGGGACAGCCTCGCCCGGCGTCGCTGGCAGGTCGCCAAAGGCGCGCTCGGCGGCGGCCATCAGCTCGGCCTCGTCGACCGCGCCGGTGGCGCTGACGACCAGACGATCGGCGGCGTACAGCGCGCCGCGCCAATCGGACAGCGCCTCGACGCTGGCGGCCTCGACCGTGGCGTCGCTGCCCAAGATCGGACGCCCCACCGGGTGGTCGCCCCAACTGGCGCGTTGGATCAGGTCGAAGACATAGTCGTCGGGGGCGTCGGCCGCCTCGGCGATCTCCTGGGCGACCACCTGCTTCTCGCGGGCGAGGTCGGCGGGGTCCAGGGTCGGGCGGCGGACCAGGTCGGCGATGACGTCCATGCCTAGATCAAGGCCGCCCTTCAGCGCCCGCACCTGGAAGCTGGTGCGCTCGTAACCCGTCGCGGCGTTGATCGAGCCGCCAGCGCTTTCGATCACCTCGACAATGTCGCGCGCCGAGCGCTGGCCCGCGCCCTTGAACACCATGTGCTCCAGGAGGTGCGACCAACCCGATCGGGCCGGATCCTCATAGGCCGCGCCGCGTCCGGCCACCACGCTGAGCGCCAGGGTCTCGAGGCCCGGCATCGGGTCACACACGACGCGGACGCCGTTCTTCAGGGTGCGGAGGGTGGCGGTCATTCAGCTCTTTTTACGCCTCCCCCGCGAAAGGGGGAGATGGAGGGCGCGCTGCATATAGTCGCTAAACGCCCCCGCGGCCACTCCGAGGGCGGCGCGACGTCAGGTCGTCGCCGCGAAGGTGCGGACAAAGGCCTTCACCGCCGCGCCGTCGGCGGGCAGGCGCTCGAACTTCTCCGGCTTCTTGGAGAGGTCGGGCGTGGCGCGCGGCGTGATCGGCGGGACGCCGATGGCGGCCTCGACGGCTTCGGGGAACTTGGCCGGGTGGGCGGTCGACAGCACCACGACCGGCACCGACGGCTTGACGTCGACGCCTCGCGCGGCGGCCAGGCCGACGGCCGTGTGCGGATCGACGATCTCGCCGGTCTCGTTCAGCGTCGAGAGCATCGTCTTGGCGGTGTCTGCCTCGCTAACCGACGCGCCTCGGAACAGCTCGCGCATCCAGGCGTGGGCGGCCGGCGGGATGTCCAGCAGCCCGGTGTCGGCGAAGGCGCGGAAGGCGCGCTCGGTCTCGACGGCGTCACGGCGCACGGCCTCGAAATAGAGACGCTCGAAGTTGCTGGCGACCTGGATGTCCATGGCCGGGCTCTGGGTCGCCGCCACCGCGCCGCGCGCGTAGCGGCCGGTCTCGAAAGCGCGGGCCAGGATGTCGTTGGAGTTGGTCGCCGCCGTGATCGAGTGGATTGGCAGGCCCAGCTTCTTGGCGACGAAGGCGGCGTAGGCGTCGCCGAAATTCCCCGTGGGCACCACGAACGCCACTTCACGGGCCGGCGCCCCCAGGGCGACGGCGGCGGTGAAGTAGTAGACGCTCTGCGCGGCGATCCGCGCCCAGTTGATCGAGTTGACGCCCGACAGGTCCACCCCGTGACGGAACTGGTCGTCCTGGAAGGCTTGCTTGACGATGGCCTGGCAGTCGTCGAACGAGCCCAGCACCGAGATGCAGGCGACGTTGGCGTCGGTCGCCGTGGTCATGAACCGGCGCTGCACGGCGCTGATCCGGCCCTCCGGGAAGAGCGCGACGATGCGCGCGTTCTTGCGGCCCCGGAACGCCTCGACGGCCGCGCCGCCGGTGTCGCCCGAGGTGGCGCAGATGATGGTCATCTTCCGCGACTGGCGCTCGAGCACATAGTCGTAGAGGCGGCCCAGCAGCTGCATCGCGACATCTTTGAAGGCCAGGGTCGGGCCGTGGAACAGCTCCAGCAGGAAGCGGTTGGGGCCCAGCTGCTTCAGTGGGACGACGGCGGTGTGGGCGAAGGTGGCGTAGGCCTCCTCGCACATCTGGGCCAGGTCTTCCTTGGGGATGTCGTCGCCGACGAACTTGCCGACCACGGCGGCGGCGACCTGCGCGTAGGACTTGCCGGCGAAGGCCGCGATCTCCGACGAGCGGAAGCTCGGCCACTCGGACGGCACGTACAGGCCGCCGTCGGGGGCCAGGCCGGCCAGCACCGCATCCAGGAAGCCGATGGGCGCGGACTGCCCGCGGGTCGACACGTAACGCATCAGGGTCTCACTCTTCGCCAGAGCATGGCGGCATAGATAAACAGCAGGGTTACGGCAAGACCAAACCACGTCAGGGCGTATTCGAGGTGCCGATTGGAAATTTCTGCCGGAAGCGGCGCGGGCGTGATTCCCGCCGGCGCGGGGGTCTCGGCCTCGGCCATCAGCACCAGAGGCGCGGGCGCGCGGCCCGTGAACCGGTCTAGGACCTTGGCTCGGTCGCCGCCGAGTTGGGCCGTCGGGATCAGGACGCCGACGACCCGACGCGGAGGGGCGAAAGACCGCGCCGCCGGCGCCACCTGGCCGCTTAGGGCCGGGACGACGCCGCGATCAACCAGGATCATGTTGTAGGGGCCCGCCAGCACCGCGCAGGGCGCCTGGGCCCGCCAAACGACATCGCCGTCGCGGACGCCATAGACGAGCGGCAAGGGCTCGCCGGCGACGTCGCCGCAGTCGACGCTGACCCGGGTCCAAGCCAGATCCTCGGGACGGGTCTTTTCCGTCAGCACCTGGACCAGCGGCATGGCCGGCGCGGTCTTCAGGGCCTCGATCCGGGCGAGGACGCCTTGCTTCCAGTGCAGGCGCTGCATCTGCCAGGCGCCCAGGCCGCACAGAATGGCGAACGAGATCGCCGTGGCGATCGTCAGGCCGACGGGAAAGCCATCCTTCCTTGGCCGGATATCAGACATGGTCGCGGCCGGCCTCGGAGGCCTTCTGGGCGACCTGGGCGGCGACCATCAAGCCCTTGGCCGGTCGCATGAGTCCGAGCGTGATCACGAGCACCGCCGGCAGCCAGACGACCAGCAGCAGCCAGACCGGCCAGTTCCAGGCGAACATCGAGAACAGCGCGCCGAACGCGCAGACCGTGCCCGCGATCAGGATCACGAAGGTCGCCGCGCCGTCGCCGGTCTCGTACTTGCCGAGCTCGAAGCCGCAGGCCTCGCAGGTCGGGGCCACCTTCAGGAATCCGTCGAACAGATAGCCCTCGCCGCAGTGGGGGCAGAGGCCGCGCGCGCCGGCGGCGTAGGGGTTGGTCCCAAAAGAAGGCGAATGGGTCACGAGAACCTCCCGAAACGAAAAAGGCCCGGAACGCTGGTCGGCGTTCCGGGCCCCTTGGATCCTAAGACCTTAGTGGGCCGAGGCCCCGAAGATCACGTAGATGAAGGCGAACAGGAACAGCCAGACGACGTCCACGAAGTGCCAGTACCAGGCGGCCGCTTCGAAGCCGAAGTGCTGCTTGGGCGTGAAGGCGCCGTTCATCAGGCGGATCAGGCAGACGAGCAGGAAGATCGTGCCGACGAACACGTGGAAGCCGTGGAAGCCCGTGGCCAGGAAGAAGGTCGAGCCATAGAGGCCCGAATTGGCGGCGGCTTCCGAATAGAACAGCTGCTCGTGGTTGATGTGAGCGTACTCATAGACCTGTATGGTCGTGAACAGCGCGCCCAGCAGAATGGTCAGGATCAGACCCCACTTGGCGCCCTTGCGGTCGCCGACCTGCAGGGCGTGGTGCGCCCAGGTCACGGTCGTGCCCGACAGCAGCAGGGTCAGGGTGTTGATCAGCGGCAGGTGCCAGGCCGAGACGGTCTCGACGCCGGCCGGCGGCCAGGCGGCCCAGGCGGTGCGGACTTCCTCGATGGTCGAGAGCGTGCGGTGCTCGTGGAACAGCGCCATCTCGAAGAACATCCAGAACCACGCCACGAAGAACATCACTTCCGAGGCGATGAACAGGATCATGCCGTAGCGCAGGCCGATCGAGACGACCGGGGTATGGTCGCCGGCCTTGGCTTCCTTGGCCACGTCCGACCACCACCCAAACATGGTGTAGAGCACGCCAGCGATACCGGCCGCGAAAATGGCCCAGTTGCCCTTCTCGATGCCAAGCACGCCGCCTTTGATCCAGCCGATCAGACCGATCGCCATGATGGTCGCGGCCATAGAGCCGACGAACGGCCAGGGGCTGGGCGGAAGGATGTGGTAGTCGTGTTTGACGGCGCCGGCCATGTTGCTGCTAACCCTTATATCCCTCTGAACACGGTCGCTGGTCCCCCCGCGCCGCGATCTCGTTGAAAGCTATAGCCCTCTCGACGGCGCGCCGCCAAGAGGTTCGACGATGCGGGGCGTTGTCGCGGCCGCGACTTGGCCCGTCTTGCCTTTGCCGTCGTCGACGGCCGGGAAGAACGTGTAGCTGAGCGTGATCTCGCTCTTGCCCTTGGTCTCGGGATCGTCCGCGAACTGGGGATCCACGAAATAGACGACCGGGAACTCCACCGTCTGGTGGGGCTGGATCGTCTGGCTGGTGAAGCAGAAGCATTCCAGCTTCTGGAAGTACGGCCCCGCCTGTTCCGGCACGACGTTATACAGGGCGCGGCCCGTGATCGGCTTGTCGGTGGGGTTGGTGACCTTGAAGAAGGCCAGGCCCGTGTCGCCAATGCGGACGTCCTGGCTGGCCTGCATCGTCTGGAACGTCCAGGGCAGCTCGCGGATGTTGGCGTCGAACCGGATCGTCACCTTGCGGTCCAGGATCCGGGTCGGCGCGACCTCGGCCTTGCGGACCGTGCCGTCGAAGCCGGTGACCTGGCAGAACAGCTTGTAGAGCGGCACGGCCGCGTAGGCGGCGCCGACCATGCCGAAGAAGGTCGCCGCGCAGATCAACGCCACCCGGCCGTTGCGGCGGGCCATGGCTTCCTGCGGGGTCGGCGGCCCCTTGGGGGCTTTTGGGGGCGCCTTAGGGGTGCGGATGGACATTGCCGCTCAGCCTCACCAGGGTGACCACGAACACCAGGACGACGAACGCCGCCAGACCCAGGCCGATGGCGATGTTGCGACCATCGCGCGCCTTCTTGGCGGCCTGCTTTTCCGCGTTCGTGTCGATCGACTTGTTCACTTCAGAAGCTCCAGCGCCCGCACGCCCATCACAGCCTCGCCCAGCAGGGCGGCGAACAAGGCGAACAGGTAAAGAATCGAGAAGGCGAACAGGTTGCGGGCGGCCTTGGCGCCGGCGGCGCGCTCGTCCTCGGTGACTTCATAGAGCGCCCGGTCGGCCACGCGCGGATCGGCCGCGTCGCCGGCCTTGCTGACGAAGACCCGCGCGGCCAGGAGCAGGAACACCGCCCCGCCCAGGGCCGCGACGGCTAGGTAGAACGGCCCGCCCAGGCCCGTGAAAACCGGGGCCAGGCAGATCGGGACGAAGACCAGGCTATAGAGCAGGATCTGCTTGCGCGTCTCGCGCGCGCCCTTGACCACCGGCAGCATCGGCACGCCGGCCTTGGCGTAGTCGGTGGTGACGTACAGCGACAGCGCCCAGAAGTGCGGCGGGGTCCAGAAGAAGATGATGGCGACCATCAGCCAGGCGTTCAGCGGCGCGTGGCCCGTGGCCGCCGCCCAGCCGATCGCCGGCGGCAGAGCCCCGGCCAGACCGCCGATGACGATGTTCTGCGCGGTCCAGCGCTTGAGCCACATCGTGTAGACGACGGCGTAGAAGACGATGGTGAAGGCAAGCAGGCCCGCCGCGAACCAGTTGATCGCGAAACCCAGGAACATCACCGAGAGCAGGGACAGGACCACGCCGAGAGAGGCGGCCTCCTCGCCCTTGACCTTACCGGCCGGGACCGGGCGGCCGCGCGTGCGGCGCATCTGCTGGTCGATGTCGGCGTCGTACCACATGTTCAGCGCGCCCGAGGCGCCGGCCCCGATCGCGATGCACAGCACCGCCACCGCGCCGAGGATCGGATGGATCGGCGCGCGAGCCGCCAGCAGCCCCGTCAAGCCGGTGAAGACCACCAGCGACATGACGCGCGGCTTCATCAGCTGGAAATAGTCCTGCCAGCGCGCGGCTTGCGAGGTGTCCGCCGTCGGGGTCGAGGCGGTTTCCGGGGTCATGGCGGCGGTCTTCATCGGTGTACGATACTGAGCTTTTCTGTCTCGCTCGATGGGCGAAGGGCGCGGCCAAGACCCTGCTTGGATCCCGGCCGCGCCCCCGCTTGGTCCAGTCCGGACGTCCCCCTTAGTGGTGGTCGTCCGCCTTGATCACCGGCGGTTCGCTGAACTGGTGGAACGGCGGCGGCGAGGACAGGGTCCATTCCAGCGTGGTGGCACCTTCGCCCCACGGGTTGGCCTCGGCCTTGCGACGACGGATCGCCGCCTCGATCAGCACCAGCATGAAGACGCCCACGCCGACGACGGTGATCATGTAGCCCACCGACGAGACATAGTTCCACTTCGCGAAGGCTTCCGGATAGTCGATGTAGCGACGCGGCATGCCCTGCAGGCCCAGGAAGTGCTGCGGGAAGAACACCAGGTTCACGCCCACGAACATGATCCAGAAGTGGGCCGCGCCGAGGAACTCGTTGTACTTCACGCCCCACATCTTCTCGAACCAGTAGTAGAAGCCCGCGAAGATGGCGAAGACCGCGCCCAGCGACAGCACGTAGTGGAAGTGGGCCACCACGTAGTAGGTGTCGTGCAGGCTGTAGTCGATGCCGGCGTTCGACAGGACGACGCCGGTGACGCCGCCGACCGTGAACAGGAAGATGAAGCCGATCGCCCACAGCATCGGCGTCTTGAAGTCCAGCGAGCCGCCCCACATCGTGGCGATCCAGCTGAAGATCTTCACGCCGGTCGGGACGGCGATGATCATCGTGGCGGCCACGAAATAGGCGCGCAGGTTGATACTCATGCCGACGGTGTACATGTGGTGCGCCCACACGACGAAGCCGACGAAGCCGATGGCGACCATCGCGTAGGCCATCGCCAGGTAGCCGAAGACCGGCTTCTTGGAGAAGGTCGAGACGATGTGGCTGATGATGCCAAAGCCCGGCAGGATCAGGATGTACACTTCCGGGTGGCCGAAGAACCAGAACAGGTGCTGGAACATGACGGGGTCGCCGCCGGCGGCCGGGTCGAAGAAGTGGGTGCCGAAGTTACGGTCGGTCAGCAGCATGGTGATGGCGCCGGCCAGCACGGGCAGCGACAGCAGCAGCAGGAAGGCGGTGATCAGCACCGACCAGGCGAACAGCGGCATGCGGTGCAGGGTCATGCCCGGCGCGCGCATGTTGAAGATCGTGGTGATGAAGTTGATCGCGCCCAGGATCGACGAAGCGCCAGCCAGGTGGAGCGACAGGATCGCCAGGTCCATGGCCGGACCCTTGTGGCCGATCGTGGACAGCGGCGGATAGATCGTCCAACCGCCGCCGAAGCCGTGACCCGGGCCGCCGTCGACGAACATCGACACGCAGAGCAGGATCCAGGCGGCGACCAGCAGCCAGAACGAGATGTTGTTCATCCGCGGGAAGGCCATGTCCGGCGCGCCGATCATGATCGGCACGAACCAGTTGCCGAAGCCGCCGATCATGGCGGGCATGACCATGAAGAAGATCATGATCAGGGCGTGGGCGGTGACCACGGCGTTGTAGCCGTGCTTGCCCTTGAAGACGCCCAGTTGAGCCAGCAGGCCGGTGTCGGAGAACACCTGGACGCCCGGCTCCATCAGCTCCCAGCGAATCAGGCCCGACAGGGCGCCGCCGACGATGCCCGCCATGATGGCGAACAGGATGTACAGCGTGCCGATGTCCTTGTGGTTCGTCGAGAAGAACCAGCGGGCGAAGAAGGGCGGCTTGTGATCGGCGTCGTGGCCGTCGTGGTGATCTATGTCAGCGGCGTGAGCCATCGGACTTTATCCTGCGAGTATCTTAAGCCGCCGGCGCGGCGGGCGCCGCGGCCGGAGCGGAAGCGGGAGCGGCGGCCGGGGTCGCGGCGGGCGTCGCGGCGGCGGGAGCGGCCTCGGCGGGGGCGGCGGCCGGAGCCGGCGGAGCCGTCTTCGACTTCACCCAGGCGTCGAACTGGGCCTGCGTCACGACCTTGATCTCGATCGGCATGTTGGCGTGGTCGACGCCGCACAGCTCCGAGCACTGACCGTAGAACACACCGGTCTTCTCGGCCTTGAACCAGGTTTCGTTCAGGCGGCCGGGAATCGCGTCGGTCTTCAGGCCGAAGGCCGGCAGGGCGAAGGCGTGAATCACGTCCGCGCCGGTGACCTGCACGCGGACCACCTTGCCGACCGGAACCACCATGGCGTTGTCGGCGGCCAGCAGATACGGGACCTTCTTGGCGTCGGCCTGCTCCTTGGTGAGCGGCAGCGACACGATCTCGCTGATCTTCTGGTCGGGATATTCGTAGCCCCAGTACCACTGATAGCCCGTGGCCTTCACGGTCATGTAGGGCTTGGGCATGTCGTTGTAGTGGAACAGCAGCCGGAACGAGAAGATGGCGATGACCATCAGGATCAGCACCGGCACCAGGGTCCAGATGACCTCGACCGTGGTGTTATGGCTGAACTTGGCCGGAACCGGGTTCGCCTTCTTGTTGTAGCGAACGACGATCCAGATCAGCAGGCCCAGCACCAGCAGGGTGATGGCCGTGATGATCGGCAGCAGGATCACATTGTGGAACCAGATCGCGTGGTGCTTCAGCTCCGACGCGGCGGGCTGCAGATCGATCGCCCCCGGCGTCGGCTGCCCCAACAGATCCTCGGCGAGGGCGTGCCCCGCGAAAACGACACTAGCGGCGAGCGCGCTGGCGCCCGTCAAGATCCGCCGAATCCCCGAAAATTGCGCCTTCATGTCCCTCACGGTCCGTTTCGGCGGCGATTTGACGATGATCGTTTGACGTCGATCAATGTCACGCCGCGCCGACTTGCTTATGACGGCCCCCGATGCGGTCGTGCGAGCGACAGCGTCCAATAAGACGCCAAGTCACACGCAGCCCGCCCCAAAAAAGGCCGTTCCGAGGCTGCATACGCGCATCGCCAGCCGTTGCCAAGCGCCAGAGACCACACTCTGAGCGCGGCTTTAGCGCGCGCGCGTTTCCTCCCCCTCCCAAGTCAGCCCGCTCCTCGCGCCTCCCGCCATTTCCGCATCATTACGTATCGTTCATGGACAGGTACCTTGCGATACTCAGTACCATGCGGTAGTAGAGAGCATCCAACGAGGCGAGGACGACGTGCCCGAAGCCATTGAAATCCAACTGAAGAAAGGCGTGCTGGCGCTGTGCGTGCTGGCCCTGCTCTCGCACGCCGACAGCTACGCCTACGAGATCGCCAGCAGGCTCACGAGGGACATCGATATGGGGGAAGGGACGATCTATCCGCTGATGCGCCGCATGCAGTCGGATGGGCTGGTCGAGACCTATCTGGTGGAAAGCCAGAGCGGTCCGCCGCGCAAATACTACCGCTTGACGGCCGAGGGCCGTCGCAGCCTGGAACAGCAGAAGACCGAGTGGGTCGCCTTCACCCAGGCCGTCAACGCCATCGTGGGAGTCGCCGCATGACCCGGGCCGAGTTCATGACCCGCCTGCGCCGGGGTCTGGCCGGCCTGCCGGTGACCACCATCGCCGACATCGTCGCCGATCACGAGGCCCACTTCGCCGACGCCGTGGCCGCCGGCCGCAGCGAGGCCGAGGTCGCCGCCGCCCTGGGCGATCCCGATCGCCTGGCCCGCGAGCTTCGCGCCGAGGCCGGCCTCAAGCAGTGGGAAGAGCGCAAGAACCCCTCCAACGCCATGGCGGCGGTCATCGCCCTGCTTGGCCTGGGCGCCATCGACGTGATCGTCCTGCTTCCGCTGCTGATGGGCGTGCTGGGCGCGCTGTTCGGTGTGCTGGTCGCGGTCGTGGCGATCTTCGTCTCGGGCGGCTTCGTCTTCGCGGCGGGGCCCCTGACGGCGCCGCCCGGGGGACCGATCACGGCCTTCCTGGCCGGCCTGGGCCTGATGGGCCTGGCCACCTGCCTCGGCGCCCTGCTGACCCTGGTCACCGTCGGCGTCTTCAACGCGGTCGTCTGGTACGCCCGCCTTCACTACCGGCTGCTGAAGCCGGCCATCGAACAAGCCTGAGCGCAAGAGGAGGGGACTATGTTGATCCGCAACACGCTCATCGTCGCCGGGGCCAGCTTCGCGCTCGCCATCGGCTGCTTCGCCGGGGTGGCGGCCATCGCCGGGCCCGAGATCATGAAGAACGGCTGGACACTGCCCTTCAGCCGCTACGACGAAACCATCGTCGTCCGGCACAACGGCAAGGTCATCCATACCGGCGCCAACCGAGTGTATGGCGAACGGCCCGCGCCGATGATCGACCGGGCATTCGCGTGGACGGGAAAGAACGACCTGATCATCGACCTCCCGGTCGATGTGGTGTTCATCCAAGGCCCCGAGGCCAAGATCGTCGCGTCCGGACCCAAGGACTATATCGAGCGCCTGCGCGTCGATGGCGGCCGTCTCACCCTCGAAGGGAACGACGACGTCGATCACGACCGCCTGACCATCGACGCCATGGGCCTGCGGGTCGAGAGCGACTCCGAGCGCGTGAAGATCACGGTCATTGCCCCGGACGTCACCCAGTTCGACGTGCGCGGGTCGGGCGACCTCGACATCCGTCGCTATGACCACCCGACTTTCAGGGTCACCGTCAGCGGCAGCGGCGACGTCGAGGCGGCGGGGCGCGTTGAGATGGCCTCGATCGACAACTCTGGCTCGGGCCATGTCGATCTCGGCGACCTGAAGGCCAAGGAAGCCGTGGTCGACGTCTCCGGCAGCGGCGGCGGCGCGATCTTCGCCACCGCCAAGGCCAAGATCCAGATCTCCGGCAGCGGCGACGTCGAGCTGCGCACCGAGCCCAAGACTGTCGTCAGCGACATCACCGGCTCGGGCGAAATCCGCCGCGAGTACTGATCCGCGACAAAAGGGGCGGGGTGACGGATGCGCTTTGAAGGCCTACCTGTAGGCTCATGAACGCTCCCTTCCCCGCCTCTTCCCTGTCCCTGCTCGACGCGGCCGGCGTCGATCCCGAGCGCGCCCGTCAGATCCTGGGCGAGGCCCTCGCTGGCGCCGACGACGGCGAGCTCTTCCTCGAACGCTCCGAGAGCGAGTCCTTCGTGTTCGACGACGGACGGCTGAAGAGCGCCTCCTACGACAGCGGCGAGGGCTTTGGCCTGCGCGTGGTGGCCGGCGAGACGGCCGGCTACGCCCACGCCGCCGAGATCTCCGAGGCCGCGATCCGCCGCGCCGCCGATTCGGCCAGCCTGGCCAAGCGCGGCCACGCCGGCGTCGCCGCCGAAGGCCCCCGCGCCACCAACGAAAAGCTCTATGGCGAGGACAACCCGGTCTCCTCGCCCGACTTCTCCGACAAGGTCGCCCTGCTGCAGGAAATCGACGCCTTCGCCCGCGCCCGCGACCCGCGCGTCGTGCAGGTGATGGCCTCGATGGCCGGCGAGCGCCGCGTCGTCGAGATCCTGCGCGCCGACGGCCGCCTGATCCGCGACGTGCGCCCGCTGGTGCGGGTCAACGTCCAGGTGACCGTCGAGAAGGACGGTCGCCGCGAGACCGGCAGCTCCGGCGCCGGCGGCCGCGCCGGCTTCGCCGCCTGGATCAGCCCGGACAAGTGGCAGGAGCAGGTCGAGGAATCCCTGCGCCGGGCCCTGGTCAATCTGGACGCCGTGGCCTGCCCGGCCGGCGAGATGGACGTGGTTCTGGGCCCGGGCTGGAACGGCGTGCTGCTGCACGAGGCCGTCGGCCACGGGCTGGAAGGCGACTTCAACCGCAAGGGCATCAGCGCCTTCTCGGGCCGAATCGGCGAGCGCGTCGCCGCGCCGGGCGTCACCGTGTTCGACGACGGCTCGATCGCGGGCCGTCGCGGCTCCCTGACCGTCGACGACGAGGGCACGCCGACCGAGCGCACCGTCCTGATCGAGGACGGCGTCCTGGTGGGCTACATGCACGATCGGATGAGCGCGCGCCTGATGGGCATGAAGGCCACCGGCAATGGCCGCCGGCAGTCCTACGCCCACATGCCGATGCCGCGCATGACCAACACCGGCATGCTGGCCGGCAAGGACGATCCCCAGGAGATGATCGCCTCCCTGAAGCGCGGCCTCTACTGCGCCCATTTCGGCGGCGGTCAGGTCGACATCACCAACGGCAAGTTCGTCTTCCAGTGCACCGAGGCCTATCTGGTCGAGGACGGCAAGATCACCGCCCCCGTGAAGGGCGCGACCCTGATCGGCGACGGGCCCAGCGCCCTGACCAAGGTGACGATGATCGGCAACGACTTCGACTTCGATCCCGGTATCGGCGTCTGCGGCAAGTCCGGCCAGGGCGTGCCCGTGGGCGTGGGTCAGCCCTCGCTGAAGATCACCGGCCTGACCGTGGGCGGCACGGCGGTCTAGAGGCGCCGCTCCAGATAGGTCACCGTCTTCTCGCCGCCATGGATCTGGGCCGTTCCGACCGGAACGAAGCCCAGCGCGGCGTGGAAGGCGTCCGACGCCGGATTGGGCGGGTCTGAATTGACCTCGCAGACGATGCGCGCGTGGCCGGCGGCGCGGGCGACGGCGAAGAGGTCGTCGTACAGGCGTCGCGCCAGCCCCCTGCCCCGCGCCGCGTCGGCGACGACCACGCGGTCGACATAGACGAAGCGATCGAAGCGATCGCGGAACCACAGGAAGTTGACGCTGTCGTAATCGGCGTCCTGGTCGAAGGCCAACAGCAGGGCGTCGGCGAGGCCCACGCGGCGCGCGACGAAGGCCTCGGCGACCAGCTTGCCCAGCCGCTCCGGCTCCAGCCAGGACAACTCCAGCGCATGGACGTTGTTCAGGGCCAGCAGCGCCTCGCCGCCAGCGCCCTGGAGGTCGCCCGCCACCAGAACCGTCGTCGCGTTGTCCATGCCGCCTCCACGCGTCTTTTCTGTCGAAGGTTTAATCCAGCTTTCCGGCTTGTAACTTTCCCCGCGCGCGCCCTCGCGGCACGCTGAACCCAAGTCCGGCGACCGTCGCAATCGTCGCAACACGCTTGGCGAACTCGGCCACCGGACGTTCGAATCGCGCGGCCAGACGCCGCGCTAAGAGCTTCGGGTAGGAGCGGAAAGCGGTCCGGCGATTTGAGCCATCGCCGGGCCGTTCCCACCTGGAGTACGGACGTGGCCCCTCCATGTCCGAGAAGGGCCCCGGATCGTCGCCGGGGCCCTTCGCTTTCAGGGTCACGCCGTGACGTCGTCGGCGCCGTGCGACCACTTCTTGAGGACCGGCGACAACGCCAGGAACAGCACACCGATGCCGATGGCGACGAGACCGATCACCTTGAAGACCATCAGCGACTGCGTCAGGGCCGCGCCCGGATCGAGCACCTGACCGCCGATGGTCTCGGTCGAGGCGATGCCGGCGATCCAGCCGCCGAACAGGTTGGCCATGGCCAGCGCCATGTACCAGACCGACATCACGAACGAGACGACATGGGCCGGCGACAGCTTGGTCATCTGCGACAGGCCGACCGGCGACATGCACATCTCGCCGGTGGTGTGCAGCATGTACATGAGCACCAGGAAGATCAGCGGCATCTTGAAGGCGCCGTCGGCGAACTGAGCGCCGACCAGCAGGATCAGGAAGCCGGCCCCAACCTGGATAAGCGACAGGCCGAACTTGACCATCGGCCCGGGATTGATCTTGCGCGCGGTCAGCACCGTCCAGAGGGCGGCGAAGACCGGGGCGAAGATCAGGATCCAGCCAGCGTTGATCGCCTGGGTCTGGGCCGCGTTGAAGCCGGTGTTGACCCACAGCCTGCCCGCCGCCGAGATTCCGGCGGCCGCCAACTGCTCGGGCGAACCCAGAACCACCGCGCCGCCGAACCATTCGACGGGCTTGGCGAGAAGCTTGAGATCGACGTTGGTGGCGGCGAACAGGTTCAGGGACGAGCCCGCCTGTTCGAACAGGGTCCAGAATACCACCGCCCCCAGCACCAACACCGTGGCCAGCAAGAGGCGCTCGCGCTCGACCTTCTCGCACTTGGCGAAGGCTAGCCACAGGATGTAGCCCAGCGACCCGAACATGCCGGCGATCAGCGCGACGCTGACGACGGGCGTGTGCTGCACCAAGAAGAACACCGCGACCACCGCCAGCAACGAAATCCCGTAGATCACGGTCTCGCGGGTGATCGGGCCGGCGACCTTCTCTCTCAGCTTTTCGGGTTCCGGCGGCTCGCCCTTGCCCAGAAGCCAGGGCTTGCCCAGCACGAAGATGACATAGCCGGCCAGCATGCCGAGGCCCGCCGCGCCGAAGCCGGCCCACCAGCCGACATTGACCCCCAGCACGCCGCACAGAATCGCGGCCCAGAACGAGCCCAGGTTGATGCCGTAGTAGTAGAGGGTGAAGCCTGGATCGCGGCGCGGATCGCCCTGCGGATAGAGCTGGCCCACCAGCGAGGCGGCGTTGGCCTTCATGAAGCCGACGCCCACGATGATCAGCGCCAGGGCCAGCCAGAAGATGTTCAGATACAGCGGGTCGCGACCCGCGACGTCGAGCTTGTACTGGCTCTTGGCCAGCACGGCGGGAATGGGCGCGTCGGCGGGCAGACCCTTGACGGCGAAGTCGCCGGTCTCGGTGGCGGTGACGTCGTACGGCTTGCCGGCCACGATCATCTTGGCGACGCGCTGGTCACCCCGACCCTCGGCCTGGAATTCATAGACCTGACCGCCGTAGGTCAAGGTCTGGACCGCCGGCTTGCCCTCGACCGCCATGGCGAGATGCCCCGCGACCAACAGCAGGGCTCCGAACGCCACCGCCTTGCGCGTGCCCAGATAGCGGTCGGCCAGGAAGCCGCCGAGCAGCGGCACGATATAGACCAGCGAGGTGTACGAGCCGTAGTGGCCGCTGGCGGCTTTCGAATCGAACAGGAAGTGCTGGGTCAGATAGAAGATCAGCAGGCCGCGCATGCCGTAGTAGGAGAACCGCTCCCACATCTCGGCCAGGAAGCAGATGATCAGGCCGCGCGGATGGCCCCGTAGAAGCTGGATGAGGACAGGAATCCCGGTCACGAGCGTGATCAGGACGCCCGCGGCGATAACAATGTTCATACCCAAGCCTTACCCAAGCTTCCAAGTCATATGACGAGCCACGCGGATCGACCCGGCGCGCGCCCCCGGACGCGGCCCGGGTCAAATCGCCCTCGCCGACCCCAATTGGCCGGGAGAAGATCACGCGGCCCGCCGTTTCACAAGCAACGGCATGCCGTTCGCGCCTTCGCGCGTGGCCGGCGCGGGAGCTTGGCCGCGCCTCCGCGCGTTGTCCTCGCGACCTTTCCGTTTCCCGGGAGCCGAAGATGAAGATCCCCGACGAAAGCCATCCGATCACGATCGATCGAGTCCCCGGCACGGTGCGGGTGATCTTCGAGGGCCATGGAATCGCCGACAGCGACGACGTGATCGTCCTTCGCGAGGCCAACTATCCGCCGGTCTATTACTTCTCGCGGGATGACGTCGAGATGGCGTTCCTGCGGCGCGCCGAGAAGGTGACGCACTGCCCCTACAAGGGCGACGCGGCGTACTTCACGATCTATCGCGACGGCCAGATCATCGAGAACGCGGCGTGGTCGTACGAGGCCCCATACGCCGCGGTCGGCGCGATCGCGGGAAGGATCGCCTTCTATCCGGAGCATGTCGAATTCCAGCGCGACGGCCACTCGCCGGCCGAGACGGAAGCGTTGGATATCGACGCGGTGGTGCGCCACACCGACAGCGGCTCGGGCGCCAGTCAGGCCGAGCATTGGCCGCCCAATGTCGACATGCCTGATCCCGACAGCGTCGAGCGCGACCTGGATCCGGCCGACAAGGGCGCCCGGAACATTTAGCCGCACCCGTTCGCCACTTGGTCGCATGCCGCCGGACTTAAGTCCGCGTTAAGAGCTGCTGGCGCGACCCTACGGTCGAGCTCCCGGCAGAGGGGCGCGGAGGAAACCATGGCCACGATCTCGTACAACCGGACGGCCGTCGTTCACGCAACGACCGAACGCCCTCGCCTCGCCTGGGGGCGCCTGGCCGCCGTCGCCTTCGCCGCCGGCTCTTGGGCCGCCGTCATCGTCGGCGCTAGGGCGATCTTCTAGCCGCGGCCTAGTAGGCGCAGTCGGTGAACACCCGGCCGATGTCGCCCTTCCATTCACCGTTGTAGAGCGCCAGCAGACGCTCGGCCGGCGTGATCCCGCTGTCGGCGATCTGTTCCAGCTCGCCCATGTAGATCGTCTCGTCCAGGAAGCCGCCGTTAAGCTGAGCGCGGTTCTTCAGGCCCGACTTGGCGATGGCGACAAAGTCCTTGGCCACGTCCTGAACCGCGCGGCCCGCGACTTTCGCCTTCAGGCCCAGCCGCGGCACGTCGCGGCGCAGGCCTTCGCGATCTTCGATCGTCCAGTCCTTGCAGAGGTCCCAGGCCGCCGCCAGGGCCGCGTCGTCGTAGAAGACGCCGGTCCACAGCGCCGGAAGGGCGCAGAGCCGACTCCAAGGCCCGGCGTCGGCGCCCCGCATCTCCAGATAGGTCTTCAGCCGCACTTCCGGGAAGGCGGTCGTGGTGTGGTCGGCCCAGTCCTTCATCGTGGCGATCTCGCCCGGCAGCTCGGGCAGCTTGCCCTCGATGAAGTCGCGGAACGATCGGCCGGCGACGTCGATGTACTGGTCGCCGCGCTTGACGAAATACATCGGCACGTCGAGCGCGTAGCGGGCGTAGCGCTCGAAATCGAAACCGTCCTCGAACACGAAGTCGAGCAGGCCCGTGCGGTTCGGATCGGTGTCGGTCCAGACGTTGGCGCGCGCCGACAGGAAGCCGTTCGGCTTGCCTTCGGTGAACGGGGAATTGGCGAACAGGGCCGTGGCGATCGGCTGCAGGGCCAGGCTCATGCGGAACTTGGCGACCATGTCGGCTTCGCTGGAGAAGTCGAGATTGGCCTGCACCGTGCAGGTGCGCAGCATCATGTCGAGGCCGAGGTTACCGACCTTGGGCATGTAGTTTCGCATGATGACGTACCGGCCCTTGGGCATGACCGGGACCTCCTCGCGCTTCCACAGCGGCGAGAAGCCCAGGCCCACGAAGCCCAGGCCCAGCTCGTCGGCGACGGTCTTGACCTCGTCCAGGTGCTTGCCGGTCTCGTCGCAGATGTCGTGCATGGTCGCCAGCGGCGCGCCCGACAGCTCGAACTGGCCGCCCGGCTCCAGGCTGACATTGGCGCCGTTGCGCTCGAGCCCGATGATCGTCGGACCTTCCATGACCGGGGTCCAGCCAAAGCGCTGGAGGCCCGTCAGCAGGGCGTGGACGCCCCTGTCGCCCTCGTAGGGCACGGGCGCGTGCGAGCCCAGGTAGAAGCCGAACTTCTCGTGCTCGGCGCCCACGCGGAAGGCGTCCTTGGGCTTGCTGCCCCGGGCGAAATAGTCGGTCAGATCGGAGAGCGTCAGTTGACGCTCCTGGACGCTAGCGGTGTCGGCCATGCAAGCCGTCCCTCCCCAGGGGTTGCGATGCAGAGGGTGGAGAGGGCCCATTCTCTCCGCCGACGGCGATACTACTCGGTCACGCCCAGTTGGGCGTTTTCTTTGCGAACCTCAAGGGGCAGCCTTGAGCATATTCTTCTTCCGACGCGCTAACGCCAGTCGCCGGCGCTCGCCTGCCACAGGGTCATGGCCGAGATCGCGGCGGTGTCGGCGCGCAGGATGCGAGGCCCCAGCGACACCGGCGTGACGAACGAAAGTCCCCGCAGCCGCTCGCGTTCCTCGGGCGCGAAGCCGCCCTCCGGTCCGATCAGGATCGCGGCAGGCGCGCCGCTTCCGGCGAGCGCCTCGATGGCCGGCCTGGCGTCGCCGCCCTCGTCGCAGAACACCAAGCGCCGCGCGGGGTCCCAGGCGTCCAGGATCTTGTCCAGCTTCTCGGGATCGACGATCTCGGGCACGTCCAGGCGCCCGGTCTGCTCGGCCGCCTCCATGGCGATGGCGTCCAGGCGCCCCAGCTTGACGAAGTCGACATTGGTGCGGCGCGTGATCGTCAGGCGAACGCGGCGCGCGCCCAGCTCGGCCGCCTTTTCGACGATGGTCTCGACGCGCCCGCGCTTGACCATGGCGACGATCAGATCAAGGTCTGGCCCCGTCTCCATCGGGCGGGTCTGGGCGTCGGCCTTCAGCAGGCAGCCGCGCTTGGTCGCCTCGACGATGCTGGCGCGCCACTCGCCGTCGCGACCGTTGAACAGCAAAACCTCGTCGCCGACCGACAGACGCATGACCGACGTCAGGTAGCGGGACTGGTCGACGGTGGGAACGACGCCGGCCCCGGCCGACAGATCGTTGGGAACGAATAGACGGATCATGGCGTCCTTCTAGCGCAACTCAGCTTCAAGCGCGTTAGGCGAAAGTGTGGGCGGTTTCGCCGCCCTAACGCGCGACAAACAAAGAGATTTAGGGGTAGGCTCGCCGTCATGAGCAAGTCCGACGACTACGACAACGAGCTTGTCCAGCTGCAGCTGGCCCTGATCGCCATGCAGAAGAAGGCCATCAAGGACGGCTGGAAAATCCTGGCCGTGTTCGAGGGCCGCGACGCCGCCGGCAAGGACGGCACGATCGCCCGAATCGTCCAGCATCTGTCCAAGCGGGCCACCTCGGTCGTCGCCCTGCCCAAGCCCAACGAGCGCGAGCGCAGCGAGTGGTACTTCCAGCGCTATGTCGAATATCTGCCGGCCTGCGGCGAGGCGGTGCTGTTCAACCGCTCCTGGTACAACCGCGCCGGGGTCGAGCGGGTGATGGACTTCTCGACACCGAAGCAGCAGGAGCAGTTCCTGCGCGACGTGCCCGCGTTCGAGCGGATGCTGGTCGAGAACGACACCCGCTACGTCAAGTTCTGGCTGGACATCAGTCGCGAGGAACAGGCCCAGCGCTTGAAGGCTCGTCGCGAGGACCCGCTGAAGGCCTTCAAGACCAGCGAACTCGACAAGGTCGCCGAGGAGAAGTGGGACGACTACACCAAGGCTCGCGACGAGATGCTGATGCGCACGCACAGCGACGTCGCGCCCTGGATCTGCGTCCGCGCCGACCACAAGAAGGCCGCCCGGCTCAACGTCATCCGCTGGCTGCTGCACGCCGCCGGCGACAAGAAGATCGCCAAGGGCGTGGCGCGGCCCGATCCGGAAGTGATCTTCGCGTTCGAGCCCAGCGCGCTCGAGGACGGGCGGCTGGCGCGCTAGCGCCTTTTCCGCGCCTTCCGCTCGGCCGCGACCGCCGCGTTCCCAGCCACCCGATGGCGGACGATGTCGGCCACCAGGTCCGGCGGCAGCGGCGCGTCGGGCTGGAAGCGGATCGTGCCCTTGGCCGTCTCGAAGCCCTTCAGACGCTCGGCGAACGCGTCGATCACCGCGCCCGGATAGAAGGCGCAGTGCTTCGCGGCCGCGCCGAAATGGACGAGATTGCCGTTCAGCTTGAAGGTCGGCAGGCCATAGCTGATGGCCTCGCTGGCGTCGGGCGCCACGGCGCGGATCTGGCCGCGAAGGCTCTCCAGAGCCGCGCGCTGATCGGCGGGAAGCTTGGCGAGGTAGTCGTCGACGGACGCGGCGGGGGGCTTCATCATGGGGCGTCTCCGGCTCACGGTCATTCGACCGCCAAACGAGGACGAGCGAAAGCCCCCGTTTCCGACATCGGCCGCGCCAGCTTCACAAGCCGGGCGCGGCATGGTGCTTTGGCCGCCAGAAGAAGGAGCTCCGCATGGACGCCACGACCGCCGGGACGGCGCGAACCACCGCCCTGACGCGCCTGGCGATCGGGCTGGCGCAGGGGATCGCGCTGTTCCTGCTGCAGAAGGCCGACGAGGGGAAGAGCTGGCCGGCCACCCAGCCGATGCTCTACGCCCCGCTGCTGGTCTGCGCCCTGACAGTTCCCCTGATCCCGCTGTCGGCCCTGTCGGCCATGCGCCGGAGCGCCCTCGTCGCTTGGAGCGCCGTGGCCGCCGCCCTGGTCGCGATCATGGCGATCCACGCCGCATGGGACGGCGCCGCGCCCGAGCGCCTGGGCGTGGGCCCGCTGTCGCCACCGCTGTTCATCGGCGTGGCCGCCCTGCTGTTCATCGCCCACCACCTGGTCCAGCCGGCCGAGGCGGCGGGAAGGCCGATCGCGCCCTACGCCGACTATTTCGACCTGGTCGGGACCAATGTCGTCCGACTCTTTCTCTCCCTGGCCTTCACCGGCGCCTTCTGGCTGCTGCTGTTCCTGGCGGGCGCCCTATTCAAGCTGATCGGCGTCGAGGCGATCCAGAAGCTGATCGGCGAGGCCGCCTTCGCCTTCCCGGCCACCGGCCTGATGTTCGCCGCCGCCGTCCACATGGCCGTGCAGCTGACCGAGGCGCGGGCGGGCCTGGTGCGCGGGGTGCGGACCGTCGGCCTGGTCCTCCTGGCCTGGCTGCTGCCGCTGATGGTCGTGATCGCCAGCGGTTTCCTGGCCACCCTGCCCTTCACGGGCCTGGCCCCGCTGTGGAGCACCAAGGCCGCGGCGTCCCTGCTGCTATCGGCCGCCGCCGCCCTGATCATCCTGATCAACGCCGCCTATCAGGACGGCCTGGAGCCGCCGAACCCGATCCTGCGCTGGGCTGCCCGCGCCGCCAGCCTGCTGCTGATCCCGATCGTCATCCTGACGGCCTACGCCCTGTGGCTGCGGATCCATCAGTACGGCCTGACGCCCGACCGGGTGATGGCCACGACCTACCTGATCGTCGCGGTCGGCTTCACGATTGGCTACACGCTCGCCGCCACGCGGCCGGGCGCCTGGATGAAGCCGCTGGAGCGGACCAACCTGGTGATGGCCGCCGTCTCGGTCCTCCTGCTGATCGCCCTCTTCACCCCGATCGCCGATCCAGCGCGGCTGTCGGTGGCCAGCCAGGTCAAGCGGCTGGAGTCGGGCAAGGTCTCGGCGGAGAAGTTCGACTTCCAGTTCCTGCGCTTCGACAGCTATCGCTACGGGCGCCTGGCGCTGGAGCGGCTGAAGAAGAGTTCCAACGGCGACATCGCGCGACGGGCGACCGCGGCGAGCATCGCGAACGCCAAGACCGCGCCCGTCGAGAAGCTCGGTCCCGACTTCGCGAACATGGCCGTCTACCCGGCCGGCAAGGTCTTGCCCGACAGCTTCCGCCGTCAGGACTGGAAGGCCTCCGACTCGGATTCGGCCTGCACCTACACCGACATGCGGTGCTCGGCGTTGATCATCGACGTGGACGGCGACGGCGTGGACGAGGTGCTGCTGGCCAGCGGCGCGGCGTTCGATGTCTTCAAGATGTCCGACAACCGTTGGCGTCGCGTGGGTCAAGCCATGGGCGCGTGCCCAGGCGCTGATATCGACGGGGCGCTGAAGGCGGGCGAGGTGAACATGTCGGAGCCCACCGCCCGCCGCGACCTCATGGTCGGCGATCAAAGGTTGATCCTGGCGCCGGCCGGCGTGGGCTGCCACGCCCCTTCGCCGCCGGCTCCTAGCCCACGCCCTCGCTGATCGCGTTGAGCCGCGCGTAGACGCCGCCCTTGGCCTTCAGCTGGTCGTGGCGGCCTTCCTCGACGACGCGGCCCTTCTGGAACACGAGGATCCGGTCGGCGCCGCGCACCGTCGACAGGCGGTGGGCGATGACGATCGTCGTGCGGCCCTCCATCAGCGCCTCGGCGGCGGCCTGAACCAGGCCTTCGGTCTCGACGTCCAGCGACGAAGTCGCCTCGTCCAAGACGAGGATCGGCGCGTCGGCCAGGAAGGCCCGGGCGATGGCCACCCGTTGCCGTTCTCCGCCCGACAGCTTGACGCCCCGCTCGCCGACCAGGGTGTCGTAGCCCTTGGGCAGCTTCAGGATGAAGTCGTGGGCGCGCGCCTTCTTGGCGGCCGCCTCGACCTCCTCGCGGGTGGCGTCCGGCTTGGCGTAGGCGATGTTCTCGTACAGCGAGCGGTGGAACAGGGCCGGGTCCTGCGGCACCACCGCGATCGCGCGGCGGAGGCTGGTCTGGGTCACCCGGGACACGTCCTGGCCGTCGATCAGGATCGCCCCGTCTTGCAGGTCGTGCAGGCGCTGGATCAGCTTGACGAAGGTCGACTTGCCCGAGCCCGTGGGCCCGACCAACGCCACCCGCTCGCCCGGCGCGATCTTCAAGGAGAAGCGGTCGTATAGCGGCGCGCCGGCGGCCTTGTAGCGGAAGGTCACGTTCTGGAATTCGATCGCGCCGGGGCCCGGCTGGAAGTCGAGCGCGTCGGGCGCGTCGGCGATCTGGGGCGCGAGACGCGTCCAGGCCGCGACGTCCTCGGTGTCGTCGAGGCCCTTTTGCAGCATGCGGATGTTCTCGCCCAGGTTCCGCAGATAGCCGCTCATCAGCATGAAGGCGGTGATGGCGAAGGCGACGTCGCCGGCCGTGGCCGTGCCCTGCGTCCAGCCCCAGACCATCGCGCCCGTCAGGCCCGCCTGCAGCACGACGAGCAGCAGGTTCTGGCCTAGCCACACGTCGGTGAAGCGGCTCCAGGTGACCATCACCGCCTCGCGCCAAGCGGCCGTAACCTCGGCGAGGCGCTGGGCCTCGCGCTGCTCGGCGCCGAAGCTCTTCACGGTGGGGTTGGAGGTCACCGCGTCGGCCAGGGCCCCGCCGATCTGGGAGTCGAGCGCGTTGGACTTCAGGTTGCTGGGCCGCACATAGCGCTCGGTGACCCACAGGTTCACCGACAGGTATGCGATCACCACGACCAGCGAGATCCCGCCGGCCAGCGGCTGGCGGAGCAGCATGGCGATCGACAGGCCGACCAGCACGATGACGCCCGGCCCCAGCCAGATCGTCACCGCATCGGTGACGCTGTCATAGCCCCACATGGCGCGGGTCAGCTTGCGCACGGTGGCGCCGGCGAAACTGTCGGCGTGCCAGTCCGACGAGAAGGCCTGCACCTTTGCGAAGCTCTCGTTGGTCATCTCCTCCATGTTCCGGGCGGCCAGGGGGATCCAGAACCGGTGGGCGATGTTGCGCACCACCGCGAAGGCGAAATAGACGCCGATGAACATGGCCAGCGCCGACCAGGCCCCGGCGTCGCCGCGCGGCTTGGTCGCGACGGTGTCGACCAGATGTCCTGAGGCGTAGGGCAGCGCGAGATCGAAGCCGACCGCGACCAGGGTCAGGCCCACGCCCAGGCCGAACAGCAGCGGCCGCCGCTTCCAGAAGCGGGCGATAAAGGCCAGCACCTGGCGGTTCGACAGCGCGCGCTTCCTGGCGCCGGTTTCGTCTTCGTCCTCGAATAGGTCGCTCATGGTGAGGCTACATAGGGCCTCGGGGGCTTTAGCGGGAGGCGCCTTTTCGTCGCCCGAACGGCCGCCAGCGCAGGAACCACCGGATCGCCGGCCCGACGACGGGGGTGCGCAGCATGGGCCGGACCGCGTGGGGACGGGTCTTGAGGAAGCAGACCACCGCTCCGATCCAGAAGACGGTGGTCGGCATGCCGGGCGTCACGATTCCGATCGCGCCCGTCGCGACCAGCACCCCGCCCAGCCCGTCCAGCGCCCAGCGCTCCGCGCGGCTGAGACGTCGACGTCGCGATTTACGATCCGGGGCGGCGGAGGCCATGCGCCGATCCTCGCGCCCAGCGAACCCGCTGTCGAGAGGATTGAGAGCGGCTCGCAACATCGCGAACCCTTAAGCGGGGCGGAGGCGCAGGGTCGAGGCGCGATCGTCTTTGGCGAGGCCCCGCCGGATGCGCGGCCCGAACTTGGTCGCCGAGAGCAGACGGGCGACCATCTTCTGATCGCCGGCCCGCGCGAATAGCCGCGCGGCTGCGGTCCAGAGGGTCGTGGTGACGGGGTGCGGCAGGACGATCCCGGCCGCGCCGCCGGCCAGCAGCAGGCTCCAACTGGAAACACGAAGAGCGGCGGTGGTCATGGCGGAATTCCTCGAAAAAGGCGGGGAGGTCCGGACGGAGCGCGTTGCCCGGCCTCCCCGAAACCGTCGCCTATTCGGCGGCGATGGCGATGTCGGCGATCGAGACCCCGACGCGTTGGGCGACACCCGCGGCATAGGCCGGATCGGCCCGGTGGAAGTGGACCAGCTGGCGCTTGATGATCGCCTCGGGCACGCCCTGCATGGCCGCCGCGATGTTGTCGAACAGCTGGGCCTGCTGCTCGGGGCTCATCAGGCGGAACAGGGCGCCGGGCTGGCTGTAGTCGTCATTGCCGTCCCGGTGGTTGAAGCGATCGGCGTCGCCGTGCAGCGGTAGCGGCGGCTCGGCCACGGACGGATCCTCGACCGGCCCGCCGAAGCTGTTGGGCTCGTACCAGGCGTCGGTGCGCGGCGGGCTGTCGAAGCGCATCGCGCCGTCGGCGTGGTAGTGATGCACCGGACAGCGCGGACGGTTGACCGGCAGCGCCTCGTAGTGCGTGCCGATCCGGTAGCGGTGGGCGTCGGCATAGGCGAAGATCCGCGCCTGCAGAACCTTGTCCGGCGAGAAGCCGATCCCCGGGACGATGTTCGACGGCGAGAACGAGCTCTGCTCGACCTCGGCGAAGTAGTTGTCCGGGTTGCGGTTCAGCTCCAGCACGCCGACCTCGATCAGCGGGAAATCGGCGTGCGGCCAGACCTTGGTCAGGTCGAACGGATTGTACGACGTCCGCTCGGCCTGTTCCTCCGTCATGATCTGGACGCAGAAGGTCCAGCGCGGATGGTCGCCACGCTCGATCGCCTCGAACAGGTCGCGCTGGGCGCTCTCGCGGTCATTGGCGATGACCGCATTGCCCTCGGCGTTCGTCCAGTTCTTGATCCCCTGCTGGGACTTAAAGTGGAACTTCACCCAGACGCGCTCATTGGCGGCGTTGATGAAGCTGTAGGTGTGGCTGCCGAAGCCGTGCATGAACCGGTAGCCCTGCGGCAGGCCGCGATCGCTGAACAGGGTCGTGACCTGGTGCAGGCTCTCGGGGGAGAGGCTCCAGAAGTCCCACATCGCCGTCGGCGAGCGCAGGTTGGTGACCGGGTGGCGCTTCTGGGTGCGGATGAAGTCGGGGAACTTCAGCGGGTCGCGGATGAAGAACACCGGCGTGTTGTTGCCCACCAGGTCCCAGTTGCCCTCCTCGGTATAGACCTTCAGGGCGAAGCCGCGCACGTCGCGCTCGGCGTCGGCCGCGCCTCGTTCGCCGGCCACGGTCGAGAAGCGCAGTAGAACCTCGCTCTCGGCGCCCGGCTGGAGGGCCTTGGCCTTGGTCCAGCGGCTGATGTCCTGGGTGATCTTCAGCGTCCCGTACGCCGCCGAGCCCTTGGCGTGGACGACGCGCTCGGGGATGCGCTCGCGGTTCTGGTGGGCCAGCTTCTCCAGCAGTTGGTAGTCCTGCATCAGCAGCGGACCGCGCGGACCGGCGCTGATCGAATTCTGGTTGTCCGCGATCGGCGCGCCGGCCGTCGTCGTCATGGTCGTCTTGGTCATGGCTGCCTCCGCCGTGGATGTGCGCGAACCTTGGCCGCCGGGCTCAAATAAATCCAATTGATCGTTTTTCTCGACAGGATCGGATTTATCTATGTTCGCATCCCAAAGCATGGCCGATCGCGCCAAGCCGGGCTTGAACGTTGCGGCCGCTCTTTTCCGCTCGCGCGGGCGCGGGTAAGCCTGCCGCCATGAACACGCACGCCATCCTGCCCGACGCGGCGGCGACGAACTGGGTCGACCGTTACGCGCCCGATCGCCTGCGGCCGTGGCTGAAGCTCGGTCGGTTCGATCGGCCGGCGGGGATCTGGCTCTTGATGCTGCCGGGCTGGCAGGGCGTGGCCCTGGCCGCCGCCGAGCAGGGCCGTTGGCCCAATCCGCTACTGCTGCTGGCCGTCTTCGTCGGCGCGGCGCTGATGCGGGCGGCGGGCTGCGCCTTCAACGACATCGTCGATCGCGACTTCGACGCCCAGGTGGCCCGCACGGCCATGCGGCCGATCCCCGCCGGCCTGATCAGCGTCAGGCAGGCATGGGCCTTCCTGGTGGGCTGCAGCCTGATCAGTTTCCTGATCCTGGTGTGTCTGGGCTGGACCGCGATCCTGCTCGGCGTGCTGTCCCTGGGCCTGGTCGCGGCCTATCCGTTCATGAAGCGGATCACCTGGTGGCCGCAGGCTTGGCTGGGCCTGACGTTCAACTGGGGCGCCCTGCTGGGCTACGCCGCCGCGGTCGGGCATCTGTCCTGGTCGGCCGCCCTGCTCTACGGCGCGGGCATCTTCTGGACCCTGGGCTACGACACGATCTACGCCATCCAGGACATCGAGGACGACGCCTTGGCCGGCATCAAGTCCTCGACCCGGCGCCTGGGCCGGCACGTGAAGCTGGGCGTCGCCGGCTTCTACGCGGCCTCGGCGGTGTTAGTGATCGCGGCGGCCTGGGTCGGCGGTCTTGGCCCGCTGTTCCTGCCCTTCGCCGGCGCCTTCGCCCTGCACCTGTCGCGCCAGGCCGCCGCCGTGCGCCTGGAGGACGGACAGGGCGCGCTGAAGCTATTCAAGTCGAACGCCGTGGCGGGGCTGATGGTGGTGCTGGGCCTCGTGGCGGGGCTCTGGAAGCCAGGCGTGAGTTTCTAGAACGGCCCCTGGCGGTAGACCCGCTCCATCACCTGGTTCAGCTCGACCAGCCGCCGGTCATAGCTCCGGGCCAAGCAGGCCTGGTTGCCGCCGCAGGCGTGGCGGTTCCTCAGCCAGGCGCGCTGGTCGCCGATGATCGCGTCGCGCCCGCCCATCGGCACGAGGTGGCGGGTGATGCCGTACAGCTGGTCGACACGGACGTCCTGATCGTTCAGCGCGCGATTGGCGCAGATGGCCCGCTCGTCGGCCGCCCGCGCCTTGCCGCAGTCGAAGCTGGCGGCGGCGGCGGGCGTCGCGGCCGCGGCGGCCAGGACGAGGGCGGTGAGCAGGCGACGCATCGAAACCTCCGAAACTCATGACGCAGGGTCATCCTGTCGGGCCTAAGCTGAATGTGCGATGATCGGTTCCATGGCCGTCGCCGCCCGCGTCAAACCGCAGGACCTGTTCACGTCCGACGAATGGACGCGGATTTCCGCGCGCTCGTCCTGGCGCGGGATCGCCCTGGTCGCCCATGCCTGGGCGGTGATCGTCGCGGCCGGAGCGCTGTTCGTGCTGCTGCCCAATCCGCTGACCTACGTCCTCGCCGTGATGCTGATCGGCGCGCGCCAGCTAGGGCTGGCGATCCTGATGCACGAGGCCGCCCACGGCGGCCTGCACCCCAATCTCAAGGTCAATGATTGGCTGGGCGAGTGGCTGTGCGCCGCCCCGATCGGCGCTTCGCTCGCGCGCTATCGCCCCTACCACCTGACCCACCATAAGTACGCCCAGCAGGCCGAGGATCCGGACCTCGTCCTGTCCGCGCCCTTCCCCACGACCCGCGTCTCGCTGCGCCGGAAGATGATCCGCGACCTGACGGGCCAGACCTTCTTCAAGCAGCGCTTCGGGCCGCTGCTGGGCAGGGCCAAGGGCGATACGCCCAAGGGCGCGATCGTCGCCGGCGAAGTGGCGCGGCAGGCCCCCTTCCTGCTGTGGAACCTGGGTCTGCTGATCGTGCTCTCGGCCTTCGGGTTGTGGTGGGCCTGGCTGGCGCTGTGGATCGTGCCGATGGCGACCTGGTTTCCGCTGGTCACCCGCCTGCGCAACATCGCCGAGCACGCCTTGGTGGCCAGGGACGAGCCGGACCCGTTCCGCCACGCCCGCACCACCCGCGCCAACTGGATCGAGCGCGCCCTGATCGCGCCCTACCACGTCAACTTCCACGCCGAGCACCACATGTTCATGCACACCCCGTGCTGGAACCTGCCGCTCGCGCACCGGCTGCTGGAGAAGAAGGGCCTGACCGAGCGGATGCTGACCGCGCCCGGCTACCTGTCGGTGCTGAAGGCCGCGTCGAGCAAAGCGGTCGCGGCCTGAGGTCGGGCGTGCTCTAACGCCGTCCATGATCGTCCAGACCTTGGAAGGCCGCCGGGCTTTCATCCGCGAGAATACGCGCCTCCAGGCGCCGCCGCATACGCCGGAGCTCCAGCTGCACCTCGCCGACGAGGTGACGCCGATCTGGAAGCTGACCGAGGAGGCGCTGGAGGAGATCGGCCTGCCGCCCCCGTTCTGGGCCTTCGCCTGGGCAGGTGGCCAGGCTTTGGCGCGCTACATCCTCGATCATCCCGAGATCGTGGCCGGCAAGCGGGTGATCGATTTCGCGACGGGCTCGGGCATCGTCGCCGTCGCGGCCATGAAGGCCGGCGCTACAAGCGTGCTGGCGGCCGATATCGACGTCTTCTGCGAGGCGGCCGTCGGCCTGAACGCCGACGCCAACGCCGTCGAGATCGCCTTCACCGACCAGAACCTGCTCGATAGTCCGCCCCCGGCCGCCGACGTGCTGCTGGCCGGTGATATCTGCTACGAGCGGCCGATGGCCGAGGCGGTGATGGCCTGGCTGGGTCAGGGTCGCGCGGCGGGCGCCCGCGTGCTGATCGGCGACCCGGGCCGCACCTACTTCCCCAAGGACGGCCTGGAGAAGCTGGCCGAGTACCAGGTGCCGACCACGCGCGAGCTTGAAGACCTGGCCGTCAAGCGCACCAGCGTCTGGACTCTGCCCTGAGCGGCCGATAAGAACATTTGCGGAACATCAGTGACGGAGCGCGCCATGCGTGAAGACGGCAAGATCGACTATATCGAGTGGCCCGCCGGCGACCTGCCCGCGACCAAGAGCTTCTATTCCGCCGCCTTCGGCTGGCGCTTCACCGACTATGGGCCAGACTACGCCGCCTTCGAGGGCGAGGGCGCGGACGGCGGCTTCGCCAAGCCGCAGGAAGGCTCCAGCGACCGGCCGCTGGTCATCCTCTACGCCCACGACCTGGAAGCGATGCTGGACAAGGTCGTGAAGGCCGGCGGGACGATCACCGCTCCGATTTTCGAGTTCCCCGGCGGACGCCGCTTCCACTTCACCGACCCGTCCGGCAACGAGCTGGGCGTCTGGAGCGCCACGGGCGTCGAATAGGCGAGCGCGGCGAATCGCGATCGGTTCGCCGTCTCTGCTTTCCGAGGGGGAATGACATGCGGGCATGGGCTTTGGCGCTGATCGGGACGGCTTCGATCGGGATGGCTTCGATCGGGATGGCGGGCGTCGCGCGCGCCGAGGACCCGTTGCCTGCGCCGATCCCCTCCCCGGTCAAGGCGCTGGAAGGCTGCTGGCGCGGCGGCGGTGACGTGATGGGCAAGCCCGTCGACATGGCCCTGAACGTCAGGCCCGCCGCGCTGGGAACCGCTCTGACCGTGGACGCCGACAGCCACGCCAAGGCCGATCCCGCCGACCGCTACGCCGCCCACCTGGTGCTGGCGGGCCGCGGCCCGGCGCCCAAGGACGGCTCGGCGACGGGGATCTCCGGCTTCTGGGCCGACAGCTTCGGCGGCGACTTCACCGCCGTCGGCAAGGGCGAGGCGGTGCCGGGCGGCTTCGACGTCATCTACCCCTATCCCGACGCCGCCTTCGTCAATCGCTGGCGGCTCGCCGAGGGCGGAAAGCTATCCTGGACCATCGTCGCCCGATCCGGCGGCAAGGATGCGCCGTTCGCCGCCTACGCCCTGACCCGCGCCGCTTGTCCGGCGAAGTAGGTGGCCGGCCGGCCGCATCAAACCGTCACACAGCCCCGCTAATGTCCGTCTCCTGACGATTGGGGGCCGACAGGGGCGAGGCGATGACGGCGGACAAAAGCTGCGGGTCCTGCGGCCTGTGCTGCAAGGTCCTGGCGATCGAGGCCCTCGACAAGCTCGACGGCGTCTGGTGCGGCCACTTCAAGAAGGGCGGCGGCTGCGGCTTCTACGAGCATCGGCCCGCGGCCTGCCGGGCTTTCGAATGTCTTTGGCTGACCTCGGCCAAGCTGGGCGATGAATGGCGGCCCGACAAGGCCGGCTTCGTCATGTATTCCGACCGCGACGGCAAGCGGCTGAACGTCGTGGCCGATCCCGGCAAGCCGACGGCCTGGCGGCGCGAGCCATACTATTCCTACATCAAGGCCATGTCGCGCCGGGCGCTCGACGGCTACGAGCTGGTGGTCTGCGTTGGCGACCGCCGGACCGTGGTCTTCCCGACCGAGGAGATCGACCTGGGCGTGCTGCCGCCCGACCGCAAGCTGGTCAGCGGCTATATCGAACGGGACGGGGCGCTCACGCCCTTCGCCATGGTGCTGGCCGACGCGGACTAGAACCGCGGATGAAAATCCCGCGGGCTCCAGCCGAAGTCCCGCGCCGCCGCCGACGAGTCGAACGTCAGGTCCTGGCCCATGCGCGTTCCCATCGCCGCCGTGGCGCCGGGATAGAAGGGCTTGGCTAGCCGCATCAGCAGCGAAAACAGCCAGGTCGGCATCGGCAGGGATCTGGGGGTCTTGCCCAGCCCCTCGAAGACGCGGTCGACCATGGCGCGATAGGTCAGGGTCTCGCCGCCGACCAGGTCATAGGCTCGGCCCCGCGCGGCGGGCGCCTTGGCCGCCGCCAGCGCGCCGACCGCCAGATCGGCCGCGTGCACCGGCTGGCGCAGGCCCTCGCCCCGCCCCGACAACGGCATCACATGAAACCGCGTCACCAGGCGCGCGATGCGGCTGACGTTCTCGTCGTGGCCTTCGTCATAGATCAAGGTCGGCCGCAGGATGGTCCAGGCCACGCCGTTCTCGGCGCACCAGGTCTCGACCGCATGCTCGGCGTCGATCAGCGCCTTGGCCACCGCGCGCTCGCCGGCCTCGGGCGAGGCGACCTTGGTGAAGCGGCTGGTCGAGGAAAAGGCGATCAGCCGGACCATGCCGCGCGCCTTCAGCCCGGGCAGGACGGGCGGCAGAAGCCAGATCGGCGACAGCGAGAACACCGTGGCCGCCGGCGGCAAACGCTCCTCCACGCCGGAATCGGTCAGGTCGACATCGATCCAGCAGGCGTCGCCGGCGGGCGGCCGACGGCTGATGGCGACCGGGTCGAAGCCCTCCTCCGCCAGCCGCGCCATCAGGTGGCCGCCGATCAGGCTGGTCGCGCCCAGCACGAGAATGGGCGTCTTGAGGGTGTTGTCGGAGTCCATGGCCAACATATAGTCCCGCCGCCGAGAGGTTGCCCATGACCTATGACGATGTCGTCGCCTTCGCCCTGCGCCTGCCCGGCGTCGAACACGGGACCGCCTATGGCCGCCCGTGCCTGAAGGCGCACGGCAAGTTCCTGACCCGCCTGTTCGAGGACGGCGAGAGTCTGGTCTGCCCCGGCGTGCCGTTCGACGAGCGCGAAATGCTGGTCGAGGCCGAGCCGGACGTCTTCCATTTCACCGATCACTTCCGCAACTATCCCTATGTCCTGATCCGCCTGGCCGCCGCCCATGACGGCACGGTCGAGCGGATGGTGCTTCGCCAATGGCGGGCCACCGCGCCCAAGAAGGCGCTGAAGGCGTGGGACGAAAGCCGCGGAACGGAGACCGAATGACCGACAAGACCAAGGCCTGGCGCGTCCTGATCGCGCTGGTCGCCGCCTCGGGCCCGCTGCTGCAGTACGGCCTGATGGCTTATGACGAGACCCTCGCGACCCTGCCGGCCAAGACCGTCGAGTTCTTCAGCTATTTCACGATCCTGTCGAACACCCTGGCCGCCATCGCCTTGGCCGCGCCCCTGGTCGCTCCGGAGAGCCGCCTCGCGTTGTGGTCCGAGCGGGCCGGCCCGCGCGCGGCGATCGCGACCTATCTGGCGATCACGGCCGTGGTCTATCATACGATGTTGGCCCACACCTGGGACCCGCATGGCCTGCGTCTCGCCGCCACGACGCTCAACCACACGATCACGCCGGCTGCGTTCCTGGTCGATCTGGCCCTACGCGGCGGCCAGGGCGAGGCGCGCTGGATCGCGGCCTTGAAGTCGATGGCCTTCCCCGCCCTGTTCGGCGCCTGGACCCTGGCGCACGGCGCGGTCTCGGGCTTCTATCCCTATCCGTTCATGGATGTCGCCAAGCGCGGCTATCCGGCCGTACTCGCCACGATCGTCCAGATGGGCGTTGCATTCGCTATCGTCTGCCTGATCTTCGTCGCCCTGTCGCGCGTTCGGACCAGGACCGCGTCCGCCAAGCCCGCTCCCCTATCCGCCTGATCGCCTTATCCCGGAGTTCTCGATGTCCAAGCTCGTCCCCGCTATTCGCTCTGGCGACGTCCTGATGCCCGCCATCGGCTTTGGCACCTGGCAACTCGAGAACGGGACCGCCGTCCCGTTGGTCGAGAAGGCGCTGGAGGTCGGCTACCGCCACATCGACACCGCGCAGATCTACGGAAACGAGCAGGACGTCGGCGCGGCGATCAAGAACAGCGGGATCAAGCGCGACGAACTCTTCGTCACCACCAAGATCTGGATCGACAACTTCGCCGACGGCGACCTTCAGCGCTCGGCGCAGATCAGCCTGGAAAAGCTGGGCCTCGACCACGTCGACCTGCTGCTGCTGCACTGGCCCAAGCCCAACCCGTCGATGGCCGAAACCCTGGCGGCGCTGAACGAGGTCCGCGCCAAGGGCTGGACCCGCGCCATCGGCGTCTCGAACTACCCCTCGGCCCAGCTCGAAGAGGCCGCCAAGCTGTCGGACGCCCCGATCGCCACCGACCAGGTCGAATATCACCCCTACCTGTCGCTGAAGACCCTGAAGGCCAAGGCCGACGAACTGGGTGTCTCGATCACCGCCTGGTCGCCGCTGGCCCAGGGCAAGGTCGCCCAGGATCCGCTGTTGATCGACATCGGCCGCGCCCACGGCAAGACGCCCGGCCAGGTCACTCTGCGCTGGATCATCCAGCAGGGGATCATCGCCATCCCGCGCACCAGCAACCCCAAGCGCATCGAAGAGAACTTCGACATCCTCGACTTCGAGCTGACGGAAAAGGAGATGGCGGAGATCCACGGCCTGGCGCGGCCGGATGGGCGGATCGGCGACTGGATCGACGAGGCGTACCAGTGGGACGCGGAGTAAGGACCGTCGCGCCCCACCAAAACTCCCTCCGCTTTCAGACGAAAGCCGTTTCATCCGCGCGGGAAAGCGCCTAGGTAAGCCTCAACCTGAGCATAAGCATGCGGGGACGAGCGAACATGGATGACGCGGGCGTGGTGAGCTTGCAGGCGACGATGGCGGACATGGGCCGGGCGGCGCGCGACGGGGCGCGGGCCCTGCGCCTGGCCTCGCCAGAGCAGCGCACCGTCGCGATCCGCGCCATGGCCGCCGAGATCCGCGCCGCCGCCCCCGCCATCCTCGCCGCCAACGCCGAAGACCTGGCCCGCGCCGAGGCCAACGGCGTCTCGGGCCCGATGCTCGACCGCCTCGCGCTCGACGTCGCGCGCCTGGAAGGCGTCGCCGCCGGGGTCGAGGCCGTCGCCGAGATCGCCGACCCCCTGGGCGTGGCCACCTCGCGCTGGACGCGGCCCAACGGCCTCGACATCAGCCGGGTGCGCACCCCGATCGGCGTGATCGCCATGATCTATGAGAGCCGCCCGAACGTCACCGCCGACGCCGCGGCGCTTTGCGTGCGCTCGGGCAACGCGGTGATCCTGCGCGGCGGCTCGGAGTGCATCGCCTCGAACCTCGCGATCCACGCGGCGATCGAGCGCGGCCTGGAAGCGGCCGGCCTCCCCGCCAGCGCCGTGCAGGCGGTCAAGACGCCCGACCGCGCCGCCGTCGGCATGATCCTCCAAGGGCTGGACCGCTCGATCGACCTGATCATCCCGCGCGGCGGCAAGAGCCTGGTCGCCCGCGTCCAGGCCGAGGCCCGCGCCCCGGTGCTGGGCCACCTGGAAGGTCTGAACCACGTCTTCGTCCACGCCGCCGCCGATCCCAAGAAGGCCGTCGACATCGTCGTCAACGCCAAGCTGCGGCGGGTGTCGGTCTGCGGCGCGGCCGAGACCCTGCTGGTCGACAAGGCCGTCGCCGAAAAGCTTCTGCCGCCGATCGCCGAAGCGCTGATCGCGGCCGGCTGCGAGCTGCGCGGCGACGCCGCCGCCCGCGCCCTCGTCCCGTCGATGAAGGCCGCGACGTCCGAGGATTGGACCACCGAGTATCTGGCCGCGATCCTGGCGGTGGCCGTGGTCGACGGCGTCGAGGGCGCGGCCGCGCACATCGCCGCCTTCGGTTCGGGCCACACCGACGCCATCGTCACCGAGGACGAGGCCGCCGCCGAGGCGTTCGTCGCCGCGGTCGACAGCGCCATCGTGCTGGTCAACGCCTCTACCCAGTTCGCCGACGGCGGCGAGTTCGGTTTCGGCGCCGAAATCGGCATCGCCACCGACAAGCTTCACGCCCGCGGCCCGGTTGGGGCCGAGCAACTGACGACGTTCAAATATGTGGTTCGCGGGACCGGCCAGACTCGTCCCTGACGCCGGCCGGCCCGCCGCGCAACGCCTTGGCTTCCACCTGGAACCGGGCATGCGCGTTGGCCTGTTCGGCGGCAGCTTCAACCCGGCGCACGAGGGCCACGCCCACGTGGCCGAGACGGCCATGCGCCGTCTGGAGCTGGACCGCGTGATCTGGCTGGTGTCGCCGCAGAACCCGCTGAAATCCTCGCACGAAACCCGCCCTTTGGCCGAGCGGATGGCGGAGGCTCGCCGCTGGGCGCGGGGCTCGGGCATGATCGTCTCGGACGCCGAGACGCGGCTGGGTTCGCAATACACGATCGACACCCTGCGGGTTCTGAAAGCCCGCTTCCCGGGCGTGAAGTTCGTCTGGGTGATGGGCGCCGACAGCCTGGCCGGCTTCCATCGCTGGCGCGGCTGGACCCAGATCATGCGCGAGGTTCCGGTGGCGGTGATCTCGCGGCCGTGGATCGCGCTGAAGGCCCGCACGGCCCCGGCGGCCCGTCGCTTCGCCTTCGCCCGCTGGCCGGCCAGCGCCGCGGCGCGGCTTCCCGACGCCACCGCGCCGGCCTGGGTCTATCTGACGGGGCCGCTCAATTTCGCCTCATCGACGGCGATGCGGGCGCGGCAGAAGGGCAAGCTGGGCCGGTAGCTTCAGCGCGGACGGAAGCCCAAATCGACGTCAATGAACGCGACCTCTCTGTTTTCGCCCAATTCCGTGCTAAGAAGACTGTCCACAGCGACCCCATAAGGAGCAATACGCTGCGTAGCGACCCCGCGCTTAGTGCGCACGAGGGAACGGCTGGAGCCGAATCCTCGACTGAATCCCCGGGCCTGAGTCTCCCCCTCGACCTCAAGGCGCTGGAGCGCCTGATCCTGGAGCGCCTGGACGACGACAAGGCCCAGGACATTGTCCACATCGACCTGACGGACAAGAGCTCGGTCGCCGACAGCCTGATCGTGGCGTCGGGCCGATCGCACCGTCACGTCGGCGCCTTGGCCGATCACCTGCTGCGCGCGTTGAAGGAAAACGGCTACGGCAAGGCGCGGGTCGAAGGCCTGCCGCACTGCGACTGGGTGCTGATCGACGCCGGCGACGTGGTCATCCACCTGTTCCGTCCCGAAGTGCGCAGCTTCTACAACATCGAGAAGATCTGGGCGGTCGACGCCCCGCACCGCACGGCGGCGAACTAATCTTTCGCGCGCGGCGACGGACCTGAGCCGTCGCCGCCCCGCCTTTCCTAGGCGATCTCCAGCACATACAGATGCGTGTCCGCCTCGCCCTCGTACATCGTGTCGGCGAGGGTGAAGCTCGCGCGCGCCAGCATCGCCGCCGAGGCATGGTTCTGGGGATAGATCAGGGCGCGGAGGCGTTCGACGCCGCGGGCGCGGGCGACAGCGATCAAGCCGTCCAGGATCTCGCGCCCCAGACCCTTTCCTTGCCAAGCCCGCGCGAGGCCGTAGATCAACTCCTCTCCGCCCTCGGGTGGCCGGGCCACGCCCGCCCAGCCGATCAGGACGCCGCTGTCCCGATCGAGCACCGCCGCCGTGCCGTAACCGTGGCGAGCCACGTTCTCGCGCGACCGGACGATCCAGTCCGCCACGGCCGGGCGATCCAAGGGCTGGCCGTCGCCAACGAAGCGCATGACCTCCGGATCGCCAACGATCGCGGCCAAGGCGTCTAGGTCTCCGGGCTCGAACGGCCGAACGGTCAAGCGAGGCGTTTGAAAGGCGGTCATGACGCCGGACCTTTAAGGCGGCGGGCGTCCGTGGCAAAGGCTGACCTGATGAAGATCACCATCCTCACCGTCGGAAAGCTGGGCCGCATGGTCGAGGCTCAGCTGGCGCTGGACTACGCGTCCCGCGCCACGGCGTCCGGTCGCGCCCTGGCGTTGGGCCCGGTCGAGATCGTCGAGGTCGAGGCTCGCAAGCCCGGCAAGGCGGCCGAGGCCGAGGTGCTGCGTCCGCACCTCGAGGGCGCCCACGTCATCGCCTGCGACGAGCACGGCAAGGTCCGCAAGAGCCGCGACTTCGCCGACCATCTGGCCAAGCTGCGCGATGACGGAACCCGCCGCGTGGTCTTCCTGATCGGCGGCGCCGACGGCCTGGATCCCTCGATCCTGTCCAGCGCCAACGAGACCATGGCTTTCGGGCCCCAGACCTGGCCGCACGCCCTGGCCCGCGCCATGCTGGCCGAACAGATCTATCGCGCCGCCACCATTCTCTCGGGCTCGCCCTATCACCGGGATTGAGCATGACAGCCGAAAGTGGAAGCCGGTTTCGGCGACTGTCATGCTCAACTTTTCTGAAGAAGAGCCTGTTCGCCTGAACAGGCTAGGCGCTACTAAGGGCGCGATGCTTCGCCGTCCCTCGCGTCTATTGCTCACCATCGCCGCCCTGGCGCTCGCCGTTCCCACGGTCGGGATCGCCTGGCAGAGCGTCGACCGCGCCGCCATGGAACAGCGCGCCAAGGACCGCCAGACCGCGGCCGACACCCGCCGCGAGATCGAGGACCTGCGCGCCGAGCTCGATCGCCTGGACCACGCCCGCGTCGCCGCCGGCGCGGACGTTGACGCCAAGCGCGCCCGGCTGGAGACCCTGAACGCCCGCGAGCGCGCCATCCTGGCGGACCTTGGCCTCAACCGGCAGAGGCTGGCCCGGCTGCTGTCGGCGCTGCAGCTGTTCCGCCGCGATCCGCCGCCGGCCCTGCTGGTTTCGCCGGACAATGCTCGCGACGCCGTCCGCGCCGCGATCCTGATCCGCGCCATGACGCCGGATCTGCGGGATCGGGCGCGTGCCTACGCCCGCCAGGCCACGGCCGTCGGGACCCTACGCCGCGAAGCCGCCGCCGCCTCGGCCGAGCTGTTCACCGCCGAAAGCGTGGTGGCCGACCGCAAGGGCGAGATCGAGCGGCTGATCATCGAGAAGACCCAACTGGAGCGCGCTTACGCCCAGGAGGCCCTGGCCCAGGAGACCGAGCTGCGCACCCTGGGCGCCCTCAGCGACGGCCTGGGCCGCGCGGCGCCCACCGGACCGCTGGTTCTGCGCGCGCCGGCGGCCGGCGCGATCGTCAGGCGCTTTGGCCAAGAGATGCCGGCCGGCGGCAGGGCGCCGGGCCTGACTCTGCGGACCACCAAGGGCCTTTCGATCGCCTCGCCCGTCGCGGGAACCGTGGAGTACGCCGGCGCGCTGAACGGCTGGGGCGCGGTGATCATTCTACGAGCACAGGGCGCCTATCACGTCGTGCTGGCCGGCCTCGACCAGATCACCGCCGCGCCCGGACAATCTGTCGCGGTCGGCGCCGCGATCGGAAAGATGCCGGACCATGTATCCTCCGATCCGGAGCTCTATATGGAAGTGCGGGAGAACGGCGAACCGGCCGATCCGGAACGTTGGTTCAAACAGGAGTCGCGATAAGCGGCTTTTTCGGTAATGTGACTGTCTTCGGACAGCCGCCAAATCGGGTTGGACGGGGCTAATATCGGTTTGCGACGCCGCGCGTCGCCAGGGAGCCTTCTGGGCCTTAATGCGCAAGTATCTGCTCATCGGCGTTTCCGCCTTCGTCCTCGGCGCGGGGACCATGGCCTATATCAGCCCCATCGCTCAGGCGAACAACGCGCCGAAGACCAAGACCTACAAGCTGCTGGAACTGTTCGGCGACGTGCTGGGCACGGTCGAGGACCAGTACGTCACCGAGGTCGACGACAAGAAGCTGATCGAGGCGGCGTTGGACGGCATGCTGACCAGCCTCGACCCGCATTCGGGCTATCTGTCGCCCGACAGCTACGAGGACATGCAGGACACCACCCGCGGCGAATATGGCGGCCTGGGCCTGGAAGTCACCAGCGAGGACGGCGTGGTCAAGGTGATCTCGCCGATGGACGGCACCCCCGCCTCGCGCGCGGGCGTGCAAGCCGGCGACTATATCACCGCCGTCAACGGCCAGAGCGTTCTGGGCCTGACGGTCAACGAAGCCGTCAAGCAGATGCGCGGCGCGGCCGGCGAGCCGGTCACCCTGACGATCGCTCGCGACAAGAACGACCCCTTCGACGTCAAGCTGATCCGGGAGATCATCAAGCCCAAGGCCGCCATCGCCCGCATGGAAGGCGACTATGGCTATGTCCGCCTGCCCGGCTTCAACGAAAAGGCCACCGACGCCTTGGTCAGCTCGATCAATGAGCTGAAGACCAAGAACCCGAAGATGAAGGGCCTGATCCTGGATCTTCGCAACAATCCGGGCGGCTTGCTCGACCAGGCCGTGGGCGTCTCTGACGTCTTCCTGGACGGCGGCGAGGTGGTCAGCCAGCGCGGCCGCGATCCGCGCAACATCCAGCGCTACAACGCCAAGCCCGGCGACCTGCTGAACGGCCTGCCGATGGTGGTGTTGATCAACCAGGGCTCGGCCTCGGCGGCGGAGATCGTGGCCGGCGCCCTGCAGGACCGTCACCGGGCGGAACTGGTCGGCCTGACCAGCTTCGGCAAGGGCTCGGTGCAGACCGTGATCCCGCTGCGCGGCGGCGCCGACGGCGCCCTGAAGCTGACCACGGCCCGTTACTTCACGCCGTCGGGCCGCTCGATCCAGAAGACCGGCATCGCCCCTGACCTCGAGGTCGCCCAGACCCGCGACCAGGCCCAGGACATCGCCAACCGCGTCTGGTTCAGCGAGGCCAGCTTCAAGAACGCCCTGAACGGCGACGAGGGCAAGACCCGGATCGCGCCGCACGCGCCGGCCGAGGCGCCGCCGACGGGCTTCGACGACAAGAAGGGCGACTTCCAGCTGGACCGCGCCTTGGCGGTTCTCAAGGCCGGCGGCGTGGCCAACACGCCCAAGCTGCCCAAGCCGGCCGCCAAGATCGCCGAGGTCACCGCCAAGGCGGCCACGGCGGCGGGCAAGGCGCCGCCTCCCGAGAAGAAGTAGGCTCCGCTCGGCATCGCCGCCTCGAACGCCGCCTCGCCCCGCGAGAGAGCGCGTCAGGTTAGGTGTGAGCGGTGTTAAGCCGCTCGAACGCGCTCTAGGCGGCGTTTTCCGCAGGCCGTGCGGCGTCCCGTCGCGTGTGGCGCGCCCGCTGGCGACGCCTTGTTAACCATCTCTTCGGCCCTTGCGCTTAGCTTGCGAGGCGATGGCCGTCACGTTTTCCCGCAAGCCCGCCTACGCCGCCGCGACGCCCGCGTCCGGCGGGTCCGAAGGGTTGCGCGCCAAGCTCGGGACCGCCCTGACCAATCCCTATATCGGCGCCGGCGGCGCGGCCTGCCTGTTCCTGGCTTCGCTGGCGACGCTGGTCCTGGTGACCAGCGACCCGTCCGCGGGCAATCCCAGCGTTCGCCTGGAGCTGACCAAGATCGGCGCCACCAAGAACGCGCCCGAGGGCTGGCGCGAGGCGCTCACGGCCGAGGCCCCGCACGAGGCGCCGCTGAAGCCCAGCGAGCTTCAGCTCTCCCGCGCCCCGTTCCCGGCCGCCGGCGCCGAGGAGGGCGAGAAGCCGGCCTTCGAGGGCGAGCAGCCGCCGCCGCCCATCCAGCAAGGCCCCGGCCTGCCCCAGGCGCCGATCGCCGGCCTGACCGCGCCTGGTCCTGGCGGCGCGCCGCTGCCGATCATCGCCGCCGACGGGCGCACCGCCGCCGACGCCTACGCCCGCCCCTTCACGCCGAATGGTCGACCCAAGGTCTCCGTCGTGATCGGCGGCCTTGGCCTCAACGCCCAGACCACCCGCGCCGCGATCGAGACCCTGCCCGCCGAGATCACCCTGTCCTTCGCGCCCTACGCCGAAGGGCTGCAAGGCTGGATCGACCTGGCGCGCGAGCATGGCCACGAAGTGCTGCTGGAGACGCCGATGGAGCCGGCGGACTATCCGGCCAACGATCCTGGCCCCTACACCCTGATCGCCGCCAACCGCCCCGAGGACACCGTTCGAAAGCTCGAATGGCTGATGTCACGGGCCACGGGCTACTTCGGCCTGTCGAACTATCTGGGGGCGCGCTTCGTCGACAACGATCAGGCGATGGCCACCTTCACCGCCGTGCTCAAGACGCGCGGCTTGGCTTTCGTGGACGACGGCCTGGTCGCCCGCCACGCGGGCCCCATCCCCCGCGCCTCGGCCGATCGGGTGATCGACGACGAGCTGTCGGCCAGCGCGATCGACGCGCAACTCCGCGCGCTGGAAAACGGCGCGTCCGCTCGCGGGCAGTCGCTGGGGTCCGGCTTCGCCTATCCGGTGACCATCAACCAGGTCCGCCTCTGGGCCGCTGGTCTAGAGGCGCGCGGCCTGCAGCTGGCGCCGGCCTCGGCTCTCGCCCACCGCTAAACCTTGTGGAATAAGGCTCGCATGACCGTAGAGCCTGACTATCCGCAGCATCGCCCGAACGTGGGCGTCGTCCTGTTTCATCCGGACGGCCGCGTCTGGCTGGGCCGGCGGCACAAACAGGCGCCGCCCTATAACTGGCAGTTCCCGCAAGGCGGAGTCGATGAGGGCGAGGACCTCGAATCGGCCGCCAGGCGCGAGCTCGCGGAGGAGACCGGCGTCAGCTCCGTGGAGCTGCTTGGACGGACGCCCGGCTGGATCACCTACGACTTCCCGCCCGAGGTTCTGGCCGACCCTAGATCTTCGCGCGGCTGGCTTGGGCAAAAGCAGGTCTGGTTCGCCTATCGCTTCACCGGAGACGAGTCGGAGATCGATCTTACGGCGGACGAACACGTCGAGTTCGACGCCTGGCGATGGGGTAGGCTCGACGAAGCACCCGAACTGATCGTACCCTTCAAGCGTGGCGTCTACGAAGCAGTCGTCGCCGCGTTCGCGGGGTTCGCGCGAAGGGCCTGATTTCCGGGCTTTCGCGCGAGGGGAGAACGGTGGTGGAAACAGTTCTGTTGATTCACGGCTACGGCTGCGGCGGCGACGTCTGGGGCCCCGTGGCTGGACGGCTGCGCGCCGAGGGCTACCGCGTCGAGACGCCGACGATCCGGGCGGCGGTGCGGACCGTTGATGGCCCCCGCGCGGGCCTCGCCGGCCTGACGCTGGCCGACTATGTCGCCGAGATGATCGCCTACGCCCAGACCCTGACCCGGGAGACCGGCAAGAAGCCGATTGTCATGGGCCACTCCATGGGCGGCCTGATCGCCCAAAAAGTCGCGGAGGCCGGGCAGGCCTCGGCCGTCGTGCTGTTCGCCCCCGCCTCGCCCGCCGATGCGCGCGGAAAACCCAAGCTCACCCCTGTCTTCACGTTCCTGAACATGGTCCTGGCCGGCAAGCCCGAGACCAAGGCCGGCAAGATGTGGAAGACCGGCTTCAAGTTCGGCGTCGCCAACGCCGTGCCCGCCGAGCGTCACGACGCTCTTTACGCCACCATGGTCTATGACAGCGGACAGGTGCTGGCCGATCTGGCCTACCCCGCCAAGGACCCCAACAAGGCCGCCCATGTCGACGCCAGCAAGGTCACCGCGCCGATGCTGGTCTTGGCGGGCGCGCTGGACCGCACGACACCCGTTGGGGACGTGCGTCTCGTCGGCAAGAAGTACGCCGGCGCCGAGTATCGCGAGTACCCCAACAACGCCCACTATCTGATAGATGAGCCAAACACGATGAAGATCCTCGACGACCTGATCGCCTGGCTGGGCGGCAAGAAGCAAACGCCGGCCGCCACGCCCGCGCCGCCCCCCGCGAAAGCGCCGACTCCGGCGCCCGCGCCCGTGAAGGCGGCCGAGCCCGCGCCGGCTCCGGCTCCGGCTCCGGCCCCGGCTCCCGCGCCAACCCCGGCGCCCGCGCCCAAGCCCGCTCCGGCGCCGACCGCCGCGCCGAAGGCCGAGGCCAAGCCGAAGGCCGCCGCGCCCAAGAAAGCCGCCGCTCCGGCCAAGGCGCCCGCCGCGAAGGCTCCGGCCGCCAAGGCCGCCGCCCCGAAGGCCGCGCCCGCCAAGGCCGCGGCCAAGCCGGCCGCCAAGCCGAAAGCGGCGGCGGCTCCGAAGACGGCCGCCAAGCCCGCTCCCAAGGCCAAGGCCGCTCCGGCCGCCAAGCCCGCGGCGACCAAGGCTCCCGCCAAGCCGGCGGCGGCGAAAGCCCCGGCCAAGGCCGCTGCTCCGAAGGCCGCCAGCCCGAAGGCCGCAGCTAAGCCCGCCGCCGCTAAGCCGGCGACCGCCAAGCCCGCCGCCGCCAAGAAAGCGCCCGCCGCCAAGGCCGCCGCGGCGAAGGCTCCGGCCGCCAAGAAGCCTGCGACAAAGGCGCCCGCCAAAACCTCGCCCAAGTCGAAGTAGACCGTGTACTCTGCCCCGTCGGCCAAGCTGGCCGACGGGGTTTAGTCGGGTTCAAGGGCGTCCATGCGCGCACCGGTCATCATGGTCCACGGGGCCTTCTGCGGCGGCTGGACCTTCGACGCGTTCCGCGCGCCGTTCGAGGTCTCTGGCCATACGGTTTTGACGCCCGACCTGATCGGCCACGATGGGTCCGGCGGCGTGGCTGGCGTCTCGATGACCGACTACGCCCGACAGATCGCCCGGCTTGTCGAAGCCTGCGAAACGCCCCCCATTCTCATCGGTCACTCGATGGGCGGCCTCGTCGCCCAGATGGCGGCCGCGCGCGCGCGCGTTTCCAAGCTGATCCTTCTAGCCCCCTCGGCGCCATGGGGCGTCAGTGGCGCTAGCCTCGAGGAAGCCGCCTCAGCGGTCAGCCTCTACGCTCTTGGCCCCTATTGGCTGCAGGCCGTCGCGCCGGATTACGGCGTCGTGCGCCGCTATAGCGTCGACCGCCTGTCCCGTCCCGCCCGCAAGGCGATCTTCGCCCGCATGACGGCCGAGAGCGGCCGCGCGCTGTGGGAGACGCTGAACTGGTGGCTCGACCCGTTCATGACCACCAGCGTGGCCGCGCCGGGCTGTCCCGTGTTGGCGATCGCCGGCGGCAAGGACGTGATCCACCCGCCCGCCACGGTCCGCCAGACGGCCGCGCGCCTCGGCGGGGCGGTCGAGATCTTCCCGGAAATGAGCCACTGGCTGCCGGGCGAACCGGGTTGGGAAAACGTGGCCGCGCTGTGCCTCGACTTCATCGCCGCCGAGGACCGCGCGGCGGCCTAGCCCTCACTGGGGACTGAACACCTTCAGCCCCAGGATCCCCGCCACGATCAGGCAGAGGCACGCCAGCCGCGCGGCGGTGGCGGGCTCCTTGAACAGCAGGATACCGACGACGGCCGTGCCCACGGCGCCAACGCCCGTCCAGACGGCGTAGGCCGTGCCGAGAGGCAAGGTCTTCACCGACCAGCCGAGCAGTCCCATGGACAAGGCCAGGCTGACGACGGTGAACGCGATCGGGATCGGCTTGGTGAAGCCTTCGGTGAACTTCAGCCCCACGGCCCAGCCCACCTCGAACAGTCCGGCGATCAGGAGAATGATCCAGGCCACGACGAGCCCTTTCTTCGAAAAAGGCGGGGTCGTCCCCGGAACAGCAAAAAGGCGCGGGGTCGTCCCCGCGCCTTCGCTAGATAGGTCCGCCCGGAAGGCGGGGCAACCGAAACCGGATCAGCGGCTGTTGGTGCTGTACAGGATCTGGGCGCGCTCGAAGTTCTTGCCGACCGAGGACTCGTCCAGCTTCTTCAGGCGCACATAGACCAGACCCGCATGACCGCCAGCCCAGTTGTCGTCCCACGACACGGTGAAGCGGCGGAAGTCGCTGCCGACCGTCTGGTCGTTGCGGATCAGGCGCAGCTGCGGGCTGTTCTCCCAGGTCGCCCAGTCGTGAAGGCCGTTGGCCAGCTCTTGAGCCTGTTCCGGGGTCTGCGCGTAGTCGATGGTGACCGTGCAGATGTTCTTGTTCGAACCCGGGTTATCCAGCGTGATGTTGAAGGGCTTGCCCAGGTCGAGGATCCACTGCTCCTTCTTCTTCTTGAAGCCGTAGTCCTTGACCAGCTGAGCGAAGTCGCCGCCGGCGACTTGCGGCTTGCAGACCTTGTCCAGCACGTCGAGCAGCTTCAGCGTGACCGGGTCGGTGGTCTTCGGGCCGCGCACCGGAGCGGTGTAGGTCTCGGCGGGGGCCGCAGCCGGAGCGGCCGCCACGGGCGGCGCGGCTTGGTCGGCCGGAGCAGCCGGAGCAGCTTGGTCAGCCGGAGCGGCCGGGGCGGCTTGGGCCGGAGCCGGAACGGCGGCGGGAGCCGGCGCGGGCGTGGCGGGAGCCGGAGCGGTTTGCTCCTGGGCGACGGCGGCGGTCGAAACCGCGCCGAGAGCGATCAGGCTGACGAGCGCTAGGCGCATAGGCTGGTTATCCCCAACTGAACGAGAGGTCGGCATTAAAACCGACAGGCGGTCCCTCGCAACCCTTATGGCCGCCGAATGCGGCGGAGATTGGGTCACAAGTGTAATTTTTTCGCGCCCGAGACCGGAGCGCTCATGAAAACGCCCTCGATCACCAGGAACGAGGGCGTCTCCAAACTCGAAAAACCCGAGCGATCAGGCCGCTTCGACGGCGTGTTCGGCCAGGATGGTCAGGCCGTCGGGCCCGACGTCCGCGAAACCGCCCTGGATGTCGAACACCTTGGTCGTCGCGCCGTCCTTCACGGTCACCTTGCCTTCGCGCAGGGTGGTCATGAACGGAGCGTGGTTGGCCAGGACGCCGAAGTCGCCTTCCGCGCCCGGGGCCTGGACCATGTCCACGTCGCCGGAGAACAGTTCGCGCTCGGGCGCGACCAGGGAAAAGTGCAGCTTGGCCATCAGTTGAAGGTCTCCTCGACGCCGCCCAGGGCGGCTTCGACGTCTTCGTCGGTCTGGATCTCGGTCCCGCAGAAGGGGCAGAAGCGGATGGTGGCCAGCACCAGGCCCGTCTCGCCCTCTTCCTCGCGTTCGCCAAGATTCAGCAGGATCAGGCCGCTGTCGTGCTCGATGAGGCTGGCGGTCGTGTCCGGAGACACGGCTTCCGCCAGTTCCTCGCAGCAGAAATGGCCCAGATCGGCGTCTTCGGTCATTAGGCTTCGGCCGCCATCTTCTCGGCCTTGGCCACGGCTTCCTCGATCGGACCGACCATGTAGAAGGCGCCTTCCGGCAGGTGGTCGTATTCACCGTCCACGATGCCCTTGAACGAGCGGATCGTGTCCTTCAGCTGGACGAAGGCGCCCGGCGTGTTGGTGAACTGCTCGGCGACGTGGAAGGGCTGGCTCAGGAAGCGCGAGATCTTGCGGGCGCGCGACACGACCAGCTTGTCCTCTTCCGACAGCTCGTCCATGCCCAGGATGGCGATGATGTCCTTCAGCGCCTTGTACTGCTGCAGCACTTCCTGGACGCGGCGAGCGACCGTGTAGTGCTCCTCGCCGATGACCAGCGGGTCCATGATCCGCGAGGTCGAGTCCAGCGGGTCCACGGCCGGGAAGATGGCCTGGGCCGCGATGTCGCGCGACAGAACGGTGGTGGCGTCCAAGTGGGCGAACGAGGTGGCCGGAGCCGGGTCGGTCAAGTCGTCGGCGGGGACGTAGATGGCCTGAACCGAGGTGATCGAGCCCTTGTTCGTCGAGGTGATGCGCTCCTGCAGGTTGCCCATCTCGGTGGCCAGGGTGGGCTGGTAGCCCACGGCCGAGGGGATGCGGCCCAGCAGAGCCGACACTTCGGCGCCGGCTTGGGTGAAGCGGAAGATGTTGTCGACGAACAGCAGCACGTCCTTGCCTTCCTCGTCACGGAAGTATTCCGCGATCGACAGGCCGGTCAGGGCGACGCGGGCGCGGGCGCCCGGGGGTTCGTTCATCTGGCCGTAGACCAGGGCGCAACGCGAACCTTCGGTCGAGCCGTTGTTGGCCTTCGGGTCGACGTTCACGTTCGACTCGATCATCTCGTGATAGAGGTCGTTGCCTTCGCGGGTGCGTTCGCCCACGCCGGCCAGAACCGAGTAACCGCCGTAAGCCTTGGCGATGTTGTTGATCAGTTCCTGCATCGTCACGGTCTTGCCGACGCCAGCGCCGCCGAACAGGCCGATCTTGCCGCCCTTGGTGTAGGGGCACATCAGGTCGATGACCTTGATGCCCGTGACCAGCACTTCAGCGGTGTTGGTCTGCTCGGCGAAGGTCGGGGCGTCGCGGTGGATCGTGCGGGTGATGTCCGAACGGATCGGGCCTTGTTCGTCGATCGGCTCGCCGATGACGTTCATGATGCGGCCCAGGGTGCCCGGGCCGACCGGCACGCGGATCGAAGCGCCGGTGTCGCGCACCGGCTGACCGCGGACCAGACCCTCGGTGGCGTCCATGGCGATGGCGCGGACGGTGTTCTGGCCCAGGTGCTGGGCGACTTCGAACACCAGGCGCTGGCCGGTGGCGGTGTTGACGGTCTCGACGGCGTTCAGGATCGCCGGCAGGGCGCCGTCAAACTCGATGTCGACGACCGCGCCGATGATCTGCACGAGGCGGCCGGTGGCGCCGTCCAGGTTCACGGCGGTGTTGGCCGAAGCGGCGGCGGCCTTGGGCGCGGCCGGCTTCTTGGCGGCGGCGGGAGCCTTGGCGGCGGCGGCGGCCTTCGGAGCAGCCGCGGCCTTGGGGGCGGCGGGCTTCTTGGCGGCGGCGGTCGCCGGCTTTTCAGCGGGGGTCTTGGCCATGGCGTGCGGTCTTTCGGTCTCTGCGTGCTTGTGTCGTTAGGCTTGCGATCAGACGGCTTCGGCGCCGGAGATGATCTCGATCAGCTCCTTGGTGATCTGGGCCTGGCGGGAACGGTTGTACTCGAGGGTGTAGCGCTTGATCATGTCGCCGGCGTTGCGCGTGGCGTTGTCCATGGCGGTCATCTGGCTGGCGTAGAAGCCGGCCATGTTGTCGAGCAGGGCCGACAGGATCTGGACCGTCAGGTTGCGCGGCAGCAGGGTCTCGAGGATGGCCTCTTCCGAGGGCTCATAGTCGTAGACCGCCGCCGGGCCCGAGACCGCTTCCGCGCCCTCGACCGTGGCCGGGATCAGCTGCAAGCCCGTCGGGATTTGCTGCACCACCGATTTGAAGCGGCTGTAGAACAGCGTGACCACGTCGGTCTCGCCCGCTTCGTATTCGCGGGTGACAACGTCGGCGATCGGCTGGGCCACCGACAGCGTCAGTTGGCGATAGGCGGACAGGTCGAACGTCTCGACGATCTTGCCGGCGTAGGGACGGGCGAGTTGCGCCGTCACCTTCTTGCCGACGCAGATCACCCGCACCGTCTTGCCCTGGGCGATCAGCCCGTCGATGTGCTGGCGCGCGGCGCGAACGATCGACGAGGTGAAGCCGCCCGCCAGACCACGGTCGGCGGCGGCGACCACCACCAGATGGCGGTCGTCGCGGCCCGTGCCGGCCAGGAGCTTCGGCGCGCCGTCTCCGGACACGCCGGCGGCGAGATTGGCGATGACGCTGGCCAGACGCCGGGCGTAGGGACGGGCGGCTTCCGCCGCGTCCTGGCTCCGGCGCAGCTTGGCCGCCGCCACCATCTGCATCGCTTTCGTGATCTTTTGCGTCGCCTTGACGCTCGAGATCCGATTGCGCATTTCCTTCAAGCTGGCCATTCGGCGCTACTCTCTCCGAGCGGTTCCGAGGGGCTTAGGCGAAGGTCGACGAGAAGCTGTCGAGCGCGCTCTTCAGCGTCGCTTCCAGATCCTTGTCGAGCGCCTTCTTGGTGCGGATGCCGTCCAGCAGATCCTTGTGCTGGCTGTGCAGGCGGGCCAGGAGCTCGGTCTCGAACCGGCGGACGGCCGAGGTCGGGATCTTGTCCAGGTAGCCGCGCGTGCCGGCGTAGATCACGCAGACCTGCTCTTCCACCGCCTGCGGGGCGTATTGCGGCTGCTTCAGCAGCTCGGTCAGGCGTTCGCCGCGCGCCAGCATCTTCTGGGTCGAGGCGTCCAGGTCCGAGCCGAACTTCGCGAAGGCGGCCATTTCACGGTACTGGGCCAGCTCGCCCTTAATCGGGCCGGCGACTTGCTTCATCGCCTTGATCTGGGCCGACGAACCGACGCGCGACACCGAGATGCCGACGTTCACGGCCGGGCGGATGCCTTGGTAGAACAGGTCGGTTTCCAGGAAGATCTGGCCGTCGGTGATCGAGATCACGTTGGTCGGGATGTAGGCCGACACGTCGTTGGCCTGGGTTTCGATGATCGGCAGAGCCGTCAGCGAGCCCGAACCGTTGTCTTCGTTCAGCTTCGCGGCGCGTTCCAGCAGGCGCGAGTGCAGATAGAACACGTCGCCCGGATAGGCTTCGCGGCCCGGCGGGCGGCGCAGCAGCAGCGACATCTGACGGTAGGCGACGGCCTGCTTGGAAAGGTCGTCATAGATGATCAGGCCGTGCAGGCCGTTGTCGCGGAACCACTCGCCCATGGCGCAGCCCGAGAACGGGGCCAGGTATTGCAGCGGCGCCGGCTCCGAGGCCGAGGCGACGACGACGATCGTGTATTCCAGGGCGCCGTGCTCTTCCAGGGTCTTGACGATCTGGGCGACGGTCGAGCGCTTCTGGCCGATGGCGACGTAGACGCAGTAGAGCTTGGCGCTTTCGTCCTTGCCGGCGTTCACGGCCTTCTGGTTCAGGATGGTGTCGATGGCGACGGCGGTCTTGCCGGTCTGACGGTCACCGATGATCAGCTCGCGCTGGCCGCGGCCAACCGGGATCAGGGTGTCGATCGACTTCAGACCCGTTTGCACCGGCTCGTGCACCGACTTCCGCGGGATGATGCCCGGAGCCTTCACGTCGACGCGGCGACGCTCGGTGTATTGGATCGGGCCCTTGCCGTCGATCGGTTCGCCCAGCGGGTTGACGACGCGGCCCAGCAGGCCGCGGCCGACCGGCACGTCCACGATCTCGCCGAGGCGACGGACTTCGTCGCCTTCCTTGATTTCCTGGTCCTGGCCGAAGATCACGGCGCCGACGTTGTCGCGCTCGAGGTTCAGGGCCATGCCCTTCACGCCGGCCTTCGGGAACTCCAGCATTTCGCCGGCTTGGACGTTGTCCAGGCCGTAGATGCGGGCGATGCCGTCACCGACGGACAGCACCTGGCCGACGTCCGAGACGGCGGCTTCCTCGCCGAAGTTGGCGATCTGCGACTTGAGGATGGCCGAGATTTCGGCGGCGCGGATGTCCATGGTCTTCAGGGCTCTCTGCGATCTAATCTTTTTAGGCGCGCTTATACGCTCAGGCGCGCTTCAGGGCGAATTTCAGGGAATCGAGCTTCGAACGGAGCGAAGCGTCGAAGAGACGGGAACCGACGCGCACCTTCAGACCGCCCAGCAGGGACGGATCGACGCGCGTGGAAACTTCGGGGGTCTTGCCCAGGGCCTGGACCAGGGCGGTCCGCACGCCCTGCAACTGCGCGGCCGACAGCGGCGCGGCCGAGACGACCTCGGCGGTGACGACGCCGCGGTGCTTGGCCGACAGCTCGACGAAGGCCGAGATGGCGCCCAACAGATCGCCCGCGCGGCCGTTCGCGGCCACCAGGCCCAGGAACTTCGTGGTCAGCATGTCGAAGCCGGCCTTCACGGCGACGGCCACCAGACCCTTGCCCTTGTCCTCGGCCGAGAAGGCGGGCGAGGCGATCAGGCGGCGCAGGTCGGCGCTGTCGGCGATCATCGCCTTCAGACTCTTCAGATCGGCTTCGACCTTTTGCAGGGAGCCGTTCTCGATCGTCAATTCGAACAGGGACTGCGCGTAGCGCTGACCCGCATCCGTCGCCTTGGTTTCGTCCGCCACTTGGTATCCGCCCGGTGCGTTGCAAATGGCCGCGAACAAGAAGGTTAACCCTTATCGCGGCTTAAAGGCTTGAGCGCGCTTGAAAAAAGCACATGGACGGCCGGCGCGTAAACGCCGCCCCGTCCGAAGCCGCGCGCCTGATAACACGGGCTTTTCGCAGTCGCAACCAAGCGGGCGCGATCAGTCGACGGCGCGACGGAATACAGCCGAGGCCGAAGCCGCCAGACTTCCGTTAGGGCGCCTCAGTTCGCCCTGGGCGAAGACCAGGCTACGGGTGGCCCGCTCAACCCAAGCCTTTTGTTCGAGAGCGCCCTCCCCGGCCTCGGCCGCGAAGTCGATCGTCATCGAGGTCAGGGCCGAGCCGTCGCCCGCGACGTCTCGCAGAGCGGCTTCCAGCTGGGCGGAGAGGCTCGTGTCCATAAGCGTCACTCGTCGTCCGAATTAGAAAAAAGGCGGCGGAAAGCTCCGCCGCCCCATTAAGGCGAATGCTCGAGGAAACAGCCAGACGGGCCGGAGAAACGAAACGGCCCAAAGCGTCTGGGTACTGAATAAGGAGCGCCAGGCGCGCTCCCTACTTGGCCGAGGCCAGGGCGGCGCCCTTGGCCGAGGCGTTGCAGCGGGTCAGGTCGTCGGCGTCCAGGGAGCGCGTTTCGCCCCCGAAGGCCGAGACGCGACCCACTTCCTTGGCCAGCGCCTTGCAGGCGACGGCGGTCAGGGCGCGAGACGGCGCTTGGGCCGAGACGCATTCGGAGCCTTCGCAGACGAAGACGGCGCCGCCGGCGACCACCTTGGTCTTGGCCGGGACCGGCGCGTCCAGGGCGGCGGCGATGCGGCCGTCGGCGAAAGCGGAGCCAGCGAACATGGAGACGGAAACGGCGGCGACGGCCGCCAGGGTGCGGAGCTTCATGGGAAAGCCCTCCAGCGTTTGGGGAGTTGCGGTCAGATCGTTGATCGGCGGGAACGCGTACTGGCCGCTCGGAGCCGGGGGATGACGGCGCCGGTATCCCCACCGGTGCTTCGGATCCGAACTAAGCATCGCTTAGATAACAGTGATTACAAATTGCGCAAGCGGATTTTCGATCGCGCTTCGACATTCGCGAAAAACGCCGGTTTCGCGCGGAAACGGCGAAGATCGAGCCGTTCCGTCGGGGCAAGGTTGGCCGGCCTCGCAACGAGCGTACTCTTCCGCCCAACGACAGAAAGGGCTGGGGAGGCTTGGCCATGGACTTCCGACCGCCGCCGGAACTGACCGCCTATCTGGCGGAGCTGGACGCCTTCATCGAGAAGGAGATCGCGCCGCTGCAGGCGCGCGACGACAACCAGCGCTTCTTCGACCACCGCCGTGAATGGGCCCGCACCGACTGGGACGCCGGCGGCCTGCCCCGCCACGAGTGGGAAGAGCTGCTGGCCAAGGCCCGCAAGCTGGCCGATCAGGCGGGTCACTATCGCTACGCCCTGCCATCCGCCTACGGCGGAAAGGACGGCACGAACCTGGGCATGGCGATGATCCGCGAGCACCTGGCGGCCAAGGGCCTGGGCCTGTTCAACGACCTGCAGAACGAGCACTCGATCGTCGGCAACAATCCGTTCGTGCTGATGATCCGCGACTTCGGCCGCCCCGACCAGCAACACTTGATCGAGGACATGCTGGATCGCGGCGCCTTCCGCCCGACCTTTGGCCTGACGGAGCCCGACCACGGCTCGGACGCCACCCACATGGAGACCCGCGCCGTCCGCGAGGATCGTCATGGCGAGCCCGGCTGGCGGATCGACGGCGAGAAGATGTGGACCACGGGCATGCACGCGGCCACGCACTGCTGCCTCTTCGCCCGCACCAGCGGCCAGGACGGCGACGCGCGCGGCATCACCGCCTTCCTGGTCCCGGCCCACGCGCCCGGCGTGAAGATCGAGGAGTACCTCTGGACCTTCAACATGCCCACCGACCACCCGCGCGTCAGCTTCACCGACGTCTGGGTTCCGGACAGCGCCATGTTCGGCCCCGAGGGCGGGGGCCTGGCCCTGGCTCAGCACTTCGTGCACGAGAACCGTATCCGCCAGGCGGCCTCCAGCCTGGGCGCGGCGACCTACTGCATAGAAGAGAGCATAAAGTACGCGCGCGCTCGCAAGCCGTTCGGCAAGGCGCTGGCCGAGAACCAGGCCATCCAATTCCCGATCGTCGAGCTCTCCACCCAGGTCGAGATGCTGCGCCTTCTGATCCGCAAGACCGCCTGGGAGATGGACCAGATGACCAAGCCCGAGGTCGAAAAGCGCCTCTCGGACAAGGTCTCGATGTGTAACTACTGGGCCAACCGCCTGTGCTGCGAAGCCGCCGATCGGGCGATGCAGATCCATGGCGGCATCGGCTATTCGCGCCACAAGGCCTTCGAGCACATCTACCGCCACCACCGCCGCTATCGGATCACCGAAGGCGCCGAGGAGATCCAGATGCGCAAGGTGGCCGCCTGGCTGTTCGGCTACATCGGCCCGCGCAAACAAGCCTTTCAATAGTTGGCGGGCGGCGGGCGCCGAAACCGCTTACACTTTCGGCCGCCGCCTCACGCCGATATGGACAAGGTTTAATTCCGCGCCTCCTGACGCGGATCAAACGACGCGCTATCTAACGGAGGTACGCGAACAGCCATGTTCGCGCGTCGTACTTGCGCGTTAGGGTCTCGCCCGTTTGGCTTTCGAGCGACCGTCCGCCGCCGCGCGGACTGCTGGAGGATTGAATGAACCGTCTCGTCCGTAACACCGCGCGCGTGGCGCTGATCGTCGCCGTCCCGGCCACCCTGGCCGGCTGCGGGATCAACACCATCCCCACCCAGGACGAAGCCACCAAGGCCGCCTGGGCCGAGGTGCAGAACCAGTACCAGCGTCGCGCCGACCTGGTGCCGAACCTGGTCGCCACGGTGAAGGGCTACGCCGCCCAGGAGAAGGACGTGCTCACCGCCGTCACCCAGGCTCGCGCCAGCGCCACCCAGGTGAAGGTCGACGCCTCGACCATCACCGATCCGGTTCAGTTCCAGAAATTCGCCGCCGCCCAGGACCAGCTATCCGGCGTGCTGGGCCGCCTGATGGTCATTCAGGAGCAGTATCCGGACCTGAAGTCGAACCAGAACTTCCTGGCCCTGCAGAGCCAGCTGGAAGGCACCGAGAACCGCATCACCATCGCGCGGCGCGACTACAACGAGGCCGCGCAAAAATACAACACGACCCTGCGCACCTTCCCCAGCATCCTGTGGGCCAAGACCGTCTACAGCGGCCAGAAGCCGGCCCAGCTGTTCCAGGCCTCGGCCGCCGCCCAGAGCGCGCCGACGGTGGACTTCTCCAGCCCGCCGACGGCGACCCCGCCGAAGGTGCAATAGGATCGTGGGCCAGGCCGCTTTCATCCTCCCCCGCGCGGCGGGGGAGGTGGCGCGGCGCCAATGGCGTCGCGACAGAGGGGGCGCTTCGCGGCGTCGCCCCGACGCCCCCTCCACCGCTTCGCGGTCCCCCTCCCCCGTTTCACGGGTGAGGATGTGGGCGCTCGCGCTGGTCGCGGTGCTGTTCGCCCTGCCCGCCCTCGCCGCCCCGACCTTCCCAACCTTGACGGGACGCGTGGTCGACGAGGCCAAGGTGCTGTCGCCGGACGCCGAACGCGACCTCGCCGACAAGCTGGAAAATCTCGAGACGACCACCGGGCGTCAGCTCGTCGTCGCGACCGTGCCCAGCCTGCAGGGCTACCCCATCGAGGACTACGGCTATCAGCTGGGCCGGACCTGGGGCATCGGCCAGAAGGACAAGGACGACGGCGTCATCCTGCTGGTCGCGCCCAACGAGCGGAAGGTTCGGATCGAAGTCGGCTATGGACTCGAGCCCGTCCTGACCGACGCCCTGTCCAGCGTCATCATCCAAAGCGTGATCCTGCCCAAGTTCCGCGACGGCGACCTGCCAGGCGGCGTCGTGGCCGGGACGGACGCCCTGATCGAGCAGCTCAGCCTGCCCGCCGACCAGGCCAAGGCGCGCGTCGCCGAGGCCAGCCAGCCCGAGCGCCACAAGGCGCAAGGCTCGCCGATCGCGGCGATCCTGATCATCCTGTTCCTGGTCTTCGTGTTCTCCAGCCTGTTCCGAGGCGGACGCCGCGGCGGCCTGGGCTCGGCCCTGCCGTGGATCATCCTGAGCGCGCTGAGCGACAGTCGTCGCGGTGGCGGCGGCTGGGGCGGCGGCGGAGGTGGCGGCGGCGGCTTCTCGGGCGGCGGCGGATCGTTCGGCGGCGGCGGCAGTTCGGGGAGCTGGTGAGATGGCGATGAACATGACCCCGGAAGACCTCGACCGCATCGCGGAGGCCGTGGCCGAGGCCGAGAAGACCACCGCCGGCGAGATCTTCTGCGTCCTGGCGCCGGAGGTGTCGGACTATCGCGAGACGCCGCTGGTCTGGGCGGCGGCGACCGCCCTGGTGCTGCCGGCGGCGGCGCTGTTCGCCGGCTTCCGCCCCGAGATGCTGACCCGCCTGTTCGGCGGCTGGAGCGTCGGCCACTCCGCGGCGATGGACGGGGCGATCCTGTCGGCGCTCTCGACCTATATCGCCTTGCAAGCCGTGGTGTTCGTGCTCGCGGCGCTGATCGTCTCGATCCCGCCCGTCCGCCGCGCCTTGACGCCCGGCGCGCTGAAGGCCGCCCGGGTCAAGAAGGCCGCCATGGAGCAGTTCCTCGGCCACGGCCTGCACGTCACCCGCGACCGAACCGGCGTCTTGATCTTCGCGGCCCTGGCCGAGCACCGGGTCGAGGTGATCGCCGACGAGGGCATCTACGCCGCCGCGCCGAACGCCGTCTGGGACGAGGTCGTCGCCGACCTGGTCGCGGGGATGAAGCGCGAGGCGATCGCCGACGGCTTCGTGGCCGCCGTGCGCCGCGCCGGCGCGATCCTGGCCGAGCATGTGCCGCCCGGGTCCGACAACCACAACGAACTGGCCGACGGCCTGACCATCCTGCCCAAGCGGTAGACCCCGCCTCCAAGCCGCCGCCCATGACCCCGTTTCTTCAGCGGAGACGTTGACGCGCGCGTGACCTTTCGCGCCGCGAGAAGCCGGTCTAGGGTGGCGGCAATTCAAACTAATGTTTTAACGGGGAGAGCGCCTCATGCGCGAAGCGGTCATCGTCTCTTACGCCCGCACGGGCCTGGCCAAGTCCAACCGCGGCGGCTTCAACAACACACACGGCGCGGCGATGGCCGGCCACGCCATCCAGCACGCGGTCAAGCGCGCCAAGCTGGACGGCGCCGAGGTCGAGGACGTGGTCCTGGGCTGCGGCGGCCCCGAGGGCGCCACCGGCATGAACGTGGCCCGCAACGCGGCCATGTGGGCCGGCCTGCCGGTCACCACCTCGGGCCAGACGGTCAACCGCTTCTGCTCCTCGGGCCTGCAGGCCATCGCCACGGCCGCCAACTATGTCCGCAACGACGGCGCCGACGTCGCGATCGGCGGCGGCGTGGAGTCGATCTCGCTGGTGCAAGGCGGCGGTCACATGAACCGCTTCCACATCACCGAAGAGAAGCTGATGCAGACCCATCCGGCCCTCTGGATGGCGATGATCGACACGGCCGACATCGTGGCCAAGCGCTACAACGTCAGCCGCGAGTATCAGGACGAATATTCGCTGCGCAGCCAGCAGCGCATCGCCGCCGCCCAGGCCGCCGGCCTGTTCGACAACGAGATCGTGCCGATGGCCACCAAGATGAAGGTGGTCAACAAGGAGACCAAGGAAGAGAGCCTGGTCGACTATGTGGTCACCAAGGACGAGTGCAATCGCCCGGAGACGACGCTGGAGGGCCTGGCCAGCCTCAAGCCGGTGATGGGCGAGGGCAAGTTCGTCACCGCCGGCAACGCCAGCCAGCTCTCGGACGGCGCCGCCGCCGTGGTGGTGATGGAGGCCAAGGAGGCCGCCCGCCGCAACCTCGAGCCGCTGGGCGCCTTCCGGGGCTTCGCCATCGCCGGCTGCGAGCCCGACGAGATGGGCATCGGCCCGGTCTTCGCCGTGCCGCGCCTCTTGGAGCGCCACGGCCTGAAGGTCGACGACATCGACCTGTGGGAGCTGAACGAGGCCTTCGCCAGCCAGTGCCTCTACAGCCGCGACCGCCTGGGCATCGATCCGGAAAAGTACAACGTCAACGGCGGCTCGATCGCCATCGGTCACCCGTTCGGCATGACCGGCGCCCGCTGCGCCGGCCACCTGCTGCTGGAAGGCAAGCGCCGCAAGGCCAAGCTGGGCGTGGTGACCATGTGCATCGGCGGGGGCATGGGCGCCGCCGGCCTGTTCGAAATCTTCTGATTTCGATCAGGACGGAGGACGGCGCCCATCGGCCAAAGAGACCCGAAATCGCTCCCGCGATCTCGGGGCGGCGCCGCCGGCCCATTCGAAATCTTCTGATCGAGAGCGGAACAAGACAGTCGGAAGGCCGGGAACCGCCAAGGTGGTTTCCGGCCTTTATTGTTGTCGTTTCAACAATAACGGACCCGACCGTCATGGCCGCCAAGGCCTTTTTCGCCGTCGCCCTGCTTGTCGCCGCCGCCATAGGCCTGGCCCTGCCAACGCCCGGCGTCACCCACGAGCCGCAAGCCACCCGCTCGTCGTTCGAGACGATCCCCATCGACTGAGCGCGCAAGGAAAAGGGCTCCCCGGTCGCCCGAGGAGCCCATCGCGGTTAGCGACCTAAAGCCTAGAACTCTTCCCAGTCCTCGGAGACGGCCACCGCCGCCGATCCCGAGGCGCGGCCCGGACGGACGGCGCGAGCCGGGCGCGAAGCCGGTGGCGCCGAAGGCGTCGAGGCCGGGGCCGCGGCCCGCGGCGCGGGCGTGGGAGCCAGGGCCGGGGCCGGGGCCGAAGAGGCCATGGCGGCGCCTTGAGCGACGCGGAAGCGGGAGACCATCTCGCTCAGCGAACGGGCCTCGCCCTTCAGCGAATGGGTCGCGGCCGTGGCTTCCTCGACCATGGCGGCGTTCTGTTGCACGACCTGGTCCATCTGGTTGACCGCGGTGTTGACCTCGTTCAGGCCCGTGGCTTGCTCGGCGGCGGAAGCGGCGATCTCGGTCACCAGGGCGTCGATCGCGGCGACCTGATCGACGATGCGCTGCAGCGCCTCCCCCGTCTGGCCGACCAGGTCCACACCGGCCTCGACCTGCTGGGTCGAGGTCGAGATCAGGGCCTTGATCTCCTTAGCGGCTTCGGCCGAGCGTTGGGCCAGGGCCCGCACTTCCTGGGCGACGACCGCGAAACCCTTGCCGGCTTCACCCGCGCGGGCGGCTTCGACGCCGGCGTTCAGGGCCAGCAGGTTGGTCTGGAAGGCGATCTCGTCGATCACGCCGATGATCTGGCTGATCTGGCTGGACGAGGTTTCGATCTCGCTCATGGCCGAGACGGCCTGGCTGACGATCGAGCCCGAGCGCTCGGCGTCGGTCCGCGCGGTGGCGACCACATGCGAGGCCTCCTTGGCGCCCGAGGCGGTCTTGCGCACCGTGGCGGTGATCTCGTCGAGCGCGGCGGCGGTCTCTTCCAGGCTGGCGGCCTGTTGTTCTGTGCGGCGCGAAAGGTTGTCCGAGGCGTCGGCGATCTCGTCGGCGCCGCGATTGACGCCGCCCGTGGCGTTGCCGATCGCCTTGATGGCGTCCTGCATGCGGTCGGCGGCGGCGTTGAAGTTGGCCTTCAGGCTCTCGGTCTTCGGCGCGAACGGCACGACAATCCGGTGGGTCAGGTCGCCCGAGGCCATGCGGTCCAGGGCCTCGTTCAAGGCGGTGATCGCGGCGTTGTCCTCGCGGGCCGCGGTGGCCTTCTCGGCTTCGTTGGCCGAGCGCTCGCTTTCGGCGGCCTGACGCTCCTCGGCGGCGGCCTGCTCGATGCGGATTTTCTCGATGGCCGCGTCCTTGAAGTAGACGACGGCGCCGGCCATGTCGCCGATCTCGTCCTTGCGGCCCATGGCCGGGACTTCGACGCTGTTGTCGCCGGCCGCCAGGCGGCGCATGGCGTTGGTCATGGCCGCGACGGGACGAGCGATGGCGCCGGTCAACAGCAGGCCGCCCGCGATGGCGATGCCGGCGGTGACCAGGATGCCGACGGCCAGAACCAGGGTCCATTGAAGCATGGCCTTCTTCTGCGCGTCGGCCTCGGCGGCCAGCTCTTTTTCGGCATGCTTGACGATCGCTTCGATCGCGTCCTCGACCGGGCCGACGGCCTGATCGGCCACGCCATCATTGCGGACCAGCTCGATCGCCTGGGGGCGAGTGGCCGGATCGGCGCCAAGCCGCTCGCCTGGCTCGATGGCCAGCTTACGATAGTTCGCGTAGGCGGCCTCGACCGTGGCGACACGGGCCAGGTCGTCGGCGTCGCCGTCGGCCAGGGTCTTGATGCTATCCAGCGCCTTGAGGAACTTCGGCTTGTGGGCCTCTTCCAGACGCTTGACGTAGTAGGAGTCGCCCGAGAGCAGGAAGCCGCGCAGCGAGTTCTCCTGCCGGGTCAGGCGGAACGCCGCGGTATCGGCCTCACGCAGCATCTCGTAAGCCCGCTGGGTCCGCTCGACCGATTGGCCGAGATTGACCTTGTTGACGTATAGAGCGATGCCCATCGCCATGATCGTCGCCAGCATAACGGCGAAAACCGCCATAAGCTTTTGGGGGATCTTCAGATTGCCGAAAGACACCACGCGAACTCCTCATCCCTAGAATGACGGGGGCTCGATAGACGCCTAGACTAGGGCCGTGCTCAAAACATCACCGTCGAGCCCAATTTTCGCGCAGGCAAAGTTTCGGAGGCATTAACCCTGACGCGACTGAATGTCGCACATTGGGTTTTAGAAAACTCATTTCAGGTACTGAAAACACTATTGTCGCCGTTAGTGAGCCTCGTCCCAATTGAGCGCGGCTCGAACTTCGACAGTCAGCGGGACGGACAGGGCGACAGCCGGTTCCGCCGCTTTTTCCATCACACTGGCGATAACCCCACGCGCGACGTCCGCCTCGGACTCCGGCGCCTCGAAGACCAGTTCGTCGTGCACCTGCAGCAGCATCCGGGTCGACAGGCCAGCCGCCTGAAGCGCCGCTGGCATGCGGATCATCGCGCGGCGCATGACATCGGCCGCCGCGCCCTGGATCGGAGCATTGATGGCCGCGCGTTCGGCGAACTGCCGCTGGCCGACCGACTTGGCCTGGATCTCGGGGATGTTGATCTTCCGGCCGAAGATGGTCGTGACATAGCCGTGCTCGCGCACAAAGGCCTTGGTCGCGTCCATATAGGCCTGGATGCCGGGGAAGCGTTCGAAATAGGTCTTGATGTAGGCCCCGGCCTCGCCCTGCGGGATGCCCAGCTGGTTGGCCAGGCCGAAGGCGCTGATGCCATAGACGATGCCGAAGTTGATGGCCTTGGCCCGGCGGCGGATCATCGGATCCATGCCCTCGATGGGCGTGTCGAACATCTCCGACGCCGTCATCGCGTGGATGTCGAGGCCTTCCTGGAAAGCCTTCTTCAACTGCGGGATGTCGCCGATGTGAGCCAGGAGGCGCAGTTCGATCTGGCTGTAGTCGGCGCTGATCAGCACCTTGCCTGGCTCGGCGATGAACGCCTTGCGGATCTTGCGGCCTTCCTCGGTGCGAACCGGAATGTTCTGCAGGTTCGGGTCCGACGACGACAGCCGCCCCGTGGTCGTCGCCGCCAGGGCGTACGAGGTGTGCACCCGGCCGGTCCGCTCGGCGATCGCCGCGACCAGGTTCTCGGTGTAGGTGCCCTTCAGCTTCGACAGCTGACGCCAGTCCAGGAGGACGCGCGGCAGTTCGTGCTCCAGCGCCAGGCTCTCCAGCACGTCGCTGTCGGTGGACCACTGGCCAGTGGCGGTTTTCTTGCCGCCCTTGATCTGCATCTCGCCAAACAGCACGTCGCCGATCTGCTTGGGGCTGCCGAGGTTGAACGGCCGGCCGACCAGTTCGGTGGCGCGCGCCTCGAACTCGGCCATGCGCATCGAGAACTCGTTGGACAGGCGGCGCAGGGCCTCCGGATCAACCTTGATCCCGTCGTTCTCCATCGCCGCCAGCACGGCCGGCATCGGACGCTCGAGGGTCTCGTAGACCGTCAGCAGCCCCTCGCGCGCCAGGCGCGGCTTGAGGACCTCGTAGAGGCGCAAGGTGACGTCGGCGTCCTCGGCGGCGTAGGCGGTCGCCTCGGCCAAGGCGACATGCTTGAAGCTGATCTGCGCCTTGCCGGTCCCGGCCACCTGCTTGAACGGGATCGGCTTGTGGCCCAGCCACAGCTCCGACAGCTCGTCCATGCCGTGGCCGTGCAGCCCTGCCTCCAGCACGTAACTGATCAGCATGGTGTCCTCGATCGGGGACACCTGGATGCCGTGGCGAGCCAGGACGGCGATGTCGTACTTGGCGTTCTGCGCCACCTTCAGCACCGCCGGATCCTCCAGCAGCGGCTTCAAGGTGGCGATCACGTCCCCGAGCGGTATCTGGACGAGGTCGGCGGCGGCCTCCAGCGCCAGGCCTTCCTTCTCGCAGTGGCCGACCGGGATGTAGCAGGCCTCGCCCGGCGCGATGGCCAAGGACACGCCGCACAGGCCGGCGGTGGCCGAGGACAGGGCGTCGGTCTCGGTGTCGAACGCCACCACGCCCTTGGCTGTCGCCTTATCGACCCAGGCCTTTAGGGTCTCGAGGTCGCGCACGCAGGCATAGGCCGCGTGGTCGATCTTCACCGGCTCGGCGACGGGCGAGGCCGCCGCCCGGGCGGCGGCGCCCATGTACGACACCGTCGAGACCGGGGCCTTGGGCGGGGCGGCCGGGCGGTCGAGCGTCCCCGGAACCGCGGCGGCCGATCCGTCGCCGACGCGGCGAGCCAGGGTGCGGAACTCCATCTGGTCGAGGAAGGCGGCCAGAACCTCCTTGTCCGGCTCGCGCACCTTCAGGTCGTCCAGCGGCTCGGGCAGCGGGGTGTCGCAGTCCAGCTTCACCAGGGCCCGCGACAGGCGGATCTGGTCGGCGAAGTTGATCAGGGTCTCGCGGCGCTTGGGCTGCTTGATCTCGCCGGCGCGCTCCAGAAGCGTGTCGAGGTCGCCGAACTCGGTGATCAGCTGGGCGGCGGTCTTGATGCCGATGCCCGGAGCGCCGGGCACATTGTCGACGCTGTCGCCGCACAGGGCCTGAACGTCGACGACCTGCTCGGGATAGACGCCGAACTTCTCGAACACCTGCTCGCGCTCGATGCGGACGTTCTTCATCGGATCGAACATCGAGACGCCGTCGCCGACCAGCTGCATCAGATCCTTGTCGGACGAGACGATCACGGCCTCGCCGCCCACCTCGCGGGCCTTGCAGGCGTAGGCGGCGATCAGGTCGTCGGCCTCGTAGCCCGGCAGCTCGATGGCCGGCACGCCGAACGCCCGCGTGGCCTCGCGCACCAGCGGGAACTGCGGGATCAGGTCCTCGGGCGGCGGCGGACGGTGGGCCTTGTACTGATCGTAGAGGGTGTTGCGGAACGTCTTCTCCGAATGGTCCCAGATCACCGCCAGGTGCGTGGGCGTGTCGCCCTGCATGTCGCGCAACAGCTTCCACAGCATGTTGCAGAAGCCCTGCACCGCGCCGACCGGCAGGCCGTCGCTCTTGCGGGTCAGCGGCGGCAGGGCGTGATAGGCCCGGAACAGATAGGCCGAGCCGTCGACCAGGAACAACCGGAGGGCGGGGCCGTCCTGGGTCAAGTGCGAGGCGGGCGGGGATTCGGAAACGACGTCGGTCATGGTCGCGAACATAGGGGGACCGGCGAGCCTCGGAAACCCTCTGGCGGCGCGCGATCACCTGTCATAGCCTCGACCTAGGGTCGAGTTGCGCCTTCGGCGTATCGATGATCGCGAGGGGGTTTCCGGTGCTGTCGCGTCCGCTTGTGCTTGGCCTGCTGATCAGCGGCCTATCTGTGTCCTTGGCCCTGGCCCAGGAGGACAGCGCCAAGGACGGCTGGCGGCCGCAATTCACCGCCAGCGTCCCGGCCGACAAGCTGAAGGCGGCCTACCCGCGGGGGGCCACAGTGAGCGGCAAGGTGGCGCTGGATTGCGTCGCCGCCGGCGGCGGAAAGCTGGTCGACTGCAAGGTGGCCAAGGAGGACCCCGCGGGCCAAGGCTTTGGCGCCGCGGCGCTGTCGGTGGTGGGCTATGAGCGCATCAAGCCGAAGGATGACGCCGGAGACTCCGTCGCGGGCCGACCCGTGCGGACCTACCTCCAATTTTTCGCGCCAGGCGACGCCAATCCGAACTGGCTACGCAAGCCCACCGCCCAGGACATCGCCAACGTCTTCCCCAAGAAGGCGCTCGCGGACGGCGTTGGCGGCAAGGCCGTGATCGGCTGCGACGTGACGGTCGAGGGCTTCCTTCAGAACTGCAAGGTCCTGAGCGAGTCGCCCAAGGACTACGCCTTCGGCGCGGCCGGACTGCAGATCACCCCGCAACTGCGCATGACGCCCATGATGCGGGGCGGAAAGCCGGCGCCCGGCGGCACGGTCGAGATTCCGATCAATTGGGGCGAGCCCGCCCGCGGTTCGGACTTCAACAGCACGCCCGTCATCCTCGATCCGCCTTGGACCCGCGTGCCCACCCAGGCCGAGCTGAACGCCGCCTGGCCCATAAGCGCGGCGGGGATCGCCTCCGCCCAAGTCGCCTTGCGCTGCATCCTGGCCAAGACCGGCCAACCGCGCTCCTGCGCCGTGATCTCGGAGGAACCCCGCGGCAAGGGTTTCGGACGCGCCGCGCAGGACCTTTCGAAGCTCTTCCAGGTCAATGTCGATCCCGACGACAAGAAGCTTCGCGACTACAAGGTCGACGTCCCGTTCCGCTTCCGCGACCCGAGCTTGCCGGACAATCGCAAGCTGACGAAACCCCACTGGATCGCGACGCTGACCGCCGAGGGCATGGCCGCGATCTATCCGGAGGCCGCGATCAAGGCCAAGGTGATGTCGGGTCAGGCGGCGGCGACCTGCGTCGTCACCGCCGAAGGGCGTCTGGTCAACTGCGAGGCCGCGCGCGAGACCCCGGTCGGGCTCGACTTCGGCGCGGCCGCCATCAAGGCCGCGACGGCGATGCGCATGAACCCTTGGACGAAGGAAGGCGACACCCTGGATGGCCTGAAGGTCACGGTGCCCTTCCAGTTCAGCTTCGACGACGCCGCGCCCGCCGAAACCGCCAAGCCTCAGGGCGGCCAGCCCTGAGACCTGGGCAGCCCGGCTGATCGCCGCGCCAGCTTTCCTCGCCTTGCGAAAAGGGGGCGCGAGGCGTAACGGAACGCGGCTCCGCGATCTGTCGCGGACCAAGAGTTTCAGGAGAGCGCGATGGGTTACCGGGTCGCCGTGGTCGGCGCGACGGGCAATGTGGGCCGCGAGATGTTCAACATCCTCGAGGAAGTGAAATTCCCCGTGGACAAGATGCACGCCATCGCCAGCCGCAAATCCATCGGCGTCGAGGTCTCGTTCGGCAACCAGATCCTCAAGTGCGAGGACCTGGAGCAGTTCGACTTCTCGACGGTCGACATCGTGCTGATGAGCGCCGGCGGCGCGATCTCCAAGGCCTGGGGCGAGAAGATCGGCGCGGCCGGTCCGATCGTCATCGACAACTCCAGCCACTTCCGGATGGACCCGGACGTGCCGCTGGTGGTGCCGGAAGTAAACCCGAACGCCGTCGACAAGCTGCCCAAGAACATCATCGCCAACCCCAACTGCTCGACGGCCCAGCTGGTCGTGGTGCTGGCCCCGCTGCACGCCGAAGCCAAGATCAAGCGGGTGGTCGTCTCGACCTATCAGTCGGTCTCGGGCGCGGGCAAGGAAGGCATGGACGAGCTGTGGGAGCAGACAAAGGGCGTCTTCGTCCTGGGCGCTTCGCCGCCCAAGAAGTTCACCAAGCAGATCGCCTTCAACGTCATCCCGCACATCGATGTGTTCATGGAGGATGGCTACACGAAGGAAGAATGGAAGATGATGGCGGAGACCAAGAAGATCCTGGATCCGTCGATCAAGCTGACCGCCACCGCCGTGCGCGTGCCGGTCATGGTCGGCCACGCCGAGTCGGTGAACATCGAGTTCGAGACCCCGCTGGACGAGGAAGACGTCCGCGAGATCCTGCGCGACGCCGACGGCGTGGAAGTCATCGATAAGCGCGAGGACGGCGGCTACATGACGCCCAAGGAAAGCGCCGGCGAGTTCCCGGTCTATGTCTCGCGAATCCGCACCGACCCGACCGTCGAGAACGGCATCGCGCTCTGGTGCGTGGCCGACAACCTGCGCAAGGGCGCGGCGCTGAACGCCGTGCAGATCGCCCAGCTCCTGCACGACAAGGGCCTGATCAAGCAGAAGACCCCCGCCTGACATCCGCAAGTAGCGGGTTGAAATCAGGGCTCCCGGGGCAGACGTCCCGGGGGCCCTTTTCATTTCCGACCATGCCATTCCTACTTTGGGGGACGACACCATGTCGCCGAGCGTGAACCAGACCCGAGACGAAGGACGCGCGGCGCTGATCGCGGGCGTCGGCTGTTACACCCTCTGGGGCTTCCTGCCGCTGTACTTCCACCTGCTGTCCAACCTGGGCGTGGGCTCGTGGGAGATGATCGCTCATCGCACCCTGTGGGCCGCGCCTTGGGCGTTGCTGATCGTGCTGCTGGCCCGCCAGGCCGGCCAGGTCGCCGCGGTGCTGCGCCAGCCCAAGACGCTGCTGATCCTGGCGCTGTCGACCGTGGCCATCTTCGTCAACTGGTCGATCTACGTCTTCGCGGTGAACGCGGGGCGCGTGATCGAGACCAGCCTGGGCTATTACATCAATCCGCTGATGAACATGGCGGCGGGCGCCCTGCTGTTCCGCGAGCGGATCAGCCGCGAGGGCGCCATCGCCATCGGTCTGGCCGCCGTCGGCGTGGCCATCCAGACCGCCGCCCTGGGGCACCTGCCGGTGATCTCGCTGGGGGTGGCGCTCAGCTTCTGCTGCTACGCCATCCTGCGCAAACAGGTGAAGGCCGACGCCCAGACAGGCCTCTTTATCGAATGCGCCTATCTGGCGGTCCCGGGCCTTATCTACGTCCTGCACCTGCAGTCGACCGGCGCGGGCCACCTGGGCGCGGGCATGGGCGTCACGACCCTGCTGCTGCTGGCGGGGCCCGCCACCGTCGTGCCGCTGGCGCTGTTCGCCTGGTCGGCGCGCCGGATGCCCCTGAGCGCCATGGGCTTCCTGCAGTTCATCGCCCCCACCCTGCAGTTCGTGGTCGGGGTGTCGCTGGGCGAGCCTTTCACCCCGCTGCGCGCGCTCTCGTTCGCGTTCATCTGGCTGGGCGTGGCGGTGTTCGCTTACGGCGCCTGGAAGAAGACGCGCGTGCTGGCGGCGGCCTAAAACCGGCGAGCGAGCCCGACCACCAGCTCCAGGTCGGGCGTCTTCCGGTTCAGTCCGACATAGGCCGAGGCGTCCAGCTGGACGTCCTTCAGGGCCTTGGGGGTCCAGGCGGCGGTCAGGTCGAAGCTGGCCTTAGTCACCCGCGCGGCCGGGTCGTCGTCGACATCGACCCAAAGCTCGGCGCCCAGGTTCACCGCCCCTACCGCCCGTCCGACGCCGCCGGCCAGGGCGAAGGCCCCGTGTCGTCCCTCGCCCGCCGCGTTCGCCCGCGCGTCGAGCCGAGGCGCCAAGCTCAGCGACCAGACCTCGGAGAGGGGCATGGAGATCGGCGCGATCAGCCCGCCTTGCCAGACCTCGCCGCTGATCCCCTTCGCCCCCGTGGGCGCCACGACGAATGGCTGGAGGGCGATGGACAGACCCTCGCCGTCGGGGTTCCTCGGCGACCACCGCAACGCCAGACCAAGGTCGCCCGCGCCCGAGACGGTCGAGGCCACGCCATGGTTCTTGGTCCTCACCCACTGGCGCGGGGTCACGGTCAGCTGACCTTCGACGGCGTTCGTAAGCCCTAGCCGGAGTTCCAACGCCCCGTAGGACACGTCATCCACCGAGATCCCGCCGCCCCGGGTGAAGAGCGCGTCCGCCGCGCTGACCTCGACCTGGAAACGTCCCTTGTCGAGCACACAGGGCGGCGAGCCCTTGCCCGGACGATCGCCGCAGAAGTCGCGCTCTCGCGCCGACGCGGCGCCGGCCAGCGCCAGGATGGCCAGAACGATCGGGGTGGTGCGGACCATGCGCGTCTCCTTCGGGGAGACGCCTAGGCCCAAAGCCTCAACGCCGCCCTAAAGCGAGGCGTAGGCCGCCTCGATCAGGCGCACGGCGCGCGGGTCGCCGATCAGGGCCGAGCCTTGCTTGTTCATCACATAGGCCCCCGACACGCCGCGCGTCGGATCCGCGAACGCGCACGAGCCGCCCCACCCCGAATGGCCGAACGCCTCGGCCGTGGGCCCATAGAAGAAGTTGGGCTCGTTGCGCATGAAGCCCGCGCCCCAGCTGATCTCGTAGGGCAGGACCAGGTCCTGGCCGCGGATGCGCTCGGCGCTGGCGGCCTTGATCCCCGCCGGCGTGATCAGCGAGCGGCCGTCCAGGGTTCCGCCGCTGGCGAGCGCGCCCATCAGACGGGCCAGGGCCGGGGCGGTGGCGTGGCCATTGGCCGACGGAATCTCGACCCGCCGCCACTCGGCCGCGCCCTTGCCGCCCGGCGACGACCAGGGCTTGAGGAAGGCGGCGGTCACCGCGGCGTTGATCTCGCCGAACTTGGGCATGGCTGTGGGACGCATCAGGTCGGCGACACGGTCGTGCTCGCTGTCGGGCAGGCCGATCCAGATGTCGAGGCCCAGCGGCTGGCAGATGTCCTCGCGCAGGGCCGTCCCCATGGTGCGGCCGTCGACGCGGCGGAAGATCTCGCCGGCGAGGTAGCCGTAGGTCACCGGGTGGTAGCCGCTGGCCGAGCCGATCGGGAACAACGGGGCCATGGCGGCGAGCTTGGCGCAAGTGGCGTCCCAGTCGAACCAGATGGCCGGATCGGTCTCGTCCGGGAAGCCCGAGAGTCCGGCCTGGTGCGACAGGGCCTGCTCGACCGTGACGTCCTGCTTGCCGGCTTGCGCGAACTCCGGCCAGACGTCGGCGACGCGCTGGTCGTAGGCCAGGCGCCCTTCGTCGACGAGACGCGCGACCATCAGGGCGGCGACAGCCTTGGTGGTCGAGAACAGCGCCGTCAGGGTGTCGGGACCGAACGCGACCTCGCGCTTGCGGTCGGCGAAGCCGCCCATCAGGTCGACCACAATCTCGCCGTCGATGGCGAAGGAAAAGCGCGCGCCCAGTTCGCCGCCATCCTGGAAGTTGGCTTCGAAGGCGTCTCGGACACGCGCGAAGCGCTCGGGGCAGAGGCCGGTGATCTTCGTCATGTCTTAAGCCAGCCGTTCGATGCGGACAGAGGGAGAGGTTTGCTTGAGGCGCGCGCCCATGGCCACGATCGGCAGCTCGGGCGCGTTCCACAACTTGGCCGCCGCGACGGTCTCGGCCACGCCGCCGACGGCGCGGGCCAAGGCGTGCGAGCGCGTCTGGCCCTCGACCACCGCCGCCGCGTAGAGCGCGGTCAGAAGGTCGCCGGTTCCGTTGGGCGCCGTGTCGATCTCGGCGTGCAGGGCCAGCCAGGCCTCGTCATCGGTCACCAGAAGCGCGCCGATCTCATCGCCCCGTCGGACCGAGGAGACCAGGACTGGCTTGCTCAACTGGCGCGCGGCGCGCAGGGCGGCCGTCGGCTCATGAGCGTCCACGCCCGTCAGCCACCGCAGCTCCCAGGCGTTGCAGGCGACGAGGTCGGCGCGCGGAACCAGGGTTTCGGCGATCGCCTTGGCGGTCTCGGCGGCGACATACAGCCCCTTCCCCTCGTCGCCCATGGTCGGATCGACGATCACGGTCGGCGCGGGCGCGAAGGCGCCGTGGCGCGGCGCGGCGCGGACGGCGTCGATGGCGCGCGCCGCGGCCTCGACCTGGGCGGGGCTGGCGAAATAGCCGGTGATGACGAGGTCGGTCAGGCCGAAGAGGCCGTTGGCGGCGACGCCGTCCAGCATGCCCTCGAAGATCTCGATCGGCGTCGCCGCGCCGCCGGGCGGGCCCCAGCCGGGATGGCGGCCGAACAGCACCGTGGGGACGACCATGGCGTCGATCGCGAACGGCGCGAGGGCGGCGGCCTGAGCGGTCGCGCCGACCTGGCTGCCGGCGACGTGGCTGGAGAGGATCAGGGCGAGCGGCATGTCCTAGCGCTTAGCCGAGGCCCGCTGGCTTGAACAGGCGTCGAGAGCCCGGAAAAAGCGGAAGGGCCCGCCGCTTGCGCGACGAGCCCTCCGAAAGCCGAGACGATAATCGGCTTAGTAGCGGTAGTGGTCCGGCTTGAACGGACCGGCTTCCGGCACGCCGATATAGTCGGCCTGGTCCTTGCGCAGCTTGGTCAGCTTCGCGCCCAGCTTTTCCAGGTGCAGGAAGGCGACCTTCTCGTCCAGGTGCTTGGGCAGGGTGTAGACTTGGTTGTCGTACTTGGCCTTGTTGGTCCACAGCTCGATCTGGGCCAGGGTCTGGTTGGTGAAGCTGGCCGACATCACGAAGCTGGGGTGGCCGGTGGCGTTGCCCAGGTTCACCAGGCGGCCTTCCGACAGCACGATCAGCTTCTTGCCGTCCGGGAATTCCACGTGGTGGACCTGCGGCTTGATCTCGTCCCACTTGTAGTTGCGCAGGGCCGCGATCTGAATTTCCGAGTCGAAGTGGCCGATGTTGCAGACGATGGCGTTGTTTTTCATCTTCCGCATGTCGTCCAACGTGATGACGTCCTTGTTGCCGGTCGCCGTCACGAAGATGTCGGCCTTGTCGGCGACGTCGGCCAGGGTCTGGACCTCGTAGCCTTCCATGGCCGCCTGCAGGGCGCAGATCGGGTCGACTTCGGTGACGATCACGCGGGCGCCGCCTTGGCGCAGCGAGGCGGCCGAGCCCTTGCCCACGTCGCCATAGCCGCAGACCACCGCCACCTTGCCCGACAGCATGACGTCGGTGCCGCGACGGATCGCGTCGACCAGGCTTTCACGGCAGCCGTACAGGTTGTCGAACTTGCTCTTGGTGACGCTGTCGTTGACGTTGATGGCCGGGAACGGCAGCTCGCCCTTCTGGGCCATGTGGTACAGGCGGTGGACGCCCGTGGTGGTCTCTTCCGAGACGCCGCCAATGGCCGAGCGGATGGCCGAGTAGAAGCCCGGCTTCTCGGCCAGGTACTTCTTCATCACGGCGTAGAGAGCTTCTTCCTCTTCGTTCTGCGGGTTGTCGAGGATCGAGGGATCCTTCTCGGCCTTCGGGCCCAGCACGCAGAGCAGGGTGGCGTCGCCGCCGTCGTCGAGGATCAGGTTCGGATAGCCGCCGTCGCCCCACTCGAAGATCTTGTGGGCGTATTCCCAGTACTCGACCAGGTTCTCGCCCTTGAAGGCGAAGACCGGCACGCCCGAGGCGGCGATGGCGGCAGCGGCGTGGTCCTGGGTCGAGAAGATGTTGCACGAGGCCCAGCGGACCTCGGCGCCCAGGGCCGTCAGCGTCTCGATGAGAACGGCGGTCTGGATGGTCATGTGCAGGCTGCCGGCGATGCGGGCGCCCTTCAGGATTTGCTGGGGACCGTACTCGGCGCGCGTGGCCATCAGGCCCGGCATCTCGGTCTCGGCGATGGCGATTTCCTTGCGGCCGTAATCGGCGAGCGAGATGTCCTTGACGATATAGTCGGCCACGTGCGGCTCCTGCGGGATGGGATCTTGGCGGGGCTTATACCCCGCCCAGCCCTTCCGAGCAATTAACGCATAAAGATATCCTTATGCGTCCAGAGCCCTAGAACCCCAGCTCCGGCTGCGCCGCGCCCGGCTGCTGCTTCTCGGGCAGGTGGCAGGTGAAGGTCGAACCATTGCCGGGCTCGCTCTCCAGCGCCACCCAGCCGCCGTGCAGCTCGACCAGCGCCTTGACGAGGGCGAGGCCCAGGCCCGGGCCGCCGCGATCGCGGCCGACGAAGCGATCGAAGATGTGGGCCTGGACGTGGAAGGGAACGCCCCGGCCCGTGTCCGAGACGTCGAGCCGCACCTCGCCCAGGGCCCGGCGGGCCGATAGGGTCACGCGGCCGCCCGGGGGCGTCTGGCGCAGGGCGTTCTCGACCAGGTGGTCCAGGGTCTGGGCCAGGCGCTTGGCGTCGCCTCGGATCAGGCCGACGTCCTCCTCGCACTCGACCGCCAGGGTCACCGCGCCCAGCTGGGCGTCCTTCAACGCGCGCTCCTGGGCGTTCATCAAGAGGTCCGAGACGCGGATGTCCTGGATCTCCAGCGCCATCTCGCCGGCGTCGATCTGGGCCATGTCCAAGACATCGTCGATCGAGCGGGCCAGCTGGGTGGCGGCGGCGCGGACGGCGGCCACATGGTTGCGGCCGCGCTCCGAAAGGCCATCGGCCCGCTCCAGCAGCTCGGAATAGCCGATGATCGTCGTCAGCGGCGTGCGCAGTTCGTAGGAGACGTTGCCGACGAAGTCGCGCTTCAGCCGCTCGGCCTCGTCCAGGGCCGCCGAGCGGTCCGCGAGCGCGCTCTGCAGGTCGCGGGTGTCGGTGACGTCGGCGAAGGCGATCAGGGTCGCGCCGTCCGGCAGCGGACGGCTCTGGTAGACGACGATGCGGTCGTCCGAGGTTCGCACCTCGCCCGAGGTCGGCGCGCGCATCTGCGGATCGGGATCGGCCACCCGGCCCTTCAGCTCGCGCCAGAAGGCCAGGTCGTGCAGACGCGGCACGCACAGCTCGACCACGCCCTCGAAGTCACCGGCCGCCTCGAGGGCATGCGGCGTGACGTTCCAGAAGGTCTCGAACGCCTCGTTGTGCAGGCGCAGGCGGCCGTCCGAGCCGAACACGGCCACGGCGTCGTTCAGCTTGTCCAGAGTCGCCTGCTGCACCTGGATCAGGGCGTTGTACTGGGCCTTCAGGCGCAGCTCGCCGGTGATGTCGGAATAGATCAGCAGCATGCCGCCCAGCGGGTGCGGCTGGCGCACGACCTTCAGCGTCCGGCCGTCGGGCAGGTGCCAGAGGTCGTCGGCCTGGGGCCCCAGGCTCTCGTATCGCGCTAGCTCGGCGGCCTTCCAGACGGCGTAGTCGATGGTCTCGGGCAGGCGGCGGCGCTGGCGCAGGCGATCGAGGATCTCGCCGTGGGTCGGACGGTCGGCCAGCCAAGCCGGCTCCAGCCCCCACAGTTCGGCGAAGGCGGTGTTGTGGAACGACAGGCGGCGCGTGGCGCTGAAGATCGCCACGGCCTCGGCGATGTGGTTCAGGGTCTCGTCATGGGCCTCGACGTGCTTCTTGAAGGCGTCGCGAACGTCCTCGATCTCGGTGACGTCGGCGCAGAACACGCCCACCCCGCCGCCTTCCAGCGGCTGGGCGGAAAGACGGAAGGCGCGGCGGCGGCCCTCGAGGTTGACCCAGCGGATCGCCTCGCGACGCTCGCCCTTCTCGGCGGCCTCTATGACCATGGCGTCGACGGCGCGGTCGAAGCTCTTGCCCAGCAGGGCCGGGGCCGAGGCGGCGCTGGCTCCGACGGCGCGAACGAAGGCGGTGTTGCCCCAGACGGCCTGGCCGTCGGCCCCGGCGATCCAGGCGGGCTCGACCACGCTGTCGACAAAGGCCGCGAAGCGCGTCGCCGACGGAAGGCCCGCGTCGTGACCGCTGACCGGCGCCAGGCGCAGCCAGGCCATGGCCCCGGCCGCGCGGCCCTCGACCGACACCCAGCCGCCGCGCCCGCGCGCGTCGAAGGCGCAGGACTGGCCGCGCTCGAGCAGGGCGGACAGCTTGTGCGCGTGATCGGGATCGGCGCTTCCCAGCGCGGCGACCACCGCCGACGCGTCGGCGGATACGCCCAGCACCTGGGCGCAGGCCGCGAGGCCCTCGCTCCCGGCCATCAGGCTGGCGCGGCCGCCCTCGACGGCGATGACGGCGGAGTCGAAGGCTTCGATCCAGGCCGGCGCCTCGGCGTCGGCGCCTTGCAGGGCCAGCCGCGTCTTCAGGGCCGCGATCCGCGCCTCGAAGCCCCGCCGCTGGCCAAACGCCCACAGGGCGACGCAAAGCGCGAGGCAAACCGCCCCGGCCGTCGCCGCGAGGATCAGGTCATACGAAGTCATCAAAACGGGTCGCTGCCCCAGCGGGTCTTCGAATCAGAATCCCAGATTAGTCGGGTCATGACCAGAGCGCGATCAAGGCCGCCCGTGGAGGACCGCCGCGATTTCGCCGAAAGGGGCGCTGGCGCCGCCCGCCAATCGCTCTATTTGGAAGTCCATGACCTGGACCGATCGCCTCGCCCCGTCGCTGGACGACTTCGCCGCCCTGGGCAAGGCGGCCTTCGACGCCCTGCCCGACGGCTTCCGCGCGCTGGCCGGCGAGGTGGTGATCCGCGTCGACGACTTCCCCGACGAGGAGGTCCTGGACGCCCTGGGCATCCAGGACCCGTTCGAGCTGACTGGCCTCTACCAGGGCGTCGACCTGTCCCAGCGCTCGGTGCTGGACTTCGCGGCCCAGCCGTCGCGGGTGTTCCTGTACCGCCGGCCTATCCTGGACGAATGGGCCGAGCGCGGCGACGTCAGCCTGGGCGACCTGATCACCCACGTTCTGGTCCATGAAATTGGCCACCACTTCGGCCTGTCGGACGACGACATCCACCGCATCGAGGACGAGGCATGAGTCTCTTCGACACCCCCCTTTTTGATGTGGAAGCCTGGCGCGAGCGCATGGACGAGCGCTGGTTCGACACCGGCGTGGTCATGGCCGAGAAGGGCGATGTCGACCTGGTTTCGATCGACGACGAGAGGGTCACCGCCCATGTCACCGGCAGCGTCGGCGACCTCTATGTCGTGCAGCTTTGGGCGCCGGCCGGCGAGGGAACCTGCACCTGCCCCGGCTTCGAGAAGTTCGGCGCTTGCAAGCACCAGGCGGCCGTGGTCGCCGCCGCCAACGCCGCCGACCTGTCCAAGGTCCGCGACCGCATGGCCCGGCTGCGCGACGGCCTGGCCGTGGACAGCAAGGAGGCCCTGATCGAACGCCTCGCGGAACTGGCCCGCCTGCAGCCCGCGGTGCTGGCGGCGCTGGAGGGGCGCGGCTAGTTCAGCGCGGCGTAGGCGGCCGGGCTGACGCCGCTGGCGCGCTTGAAGGCGCGGCCGAAGCTGGACACCGACGAAAAGCCGCAGCGATAGGCGATCTCGGCCACCGGGACCGCGCCTCCCGCCAGCAGCGACTTGGCGCGGCTCATCCGCCGGCCCGCGACGTAGCGATGGGGCGGAACGCCCATGGCCGCCTTGAAGGCGCGCGCGAAGTGGAAAGGACTGAGACAGGCGATCGCCGCGAGGTCCTCCACCCCCAGCGCCGCCTCTATATTGTCCTCAATGAAATCCAGCACGCGCTGGAGGCGGCGTGGATCGAGCCCGCCCGGCGCCGCGTCGGCCCATGCGGACACATCGCCGGCGTGGACGCTCGCCAGCCGCGCGGTCAGGGCCAGGGAAAGACAGTCGGTCAGCAAGCGCCCGCCGGAGGTCTCCTCCGCGAGCTCGGCCGATAGCGCCATTCCCAGGCCAAGCAGCACCTGGTCGTCGACGTCCGACGCATAGCGGATCGAGCTGGCCGCCACGCGCCGGCTGGCCAAGCGCCCGCCCAGGTCGCCGAACCGGTCGGCGGGCAGATAGATGTGCAGGATCCGCGAAAGATCGCCGCTGATGCGGATCGAGTCCTCGCGCACCGAAGGCGGGCAGAGCCAGAGCGCTCCGGTTCTCACGCGCGCCTCCTGGCGTTCGCCGTCCCCCCGCCGCGTCACCGTCGCCGAACCGTCGCCGGCCAGGGCGAGGGTGATCTCCAGATGCTCGGAGACGATGTCCGGAATCTCGCCAGCCGGATGGTTGCGCATCTCGGCCGCGATGCCCGACCAGCCGCGCCCCGCCGACGTGGCCAACAGGCCAGCGTCGGGGAACTTCCACTCCCCATGCCCCGTGAACGCCGCCACCTCGTCACGCATCGTCGCTCTCCGCGCCCGCGCTCGGCGCCGTCCAGCTTGATTAACACCCCTGCCCTGGGGCGAAGCAAACATTCCTGGGCGAAATCAATCACCGGCGACCGATTTGAGCAAATCCGGCACAGCCCTGCGCAAGACCGGACAAAGCCGAACCCACGCTCCGCTCCTAGATTGGCGTCCGCATTCGTTTTGGCAGGGGGACGTGACGCCGTGTTGCAAGACCTATCCGCATCGCCGGGCGCGCCGTCCTTCGTCCTACCCAATCGGATTCTGACGCTGTTCGACGCCATGGAGACGGCGTTGGCCGAGGACCTTGGCCTGGCGGTCGGCGAAGCCCAGGTTCTGGTCGGCTCGCTGGAGCGCACCATCACGACGCGCGCGTGGCGGGACGCCGGGCCGGGCCTGTCCGCCTGGCAGGTCAAACGCATCGAGGCTCACGTGGCGGCGCGGATCGCCTTCCCCATCACCGTCCAGGAGCTGGCCCGAGAGCTGCGCCTGAGCGCGGGGCGCTTTTCGCGGAACTTCAAGGCGCGTTTTGGAGCAAGCCCGCGCGTCTGGATCGGCCTGCAACGCATCCGCCAGGCCAAGCGCCTGATGCTGGAAAGCCAAGCCAGCCTGAGCGAGATCGCCCTGGAGTGCGGCTTCGCCGACCAGGCCCACTTCACCAACGCTTTCCGACGGGCCACGGGCATCCCCCCCGGCGCCTGGCGACGGGCGCGGCAAGCCGGGGACGATCTTTCCCTCTAGAGGAAGTCGTCGATGGGCTTGCGCCTCGTTCGCGCCTTCGGCCGCTCCCACATCACGCCGGGATAGCCCTTCAGCGGGACCAGCTTGCCGCCGCCATAGGCCCAGTCCGCCGCCTGATCGAGGGACGTGTGGTAGCGCGGCTCGCGGCCGGTGCGGGTCTCGAACAGCGCGCGCGGCAGGTTGATCATGGTTGGCGACCGTTGGCGCGCCATGAACAGGGGTGTCCCGCACCGAGCGCAGAAGCCGCGCGTGGTCCCCTCATGCTCGTGGCGGGTGACCAGCCCCTCCCCTTCCAGCCAACGGAAGCGGCTTCGGTAGCTGGCCACATAGGTGACATAGGCGCAGCCCTGGGCGCGACGGCTGGCGGCGGAGTGGTCGTGGAACGCCCACCGCGCCGGCACGCCGATGGCCAGCCGGACCGCGCCGCAGGCGCAGACCCCTTCGGCTTCCTCGGCGGGCGGTTTCAGGGCCTTGGGCATGGCGCGTCTCCGTGTGTCGCCTATCCTAGCCTGGTCGGCGCCAGCAGATGTCAGGATCCCCTCCCCTTGATGGGGAGGGGTAAGGGGTGGGGTGATGCGACCGAAAATGCCGAGCATGGCCGCTGGCCCAGTATTCACCCCCATCCCCAACCCTTCCCCCATCAAGGGGGAAGGGGGCTATGACAAAACCCGCTCCACCCAGCCCGGCACGACCTCGCTGGCGGGCCCATACAGCTTCTCGTCGAACATGTAGGCGTTGGCCGAGGGTTCCAGATTGATCTCGCAGGTCGCCACGCCCATGGCCCGCGCCTCGGCCACGAAGCCCGCGGCCGGATAGACCGAGCCCCAGGTGCCGATCGAGACGAAGAGGTCGGCGCGGGAGAGGGCCTCGTCGATCTCGTCGAGGAACAGCGGCATTTCCCCGAACCAGACGACATGCGGGCGCGCGCCATTGGCGCGGCCGCAGCCCTCGCAGATCGCCTCGGCGGTCAGGGGCGTCATGTCGGGCTTCAGCGCCTGGCAGTGATCGCAGCGGGTGACCGCCAGCTCCCCATGCATGTGGACGACGCGGGACGATCCCGCCTTCTCGTGCAGGTCGTCGACGTTCTGGGTGCAGAGAAAGAGCTCGCCGCCGCGCGCCGTGAGCTCGGCCTCCAGCCGCGCCAGGGCGTGGTGGGCGGCGTTGGGCGAGGCCTCCTCCAGGTTGGCGCGGCGGGCGTTGTAGAAGGCCCTGACCAAGGCCGGATCGCGCGCGAAGCCCTCGGGCGTGGCGACGTCCCGCAGGTCGTACTTGGTCCAGACCCCGTCCTTGTCGCGGAAAGTGCCCAGGCCGCTCTCGGCGGAGACGCCCGCCCCGGTCAGCACGAAGATTCGCATTCCGCCTCCTGGCCTCTCTTGGTCAACAAACCTGACGCCTCCGTCATTTTTCATTTGACCCACGTCAAGCGTTGAGTTGACAGTGTTCAGATCGACCAAGGCCCGCGCAAGACGGTCCCGTCAAAAGCCATGTCACGCGGCGATTAGGGAGCCACGCCATGACGGACAAGAACATCACCAAGGACGCCATGTACGACGCGGTGGCGCCGGACGACTTCGAGGCGATGCTCGAGCTCGACCGCTACGGCAACCGCTCGACCGCGTTCGACAAGATCATCTCCGCGACCCACGACCACTTCTGGGACCCGCTGGACAAGGCCTATATCGACTTCGACGAGCCGTTCGACATGGAGAACCAGGCGCTGGTTCCCGAGGACATGGTCATCGCCCTGTCGACCGACTACGTCTCCAACCACCTGTCCGACCCCAAGCAGCGCATCCGCTTCATCAACCAGTCGGTCTTGCGGAACTTCTCGTCGATCCTGCACGGCGAGCAGGGCGCGCTGAACCTGTCGGCCAGCCTGTGCCACGTGCTGAAGGACCAAGGCGCCCAGGAATATGCGGCCAACCAGACGCGCGAGGAAGCCCGCCACGTCACGGCCTTCGCCAAGTACATCAAGGCCCGCTGGGGCAAGCCGGTCGAGTGCGGCCCGGCCCTGAAGACCCTGCTGGTCGAGATCATCGGCGCGCCGGAGGTCTACAAGAAGATCATCGGCATGCAGATGCTGGTCGAGGGCCTGGCGATGGGCGCCTTCGCCACCTTCTACAACAACATCCACGACCCGGTCGGTAAGCGCCTGCTCCAGTTGGTCATGACCGACGAGGCCTTCCACCACAAGTTCGGGAAGATCTGGGCCGATCGCACGGTGCCAAAGCTCTCGGCCGAAGAGCACGCGATCATCGAGGACTGGGCGGCGCACTGCTTCCAGACCCTGCTGTTCAACCTCGTTTCGCCGCACCAGCAGCTGGATCTCTACGCCGAGTTCGGCCTGGATCCCGACAAGGTGGTCGAGGAGTACGGGAAAATCATGACCGACGACGTGCGTCGGGAGAACATGAAGGAGCAGACCAACATCTTCCGGGTGCTGGTCAAGACGCTGCTCAACGCCGGCATCATCACCGACCGGACCAAGGCCTTCTACGCCATGTACGTCGATCTCGACGAGCTGAAGGGCGAAGGCGAGCGCATGGTGGGCGACGACATCGCCGAGGAAGGCATCCGCCACCTGCAGGCGATCAACTTCAAGGACCGTCCAGTCTCGGCGGTCAGCATCGCCGCCGAGTAGGGCTTCCCACCACCCCGCCGGCGCAGCGCCGCCCCGCCGGAACCCCGGCGGGGCGGTCGTCGTTTCAGGGGCCCGCTTCGTCCGCCGAGCGCGCCCGATCGTATCCGTGATGGCGGCTTGGAAACGGAGCCGTCCCACCCCGGAGCTTTCATGCGCGCCGCCCTCCTCGCCCTGCCGCTCGTCCTGTCGCTGAGCGCCTGCGTCTCCGGCCCCAGCGGCAATCCGACCCCGCCCCAACCCGCCAAGTCCGTCGAACTCGATCGCTATCTGGGCAAGTGGTACGAGGTCGCGCGCTATGACATGCGGTTCGAGAAGGGCTGCGAGGGCGTCACCGCCGAATATTCCAAGCGCACCGACGGTTTGATCCGCGTGCTCAACACCTGCCGCAAGGGCGGGTTGGACGGTCCGGTCAAGACCGCCGAGGGCAAGGCCAAGGTCGTCGACACCACGACCAACGCCAAGCTGAAGGTCAGCTTCTTCGGCCCGTTCTTCGGCGACTACTGGGTGCTGGATCGCGCCGACGACTACAGCTGGGCGATCGTCGGCGAAGGCTCGGGAAAGTATCTCTGGCTGCTGTCGCGTCGCCTGCCCACCCCGGCCGATCGCGAGGCCCTGGCCGCGCGGGCCAAGGCGCTGGGCTACGACGTCGGCATGCTGCGCCAGACGAAGCAGCCGTCACCCTGAGCCCGCGGGGCTTTCGGTCTCCAAGCGCTCGTGAAAGAGTGGCGGCATGAGAACCGCCCTGATCCTTCTCGCCGCCGCCGGCCTCCTGGCGACCACCGCCTGCACCGACAGCAAGCGCGCCCGCAACGACGCGACCTGGACCGACCGTCCGGCGGACATCGTCTGCTGGAGCTACGGGACCGAGACCTTCAAGGGGCGATCGACCGGCAAGGTCGAGTATGACGAGGGCCGCATCTCCTTCGTGGACGCGGCCAGCCATCGCTACACGACGATCGATGGCGAGTGCCGGGTCGTCTACGAGCCGAGAGGCGCCTGACGCCACGCTGACCGGACGAGCCTCAGGCCTCGTCCGCCTCGGACCGCCAGCCGCCCATGCCGCGATAGATGTCGTTGCGCAGCCCGCGAACCCGCCGGTTGAGGTCGTTCAGGTCGTCAAGCGGGTGGCCGGACGCCTCCAGCAAGGCCGCCCCGAGACAGCCGGCCTTCTGATGCAACGCCCTCCCGGCCGGAGTCAGGGTGATGATCACCTGGCGCTCGTTGTCGGGATTGCGCGCGCGCCGCACCATGCCGGCCGCCTCCAGCCGCTTGAGCAGCGGCGTCAGCGTGCTGGATTCGAGCGCGAGCTGGTCGGCCAGGCGCCCGACGGGCTGGGCGTCCTCGGCCCACAGCAGGTTCAGCACCAGATATTGCGGATAGGTCAGGCCCAACGCGTCGAGCAGCGGCTTGTAGGTCCGCTGGATCGCGATCCCGGCGGAATAGATGGCGTAGCAGAGCTGGTCGTCCAGCGGGGGCGGGGGTGTGTCGGTCATGGCGATCTCCTGTCGCTCATATAGCGCAAAATCGCAATAAAACATATCGCGATAATTTTTCTGTGGGCGCGGACGGATCGCTCCGACCATCGCGGGCCTCATCGGAGGTCACCCAGGACCGCGTCCGCCAACCGGCCTTATCGCGGGCCGGCGCTCTTGATCCGCGAACAAAGCTGGAACATGATCATGGGCGATGGACGTGATCATCCAGCTGCGAAGCCGCCCCGAAACCACCCTCGCCGTCACGCGCGGCGCGGCTAGGCTGCTCGTGGACCTGGGCTATGCGCCTCTGGCCGAGGTGACCCTGCCAAACGGCCGCCGGGCGGACCTGATGGGGATCGGCCCCAAGGGCGATCTGCTGATCGTCGAGGTGAAGTCGGGGCTGGACGACTTCCGGGTCGACCGCAAGTGGGGCGAGTATGCGCCGTTCTGCGACGCCTTCTACTTCGCCGTCGCGCCGAACTTTCCCGAAGGCGTGCTGCCGGACGAGCCGGGCCTGCTGGTCGCCGACGGCTTTGGCGGGGCGGTCGTGCGCGAGGCGCCGCTCACCCCTCTGGCGCCGGCGCGTCGCAAGGCCCTGACGCTGGCGTTCGCCCGCCTCGCCGCCTTGCGGGCGGCGGGCGTGAACGCCGAGCGCCTAAGTCTCTAGCTAGTCGAGATTGCGGGCGATCAGGAAGCCGACGCCCAGGCCGATGGCGAAGGCGCCCAGGGCCACGCCGATCGGGTGCTCTTCGGCGACGTGATGGGCCACTTCCGCCTTTTCGCGCGTCCAGGTCGCGCCGACCTTGGCCTTGTCGGCGGCGAAGGCGCGGGTCTGCTGAGCGACCTCGCTGGCCGTCTCGCGCGCGGACTTAACCGCCTTGCTGACGGCTTCCTTGGCGCGCTTGGTCTTTTCGCTCGCGGCCTTTCCGGCGTTGTCCAGGGCGGCGGCGGAAGCGGTGTTGGGGGTGAAGCTGGTGACGTCGGTCATGGGGGAGGCTCCTCGGCTTGAGCCACACTAACACGTCCGCCCCCGTTTAGTTCTCTCGCACCACCTTCAAAACCGCCTCGCCGTAGCGATCGAGCTTGCCCTGACCCACGCCGCCAGCCTTGCCCAGAGCGGCCAGAGTCGCCGGTCGCGCGGCCGCGATCTCGGCCAGGGTGGCGTCGTGGAAGATGACATAGGGCGGCACGTGCTGCAGTTGCGCGGCCTCCTTGCGCCAGGCGCGCAGCGCCTCGAACAGCACCTGGTTGTCGGCCGGGATGCTGAGGGCCCTGCCCTCCCGGCGCTTGCGCGGGCTTCCCCCGCCGCGACCACCGCCTTCGGGCGCGTCCACCATCTGGCGCAGGGCCACCCGTCGCTCGCCGCGATAGACCTGCCGCACGCCCTCGACGTCGCCGAGGCCAATCAACGGCCGGCCGTCATTGGGGTCCTCGCGCAGCAGGCCCTCGAAGATCAGGGTGTCGAAGAGGTCTCGCCAGGCCGGCTGGCTCATCTCGCGGCCGATGCCGAAGGTCGGCAGTTGGGCCTCGCTGGGCGTGACGTCCTTGGTCTTGCCCAGCAGGTGTTCGATCACCCGCCCGCGCCCAAGGCGACCGCCCAGCCGGTGGACGGCCGACAGGGCCTTTTGCGCGGCCTCGGTGGCGTCCACGGCGGCCGGCGGCGAGACGCAGATGTCACAGACCCCGCAGCGGGCGACGCCCTCCTCGCCGAAATAGCGGCGCACGGCCGCCGCGCGGCAGGTGACGCCTTCGAGCATGGCGTAGAACTGGCGCAGCTTGCGCGACTGCACCTGCTTGACCTCGTCGGGGGCCTCGCGGGTCTCGATGCGACGCGCCGCCCAGGCCATGTCGGCCGAGCCGTACAGGGTGATGCCCTCGGCCGGCTGACGGTCGCGGCCGGCGCGGCCGACCTCCTGCCAATAGGCCTCGATGGCGGCCGGCGGGTCGGCGTGGATCACGAAGCGGACGTCGGGCTTGTCCACGCCCATGCCGAACGCGATCGTCGCCACCATCACCGCCGCGTCGGCCTCCAGGAAGTCCTCCAACCGGCGGGCGCGGACGGCCTTGTCGAGGCCGGCGTGATAGGCCAGGGCCGGCACGCCCTCGGCGTTCAGCTTCTCGGCCAGCTTTTCGGTGGCGTCGCGCGAGCCGGCGTAGACCACGCCCGAGCGTCCGCGACGCTCCAGGACGAGCTCAACAACCCGGTCATGCCCCTTGCCGCGCTTGCGTTCGGCGTTCAGGGCCAGTTCCGGCCGCGCGAAGCTGTCGACGAACTCGGCCGCGCCGTCCAGGCGCAGCTCGGCGCGGATGTCGTCGCGGGTCCGGGCGTCGGCGGTGGCGGTGACCGCCAGGCGCGGCACGTTGGGGAAGAGCTCGGCCAGCCGGCCCAGCATCCGGTACTCGGGCCGGAAGTCGTGGCCCCACTGGCTGACGCAGTGCGCCTCGTCGACGGCAACCAAGGCCAGCGGCGTGCGCGACAGACGCTCCAGCATCCACGGCTGCATCAGCCCCTCGGGCGAGAGGTAGAGCAGGTCGACCTCGCCGGCGTCAATGCGTCGCCAGATATCCGACCGCTCGTCCAGCGAGATGTTGCTGTCCAGCCGCTCGGCCGCTACGCCGGCCTGGCGTAGACCCTGCACCTGGTCGGCCATCAGCGCGATCAGCGGCGAGACGACCAGACCGACGCCCGGCCGGATCAGCGACGGGATCTGGTAGCACAGGCTCTTGCCGCCGCCGGTCGGCAGCACGGCCATGGCGCTGCGCCCGGCCAGGATCTCATTGACCACGCCGGCCTGCATGCCGCGGAAATCGGCGTGGCCGAAGGTGCGGCGCAGGACGTCGCGCGCCTGATCGAGCTCTGGGGATTCGGGAGGAACGTACACGGGCGTGGTTATGGCGGTCCGCCCGCGTCGCGCCAAGGCTGGATCGCGGGCGCCGGCGTTTCTCCAGAGCGCGTTAGGTTCAGGCGTGGGCGCTTAAACCGCTCAAACGTGCTCCGAGCCCAAGAGCGCCTGAAAACCGCCGCGTTCATATCTCGTCAATCTTGTCGCGCGTTTTGTGGGGTTCGGCTAAACGGAACGCGCTCAAAGACCCCCGGCGCGCGCAGGAACGATACCAACATGGCGAACGGACCCTTCGGCGGAAACAAGCCGGCGAAGCCGCAACGCACCCCGCTTCAGGCCCTGGTCTATTGGGGAACCGTGCTCGGCGTCTGGGGCCTGATCTTCGTCGTGGCCTTTTTCGCGGTGTTCGCCCGCGACCTGCCCGACACCTCGACCCTGTATGACGTCAAGCGCCAGCCCTCGATCAACTATCTGGACCGCTCGGGCGCGCTCTTGGCCGTGCGCGGCAGCCAGTACGCGCCGCCGGTCGACATCGACGCCTTGCCCGAATACGTGCCGGCCGCCTTCGTGGCGATCGAGGACCGCCAGTTCTACCACCACTTCGGCTTCAACCCCTGGGGCATCATCCGCTCGGCGATCTGGAACGCCACCCATGACGGTCCCCAACGCGGCGGCTCGACCATCACCCAGCAGCTGGCCCGCAACCTGTTCCTGAGCCCGGCCCAGAACTATCGCCGCAAGGCCCAGGAGCTGATCCTGGCCGTCTGGCTGGAGATGAAGTTCTCCAAGAAGCAGATCCTGGCCCTCTATATGAACCGGGTCTATTTCGGCGCCGGCGCCTATGGCATCGAGGCCGCCTCGCAGCGCTATTTCAACAAGCCCGCCCGGGAGCTGTCGGTCGGCGAGGCCGCCCTGCTGGCCGGCATGATGAAGGGCCCAGCCCGCTATTCGCCGGTCTCGGCCAAGGAGCGCGCCGCCCGCCGCGCCACCATCGTTCTGGACGAGATGGTGCGCATCAAGGCCATCACGCCCGAGCAGCGCGACCAGGCCTTCAGCACCCCGGTGCAGGTCTCGGCCACCCTGGCCAACCAGCGCGCCCAGTACTTCACCGACTATATCGACGCCCAGGTCCGCTCGCTGGTCGGCGAGCCGACCGAGGACCTGGTGGTGGAGACGACGCTGGACCTGCCGATCCAGGTCGCGGCCGAGCGCGCCGTGAAACAGGGCGTCGAGAGCTATGAAAAGCAGGGCGTCCAGCAGTCGGCGCTGGTCGCCATCGACGGCGAGGGCCGCATCCGGGCCTATGTCGGCGGCGCCGACTACGCCGAAAGCCAGTTCGACCGCGCCACCACCGCCCGCCGCCAGGCCGGCTCGGCCTTCAAGCCGTTCGTCTACCTCACCGCCATGGAGCAGGGCCGCACGCCCGACGTGGTGGTGGTCGACGAGCCGGTGAAGATCGGCAACTGGGAGCCGCGCAACTACACCGGCAAATACCTCGGCGCGATCACGATGCAGACGGCCCTGGCCCAGTCGATCAATACGGTCGCCGCGCGCCTGGCCAGCGAGGTCGGCACCAGCAATGTCGCCAATACAGCCCGCCGCCTGGGGATCACCAGCAAGATCCAGCTGGACCCGTCGATGGCCCTGGGCGCCGTCGAGGTGTCGCCGATGGAGATGGCCCAGGCCTACGCCCCGTTCGCCAACGGCGGCTTCCTGGCCAAGGGCTACGGCATCGAGCGCATCCGCACGGCCAAGGGCAAGGTCCTGTACGACCACAATGTCGACAAGCAGGCCCGCGCCGCCGTGATCGGCTCGCCGGCCCTGCAGTACATGAACCAGATGATGCGCGAGGTCGTGAGCTCGGGCACCGGGACGCGCGCCCGCGTCGGCGGCTACGACATCGCCGGCAAGACCGGCACCACCAGCGATTACCGCGACGCCTGGTTCGTCGGCTACACGGGCGGCTTCGTGACCGCCGTCTGGACCGGCAAGGACGACAATACCACGATGCGCCGCGTGACCGGCGGCGGGGCGCCGGCGGAAATCTGGCGCAATTTCATGACGGCGGCCTTGCCGCGCCTGAAGGCCACGCCCATCCCCGGCGGTGTCGCCCCGCCGCCGGAAGCGCCCGACCCGATCGACGAGCTGCTCAATCCGGCGCCGACGCCCGACGGCCCGGCGGCCGAGACCCCGGCCGGAACCGCTCCGCCGCCTGGGCAGCTGCCTTACTGATCAAAATCGTCCCCCTAGCGGGGGAGGTGTCGGCGTAGCCGACGGAGGGGGAAGAAACCGGAGACCCGGCCACGCCCCCCTCCGGCCTTCGGCCGCCTCCCCCACGGGGGGAGGATTTTCATCTCACGCCCCGATCGCGTGCAGCTCCGCTGCGTGGGCCCGCAGCCACGCCCGGTGCGGCGCCGGATCGCCGGCCAGCCGCTCGCACAACGCCCAGAACTTGGGCCCGTGATTGGCCTCGATCAGGTGGGCGCATTCGTGGGCGGCGACGTAGTCGGCCACCGCCGCCGGCGCCAGGATCAGCCGCCAGCTGTAGCGGATCGCCGCCGGCGCGCGCGGCGTGGCGGGCCGGCAAGAGCCCCAGCGCGCCTTCGGATCGGCCACCGCCACCGACGGCATCGGCCGCCCCAGGGCGGCGGCGTGAATGGCGGTGCGTTCGGTCAGCACGGTCAGCGCCTCGCGCTTGGCCAGGCGGATAACCTTCAAGCCCCAGTTGGGATCGTCGGGCGCGACGATGCGGCCCTCTTCCAACCGGGCGCGGCCGGGACCGACCTCGAGGCGATAGGGCCTGTCGTTCAGCCGCAGCACGCCGCCGGGCGCCAGGCCCATGCGCTGGGGCAGGGCCTCCAGCTGCTTGGCGATCCAGCCGGACTTCTCCTGGGCGAAGGCGACGGCCTCGTTCAGGCGGCGCGGGCTGGGCGCCAAGGCGACGACCTCGGACTTGGCCCGATCGACACGCAGCGACACGCGCCGCGCCCGGCCATCGACGCGCAGCCGCACCGGCCAGCCGCCGATCTCTAGCCGATCGCCGTCGGAGAACCTTTGAGCCGCGCGCGAGAACATGGGCGGTAAGATCGTGTGCGTCGGGGTTCGTCGCAAGGCGGACGGCGGCGGCGGCGCATCCCCGAAGGCGATATTTCAGCTCGCCTTCCTAGGCCTTGTGCCTAGGACCCATCGTTCAGGAGCCGCGGAGCCGAGAGATGATCGTCCACCTCGACGGCGTCTCATGGAAAACGCCGCGCCTGGCGTCGCCGTGGGTCCTAGGCACAAGGCCTAGGAAGGCGAGAGAAGAGAAACGGGAGATGGAGAACCCCCTACGCTTCTTCCGCGAAATTCGGGTCGCACTTGCGGATGAAGGCGCGGACGCGGGGATAGATCTCCTCGCGGAACCGGCGGCCGTTGAACACGCCGTAGTGGCCGACGCTGGGCTGGACATAGTCCAGCTTCATGTCCTCGGGGATGTTCGGGCACAGGCCATGTGCGGCCTGGGTCTGGCCGATGCCCGAGATGTCGTCGTTCTCGCCCTCGACCGTCATCAGGCCGATGTCGGTGATCGCCTCGGGCTTTACCCGCGTCCCGCGATGCGTCAGCTCGCCCTTGGGCAGCAGGTACTGCTGGAAGACGATGTCGATGGTCTGGAGATAGAACTCCTCCGTCAGGTCCAGGACCGACAGGTACTCGTCATAGAACTCCAGGTGCTTGTCGGCGCTGTCGCCGTCGCCGCTGACCAGGTGGTTGAAGTAGCGGCGGTGGGCCTCCTGGTGGCGATCGGCGTTCATGCTCATGAAGCTGGCCAGCTGGACAAAGCCCGGATAGACGCGCCGCCCCGCGCCCGCGTAGGGCGGCGGCACGGTGTAGATCATGTTCGACTGGAACCAGGTGAACGGCTTTTCCTCGGCCAGCTGGTTCGTGACCGTCGGCGACAGGCGCGCGTCGATCGGCGAGCCCATGAAGGTCATGCTGGCGGGACGCGACGGATGGTTCTGTTCGGCCATCAGGGCGGCGGCGGCCAGGACCGGCGGGCCGGGCTGGCAGACGGCCACCACGTTCGGACGCGGACCCAGCACCTCCAGCATCTGGATGACGTGGTCGATATAGTCGTGGAAGTCGAAGCGGCCCTCCAGGACCGAGACCTCCCGAGCGTTGATCCAGTCGACGATGAAGACGGCGTGGTCGGGCAGGAACGCCTCGACCGTGCCGCGCAGCAGGGTCGCATAGTGGCCCGACAGCGGCGCGACGATCAGCACCGCGGGATCCAGCGAGAACTTGCCCGCCCGGCGCATGTCAGCCATGTCGCGGTCGAACTGGATCAGACGCGCCCAGGGGCTTTCCCACACCACGGTCGGACGCACGCGGACGTCGACCTGGCCAACCTTGACCTTGTCGATGTTCCACTTGGGCTTGCCATAGCGCCGCGTGACGTTGGCGAACAGGTCCGCGCCGGCGTGCATGCGCCGGCCCAGGGCCGAGTCACCGGCCGGATTCAGTGGCGATCCCCAGAAGTCCCGGGCAGCCAGCGCCGCGAGGCGCATCGGAGTCGAGGCGTAGTAGGCCGCCTCGTGAAGGGCGTAGAGCATGTCGCACCCGCGATGTTGCATCGCAGCATAGCATACCGAAGGCTAACAGAGTCTAGTCTTGCGGTGCGCCGGGGCGCGCTTTTGGTCGGAAGCCTTCCTAGCGCACGCGCGCGGCGATGCTAGGGTCGCCGAGAACCGACGCGAGGGGATCGCGATGACCAAGCACAGGCTCTACGCGACCAGCTTCGCCGAGGCGCCCGCGCCGAACCCGGCGCGCGCCAAAATCACCGGCGTGGTGTGCGGCGTGCGCGTCGAGGAGGTGGCCGACCCGCTGATGCGGGAGATCCGCTATCTCGACAAGCTGATCGACGAGCTGGCCAAGGGCAAGGCGATGGACAAGATCCCGCGGGCCTGACGCGACCCGAAAGCCTAGTTCATCGCCGCCTTGATCCGCGCGGCGATGTCGGCCGGCGGCTGGTTGTAGGGGATCACCGTCGTGAAGCGCCCCTTGGGGTCCATCAGGTAGATCGCCGTCGAGTGATCCATGGTGTAGCCGGGGCCGGTCCCGACCTTGGCGTAATAGACCTTGTAGGCCTTGGCCGCGGCGTCGACCTGGGCTTGGGTCCCGGTCAGGCCGATCGTCGACTTGGGCACGTAGTCGGCCGACAGGTAGCTCTTCATCTGCGCGGCGGTGTCACGCTCTGGATCGATCGAGATGAAGACGATCTGAAGATCCTTGGCCTCGGGGCCCAGCAGCTCGGTGGCCGCCGCCAGGCCTTGAAGCGTGCCCGGACAGACGTCGGGGCAGTAGGTGAAGCCGAAGAACACCGCGCTCCACTTGCCCTTGAGCACCTTCTCGGTGGTCGGCGCGCCGTTCTGGTCGACCAGTTGGAAGGGGCCGCCGACCGCGGCGGCGGGCGCGTTCCGCAACGTGCTCGCCCGCCAGGCCAGGCCGCCGACGATCAGCAGACCCAGCAGACAGGCGGCGATCAGGACCAGACGTTGGCGAAGCATCGGCGGCGCATCCTTTTGTCTCAGTCCATCCTTTTACGCTCGCAAAGCGCGCAATTCTGGACAATCTTGCGGCCATGGCTGACGTCTCGTTCGCTGGAATGCCCGAGGATCCGCGCCGCAACGGGCTCGATAGGCTGGGCGACGAGCCGGCGCAAGACGACGCCTGGGGTTGGACGGCGCCGGGCCTGCGCCGCAGCCGCCTTCGACTGCGCACCCTGCTGGCCCAGCGCTGGGCCTGGGTCGTCGGCCAGACGGCCGCCCTGCTGATCTCGGGCCTGGCGCTAAAGATGCAAGTGCCCTGGGCGATGTGCTTCACCCTGGTGGCGCTGTCGGCCTGGCTGAACGTCCTCCTGGGCCTGGCGTCGAACGGCCAGCGGATGGCCCGCGACGGCGAAGCGACCGCGCAGATCGCCTTCGATATCTTGCAACTTTCCGGCCTGATCTACCTGACCGGCGGCGCCTACAATCCGTTCGCCTTGCTGCTGATCGCGCCGGTGACCTTGGCGGCCGCCACCCTGCCCGCGCGCTACGCGATGGGCCTGGGGGCGCTGGCCATCGCAGCCTCGATCCTGTTGGCCATTTTCCATATGCCCCTGCCCACCATTGACGGCAGGCCGATCCTTCCAGATTCCTCGCCGTTCAATCTGTGGTTCGTCGTCTCCGCCCGCATCGCCGGCATCATCCTGACCGCCGCCTACGCCTGGCAGGCGGCCAGCGAGTCCGCCCGGATGGAGCTGGCCCTGAACGTGACCGAGACGGTGCTGGCCCGCGAGCAAAGGCTCTCGGCCCTGGGCGCCCTGGCGGCGGCGGCGGCGCACGAGCTGGGCACGCCGCTGGCCACCATCTCGGTCGTCTCGCGCGAGATGGCCCGCAACGCCACCAGCGAGGAGGTGCGCGAGGACGCCGAACTCCTGATCGGCCAGGCCGCGCGCTGCCGCGAGATCCTCCAGCGCCTGACCGAAATGCCCGAGGCCCAGGACGCCGTCCACGAGCGCATGAGCCTGGTCCAGCTGGTTCAGGACGTGATCGAGCCGCACATGGTCCACGGCATCCGGGTCGAGGCCGTGGTCAACGGCCCCTCCGGCGAGACCGCGCCCGACATCTGGCGCCGGCCCGAGATCATCCACGCCATGACCTCGATCGTGGAGAACGCCGTCGACTTCGCCCGTAGCGAGGTGATCGTCATCGCCCGCTTCGACCCGCGACATATTGTCATCGAGGCCCGCGACGACGGCCCGGGTTTCTCGCCCGAGGTGCTGGCCAAGCTGGGCGAGCCCTATGTGACCACCCGTCCGGGCGCGGAAGGCTCCCGCACCGGCCATATCGGCATGGGGCTGGGCTTCTTCATCGCCAAGACCTTGCTGGAACGGACTGGGGCGACAGTGGATTTCCGTAATGGTCGAAGGGGCGGCGCGGTGGTGTCCGCCCGCTGGCCGCGCGCCGCTCTGGAAGCCCCAGGCTATACAGGGGCTTGAGTTATGACGCGGATGCGCGGAAGGATAGAATACTATTTGGCCTGTTGAGTATTGGCGCGGGGAGGCGCTGACTTCATGGCGGATATCGGTGAGCTGGTTTCGGCGCTGCCGGACAAGACGCTGCTTCTGTTGGACGACGACGGCCCGCTGCGGACCCGGCTCGGACGAGCTCTGGAACAGCGTGGGTTCGAGGTGACGCTGGCCGCTTCCGTGGCCGAGGCCCTGACGATCCTACGCGCCCAGGCCCCGGCCCACGCCGTGCTCGACATGCGGCTGGAGGACGGGTCGGGCCTGAAGGTCGTCGAGGCGGTGCGCGACGCGCGGCCGGACGCCAAGGTCATCATGCTGACCGGCTATGGCAACATCGCCACGGCCGTGGCGGCGGTGAAGGCGGGGGTGGTCGACTACCTCTCCAAGCCCGCCGACGCCGACGACGTCGCCCGCGCCCTGCTGGCGGCCAAGGACGCCGCCCCGACGCCGCCGGAAAACCCGATGAGCGCCGACCGCGTCCGCTGGGAGCACATCCAGCGCGTCTACGAGATGTGCGGCCACAACGTCTCGGAAACCGCGCGGCGCCTGAACATGCACCGCCGGACCCTGCAACGGATCCTGGCGAAAAGGGCGCCGCGGTAGGCGCCGCGCAAATCCTCTCCCTAGCGGGAGAGGTGTCGGCGAAGCCGACGGAGAGGGAAGTCGCGAGTTCAGCGGAACTTCCCCCTCCGGTCGCTTCGCGACCACCTCCCCCGCTAGGGGGAGGATTTTTCATCCGCCTCACATCGCCGAGATGCCGCCGTCGACCTTGATCTCGGCGCCCGTCATGAACTTGCTTTCGTCGCTGGCCAGGTAGAGCACGGCGTTGGCGATGTCGGCGGGCTCGCCGATCCGGCCCATGGGCACCTGACGGGCCAGCTTGGCGAAGGCTTCTTCCTTGCCGAACCGGGCGGAGAAGCCATCCAGGATCGGGGTGTCGATGAAGGTCGGGTGGATGGAGTTCGAGCGGATGTCGAGCTTCATCTTGGCGCAGTAGAGCGCGATGTTCTTGCTCAGCAGCCAGACCGCCGCCTTGGAGGCGTTGTAGGCCGGGGAATTGCCGTTGGCGATCAGGCCGGCGATCGAGCTCAGGTTGATGATCGAGCCGGGCTGGTGGGCCCGCATGTGGGTCAGGGCGTGCTTGGCGCCCAGGAACACCGAGTCGACATTGACCGACATCACCTTCTTCCAGAGCCCGAAGTCCAGGCTCTCGATCGGGCCGTCGCCGCCGATGCCGGCGTTGTTGACCAGCACCGACAGGCCGCCCATGTCGCCGACCGCCTTTTCCAGGACCTCGATCCACTGGTCTTCCTGGGTCACGTCCAGCGCATAGGCGAAGGCCGTCCCGGCGCCGTGGCGGGCGTTGATCTCGTCCGCGACCGCCTGGGCGCCCGCCAGGTTGATGTCGGCCAGCGCGACCTTGGCGCCCTCTTCGGCGAGGCGACGCCCCGCCGCCGCGCCCAGCCCCTGGGCCCCACCGGTGATGAAGGCCTTCTTGCCGGCGACCCGGCCCGTGCTCCGCGCCATGCGGCGTCCTCCCGATTATTGTTCAAACGTCAGTTTGAATTCTTCAGGCGGCGCTGTCCATGAACTTCGCGAGCGTCACGTCGAGCTCCGTCACCCCGTCGGCGTCATGCGTGGTCAGCAGCACCTCGACGCGGTTGTAGACATTGAACCACTCGGGGTGATGGTCGAGCTTGTCGGCCATCAGGGCGACGCGGGTCATGAAGCCGAATGCTTCGTTGAAGTCGGCGAACCGGAAGGTCTTGGCGATGGCGTCCGCGTGGCCTTCCGCGATCCGCCAGCCGTCGAGCTGGGCGATCGCGGCGGCCGCGCCGATCCGGGGACGGGACATGGTTCCTCCGTAAGAGTCTCTTGGACCCTCAGAACGCCAATCCGGTCGCTTCGGCAAGGTCCGCCAGCAACTGCTCCTCGCTGGAGACCTTGATGGCCGTCATGCCCAAGGCCGCCGCCGGCTTGCAGTTGATCCCCAGGTCGTCGAGGTAGACGCAAGCCTCGGGCGCGACGCCCAACAGCTCGCACATCATCTGGTAGATGCGCGGATCGGGCTTGCGCACGCCGGCCTTGGAGCTTTCGATCACCGCGTCGAACAGGGCCATGATCTCGCCGACCGCCAGCGCCTTTTCGGCGCTCTGGGCCATGCCGGGTCCGTGGCCGGTCGGCACGTTGTTGGTGATGCAGCCGACCTTGAAGCGAGCCTTGCACGCCTTCAGGGCCTCCGCCACGCGCGGCCTCATATCGCCATACAGCAGCGGCAGCACCTCGGCCCCACGCACGGCGTGGCCCAGTCGCGTGGCTTCCTCCAGGAACAGGACGTCGAAGGCCGCCGCGTCGATCTCGGCCCGTTCGAACCTAGCCCAGGCGTTGGCGTCCGGATCGGTGGCGTTGACCGTGCGGATGAAGTCCCGGGGCAGTCCGCGTTCGGTCTCGTAACGGCGGAAGGCCTCGAACGGCGAGGTCGTGAAGACGCCGCCAAAGTCCCAGATCACCGCCTCGATCGCCATCTTCCACCCTCAAACGATTGTTTGAGGGCGAGGCTACCCGCCCGTCGCGACCAGGGGAAGCCCTCCGTCGGGAACACGATCGGCCGCCTCGCGCGTTAGGAGGGATCAACCGGAGCCACACCGCTGTCGACCGCCGACGCCACCTTGCCCCCGAAGCCCCCGCGCCATCCGTTGCGCGGCCTGTCGCGGCGCGCCCTGATCGGCATCGGATCCGCCCTGATGCTGGTCGCGGCGATCATCGCCTTCCTGGTGATCTTCGACTGGAACTGGCTGCGCGGCCCGCTCGGCCGCTTCGCCTCGGCCCAGATGGGGCGCGAGGTGGCGATTACCGGCGACCTGCGCGTCCATCCCTGGTCGTTCTCGCCCAAGGCCGAGGCCTATGGGGTGCGCATCGGTCAGCCGGCCTGGGCCAAGACGGTCGACCGCGAGGCCGGCCAGATGGTCCAGCTCCAGCGCATCGCCGTGCAGGTTAAGGTTCTGCCACTGCTGCGCGGCGACGTGATCCTGCCCTATCTGGCGCTGGACAAGCCGGACGTGCGCCTGCTGCGCGACAAGGACGGCAAGGCCAACTGGACCTTCGGCGGCGGCAAGAGCGACAAGCCTCTGAAGCTGCCCGCCGTTCAGCGCTTCGTGATCAACGACGGCAAGCTGCGCTTCGACGACCGCCAGCGCGGGACGCTGTTCGTCGGCTCGGTGAACGCCCAGGAACGCGCTGGCGATCGCGGCGGACGCTTCGTGCTGGAGGGCAACGGGACCCTCAACCGGTCCGCCTTCACGGCCGAGATCAGCGGCGGGCCGCTGCTGAACATCTCGCCAAGCCGCCCCTATCCGTTCGACGCCCAGGTGCGCGCTGGATCAACGCGGATCGTCGCCCACGGCCAGGTCACCAAGCCCTTCGACCTCGGCCGCTTCGAGACCGACCTGACCGTCTCCGGCGCGGACCTGAACCGGCTGCACGATCTGACCGGCCTGACCCTGCCCAACACGCCGCCCTACCGCGTCTCGGGTCGCATGGTCCGAAAAGGTCAGCGCTACGACTTCCAGAAGCTGACCGGCCGGATCGGCGACAGCGACATCGCCGGCGATCTGTTCGTGCTGACCGGGCGCGAGCGGCCTTACCTGGAAGCCGATCTGCGTTCGAAGCGCCTGGACTTCGACGACCTGGGCAGCCTGGTCGGCGCCGCGCCGGCCACGGGCCGCGGCGAGACCGCCTCGGCCGGCCAGAAGGTGGAAGCCGCCCAGCGCGACGCCACCCAGCGCCTGCTGCCCGACGCCACGCTGCAGGTCGAGCGCGTCCGCGCCATGGACGCCAAGGTCAGCTATCGCGCCGAAGCCGTGAACGCCCCGAACCTGCCGCTGCGCAAGGTCAGCGTCGACGCCGTCCTCCAAGACGGCGTGCTGACCCTCGATCCGCTGGCCTTCACCTTCTCGCACGGCGACCTGCGCGGGAAGGTTCGCCTGGACGCCCGTCCCGCCGTGCCCCGCACCGATCTCGACGTGCGGCTGACCAACGGCCGGATCGAGGAGTTCATCCCCATCCAGAGCGACGGCAAGCCCGCGATCTCGGGATCGGTGATGGCCCGCGCCAAGCTGACGGGGGTTGGGAACAGCGTCCACCGCGCCGCCTCGACCGCCAATGGCGAGGTGACGCTGGTCGCGCCCCGCGGCCAGATGCGCCAGGCCTTCGCCGAGCTGCTCGGGGTCAACGCCTCCAAGGGCCTGATCCTGCTGCTGTCCAAGAGCGACAAGGAGACGCCCGTGCGCTGCGCCGTCGCCGACTTCTCGGTCAAGAACGGCGTCATGACCACCAACCACCTGGTCGCCGACACCGGCGTGGTGCTGGCGCGTGGGCGCGGGACCATCAATCTGGCGACCGAGCGGATGGATTTCCGCATCGAGGGCGACAGCAAGAAGCCGCGCCTGGTGCGTCTGTTCATCCCGATCACGATCCGGGGGCCGTTCCTGGCGCCGAAGATCAGCCTCGACCCCACGAAGGCGGTTGGTCAAGGCGGCGTGGCCGCGGCCCTCGCCTCGCTGGTCAATCCCGCCGCCCTGCTGCTGCCCTTCCTCACCGCCGGCGAGGCCAAGGACGCCGACTGCGCCAGCCTGGTCAGCGACGCCCGCCAGCAGGGCGCGCCGGTGAAGGTGTCCCAGACCACGCCGGCCAAGGCCAAGAAGTAGGGCCGCCTCCGGCGGAAACCTCCGCGCCGTCGGGGCGTTTGCGCTGAAGGTCACGCCTTGCCCTGGCTGGCGCGACCTAGGTCCAACAAAGGGTTCGCCTGATGATTTCGTTCGCCGTGCTCGCGCTCTCGGCTGGCCTCGCCGCCGCGCCTCCCGCCAATTCGCCCATCGAGATCAGCGGCGTGGGCCACAAGCGCTCCATCGCTTGCGAAGGACGCGACGTGACGGTCGACGGCGTGGACCACGTTCTGACCTTCACCGGCGCCTGCGCGAGCCTGACGCTCTCGGGAAGCGGCAGCAAGGTTGTCATCGACCTCAAGCCCGGCGCCATGGTGGAGGTCAACGGCACGGACCAAACGGTCCAGTGGCGCTCGAGCCGTCCGCCGCGCGTCAACATCAGCGGCGTGGACAACAACGTCGGCAAGGCCCCCTGAAGGTTCTAGGCGTGGAGCCTGTCTGTCCGGGAGGTCGGACAGGCGCCCAGCCCCCCATGGTCAGACGGAATAGGGCCGAGCGTCGGGACTTGCGGACCGGGCAAGGCCGTCTATCTTCATCGTGAACCCGATCCTGTGTGGTTGATGTCCGAGATTGTGCGCGAGGTCCGGGCCTAACAGGCTCCGAACCTCGGTTCGAAAGTCGCTAGGCCCGCTATCCGCCCGCGCAGTCGCCAGGCGGTTGCGCGATCGTATGCCTCGATCTCTCGGACACTCCCTTGAACATCTCCAAACCGCAGCAAAGGACGCTGCACGCCCTGGCCCAAGGCGGCCGGATCGACCTCGAACGCGACGAGAAGGGCCGCGTCGTCACGGCCTATTGCGTGACCCGCGACGGGTGGACCCTCGCCGACTGCACCGTCGGGGTCTTCCAGTCGCTGAAGCGCAAACGTCTGATCGCCAGCCAGGACGGCGGCCCCTACCGCATCACGCGACAGGGTCTGGCCAACCTCCGCGCCCAACTCGACAATCGGGTGGGCGCGCGGGCGTGGTGACATCGCCTGCCTCTGGATCCCGGATAGCCTCTTCGAGGCTTCCGGGATGACGAGCTTCTAGCTCGTCATCTTGAAGAACAGGACGCGCGCGGCGCCATAGTCGCGCGCGTCGATCTGTTCGAAGCCTTCCAGGACGGGATCGCGCTCGTCCCGGCCGCGCTCGAACATCAGGATGGCGCCCGGCGCCAGCCAATCGTGGGCCTTCAGCTCGGCCACGGCCTTCTCGCCCAGGCCCTTGGCGTAGGGCGGATCGAGAAAGGCGATATCGAACGGCGCGCCGGCGCTGGCCGGGCGGGCCCCCAGGTCGGTGGCGTCGCGACGATGCACGCGGGTGACGCCAAACAGGGTCATGGCGTCGATGTTCTCGCGGATCGCGCCGCGCGCGGCGTCGTCGGTCTCGACGAACAGGCAGAAGCTGGCCCCGCGCGACAGGGCTTCCAGGCCCAGCGCGCCCGAGCCGGCGAAGACGTCGATCACCCGCGCGCCGTGAAGCTCCGGCGCCCAGGCGGCGTGCTCCAGGATGTTGAACACCGCCTGGCGCGCGCGGTCGGAGGTGGGGCGAGTGGCGCCGCCGGGCGGGGCGACGATCGGCTTGCCGCGATATTGGCCCGAGACGATGCGCATCAGGCGGCCTTCGCGGGGGCGCGGACGATCCGACGGCCCAGCCAGGACAAGCCGAACACGAGAAGCGCCATCAACGCCCATCCCCAAGGATGGACGATGCTGAACATGGTCAGGCCGCACATCAGGCCGGGCAGCAGGGTCACCCGCAGCCAGATGAACCAGGCCTCAGCCGCGGGCATGGGCTCGGTCAGCTTGCCGATGAAGGCGGCGTAGCCCCAGACCGCGCCCATCGCGACGCCGATCAACGCCACCTGGCCGACATAGATCGGCAAGGCCTGGCCGCCCCGCTGCTCCCAAAGCAGCTCCGTGCCCAGGGGCAGCAAACCGATCAGCCCCAGCACCAGGAAGTTCGTGAAGTCCAGGCCGCCATCGGCGCGAACCAGCCTGGAGAACACGCGCCTGTGGCTGAACCAGCAGACACCGATCACCGCGAAACTGACGGCGTAGGACAGCAGCTTTGGCCCCATTTGCCCGAACAGATCCGCGGCGCCATGCCAGTGTTCCGGCGGATGAATCTCGATCGCCAGCAGGGTGATGGCGATCGCGAAGACCGCGTCCGAGAACAGCACCAGCCGATGCAGGTGCGCGTCGCCCCTGCCCGAATCTCGATCGCTCATCGTGTCCCTCTTACAACCCGTAACGGGATGTGTGCCGCCGTCGACGCGCCGCGGCAAGCGCGCGCTTTACAAGTGAGCCGCCGCCCCCTCTTAGTCGCCTGTGAAGGGAAGGGCGATCGAACGATGCGCATGGGCGAGATCCTGGAGGCGGCGAGGCGTTCGCCCTTTCTAGGCGACCTGACGCCGTACGACCGCGACCCGTGGCGAACCATCTTCGCCGTGCCGGTCGGCGTTCTGGCCGGCGCCGTGGCCGCCCTGCTCGGCGCGATCACCGCGACCCTGGCGGCCCTGCTGATCGTCAGCGGCCTGGACGGCGCGCCGGCGGCCGGCGATCTGTTCCGAATCTTCAGCGACCCCACCCTGACCGATCCGTCGGCGCGGCAGTCCCTGTTCCTGCTAGCGGTGCTGGCCGGCGTCAATCTGGGCGCGGCGGTCGGCTTCGTCTACGCGGCCGGCGCGATCCACCACCGCAAGATCACCGAATACGTCAACAGCGGCGGACGCTTCCGCAAGCGCCTGCTGGTCGGCGGGCTCGTAATTGTCGGCGGGGCGATGACGGGTCTGGTGACCATCGCGGCCATCACCGGCCAGACCATCGATCCGCCGTTGTGGCGCGTCTCGCCGAACCTGGTCGGGCGCGCGCTCTACGCCGCGATGGCCATCGGCTTGCTAATCCTGGCCGCCGCGGCCGAGGAGCTGGTGTTCCGCGGCTGGCTGCTGAAGCAAAGCGCCGCCTATGTCCGCGATCCGATCGTGCTGATGGCGCTGAACGGCTTGCTATTCGCCGTGATCCACTTCGACCCCAACATCGACGCCTTCCTGGTCCGCGTCGCCATGGGGGCGGGCCTGACCTGGATGGCGCTGCGCCTGGGCGGCATCGAGCTGGGCATCGGCGCCCACGCGGCCAACAACGCCGTGATCCTGTTGCTGATCCGCCCGATGACCACGCGCCCCGACGCGCCGCACGAGTTCAAGGCCGGCCTGATCGCCAGCGCCCTCGTCATGCTGGCCGGCCTGATCGGCGTCGCCGAACTGGCGGCCCGTTGGCCGGCCCTGCGCCGCTGGACGCGCGAGCAAACGCCGGCGGCGGCGTGAGGCTGAAATCAAGGACCACAAGGTCCAAACCTAGGGTGGAGACCATGGCCAGACCCCTCATGATCGGCGCGATGGCGCTGGCGCTCGTCGCGCCGTTTGGCGGCGGCGCGATCGCTGGGACCAGTCCCGCTCCCGCCGACCCGACCAGTTTCGCGAGCGCCGCGGATGTCCAGGCCCAGCTGCGCCAGATGCTGGCCGAGATGAGGCCCGACCAGGGCTTCATGTGGCGCCCCCTGGTCCGCGACGGCGCGAACGTGGCGGCGATCGAAATCTGGAAGAAGCCCGGACGCCCCGCCGTTCATCCCGACCAGGCCGAGTACGCCATCGTGCTGGAGGGGTCGGGAACGCTGCTCTCGGGCGGCGTCATGGCCGATCCCAAGGTCAGCAACCCCACCCTGGTCGAGGGCAGCCGGATCGACGGCGGCGTGACCCGGCCGCTGGCCCCAGGCGACGTGATCCTGGTTCCCGCCGGCGTTCCGCACTGGTTTGGGATCACCGGCGAGCGGCTGGTCCTGCTGGGGATCAAGCTGCCCGCCGGAAAGTAGGCCGAACGCGCTCTAGCGCTTGGGACCACCGCGCGGCGCCGGGCCTCGGCCGCTGGCGGGGCGAGGGCTGGGACGCCCCATCGGCTTGCCGGACTTCTCCGACACCCGGCGCGCGGCGCCGTCGGCCGCCTTGGGGGCGGGCTTGCCTGCGGGACGCGCCGCCGGCTTGCCGCGCTGGGCAGGCTTGCGGTCGTCGATGAACTTGGTGTCGAGCGACTTGGGCGCGCGCTTGGGCTTGGCCGCGCCCTTGGCCGGCGCGTGCGGCGAGACCTTCTTCTTGGGCTTGGCCCAGCCGGCCTTGTAGACCGGCTTCTCCGGCTTTTCCGGCGTGGCGGGCTTCAGCTCGCGATCGGCGCGCGGGACGCCCCGACGCTGGAGCTCGCCGCCGCCGTCCGTGCCCGGGGCCTTCACCGGATTGGCGATGCCCGTGAACTTCGGACGATCGCCGGTCGGCATGTTCTCGGGCGGCACGACGCCTTCCAGGAGCTCGCGGATCACCCGGGGCCCGACCTCCTCGATCTGGCCGGCGGCCAGGGTCGCCAGGGCGAACGGACCGTAGGACATGCGGATCAGGCGATTGACCTTCAGGCCGACCGACTCCAGCACCTTGCGGACCTCGCGGTTCTTGCCTTCCGACAGCGAGACCGTGATCCAGATGTTCTTGCCGCCGCCCGCCTTGTCGTGGGCCTTGTCCAGCTTGGCCTCGATCGGGCCGTACTTGACGCCCTCGATCGTCACGCCGTCCTTCAGGGTGTCGAGCTTGGCCTGGGTGGTGTCGCCGAAGGCGCGGGCGCGATAGCGGCGGACCCAGGCGTTGCTGGGGGTCTCCAGCGCCCGCGACAGCTCGCCGTCGTTAGTCAGCAGCAGGAGGCCCTCGGAGTTCAAGTCCAGGCGCCCGACCGAGATCAGGCGCGGCAGATCCTTGGGCAGGGTCTGGAACACCGTCGGCCGGCCCTTGGGGTCGTTGTGGGTGGTCATCAGGCCGGTGGGCTTGTGGTAGCGGAAGATCCGTGTCGGCTCGCGCTCGGCCACCAGCTGGCCATCGACGGTCAGAAAGTCGCCCGGCCTGACCTTGATCGCCGGCGTCGTCAGCACCTTGCCGTTGATCGCCACGCGGCCGGCCTCGATCAGCCGCTCGACCTCGCGCCGCGAGGCCACGCCCGCCCGCGCCAGGGCCTTGGCCACCCGCTCGCCCGGGCCTCCGTCAAGATCGCCGTCTTGACCGTCGAGTTCAGGCTCGTACAGGGGATCGTGTGGCTTTGTCATACTGGGCGTCCTTCTTGGGCTGGGCGCATCTCACGATGGGCTTTTTCAAGGTCTGCTAATGCGCACCGATCAGGACGAGGATCAAGACCACCACGCGATGCGCCTGGCGCTGGACGCGGCCCGGGCGGCCGCCGAGGCGGGCGAGACGCCGGTCGGCGCGGTGATCCTTGATCCCAAGACCGGCGAGGTCATCGCCGCGGCCGGCAACGGCCCGATCGCCGCCCACGATCCCACCGCCCACGCCGAGATCGCGGCCATGCGGGCCGCGGCCGCCAAGCTCGAGAACTATCGCCTGACCGATCTCACCCTGGTCGTGACCCTGGAGCCCTGCGCCATGTGCGCCGGCGCGATCAGCCACGCGCGGATCGGCCGGGTGGTGTTCGGGGCCGAGGATCCGAAGGGCGGCGCCGTCGTCCATGGCCCCAAGTTCTTCGCTCAAGCCACCTGCCACTGGCGGCCGGAGGTCACGGGCGGCGTGCTGGCCGAGGAGAGCGCCGAGCTCCTGCGCGGCTTCTTCCGGGCGCGCCGGAAGGTGAAAAGCTGAACAGCCTCAGCTGATCAGGGCCGAGCCCAGCAGCACCTTGGAGCCGGGCTTGCCCAGCACCTGGTCGGCGACCTTCTGCAGCTCGCGGGCGACATAGTCCATGTCCGGCGCCGCGCCGCCGCGCAGGCCCGCGGCGTAGACCATCAGCACCTGGGCGAAGGCGGCCCGCAGGCGCGGCGTCGAGGCCTGGGCCCGCTTCATCAGCTCCGGATCCTTGACCTCCAGGCCCGTCTCCAGGGTGATGACCCCGCGACGCCCGTCGCGGCGCATGATCACCGCGTTGATCGGCGCCAGGGCGAAGTAGGTAACCGGCTCTTCCTTCTTCTTGCCGCCCTCGTTGGCGAGCGCCGGCGCGGGCGCGGCCAGGGGCGCGGCCGTCAGCAGGGCGGCGAGCAGAAGACAAAGCGGGCGAGAGCGGCGCATGCGGCCCTGATACCTCGACGTGAGTTGACGTCCTCTTTACGTCTATGGGCGCACACAGGGAGTTAACCACGATTCAGAGTCGCGGCCGCCGCTAGGCCGCGCGCCTCAGGAGACAGAACTTGGGCCGTTTCTCCCCCAAATCCCTCGACCTGGACGGCAAGGTGATCCTGGTCACCGGCGGCACCGGCTCGTTCGGCCGACGCTTCATCGAAACCGTGCTGCGACGTTACGCCCCGCGGAAAGTCATCATCTATTCCCGCGACGAGCTGAAGCAGAGCGACATGCAGATCGAGCTGCGCGAGCAGTTCGACGAGAAGACCTTCGGCAAGCTGCGCTTCTTCCTGGGCGACGTCCGCGACCGCGAGCGCCTGACCCTGGCCTTGCGCGGCGTCGACATCGTCATCCACGCCGCGGCCCTGAAGCAGGTCCCGGCGGCCGAGTACAATCCGTCCGAGTGCATCCACACCAACGTGCTGGGCGCCGAGAACGTGGTCTGGGCCAGCCTCAACAACGGCGTGAAGCAGGTCGTGGCCCTGTCGACCGACAAGGCCTGCAACCCGACCAACCTCTACGGCGCGACCAAGCTGGCTTCGGACAAGACCTTCGTGGCCGCCAACAACCTGTCGGGCGACATCGGCACGCGGTTCTGCGTCGTGCGCTACGGCAACGTGGTCGGTTCGCGCGGCAGCGTGGTGCCGCTGTACCGCCGTCTGCTGGCCCAGGGCGCGACCGAGCTGCCGGTCACCGACCCGCGCATGACCCGCTTCTGGATCACCCTGAACGAGGGCGTCGACTTCGTGCTGTCGTCCCTGACCATGATGCGCGGCGGCGAGATCTTCGTGCCCAAGATCCCCTCGATGGCCATGCCCGACCTGGTCAAGGCCATGTCGCCGACCGCCGGCATGAAGGTGGTCGGCATTCGCCCCGGCGAGAAGCTGCACGAGATCATGATCAGCGCCGACGACGCCCGCGCCACCGTCGAGTTCGAGGACCGCTACGCCATCGAGCCCAACTTCGCCGAGTTCGGCCGCAAGCCCTATTCGGCCGCGGACGGGGCCAAGCCCGTCCCCGAGGAATTCTCCTACAGCAGCGACAACAACCACGATTGGCTCTCGCCCGAGGGCCTCTTGGCCATGCTGGAGGAAAAGGCCGCGCGATGAGCGGACCCTTCCTCCCCTACGGCCGCCAGACGATCGAGGACGACGACATCGCGGCCGTCGCGGAGGCCCTGCGCGGCGATTTCCTGACCACCGGCCCGACGGTCGAGGCGTTCGAAACCGCCTTCGCGAACAAGGTCGGCGCGGCCCACGCCGTGGCCGTCTCCAACGGCACGGCGACCCTGCACCTGGCGATGATGGCGCTGGGCGTGGGAGAGGGGGACACCTGCATCGCCCCGTCGGTCACGTTCCTGGCGACCGCCAACTGCGCCCGCTATGTCGGCGCCGAGGTGGTGTTCGCCGACGTCGATCCCGATAGCGGCCTGATGACCCCGGAGACCTTGGCGGAGGCCCTCGACCGCGCGGCCGACCGCCGCGTGAAGGCGATCCTGCCGGTCCACCTGCGCGGCGATGTCTGCGACCTGCCGGCCCTGAAGGCCCTGGCCGACGCGCGCGGCGCGGCGCTGGTCGAGGACGCCCCGCACGCCCTGGGCTCGATCGGGACTTTCGACGGGCTCGCCCACCCCGTCGGCGACGGCGCCTATTCCAGCTTCGCCAGCTTCTCGTTCCATCCGGTCAAGACCCTGGCCACCGGCGAGGGCGGCATGCTGACCACCAACGACGCGGGCTTGGCCGATCGCGCGCGCCGGCTGCGCTCGCACGGCATGGTCCGCCCGGCCGGCGGCGATCCCTGGTGGTACGAGATGCCGGAGCTGGGCTTCAACTACCGCATCCCCGACGTGCTCTGCGCCCTGGGCCTGTCGCAGCTGAACAAGCTCGATCGCTTCGTCGCCCGGCGCCGCGACCTGACCGCGCTCTACGCCCGCCTGCTGCCCGAGCGCGCGCCCGAGGCCCGACTGGCCGCGAGCCCGGCGCACTCGAACCCGGCCCTGCATCTGCTGACCGTGCTGATCGACTTCGAGGGCCTGGGCCTAACCCGCCGCGCCGTCGTCGAGGCCCTGAAAGCCAAGGGCGTCGGGACCCAGGTCCACTACATCCCGGTCCACCGCCAGCCTTACTACGTGAACCGCCAGGGCCTGGCCGACCTCCCCGGCGCCGACGCCTGGTACAAGCGCTGCCTGACCCTGCCGCTCTTTCCAGCCATGACCGACGGCGACGTCGAGCGGGTGGTGGACGCGCTGGCCGAGGTGTTGGGCTAGGGCGCCGTTCAGACTGTCGATCGCGAGGGTTGCGTTGGCCGGTCTTGTACCGCCCCCCTAGCCATCCAGCTGGTAGCGCTTGCCGCGCGCGGCGATGTCGGGGTTGATCGCCAGGGCCTTGGCCTTGTCCGCGTCGGCCTCGGCGACCTTGCCCAGGCGGCGCTCGACGAGGGCGCGGGCGTAGAGCGACCAGGCGGCGCGGGGCGACGCCTTCACGGCGGCGTCGTAGTCGGCCAACGCCTTCTCCAATTCGCCACGGCGGAAGCGGACCAGGGCGCGGCTGTCCAGGAAGGCCGGATTGCCGGGGCGGAGGCGTAGCGCCGCCTCGCAATCGCTCATCGCCTTGTCCAGTTCACGGTTTAGCAGCGCCCGCGCCCAACACCGGCCGTTCAGCGCCTCGGCGCGCGCGACGTCCTCGGGATGACTTTTCAGCCACAGATCGTAGTTGGTCAGGGACTGCTCGGGCGCGTCGAGGGCGGAATACAGACCGGCCAGGTGCAGTCGGGCCTGGGCGGACGGCGCCAGGGTCTCGTCGGCGGCCTTGAGATCGGCCAGCGCCCCGACAGGATCGCGCGAGCCGCGGCGCAGTTGGGCGCGGGTCAGGCGCGCCTCCGCGTCCTTCGGATCCAGCGCGATGGACTTGTCCAGGTCGGACGCGCCGAGCAGCACTTGGCGGTTGGAGAGGCGCGCCCGGGCGCGCCGCAGCCAGTAGTCCGCGTCGTCCGGAGCCAGGGCGATGGCCTTGTCGAAATCGGCGATGGCGGCGTCGAACTTGCCGTTCGAGGCTAGCACCGCGCCCCGCCGGGCATAGCCCGGCGCGTCAGTCGGCTCGGCCTCGTTGTCGGTCAGGTCCACCGCATTGCCGGCGTGATCGACCGCGCCCTTGGGGCTGATCCCGAACAGCGGCCCGCCTTCGTAGGTGAAGAACATCCGGCGGTTCTGGTTGTCGACGAAGACCCGGTGGCTCAGGAAGAAGTCGATGCCGATCAGCATGTCGGCGCTGCCCAACTCCCCTTCGAAGATCCGCAACCAGGGCTTGCTGATCACCTCTCCGCCGATATCGATCTTGTCGAACCGCGCCTTCCAGGTCCGCACGCGCTTCTGGCCGACGCCCGAGCTGAAGCCCTCCAAGGGCAGGCCGTCCTTCGGCGGGTTGACGCCCAGGCGTTTGGCCGCGTCCAGCGTGAGGAGCGAACTCGACGCGCCGGTGTCGAACATCGCCTTGAGCTTGACGCCGTTGACCTCGACCGTGCCCACCGTGTGTCGGTCGCCGTCCTCCATCGAGGCGATGCGCATGGTGGTGAAAGGCTTGTCCCCGGCCCAGTACGCCAGACCGATATCGCCGCAGTCCTTGGTCTTCATGAGCCGAACGGCGCCATGGCCCAGGTCGTATTCCACGCCCGCCAAGCCGAGAATGTTCTGGCCCAGGAAGCCGGCGTAGCGCGTGGAGCTGCCGCCGACCGCGAACTCGATCCGAGACAGCTTCTGTCCGGCGATCACGAACTCCTTGGCCGTCGCCACGCCGAGCGAGGTTTCGCCCCCCACCCCTTTCAGGCGCGGATTGCCGTTCAAGCCGCCAACCGAGAGGCCGAGCTCCTGGGCCGCGCCGGCCGACATCGTGCTGTGGAACGCGCCGCTGTCGACGATGAAGCGCGCCTCGCGCCCATTGATCTGGGCCGTCATGACCGGCGCGAGGCCTTCCATGGTGATGGGAAGCTCGGCCAGCTTCATGACCTGGCATTTCGACGCCGCGAGGGTCTGGGTGGACAGTAGGGTGATGGCCAGGGCGAGGCCCGACGCGCGCAACGCGGAAAACATCGACGACACCTCGCCCTTAGCGACAGCAAGATCACTTCACCCGTAAAGCGATCTTCCTACGTCGATCCGCGCTCGGCAAGCGCGTCGAACGCCGCCTCCCCGCGCACGCGAACGTCAGACTCCGACCTATGGCGGACATCAGTTCGGTCGGCTTCTGGGCGGTCAGTCGGCTGCAGACGCGAGCACCGCCGCCGGCCGGCGTGAGTCATCTTCATGGCCGTCTGCAACTTAGTGGCTTTCGGCGCCTATGCAGGTCCGACCACTGCCGCCGTGGCACCCGCCGTCTTTTGACGGCATCGCCTTCTGAATTTAAGCCGGGCAATGTAGCGTCGCCATGGCCAAGCCAGGGGGGGGCATGATGGGCAAACGCCTGGATAACAAAGAGCAGGCGACCGAAGTGATCCGACTTGCTGGTCTCGCCCTGCGCCACTTCGAGGTGTGGCGGGTGTACACCGATCAAACCTCCCTGGACCGGTTATTCCCGGCGATGCGGCATTTCCCCGACTTCGTCCGTTTGGACGAACACGCCCACCGGGAACTCTTTCTGCTCTATCTCGGGTGCCTCTTCGAGACCAACGGCAATACTATCAACCTCGCTGGCCTCATTGAGGCGGCCGCGAAGGCGAGCGACAGATTCGACAAGGAGAGGGTCTCGGGCAGCCTCAAGGAGGCGGACGAGATGATTAGAAAGATCGCCATGGTGCGCGGCGGCGCGGTGGCCCATCGAGGCATCTCGATCTCGCGGAAGGATCTCTTCGAGAAGGCCGGGCTTAAGCCTGACGACTTGCGTGTCTTAGTCGACGACGCCGAGCAGATCGCTTACGCGATCGGCAGGGCTTTTGGCATAGCGCCCTTCACGGTATCGGTCCTGGCTACAGTTGAGCTGGACGCCATCTACACTCGCCTCCTTCCCGATGCAGGCGCTGAAGGAGGGACGACTGGGTCTTATGAGGCGAAAAACACCCGAGGATGATCAACCTCCTCCCCAACGTTGAGCGAGTACGCTCACTCATGCTCCGCCCTCGGTCCAGCCGTAGGCTCCACCTTCACGGGCAACCCCAAAAAAGCAACCCATAGGCAAGGGCGATGATGTTATGGCTCCGCTTAAGCTAAAGCGGGGCCGCAAGTTGAGCGCTGAAGATCAAACGGTATCGCCAGAGGACATCTACCATTTCGGCCGAACGGCAATGGAGCCGATCGCGAACTGGACGGCGGCAGACTACTCGTGGGCGGGTTTGGCGACCAAGGATTGGAACGGGCCACCGGGCTGCACGACCCTGCAGGACTACTGGAGGCTCGATCCAACCACTGGCCGTTTGCGATCTGACGCAGCGCTTCGCAAGGCGCGAGAGCTAGTCACGACGCCGGGCGGTGTCGATTACTGCATTCATCATCTTTCCGACCAGCTTCTTAAGAGCTTTCCCGTGCGAACCCGCGAGGCAATTCGTCGCCGTCGGGTGGCGGGCCTGCAGGTCCGTATAGCCTCTGCCAATCGCGTCGAGGCCACCGTCTTTAAGCGCCAGTTTCACATCAGTGGCATCGACAGTCGCGCCCAGCTGCAGGGAACATGGATCTGGCCAGGCAGCTTTTCGGGCGCTCGTGAGATCAACGCTAACTTAAGCGAGAGCTTCATTCTCAAGGCCGACTTCGAGCGACGTGTTCGCTTTGGCCCGGCGACTGACTTCGAATCAGCCTTCTTCTATGAAACAGCGCGCTTTGCGGAATGCCGCTTCTTCCAGGTATCTTTCGACAGAGCTTACTTCCACAGCGGGGCGTCCTTCACCAAGGCTTGGTTTCTTGGCGCGGCATTGTTCGACGAAGCCGTGTTCGAGGTCGGCGCTAGCTTCGTCGATACGCGTTTCAATCTCAGCGCGGACCTCAACGACGCATTCTTCCCCAATGGAGCGGACTTTTCTCGGGCGCGCTGCCAAGACTTCGTCGCCGCAGGCGCGGTATTCCTCAACGCGTCCAAGTTCGAGGCGATACGCGTGAAGGGCGTGGCCAATTTTGCAGGAGCCTATGTCGCGGGATCATCCAGCTTCACCGATGCCGAGTTTGGTCCGCACTCCACTTTCTACGGCGCTCACGTCGGGACCCCTTTCGACGGCAAGGGCATGGCCGAGACAAAGAAGGTCCGAGGCCCTGTCGATTTCTCCCGAGCGCGGTTTGGTATCTGCAGCAGCTTTGAACGAAGCGTCTTCGGGGGGGTGGCGCTGTTCGTGGGCACCGTCTTTCAACCCAGTGGATCGTTCGCCGACGCCCGCTTCCTGGATGACGCGAATTTCAACGCTGCCGCACTGGGGCGCGCTATGAAATTTCAGCGGGTGGTATTCAAAGGCGACGCTTACTTCGCCGCGATGGAGCACTCCAGTCTGGCTAGTGGGATCGCCGCAGAACGAAATTTTGCGCCAAGTGCGGCAGAGTTTCACGCCATCGATTTTACCCGAGCAGTCTTCGGAAAGTTAGCCTCGTTTCCCGGCCGGCGCTTTCAAGAAGAAGCTATATTCGAGGAAGTTATCTGGCGCGGACCAATAAACTTCGCCGGCGCCACGTTCCGTCATGACGTCAACATCGAATACACTAGATTCGCCAATAGCGACCGAGGGCTCTGGCCCGGTCCACTTTCCCTCAAGCGGCTGTGGTGGTCACTCGCTTGGGATAATCGTGGACGCTTGAAAACGGGTTTCTCTAGCCTGGCCGCGTTCGATGCCGTACGGGCTCGCCGCTGGGCGCGCTTCACTGCGCCCGTCGAGCCGCGGGGCCTCATGGCCGTTTTCCGCCAATGGGGATGGATTGAGCCAAACCCAGATGACGAGCCAATCACCGACAGGGCGGTGGCGCGTAAAATTGTTGACGAGCAGTACGCAAAACAAGAGACCGCATTCCGCTCACTACGGGCGGCGTTAGCAGCAGCCGCAGTGAAGGTTGGCGAGAATAGATTGTTCGAGCTGGAGCTCGTCGCGCGATATCGACGCCCCGAGGCTCCGGGTGTCGGGGCGGCCGAGCGTATCTTAGCTTGGCTCTATCATACGTGCTCTCGCTTTGGTCAAAGCCTTATAAGGCCACTATTGGCGTGGGCCGCCCTAATACTCCTATCGGTGCCAGTGTACTGGGTGATGGGAAAGGGCAGCACTGCTGAGGTGCTCGCCTATCTACCGGGGCCCGGCCGCACTACGCTGGATCCAGACCTAGGTCGGGCCCTACAAGCAAGCCTCGCGGGTGCCTTTAAACCTTTCGAAGTTTGGGCAAGCGGCTACGAACGGCAATTCGTCGAGCCGATGAGCGCAGACGTTGCGTGGCTTGCGCGGGTAACTAGGACTTGGCCGATCGTTTCAAGACTATGGAGTTCGGCGGTGTCGGTCCTCTCGCTGACATTGCTCTTCCTGTTTGGCTTGGCGATCAAACGCCGCTTCCAAGTATCGTAAAGAGCAACGGCACCCCGAGAAAGGCGGCGAGGGCGATTAAAGTCTTTCGCATACTGCGACCTTGGCAGCACGAGGGTCCCCTAACCAGCCAAAGCCGACGTTAGACTGTTCGGCTGATGGCGAGGCTGGGCTGGATATCCGGGCCGCTAAGCCGCCTTGCCCACCAGGCTCTTGATCAGGTCCATGGTCTGGGGCGAGTCCGCGAGCTCCTCGCGGGCGCCGGGACCGCGGGCAAGCTTGAGGGCCTCGAAGCGGGCCTTGTCGGCGACCGGACCGGTGGGGCCTGACTCGCCCATGGCCAGCTTGGCCAGCAGGGTCAGGCGGTGCGGCAGGGGCGCGGGGGCGCGGACCAGCATGGTCAGCAAGCGCGTGTCGCCCTCGATCTGGGCGCCGATTTCGCCGAGCTTGGCGCACAGCGGCTCGTAGTCCTCGCGCACCAGGCCCGAGCGGGTCAGCTGTCGCTGCAGGCCCGCCAGTTGGCCGAGCTTGGCGACCGGGGAGTCGGGTCCCTGGCGCATCTCCTTCTCGAACCGCATGGCGCTGATATTGCCGTTCAGCCAGCGGGCGGCGTTGCGCTTGTTGACCGCGCCCATGACGTTCTCGGCGAGGCGGATCAGGATCTTGATCTCTTCGTAGGACGAGCGGTCGCGGCCCAACAGGCTGTCGATGAACTCGCCGTTCAGCAGGGTCTTCGAGCGGGTGGTGAAGGCGGCCTGGATGTCCTCGGCCTGCAGGATGCGGCCGGCGGCGGCGGTCAGGCTCATGGCCAGGGCGCGCAGATATTCGATCTCGGACTCGGCGTCGCCGGGCTTGAGGCGACGCACGCCGTTCAGTTCGGTCAGCACGCGCTCGGCGATGGCCTTGCGGACGGTCGGGAAGTCGTCGCCCGACAGCCAGTCGCTGAGGCGCCTGGCCGTGCCGGAGAGCTCGGGCATGCAGGCGCGGACGCTGGATTCGATGCGGATCAGGGCCTCGACCGCCGCGCCGCCGGTCAGGCGGGTCATGGCGGCCAGGGTCTGGCCGAGATCGCCCTTGGTGGTGTCCAGCAGGTCGGCCATGCCGGCCCGCGAGCCGATGATCTCGGCCAGGGGCTGCTCGATGGCGCTCAGGGCCGCGGCCCGGGCGCGCGGCTCGGACGGGGCGGCGTCGGCCAGGTCCAGCAGGCGGGCGATCTTCTCCGACCAGTTGACGGCGGGCGCGATCGAGGCGGCGACGCCGGCGCCCAGCAGGAAGGCGCGATCGGGATCGGCGACCAGGCGCTCGGCGGCCTTGGCGAAGCCTTCCTTGTCGAGGTCGGGCAGCGCGCCCTTCTTGAACGCCTTGCTCAGATTGCCGATCGTGCGTTCGACTAGGCCCTGGAAGTGGCGGATGATTTCGTGGACCGAGACGCCCCGCGCCTCGGCCTCGGGAATGGCGATCTTCTGCAGGGCGTGCTGCAGGTCGGTGCCGGACGCCTCGAGCTTCTCGACCAGGTCGGGACGGTGCAGCAGCTCGAACGGCGTGGCCTTGTGGCGGGTCAGCCAGCCTTCCAGCAGGCGGCCGATCCGGTCGCGAGCGTGGGCGGTGTAGAGGTCGGCGGGCTGGACGCAGAGCGGATCGCGCTCTTCCTCTTCCTTCTTCGGCTTGCCGCCGTCGACGAGGCCCTTGGTGAAGATGGCGATCGACTTGTATTCGCCGGTCGAGGGGTTCAGCGTCTCCTTGCTGACCCGAACGGCCACGGCGCGGCTCTGCTCCAGGACGTCCTCGGCCGTCTGGATGGCGTGCGCGCGGTTCTCGGTGGCGATCTCGAGCGTCCACTGCGCGCCGACCTTCCGGCGGACAAAAAGTTCGTAATGGATCTGGCTCATTCAGCGATCGCTCCCGAGCCGCGACTATGGCTTGCGAGACCTTAAGGTGAAGTTGAAGGAAACCCGCGTGGGGCGGCGCCGCAATCGCGCCATGCTGGGGCCGCAATGGGTGAAGACTTAGGGCCGGGAAAGCTTTGCCGCGACGCGCGTTGAAGCTGGGACGCTCGATCGATAGGATCGGCCGAGCGCGGAAGGCGAAGGATAAGACCGGATCGATGGCCACCATCACCCTCATTGACGACGACGAGAACATCGTCGCCTCGATCGCGATGACGCTGCAGGCGCATGGCCACACCGTGAGCCACTTCCATGACGGGGTGTCCGGGCTGGAAGGCGTCGAGGCCAATCCGCCGGACCTCGTCATCCTGGACGTCAAGATGCCCCGCATGGACGGCATGGAAGTGCTGCGCCGCCTACGCCAACACTCCGAGATCCCGGTGATCATGCTGACCTCCAAGGACGAGGAGATCGACGAGGTCCTGGGCTTCAACCTCGGCGCCGACGACTACATGCACAAGCCGTTCAGCCAGCGCCTGCTGGTCGAGCGGGTCAAGGCGGTGCTGCGCCGCGCCCGGCCCGACGGCGAGGCGACCCCGGCCGATCCGAACGCGGCCGGCTCCAAGGTCATGAAGCGCGGCAAGCTCACGCTCGATCCCGCCCGCCACGACAGCCTCTGGGACGGCAAGCCCGTCCGCCTGACGGTCACCGAATTCCTGCTGCTGCAGGCCCTGGCCCAGCGTCCCGGCTTCGTGAAGAGCCGCGACAACCTGATGGACGCGGCCTACGACGATCAGGTCTATGTCGACGACCGCACGATCGACAGCCACATCAAGCGCATGCGCAAGAAGTTCCGCCAGGTCGATCCAGAATTCGACTCCATCGAGACCCTGTACGGCGTTGGCTATCGTTACCGCGAAGCCTGAGGCGGCGGGCGGCGACCCGCCCCGGCCCAGGCGGCGCCTGGCCTGGCCGCGCGGCTCGCGGCTGGGCCGGCTGATCATCACGCTGAACGTCCTGGCCCTGGTGATCGTGGTGGTCGGGGCGCTGGTGCTGAACGAGCTGCGCAGCGGCCTCGTCAACGCGCGGATCGACAGCCTCAGCACCCAGGGCGAGCTGATCGCCAACGTCATCGACCAGTCGGCGACGGTGGGCGAGCCCGAGCCGGCGCTCGACCCCTACACCGCCAGCGCCATCTTCCAGCTGCTGTTCATCCCGCGCTCGCAGCGGGCGCGCCTGTTCGACGCCCAGGGCAAGGTGCTGGCCGACTCGTTCGTGGTCGCCGACCGCGTCGACTGGAAGGTCCTGCCCCCCGCCCGCAAGCCCGGCCAGACCCCCGAGGGTCCGCCCAAGACCCCCGCCGAGGAGGCCAAGGCCCAGCGCGCCCAGAAGGCCCTGGCCGACGAGATCGCCCAGGCCATGAAGGGCCGCACCGTCGCGGGCACCCGCATCTCCGAGAACGGCGAGCGGGTCGTGTCGGTGTCGATCCCGATCCAGCACGTGCGCGCCATCCTCGGCGTCCTGACCCTGGAGGCCGGCGACGTCGACCAGATCATCGCCGCCGAGCGCAAGGCCCTGCTGCCGTTCATCGTCGTGGCCATGATCGCGATCCTGGTCTCCAGCGTGCTGCTGCACCGCCTGATCGCCATGCCCGTGCTGCGCCTGGCGCGCGCCGCCGACCACGTCCGCCTGCAGGGCGCGCGGGCCATCTCCCTGCCCGACCTGTCGCGCCGGCACGACGAGTTGGGCGACCTGTCGCGCTCGCTGGAGGAGATGACCCATTCGCTGTCCGAGCGCATGGACGCCATCGAGCGCTTCGCCGCCGACGTGGCCCACGAGATCAAGAACCCCCTGACCTCGATCCGCTCGGCCATCGAGACCCTGGACCTGGTCACCGACCCGGCCGCCCGCGCCCGGCTGCTGGCCATCCTGCAAAGCGACGTCAACCGCCTGGACCGGCTGGTCACCGACATCTCCAACGCCTCGCGCCTGGACGCCGAGCTGTCGCGCGAATCGCCCAAGGCCCTGGACCTCAACCGCCTGCTGACCGAGGTCGCCAGCCTCTACGAGGCCCAGCTGCGCCCCGGCGAGGCGCCCGGCAGCGTGCGCGTGCGCCTATCCCTCGCCGATCCGGCCCATCCGGCCTCGATCCTGGCGCGCGAGACCCCGATCGGCCAGGTGTTCCGTAACCTGATCGACAACGCCCGCTCGTTCAGCCCCGCCGACGGCGAGGTCCGGGTCAGCCTGACCCGCGCCCGCGGCCGCCTGATCGCCGCGGTCGAGGACGACGGCCCCGGCATGCCGCCCGACAATCTGGAGACCATCTTCGAGCGCTTCTACACCTCGCGCCCCAAGGGCCGAGCGTTCGGCGGCAATTCGGGCCTGGGCCTGTCCATCGCCCGCCAGATCGTCGAGGCCCACGGCGGCCACATCCACGCCGAGAACCGCCACGACGCCGCCGGCGCGGTCATCGGCGCGCGCTTCGTCGTCGACCTGCCGGAGGCGCGGGCGTGAGCCTCCCAGCGACCCGCCACGCCGGCCTGATCGCCCGCCGCCAGAACGGCTTCTGGCGCGGCGCCCTGATCGAGGGGCCGTCGGGCGTCGGCAAGAGCGACCTGGCCTTGCGCGCCCTGGAGCACGGCTTTCGCCTGGTCGCCGACGACCGGGTCATCGTCTTCACCGCCGGCGGCCGTCTCCACGGCAAGGCGCCCGAGCCCCTGGCCGGCCTGATCGAGGTCCGCGGCCTGGGCGTCATCGCCGCCGCCTCGCCCCTACCCGTCTGCGAGATCGTCGTCCTCATCCGCTGCGTCGAAGCTCCCGAGGCCGTCGAGCGCCTGCCCGAGCCCCGCGCCGAGACCGTCGCGGGCATAAGCCTCCCCCTCTTCGACCTGTGGCCGCGAGAACCCGCCGCGCCGCTGAAAATCGCTCGCATCATGCAGTCTCTTGGAGTCCCCTTCTAACGGGCGTATCAAGGCCGCCCGCGCGGCGTTTCTCGAGGGCGCGCGGGGAATGGGGATCCCGTTTGAGATATCTGGCATGATCGGGCTCGTGATCGTGACGCACGGGCGTCTGGCGGAAGAGTTTGTCTCCGCCATGGAGCATGTGGTCGGTCCGCAGACCGCCGTGAAGGCGATCTGTATCGGCCCCGAGGACGACATGGAGCGTCGCCGCTCCGACATCCTCAAGGCCTGCGCCGACGTCGATCAGGACGGTCACGGCGTCATCCTGCTGACCGACATGTTCGGCGGCACGCCCAGCAACCTGGCCATCTCGGTGATGGAGCAGACCAAGGCCGAGGTCATCGCCGGCCTGAACCTGCCCATGCTGATCAAGCTGGCCAGCGTGCGCCAGCGCGAGAGCCTGCAGGCCTGCGTCGCCCACGCCCAGGAAGCTGGACGCAAATACATCTCCGTGGCCTCCTACGTGCTCGCCGGAGAAAAGTGAGCGGAATGAATTCCAGAACGGTCGAGATCGTCAACGAGCGGGGATTGCACGCCCGGGCCTCGGCCAAGTTCGTGAAGATGGCGTCCAGCTTCGACGCCGAGGTGACCGTCAGCCGCGACGGCGCCAGCGTCGACGCCCGCTCGATCATGGGCCTGATGATGCTGGCCGCCGGCATCGGCTCGACCATCGACATCAGCGCCGAGGGGCCGGAGGCGGAGGCCGCGCTGGAGGCGCTGTGCGAGCTGGTGGCGAACCGGTTCGACGAGGAGCGGTAGGGGCGAAGCCGCCCTTGGACGCTAGGCGCCAGAAGCGGCCCTTCAGCCCCCCGCGGTAAGCGGACATGTCGGCCTGGCGCGACAGATCTCGATCTGCGGCGGCCGCTGCAAGATCGTTCAATAGCTCGCTCCGCCTCACGCTCTAACGGTCGCTGCTCGCCGCACGGACGGCTTGCTGAACGGGAGAGTTTTCATGGCTAGGGCACTCAAGACGGTAGCTGGCGTTGCGGCGCTAGCGCTTGCCTCCACAGCCGCCGCCGCGCCGAAAGCGCCGCATGCGGACAAGACGGTGGTGCTTGTTCACGGCGGCTTCGTCGATGGCTCGGGATGGGAGGGTGTTCACCGCATTCTAGTTCGGGACGGCTACAACGTCGTGGTCGTTCAGAACCCGACGACGTCTCTGACGGACGATGTCGCCGTCACCAAACGCGCGATCGCTTCCGCGCCGGGCGATGTCGTGCTCGTCGGGCACTCCTATGGCGGGGTCGTCATCTCCGAAGCGGGCTCGGATCCGAAGGTGACGGCGCTCGTCTACATCGCCGCCTTCGCTCCCGATAAGGGGGAGTCGGTGTCCTCGCTGATCGCCAACCCGCCGCCCGGCGCGGCGGTCCCGCCCATCCTCCCCCCAGTGGACGGCTACCTGTTCTTGGATAGGGCGAAGTTCGCTAATGCGTTCGCGGCTGATGTCGCGCCGCAAGCCGCGCGCTTCATGGCGGATTCTCAGGTCCCTTGGGGCGTCGCCGCTCTGGAAGGCGCGGTTACGAGTCCCGCCTGGCGCAAGAAGCCAAGCTGGTACCTTGTGGCGACGGACGACCGGATGATCCCGCCGCCCGCTCAACGGGCCATGGCCGAGCGCGCGGGAGCGACCAAGGAAGAAGTTCCCGGCAGCCATGCCGTCTATGTGGCCAACCCGGCTCCCGTCGCGGCCTTGATCGAGAAGGCCGCGCGGAGCGCTCCAGCCGCGACGCCGACACGATAGGCAAGAAGATCCGCTTGCGAGGCTAGCGTCCGCAAGCGGATATTCGTCCTGACGAGAAACATATGCCCGCCGCCCTTCGCCATTCCGCGCTGGATACCGTCCCCATCGACTTCGCCGGCGGCCGCGCGCTCACTATGCGGACCCGGTCCCTACGGAGATCCAAGCTTCAGATCATCGAGGTCGACTACGGCGACCACGGCGGAGGCGACAATGCCAATTTCCCCCGGCTCGAGGACACCTACCTTGTGGGCTTGCGTTACCGCGCCGAGGAGAGTCGGACGTCAGTGCATAACGAGGTGTTCGACTATGGTTCGCCGGCTGGTCACACCCACTTTCTCTATGTTTCCGGCGTCGACTACGTCGAGCTAAACAGTCCCAGCCACACACTGGAGCTACTTCTTCCTTGCGCCTTCATGCACGAGGTGGCCGAAGACCTGGATGCCTCGGGTCCGATCGAGCTCGGGAAGGCCTGCTTCATCAGGTCCGACCCCGTGATCCCGAGAATGGCCGCGCTCGTCCGTCCATACCTTGACGATCCGACTGTCCTCGATCCTCTCTCGGCGGACAGTTTCATGTGGGCATTCGGCGTCTATGTGATGCGACGGTATGGCGGTTTGCGGGATCAGCGCCATGTCACCGGCGGTCTCGCGGCTTGGCAGGAACGGGTGGCCAAGGACTGGATCGAAGCCACTTTGCCAATTGGCACGACCTTGTCTGAACTGGCTCAAGCCTGTGGGCTCGGCGTCAGCCGCTTCTCGCGGGCTTTTCGAGCCTCTACTGGAGCGACGCCCTATGGCTGGGTCATCGCGAGGCGGGTCGAACGCGCCAAGGCCCTACTCGCCGCTTCGCTGCCGTTGGCGCACATCGCTCTGGCCTGCGGATTCGCCGATCAGAGCCACCTGACCAGAACCTTCAAACGCGCGACGGGCATGGCGCCTCGGAGTTGGCAGCTGGCGAACCAAGTGCGCGTTTCCGAGCTTGGATGATGGCGACGACGCGCCAGGCTCGGACATTTATCACCCGACCTCTCCAGGTCGGCGCCCTCCTTACATCTCTTGGAGGCTGGAGCGTGCGGGGCTGAGCGGGTTGGTCAAGGACCGGCCTCTGGCCGGCCGCCGCGCGGCGACGCGGTGCGTCGTCCCCCGGGACCGGCTTCGCCGGCCCGAGGGCAAGCCAAGAGCAACCCGCTCAGCCCCGCGATCGTCTCGCCGCGGGATGTAAGGATGGCTCCCGTCGCTGGGACGGGGGACGACACAGCAGGCCGGCCGCGCATAGCCGGTCAGGACAATCCGCTGAGATCAATTTCTCTCGTCATCCCGGCCGGAAGACCGCGTAGCGGGCTGGAGCGCCGGGACCCAGGGGCGACCGCGATGCGCCGGCCCCTGGGTCCCGGACAGCCTCTGCGAGGCTTCCGGGATGACGAGAGCTTTAGCCTTTGAAATATCGGGAGCTTCGTCTCCGCAATTGCGCCATGGCCCTAGCGCCTCCTGACCGAGCCCCCCCCTACCGAGACGCCCCCTCGGCGACCACCGGGGCCTGGCCCGCGCCCCTGACGTTCAGCGTGACCTCCTCGCCCATCTCGGCGCGCCAGATCATGGTCGCCAGCATGGCGAGCACGACGAGCAGGCCGATCAGGGCGGACCAGTTCACGCTTCCATCGCCCGGTTTCAACATGGTGTGTCGTTCGCCATCGTATCCCCAGGGGGAAGCGAACAGCCGACTTGCCGATCTGTCAAACGGCGTCGCCCCTCTCTCCTCGCGGGAGAGGGTGTCCCGTCAGGGCCGGGTGAGGGGTCTCACGGCGGCCGGACGGGCGATCAACCCCTCATCCGTCGGCTTCGCCGACACCCCGGATCAAGTCCGGGGCAAGCTCTTCTCCCGCGAGGGGAGAAGGGGTCCAGATGCGCTGAACGCTCGGCGTAAGCGAAATCGAAGCGAGCGAAATCAATCGCTTGTCGATTTTACACGCCAATCTGTCCTCCCCCTCTGGAACCACCCCCATACTCAAACCCGTCCCCGTCGCGGGGGAGGGCGCTTGGATCCGGCCCAAAGCGGCGATGGGGATAGGTTGAGCGGGGCCGCTTTCTGGTCCCCGTCCGTTTCGACAGGTCGCGTGGCTTACTCTTTAGGAGCGCGCGCGGGTGACGGGACGGTTCGGGAACAAGGCCGAAAGCGGAGCGACAGGGCGGTGATCGATAAAGCCGCCTATCGTGGATCGTCGGGCTGGAGACGGATGTAGCCGCACCAGCAGGTCCGCGCCCGTCCGGGGGCTAGTGGGAACCCGAGCTGAAACACGCTCACGCCTCCCATCCTCACGGGCAAGAACAGCCTGGCGGAGCGGACGTTCGAGCCGAAACGCAATCAAACCATACGGTCTCCGGGTTCGCCCGGCCGCTCCGTCGCCTCCCCAGCAAACTCGCGGCCGCACGGCGCGAGATCGCTCAGTCACGCCCCCTCCCCTTGATGGGGAGGGGCAGGGGTGGGGTGGCCGGGCGGTCGACGCCGCGCGCCACCGCCACCTCACCAGTCACCCCATCCCCGGCCCTTCCCCATCAAGGGGAAGGGAGAGCGCTTACCCAGCCCAAGGAGAACCCCATGCCCAAGTCCAAGCCGCCCCGCCGCAAGCGCCCGCGCCATGTGAACAGCCACGAGCGCGGGCTGGTCGACTTCTTCGATCGTCTGGAGCGGATCACCGACCGGGCCGAGCGCGAGGCCGAGGCCCTGGCCGATCGCGTGCCGCCCGAGGAGCTCGCGCGGATGCGAGCGACCTGCGCCGAGAACCGGCGCATTTTCGCCGAGGCGCGGGCCGACATGCTCGCTCCCAGCCGAACGCCGGTGCTGGATCGCCTGGTCGGCGAGATGCGGCGGCGCGAGCGCCGGGCGAGCCGGTAGAGCCCCGCCCTACTCCGCCGCGACGAACTCGGCCCGCACCGAGCCCATGGGCTTCAGGTCCAGGTCCTGGAACAGGCGGCTGTCCTCGTCCATGTCGGGCAGCGGGGTGGTCAGAAGCTTGCCGCCGACGAAGATCGAATTGGCGCCGGCCATGAAGCACAGGGCCTGCAGCTCGCGGCTCATGCCCTCGCGGCCGGCCGACAGGCGGACCATCGACTTCGGGCAGACGATGCGGGCGACGGCGATGGTGCGGACGAACTCGATCGAGTCGATCGCCTTGCCTTCGGCCAGGACCTTGTCGCCCAGCGGCGTGCCGCTGACCGGGACCAGGCCGTTGATCGGCAGGCTGTCGGGATGGGCCGGCAGGGTCGCCAGCTGGTGCAGCAGGCCGGCGCGGTCGCGGCGCGTCTCGCCCATGCCGACGATGCCGCCGCAGCAGGTGCTCATGCCCGCGTCGCGGACGTGGCTCAGGGTGTCGAGCCGCTCCTGATAGGTGCGGGTGGTCACCACGTCCTTGTAATAGTCCGGACCGGTGTCGAGGTTGTGGTTGTAGTAGTCCAGGCCGGCGGCCTTCAGGGCCTTGGCCTGGTCGGCGGTCAGCATGCCCAGGGTGGCGCAGGTCTCCATGCCCAGGGCCTTCACCTCGGCGATCATGGTGGCCAGCTTGGGCAGATCGCGGTCCTTCAGCTCGCGCCAGGCCGCGCCCATGCAGAAGCGCTGGGCGCCGCCGTCGCGGGCGGCGCGGGCCTTGGCCACGACGTCGTCGGCCTCCATCAGCTTCTCGGCCTTGAGGCCGGTCTTGAAGTGGGCGGATTGGCTGCAATAGCCGCAGTTCTCCGCGCAGCCGCCGGTCTTGACCGACAGAAGCTGCGAGAGCTGAATTTCGGAGGGATCGAAATACGCGCGGTGGACGTTGGCGGCCCGGTGGACCAGGTCCATGAAGGGGAGGTCGAAAAGGGCCTCGACCTCGGCCAGGGTCCAGTCGTGACGGGGCTCGAACGCGTTGATCTTGCTCATGGCGCGCACGTTTGGACCGGCGCCAGGGTGTTTGCAAGACCTTGGACGAGGTCTTGGCAAGACTGGCGTTCGCGGTCATAGCGCTGTCGGGGCTTGGCGTCGTTAAAGTCCGCGTGGGAGTGGATCAGGTCATGGATCGCGAGATCGAGCTGAAGTTCCTGCTGCCGCCCGAGGCCGCGGGCCAGGCCCTGGCCGAGCTGGAAACCGTCCAGGCGGGAGAAGGCGCGGTACGTCAGCTGGACGCCACCTATTTCGACACCCCCGACCACGCTCTGCGCCGGGCCGGCTACGGCCTTCGGGTGCGCGACGGCGAGGGCGGGCGCAAGCAGACCCTGAAATCGGCCTCGGCTGGCGGCGTGTTCTCGCGCGGCGAATGGGAGACCGTGGTCGAGGGCCCGGGGCCCGATCGCGACGCCCTGGCCCTGACGCCGGCGGCGGCGATGTTGGAGGACCAGCCGCTGGCGCCGGTCTTCACCACCCACGTCGAACGCGTCGTGCGGCTGATCCACGCCGGCGAGGCGGCGATCGAGGCCGCGCTGGACCGCGGCGAGCTCAGCGCCGCCGATCGCCGCGCGCCGGTCTGCGAGCTGGAGCTGGAGCTGAAGGCGGGACCGCCCCGCGCCCTCTTCGACCTGGCCCGCACCCTGGCGGCGCGGGTTCCGCTTCGGCTCTCCTTGGTCAGCAAGGCCGAGCGCGGCTACGACCTCGCGGCTGGGCAGGACGGACCGCCGCCGCGACGCCACGCGGCCGGCTTGAGCCCCAAGGCGACCGTGGGCGAGGCGCTGCAGGCCCAAGGCCGCGCGGACCTTGGCCATCTCTGCGCGGCCCTGGAGGCCCTGCGCGAGCGGCCCGAGGCCGACGCCGTGCATCAGGCCCGTGTCGCCACCCGCCGGCTGCGCGCCCTTTTGAAGATTTTCAAGCCGCTGGCGAAGGACGAGGCCGCCCGGAGCCTGGACGAGGCGCTGTCGTGGCTGGCGGGCGAGTTCGACGCGGCCCGTGATCTCGACGTCTTCGTCGGGGAGGTCTGGCGCGACGCCGCCGCCGGCGCCGAATTCACCGGCAAGGACGCCTTCGAGCGCGGGCTCCAGGCCGTCCACGCCAACGCCTATCTGCGCATGGAGGCCGCCCTCGAAAGCCCCCGCGCCCGCGCCGTGCTGCTGGAGGCGGCCGCCTGGCTCGAGGCCGGCGACTGGACGACCGCGCCCGAACTCGCCGAGATCCGCGACGGCGCCGCCAAGGCCTACGCCGCCGAGGTGCTCCACGATCGCCGCAAGGCGGTGAAGAAGCGCGCCAAACACTTCGACGACCTCGACGCGGAGGCCCGGCATCGGCTGCGCCTGAAGGGCAAGACCCTGCGCTACGCCGTCGAGGACCTCGCGCCGCTGTTTCCCGAGCACGCCGACCGCGCCGACCGCTTCGTGAAGGTCGCCAAGGCGGCGCAGGATACGTTGGGGGCGCTGAACGACCGCTCGGTGCGCGAAAGCCTCGTCAACCTCGCCGCCCACGGCGACTCCGACCTCGCCCGAGCGGCCCACCGGATGGTGCTCGGCGACGAGGAGCAAGAGCTGCTTGACGCCGCGCGCCAGGCCTTGAAGGACCTGATCGACGCCAAGACCTTCTGGTGAAGAGGCTCAGAAACGAAAAAAGCCGCCCGAAGGCGGCTTCTTATCGATCTAGACCCTTGGGTGCGGGGACAGGATTTGAACCTGTGACCTTCAGGTTATGAGCCTGACGAGCTACCGGGCTGCTCCACCCCGCGTCAGGGTGTTTTGTG
>NZ_JAVDRV010000007.1:0-233855 GCF_031454995.1 Caulobacter segnis | reverse complement strand
ACCAGGATCGCGCCGTCCATCTGGGCGGCGCCGGTGATCATGTTCTTCACGTAGTCGGCGTGGCCGGGGCAGTCGACGTGCGCGTAGTGACGGTTTTGCGTCTCATACTCGACGTGGGCGGTGTTGATCGTGATGCCGCGGGCCTTTTCTTCCGGCGCGGCGTCGATGTCGGCGTAGTTCTTGGCGGTCGCGCCGCCCGACTTCGCCAGCACGATCGTGATCGCGGCCGTCAGGGTCGTCTTGCCATGGTCAACGTGACCGATGGTGCCGATGTTGCAGTGCGGCTTATTACGTTCGAACTTTTCCTTGGCCATCTTCTTAGCTCCAGGACCCCAGAGGGGCCTTCAGTTTGATTGGACTACTTCTGGGGTGAGCAGGAGAGGGCTTGTGGGCCCTCTCCGGTTCCGCGTCTAGGCCTTTCCGACAGGAAAGGCTCAGCCGTACTTCTTGATCACTTCGTCGGCGACGTGCTGCGGCACCGGCTCGTAGTGGTCATAGACCATGCTGAACTGGGCGCGGCCCTGAGACATGCCGCGCAGCGTGTTCACATAGCCGAACATGTTGGCCAGCGGCACGAAGGCGTTCACGACCGTCGCGTTGCCGCGCATGTCTTGACCTTGGATCATGCCACGGCGGCTGTTCAGATCGCCGATGACCGAGCCGAGGTATTCTTCCGGCGTCACGACCTCGACCTTCATGATCGGCTCGAGCAGCTTCGGAGCGCCCTTTTCGCGCAGCTCCTTGAAGGCGGCGCGCGAGGCGATTTCGAAGGCCAGGACCGACGAGTCGACGTCGTGGTACTTGCCGTCCGTCAGGGTCGCCTTGAAGTCGATCAGCGGGAAGCCGGCCAGCAGGCCGCTGTCCTTGACCGATTCCAGGCCCTTTTGGACGCCCGGGATGTATTCCTTCGGCACCGCGCCGCCGACGATCGCGCTTTCGAACACGAAGCCCGAACCCGGCTCGCCCGGTTCGAAGGTGATCATGACGCGGGCGAACTGGCCCGTACCACCGGTCTGCTTCTTGTGGGTGTAGTCGATGTCGACCTTCTTACCCAGGCTTTCGCGATAGGCCACCTGCGGCGCGCCGATGTTGGCTTCGACCTTGTAGGTCCGCTTCAGGATGTCGATCTTGATGTCCAGGTGCAGTTCGCCCATGCCCTTCAGGATCGTCTGGCCGCTTTCGAAGTCGGTCGAGACGGTGAAGGACGGATCTTCGGCGGCCAGCTTCTGCAGGGCGACGCCCAGCTTTTCCTGGTCGGCCTTCGACTTGGGTTCGACGGCGATTTCGATAACCGGGGCCGGGAATTCCATGCGCTCCAGGATGACCGGGGCCTTCAGGGGATCGCACAGGGTGTCGCCGGTGCGGGTTTCCTTCAGGCCGGCCAGGGCGACGATGTCGCCGGCATAGGCTTCCTTGATGTCTTCGCGGTTGTTGCTGTGCATGAGCAGCATGCGGCCGACGCGCTCGCGCTTGTCGCGCGTCGAGTTCAACAGCGACATGCCGGTTTCCAGCTTGCCCGAGTAGATGCGGCAGAAGGTCAGCGAACCGACGAAGGGGTCGTCCATGATCTTGAACGCCAGAACCGACAGCGGCTCTTCGTCCGAGGCCTTACGGACCACTTCTTCCTCGGTCTTGAAGTCGATGCCCTTGGTCGGCGGGATGTCCACCGGCGAGGGCAGGTAGTCGACGACGGCGTCGAGCAGGGGCTGGACGCCCTTGTTCTTGAAGGCCGAGCCGCAGAGGATCGGATAGAAGGCGCCGGTCAGCACGGCCTTACGGATGCACTTCTTGATGGTGGCTTCGGTCGGCTCTTCGCCGCCCAGGTAAGCTTCCATCGCCTCGTCGTCGAGTTCGACGGCGTTCTCGACCAGGTAGGCGCGCGCCTCGACGGCCTTGGCCATCAGGTCGGCGGGGATTTCTTCGTCGCGGTAGGTCGCGCCCAGGCCGTCATTGTCCCAGACCACGGCCTTCATGCGGACCAGGTCCACGAGGCCCTTCAGGTTCGATTCCGAACCGATCGGGAATTGGATCGGCACGGCCTTGGCGCCCAGACGGTCGCGGATCGACTCGACCGACTTGTCGAAGTCGGCGCCGATCTTGTCCATCTTGTTGACGAACACGATCCGCGGAACCTTGTACTTGTCGGCCTGACGCCAGACGGTCTCGGTCTGCGGCTCGACGCCGGCGTTACCGTCCAGCACCGTCACGGCGCCGTCGAGGACGCGCAGCGAGCGTTCCACTTCGATGGTGAAGTCGACGTGCCCGGGGGTGTCGATGATGTTCAGGCGCTTTTCTTGCCAGAAGGCGGTCGTCGCGGCCGAGGTGATCGTGATGCCGCGCTCTTGCTCCTGCTCCATCCAGTCCATGGTCGCGGCGCCGTCGTGGACTTCGCCGATCTTGTGGGACTTACCGGTGTAATACAGGATCCGCTCGGTCGTGGTCGTCTTACCGGCGTCGATGTGCGCCATGATGCCGAAGTTGCGGTAGTCTTCGATTTTATGCGTGCGGGGCATAGCGATCGCTCTGCGAAACGGGACGGCCCTGGACGGACACGACCGGGATTAAACGTGCGGCGCGGGCGGTTTATCTCAAACCGCCCGCGCCTGAAAGAGTGCTGGAAGCGAAAAGCTTACCAGCGATAGTGCGAGAACGCCCGGTTGGCTTCCGCCATCTTGTGGGTGTCTTCGCGCTTCTTCACGGCGGTGCCGCGGTTGTTCGAGGCGTCGAGCAGCTCACCGGCCAGCTTCTCGGTCATGGTGTTTTCGCCACGCTTGCGAGCGGCGGTCACCAGCCAACGGATGGCCAGGGCGCGGCGACGGTCCGGACGGACTTCAACCGGCACTTGGTAGGTGGCGCCGCCGACGCGGCGCGACCGGACTTCGATCGCCGGGGCGACGTTGTCCAGAGCGGAGTGGAAGGTTTCAAGCGGACCTTGGTCCTTGCGCTTGGCTTCCAGGATGTCGAAAGCACCATAGATGATGTTTTCGGCGACGGCTTTTTTGCCCTCGTACATCACGTAGTTCATGAACTTCGTGACAATCAGATCCCCAAACTTGGGATCCGGCAGGACTTGGCGTTTCTCGGCGCGACGGCGGCGGGACATTCTTCTTCTTCCTTACTTCGGACGCTTGGCGCCGTAGAGCGAACGACGCTGCTTACGATCCTTGACACCTTGGGTGTCGAGGACGCCGCGCAGGATGTGATAACGGACGCCGGGCAAGTCCTTGACGCGGCCGCCGCGGATGAGCACCACCGAGTGCTCCTGCAGGTTGTGACCTTCGCCCGGGATGTAGCACACGGCTTCGATGCCGGTGGTCAGACGGACCTTGGCGACCTTACGCAGAGCCGAGTTCGGCTTCTTCGGGGTCGTGGTGTAAACGCGGGTGCAAACGCCGCGACGTTGCGGGCAGCCCTTCAGGGCGGGCACCTTGTTCCGCACCGGCTTCGGAGAGCGCGGCTTACGGATGAGCTGGTTAATGGTAGGCATTAAGTCTCTGCTCTGATGGAAGCGTGTGCCTTTCGGCCGAGGCGCTTCAGGTCCTTGTCTTTGTTGTTCTTGGTCCAAGGCTCCGCAAGGAGACCCGATAAACACGAAACTCGCCGGGACGCATGGAGCATGCCGGCGGGTTAGGCTCCCTCGGAGTCGAAACCCGTCAGGAACGTAGGCTCATCAGGACGGACGCGAACGACCGCCTCGAAAAAGAGCGCGGTATTTACTCGCGAAGGAGCCTCGCGTCAATCGCCTGTTCCCGCGTCGGTTAACGCCGCCTTAAGGCTGGCGCCGCGGTCAAGATTCCGCCACTCCAAGCTGTGCAGGCTCATCTTGGGGGAGAGCGGCTTGTTTGACGGGGCGCCCTCTCCATGTGGGGAAGGCAGTCGGGCTTGGGAAGGGCGTTTGGCGATCGGCCTCGGGACCAGCATGGCGGACAGGCGCCGGGGGGACGGACAACGAGCGGCGATCATGGCCGGCTCGCTGCTGCTGCACGCCCTGGTGCTGGCCTGGCTGGCCCTGCCCGTTCCGCCGCCGTTGGAGCGTATCCTGGCCGACGATCTGCCCACGGTGCGGGTGGATCTGATCCGTCCTGACCGGCAGGAGCAGCCCCAGCCGCGCCCCGCCGCCGCGCGGGCGGCGACCGCCCCCTCCCCTGTCCTGCCGTTCCAGGTGCGCCAGCCGACCCGTCCCGCGCCGGCGGGCGTCCCGACCCTCGCGGTCCCCGCCGCGGGAATCGCCAAGCCCGGAACCGCCATCCGACCCGCGCCCCTGCCCGGCGAGGCCGCCGGCGACCTGCGCACGGCGCTGCGGGCCAGCACCGGCTGCGTCAGCGCCGACGCCGTGGGCCTCAATCGGCGCGAACGCGAGAAGTGCGACGAGCGCTTCGGCGCCGCCAAGGCCAAGGGCGGCCCGCTGGACGGCATGGACGCGGCCAAGCGCCAGGCGCTCGAAGCGCAAGGCGCGGCCCAGCGCGCCTACAAGGACTATGTCGACGGCCCCATGGCCCCCGGCGTCGACCATCGCACCCGTGACCATCCCGGCACGATGAAGGAGATCCCCTTCGTCCTCGGCGCCGAGCAGGACGGCCTGGGCCGGGCCCGCAAGGACGTGGTCGATCAGATCCGCAAGAGACAGGACGTCGAGGACCGCGCTCGAAAGTACCTGGAGCTGCGGAAGAAGGCCGGCCAGGGGCCCTAGAGGGGCCGGCGCTCGGCCGACCACCAACCTCGCTCGAACGATCGACGTCGCGGAGGCCGCCCCGTCAATTCAATTGATCCTCGTCTTCCTTTTCCTTCTTGGCCTGGTCATGGTGCCATTTGATGGAGAAGAACATTCCGACGCCCAGAACCAAGATCTTGAACGGGAAGAAAACAAAAGGAAACCAATCCACCGAATTCACGAGTTTAACTCCGGACGACGTCGGAAAACGATGCTCATCGTTCTGTAATCGCTGGTGTTCCTATCATCTTCATGCGGTTGGATGTCCTGGACAAAGTGTCCAAGATCAACCGTCGACTTGATACGGATTTAGCCTCGGAACGCGCGCGCCGAGCTTCAAGACGGGCGATGGGTTAGGCCAGCGAAACGCGCCCCTCCCTCGCGCGCCCGCTACCGCCGCACGGCGCGCGCCTGGCCACCATTGACGTAGAAGATCATCGACCGCGGCGGCCCGGCGCCGGCCTCGAAGGTGATCTTGGCGTCGACGCCGTGGATGTAGAAGCGGTCCAGGGCCTCGGCCAGGATGTTCGCCGGCGGGGCCCCGTCGACCTCCAGCAGCATGCCGTCCTCGTCTTCGCCGATGGTGACCTCGCGGCCGTCCGACAGGACGTAGACCCCGAAATAACGCTGGATCTGCTCCCGCGTCAGGCTGATCGGCGAGGGATGCCGGATGGGCGCGGCGCGCGGCAGCAGGAACGGCAGCGCCGCCGACATCACCAGCGGGTAGTAGGACAGGTGGGTCTCCTCCTCGAACGCCCGGGTCCGCAGGGCCAGACGCTCTGGCGCGCCCGCCAGGGCGGCGGAGACCCGCTCGCCGCCGTCGATCATGTACGGCTCCTCCTTGGCGCCCCACGCGACGAACGCCTTGCGGCCCGGCGCCCGGGCGGCGACGGTCTTGAGGCGGTCGATCACGCTGGGATCGGCCCACAGGGACGGGCTGGCGATCAGGTAGCCGGAAAAGGCCTCGGGCCGGTCCGCCAGCATGTTGGCCGTGAAGATTCCCGACAGCGAATGGCCAAACAGCACGGCCGACTTCGGATCCAGCGGATAGCGGGCGCGCAGGAACGGCTGAAGCTCCTCCAGCAGGAAGGCGCGGAACGCCTCGCCGCCGCCGCCCTCGGCGACCGTGCCGTCCGGACGGGTTCCGGGGGCGAACAGCAGGTCGCGTTCGCGGGTCGGCGGCGCGCCGGGCGGATAGCCGATGGCGATCACATAGGCCGGCGCGATCGCGCCCGCTCCGCCCAGCAGCCAGCCCGTCGGTCCGGCGATGTCGTAGCCGCCGTCCAGCGCGTAGATCGCCGGCGCGGTCTGCCCCGGCAGGATCGGCGGCGTGAGCGGCGTGGTGACCTGCACCTGGAAGTCGCGTCCAGCCCGCTCGGAATGCACGATGAACTGCACCGCGCGCCGCTGCGGCGCGGGGCCCTCGGACACCACCGTCAGGGTCGGGGTGGGCGCCGCGCGCGCCGGAAGCGCGAGCGCAAGGGCGCACAGGGCCACCAGACCGATCCGAACGCCCATGACTGTCCCCCACGCGGTGATCGCGCGGCTCAGTGTAGGCTACAATTGTAATTCCACGTCAACCGTCCCGTGACGGGCCGGCCGTCAAGCCGCCCGCCGGACGCCCTGGGCCGCGGCCTCGCCCACGCGGAAGCGTTGGACCAGCTCGGCCAGGCCGCGCACCTCGGCCAGCAGCGCCTGGCTTGAGGCGGCCGAGCGGCTGGCCATGGCCGTCGTGTGCTGGGTGCCCTGGTCCATGCTGTTGACGGCGGTGTTGACCTGGGAAAGGCCTGCGGCCTGCTCCTGGGCGCTGGCGGCGATCTCGGTGATCACGGTGCTGATCGCCCCGACCTGGCCGGCGATGCGCTGCAGGGTCTCGCCCGCCGCCCCGACCAGCGAGACGCCCGATTCCACCTGGCGCTCGGAGTCGCTGATGTGGGTCTTGATCTCCTTGGCGGCCTCGGCCGAGCGTTGGGCCAGCGCTCGCACTTCCTGGGCGACCACGGCGAAGCCGCGACCGGCCTCACCAGCGCGCGCCGCCTCGACCCCGGCGTTCAGAGCCAGGAGGTTGGTCTGGAAGGCGATCTCGTCGATCACGGTGATGATCTGGGCGACCTGGCGCGAGGAGGCCTCGATGCCGCCGATCGCCTCGACGGCCGAGGCGACGACGTCGCGCGAGCGGCCGGCTTCGTTCTGGGCCTGGCTGACGGCCTGGTAGGCCTCCTGGGCGCCGGTGGCGGTCTTGCGGACCGTGGCGGTGATCTCGTCGAGGGCCGCGGCGGTCTCTTCCAGGCTGGCGGCCTGCTGCTCGCTGCGGCGCGAGAGATCGTCGGCGGCGTCGGCGATGCCGCCGGCCCCGGCGTTCAGGCCCGACACGGCCGAGACCACGGCCGACATGGCGCCTTCCAGACCTTCGACGGCGCGGTTGAAGTCGGCGCGCAGGCCTTCGTAGTCGTGGGCGAAGGGCTCGGTCAGGCGCACGGTCAGGTCACCGTCCGACAGGCGGTGCAGGCTTTCGGCCAAACGGCGGACCACCTGGGCCTGGTCGGCGGCGCGGCGCGCGCCCTCGGCCCCGGCGGCCTCGCGTTCGGCCTCGGCCGAGGCGCGGGCGGCGGCGGCCTCACCGGCCAAGCGGGTCTTCTCGAGAGCCTCGTCGCGGAAGCGGTGCACGGCGTCGGCCATCAGGCCGATGTCGTCGGGACGGCCGGCGAACGGCAGCTCGACCCGCAGGTCGCCGCCCATCAGCTTGCCCATGGCGTCGCGCAGGGCCGCCAGCGGCGAGAGCTGGCGGCGGGCCATGACGACCGAGGCGGCGGCGCCGGCCGCGCCCAGCAGCACGCAGGCCAGGGCCAGCACGCCCAGCTGGCGATAGACCGGCTGGAAATAGTCGACCTGCGGCACGCCCACATAGAGCACGCCGATCACCTGGCCCGAGGCGTCCTTGATCGGGTCGTAGGCCACGAAGAACGGCCGGCCCAGGATCTTGGCCTCGCCGCGATAGGGCTCGCCCCTGCCCAGCACCGCGTCATAAACGGGCCCCTTGGCCAGGGCGGTGCCGACCGCGCGCGAGCCGTCGGGCTTGGTGACGTTGGTGGTGATGCGCTTGTCGCCCATGAAGACGGTGGCGGTGCCGCCGACCAGGGCCTTGACGCGGTCGACGCCGTCGAAGTCGCCGTTCAGGGCGTGGTCGCCGACCAGCAGCCTGTCGCCCTCGCGCCGGAACGCCTTGCCGCGCTCGCCGATCACGTCCCAGGCCACCCGCATGCTGGCTTCCTGGTTCTGCGTCGCCTGGCGGCGGGCGAAGTCGAGCGAGCTCTTGGCCACGATGCCCAGGACCGCGAGGGTCAGGACGAGGAAGGCCAGGGCGATGGTCAGGCTGACTTTCGTGGAGATGCTGGCGCGCATGATACCGGTCCCAAGTTCGGGATCAGGATGCGAGAAACCGGCTGAAAACTGATTAAGATCAATGCGAGAACGCCGCTCTTCGGGGGTCCCGCGTCAATCGGTCGCATGGGTGGAGGCGCTGGACCGCGGCGGCGGCGGCGAGCACCCTATCGACGCGGTTGTCGAAGCGATGGCCGGCGACGACCTTGGCCTGGGCGTTTCGGCCCAGACGCCAGGCGGCCTCCGGATCTTCGGCCAGGGCGGCTATGCGCGCCACGCCCGCGTCCAGGTCGCGCCAGCGATAGAGCAGCATGTCCCTGTCCTCGACGAACCGCTCGGCCCACCAGACGCCGTGGTCGGAGGCCACGGCGGCCCCGGCCAGCATCGCCGTCAACGGCCGTTCGTGCGAGCCAAAGCCGAAGTTGGCGTTGGCGTTCAGGACCACGCGCGCGTGGCGCATCAGGGCGGCGACGTCGGCGAGGTCCATCGCCGGGGCGAAACGGAAGCTGGGATGCGCCTCGATCCAGCCCTCGTAGCCCGAGCCCACGCAGAAAAGCGGCAGGCCCGCCTTGCTGGCCGCTTCCAGCAATTGCATGCGGCGCACCCGTCGGACCTGCTCGTGCACCATGCACGCGTAGCGTCGCAGCAGCTCGTAGCGCGGGTCGGCCGGATCCTGGCCCATGCCGCGCAGGACCTGGTCGATCGCGTCGAGGGCCGGGACGAACTCGGCGCCGAGGGCGATCTCGAGCGCGGCGTTGAAAAGGTTGGCGATACCGGGCCCCTCGTCCGCCCAGAGCGGCGGCTCCAGCCCATAGAAGGACGCCGAGAACAGGATGGGGATGGGGCGTTGCGCGGCGAAGGCCTCGGGGCCGGCGTCGGGTTCGACGACCTCGCCCACCGCGGCGTGCGGGCAGAAGTCGAGGTGCGCGACGTGATGGTCGCCGAACGTCGAGCGCACCGCGTCGACATGGGTCGGGTCCACCGTCAGGATCGCCACCTCCGGCACGGCGTCCGCCAGCCGTTCGAGGTTGCTCAAGGGATAGTCCACGTACTGCACCACGTGAGGCGCATCGAAGATCCGCCCCACCGAGCGCCCCCGCTCGTCGCGGAAGTTGTCCAGGACTCCCACCGTGTAGACCAAGTCCGTGGGGCCCTCGGCCGCCGCCGCGGCGAGCACCTCTCTCAGGTCACGATCGACGGCGCCATCGACCACCGTCGCGTCGTGGCCCCGTCGACGGAACGCGGCGGCCATTTCGTCGATGAACAGGCGGGTGGCGCCGTACTGGGAGCCTCCCTTGATGAATACCGCGCGCATCAGAGAAGGCTCCGCTCAACTTAAGATGGATGCTCTCCATGCTTTGGTTAAGAAAGGCTTGCCCCGGGGGGCGAGCGGCGGACGCCCGCCGCGATAGTTCACGGAAAGGCCGTCTCGTCGCGAAGCGCGGCGCCAGGCGCGGCTGGATGAGGCCGGACGGAACGCTCTTCGTCGCGCGGGGTTGTGAGTCCGTCTCACTAGCGTCGCGCGACGCGCCGCCCCCCACGCCCCGAGGTGACCCATGACCGACTACGCCGACAGCCTGACCTCCACCGACAACGCCGCCACGGATTTCTCGAATACGTCCGACCGAGCCCGCGCCAAGCTCGAACCCAAGCTCAAGGCCGTCCGCGGCGCCGCCCACGACGCCTATGACAGCCTCAAGGACGTCGCCGCCGAGGCCGTGGGCGAAACCCGCGCCCGCGTGCGGGACATCACCAGCCAGGCCGGCGACCAGTTCCAGCGCCGCTACGCCGAACTGGAAACCTGGGCCAGCGTGAAGCCGGTTCGCGCCCTGGGCGTCGCCGCCGGCGTCGGCCTGGTCCTGGGCCTGCTGCTGCGCGGCCGCTCGACCAAGACCATCTACGTGCGCCCGCGGGACTGAGCGGCCCGCTCGACAAGGCGGAAGGCCCGAGAGCGATCCCGGGCCTTTTTGCTTGGAGGCCGCCCAACGAAAAAGGCCCAGGATCGCTCCTGGGCCTTTCCATTAGTGCGTCAGGCTAAAAGCCTTACTCGGCGTCCGCGGTCGCGATTTCGGCCGGCAGCGGCTCCATCGCTTCTTCGCGCTGCTGGGCCAGCTGTTCGTCGCGCTTGGCGGCGACGCGTTGCAGGCTGCGCAGGTAGGAACCCGTGCCGGCGGGGATCAGACGACCCACGATGACGTTTTCCTTCAGGCCTTCCAGGGTGTCGGTCTTGCCGTGCACCGAGGCTTCGGTCAGGACGCGCGTCGTTTCTTGGAACGAAGCGGCCGAGATGAAGCTCTTGGTCTGCAGCGAGGCCTTGGTGATGCCCAGCAGCACCGGCTGGGTGACAGCCGGACGACCGCCGCGAGCCACCGCCTTGTCCTGTTCCTTGTCGAACTCCGGCTTATCAAGGTGGTCGCCCTTGATCAGGCCGGTGTCGCCGGGCTCGAGGATCTCGACCTTCTGCAGCATCTGACGAACGATCGTCTCGATGTGCTTGTCGTTGATCGGCACGCCCTGCAGACGATAGACCTCTTGGATCTCGTCGACGAGGAAGTTGGCCAGGGCTTCGACGCCCAGGATGCGCAGGATATCGTGCGGATCCGGGTTGCCGTCGATGATGTACTCGCCCTTGGTGATGTAGTCGCCGTCGTGGACGGCGATGTGCTTGCCCTTCGGGATCAGGAACTCGACCGCTTCGGGCTGGTTGCCGTCGGCGTCGACGTCCGGCGTGATCTTGATCCGGCGCTTGTTCTTGTAATCCTTGCCGAATTCGACACGACCGTCCATTTCCGCGATGACCGCGCAGTCCTTCGGACGGCGGGCTTCGAAGAGTTCGGCGACGCGCGGCAGACCACCGGTGATGTCCCGGGTCTTGGCGCCTTCGGTCGGGATACGCGCGATCACTTCACCCGGCTTCACTTCGTCGCCGTCGGCGACGGAGAGAATGGCGCCGGCCGACAGGAGGTAGCGAGCCTCGCCGCCGTTCGACAGGCGCTTGTAGCTGCCGTCTTCCGACAGCACGCCCATGGCCGGACGCAGGTCCGAACCGCGGGCCGAGGTGCGCCAGTCGGCGACCACGCGCTGGGCGATACCGGTGGCTTCGTCGACTTCCTCGCGGATGGACAGGCCATCCACCAGGTCCTCGGCGCGGATCTTGCCGGCCACTTCGGTGATGATCGGGGTGGTGTAGGGGTCCCAGTCGCCGAGGCGTTGGCCGCGCTTGACCAGATCGCCGTCCTTGACCCGCAGGCGGGCGCCGTACGGCGGCTTGTAGGTTTCGCGCTCCTTGCCGTCGACCAGCACGCTGACGGTGGTGTTGCGGCTCATGATGACCAGCGCGCCGTCGGCGCCGACAACGGTCGGGCCGATCACGCGGACCGTACCCTCGTTGGAGGCTTCGAAGAACGACTGCTCGGCCACCTGGGCGGTGCCGCCGATGTGGAACGTCCGCATCGTCAGCTGCGTGCCGGGCTCACCGATCGACTGGGCGGCGATGACGCCGACCGCTTCGCCGATGTTCACCGGGGTGCCGCGCGCCAGGTCGCGGCCGTAGCAGGCGCCGCAGACGCCGACCTTGGCTTCGCAGGTCAGGACCGAGCGGACCTTGACCGACTGAACGACCGCCGCTTCGATGGCGTCGGCGATGTTCTCGTCGATATAGGTGTCGGCCGGAACGACCAGCTCGCCGGTGGCCGGATCCTTGACGTCTTCCGCGGTGAAACGACCAAGGACGCGGGTGCCCAGCGAGACCAGCACGTCGCCGCCCTCGACGACGGCGCGCAGGGTGATGCCCCGCGTGGTGCCGCAGTCTTCCTCGACGATGATGCAGTCCTGCGCGACGTCGACCAGACGACGGGTCAGGTAACCCGAGTTGGCCGTCTTCAGCGCGGTGTCGGCCAGACCCTTACGGGCGCCGTGGGTGGAGTTGAAGTACTCCTGAACGGTCAGGCCTTCCTTGAAGTTCGAGACGATCGGGGTCTCGATGATCTCGCCGGAGGGCTTGGCCATCAGGCCGCGCATGCCGCCCAGCTGCTTCATCTGAGCTTGCGAACCACGGGCGCCGGAGTGGGCCATCATGTAGATGGCGTTGATTTCCTTCTCGCGGCCGTTCTCGTCCTTATGCTTCATCTGAAGCTCGGCCATCATCTCGTCGGCGACGCGGTCGGTGGCCTTGGCCCAGGCGTCAACGACCTTGTTGTACTTCTCGCCCTTGGTGATCAGGCCGTCGGCGTACTGTTGCTCGTACTCCTCGGCCAGCTTGCGGGTCTCTTCCACGATCTGCGTCTTGCGGACCGGGATGATGATGTCGTCCTTGCCGAACGAGATGCCCGCCTTGGCGGCTTCCTTGAAGCCCAGACCCATGATCTGGTCGGCGAAGATGACCGTCGCCTTCTGACCGCAGTGGCGGTAGACGATGTCGATCAGATTGCCGATTTCCTTCTTGGTCAGCGCCTTTTCGATCAGGCGGTGGCCGATCTGCGGGTGACGCGGCAGCAGGGCGGCGATCTTCATGCGGCCCGGCGTGGTGTCGATCACGCGGCGACGCGCCACGCCATCGGCGTCCACTTCGGTGAAGCGCGACTTGATCTTGGCGTGCAGCGACACGACGCCGGCGTCCAGGGCGGCTTCGATTTCGCCCAGGTCGGCGAAGATCTTGCCTTCGCCCGGCTCACCTTCGCGAGCGACCGACAGATAGTACAGGCCCAGGACGATGTCCTGCGACGGCACGATGATCGGGCGACCGTTGGCGGGCGACAGGATGTTGTTGGTCGACATCATCAGGACGCGCGCTTCCAGCTGAGCTTCCAGGCTCAGCGGGACGTGAACGGCCATCTGGTCGCCGTCGAAGTCGGCGTTGAACGCGGCGCAGACCAGCGGGTGCAGCTGGATGGCCTTGCCCTCGATCAGCTTCGGTTCGAACGCCTGGATGCCCAGACGGTGAAGCGTCGGCGCGCGGTTCAGCATGACCGGGTGCTCGCGGATCACCTCTTCGAGGATGTCCCACACCTGCGGCTGCTCGCGCTCGACCATGCGCTTGGACTGCTTGACGGTGCCCGACAGGCCCTTGGCGTCCAGACGCGCGTAGATGAACGGCTTGAACAGCTCCAGCGCCATCTTCTTGGGCAGGCCGCACTCGTGCAGCTTCAGCTCGGGACCGACCACGATGACCGAACGGCCCGAGTAGTCGACGCGCTTGCCCAGCAGGTTCTGACGGAAGCGGCCTTGCTTGCCCTTCAGCATGTCGGCCAGCGACTTCAGCGGACGCTTGTTGGCGCCCGTGATCACGCGGCCGCGGCGGCCGTTGTCGAACAGGGCGTCGACCGACTCCTGCAGCATCCGCTTTTCGTTGCGGATGATGATGTCGGGAGCGCGCAGCTCGATCAGGCGCTTGAGGCGGTTGTTACGGTTGATGACCCGGCGATACAGGTCGTTCAGGTCCGAGGTCGCGAAGCGGCCGCCGTCCAGCGGCACCAGCGGACGCAGTTCCGGCGGGATCACCGGCACCACGGTCATGATCATCCATTCCGGACGATTGCCGCTTTCCTGGAAGGCTTCCAGGATCTTCAGGCGCTTGGAGAACTTCTTCTGCTTCATGTCCGACACGGTGCCGGCCAGTTCCTCGCGCAGACGGTCAGCCTCTTTTTCGAGGTCGATCGCCTTCAGCAGGTTCTGGATGGCTTCCGCGCCGATCTCGGCGGTGAAGCTGTCGTCGCCGTACTCTTCCTGGGCGCGCATGTAGTCGTCTTCGCTGAGCAGCTGGTGCTGCTTCAGCGGCGTCAGGCCCGGTTCGGTGACGATATAGTATTCGAAATAGAGGACGCGCTCGATGTCCTTCAGCGGCATGTCCAGCATCATGGCGATGCGCGAGGGCAGCGACTTCAGGAACCAGATGTGGGCGACCGGCGAGGCCAGTTCGATGTGGCCCATGCGCTCGCGACGGACGCGGGCCAGGGTGACTTCAACACCGCACTTTTCGCAGATGATGCCCTTGTACTTCATGCGCTTGTACTTGCCGCACAGGCATTCGTAGTCCTTGGTCGGGCCAAAGATACGGGCGCAGAACAGGCCATCACGCTCGGGCTTGAACGTGCGGTAGTTGATGGTCTCGGGCTTCTTGATCTCGCCGAACGACCACGAGCGGATCTTTTCGGGCGAGGCCAGCGAGATGCGGATCTGGTCGAAGGTCGGAGCGGCCTGGACCGGATTGAAGATGTTCAGGACTTCCTGGTTCATCTTGGTTCCTTCTGCGGGGTTTCCCGCGAAAATTCATAGAGTTGGAAAGCGGCGATCGGGGCCGCTCCCGCCCAATCCCTCTAGTTGGAGAGTGGCGGGAGCGGTGATCCGGATCAGCTGTTCTCCAGCTCGACGTTCAGGCCGAGCGAGCGCATTTCCTTGACCAGCACGTTGAAGCTTTCCGGGATACCGGCTTCGAACGTGTCGTCGCCGCGGACGATCGACTCGTAGACCTTGGTCCGGCCGGCCACGTCGTCGGACTTCACCGTCAGCATTTCCTGCAGGGTGTAGGCCGCGCCGTAGGCTTCCAGAGCCCACACTTCCATTTCCCCGAAGCGCTGACCGCCGAACTGGGCCTTACCACCCAGCGGCTGTTGCGTGACGAGCGAGTACGGACCGATCGAACGGGCGTGGATCTTGTCGTCGACCAGGTGGTGCAGCTTCAGCATGTAGATGTAGCCGACCGTGACCGGACGCTTGAACTGCTCGCCGGTCAGACCGTCGTACAGGATCGACTGGCCCGACTTGTTGACGCCGGCCATTTCGAGGTGGTCCTCGATGTCGCTCATGCGCGCGCCGTCGAACACCGGGGTGGCGATCGGAACGCCCTTGCCCAGGTTCTTGGCCAGCTCGATCAGCTCTTCTTCGGTTTCCGGCAGCTCTTCGTTCGGACCGTAGATGTCGCGCAGACGATCGATGAGCGCCTGCTTCTGACCGCCGGCCTGCCAGTCTTCCATCAGGTTGGTGATCTGCTTGCCGAGATTGGCGCAGGCCCAGCCCAGGTGGGTTTCGAAGATCTGACCGACGTTCATGCGCGAAGGCACGCCCAGCGGGTTCAGAACGACGTCGACGTGCGTGCCGTCGGCGAGGAACGGCATGTCCTCGATCGGCAGGATGCGCGAGATGACGCCCTTGTTGCCGTGACGGCCGGCCATCTTGTCGCCCGGCTGCAGCTTGCGCTTCACGGCCACGAAGACCTTGACCATCTTCATGACGCCCGGAGGCAGTTCGTCGCCGCGCTGCAGCTTGTCGACCTTGTCTTCGAAACGACGGTCGAGGCGCTTGCGGTTCTCGTCGAACAGGCGGCGCAGCGACTCCAGTTCGCCCATCGCCTTTTCGTCTTCCAGGGCGATCTGCCACCACAGGCCCGGCTGGATCTGCGACAGCGCGTCAGCGGTGATCTCGCCGCGCGACAGGCCCTTGGGACCCGACAGAGCGACCTTGCCGATCAGCAGTTCGCGCAGGCGGCCCGAGATGTTGCGGTTCAGGATCGCGAACTCGTCGTCGCGGTCCTTGCCCAGGCGGTCGATCTCGGCGCGTTCGATGGCCAGGGCGCGCTCGTCCTTGTCGACGCCGTGACGGTTGAACACGCGCACGTCGACGATCGTGCCGGCGACGCCCGGGGGCAGGCGCAGGCTGGTGTCGCGGACGTCGGAAGCCTTTTCACCGAAGATGGCGCGCAGAAGCTTTTCTTCCGGCGTCATGGGCGACTCGCCCTTCGGCGTGACCTTGCCGACCAGGATGTCACCCGGCTGGACTTCGGCGCCGATCGCCACGATGCCGGCTTCGTCGAGGTTGCGCAGGGCTTCCTCGCCGACGTTCGGGATGTCGCGGGTGATTTCTTCCGGACCCAGCTTCGTGTCGCGGGCCATGACTTCGAATTCCTCGATGTGGATCGAGGTGAAGACGTCGTCACGGACGATGCGTTCGGAGATCAGGATCGAGTCTTCGAAGTTGTAGCCGTTCCAGGGCATGAACGCGACGAGCGCGTTGCGGCCCAGGGCCAGTTCGCCCAGCTCGGTCGACGGACCGTCGGCGATGATGTCGCCGGCGACGATCTTGTCGCCCACCTTCACCAGCGGACGCTGGTTGATGCAGGTCGACTGGTTCGAACGCTGGAACTTCGACATCCGGTAGATGTCGACGCCCGAGCGGGCCGCGTCGGTCTCTTCGGTGGCGCGGATGACGATACGCGTACCGTCGATCTGCTCCACGACGCCGGTGCGCTTGGCGATGACGACGGCGCCCGAGTCACGGGCGACGACGGCTTCCATGCCGGTGCCGACCAGCGGGGCGTCGGACTGCACCAGCGGCACGGCCTGACGTTGCATGTTCGAGCCCATGAGGGCGCGGTTGGCGTCATCGTTTTCGAGGAACGGGATCAGGGCGGCGGCCACCGACACGACTTGGCGCGGCGACACGTCCATCAGGTCCACCGTCTCCTTTTGCAGGAGGGTCGGTTCGCCGTTGATGCGGCCCGGAACCAGGTCTTCCACGATCTCGCCGGCGTCGACCTTGATGTTCGACTGGGCGATGACGTGCTTGGATTCCTCCATCGCCGACATGTAGACGACTTCGTCCTGCGGCTTGCCGTCCTTCACGCGACGGTACGGGCTCTCGATGAAGCCGTACTTGTTCACGCGGGCGTGCGTGGCCAGCGAGTTGATCAGACCGATGTTCGGGCCTTCCGGCGTTTCGATCGGGCAGATCCGGCCGTAGTGGGTCGGGTGAACGTCGCGGACTTCGAAGCCGGCGCGTTCGCGGGTCAGACCGCCCGGGCCGAGGGCCGAGAGACGACGCTTGTGGGTGATTTCCGACAGCGGGTTCGTCTGGTCCATGAACTGCGACAGCTGCGAGGAGCCGAAGAATTCACGCACCGCGGCGGCCGCCGGCTTGGCGTTGATCAGGTCGTGCGGCATCACGGTGTCGATGTCGACGGACGACATGCGTTCCTTGATGGCGCGTTCCATGCGCAGCAGGCCGACGCGGTACTGGTTTTCCAGCAGCTCGCCCACCGAGCGGACCCGGCGGTTGCCCAGGTTGTCGATGTCGTCGATTTCGCCGCGACCGTCGCGCAGGCCCACCAGGACCTTCAGCACGGCCAGGACGTCTTCCTTGCGCAGGATGCGGACTTCGTCCGACACGTCCTGCTCGAGGCGCATGTTCATCTTCACGCGGCCCACCGACGACAGGTCGTAGCGCTCGGAGTCGAAGAACAGCGACTTGAACATCGCCTCTGCGGCTTCCACCGTCGGCGGCTCGCCCGGACGCATGACGCGATAGATGTCGAACAGCGCGTCCTCGCGGATGGCGTTCTTGTCCACGCGCAGGGTGTTGCGCATGTAGGCGCCGACCGTGACGTGGTCGATGTCCAGCACGTCGATGGTGCTGAAGCCTTGGTCGGCCAGGGCCTGGATCGTCGGGACGTCCAGCTCGTCGCCGGCTTCGGCGTAGATTTCACCGGTGGCGACGTTGACCGCGTCGCGGGCCAGGTAGCGGCCCGTCAGGGCTTCCGGCGCCAGCAGCAGGGTCTTCAGGCCGCCGTCGGCGAACTTCTTGGCCTGGCGAGCGGTGATCTTGGTGCCGGCCGGAGCGACTTCCTCGCCCGTGTCGGCGTCGACCAGCGGGAACTCCGGCTTCACGCCGCGCCAGCGCTCGGGCTTGTACGGGGTGGCCCAGCCACCGCTGCGCTTCTCGAACGGGACGACGTCGTAGAACGTGGTCAGGATCTCTTCGCCGTCCATGCCCAGGGCATAGAGGAAGGTCGTGGCCGGCAGCTTACGGCGGCGGTCGATGCGGACGTAGACGATGTCCTTGGCGTCGAACTCGAAGTCCAGCCACGAGCCGCGGTACGGGATCACGCGGGCGGCGAACAGCAGCTTGCCCGAGGCGTGGGTCTTGCCCTTGTCGTGGTCGAAGAACACGCCCGGCGAGCGGTGCATCTGCGAGACGATGACGCGCTCGGTGCCGTTGACGATGAAGGTGCCCTTGTCCGTCATGAGCGGGATGTCGCCCATGTAGACGTCCTGCTCCTTGATGTCCTTGACCGAGCGGGCGCCGGTTTCTTCTTCGGTTTCAAAGACGATCAGGCGCAGCTTGACCTTCAGCGGCGCTGCGAAGGTCATGTCGCGCTGGATGCATTCCTCGACGTCGTACTTGGGCTCTTCGAACTCGTACGAGACGTATTCCAGGACGGCGCGTTCGTTGAAGTCCTTGATCGGGAACACCGACTTGAAGACCGCCTCGACGCCCTCGTCGCGGCGTTGGCCCGGACGGACCTCGCGCTGAAGGAACTGCTCGTAGGAGGAGCGCTGAACCTCGATGAGGTTCGGCATCTGCACAGCCTCGGGAATGCGGCCGAACGACTTCCGGATCCGCTTCTTGCCGGTGAAGGATTGCGCCATGTTGTTTCCCTGCGGCGCGGACGGAATCCGCGCGTGAATTCGAATGTACCTAGCGTCCACCCTCGCCGCTCGCCTGCTAGAGGGAGCCGCGGACGCTGGAATTCCCCTGTCGGGCGACCGGGACCGGAAGCCTGACGGGCGCCCCTTCGCGCTGGTCGGAGGGCGGCTGACCGCGCCTCGGGGCGTAATACGGACGCGACAAAGCGCTCCGCCGATGTAATCGTGAACGCGGGGATATAGGGGATGGAGGCGCGGAAGGAAAGGGGGATTCTTTAGGACGCGTAAATGCGCGCGATCACGCCTCGCTGGCGCGCGCCATCGTCATACGCTGAAGTCGATAAACTGCGGCACGCTCATCTGGCCGTTCTCGCCGCCCTTGCGCTTGCCCTCCTCGCGGGCCAGCTCCATCGCTTCCTTGATCTTGCGCTGGACGGCCTCCTCGATCTGGCGCAGCGCGTTGGAGCGAGCTTCGCTGGACATGCTGGCCAGCTTTTCCTCCGTGAGCCCCATGGCCTTCATGGCCTCTTCGCGCCACTGCCGCAGCTTCTCGAGCCAGGCTTCCTTCTTGGCGTTCTTGGCGAAGGTCGTCAGGCCATCCTTACGGACGGCGGCGATGTCGCCTTCCCCTTCGCTGGCTACCCCGACCTTGTTCAGGCCGCGCGCCGCGTAAGCCGCCCAGCCACCGCCTCCGATTCCCGCAACCGACATGCCCGCCTCCGGAAAACCTCATCCGGAGATTGCAAGAATCGCGCCACGGGAATTGGACTTGAGAAGCCTGCCCCAGCTGAGAACACCAAGCGCGACCCGGCGGTTTTTGCCGAGGCTCTAGGCCTTCTTCATCGCCTTCATGACCAGCGAGACCGCCAGGGCGATCAGGCAGACGAAGAACGCCACCTTGGTGATGGCGCCCGCCACGTTGACCACGAAACCGAGGATCCCGAACAGGATCATCAGGGCGAGCAGGACGGCGGCGAGCTTGAGCATGGGGTTGGAACGCGGATGGTGGGGGAGAGGTTCCTCTAGTCTAAAAACCCCAGCCCATAAAAGCACCGCCTTCCTCGCCCTTGTGGCGAGGATCCATGCCAGCCAGCGGCTCGACGGCGGCCCCACGCGGCGCCTCGGCACGCGCCCGGCGATGCAAAGAAAGCTGAACGCTGGGCCCTGGGCACAAGGCCCAGGGAGGCGGGTTTAGGCGGCGACTACAAAGAAGGCCCCCTCACCCCCGCCACAGCCCCACCGCTCCCTTCGGCCCGCACAGCACGGCCGTCCTCTTCGACGTGAGCCGCACGCTGTTCATCGGCGCTTCCGACACCCGCTGGAACGTCCGGCCGTCGCGGGCCACGATCGTGCCGGCCAGGCCCGTGGCCATCACCGTCTCGCCCTTGACCGAGATCCCCGACAGATAGCCGGCCGGCGCGGCCACCGGCTGGAAGGCCAGGCTCCCCGGCGCCAGCCAGGCCAGGTTCACGCCCTGGGCGCGCGGGTTCTTGTAGTCGCCGCCGCAGACCCACAGCTCGCCGCGCTTGCCGAAGGCGATCGCGAAGGCGCCCTTGGACGGCGCGTCGGCCAGGATCGGCGTGTCCATCGCCACGAACACTCCGCCGCCGCCGCGCGACAGATAGACCCGCGCCTTGCCCGCCCCGCCCGTGCAGAACGCCACCTGCCCCCGACGGCCGATGGCGACGCAGCCGTTCGAGGCGGCGAAGGCGCCCTCCCCGTCGGCGGCCGGCGGCACGCCTTCCGGCGGCAACCGCGCCCAGGTCTTCCCGGCGTCGGCGGTGTAGAGCACGGTGAAGCGCCCCTCGGTCGGGTCGCCCAGGATGAAGCCGCGCCGATCGTCGACGAAGGCGATCGAGTCCCAGAAGCCGTTCGGGTCCTGGTTGACCGTCACCTGAGTCCAGCGCTTGCCGCCGTCCGTGGTGCGCCACAGCTGCGAGGCCTGGCCGGGTCCGGCGCTCATGGCCAGCACGTGATCGTCGGAAAAGGCGTGCAGCCCCCGGAAGTCCAGCCCCTCGGCCCCGACGATCCGCATGGCGTCCTGCCGCTCGTCCTTGCCCCGGATGATCCAGCCCTTGGAGCCCGAGGCCCAGTAGGTCTTGCCGCCCGTCGGCGACAGGCCGCGCAGCTCGCTGTCCGCGGCCGAGGCGGGAATGCGGATGCCGCCCAGGCCGTCGCGAGCGAAGGCGGGCGAAGCGGCGCCGGAGGCCAGGGCGGCCGCGCCGGCGAGGATGACGTCTCTGCGATTCATGAAAGCCCGCCCAAGGTTCGACGCCTTGGCTTCGGGCGAAACGGCGGAAAGCGCAAGCGGCCTTGGCGCGGAATGCGCGCAAGTGAACCTAAGTCCGACGCCCAGCCCTTTGATGTGCTAAAGGTTGAAGCGATGGGACCATTCGCGCGTTCCATCAATCGCCCCGGGTACGGCTTTCGCCTCGCGAGCCTCCGGTTCGTTGAAAGGGCCGTTCGTGCCCGACCGCCTTATATCCCATCCGGACGCGCCGGGCCTGAGCCTGGCCCTGGCCATGATCGCGGCGTCGACGACGCCGCTGCTGCTGATCGGCGGCGATCTGAAGGTGATCGCGGCCAGCGACTCGTTCGAGCGGACCTTCGGCGTCGACGCCAGCCAAGCCGTCGGTCGCGAGATGATGGAGATCGGCGCTGGCGAATGGCGCGCGCCGCAGCTGAGGATGCTGCTGGAAAGCACCGCCGACGGCGTCCTGATCGACGCCTACGAGATGGACCTCAAGCGCCCGGGTCGGCCCGACCGGCGGCTGGTCATCAATGTCCGCAAGCTGGCTTACAGCGATCTCGACGCGGTCCGGCTCCTGGCTTCCGTCGCCGACGTCACCGAGGCCAGGGCGGCCGCCAAGCAGAGCCAGGACCTGCTGCGGGCCAACGCCGCGCGCGGCGACGAGCTGGCGGCCGAGAACCAAGCCTTGCTGCTGGAAATCCGCCATCGCGTGGCCAACAGTCTGCAGATCATCGCCGCCGTCCTGATGCAGAACGCCCGCGCCGCCCAGTCGGAAGAGGCGCGGGAGAAACTGCGCGACGCCCATGCGCGGGTGATGTCGATCGCCGACCTGCAGCAGCAACTGGCCGGGGCGACCACGAGCGTGGTCGAGCTTCGGGCCTATCTGAACAAGCTCTGCGCCACGATCGCGGCCTCGATGATCCCCGACCCCAGCCGCCTGGCCCTCGTCGTCGTGGCCGAGGAGGTCACGATCGACGGCGGCGCGTCCATCAGCATCGGCCTGGTCGTCACCGAGCTGGTGATCAACGCGCTCAAGCACGCCTTCCCCGACAAGCAGCCCGGCCGGATCGTCGTCGACTACCGCGTCGACGGCGCGGCCTGGACGCTGTCGGTGGCCGACACCGGCGTCGGCATGGCCAAGGACACCCCGCCCGCCGCCGGCCTGGGCACCAGCATCATCCAGGCCCTGGCCCGCCAGCTGAAGGCCCAGGTTCTAGTGACCGACATGAGCCCCGGCACCATGATCTCGCTGATCCACCCCGCGCCGGACGCTGAGGCGGAAGCGGTTCCCGACCAGGCGGCGGTTTAGGGGGCGGGCGGGCTATTTCGGCTTCGGCGTATTCGAGACGGCAACGGCGTCGAGAACCGTATCGATGGCGTCGATAACCGCGCCGGGTTGATCAAGCTGAATGTAATGGCCCGTTGCGGCGACCTGCCGGTTCTCGCCCCGGGTGGAGCGCGCGGCCAGCTTGTCGTGCATTGTCGTCCAGTTGGCCCAGAGAATGGCTCGACTCTGCGCCGTTTCGTTCGGGCCGAGCGGAACCGTGTCCTTTGGACGCGTCAGCACGATGAGCGGTATCGATCCAAACGAACCGATCTCCGAGGCGAGTTGGGAACCGCTGAGTCCGCCGCGCATGCTCTCAAATTCCGAGAAGGCTGCTCGCTGATACGCCGGCTGGCGATGGATCTGGGCATGGATCGCGTTTAGCGCATCGCCCATGCGCGGGTCTGGCTTGTCGACACATCCCGCGCCCGCCGCCGGATCCAGGCCAAAGCCCCGTTCGGCCTTGCGGACACAGTCCTGCTTTCGGGTTAGCGCCGGCGCCAGAAGGTCGGCTTCGTAGTTCGAGAAGGCCTCCCGAAAAGCATCGACTTGGCGCTCGTTGGCGGGATCGACGGCGACGAACGCGGCGACATCCTTGGGATAGCGGCTAGCGTAGAGAGTTGACGTCAGCCCGCCGTAGGAGTGACCAACCAGGACGTAGGGGCCCTTCACACCAGCCTTCTTCAGCAGGTGATGCAGATCGTCGACGATGTTGCTGGCCGAGCTTGGCCGCGTCGCTGGGTCGCTGAAACCGATCCCAGCGCGATCATAGGCGCAGGCCGTCGTGCGCTTGGCGATCGCGGGCTGGACTAGTCCCCAGGTGCTGGTGTCGTCGCCGAGGCCCGCTTCGAAGACCACGACCGGCGCGCCGGAACCGATACAGTAGAGGTTCAGCTTGCGGCCGCCTCCCAAATCAACCCGTCGCTGCGCATGGGCGTAGGCCGGATCTTCCACCCGCGCCGTGCTCGAGCCGGCGGATTGGGCGAAAGCTTGGGTGGCCAAGCAAAGCGCCAAGGCCCCAAGAGCACAATTCAATCCCGCGCGCATCAAGATCTCCGACTCCGACCAGCGCGATGGTGTCGGCCTTAATGCGTGCAGGCCCTAGTTAAATGACTTTAATGGCCGAGAGAGCGCGTCGCCAGGTTCGCCATGGGCGGCTTCGGTGGCTAGGGTGTCCGCCTCTCTGCTGTGGGCGAAGGCGCCGGGCGTAGGCGGTCTTGTCCATGAGCCTAGCGTGGGCGCAACGGTGGGCGTGCTCAATCAAAGGAATCGGGATTTTCCGCCGACGGCGAAACCACTCACCCTCCCACCGCTTCGCGGCGGGCCCCTCCCTCTCTCTAAGAGAGAGGGTTCCTCGAACGCCCAAAAGAAAACGGCCCCGGAGGTTTCCCTCCGAGGCCGCTTCGGCAGGTCCAAAAGGAACCCGGTTCCAGCGAAACGCTGGAGCCAGATTACTTGATTTGGATCTTGGCGCCGGCTTCCGTGAGCTTCTTCGAGATCTCTTCGGCTTGTTGCTTCGAGACGTTCTCGACGACGTTCTGCGGAGCGCCTTCGACCAGGTCCTTGGCTTCCTTCAGGCCGAGGTCCGGACGGACGCCGCGGACTTCCTTGATCACGTTGATCTTCTTGTCGCCGCCGTCGACCAGGACAACGGTGAACTCGGTTTGCTCTTCGGCGGCTTCAGCCGGAGCAGCGGCGGCGCCGCCAGCAGCGGCGACGGCGACCGGAGCGGCGGCCGAGACGCCCCACTTTTCTTCCAGCAGCTTCGACAGTTCGGCGGCTTCCAGCACCGACAGGGTGGACAGTTCTTCAACCAGCTTTTCGAGCTTGGACATGTGTCAGTTCCTTAGAGAGATTGGGATAGATGCGGGGATGACCGTTACGCGGCGTCTTTGGTCGCGTAGGCGTTGAAAACGCGAGCCAGCTGGCCAGCCGGGGCCTGCAGGACGCCAGCGATCTTGGTCGCCGGAGCCTGGATGAGGCCGATGAGCTTGCCACGCAGTTCGTCCAGCGACGGCAGGGTCGCCAGAGCGCGCACGCCGTTCTCGTCCAGCACGTTGGTCTGATCGAGCACGCCACCGACAACCTTGAGCTTGTCGTTTTCCTTGGCGTACGCGACCGCGACCTTGGCGGCCGAAACAGCGTCCGGGCCGTAGGCGATGGCGACCGGGCCGGTGAAGAGCTTTTCGCCCTTGTCACCAAGCTTGCCGTCCAGAGCCTTGAGGGCCAGGGTGTTCTTCACAACCTTGATCGCGGCGCCTTCCTTGCGGAGGCGAAGACGAAGGTCGGTCATTTCCGCAACGGTCAGACCCATGTAGTGGGTCACGACGACAGCGCCGGCGTCGGTGAACACGCTTTTCAGCGATTCAATCGACTCCTGCTTTTGAGCGCGGTCCATTGCGGTCTCCTACTCAGTTAGCAGCGGCCGGACCATTCCGGCAGCCAGATGCGGTCCCATGCGGAATTGCTCCCGCGCGCGAGTCGCATATGCCTGTTCCAAGGAAAGTCGGCCGCGCTCCGGTCTCGGACAGGCCTTCCGGAGAAGGCGTCACGAGCAGGAGACCTTGGCGTCTCTATCCCTGTCTCCCGACGGCGAGGAAGGGCTCTTCCTCGGTTACGGCGTTGGTGACCCCACGCCCCGCAGTTCTCAAACAGGTTCTCCAGCGGACGAGAGTCCGTCGGAGAGGCGCGCCGTATAGACGAAGATGACGGGGATTTCAACAGGGACCACTTAACGCCCCCTCCGTCTCGTCGCTTCGCGCCGATCCACCTCCCCCGCGAGCGGGGCAGGAGGGGAGCCGCATCCTCCTCACCCGTGAAACGGGGGAGGTGGCGCGCGGCGAAGCCGCGTGACGGAGGGGGCGCTGCTGACAGGGCGTGTCATCAGCCTCGCTTACAGCTTAAGCTCGCCCAAAAGCAGCCGGACCCCGCCCCATGCACCGCCTCGCCGCCGCCCTGACCGCGCTCCTGCTGGCCTTCGCCGCGCCCGCCTTCGCCGAGCCGAAGGCCCCGCCGACGCCCCGGGCCGTGGTGGCCGATCCGCCCCGGGACAAGGCCCATCCGGCCGGGCTGGACGCCTTCCAGATCGACGTGGCGGGCTCCAAGGTCAACGCGGTGATGTACGTCGCCTCGGGCGACAAGCCCCACCCGACGATGCTGTTCCTGCACGGCTTCCCGGGCAACGAGACCAATATCGACCTGATGCAGGCCGTGCGCCGGGCCGGCTGGAACGTGCTGAAGATCAACTATCGCGGTTCGTGGGGCAGCCACGGGGCGTTCAGCTTCGCCCACGCCCGGACCGACGCCGAGGCCGCCGTCGACTTTCTGACCGCCCCCGCCAACATCGCCAAGTACCGGATCGACCCCAAGCGCATCGTCGTCGCCGGCCACAGCATGGGCGGGTTCATGGCCGCCAGCGCCTCGGCCGCGCGTTCGTCGGCGGTGGCCGGGACCATCCTGATCGACGCCTGGAACATCGGCGCCGACCCGCGCTTCACGACGCTGGATCCCAAGGTCCTGGCCGAGCAGATGCGGCCCGACACCGCGCCCCTGGCCGGGACCAGTCCCGAGGCCCTGATCGCCGAGGTCGGCCGCGACCGCGCCAAGCTGGACCTCGTGGCCCTGTCGCGGACCATCGCCGAGCGGCCGGTGCTGATGATCGGCGCCGAGCGCGGCATCGGCCAGATGACCGCCGCCCTGGCCAAGGCCGCCCGCGAGGCCCATCCTGACACCGTGGTCGAGGCCCAATACCCGACCGACCACAGCTTCTCGGACTCGCGCATCACGCTCGAAAGCGAGGTCCTGCGCTGGCTGGCGCGCTTTGATCCCACCATCACCCCCGCCGGGGCCCGCATCCCGCTGACGGCCGCCTATGACGAGAACAACCCCTTCGCCAAGATCCTGCGCGGCGAGCTGCCGACCTACAAGGTCTACGAGGACGCCGATGTCCTGGCCTTCATGGACCGCGCCCCGATGGAGCCCGGCCACGTGCTGGTGATCTCCAAGACCTCCAAGGCCCGCACGATCCTGGAGATGGATCCAAAGGACCTGGCCAAGGTCATGGCCGTCGTCCAGCGGGTCGGCCGGGCCGAGGTCGAGGCGCTGGGCCTGGAGGGCTTCATGATCATCCAGAACAACGGCGTCGGCCAAAGCGTGCCGCACCTGCACGTCCACGTGATCCCCCGCATCGCGGGCAAGCCCGCCTACCTGGCCGAGAACGCGCCGGCCGATCCGAAGGACCTGGAAGCGATGGCGGCTAGGATCCGGGCGGCGATGAAGTAGGGCGACATAAGATGCTCCCCCGCGGTGCGGGGGAGCTGTCGCGGAGCGACTGAGGGGGCAAGCTGGAGGCCGACCGCGCTCGCCCCCTCCGGCCCTCTGGGCCACCTCCCCCGCATCGCGGGGGAGGAACTCACCCCAACCGCCCCAGCGCCGCCTGACCCGCCGCGACGCCGGTGGCGAAGCAGGCCTGCAGCAGGTAGCCGCCGGTGGGGGCCTCCCAGTCCAGCATCTCGCCGGCCAGGACCACGTTCGGGCGACCCCGCAGAAACAGTCCGTCCAGGCTCTCGAAGCGCACGCCGCCGGCGGCCGAGATGGCGCGGTCCAGGGATTGGACGCCGGTCACCGCCAGCGGCGCGGCCTTGATCGCCGCCGCCAGCGCCGTCGGCGCGGACGGCAGGTCCACGCCAAAGGCCTCGCGCAGCAGGTTGATCTCGACGGGCGACAGCTTGACCGCCTTGCGCAGGAAGTTGGCCAGGCTCTGGCCGCCGCGCGGGGCGTGCAGGCGGCGCTCCAGGGTCTCGACCGGGATATCGGGGCGAAGATCGACGGTCAGGGTCGCGCCGCCCGCCAGGGCCGCGTCGCGCGCCGCCCCGCCCAGGGCGTAGACCGCCCCGCCCTCGAGGCCGTAGCGGGCGATCATGGCGTCGCCCCGCGCCTTCGCCGCCCCCAGGCTCAGGGCCACGTTCTTCAGGGGCTCGCCGGCGAAGCGCTCGGCGAAGAAGGCGCTCCAGCCGATGTCGAAGCCGCAGTTGGCCGGGCGGAACGGCGCGATCTCGGACCCGCCCACCCGCAGCAGCGGAACCCAGGCGGCGTCCGAGCCCAGCTTGGGCCAGCTGGCGCCGCCCAGGGCCAGGATCACGGCGCGGGCGCGCACGACGTGGCGGCCGTCCGGGTCCTCGATCAGCAGGTGGCCGACCGCGTCCCAGCCCTTCCAGGTCGAGCGGGGCTTCAGGGCCACGCCCAGCCCCTCAAGCCGGGCCAGCCAGGCGCGCAGCAGCGGCGAGGCCTTCATCGCCTTGGGGAACACCCGGCCGCTGGCCCCGACGAAGGTCTCCTGCCCCAGCCCCTCGGCCCAGGCCACCAGGTCCGTGGGCGTGAAGGCCTCCAGCATCGGCGCCAACGCCGCCGACCGTTCGGCGTAGCGCCGCGCGAAGCGATCGAAGTCCTCGGAATGCGTCAGGTTCAGCCCGCCGCGCCCGGCCATCAGGAACTTGCGGCCGAAGGTCGGCATCTTCTCGAACACGGCCACCGACTTGCCGGCGCGCGCCACGGTCTCGGCGGCCATCAGCCCGGCCGGCCCGCCGCCGATCACGGCGACGTCGAGGATCAGCTCGTCCTGGCTTGCCACGGCGGAAGTCATCGACCTTGCATCAAAGAAAAAGGGCGGAGCCGCAAGGCCCCGCCCTCTCATTCTCTAGCTCCGGGCTGAAATCAGCCGACCGACGAGGTGTCGATCTTGAAGCCCGGGCCCATCGTCGACGACAGGCCGATGCGCTTGATGAACACGCCCTTGGCGCCCGAGGGCTTGGAGCGGTTCAGAGCTTCGATCAGGGCCTTGACGTTGATCGCCAGGGCTTCGTCGGTGAACGAGGCCTTGCCGATGCCGGCGTGGACGATACCCGCCTTCTCGACGCGGAACTCGACGGCGCCGCCCTTGGCGTCCTTGACGGCTTGGCCGACGTTCGGGGTCACGGTGCCGACCTTCGGGTTCGGCATCAGGCCGCGCGGGCCCAGCACCTTACCGAGGCGACCGACCAGGGCCATCATGTCCGGGGTCGCGATGACGCGATCGAAGTCCATGAAGCCGCCGTTGATCTTTTCGTACAGATCCTCGGCGCCGACGTGCTCGGCGCCCGCCGCGGTCGCTTCGGCCGCCTTGGCGTCCTTGGCGAAGACGGCGACGCGGACGTCACGGCCGGTGCCCGAGGGCAGGTTCACGACGCCGCGGACCTGTTGGTCGGCGTGACGCGGGTCGACGCCCAGGTTGACCGAGATCTCGATGGTTTCGTCGAACTTGGCCTTGGCGTTGGCCTTGACCAGGGCGATGGCGGCTTCGACCGAGTGAGCCGCGTCGCGGTCGCCGGTCCAGGCCTTGATGCGCTTGGGTTGCTTAGCCATGATCTTAGGCCTCCACGATCTTCAGGCCCATGGCCTTGGCGGAGCCTTCGATGATCTTGGCCGCGGCCTCGATGTCGTTGGCGTTCAGGTCCTTCATCTTCTTCTCGGCGATCTCGCGCAGTTGCGTGCGCGTGACTTCACCGACGGTCTCGCGACCCGTCAGCTTGGCGCCGGACTTCAGACCGGTGATTTGCTTCAGGAAGTGCGTCGCCGGGGGCGTCTTGGTGACGAAGGTGAACGACTTGTCCTGATAGACCGTGATGACGGTCGGCAGGGGGGTGCCCTTTTCGACGTTCTCGGTGCGCGCGTTGAACTCCTTACAGAAGCCCATGATGTTGACGCCGCGCTGACCCAGAGCCGGGCCGATGGGGGGCGAAGGCGTGGCCGAGCCAGCCTTCACCTGGAGCTTGATGTAGCCCAGGATCTTCTTAGCCATAGTGTCCTCTCGTGAGGGCCAGAAGCCCTCGCTGGTGAGCCGTGGTGCGGGCTTGGCGACCCTTCCACGGATTTGATCTCGTCGCGCGGGCCGAAGCCCAAACGACAAGCACGCCCCAGGACGCGGGGTCCGGGAGCGAGGCGGGGCGTGTAGCAGGCGGGGGGAGCGGAGTCTAGGGGGATGGGGCGGAAGGTGGGGACGGGAGCCGACATCCTGGTCCGGATGGGTGGTTAGGTGATGCTAGCGTGGAGGCGGGACGCAGGCGCCATACATCTTGTCCAAGGCGGCCAAATACTCCGCCATCGGCTGCAATCCCATGGCGGCTCGTCGCGCCTCAAGCCCTTCTGGCGCCTCAAGGTCACTCGGGACGGCGTATTTGCCCCCTTGGCACGTCGTGCCTTGCGTGCCGTAACGCTGGGGTCGCCGATCTGTCATCGCGATACGGTCGTATAGCCGTGCGTAGTCCTCTGGACGCGCCTCTCGCGCCTTTGCGAGCGGCTCCAGAAGCGCGAGGACCTGTCGCTGGAAATCGATGTCGCCCGAGTGATTGGCGATGAGCACCGCCGTCGCGGCGGTGCGCTCGGATGTCTCCGAGATCTTCGGCCAACCGTGCGTGGCGATGATGCCCTTCAGCCGCTCGGTATGGGCCCGATCTTGTTCGTCGATGATGAGTCCCGCTTGGGTTTGCACCTTCGCGCGTATCTCCGGAGCAAGATCGCGGGTCGCCTCCAGCATGCTTATTCGCATGGCGCGATCGACCTCACCCATTCCAGCGATGGCCTCGATGACGCTCGCCCTACTGGCGATCCCTTCTAGCTTGGCGATGACAGGCACAGCCGCTTCGGGTGGTTGTGGCTCGCCAATTCCGGACATGGGACTGGTTGCAAGAAGAAGCGCCAGCAATACGCCCATAGGTTCCACCCAAGCTCCCCGGGAAAAAGACATCTAGGTCGATGGATGGGGGCGAAAGCATGTCCGACATGGGTCGGACACGGACACGGCTCCCTCTCCCATGGGGAGAGGGATTCAAAGCGCCGACCTCCCCCTCGAAAAATATCCCGCCCCACCGCCTCCAAACCGCGTCGCCGGAGCCTCTTCCCCGCAGGAGAGCCCATGACCGACCTCGCACACCCCTCGCGCCGCCACATCGTCGGCGCGCTCGCCGCCCTGGCGCCCTTCGGCGCGCCCGCCGCGGGGATCGCCGGGTCGCCCGCGAAGACCACCGCCGAGGCTCGGGACATCGACGCCTTCATCCGCGCGGCCATGGTCCGGGTCGAGACCGTCCCGGGACTTTCGCTGGCCGTGGTCAGGGGCCAGGAGGCGGTGCTCGTCGCCGGCCATGGCGTCGCCGACGTCCGGACGGGCGCGCGCGTCGACGCCGACACCGGCTTCTACATCGCCTCGGCGACCAAGGCCTTCACCGCCCTGGCGCTGGCCCGCCTGGCCGGGCGCGGCGAGCTTGGGCTGGACACGCCCGTCGCGGCCTGGGCCGGCGCCAGCCCCCTGCCCGCCGACCTCGCCGGGTCGATCACCTTGACCGACCTCTTGAGCCACCGGTCCGGCCTGGAGAACGCGCCGATCCCCTATCGCGCGGCCTATACGGGCCAGCACGATCCGGCCCTGATGCGGGCTCTGCTGGCGCGCACGGTCAGAAGCCAGACCACGCCCCACGGAACCTTTCTCTACACGAACACCGGCTACAACCTGGCCACGACGCTGACCGAGGGCCGCTTTGGTCTCGACTGGCGCGCGCTGGTCCGGCGCGAGGTGCTGGCGCCGGCCGGGATGCGCCGCACGACGGGCTGGATCTCCAAGGCCCGACGCCAGGGCGTGGTCGCCACCAGCCACGTCCCCACCGACGACGGACGGCCGACGCCCAGCCCGCTGCAGAAGGTCGACGCCACCATGCAGTCGGCCGGCGGCCTGGTCTCCACCGCGCGCGACATGGCCCGATGGCTGAAGCTGCAGCTCAATGACGGAAGGCTGGACGGCCGGCGCGTCTTTCCGGCCGGCCTCGTGGCCTCGACCCATCGCGCCGTGGCGACCCAGCAAACCGTCTTCGGCCCCTACGCGCGCGACGGCTACGGCCTGGGCTGGCAGGTCGGCCACTATGGCGACGAGGTCCTGATCCACCATTTCGGCAACTTCGCCGGCGCGCGGGCCCATGTCTCCTTCATGCCGGCGCGGGGCCTGGGCGTGGCGGTGATGGCCAACGAGGACCTGATGGCCGGAGAGCTGGTCGACCTGGTGGCGAACCACGCCTACGACCGCTTCGCCGGGCGGCCGGACCTTACGGCCCACTACGACGCCGAGCTGACGGCGCTGGTCGCCCGTCGCGACAAGCGCCAGGCCGGGCTGGCCAAGAGCCGGGCCGATCGGGCGGCGCGTCCCTGGTCCCTGGCGCGGCCCACCGGCGACTATGTCGGAACCTACGAGAACCCCGACATGGGCCGCGTCGAGATCGCCGAGGTCGACGGGCGCATGGCCGTCCGGGCCGGCGTGATGTCCGCGACGGCCGAGGCGGGTTCGGCGCCCGAAAGCGTCCGGGTCGAGCTCGTGCCCCTACAGGGCCAGATCCTCCGCTTCGACGGCGTCGAGCGCCTGGTGCTGGACGGCCAGACGTATGGGCGGGTTTCGAAGTCTGGGTGAGGCCTACCGCCGCTTCAGCTTCGCCAGGGCCGCCCGCATGGCCACGGCCTGGGCGGCGCGGGGTTCGGGCTTGGGCGGTTCGGGCGGGGAGGCTTCAGCCGCCTCCGCCTCGATCGCCGTCGTCGCCTTGTCCAGGCGGCGGACGAAGTTCTGGATCAGGTCCAGCGGGTGCTCGGGGCCCGCCTTGGCCGCTTTCGGCGGCGGGTTCATGGCGGCGATCTTGCGGGCCGCGGCCGCCATCTGGGCGCACAGCTTGGCCTTGTCGCGGGCGCGGGCCTGGACGGCGGGGTCTTCGCTGGACTCGGCGATGCGCCAGGCCTCGTCGAGCGCGGCCATCAGCTTGGCTTGCATCTCATCGCACCACTGGCGGGGCGAGCGGGCGGCGGGGGTGTGGGTCTGGCTCATGAGGATAAAGCATGAGGCCGCCGGGAGCACCGGGGACGGACGCCGGGATTTTTTCGGTAAGTGCGCGTGGTGGAAGAGAAACGTTGGTCTCTCGCGGGGGAAAGGGACGGGAGTTGCCCTCTCTTCGTCCCATATCCGGCGCCTTCCTGGGCCTTGTGCCCAGGACCCATCTTTCCGCGATCCGAAAGACCGAACAGCGCTCTAGGCCTCTCCGCTTCCGCCTCGCGAGACGGGCTGAAGCCGCCTTTGGCATGGGTCCTGGGCACAAGGCCCAGGAAGGCGGGGTATTTTGACGTCGGCCCCCTGTGGATAACTTTCAGCGCCGCCGCCGCGCGGCCCAAACCACCGCGGCGGTCGACAGCAGCACCCCGCTGAGCAGAGCCCCGATCGCCAGGACGCCCGCCGGGGTGACGCTGACCTCGGCGCGGGCGCGGATCGGGCCGGCCTCGAACTCGGCGAGCGCGGTCTGGCGCTCGCCTTCCAGGATCATCGGGTTGGACATGAGGGCCTCCGCGCGGGTCACCCTGTGGATAACCTCGCCCGGCCCGCAAAGCAAAAGCCCCGCGCCTTGCGAGCGCGGGGCTTTGAAAAGCTTCGGACTTGAGGACCGCTGTTAGGCGATCTTCTCGACCTGCCAGATCGCGTTAAGCGATCTTCTCGACCTGGGCGTATTCCAGCTCGACCGGCGTGGCGCGGCCGAAGATCGAGACGGTGACCCGCAGGCGGGCCTTTTCCTCGTCGACCTGCTCGACCGAGCCGTTGAAGCTGGCGAACGGACCGTCGATGACGCGGACGTTCTCGCCCACTTCGTACAGGACGACCGTCTTGGGCTTCTCGACGCCCTCCTCGATCGTGCCGATGATGCGCTGGACTTCCTTTTCGGAGACCGGCATCGGCTTGGAGCCGCTGCCCAGGAAGCCCGTGACCTTCGGGGTGTTCTTGATCAGGTGGTAGGCTTCGTCCGAGAGGTTCATCTTCACCAGGACGTAGCCCGGGAAGAACTTGCGCTCGGCGTTGACCTTACGGCCGCGGCGGATCTCGACGACATCCTCGGTCGGGACCAGGATCTCGGAGAAGTTCTCCTCCAGGCCCTGGTTCTTGGCCTGCTCGCGGATGCTCTCGGCCACCTTCTTCTCGAAGTTCGAGTAGGCGTGGACGATGTACCACTTGTGGTTCGGGTTCGAGGCGGTTTCGGTGCTCATCGTCTCTATCTTATCTCGCGGTGGCCAGCTTCAGAAGCTGGTTCACGGCAAAGCCCAGGCCGCCATCGACCGCCAGGAAGAACAGCGACGCCATCACCACCATGATGAAGACCATCACCGAGGTGATCCAGGTCTCCTTGCGGGAGGTCCAGGTGATCTTGCGGGCTTCGGCGCGGACTTCACGGAAGAACTGGACCGGGCTGGTGCGCTTCTTGGGGGCGGCGGGAGCGGCGGCGGCCGTCGCGGCGCCGGCGGGCGACATCGCCGCGGCCGTCTTGGCGGCGCGGTTCTTCATCGCGGACGGGCTGGATCCCGGTTTCCTGGCCATGCTCTTGAAGCTCACGACTTTCTTAAACGAGCGGGCCTTCGAGCGACCCGTCGGATACATATAGTGGCAGGAGTGGAGGGACTCGAACCCCCGGCCCTCGGTTTTGGAGACCGATGCTCTACCAGCTGAGCTACACTCCTGCGGACCGACCGCCCTTTCGGGCCGACGGACATCCAGAGACAGACAGCGCGCCGGAAGGCCTTAAAGCCTCGGCGCGCCATGTTCTGTCGCCAGAGCCGCGCCATTTAGCAGGGTCGCACCCGGCGGGCAAGCGGCGCGCTGGAGATTGGAGATTTTGGCGGTGTTTGGCGGCCTTCCTCCCCCGGCGGAGAGCCAGGAAAGGCGCGGATCGAACCGCCCCGCCAGGCGTTTTCGCGTCATGCCCACGATCAACAGCCAACCGCCCTCGTCCAGCTCTTCCCCCTCGAGCCGCCCGTCGAATCGGGAAGTCGAGCAGGAGAACCAGCGGACGCCGTCGCGCGACGGCCAGCCGCCCCGCCCGGCGACCGAGCCGCCCGGCGCGGCCGGCAGCAGCCGATCGCCGAAGACCGAGACGGACCCCGGGACGGGCGAGAGCTAGGCTCGCCTTTCAGCCACGGCGCCTCGTCATCCCGGATAGAGGCTATCCGGGATGACGAGAGAGCTCGAGGCTCTATCGAGCGCCTCGCCTATCCCGCCTTCTCGGTCTTGCCCTTGGCGTCCTTGTCGGTGGCGGTCGAGGCCGTCGACGGCAGGGTCGCCCCGCACTGGATGCCCAGATACGACCACTTCACGTCGGTCAGCTGCCGGCCGCACTGGGTGTTCTTGCCCTGGTCCTTGCCGCGCAGCGAGATCGCCACGCCCTTGGACAGGTCCGGCGCCGGGCTGGCGGAGCTGATGTCGTAATAGCCGCCACCGCGGCCCTTCACGACGAGGCAATTGGTGTTCTCGACCGGGCGGACGCAGCCCGACGCCGTCACCGGCGTGGCCTCGACGACCACCTGATTGGCCTGCGCGATCTTCGTCTTCGCGCCGCCGTCGCTGCAACCAGCCAAACCAAACGCTACTAAACCGGCCGCCGCGGCGGCCCCTACGAACCAAACCCGCATACGTTCCTCCGTATCGTTGGCTCCGCGAACGAAGCAAAAGGAAGTCTGCGCCTGGTTTCGACCCCCGGCAATCACATTTTTGCCGCATTCAGAAACGCGGTTCGCGGTTTTCGGCGAAGTCGAGAAAACCCCGCTTTTAGTTTTCGGCGACGTTCATCTTGTTTCGACGACATGCCGCGATGCGAGGCAATCTCATCAACATCTTTAATGTCGGCCCGACGACTAAAGACAACCGAACATTCCGAACTCCGCTCACCAGCCAGGCCGGCCGCCCCCGGAGCTGAGATTTTCGGGCGCCCGCATTAGACAACCGTCATTGACAGGATGTCGGCCTTGCTCGCATGAGACACGCGCCGCCTCAGGGCCGTGGCGGTTTCGCTCTTTTCCGCGCCTCCCCGCGCCTAAATCCCGAAGAGTTCAGATGACGGCTGCCGCTCCCGCCGCCCCCGTTCCAGCCGCGCCCGTGAAGGACGCCCCCTACTTCGTCGAGAAGGTGCTTTGGGTGAAGCACTGGACCGACCGGCTGTTCAGCTTCGCCATCACCCGCCCGGCCAGCTTCCGCTTCCGCTCGGGCGAGTTCGTGATGATCGGCCTGCCGCCGCGCGAGGAGCTGGGCGAGAAGAAGCCGATCCTGCGCGCCTATTCGATCGGCTCGCCGTCCTTCGCCGAGGAGCTGGAGTTCTTCTCGATCAAGGTGCCGGACGGTCCCCTGACCTCGCGCCTGCAGCAGATCAAGGAAGGCGACGAGATCCTGCTGGGCAAGAAGCCGACCGGGACGCTGGTGCTGGACGCCGTTCGCCCGGGCAAGCGCCTCTTCCTGTTCGGCACCGGCACGGGCCTGGCGCCCTGGCTGTCGGTGGCCCGCGACCCCGACGCCTACAGCCGCTTCGAGCGGGTGATCGTCGCCCACGGCGTGCGCGAGGTGAAGGAGCTGGCCTACCGCGACCTCTTCACCCACGAGATCTTCGACGACCCGCTGGTCGGCGACGAGGCCCGCGCCCAGCTGGTCTATTACCCGACCGTGACCCGCGAGCCGTTCGAGCGCCAGGGCCGCTTCACCGACCTGATCGCCAGCGGCAAGCTGTTCAGCGACCTCGGCATCGAGGGCGGCAAGTTCGATCCCGAGCACGACCGCGCCATGCTGTGCGGCTCGATGGCCATGATCAAGGACACCGCCGCCATGCTCGAGGCCCAGGGCCTGAAGGAAGGCTCCAACGCCGAACCCGGCGACTTCGTGATCGAGCGGGCGTTCGTGGGGTAGGCGAGACCTCTCTCCTTGCGGGAGAGGCGTCAGCGGCTTTTGTCAGGCATTCAAAGTCCGCCTTCCTAGGCCTTGTGCCTAGGACCCATGTTTCAGCGAGGTTAGGCTCGTCCGAAGGGCAAGCCGCCAGTGTAGGCGAACACGGACCAAGACTACGCGAGCGGACGGCTGGGTCCTAGGCACAAGGCCTAGGAAGGCTGGGTTATTGGTGGTTGGATTTGAGCGCACCCATGAATAGTCCCCCTTCCCTCCGAAACCTCCCCGTCGAAGACGCCCGCGCCCGCATCCTGGCCGGCGCCGCGCGCCTCGGCGTCGAGACGGTCGCGCTGGAACAGAGCCTCGGCCGCGTCCTCGCCGAGCCGATCGTCGCCAGCCGCGCCCAGCCGCCGTTCGACGCCTCGGCCATGGACGGCTGGGCGATCCGGCGGGCCGACTACGCGCGGGGCGAGGCCTTCGCGATCGCGGGCGAGAGCGCGGCCGGAAAGGCCTATCCAAAGGCGGTCCAGGCCGGCGAGGCCGTCCGCATCTTCACCGGCGCCCCGGTCCCGGCCGGCGCCGACCTCGTCATCATCCAGGAAGAAGCCGTCCGCGAGGGCGACACCGTGCGCTTCGAGGCGGGCGAGACCCCCAAGGCCAACATCCGCCCGGCTGGCGGCGACTTCCGGGCCGGGGCGGTCCTGCTCGAAGCCGGCGTCGTCATCGACGCCTGGCGGCTGTCGCTGGTCGCCTCGGCGGGCCTGTCGACGGTCCCCGTCGCCCGCCGCCCCCGCGTCGCGATCCTGGCCACCGGCGACGAGCTGGTCCCGCCCGGCCAGGCGCCCCGCCCCGACCAGATCTTCGAGAGCGGCTCGTTCAGCCTGGCGGCCCTGATCCAGGCTTGGGGCGGCGAGGCCTTTCGCCTGAAGGCCCAGGTCGACGACGCCGCCGCCATCGCCGCGAGCGTGGCGCCCGTCGAAGCCGACCTGATCGTCACCATCGGCGGCGCCTCGGTCGGCGACCACGACCTGGTCAAGCCGGCGCTGAGGACCCTGGGCCTGACGCTGGCCGTCGAGACCGTCGCCGTGCGCCCCGGCAAGCCGACCTGGTCCGGAACGCTCGCGGACGGCCGCCGGGTGCTGGGCCTGCCGGGAAATCCGGCCTCGGCCCTGGTCTGCGCCGAGCTGTTCCTCAAGCCCTTGCTGGCGGCTCTGGCCGGGGCCGACCCGACGATCGCCCTGAGCCCCGCGCGCCTCGTCGCGCCCTTGTCCGCCACGGGTCCGCGCGAGCACTGGATGCGCGCTCGCCTGGAGGTCGACGCCGAGGGCCGGCTGACCGCCACCCCCTTCCCGGATCAGGATTCGTCCCTGATCGGCGTGTTCGCCCAAGCCGACGCCCTGCTGCGCCGCGGGGGCGCCGCGCCCGCCGCCCAAGCCGGCGACATCGTCGAGGTTCTCCCCCTACGGAGAGGCTGAAAAGGCGACGCCACGGAAATGCCGTGCTACTTGGACACGAATCTTCGCGGGGACCCACCCCGGTGTCGCGGCTACTCAAGAGGTTCGTTCATGGGACATGTCGGCAAGATCGCGACCAATGTCCTCTTGGCCTTCCTGGCCTTGCTGGTCGGTCGCTACCTGGTCATCGACATGCCCTTCACGGGCGACACCCTGCTGCAGGCCACCTACTACGGTCTGGGCGCGCTGATCGTGGAGCTGGTGTTCCGGGTCGAGCGCGCGCCGTGGCGCTTCGTCTCCGCCAGCGACCATCTGCGCCTGTTCCGCTCGGCCGTGCTGACGGCGGCGACCTTCATGGTCATCACCCGCATGGTTCACCCCGGCATCGACGGCGGCCTGCGCACCGTAGCGGGCGCCGCCCTGATCCAGGGCACCTTCCTATCGGCCTTGCGGGTGATCCGCCGCAGCCTGCACGAGCGTCAGCTGCTGGACTCGGTCCTGCGCCTGGGTCCCGCCTCGATGCACCCCGCCCTGCCGCGCCTGCTGATCATTGGCTCGGCCGCCGAGGCCGAGGCCTTCCTGCGCTCGCCCGCGGGCCTGGGCGAGCGCTACACCCCGATCGGCGTCGTCTCCCCCATGGACCGCGAAACCGGCGACGAGCTGCGCGGCGTCTGCGTGCTGGGCGCGATCGCCGATTTCGACCGCGTTCTGGCCCGCCTGCGCGATAGCGGCCTGCCGCCCTCGGCCATCCTGTTCATGACCGACAGCGCCATGAGCACCTTCGGCGCCGAGCGCCTGGGGCGGCTGAAGACCGAAGGGGTTCGCCTGCTGCGCCGTCACGGCGTGGTCGAGATGGGCCCCGCGGGGGACAACGGCCCGATCCTGCGCGAGATCAGCCTGGAGGAACTGCTGAGCCGTCCGCCCGTGCGCCTCGACCCCGAGCCGATCCGGGCGTTGGTCTGGGGTCGCCGCGTGCTGGTGACCGGCGCCGGCGGCAGCATCGGCTCGGAGCTGTGCCGCCAGATCGCCGCCAGCGGCTGCGCCCAGCTGACCATGGTCGACGCCTCGGAATACAACCTCTTCCATATCGACCGCGAGATCGCCGAGCGCCACCCGCTGCTGCCGCGCCGCGAGATCCTGTGCGATGTCCGCGACGCCGCTCGGGTGGAACGGGTCTTCGCCCAACACAAGCCCGACATCGTCTTCCACGCCGCGGCGCTGAAGCACGTGACGCTGGTCGAGAACCATCCGTGCGAGGGCGTGCGCACCAACGTCCTGGGCACCCGCAACGTCGCCCTGGCCGCCAAGGCCTGCGGCGCGGCGCACCTGGCCCTGATCTCCACCGACAAGGCCGTGGCCCCGACCAGCATCATGGGCGCGGCCAAGCGCGTGGCCGAGGCCGTGGCCCGCCAGTACGGCGGCGGCGGCGACATGCGCGTCAGCATCGTCCGCTTCGGCAACGTGCTGGGTTCGGCCGGTTCGGTGGTGCCGATCTTCCAGAGCCAGATCGCGCGCGGCGGCCCGATCACCCTGACCGACGCCGAGGTCGAACGCTACTTCATGACCATCCCCGAGGCCGTGCAGCTGGTGCTGCGGGCGGTGGCCCTGTCGATGATCGCCTCGGACGGCGACGAGGACGGCGTGCTGACCCTGGAGATGGGCGAGCCGGTCAAGATCATCGACCTGGCCAAGCGGATGATCGAACTGCAGGGCCTGGTTCCCGGCCGCGACATCGAGATCAAGATCACCGGCCTGCGCCCGGGCGAAAAGCTGACCGAGACCCTGGTCGACGTGAACGAGGTCGCCCGCGCCAAGGCGCCGGGCATCATGGAAGCCGTGCGGATGTCGCCGGCGGCGCCGATCGCCGACGCGCGGCTCGAGACCCTGGACGCCCTGGCCGAGGCCGGCGACGAGGCCGGCATCCGCGCGGCGTTGTTCGACCTCGTCGAGGCCCTGCGCCAAACGGGCCCGTCGAAGGTCGTGAAGATCCGGGCGTCGTAGGGCGGCTGCGCGTTCCGAGACGCTCCATTGAACCGCCTCCCCAGGCCTTGTGCCTGGGGCCCAGCGTTCAGCGGGCTTTGAGCCTGACGGTGCTCGCGAGAGCCGGCGGCGCGCTTCGCCCACTCGCTTCGCCAAGCCGATCCATGGGTCCTCGCCACAAGGGCGAGGAAGGCGGGGTTAAAAGGGAGGATCTCTAAACCCCCACCAGCCCCAGCAAGCCCCGCAACGTCGGCGCTTCATCCTCTCGCCGCCACACCAGCCCCGTCTCCAGCACCGGCGGAGACGACAGCTCGACATAGGCCACGCCGGCCCGCGCCAGATTCCTCAGCGAGGCCGGGACCAGCGCCAGGCCCAGGCCCGCCGAGACCAGGCTGATGATCGTCTGCATCTGGATCGCCTCCTGGACGATCCGCGCCGGACGGCCGCGCGCGCTGAAATAGCCCGTGACCAGGTCGTGGAAGGCCGGCGCCACCGTGCGCGGGAACAGCACCAGCGGCGCGTCCAGAAGGGCCTCGGGCGCCAGGACGCCGTTCACGATCGGCAACCGCCCGTCCTCCACCCAGGCGGCCGGCGCCGCCGCGACCAGCGGCTCGGAGACCAGGCGGTGATAGGCCAGGGCCTCGGGCAGGGCCCGCTCGGCCGGGGGGATGATGATGCCCGCGTGCCGCTCGCCCGCCGCCACCGCCGGGATCTGCACGTCGCTGGTCGCCTCGACCAGACGGATCTCGACGTCCGGAAAGGCCTCGGCGTAGCGCCGCACGAGGTCGGGTAGCACGCTGTAGTCGGCGGTGCTGACAAACGACAGGGTCAGGTAGCCGGTCTGGCCGTCGCGCAGCCGGCGCGCCGTCTCGGGCAGGGCGTCGACGGCCGCCAGGGCCTCCAGCACATGCGGCAGCCACTGTTGGCCCAGGGGCGTCAGCTCGACGCTCCGCTTGGTCCGCGCGAACAGCGGCGCGCCCAGCTCCTTCTCCAGCGCCAGGATCGACTGGCTGAGCGGCGGCTGGGTCATGCCCAGGCGCTCGGCGGCCCGCCCGAAGTGCAGGCTCTCGGCCACCGCGGCGAAGTGGCGGAACTGGCGGAACTGGCGGATATCCATGACGATAGGTTTAGCGACCTAATCAGGCGCGACTAATATATTTTTCGATCGACCACGAGTGCCGTAAAAGACCCCACGACCGACACTGGAATTTGATCATGCCTCCCTATCGCTCGCGCACCTCGACCCACGGCCGCAACATGGCCGGCGCCCGCGGCCTCTGGCGCGCCACCGGCATGAAGGACAGCGACTTCGGCAAGCCGATCATCGCCATCGCCAACAGCTTCACCCAGTTCGTCCCGGGCCACGTGCACCTGAAGGACCTGGGCCAGCTGGTCGCCCGCGAGATCGAGGCGGCCGGGGGCGTGGCCAAGGAGTTCAACACCATCGCCGTCGACGACGGCATCGCCATGGGCCACGGCGGGATGCTGTACTCTCTGCCCAGCCGCGACCTGATCGCCGACAGCGTCGAGTACATGGTCAACGCCCACTGCGCCGACGCGATCGTCTGCATCTCCAACTGCGACAAGATCACCCCCGGCATGCTGATGGCCGCCATGCGCCTGAACATCCCGGTTGTCTTCGTCTCCGGCGGGCCAATGGAGGCCGGCAAGGTGACGGTTAAGGGCCAGATCCGCGCCCTGGACCTGGTCGACGCCATGGTCGTGGCCGCCGACGACAAATATTCCGACGAAGAGGTCTCGGCGATCGAGAAGGCCGCCTGCCCGACCTGCGGCTCGTGCTCGGGCATGTTCACCGCCAACTCGATGAACTGCCTGACCGAGGCGCTCGGCCTGTCGCTGCCCGGCAACGGCTCGGTCCTGGCCACTCACGCGGATCGGGAAGCGCTGTTCAAGGAGGCCGGCCGCCTGGTCGTCGACCTCTGCCAGCGCTGGTACGAGCAGGACGACGCCACCGCCCTGCCGCGCGGGATCGCCACGCGGGCCGCGTTCGAGAACGCCATGAGCCTGGACATCGCCATGGGCGGCTCGACCAACACCGTGCTGCACCTGCTGGCCGCCGCCCACGAGGGCGGGGTCGACTTCAGCATGGCCGACATCGACCGCCTGTCGCGCCGCGTGCCCTGCCTGTCCAAGGTGGCCCCGGCCAAGGTCGACGTGCACATGGAGGACGTCCACCGCGCCGGCGGCGTGATGGCCATCCTGGGCGAGCTGGAGCGCGGCGGCCTGATCGACGCCAGCCAGCCCACCGTCCACGCCGCCACCCTGGGCGAGGCCCTGGCCCGCTGGGACATCGGCCGCACCAACAGCGCCACGGCCCACGAGCTCTTCCGCGCCGCGCCCGGCGGCAAGCCGACCCAGATCGCCTTCAGCCAGGCCGCCCGCTGGGAAGAGCTGGACCTGGACCGCGAGAAGGGCGTCATCCGCTCGGTCGAGCATCCGTTCTCCAAGGACGGCGGCCTGGCCGTGCTGTTCGGCAACCTCGCCCCCGAGGGCTGCATCGTGAAGACGGCCGGGGTCGACGAGTCGATCCTGACCTTCCGCGGGACCGCCCGCGTCTATGAGAGCCAGGAGGCGGCGGTCAGCGGCATCCTGGGCGGCCAGGTCACGGCCGGCGAGGTCGTGGTCATCCGCTACGAAGGCCCCAAGGGCGGCCCGGGCATGCAGGAGATGCTGTACCCGACCACCTATCTGAAATCGAAGGGCCTGGGCGCGGCCTGCGCCCTGATCACCGACGGCCGCTTCTCGGGCGGCACCTCGGGCCTGTCGATCGGCCACGTCTCGCCCGAGGCCGGCGAAGGCGGCCTGATCGCCCTGGTGGAGACCGGCGACTCGATCCTGATCGACATCCCGAACCGGGGCATCACCCTGGAGGTCTCCGACGCGGTCCTGGCCGAGCGCCGCGCCGCCCAGCTGGCCCGGGGCGCCGACGCCTGGAAGCCGCTGAACCGCAAGCGCGAGGTCAGCCCCGCCCTGCGCGCCTACGCCGCCATGACCACCAACGCCGCCAAGGGCGCGGTGCGGGATGTAAGCCAGGTCGAGCGGCGGTAACCGCCTATCCGGTGGTCCGCGCCTTCCTTCATCGTGTCATCCCGGAAGCCTCGCAGAGGCTATCCGGGACCCAGGGGGTGACAAAGCGCCGTGCGCGCCGCCCCTGGGTCCCGGCTCTGCGCGCTTCGCGCTACGGCCGGGATGACACAGGAAATATGGCTGCTTAGAAGCTCACCCCCGCGTCCCATACCGCGCCAGGAAGGTCTCGACCGCGTCCTCGGCGATCGCCCTCAGCGGGCGGCGAGGCTGGACCTCGTCGCCGGCCGAGAGGCCCAGGACCAGGGTCACGTGGTCCAGCATGCCCATCAGCTGGCTGGCGGCCCAGGAGGCCTTTTCGACCTTCAGCTCGCCGGTCTTGACCAGGTCGTTGATCACGGCGATCGCCGCGCCGCCCAGCTCGTCGCGGGCGCTTTGTAGCAGATACTCGGCCACGTCCTCGAAGCGGCGGCGTTCGGACGTCACCACCCGGAACAGGGCCCGCGCGTCGGGGCGCGAGAAGAAGTTGGCGTAGGCGCAGGCCAGCGCCGTCAGGCGCGTGCGGGCGTCGCCCTTGACCCGCACGGCCTCGCGGACCGGCGCGGCCACGCCGCTGACCGTCTCCATGACGATCGCCCGGAACAGGTCCGCCTTGCCTGGGAAGTAGGCGTAGAGGGTAGCCGTCGAGACCCCGGCCGCGCGGGCCACCACCTCCATGCCGGCGTCGGCATAGCCTTCGCGTAGGAACAGCGCCCTGGCGGAGGCGAGGATCTCCTCGCGCTTGTGACCCGACCGCTTGAGACCTGCGCCGACGAGCATGGGGGAAACCCGCTGTTTGATTTTCGATGCAATCTAGCCGCGAAAATCGAGGTTAAGCAAGGGTGGCGCGAGAGGACTTCGTCTTTCGTTTCGGTTATGCAGCGCCGTCGCCTGGTTTGTGGGCGGAAGAAACAGGATCGACGGCGTGATCAAGGACGCGGAAGCCGCGCGCGAACAGGAAGTGGCCGCCTGGTTCGGCGAGCGGGCGGAAAGCACGATCGAGACCTCGTGCGCCCGCGTGTTCCTGATCGGCGGTTCAGCCTTCAAGGTGAAGCGGCCGGTCGATTTCGGCTTCCTCGACTACTCGACGCTGGAGCTGCGCCGCTGGGCGCTGGAGCGCGAGCTGACCTTCAACCGCGCCGCCGCGCCGGACATCTATCGCGAGGTTCGCCGCCTGACCCGCACGGCCGACGGCGGGGTCGAGCTGGACGGCGACGGCGAGATCGTCGAGTACCTGCTGGAGATGCGTCGCTTCGACCAGAACGGCGTGCTGGCCACCCAGCCGTGGGCGATCGACGACGCGCTGGAGGATTCGCTGGGCCGCACCGTGGCCCGCTTCCACGCCGGTTCGACGCCACGCCCGCAAGGCGGCGGCGTCTCGGCCCTGGGCTACACCATCCGCTCCAACGCCAACCTGCTGCGGGGCCTGGCGCCGCGCCTGGGCAAGCAGGCGGTCGAGCGCCTGGTGCAAGAGACCGACACCGCCCTGGAGCGTCTGGGTCCGCTGCTCGACGCCCGCGCCCAGGAGGGCTTTGCCCGCCACTGCCACGGCGACCTGCACCTCGGGAACATCCTGATCGAGAACGGCCAGCCGATCCTGTTCGACTGCATCGAGTTCAACGACACCCTGTCGGACATCGACATCCAGTACGACCTGGCCTTCCTGCTGATGGACCTGGACTTCCGCCGCCGCCGCGACGCGGCCGGCCGGGTGCTGAACGCCTATCTCGACGAAGCCGCCCGGTCGTTCGGCGACGGCCTCTGGACGGGCTTGGCCGCCCTGCCCCTGATGCTGAGCGTCCGCGCGGCGGTCCGCACCCACGTCTGGGCCTATACCGGCGACGACGAGGCCGCGCGGGCCTATCTGCAAACGGCGCTGGAGCACCTGGCCCCGCGTCCGGTCAGCCTAATCGCCGCCGGCGGCCTGTCGGGCTCGGGCAAGTCGACCTTCTCGCGCGTCTGCGCCCCTGGCCTGGGCGCCGCGCCCGGCGCGGTGGTCCTGCGCACCGATGAGATCCGCAAGCGCCTGTGGGGCGTGCCCTCGCTGGAGCGCCTGCCCCGCGAGGCCTATACGCCCGAGATGAGCGCCAAGACCTACGACCAGCTGTTCCACGACGCGGCGCTGTGCTTGAAGGCCGGCCGCTCGGTGGTGCTGGACGCGGTGTTCCTCAAGCCCGAGGAGCGCGCCCGCGCCGAGGCCCTGGCCCAGACCTGCGACGTCGCCTTCCAGGGCGTCTGGCTGGAAGCCCCGCCCGAGGTGCTGCGCGCCCGCGTCGCCGCCCGCGTCAACGACGCCTCGGACGCCGACGTGGCGGTGCTGGAGAGCCAGCTGGCCCGCGATCCGGGCGAGATCGCCTGGCATAGGGTCGACACCGTCAGCGCCTTCGAGGACGAGGCCCGGGCCCTGGCCGAGGCGATGGGGTAGGCCAAGGGCGCCCCGCCTTCCGTCTCGTCGCCTCCCCCGTTGCACGGGGAAGATGCCGTTCCTCCTCGCCGCGAGCGGGGGAGGAGCCGCGATGCGCGGCATCGTGACGGAGGGGGCGTCGTCATGAGCCCTTCGGCCTTCCGCCGCTCGCCCTAAGGACGCGCTGCGTTGCACAACGGCACGCGTCCCACTAGCTTCTCCTGAACAACGATAATCAACCGGGAGAGAAACAGCCGATGTATGGGCTGATGCAGCATGGGGCGCTGACCCTCGACAAGATCATGGACCACGCCGCGCGCTGGCACGCCGATCGCGAGGTGGTCAGCCGGTCCGTCGAAGGGCCGATCGTGCGCACCACCTATGGCCAGATGCGCGAGCGGGCCAAGCGGGTGTCCAACGCCTTGCAAGCCCTGGGCATGAAGGCCGGCGACCGCGTCGGGACCCTGGCCTGGAACACCGGCCGGCACATGGAGGCCTGGTACGGGATCATGGGCGTCGGCATGGTCTGCCACACCCTGAACCCGCGCCTGTTCCCCGAGCAGATCGCCTGGATCGCCGACCACGCCGGCGACCGGATCATCTTCACCGACCTGACCTTCCTGCCGATCCTCAAGCAGATCGCGCCCCGCATTCCGAGTCTCGAATACGTGGTCGTCTTCACCGACCGCGACCACATGCCCGCCGACTTCGCCCTGGCCGGCGACGCGCCGGGCTTCAAGGGTCTGCTGGCTTTCGAGGACCTGGTCGAGCAGCACTCGCCCGACGTCGCCTGGGGCGGCTTCCCGGAGGATACGGCCGCGGGCCTCTGCTACACCTCGGGCACGACGGGCGACCCCAAGGGCGTGCTCTATTCGCACCGCTCCAACTTCCTGCACACCTTCATCACCCTGCAGCCCGACGTGATGGGCCTGTCGCAGAAGGACGTGATCCTGCCGGTCGTGCCGATGTTCCACGCCAACGCCTGGGGCGTGGCGTTCTCGGCCCCGGGGACCGGGGCCAAGATGGTGATGCCGGGCGCCAAGATGGACGGCGCCTCGATCCATGAGCTGCTTGAGACCGAGGGCGTGACCTTCTCGGCCGCCGTGCCCACCGTCTGGCAGATGCTGCTGCATCACCTGGAAAGCACGAACGGCAAGATCACCACGCTGAAGAAGGTGGTGATCGGCGGGGCCGCCTGCCCCGAGAGCATCATTCGCGCCTTCCACGACAACTACGGCGTCGAGGTGGTCCACGCCTGGGGCATGACCGAGACCTCGCCGGTCGGCACCCTGTCGGTGATGACCGACCAGCTGGCCAAGCTCCCCTACGAAGAGCAGATGCCCTGGCGGCTGAAACAGGGCCGCCCGCCGCTGGGCGTCGACATCTGCCTGAAGGACGACGACGACAAGCGCCTGCCCCACGACGGCAAGGCCTTCGGCCACCTGAAGATCCGCGGGCCCATCATCGCGGGCGAGTACTTCAAGGGCGCTGGCGGCGACATCCTGGACGCCGAGGGCTATTTCGACACCGGCGACGTGGCCACGATCGACGAGCAGGGCTTCATGCAGATCACCGACCGGGCCAAGGACGTGGTCAAGTCGGGCGGCGAGTGGATCAGCACGATCGAGATCGAGAACATCGCCGTCGGCCACCCCAAGGCCGCCCTCGCCGCCGTGGTCGGCGTGCCGCACCCCAAGTGGGACGAACGGCCGGTGCTGCTGGTCAAGCTGAAGCCCGGCGAGACGGCGACGCGGTTCGAGTTCCTCGACTTCCTGCAAGGCAAGATCGCCAAGTGGTGGACCCCCGACGACGTGCTGTTCGTCGATGACATTCCGCTGGGCGCGACCGGTAAGATCGACAAGAAGCTGATCCGCAAGCGGCTGACGGAGGAGCACTACGCGCTGCCGGGGTGAGGCGGCCCACAGCACGCCAGCATTCGGGAGAGATCATGAACGTCGGCTATGGGTGGAAGTCGGACCAAATCCTCCCCACAGCGGGGGAGATGTCGGCGAAGCCGACGGAGGGGGAAGAAGCCGGCTCGGCAGGACTTCCCCCTCCGGCCTTCGGCCTCCTCCCCCTCTGGGGGGAGGATTTTCCAAGCGTCCGCTACGGGTCGTGAGTCGACCTCCCCTGGTCGGGGCGAACCTTAGATCTCTTGGAGGCTGCAGCGTGCAGGGCTGCTTCTCGGGGGAGAAGGATCGCTGAGCGGCTCCCTCTCCCATGGGGAGAGGGTTGGGGTGAGGGGGTAATGCGTCGGACGGAGCGCGTCTTCGGACCTCGTAACCCCTCACCCTCCCACCGCTACGCGGCGGGCCCCGCCCTCTCCCTCTGGGAGAGGGTTTCAGCAACGCCCTCCCCTCAGTGGAAATCCCGGCTCCGCAGCAGCCGTCCGGACACCTTCTGCCGCACGCGCGGCGCCGGAGCGCCCGGCTCGTCCCTTAACGCCGAGAAGTGCGCCGACAGGTCCGTGAAACCCTCGGCCACCACGTGGATGACGCCGTCGGCGCGCTGCACCCGGCCGTGGACGACCAGGAACGAGGCGGTCATCACCAGGTTGCGGTCGGCCTCGAAGCGGTCCTTCCAGACGACGGCGTTGGCGACGCCGGTCTCGTCCTCCAGAGTCACGAACACCACGCCCTTGGCCGTGCCGGGCCGCTGGCGAATGAGGACCAGACCGGCCACCGACACCCGCGCGCCGTCCTTCAGGGTCGACAGCCGCTCGGCCGTGATCACCCCGCGCCGCTGCAGCATCGAGCGGTAGAAGTCGATCGGGTGGGCCTTCAGGGACAGGCTGGTGGTGCGGTAGTCCTCGGCCACCTCCTGGGGGTTGGCCATGGCCGGCAGGGCGACGCGGTCCTCGAACAGCGGCAGGCCGGCCAGCAGCGGGGCCTGGACCGGCGCCCTGTGCTCGCCCTTCAGCCCCTTGACCGCCCATAGCGCCTCGCGCCGCGTCAGGCCCACGCCGGCGAAGGCGTCGGCCTCGGCCAGCAGCTCCAGCGCCCGCTGCGGCACGCCGCCCTGCGCGAGCTCCCCCGGCGTGCGCGCGCCCTCCGCCCGGGCCTTGGCCAGCACGGCGACGTCGGCCTTCTTCAGGCCCTTGATCTGCCGGAAGCCCAGGCGGACGGCTTTCCAGTTCTGGCGGCTGGCGTAGTCGGCGATCTTGTCGGCGCGGGGCCGGAAGCCCTCATAGGCGGCGCCCTTCTCCAGCGCGCAGTCCCAGTCGCTGGCCAGGATGTCGGGCGGCAGCACCTCGACCCCGTGCTCGCGCGCGTCGCGGACCAGCTGGGCCGGCTGGTAGAAGCCCATCGGCTGGGAGTTGATCAGGGCCGCGCAAAACACATCCGGCCAGGCCCATTTGATCCAGGCCGAGACATAGACCAGCTTGGCGAAACTGGCCGCGTGGCTTTCCGGAAAGCCGTAGTGGCCAAAGCCCTCGATCTGCTTGAAGCAGCGCTCGGCGAAGTCGCGCTGGTAGCCGCGCCGGACCATGCCCTCGACGAACTTGTCGCGATACTCGGCGGGGGTGCCGAGGTTGCGGAAGGTGGCCATGGCCTTGCGCAGGCCGTCGGCCTCGTCGGGCGTGAACTTGGCCGCCTCGATGGCCAGGCTCATGGCCTGCTCCTGGAACAGCGGCACGCCGAAGGTCTTGCCCAGGATCCCCTTCAGTTCGTCCTCGGGGCCATGCTCGGGCGAGGGCGCGGGCCACTCGACCGGCTCGATGTTGTTCTTTCGTTTGAGGTACGGATGGACCATGTCGCCCTGGATCGGGCCGGGGCGCACGATCGCCACCTCGATGACCAGGTCGTAGAACTCACGCGGCTTCAGGCGCGGCAGCATCGACATCTGGGCCCGGCTCTCGACCTGGAAGACCCCGACGCTGTCGGCCTTGCACAGCATGTCGTAGACGCCCGAGACCTCTTTTGGGATGTCGGCCAGGTCCTTCAGCCAGGCCTGGCCGTGGTCCTCGCGCAGCATCGTCATGGCCCGCTGGATGGCGGTCAGCATGCCCAGCGCCAGGATGTCGACCTTCATCAGGGACAGGCTGTCGATGTCGTCCTTGTCCCACTCGATGAAGGTGCGGTCCTTCATCGCCGCGTTGCCGATCGGCACGGTCTCGTCCAGCCGCCGCTTGGTCAGGACGAAGCCGCCGACGTGCTGGGACAAGTGGCGCGGGAACTTCAGCAGCTCGGTCGCCAGGGCCACGGCGCGGGCGATCTCCGGCGCCTGGGGATCGAGCCCGGCGTCGCGCAAGTGCTCCTCGGGCAGGCCGTCGCCCCAGCTGCCCCAAACCGTGCCGGCCAGCAGGGACGTGACATCCTCGGTCAGGCCCAGGGCCTTGCCGACGTCGCGGATGGCGCTGCGCGGGCGGTAGTGGATCACCGTCCCGCAGATGGCGGCATACTCGCGGCCATAGCGCTCGTAGACGTACTGCATCACCTCCTCGCGCCGCTCGTGCTCGAAGTCGACGTCGATGTCCGGCGGCTCGCCGCGGTTTTCGGAGATGAAGCGGGTGAACAGCAGGCGGTGCTCGGTCGGGTCGATCGCCGTCACGCCCAGGCAGTAGCAGACCGAGGAATTGGCCGCCGAGCCGCGCCCCTGGCACAGGATGCCCATCTTCCGCGCCTCGCGCACGATGTCGTGCACGGTGATGAAGTAGTTGGGGTAGTCCATCTTGGCGATCAGCCGCAGCTCTTCCTCGAGCTGGGCCTTCACCTTGTCCGGCACGCCGTTCGGATAACGCCAGGCCGCGCCTTGCCAGGTCAGGTCGGTCAGGTGTTGCATGGCTGTCCTGCCGGGCGGCACGGGCTCGTCGGGGTACTGCTCCTTGATCTGGCCGAGGTCGAAGCCGATCCGCTCGACGATCTCGACGGTGCGCTCGACCGCGCGGGGCCAGCGCTCGAACAGACGGGCCATCTCGGGCGCGGACTTCAGGTGGCGCTCGGCGTTGGCCTCCAGCCGGAAGCCCGCCTCGTGGATCGCGCAATGTTCGCGCACGCAGGTGATGATGTCCTGCAGCGGCCGCCGCTCGGGGCCGTGATAGAGCACGTCGTTGGTCGCCACGATCGGCGCGCGGGCCGCCTGGCCCAGGGCGTCGAGGCGCGAGAGGCGCTTGAGGTCCTGGGCGGCGTAGGCGCGGCTGGCCGCCAGCCAGGAGCGGCCGGAGAGGTCGCCGGCCATGCGGGCCAGGTCCCCCTCGAAGGCCTCGTCCAGCGTCCGGGGCGGGACGATCAGGCCGAGTTGCCCGTCGGCATGGTCCAGGAAATCCCGCCAGGTTAGCTCGCACTGGCCCTTCTCGGCCCGGCGCTGGCCCAGGGTCAGCAGGCGCGTCAGACGGGCGAAGGCTTCGCGGTCGGTCGGGTAGCAGATCAGGCTGGGCGTCCCGTCCATGAAGTCCAGCCGGCAGCCGGTCAGCACCCTGACCTTCCGTTGCTTGGCCGCCGTCCAGGCGCGCACCACGCCGGCCAGGCTGTTGCGGTCGGCGATCCCGACGGCGGTCAGTCCCAGCGCCTCGGCGGCGATGGCCAGCTCCTCGGCGTGCGAGGCGCCGCGCAGGAAGGAGAAGTTGCTGGTGGTCTGCAGCTCGGCGTAGGCGGGAGGGCGTGGCATGGCTAAATCCTCCCCCTAGCGGGGGAGGTGTCGGCTCGAAGAGACGACGGAGGGGGAAGAGGCAAGCTCTCCAGCACTTCCCCCTCCGGTCCTTCGGACCACCTCCCCCGCTGGGGGGAGGATTTTCGCGCCTCACCCAAACAGGCCATGGATCCACCACTTCGGCGCGTCTTCCCCGCCAAACAGCCCTTGCCGGAAAATCCAGTACCGCCCGCCGGCCTCGTCCTCGACGCGGTAGTAGTCGCGGACCTTGCCCGGCCCCGTCTCGCCCTCGCCCGTCCCGGCGCGCCACCATTCCTGGGCGATGCGCTCGGGGCCCTCGGCGCGACGGACGCGGTGAGACCGGCCGCGCCATGTGAAGGACACCGGCGGGTCGTCGGGCACCTTGGCCAGGGCCGTGATCGCCTCGGGCCGCTTGAACAGGCGCACCGGGCGCGGGCGGTCCGGGTCCCAGGCCGCGACGGCCGGCGGGTCCAGCGGGGCGGCGCGGACCACCGAGCGTTCGGGCACGTGGCTCTCGTACGGATCGGCCCGCCAGACGCGCGCCTCGCCCAGGCGGTTGACCAGCCGGTCGATCAGCGGCGCCAGGGTCTCGTCGAGGCCCGCGCCCGCCGTGCTGTCCAGCCCGTTCTGCACGGCGGCCAGGGGCTCGACCCCGGCGGCGTGGACGGTGACGACCTCGATGCCGAAGCCCGGATCGACCTTGTCCAGCTTGGGAACGACCAGTTTGGCCAGCCGCTTGGCGTCGCGGCCAAGCCGCGCCAGGCCCGCGCGCACCGGGAAGGCCTGGCCGTCCAGCCGGTGGAACACGACCTCGAAGCGCTTGGCCCCGCGCTCCTCGGCCTCCAGTCGGGCGCAGATCAGGGCCAGGGCGTCGGCGGCGACGCGGGCCATGTCCTCCGGTGCGCTGATCGGCTCGAAGAAGGCCAGGCGGTCGAACCAGGGGCTGGCCGGCCGGCGGAAGGTCAGGGCCTCGGCCGCCGCGCCCAGGGCCTGGTCCAGCCGGGTGGTGAAGGAAAGGCCAAAGCGCTTGGCCAGCTGGGCGCGGGGCAGGCCGTAGAGCTGGCCCACGCAGTGCAGGCCCAGACGCGGCAGCTGGGCCTCGGCCGCCTCGTCCAGCCGCAGGGCGGCGACAGGCAGGTCCGCCAGCGCCTCGCGTTGTCCCCCGGGCGGGACGACAGCGAGGTCCTCGCCGAACCGCGCAAGCCCCCAGGCCGCCCCGGCCGTGTCGGCGATCGCCGCCCGCGCCGGCACGCCCCAGCGCGCCAGCCGCGCCACGAGGTCGACCAGCATGGCGCCCTCCCCGCCCCACAGGTGGTCGGTCCCGGTGATGTCCAGCAACAGACCATCCTCGCCGTCGATCGCCACGGCCGGCGAGAAGCGCACGCACCAGTCGCAGAGCGCCTCCAGCGCCGCGCGGTCGGCGGCGGGGTCGTGGTCGAAGGTGGCGAGGTCCGGGACCAGGGCCAGCGCGTCGGCGGCCTTCTGGCCGGGGAACAGGCCCAGAGCCCGGGCGCGGTCGTCCACGGCGGCGAGGCGGCGGGTTCCGCGTTCGGAGACCAGCAGGGCGAGGGGCGGAGACGCCAATCCTCCCCCCAGCGGGGGAGGTGTCGCCGCAGGCGACGGAGGGGGAAGTCCTGCTGGTCCGGCCCCTTCCCCCTCCGGTCCTTCGGACCACCTCCCCCTCTGGGGGGAGGATTGCTCACCCGACGAGGCGCAGTCCGGGTTCCGCCGGCGCCACGTCGTGATCGGCCAGTTGGGACACCAGACGGAAAGGATGCGGGCCATGGCCGGCCTCCTGAGCTTCTAAGATCCAGCCGCCGGAACGTCCGCCCCGGCAGCGCTCGAGTTCGACCCGCCAGCGCGGCGGGCCTAGGCCGATGTTGTCGGGGGGCGCCCCGCTGGGCTGGGGCCCCACGCGCCAGCGGCTGAACGAGGCCGAGCCCGATACCGTCCGAGGCCCCTCCCCGGCGCGACCGCCATAGGGTCGGCGATGCAGCAGCAGCCCAAGGCCGCCCCGCTTCTCGCAGGCCAGCTGCAGCCGGCGGCCGGCGGTCAGGTCGGGCGCCTCGGCCTCGCCGACCGCCGCGCTCACCCCTTCCGTGGAGAGGGCGTCCTCCAGCACCGACAGCACCTCGGCCTCGTCGCGGGCGCGGACCTGGATCAGCCGCTGGGCGGGAAAGCCCAGACCAAAGAGGCCGGGGACGAACAGGTCGGTCCGCCGCGCCACCCAGACCACCACGCCGGTCGTGAGCAGCGGCCGCAACATCAGGCCGATGAAGGCCGCCGGGGCCGCGCCGGTCTCGCCCTCCAGCCCCGCGCCGACCACCTCGTGCCAGGCGCCCAACGGCAGGCCGCCGCCCGGGAAGCAGCCGTCGATGGCGCGATCACCGAACGGCAGGACTGGAGTCGGAGTCCGAGTCCCCGCTTCGATCGCGGCGATCCGGCCTCTCAGGGCCGCAAGACGCGCCTCGCGCGATCCGGCCATCCCACACTCCAAGTTCTCTTTTTGTTCTCGCGCTTGGCGCGGCGAGAGTCAAGGACTGGAGTGTCGCGGGCGGACGGTCAGTCTTCGCGGTTCAGCCACTGGGTGGCGATGATCGGGCCGAAGAAGAAGCCGACGCCCAAGGTGTCGGCGACGACGTCCAAGATGTCGGCGTCTCGGCCGACGATGGGCAGGCCCTGCAGGATCTCGATGGCGATCCCGAAGGCCAGCAGCACCACGCCGATCTTCCAGTAACGGCTCTTGGGCAGGGCCATCGTCGCCAGGAAGGTCAGGCCGTAGAAGACGATGAAGTGCTTGGCCTTGTCCCACGGGATCAGGCCGGCCGTGTCGTCCCCGGGCGCGAGGGCCGCATAGAGGGTGAAGACCACGGCGGCGGTGAAGACGGCCAGGCCCAGCCAGTTGATCTTGCGCGGAACGAGCAGGGACATGCGGGGCCTTTGAAAATGCAGATCCTCCCCCGCGAGCGGGGGAGGTGGCCCGGAGGGTCGGAGGGGGCCAACTCGGCCCAGGCAGCATTAGCCCCCTCAGTCACTCCGTGACAGCTCCCCCGCATCGCGGGGGAGCATCTATAATCAGAACGTCAGCGCGCGCGATTCCTTCACGTGCGGCAGGGCCTCGATCTTGGCCAGAAGTTCGGCGCTGGGGGCCTGGTCGACGCCCACGAGGGCGATGGCGTCCTCGTCGGCGGCCAGGCGGCCCAGGTTGAAGGTGGCGATGTTGACGCCCGCCTCGCCCAGCATCATCCCCAGGGCGCCGATGAAGCCCGGCTTGTCCAGGTTGTTGATGTACAGCATGGCCGGCGAGAAGGCCGCGTCCAGCTCCATGCCCTTGACCTCGACGATGCGCGGCGCGCCGGCGATCACCGTGCCGGCGAAGGCGCGCTTGCCCTTCTCGGTGGTGATGGTCACGCGCATCAGGCTGTCATAGGTGGGGCTGACTTCCTGGCGGCTCTCGGAGACGGTGATGCCGCGCTCCTTGGCCACGGCCGGAGCCGAAACCATGTTGATCTCGGCCAGCATCGGCTTGAGCACGCCGGCCAGGGCGGCCGAGGTCATCGGCTTGACGTTGAGGTTGGAGACCTCGCCCTCGAAGGCGATGTCGATGGCCTTGATGCCGAAGTCGACCATCTGGCCGGCGAAGGCGCCGATCTTCTCGGCCAGGGCCACGAACGGCTTCAGCTTGGGCGCTTCTTCCGCGGTGATCGAGGGGCTGTTCAGGGCGTTGGTGACCGCGCCGGTCAGCAGGTAGTCCGAAACCTGCTCGGCGACCTGCAGGGCGACGTTCTCCTGAGCTTCCGAGGTGGAGGCGCCCAGGTGCGGAGTGGCCACGACCTTGTCCGAGCCGAACAGCGGGTTTTCCTTGGCCGGCTCGACGGTGAACACGTCGAAGGCCGCGCCGCCCACGTGACCTTCGTCCAGCAGCTTGCGCAGCGCCGCCTCGTCGACCAGGCCGCCGCGGGCGCAGTTGACGATCAGCACGCCCTTCTTGGTCTTGGCCAGGGCCTCGGCCGACAGGATGTTGCGGGTCTTGTCGGTCAGCGGGGTGTGCAGGGTGATGACGTCGGCGCGGGCCAGCAGGTCTTCCAGCTCGACCTTCTCGACGCCCATCTCGACGGCGCGCTCGGGCGACAGGAAGGGGTCGTAGGCCACGACCTTCATCTTCAGGCCCAGCGCGCGGTCGGCGACGATGCCGCCGATGTTGCCGGCCCCGATCAGGCCCAGGGTCTTGGCGTAGAGCTCCACGCCCATGAAGCGGTTCTTCTCCCACTTGCCGGCCTGGGTCGAGGCGTCGGCGGCGGGGATCTGGCGGGCCAGAGCGAACATCATGGCGATGGCGTGCTCGGCCGTGGTGATCGAGTTGCCGAACGGCGTGTTCATCACGACGATGCCCTTGGCCGTGGCGGCCGGGATGTCGACGTTGTCGACGCCGATGCCGGCGCGGGCGATGACGCGCAGCTTGTGGGCGGCGGCGATCACGTCCTTGTCGAGCTTGGCGCCCGAGCGGATGGCGATGCCGTCATAGTCGCCGATCACGGCGATCAGCTCGTCCTTGGACAGGCCGACCTTGATGTCGAAGGCGAGGCCGCGGTTCTTGAAGATGTCGACGGCGGCGGGGCTGAGCTTGTCGGCGATGAGGACGCGGGGAGCGGTCATGGAGGTCGTCTCCGGATATCGAACCCTTCCGCCTCGATGGGCGAAGGGTTGGGATTGGGGGCGCTTTGTTAGGCGGCGGGGGATCACCCCCGCCCCTACCCCTCCCCCATCAAGGGGGAGGGAGGGCGCGAGTTAAGCGGCGGCCAGTTCGGCCGAGACGGTGGCGAAGGCCCAGTCGAGCCAGGGCGTCAGGGCCTCGAGGTCAGAAGCCTCGACGGTGGCGCCGCACCAGATGCGCAGGCCGGCCGGAGCGTCGCGATAGCCGCCGATGTCGAGGGCCGCGCCCTCCTTCTCGAGCAGGCTGGCCAGCTTCTTGGCGAAGTCGGCCTGAGCGTCTTCCGGCAGGGCGCAGATCTTGGGATCCACGACCTTCAGGCACACCGAGGTGTTCGACCGGATCTCCGGCGTCGCGGCCAGGAAGTCGACCCACGGGGTCTTGGCGACCCAGTCGGCCAGGACTTTCAGGTTCTGGTCGGCGCGGGCCTGCATGGCCTGCAGGCCGCCGATCGAGGCGGCCCACTTCAGGGCGTCCAAGGCGTCTTCCACGCAGAGCATCGACGGGGTGTTGATCGTCGCGCCTTCGAAGATGTCGGCGGCGATCTTGCCGGCTTTCGTCATGCGGAACAGCTTCGGCATCGGCCAGGCCGGCGTGTAGCTTTCCAGCCGGGCCACGGCGCGCGGCGACAGGATCAGGATCCCGTGCGCGCCCTCGCCGCCCAGCGCCTTCTGCCAGGAGAAGGTCACGACATCGAGCTTGGCCCAGTCCAGTTCCTGGGCGAAGGCCGCCGAGGTGGCGTCGCAGATGGTGATGCCTTCACGATCGGCCGAGATGAAGTCGGCGTTGGGCACGCGCACGCCCGAGGTTGTGCCGTTCCAGGTGAAGACCAGGTCCTTGGCCGGATCGACCTTGGAGGTGTCGGGCAGCTGGCCGTACGGGGCGCTCAGCACCTCGACGTCGGGCAGCTTCAGTTGCTTGGTGACATCCGTGACCCAGTCCTTGCCGAAGGACTCGAAGGCCAGCAGTTGCACCGGGCGAGCGCCCAGCATCGACCACATCGCCATTTCGACGGCGCCGGTGTCCGAGCCGGCGACGATGCCGATCAGGAAGTCGGCCGGGACTTCCAGCACTTCGCGCGTCTGGTCGATGGCGGCCTTCAGGCGCGCCTTGCCCAGCTTGGAGCGGTGCGACCGACCCAAAACGGCGTTTCTGAGATTTTCGGGGGTCCAGCCTGGCCTTTTGGCGCAAGGCCCGGAAGAGAACTCGGGGCGAGCCGGGCGGATCGCCGGCTTGGCGAGGGTCGTGGTCATAGCGATGTCTCCCATCCTTACAGATGGACTGCGCCCCGTTGGGAGGGCGTGGCCCGCCGGCGAGAAACCGCGTTCGCGGCCAAAAGGCAAGGAGAGATTTGTCGCGGAGGGCGGATTTCCTTTGCTTGAAGGAAATTATTTTCCAGCCGCGCGCCGACGCCAGGCGATCAAGGACCCGACCAGAATGCACAGGAGCACGCCAGCGGAGTCCAGATTATTGATCAGGGCGTAGGTGTTGCCGCGCCGGATCCCGGTCACGAAATAATAGGCGTGCAGGCTGAACTGAATGGCTTGCAGCAGAAGAGCGCCGCCCAGCCATAGGCTGGCGTATCGCAGAGCCAGGAGCAAGAACGCGCCACCAACAAAGCCGTCCATGGCGAGGAGCAGGCTTCCCTGAACCTCGCGCGACACCGTCAGATGGATCACCTCGACGCCTATGGTCGAGACCGCCACGACGATCCCCGCGTAGCGCTCGGCCGGCCCGCCCTTCGTCACGGCGAATACGCAGACGCTGAAAATCAACGCCAAGGACGAAATCAGGAACAGGGACACAGGCATGAAAAGGCCTCTAATCATAATTAGAGGCCTTTTGGGTTAAACTATTGCAACCTTCAGACGACCTGACGAAGGTCGGCGCGGCCCCTGGGTTCCTCCCCCTGGTTCTTTTCCTCGACACCGGCCAGCTTGGTGCGAATGCCGAGACGCAGCTTGGTCGTGGCCAGCTCCCCGTGCGCCTCGACCATCGCCGAACGCGCCTCGCTGAGCGCGGCCATGGCTTCGGCCAGCTTGCTGGCGGCGCGATCGCCGACCACGGCCGAAACTCCGAGGTCCTTACGCGCCTTCAACAGATCGGCCATCAGTTCCGCCGTTTCGACCATCGCCGCGTCCACGGCGTTCTCCGATGCGAACAGCTTGGTCGCAACCCGTTGAGCAACAAATACTTTTTCCACGCCCGCCTCCGTTAACAAAACACTAACGAAGAAGGTAAATAGAAAGTTAAGACTAAGCAACGCGTAAATGCACGCAATCGTTGGCGTAAAGCGCGCCACACCTGCACTTGGAAGCGAAGCGTTAGGAACCTTGCGGCAAACTGCCGCTACGATTGAGTACCTGGACGCCTATGAGCGACAGACACAGCCCGCGCGCGAACCGCGAATCGACCCACGCGCCTCTCCAGGCGCGAATCGCCGGCGTGGCCTTGGCCACCACGGTGCTGGCGCTCGTGGCGGCGTGTCTTTGCTTCATGCTGCAGCAGTGGAGCGTGGCGCGGCAGGAATCGCGGGCCAACCACGCGGTCCTGGCCCAGATGGCCGCGGCCGGCGCCGCGGGTCCCCTGGCGGACAACAACCTGGCGGGCGTCTATCGCGCGCTCGAGGCCGTGGCCAAGGCGCCCGGCGTGGCCGCCGTGCGTATCGTCGATACAGGCGGCCACACCGTGGCCCAGATCGGCGACCCCGCGCCGGCGGACGTCGACACCTTGACCCGTCCCGTCAAGCTCAGCGGCCGCGAGATCGGCGCCGTCGTGCTGGTGGCGCGCCGTCCTGGCGTCGGTCAGATCCTCGCCCGGGACCTCGCCCTGACCGGCGCCCTGTTCTTTGGTTCGGCGGGCCTCGCGATCCTACTGGCCAACGGCCTGGCCCGCCGCATGGCCCGGCCGATGGAGCGCCTGTCGAGCGCCATGCACGAAACCGCCGTCGCCGGGCGCTTCATGCCGGTGGAACAGGCGGCCGACGACGACGTGTTTCAGAGCCTGATCCACAGCTTCAATCATCTGGTCGCGCGCCTGCGCGCCAATGACGAGGACCTGCGCGGGGCCATGGCCGAACTGGTCAAGGCGCGCGACGACGCCAACACCGCCAACGTCCTGAAATCGCACTTCCTGGCCAATATGAGCCATGAAATCCGCACGCCCCTGAACGGCGTGTTGGCCATGGCCGAGGTCATGGACATGGACGAGCTCAGCCCCGCCCAGCGCGAGCGCCTGACGGTGATCCGCGAGTCCGGCGGCCTGCTGTTGGCCGTGCTCAACGACGTTCTGGATCTGTCGAAGATCGAAGCCGGCCGTCTCGAAATCCAGGATCGCCCCTTCGACATCGCTCAACTGGCTCAGTCGATTCGCGAAAGCTACGCCCACCAGGCCCGCGAGAAAGGCCTGGCCTTCGAGGTGGCGGTGGCCCCCGAGGCCCATGGCCTGTGGCGCGGCGACGTCGATCGCCTGCGCCAGATCCTCGGCAACCTGATCTCGAACGCCCTGAAATTCACGCTGGAGGGCGCCGTCGCCGTCCGCTTCGCCTCGGCCGAGGATGGCTCGGGCCTGCGGATCGACGTGGCGGACACCGGCATCGGGGTCGCGCCGGAAATCCTGCCGCGCCTGTTCGACAAGTTCGTCCAGGCCGACAGCTCGACCACCCGCCGCTTCGGCGGCTCGGGCCTGGGCCTGGCCATCTGCCGAGAGCTGGCGGCGCTGATGGGCGGCTCGATCAAGGTCCAGAGCCGCGAAGGCCGGGGCTCGACCTTCACGGTCCTGGTCGCCCTGCCGCGCGAGGAGACCCTGACCGAGGTCCACTATATAGACGACGAAGCGCCCGTCGTCGCCCGCGCGCCGGCGCGGAAAGCCAAGGCGGCGCTGCGGATCCTGGCCGCCGACGACAACCCCACCAACCAGAAGGTCATCGAGGCGGTGCTGGCGCCGCTGGGCGCCGAGGTGACGATGGTCCCGGACGGCAAGGCCTGCGTCGAGGCCTGGAAGGTCACGAAGTTCGACATCATCCTGATGGACATCCACATGCCCGTCATGGACGGGATCGAGGCGGCCCGCGAAATCCGCGGCTTGGAAACCCAGGAAGGCCGGGCCCGCACCCCGATCGTCGCCGTGACCGCCAACGCCCTGGCCCATCAGGTCGAGGACTATCTGGCCGCCGGCATGGAAGGCCACGTCGCCAAGCCGGTCGAGGTCACCAAGCTCTACGGCGCCATCGAGGACGCCATCGCCTCGGCCCGCATGGCCAAGGCCGCCTAGCCGCGCCTGCCCCCCAAATCTTCCTGAACCTCGCACAACGAGCGGCTCAGAACCGCTTCAGCCGTCGCGTGTTTCTCTTACCTCAACGTCGTCCTCCCACCTCCCCGGGCGTGTCGACGGAGATGTTCAAGAGGAACCGAACCGATGAAGAAGATCCTGATCCCGATCGTTACGGTCTCGGCCCTGGCGGCCGCCGCCCTTCCCGCCGTCGCCTCGGCTCAACCGATCAACCAGCGCCAGGGCCAGCTGGAACGCCGGATCGACATGGGGCAGCGCAACGGCGCGTTGACCCGCTCGGAAGCCTACCGCCTGCGCGCCGAACTGCGCGAGACCGAGCGCCTGGAGCACCGCTATCGCCGTAACGGCCTGAGCGGCTGGGAGCGCGCCGATCTGGACCGCCGCTTCGACCGCATCAGCGCCCAAATCCGCTACGAGCGCCATGACCGCGACTATGGTTATGGCTATGGCGACCACCGCGGCCCGAACCGCTGGTAAGCCTCCCTAGCTGAAGGCCGGCGCCACCCGCAGCCGGCTTTCCACCACCGTGACGCTGCGGCCGCGCAGCAAGACGCGCGCGCCGCGGCGTTCGCATTCCAGGTCCCCGCCCCGGCCGGGATAGGCCTGATGGAATTTCAGGACCTCCGCGCCCAACTTGTCGCCAAAGAGCGGCATCAGGATGCAGTGGGCCGAGCCCGTGGTCGGGTCTTCCGGAATGCCAAAGCCTGGCGCGAAGAAGCGACTGACCACCGCGTGGGGCTGGCCAGCATCGGCCATCGCCACGACCACCGTCTGGCCCGGTCCGCCGGTCGCCTCGCCGCCGATCATCTTCAGGGCCGAGAGGTCGGGCTTCAGGTTCCGGACCGTGGTCTCATTCTCCAGCACCGCGATCAGATAGGCGCCCGCCCAGACCTCGGTCGGCGTCGCGCCTAGCGCTTCGGCCAGACCGTCGGGAACCGCGGTACGGCGCGGCGGATCGGCGGGGAAGTCCATCTCCAGTCCTTCGCCCGCCCGTCTCACCGTCAGCGGCCCCGACAACGTGTCGAAGGTCAGCAGCGGAACCTCGACGCCCAGCTCCGCGAACAGCACGTGGGCCGCCGCCAGCGTCGCATGTCCGCACAGCGGCGCCTCGAGCGCCGGCGTGAACCAGCGCAGGCCAAAGCGCGCCGGGTCGTTGGTCTTGAGCAGAAAGGCCGTCTCGGCCTGGTTGTTCTCGGCCGCCAGGGCCTGCATCCAGGTGTCGGAAGGCCAAGTCTCGAACGGCTCGACCACACAGGCGGGGTTGCCCCGGAAAGGGGCGCTGGCGAAGGCGTCGACGGTCCACTGGCGCATGGCGGGCGATCTCCCGGAATTCCGATGGACATCGCTGTTATGCGGGCGCGGATCGCCGCGCAAAGCCTTTATTGTCCCGGTGACAATCGAGGCTCGATCGCGATCTCCGGCCAACGGGCCTTGGCCGAGCCCGTGGTGCGCTCCCAGCCGCCGGCGCCCGACGGCCGCAGCGGATTGGGCCGCAGGCGCAGGGCGAACAGGTCCTCAAGACCGAACGGCGCGTGGACGGTCAGGCTGTCATCGGCCTCCAACCGCACGCCGACGCAGAAGGCCGTCGCCACGAAGCGCTTCAAGGCCGCGGCGCTGGTCTCCAGCGGCGGATAGGGCTCGTCGGCCCCGAACTTGCTGGCGAACCATAGGTGAACCCGGGCCTGGTTGCGCACCTCGACCAGTTCGCGAAGCGGCGGCTCGAAGGCGGCCGCGACGCGCTGGATGACCACGTCCTCGGCCTCGTAGCTGACGTCGCTGGCGTCGTGATAGGCTAGGTCATAGTCCTTGATGCCGTAGTCCAGCGGCCGCCCGGTCAGGTGGTTCCAGACCGGCTGGTAGACCGCGCCGGAAAAGATCATCCAGTCGGGCAGGTCGAGGTCGCGCGCCGTCCGCAGCACCGCCCAGGTCGTCGGGGTGGCGCGGACGATCTCGGCCAGGCGGGTTTCCAGCGTGTCGGTCATGCGCGCAGCGTCCAGCCGTGATCCAGGGGACCATGCCCCGCGCCGAAGCCCGGCGCGCGCAGCATGGCCTCGTGGACGTAGTTCCAGGCCCGCGCCACCGCCTGCTCCAGCGGCAGGCCCTGAGCCAGGCCCGTCGCGCAGGCGCTCGCCAGCGTGCAGCCCGTGCCGTGAGTGTGACGGGTCTCGATCCGCTCGCCCTCGAAGGTCGTCTCGCCGTCGACCGTCATCAGCACATCGACGACGCGGTCGCCCGCGACGTGTCCGCCCTTCATCAGCACGGCCTTGGCGCCAAGGGCCAACAGCGCCTCGCCGGCCCGGCGCAGGTCATCGGTGGTCTCGACGGTCAGGCCCGTCATAGCGGCGGCTTCGGGCGCGTTGGGGGTCAGCAGCGCGGCGCGCGGGATCATCAGCGATTTGACCGCGCCGATCGCGGCCTCGGCGAGCAGCGGCGCGCCGCCCTTGGCGACCATGACCGGGTCGACCACCGCCGGGATTTGGCCCGCGTGATCGATCGCGGCCGCCACGGTCTCGACCACGGCCGCGTCGCCCAGCATGCCGGTCTTGATCGCGTCGGCGCCGATGTCGTCCAGCACCGCGCGGGCCTGGGCGGCGATGATCTCGAGCGGGATCGGATGCACGCCCGTGACGCCCAGGGTGTTCTGCACGGTCACCGCCGTGATCGCCGTGGCCGCGTAGCCGCCCAGCGCGGTGATGGTCTTGATGTCGGCCTGGATCCCCGCCCCGCCTCCGGAATCCGATCCGGCGATGACGAGAACGCGGCCTTGCGGCGCCTGGGGGGGAGCTTGGGACATGGAAGAGGTTTAGGCGGGAATCGAGGCGATGGGGAGGCCCCGACGACAACGCCAAATTACTCCGACTGCCAATATGCGAGCCCGGCGAGCGCTCGTGCGAAAATCCGCGCCTGCCGCTTTCCTCGCGGCCATTCAACGCTTAATAACTCCTACTAATAGGCGGCGACGACCGCATCGCGTCAGGGAGTTCGCGTATGGCCCATGGTGACTGCTGCTCTGGCGGCCCGCGGACAGGATGGCCCCGGCGCTACGTGATCGCCGGCGCGCTGGGCGCGATGGCCTCGACCCCAGTCCTGGCGGCCGCCGGCAAGGGCGCCAAGGCCGGCCTCTCCCCTTTCGACATGCGCGACGTCGATCTGCTGGACAGCCCCTTCCTGCACGCCCAGCGCCGGACCGAGGCTTATCTGCTGTCGCTGGAGCCCGACCGCTTGCTCAGCGCCTTCCGGACCAACGCCGGCCTAGCGCCCAAGGCCCCGCCCTACGGCGGCTGGGAGTCCGAGGCGATCTGGGCCGACATCAACTGCCACGGCCACACCCTGGGTCACTACCAGTCGGCCTGCGCCCTGATGTATCGATCGACCGGCGACGCGCGCTTCAAGCAGCGGGTGGACTACATCGCCGACGAGCTGGCCGCCTGCCAGGCCGCCTCGAACGCCGGCCTCGTCTGCGCCTTCCCCAAGGGCCCCGCCCTGGTCGAGGCCCATATCCGCGGCGAGAAGATCACCGGCGTGCCCTGGTACACGCTGCACAAGGTGTTCGCCGGCCTGCGCGACGGCTGGCAGCTGGCCGACAGCCAGAGCAGCCGCGCCGTGCTGCTTCGGCTAGCCGATTGGACGGTCAACGCCACCGCGCCCCTGTCGGACGCCCAGTTCGAGACCATGCTGGCCACCGAGCACGGCGGCATGAACGAGGCCTTCGCCGACCTGTTCGCCCTGACGGGCGACACGCGCTATCGCGGCGCCGCCGAGCGTTTCTCGCACAAGGCCCTGCTGACGCCGCTGTCCCAAGGACGCGACACGCTGGACGGCCTGCACGCCAACACCCAGATCCCCAAGGTGATCGGCTTCCAGCGCGTCCACGAGGTCACCGGCCAGGCTCCTTACGGCGACGCGGCCCTGTTCTTCTGGCGAACGGTCACGCGGACGCGGTCATTCGCGACCGGCGGGTCGGGCGACGGCGAGTTCTTCTTCCCAAGGGCCGACTTCGAAAAGCATGTCTTCTCGGCCAAGGGCTCGGAGACCTGCTGTCAGCATAACATGCTGAAACTGACCCGCGCCCTGTTCGCCCAGGATCCGCGCGCGGAATACGCCGACTATTACGAGCGGTCGCTCTACAACGGGATCCTCGCGTCGCAGGACCCCGACAGCGGCATGGTCACCTACTTCCAGGGCGCGCGGCCGGGCTACATGAAGCTCTACTGCACCCCGGTCGACTCGTTCTGGTGCTGCACCGGCACGGGCATGGAGAACCACGCCAAGTACCGGGACTCCATCTACTTCCACGACGGCGAGACGCTGTATGTGAACCTGTTCATCCCGTCGAAGGTCGCCTGGAAGGCCCACGACGCGACCCTGACCCAGACGACGACCTTCCCGGACGACCCGACCACCACGCTGCGCTGGAGCCTTAAGCGCCCAACCGCCCTCGCGCTGAAGCTGCGTCAGCCAGGCTGGAGCCGTACCGCGACGGTGCTGGTCAACGGCAAGGTCGCCCTACGCTCCCAGACCCCGGGCTTCCTCGAGGTCGCGCGGACGTGGAAGGACGGCGACAGGGTCGAGCTCCGCCTGGAGATGCGGACCGGCTTCGAGACCGACCCGACCAGCCGCGAGATCGCCGCCTTCACCCACGGCCCGCTGGTGCTGGCCGGCGCCTTGGGGACCGAGGGCCTCGCCCCCGGCGCCGACATCGTCGTCAACGAGCGGCTCTACGGGAAATACAACGACAGCCCGTTCACGCCGCCGACGCTGACCGGCGATCCCGCCTCGGTGGCGGCCCGCATCCGGCCCACGGGCAAGCCGCTGGAGTTCACGGTGGCTTCGGCCAGCGGCAGCGAGGTCCGCCTCGTGCCCTACCACCGCATCGCCCACCAGCGCTACGCGACCTACTGGCGACTGAGCGGGACCTAGGCGGCCGCGATCGCCGCCTGAACCGCCAGCGCCTGGACCGTCTCGCGCACGTCGTGGACCCGGACCGCCGCCACGCCGGCGGCGGCGCCCGCCAGGTGCGCGGCCAGCGAGCCGCCCAGGCGGTCGTCGGCTTCGCGCGCCGACGGGTCGACGCCGGCGATGAACCGCTTGCGGCTGGCGCCCAGCAGGATCGGATAGCCGAGGGCCACGAACCTCGGCAGAGCCGCCAGCAGGGCCAGATTGTGCGCGGCGGTCTTGCCGAAGCCGATCCCTGGATCCAGCCAGATCTTCTCCTTGGCCACCCCGGCGGCCATGGCGGTGAAGGCGCGGGCCAGCAGGAAGGCCTCGACCTCGGCGACCACGTCGTCGTAGCGGGGGGCGTCCTGCATCGTTCCTGGCTCGCCCAGCATGTGCATCAGCACGACCTCGCAGCCCAGCTCGGCGGCGACCTCGGGGGCGTCGGGCGAGAAGCGTAGGGCGCTGACGTCGTTCCAGATCGTGGCGCCGGCCTTGACCGCCGCGCGAGCGACCTCGGGCTTCAGGGTGTCGATCGAGATCGGGATGGCGCTGGCGGCGCGCGCCGCCTCGATCACCGGGACCACCCGCCGCATCTCCTCGAACGCGGACACCGGCGTCGCGCCCGGCCGCGTGCTCTCGCCGCCGATGTCGAGGATGTCGGCGCCCTGTGCGATCAGCCGGCGGGCGTGTTCGACGCCGTCGCCCGGATCGAAGAACCGTCCGCCGTCCGAGAAGCTGTCGGGCGTGACATTGACGATCCCCATCACCTGGGGGCGCGGAGCGGCGGGGCGGGCGGCGAGGCTCATGCCCCGACGTTTAGACCTCGCGCAGCATCCGGTCGATCCGTCCGGTCAGATCGGCGATCGCGAACGGCTTGGTCAGCACCTCCATGCCGTGCTCGATGTGGCCGTGGTTCAGCACCGCGTTCTCGGCGTATCCGGTGATGAACAGGACCTTCAGCTCGGGCCGCAGCGCCCGGGCGGCGTCGGCCACCTGGCGTCCGTTCAGCCCTCCCGGCAAGCCGACGTCGGTGATCAGGAGATCGACGCGATGGCCGCCCTGCAGAATCCGCAGGCCCGCCGCGCCGTCCTGCGCCTCGATACAGGCATAGCCCAGCTCGCCTAGGGCGTCGGTGACCAGCATCCGCACGGTCGGTTCGTCGTCAACCACCAGCACGGTCCGGTCGGCGTGGGTCTGGGCGGCTTCGAGCGGCGCGGCCGCCGGCTCCTCGTCCTCGGCGCCCAGGTGGCGCGGCAGATAGAGGCACACCATCGTGCCCTGGCCGACCTCGGAATAGATCCTCACGTGGCCGTTCGACTGGCGCGCGAAGCCGTAGACCATCGACAGGCCCAGCCCCGTGCCCTGACCGATCGGCTTGGTCGTGAAGAACGGATCGAACACCCGCTCCAAGGTCTGCTTGTCGATGCCCGAACCGGTGTCGCTGACGCAGACCGAGACATACTGGCCCGGCTCCAGGCCTTGCTCGCGGGCGATGCGGTCGTCGAGCCAGCGGTTGGCGGTCTCGATCATGATCCGCCCGCCGTCCGGCATGGCGTCACGGGCGTTGATGCACAGGTTCAGAAGGGCGTTTTCCAGCTGGTTGGCGTCGACCAGCGTCGGCCAGAGCCCCGTGGCGGCGACCATGTCCACCTCGATCGAAGGCCCCACCGTGCGGCGGACCAGCTCCACGAAGTCGGCCATCAGCCGGTTGATGATCACGGCCTTGGGGGCCAGGGTCTGGCGGCGGGAGAAAGCCAGCAGGCGGTGGGTCAGGGCCGCCGCCCGTCGAGCCGCGCCCTGCCCAGCGCCCAGATAGCGCTCGACATCGCTGGTCCGCCCCTGGGCCAGCCGCGCGCCGATCATCTCGAAGGCGCCCGAGATGCCGGCCAGAAGGTTGTTGAAGTCGTGGGCCAAGCCGCCGGTCAGCTGGCCCACGGCCTCCATCTTCTGGGCCTGGCGCAGGGCTTCCTCGGTGCGCTCGCGCTCCTCCAGCGCTTCGGCGATCCGCGCCTCCAGCGTTTCGTTCAGGTGGCGCAGCGCCGCCTCGGTCCGCTTGCGGTCGGTGACGTCCTGGAACAGCACCGCCACCTGCTTCAGCTCGGGCGGCTCGATCCGGAACGATGACAGGGACAGATGACGCCCGGTGGCGACCAGCTCCTGCTCGAAGCGGATCGGTACGCCCGTGCGCAGCACCGCGCCGTAGCGGGCGACCCACGCGTCGGCCTCGTCCGGCACCATCTCGCGCAGCTTCTGGCCAACGACGTTGGGAATACCAGCGTGCCGCTCATAGGCGGCGTTGGCCATGATGTGGATGTAGTCGCTATCCGGCCCATGCGGACCGTCCAGGAACTCGATGACGCAGAAGCCCTCGTCCATCGACTCGAACAGGGCGCGGTAGCGGCGCTCGTCGGCCAGGCGCGCGCGATCGTCCAGGACGCGCGTGGTGATGTCGTTGCAGTGGACCAGAACACCACGCACGACGCCGTCCTCGTCGCGGACGGGCGAGGCCAGCAGGTTGCACCAGGCCTCTTCTCCCAACCGGCTGAACGGGACGCCTTCCAGCACCACGCTTTCGCCCAGACGCCCCCGGGCCAGCAGCTCGACGCCTTGGTGGATCGGAAACGCCTCGGGGAAGGGCCGGCTCAGCGTGTCGGGAAGACCCAGCATGGCGCGCGCGGCGTCGTTGTGGAGGGTGATGGCCGCATCCCCCCAGGCCAGGAAGGAAGGGATCGGCGAGGCCAGCATCATCCCGACCGCCACCTTCAGGGCCGCGGGCCAGGACGGCGGGGCCGGCAAGCCGGCGCTCGTCCAGTCGCCCGCCGCGATGGCCGCGCCCATTCGTCCGCCTCGCGCCAGGAACGCGCTCTCGGCTGCGGAACGGACGCTCGCGCCGGCCATGTCATCGGTGCCCGTGGTGACCATTGGCCCGCGCTCGCCCCTTGCCGCGAACTCGCGGTGAAGCTCCAACGGCCCCATTCCGACCTGGTTGCAGCTGGACAAGAAAAAAGCCGGCCCTCGCGAGCCGGCTTTGTCCTTGGAAGTCCTAAAGAGCGTCAGGCGGTGACGCTGGCGCCCGCGCCCGGCGAGAGGGGAACCAGAGACGGCGCGACGATCGTCTCGCGAGTCTCCTCCTCTTCCCGCTTGGGCGCCACGCCCTTCAGCACGCCGGCGATCTCCTCGCCAGACAGGGTCTCGTACTCCAGCAGGGCCTTGCCCAGGGTGTGCAGGTCCTCGATCTTCTCGTTCAGGATGCGGCGAGCCTCGTCCAGACCGTACTGCACCAGGCGCTTGACCTCGCTGTCGATCAGGCGAGCGGTCTCTTCCGACACGTTCTGGGTGCGGGCGACCGAGTGGCCCAGGAACACCTCGTCCTGGTTGTCGCCATAGGCCACCGTGCCCAGCACGTCGGAATAGCCCCAGCGGGTGACCATGTTGCGCGCCAGGTCGGTGGCGGCCTTGATGTCGCTGGAGGCGCCCGAGGTGATGTTCTCCTTGCCGAAGATCAGCTCCTCGGCCACCCGGCCGCCCATCATGATGGCCAGACGGCTGGTCATCTGCTGGTACTTCATCGAGTAGCGGTCGCCTTCCGGCAGCTGCATGACCATGCCCAGCGCGCGACCGCGCGGCACGATCGTGGCCTTGTGGACCGGGTCGGCCAGCGGGACGTTCAGGGCCACGATGGCGTGGCCGCCCTCGTGATAGGCCGTCAGCTTCTTCTCTTCCTCGTTCATGGCCATCGACCGGCGCTCGGCGCCCATCATGACCTTGTCCTTGGCCTGCTCGAAGTCGCTCATGGTGACCATGCGGCGGTTCTTGCGGGCGGCCATCAGGGCGGCTTCGTTGACGAGGTTGGCCAGATCCGCGCCCGAGAAGCCCGGAGTGCCGCGCGCCAGCGTCTTGACGTCGACGTCGGCGGCCAGCGGCACGTTCTTCATGTGGACGCGGATGATCTTCTCGCGACCGGCGACGTCCGGATTGGGCACCACGACCTGACGGTCGAAGCGGCCCGGACGCAGCAGGGCCGGGTCCAGCACGTCCGGACGGTTGGTGGCGGCGATCAGGATGATGCCTTCGTTGGCTTCGAAGCCATCCATCTCGACCAGCAGTTGGTTGAGGGTCTGCTCGCGCTCGTCGTTGCCGCCGCCCAGGCCGGCGCCGCGATGGCGACCGACGGCGTCGATTTCGTCGATGAAGATGATGCAGGGGGCGTTCTTCTTGGCCTGCTCGAACATGTCGCGCACGCGGCTGGCGCCGACGCCGACGAACATCTCGACGAAGTCCGAACCCGAGATCGTGAAGAACGGCACGCCGGCTTCGCCCGCCACGGCGCGGGCGATCAGGGTCTTACCCGTACCGGGAGGGCCGACCAGCAGGGCGCCCTTCGGGATCTTGCCGCCCAGACGCTGGAACTTGGCCGGGTCCTTCAGGAAGTCGACGACCTCCTGCAGCTCTTCCTTGGCCTCGTCGACGCCGGCGACGTCCTCGAAGGTGATGCGGTTCTTGTTCTCGGTCAGCAGGCGAGCCTTGGACTTGCCAAAGCCCATGGCGCCCTTGGCCCCGCCCTGCATCTGACGCATGAAGAACAGCCAGACGCCCACGATCAGCAGGATCGGCAGCAGCTGGATCAGGATGGCCAGGAAGCTGATCGAGCCGCTCTTGAACTTCACGTCGGCGTTCTTGGCGACCATGCGGTTGACCAACTCGTCGGAGTCGAGCGGGGCGTTGACGGTCAGCACCTTGCCGCTGGCGTCCTTGGCCTGGACGACTTGGCCGGAAATCTCGGCCGACTTGATCTGCCCGGCGTCAACCTGCTTGAGGAGCTGCGAATAGCTGATCTCGCCGCCGCCCTTGGTGCGCGCGTTCTGGCTCACGAAGAACACGCCCATCAGGGCCGCCACGATCACCAGCCAGATGGCTGCGTTCCGGAAATTCATTCGGTTCGTCTTCCCAACGATAGGTCTTCGCCCCTCAAGATAAGGGCTCGCGAGCGCTTGCGCCACGGACGTGACATCTGGTCACGGATTCTTTGTCACAAAGGCCAACCGCAGCCTGATAGCGACCCAGAACGAGCGGACGCGCGCGCCCTCCCCCTTCGACCGCAAAATCCGGGCCGTCAAGCGTGGGCGAACACGGCGCCGCGCCATGCCGCGGGATCAGCGGCAAGCTGGGCCGGACCGCGGCGGGCAGCCTGGCCAGGCGCGCGCGCTGCGCGGCCGACAGGCTGGAGCCCCGGCCTTTCAGCGCGACGACGGTCAGCGGCTCCGCGCCGGCGGTGATTTCCCAGCGGCCGTCCCAGACGCCGGTCTCGCCAGGCGCGAGGGTCAGGGGCGAGAGGCCACCGCGCGCGGTCTCGCCAGCGTCGCGGCTGATCAGCGCCATCTCCCCCGCCTCGATCCGCGCGCCGGCCAGGGTGGCCGTGAAGGCTTCGCCGCCGCGCAGGCGCTGGACCAAGCGTTGGAGACGCTCGCCGCGCGGCGGTCGCTCGGTCCCGGCGGCGCACAACAGGGCGGCGGCCAGATGGGCGGCCGCGGCGTCGCGCGGCAAGCGGATCGCGCCCGTGGCGTCGATGGAGAAGACGGGCGGCGACTTCACGGTTTCCGGCTCCAAGGGTGCCTCCTCGGCGCCGCCGGCCCGGGCCCTCGCCCGGGCGTAGCGAAGATCCGCGTTGGCGGGATCTTCCAGCCAGGTCTCGCCGTCGGCGCCGAGCGCGTCCCGGATCTCGGCACGAGTCAGGGCCAGTAACGGCCGCAGCAGGAAGACGTCGCGCCCCTCCGGCCAGACCGGCGACGGCGACCATTCGCGCGGGTCGGGGACGGTCGAGCCCTCGGCGCGCATCGCCGCGCTCTCGGCGAGATCGCTGGCCGTGTGGCCCAGCAGCAGCACGGAGGCTCCCGCCTCCCGCGCGGCGGCCGCCAGCAAGGCGTGGCGGGCGCGGCGGGCGGCGGCGGGCAGGCCCGCGCCGGGCTTTGGACCCGTCCAGGCCAGGGCGCGGACGTCCGCCCCGAGGCGCCGCGCCTTCTCGACCGCATCGGCGGTCCAGCTCGCGCTATCGGCCTGCAGCCGGTGATCGACGACCAGCGCCAGCACGGGCCGGCCGCGCGGCCGCGCCCAGTCCAGCGTCGCCTTCAGCAGAAAAAGGGAGTCGCCGCCGCCGGAGAAGCCGACGGCGAGGGGGGCGTTGGACAGGGCGTCTAGACGATGGTCGAAAGGGCGCGACACCCCTTCTCTCTTTGAGAGAGGGAGAGGCCCGCCGCCGGAGGCGGTGGGAGGGTGAGAGGTTTCACCGTCCACCGGACAATCCTAGCTCTTCCATCATCGGCATTCGCCCGCGCCTGGGCCCGCGAGAGCGTAACCTCTCACCCTCCCATCGCAAGGGATGGGCCTCTCCCTCTCTCAGAGAGAGGGGTTCAGACTCCTACGAGCACTTCGCCGCGACGCGGGTCGAGGCCGCGCGGGAGTTCACCTGGGCCGGGGCCTTGGGATAGCGCTTGGCGAGCTCGTCCAGCGTGCGGCAAGCCTCGGTGGTCTTTTTCAGCGCCACCATCGAGCGGGCCAGCTTCAGGGTCGCGTCCGGGCCCCAGGTCGTCTGCGGCCAGCCGCGGATCGCGCCGATATAGGCGGCGGCGGCGTCGGTATAGGCCTCGCGGACGAACAGGGTCTCGCCCAGCCAGTAGCGGGCCTCGGGCGTCTTGGCGTTGTCCGGATAGTTCGTGACGTAGGCCGAGAAGGCCTGCTCCGCGGCGGCGTAGTCGCCGTCCAGCAGCATTTGCCGCGCCTGCTTGAAGGCCACGGCCGGGTCGGCCGGCGGCGGGGGCGGCGGCGGCACGGCGCCATCGGTGGCCTGGGCTCCGGCGGCCATCTGGCCGTTGGCGGCGGCGGCCTGCAGGTCGGTCAGGGTCTTTTCGATCGCGGCCAGGCGCTGCTCCAGCGCGTCGGCGCGCGCTTTCTGGTCGGCGGCGGCCTTGTTGGCCTTATTGAGCTCGAAGGTGACGGTCTCGTTCTGGCCATTCAGCTTGGTCAGGGTCTGCTCGAGATCGGTGACCCGGTCGTTCAGGGCGGCGATCTGGGCGTCGGTCTCGGCCGGTTGCACCACGACGGGCTTACCAGTGTCGCGGCCCTGGAAGACGATCGCGCGCAGCTCGCGGACCACCTTCTCCATCCGCTCCACGCGCTTGGCCGAGCGGTCGTCCAGCGGATCGGCCGCCGGCAGCGGGGTCTGAGCCACCGCGACGGCGGAGGCCGAGGCGAACAGAACGGCAAGCAAGGCGGATTTCAGCTTCATGACCGTGATGTACCGGGAGCTAGCGGACAAAACTAGGGCGGCATCTCGGTGAGACGCCGCCCCATTTTAGCTCAGCGCTTAGCGGGCGCCGTCCGTGATGGCCGTGTGGCCGTTACGGTTCTTGGCCCAGGCTTCCTCAGTCGAGCCGGCGTCGATCGGCTTTTCCTTGCCGAACGAGATCGTCTCGATGCGCGAGGCCGACACGCCCTGGGCGATCAGGAAATCGCGCACGGCGTTGGCGCGGCGGGCGCCGAGGGCCAGGTTGTATTCGCGGGTGCCGCGTTCGTCGGCGTTGCCTTCGATGCGGACCTTCACGGCGGGATAGCGGTTCAGCCACTGGGCCTGACCGGCCAGGACCGGCTGGGCGTCGGCGCGGACCGAATATTCGTCGGTGTCGAAATAGACCCGGTCGCCGACATTGACGACGAAGTCCTGCACCGAGCCCGGCAGCGGGCCCTGAGCGACCGGCGGGGCCGGCGGCGGGGTGTAGGGCGCGGGCTCCTGGGCCGGCGGCGGCTGGGGCGCCGGCGCGGCGGGCTGGGGCTTCGGACGCGAAGCGCAGGCGGCGAGCGAGCCGGCGGCGAGGCCGACGAGCGCCAGTCTAACGGCGCGCTGGGTGTCGAAGCTCATCCAGTTTCTCCTCAAGTCAACAACTCTGGACCTGATCCATACCTGCGACATGCGGGCAATGGACCTGCTAAATGTCCGACCATACCTCACAATGACGTCAGAAGTCGGTCAGACGGCGCCGAAACTCTTCAACGAGACAATCCCGACGCGCAACGACGTCGAGTTAGTAGCCGCAGAACGCGCTCGCAAGCTTAAGGTTGCGCGGCTCGACGATTTGTCAGTCTAGAAGCGGCGACCAAGCCGGGTCCGAGCCCGAGCCGTTGTAGGCGGCCGGTCGCAGGATCCGGCCGGTGATGTCCACCGTCCAGAGCTTGGGATTGCCGCCGCCGCCCTCGCGGAAGAACATCAGCACGCGGCCGTTCGGCGCCCAGGTCGGACCTTCGTCGAGATAGCTGGTGGTCAGCAGGCGCTCGTCGCCGCCGTCAGGCCGCATCACGCCAATGTGGAACTGGCCGCCCGTCTGCTTGGTGAAGGCGATGAAGTCGCCGCGCGGGCTCCACACGGGCGTCGTATAGCGGCCGCCGCCATACGAGATGCGGCGCACGCCCGATCCGTCGGTGTTCATCACGTAGATCTGGGCTTGGCCGCCCCGGTCGGAATTGAACACGATCTTCGTCCCGTCCGGCGAGAACGAGGGCGAGGTGTCGATGGAGGGATCGGTGGTGATGCGCGTGGTCGAGCGGCTGCGCAGGTCCATCACATAGATGTCGCTGTTGCCGTTCTTCTCGACCGAGAAGGCGACCTTGCCGCCGTCGGGCGAGAAACGCGGGGCGAACACCATGCCGGGAAACTTGCCGACCGTCTCCTGGCGGCTGGTCTCCAGGTTCAGCAGGTAGATCGACGAGCCCGTCGGCCGCAGGGCCATGTAGGTCAGCTCCTGGCTGGTGGAGCTGAAGCGCGGCGTCATGACGATGTACGAGCCGTCGGTCAGGTACTGCGGATTGGCGCCGTCCTGGTCCATGATCGCCAGGCGCTTGACGCGGGCCAGCTTGGGACCGCTCTCGGCGACGAAGGCCACGCGGGTGTCGAAATAGCCCTTCTCGCCGGTCAGGCGCTCATAGACGGCGTCGCTGATCTTGTGAGCCACGCGCCGCCAGTTGTCGGGCGTCGAGGAGAACTGCAGGCCCAGCAGCTGCTGCTGCGAGAACACGTCCCACAGGCGGAAGTCGACGCGCAGGCCGCCATCGGGCCCGACCGTCACCTGGCCGTTGATCAGCGCCTGAGCACCCGTGGCTTGCCAGTCGGGAAAGCGCGGCTGGATGTTGACGTCCGACAGCTTGTCCGGGACGCCCGCCACGTTCAGCGGCTGGAACAGGCCCGAGCGCTCGAGATTGCCGCTGATGACCTGGGCGATCTCGGCGCCGCGAGTGGCGCCCGAGAAGGCCGGTATGGCGATCGGCATCGGCTTGACCGCGCCGGCGTTGATGTCGACCTCGATCTGCGCGGCGGCCGGCGTGACGAAGGCCGCGCCGCTCAGCAGGACGGCGGCCGCCAGCATCAGGGCTTGCATTCGCTTCCAGGCTTTAGGGCGCATCGGGGTCTCCTTGTTCTCGACCGTTCCTGGCATCAACGCGAACAGGCCTGTTTTGCGTTGAAGTTCAGGGCGATTTTCTGACCGTACAGGTCCGGCGGCAGGTAGGCGAACGGCGAGGCGGCGAACAGCGCGCGAATGGCGCGGTCCGACGCGGCCTTGACCACGGGGTCCGGCGAGGACGTTCCCGGCGACTCCGGCTGGCCGACAACGCGGCCGCCCGGCCCGATCACGAAGACCACGCGGACATTGACGTTGGCGCCGCCCTCGACCTCGCAGTTGGGGTTCCAGCGGTCCTGGACCTCGCCCTGCAGGCGGCCCAGCGCCGAGGCCGAGAGGCCCGTGGCCGCGCCCAGGGCGGGACGCGCCGAGACCGAGGTCTCCTGCCGCGCCGGTCCCTTGGCGGCATTCGAGGTCGGCTTGCCCGTCGCCTTCTTGGTCTTGGCCAGGGTGGCTTCCAGTGAGGCGAAGAAGTCGTTGCTGTCGGTCTTCTTCTGCTGGGTCGGCTTGGCCGGCGTCGGAGTCGGCGCGGGCTTGGGAACCGGCGTCGGCTTGGGCGGCGGAGCTGGCGCGGGGGTTGGCGTCGGCGCGGGGGTCGGGGCCGGCGGCTGCGGTGTCGCTTGTGGCTCGGGCTCCGGCGCCTGGGCGGTCTGCTCGACCGGCGCCTGCTCGGCCGGGCGGACATTGGTCGGACCGTTGGTGACGATGGTCACCGGCACCGACTCGCCGATGGTGATCGGCTTGGACGACTTCCACGGCAGGCCGAACGCGATCAGCGCCGCGACCGCGCCGTGCAGCGCGATCGAGCCCAGGAGAGCCGGAGAGACCCGTTGTTCGCGGTGGGCGATCATGCCGCCCCTACTGCGCGGGCCGCAAGGCGCCCGCGTCCGCCGGCTGGGCGTCGCGGGGGGCTGAACCCGAAGAGGGGCCGCCCGTCTCGGTGATCAGGTTGATCTTGTTGAAGCCCGCGTTCGACAGGCCCGCCATCACTTGGGCGACGACCTGGTAGGTCGCTCCGCCGTCGGCGCGGACGAAGATCGGCTTGTCATAGCCGTCGCCGGCGATGGCGCTGATGCGCGGCGCCAGATTTTCGAACGGGATCTGGGTCTCGCCGACAAAAACGCCGCCGTCCTTGCGGATCGAAACGGTGATCGGCTCTTCCTGGTTCTGCAGGGCTGCGGCCTCGGTCTTGGGCAGCTCCAGCGGCACGCCCGCGGTCAGCAGCGGCGCGCTGATCATGAAGATGATCAGCAGCACCAGCATCACGTCGACCAGGGGCGTGACGTTGATCTCGGACAGCGCCCCGCGCGAGCGGCGGCCGCGACGGCGGCGGCCCCGGCCGCCTCCGGTGGCGAAGGCGTCGTTTGAGGACATCGCCATGGGCCTAGACTCGCTCGGTCAGGCGACGCTGGATCGCGGTCGACAGGTCGTCGGCGAAACCTTCCAGGCGGCCGGCGTACTTGCCCGCGTCGGTCGAGAACTTGTTGTAGGCGATATAGGCCGGGATGGCGGCGATCAGGCCCACGGCCGTGGCGAACAGCGCCTCGGCGATCGACGGGGCGACGACCGCCAGCGAGGTGTTCTTCGACAGGGCGATGTTCTGGAAGGCGTGCATGATGCCCCAGACCGTGCCGAACAGGCCAATGAACGGGCTGGCCGTGGCGACGATGGCCAGGCTGCCCAGGCCCTCTTCGACCTTGGCGGTCTCGCGGGCGATCATGGTGTCCAGGATCCGGTCGATGCGGGCGACCAGGAAGGCCGTCTGATTCTCGGTCATGGCCCGCGTCTTGGCTTCGCGCCACTCCTTCAGCGCCGCCTGCAGCATGCGCGGCAGGGCGTGGGGCGGATTGGCGCCGGCCTCGCCCGCCACGTCCTCCAGCGAGCGTCCGCCGCCGACCTGCTCCTCGAAGCGGTCGGCCGCGCGGTTGAGGTTCGTGAAGCGGAACAGCTTGTCCAGGATCACGGCCCACGAGCCCAGTGAGGCCAGGATCAGGCCGATCATCACGCCTTTGACGACCCAGTCGGCCTGCATGAACAGGGCGAAGAACGAGAAATTGGGGGCGGCGGCCGAGGCGTCCATGCGGGGTAGGGCTCCGTTGGGGCGTCTGATCAGGACAGGTGTGCGCCGTATGGCATGAAGCGGCGCTTGGGTGAAACTATGACGAGGGTCGATCGATCCGAAAAAATCGGCGCGGCGCTTTAAGCCTGGGCGGTCGGCGCCAGCCAGGGCGCCAGCTTGGCCGTCATCTCCGCCGTCGGCCGGCGCGGCCGCCCGGACAGACTGATGCAGACGGCCACCGCCTTGGCCTCAAGGATCACCTCGTCGCCGCGCGTGATTCTCTGGCTGACGTGCAGCCGCACGCCCTCGACCCGTTCGTACAGGGTGCGAACCACCAAGGCGTCGTCGATCTTGGCGGCGCGCTTGAAGTCCAGCTCCATCCGGATGACGGCGAAGCCGGTGTCCTGCTCGGCGAGCTCGCTGTGAGAGATGCCGACCGCCCGGAAGAAGTCGCTGCGCCCTCGCTCCAGATAACGCAGGTAGTTGGCGTGGTAGACGACGCCGGTGAAATCGGTGTCCTCGTAATAGATGCGCACGGGCAGTTGGTGCTCGCGGCCGTCGAAGACGCCGGCGGTGGGTTCGATCATGACGCGGGCGGGTCCTGGTTTTCGGAATCTCCGAGCACTAAACCCAAGGATAGACCCCAGGCCAGGATCGGCGCGGCGCCGTAGCCTAGAACGGGCGCGGGATAGTTTCCAAACAGGTTGCCGGCGATCCAGCCGGTCCACAGAGCCGCCAGCGCCAGCGCCTCGGCGCGGCGTTCGGGCAGCGCCTGGGCAACAGCAAGGAATGGCGCGGGCAAGCTGATCATCAAGACGCCCGCCACGAAGCCCAGCACGGGATTGGCAGCCATCGCATTGACCAGCAGCCCCTCGACATAGGGCACGGCGGGCAGGGTGTCGGGCTCGACCCAGGCGGCGTAGGCCAAGAGCGCAGCGACGATCACGCACGCCCAGGGCGTCAGCTGACGCGGGCGCTCCACCAGCGCCGCCGCCGCGAGCGCCAAGGCGAAGGCCAGCGAAGAGGCCGCGTCGTGCTGGTACAGCAGAAGAAGAGCGACCAGGCCCGCGATCGGCGCCACGCGACGATCGTCGAAGCCCTTGGCGAAGGCCCAGGCCGCAAACGGCAGGGCTAGGGAGGCGGTGTGCAGTTGGATCGGCCCCAGCGCCAGCCAACGCCTAGCGCCCTCCAGCGAGACGCCATTCATCAGCGTGAGGACCAGGGCCAGGCCGCAGGCGGCCGTCAGCACCCAAAGCCGCCAGCGAGTCCGTCGCCAGAAACGCCCGACCAGAAGGGCCAGACCCACAGCGAGCACGGCGGCAAGTCCTTGGACAATCAAGGCGTTGCGCGGCCCGCCCGCCACGCCGATGGCGGCCAGGGAGACGGCGAGACCCACGGCGGCCAGACCGGCCGTGAACAGTCGGATAGCGCGCGGGTCGCTAACCTTCATCGAACAGACCTCCCTGCGCCTGTCCCGGCGGGGCGGCGGGCGGGGTCAGGCCCAGGTGCAGATAGGCTTTGCCGCAGGCCATGCGGCCGCGCGGCGTGCGCTGGATAAAGCCCTGCTGCATCAGATAGGGCTCGATCACGTCCTCGACCGCGTCGCGGGCCTCGGCGATGGCGTAGGCAATGGTCTCCACGCCCACCGGCCCGCCGCCATAGTGCTCGATCATGGCGCGCAGATAGCGGCGGTCCAGGCTGTCGAGGCCGACCTCGTCGACCTCCAGGCGGGCGAGCGCCAGGCCCGCGGCCTTGCGGTCGATCACGGTCGCGCCGTCGGCGGTGGCGAAGTCGCGCACCCGGCGCAGCAGGCGGCCGGCGACGCGCGGGGTGCCCCGGGCGCGCTTGGCGATCTCGTCGGCGCCGTCGTCCGACAGCGGCGCGCCCATCTTGCGGGCGGCGTGCTGCAGCACGTGGCGCAGCTCGGCCGGGGTGTAGAACTCCAGGCGGATCGGAATGCCGAAGCGGTCACGCAGGGGGGTGGCCAGCATCCCCGCTCGCGTGGTCGCGGCCACCAGGGTGAAGGGCGCCAGATCGATGCGGATCGAGCGGGCCGAGGGCCCCTCCCCGATCACCAGATCCAGCACATGGTCCTCCATCGCCGGATAGAGGATCTCCTCGACGTTCGACGACAGCCGGTGGATCTCGTCGATGAACAGGACGTCGTTGGCTTCCAGATTGGTCAGGATCGCCGCCAGGTCGCCGGGCTTGTTCAGCACCGGGCCCGAGGTGGCGCGGAAGTTCACGCCCAGCTCGCGGGCGACGATCTGGGCCAGGGTGGTCTTGCCCAGGCCCGGCGGGCCGAACAGCAGCACGTGGTCCAGGGCCTCGCCCCTGCCCTTGGCGGCCTCGATGAAGACCCGGAGATTGCCCTTGGCCTGCTCCTGACCGACGAACTCGGCCAGGGTCTGGGGCCGCAGGGCGCGATCAGTGGGCGCCAAGTCGCCGTGCTGGGGCTCGCCGGAGATGACGCGGGTCATGGCGCGATCCTCCCCCTTCCCCCTTGATGGGGGGAAGGGCTTTGTACAGCGCTCATCGGCCCAGCTCCTGCAGGCCGGCCTTGATCAGGGCCTGAACAGTCGCCTCCTCGCCGAGACGATCGGCGGCGGCCTCGACCACGCGGCGAGCGTTCACCTCGGCGACGCCAAGACCCATCAGGGCGGCGACGGCGTCGCCGGTCGGGGCGGGCTTGGCGGGCGCGGAAGAGGCGGCGCTGGCGGCGGGGGCCGTCATCAGCACCGGTCCGTCGGTGATCGGCTTGTCCTTCAGCTCGGTGACGATGCGCAGGGCGAGCTTCGGCCCCACGCCATTGGCGCGGCCGACGGCGGCCTTGTCCTCGCGCGCGACGGCGGAGGCCAGCTCGGCCGGCGACAGCACGTCCAGCACCGCCATGGCGGCCTTGGGGCCCACGCCCTGGATCGCCTGCAGCAGCACGAAGGCCTTGCGATCCTCGCGCGTGGCGAAACCGTAGAGCCGCAGGCCCGCGCTCTCGCTCCACTGGCTTTCGATGTGCAGCAGGGTCTCCTCGCCCAGGGCCGGCAGGCGCTGGAGGGTGCGGTGACCGCAGCGGACGACATAGCCGACGCCCATGACGTCGATCAGGGCCTCTTCCTCGCCGACCTCGGCGACTGCGCCCCTGAGACGACCGATCATGCGACCCTCCGGTGGGCGGCGCGCAGGTTGGCGTGGGTGATGGCGACGGCCAGGGCGTCGGCGCAGTCGGCCGTGGTCTTGCCGGCCGTCGGCAGCAGGCGCGCGATCATGAAGCCGATCTGAGCCTTGTCGGCCGCGCCGGTCCCGACCACCGCCTTCTTGACCAGGCGCGTGGAATACTCCGCGACCGGGAGTCCGGCGCGGGCCGGCGCGATCAGGGCCGCGGCGCGGGCGTGGCCCAGCTTCAGCGTCGACTGGGCGTTGGTGTTCAGGAACACCTCCTCGACTGCCGCCTCGTCGGGACGGTGCTGCTCGATCACCGCGCAGATGCCCTCGAACAGGTGCAGCAGACGCTGGGCGAAGTCGGCTTTTTCATCCGGCACGATCACCCCGTGGGCGACGTGGCTCATCCGCGCGCCGTCGATGGTCAGCACGCCCCAGCCGGTGCGGCGCAGCCCCGGATCGAGGCCGAGAATTCGGACAGGCGTGCGATTCGCGTTCATCATGTGTTCTCGCACTTTCCTCGCTTCCGCCCCGGAGGAAAAGCCCCCTCTTCCCTAACGAGTCGTAAACGCCGCGCGCTCTCGCGGGGAAGTCGCCGATGGAATTTGATCCAAACCCTGGCGGGCTCGAAGGGGCTCCCTATCTAGCGGGCAGTCGTTAGGGAGACGCCGATGGCCGGTACGTCGGACGAAGGAATCCTGGCCGAGTACATGGTCAGCTACTGGTCGATGAAGCACGAGAAGATCGACCGTCCCACCAAGCTGCTTGAGACCCTCTACATCGCCGAGCGGTACCGGGCGGGCGAGAACCTGCAAGAGGCGCGCTCGGCCTATGACCACGCGATCTGGAACGGCGTGCCCGTGTCGGAGATGGACCAGCGCCTGGCCGACCTCGACCAGTTCATGCGCGACCTCGTCCGCGAACGGGCCGCGCAGTGGGGCCAACCGCACTAGGCGCTTCAGGCCGCCTCGACCGCCTTCGCGCCGAACAGGCCGCCAACGATCAACCGGCGGACGCCTTCGACATCGAGGCCAACGCAAACCTCGGCATTGGGCGCGCCATCGATCCGTTCCACGCGTCCAAGGCGCGGCCCCTCGACGGCCACGCGCAAGCGCGCCGGCTCGAAGGTGAAGAACTCGGGCGCGATCAGGCTGGCGGCGGCCACGGCGTCATGCGGGCGACACCCCTCGCCGCCCCAGACGCTCTGGTGGAAGGCGATATAGCGCTCCGCGGCCTTGGTCAGGCGCGCCGACAGCGGCGAGCCGCAGCAGTCGGCGCCGCGCGCCAGGTCGGCGGCGGTGATCTCGACCATTCGGCTGACATCCAGCGGCACGAGGCGCGGCGTCGCGCCAGCCTCCAGGGTGCGCTGCAGGGCTTCAGGGTCGCTCCAGCTGTTGAAGTCGGCGCCGCCGGCGGCCTTGCCCTCGACGGCGAAGGCGCCGGCCGTGATCGTTGGACGCCAGCCTCGGAAAGCGGCTGGATCCTCCAGAAGGCTCTTGGCGAGGTTGGTCAGGGGGCCGAGGAACAGGCCGACCACCTTGCGGCGCGCGGCGAAGGCCAGGAAGTTGGTCGAGTGACCGCGATCGAGTTCGGGCAGCTTCCAGCGCTGGGAGAAGCCGGCCCCGTTCAGGCCGTCCACGCCGTGAGCGGGCCGCATCCGCTCGACCCGGCGCTTGGCCAGGCCCGAGCCGGCGCCGATATAGACCTCGGCCCCGCAGCCCGCCAGGCGCAGCACGCCCCGCGCGTTGGCGGCCGCCTGGTCGACATAGGTGTTGCCGAACACGGCCGAGACCGACACCACCTCGACCGCCTGGCGGGCGCGCGCCAGCAGGGCCAGCGCCAGCGCGTCGTCCACGCCGCAATCGGTGTCGATGTGAACCTTCAGGACCATCCGGCCACTCTAGCGGGGCCAGATCACCGCGAGAAGACGACGCGTCCGTCAGTCCTTGCGCGGCAGGATGTCGAACTCGACGACGCGGGGGTCCGACCTCAGCCGATCGGCCACCTCGCGCAACCGCAAGGCGCCCTTGCCCGAGAACGGCCCCGACAGCTCGAACACCGCGCCGCCCTCGCGCAGACGCTGGTTTAGCCTCTGGCCCTTCAGGTCGTATTCGGCCAGCAAGCGGCGCAGCGCCTCCTCCTCCAGAGGCGTCTCGCCCCGCGAGCGGACGATGATTTCGGTGTAGTTGGTCTGCGGCAAGCTGCGGTCCAGCCATCGCGCGGCGCTGAGCGTGACCACCGCCAGCACCGTGCCCAGCGTCGCCAGGTCATAGAGCCCGACGCCGAACAGCGTGCCGATCGCCGAAGTTATCCACAGGGACGCGGCCGTTGTCAGGCCATGCACCGAGAAGCCTTGTTGGAAGATCACCCCGCCGCACAGGAAGCCGACCCCGGTCAGCACGCCGTGGGCCATGCGAACGGGATCGATCCGCAGAATGTCCCCTGGCGTGTCGCTCATCCATCGCACCTGATGGACGGCCGCCAACATCAGCAAGGCCGAGGCCAGACTGACCAGCATGTGGGTGCGCAGACCCGCCGGCCGGGCGCGGTACTCGCGCTCGAACCCGATCACGCCGCCCGCGATCATGGCCCCGAGAATGGGTAGGAAGTCTGAGGGAGACAGCCAGGCCATGTCGGCTGTAACGGGTGAAAGGTGGTTCGTGATCCCTCTCCCCTCGCGGGAGAGGGTGGTCCGAAGGGCCGGGTGAGGGGTCGCTCAAATAGAAAACGCCGCGACGGCGGTCGAGCCGGTCGCGGCGTTCAAGATCTTCAACCCCTCATCCGTCGCCTTTGGCGACACCTTCTCCCGCAAGGGGAGAAGGGGGATCAGCCCAGCTTGGCCAGGTCTTCTTCGCTGATGTCTTCGTTCGAGTAGACGGCCTGGACGTCGTCGTCCTCGTCCAGCATGTCGAGCAGCTTCATCAGGGTCGCGACGCTGTCGCCGGTCACCGGGACCTGCATCTTGGGACGCCAGGCGATCTTGGTGTTCGCCGCCGCGCCGAACTTGGCTTCGAGGGCCGCGGCCACCTCGTTCAGGTCCTCGAAAGCGGTGTAGATCGTGTGGCCTTCGCCTTCCTCGTCCATGTCCGAGGTGACGTCATCGGCGCCGGCCTCGATGGCGGCTTCCATCATGTCGTCTTCCGACGCGGTCTTGGCCGGATAGCTGATCTGGCCGACGCGATCGAAGTTGAAGGTCACCGAGCCGGTGGCCCCCATGTTGCCGCCCATCTTGGTGAAGTAAGAGCGGACATTGGCGGCGGCGCGGTTCTTGTTGTCGGTCATCACCTCGACGATGATCCCGACCCCGCCAGCGGCCACGCCCTCGTAGCGGATTTCCGTGTAGTCGGCCGCGTCGCCCATCTGCGACTTCTTGATCGCGCGGTCGATGACGTCCTTGGGCAGGCTCTCGGCCTTGGCGTTGTTCACGGCCAGGCGCAGGCGCGGGTTCATGGCCGGATCGGGCAGGCCCGACTTGGCCGCGACGGTGATCTCCCGCGACAGCTTGGAGAACAGCTTGGACCGCGCGGCGTCGGCGCGACCCTTGCGGTGCATGATGTTCTTGAATTTCGAGTGGCCGGCCATTCGGAGGCTCTGCTTCTGATACGATTGGAGGCGGGGCTTTTAGCCCCTGAGGCGGGGTTTTGTCACCCCGCCCTCCGAAAAGCCGGCCCGAAAGAGGCTAGGCGACTTCCAGATCGACCCGCACGTTGCCGCGCGTGGCCTTCGAATAGGGGCAGACCTCGTGGGCGTCGCGCAGCAGCTTCTCGGCGGTTTCGCGGTCAAGCTCGGGGGCGTTCAGCTTGAGACGCACGCCAACGTGGAAGCTGGTCTCGTCCTTGATCAAATCAACCTCGGCGTCGAGGCTGTGCTCGCCCAGCTTGACGCCTTGGTTGCGCGCGACGAGGCCCAGCGCGCCCAGGAAGCAGGCGCTATAGCCGGCGGCGAACAGCTGCTCGGGATTGGTCCCGTTCCCGTCGCCGCCCATCGATTTGGGATAGGCCAGGCGCGCGTCCAGATGCCCGTCGTCGGACTTCACGGTTCCGTTGCGGCCGCCGACGGCGTGGGCGTGGGCGGTGTAGATGGCGTCGGTCATGGAAGTCTCCTTTGCGAGATCCGCATTTGAGGCGCGGATCATGACAACCGCGAGGACGGCCGTTGGATCCCCGAGAAAAGGGGAGTCCGCCGTCGATCAGACCTCGGGGATGGTCGGCTTCAGGCGTCCGCCCACCCGGATCGGCTCGACGCGCGTGGCCAGGCCCGTGCGGTCGTCGGTCTCGACGAACACGCCGCAGACCGTGGCCGGGCCGCTGGCGGGCTGGTAGCGGCCGCCGCTGATCTTGGTGGTGAAGCGCCGCAGGGGCTCTTCCTTCTGGTTGCCGATCACGCTGTCGTAGTCGGCGCAGGCGCCGGCGTCGGTCTGATAGGCGGTGCCGCCCGGCAGGACCTGGCAATCGGCGGTCGGCACGTGAGTGTGGGTGCCCACCACCAGCGAGGCGCGGCCGTCGCAATAGTGGCCCATCGCCATCTTCTCGGAGGTCGCCTCGCAGTGCATGTCGACCACCACCGCGTCGGCCACCTGGGCCAGCGGCGCCTTATCCAGCTCGCGATCGACGGCGGCGAACGGGTCGTCCATGGCGTCCATGTGCACCCGGCCCAGCAGGTTGACGACGAAGATCGTCTTGCCGGAGTCGGTCTGGAACAGATGGCTGCCGCGCCCCGGCGCGTCCGACAGGATCGGATAGTTGGCCGGCCGGATCAGGCGCGGCTCGCGCACGATGTAGGTCAGGGCCTCGCGCTGGTCCCAGCTGTGGTTGCCCAGGGTCAGGCAGTCGGCGCCCGCCTCGAACAGCTCGCGCGCGGTGTTCTCGGTGATGCCGAAACCCGCCGCCGCGTTCTCGGCGTTGATGATCACGAACTCGAGCCCGAGCCGGCGACGAAGGTCGGGCAGATGGTCGGCCAGGCCATCCCGGCCCGACTTGCCGACGACATCGCCGAAAAAGGCGAAACGCATCGAGAGTCCCAAGAAACAGTATGGATCGAGCCGCCAACGGCTCAGGGTTTGACGGCGATATACTCTTTTTCGGTGAGAATGGCGTCCAACCTTTGATCGTGCGGCTCGCGCGGCAAATTCTCCGTCTGCTGACCGCTGTAGCCGACGCCCAGCACGAAGGTCGGCTTGCGGCTCCGCAAGGCCTCCAGCGCCCGGTCGTAGTAGCCTCCGCCCTGCCCCAGTCTGACGCCGTCGCGCTGGAAGGCCAGAAGCGGCGTGATCACCAGATCGGGTTCCAGGACACGATTTTTGGCGCTGGGCGCGCGCAGGCCGATCTTGTCGTGGACGAGGGGATCGCCCGGCGTCCAGGCGCGGAACACCATCCGGTGGGCGTCGGCGTCGACAACGGCTGGAAGCGCCAAGGTCCAGCCGGCCTCGCGCAGATGGTCCGCCAGGATCAGCGGCGACAACTCCGAGCCCAGGCCATGATAGAGCGCGGCGACCTTCCCGGCCGGATCGGGGAACTGGGCGGCCAGCGGCTCGCGGGCGATCTCGGCGATCATCCAGTCGGCCTGCGGATGCTCGCGAGCCAGCTGCTTGCGCTGGTTGCGCAGGAAGACGCGCAGGGCCGTCTTGGCCGCGACGGGGTCGGCGATGGTCATGGACCGCTTATAGGGAAGAAAAGGTGGCGGCGCCGCGAAGAACCGTGAAGACGTTTCAATCCACTCGAACCTGTCAGTAACAGGTGGGCCCCGTGTTCCCGCGGCCACGGCCACGGGAGGGAACAGGTCCCGATAGAGAGATTAAGGTCCCTGGGAATAGAAATCTTCGACGAGAGCCACAGCAAGACCCGCCGTGGTCATAGATAGGGGTTCGGAGGCGGAAACGCCAGCGGCGCGATGACGCGTATCAGTCCGCCGCGAGCTTCTCGATCTTCTCGGCGGCGGCGTCGAGGGCGCGGATGGCGGCGATCTCGGCCTTGGTGCCTTCCTGCTGCATGCGGGCGATCTCGGCCTGGGCGTGGGCCAGGCGCAGCTTCATGTCCGACAGTTCGTCGGCCAGCAGCAGGGCGCCCATCAGGAAGAGCCGGGTCTCGCCCAGTTGCCCCACGTCCGAGCTGACCTGGCGGACCTGGCGGTCGAACAGGCGGGCCAGCTCGGTCAGGTGCGGCTCCTGGCCGTCCTCGCAGCCGACGATATAGGGCCGGCCGTTCACCTGGATCGTCACCTGGGCCATGCGTCAGGCCTCCTCGGAGTCTTCGAACAGGTCGTCATCGTCGTTCGGCGCGTGCAGGTCGTTGGCCGCGCCGTCCTCGCCCAGCGCCGCGCGGATCTCCGCGATCGCGCGGCCCAGGGCCACCGAGGCCTGCTCGCCGGCTTCCTCCAGCGCCTTCTCGCGTTCGCGGGCGGCTTCCAGGTCGGCGACCAGCTGGGCCTTCTCGTCTTCCTCGAACAGTCCAGGCGCGACGGCGCCGCCGCCCGCGGCGGTCGCGGCGGCGAGCGCGCGCTTGGTTTCGGCGGCCTTGGCCGCCAGGCGTTGCTCAAGCTGGCTCACCGCGCGCTCCAGACGGCGCACGGCGAGGTCGAGGGCCGTACCGTCGGCCGGGATCATCGGCGGATTTCCATCATGCAACGCAACATACAGATCGATGCCCTCTAAGCCAGTCGCGCGGGGCGACAATTGGGCGATGCAAAGCCCATAGCAGCATTCGCCGCCTTTTGTCCGCGCTCCATGCGGGTCAAAGCTTGTTTCGTTGGGGACGGGCCAAGCCCTAGGCGGGGTCCGATTTTGGCGCCGGACGCTCCAAAACGCGGCCTCCCGGACTTGACTTCGCGCCCCCAGGCCGCAAAACGCGCAGCGAAAATAGGGAACGCCGAACGATCCCGCTCGGCGGCCAAATCGGAGAATGACCCATGGCTGTTCGCGTCGCCATCAACGGCTTCGGCCGCATCGGACGTCTGGTCCTGCGCTCCATCGCCGAGCATGGCCGTCGCGACATCGAGGTCGTCGCCATCAACGACCTGGGTCCGGTCGAGACCAACGCCCACCTGCTGCGCTACGACAGCGTCCACGGCCGCTTCCCGGGCGTCGTCACCTCGGGCGAGGACTGGATCGACGTCGGCCAGGGCAAGATCAAGGTCACGGCCATCCGTAACCCCGAAGAGCTGCCGCACAAGGACCTGGGCGTCGACATCGCCTTCGAGTGCACCGGCATCTTCACCGCCAAGGACAAGGCCAGCGCCCACCTGAAGGCCGGCGCCAAGCGCGTGCTCGTGTCCGCTCCCGCCGACGGCGCCGACAAGACCATCGTCTACAAGGTCAACCACGAGACCCTGACGGCCGACGACATCGTCGTCTCGAACGGCTCGTGCACCACCAACGCCCTCGCCCCGGTCGCCAAGGTCCTGCACGACCTGTTCGGCATCGAGCGTGGCTACATGACCACGATCCACAGCTACACCGGCGACCAGCCGACGCTGGACACCATGCACAAGGACCTCTACCGCGCCCGCGCCGCGGCCCTGAGCATGATCCCGACCTCGACCGGCGCCGCCAAGGCCCTGGGCTTGGTCCTGCCGGAACTGAAGGGCAAGCTGGACGGCTCGTCGATCCGCGTCCCGACCCCGAACGTCTCGGTCATCGACCTGAAGGTCGTCGCCGCCCGCGAGACCAACATCGCCGAGATCAACGCCGCCCTGCAGGCCGCCGCCGACGGCGCCATGAAGGGCGTCCTGGCCACGACGACCGAGCCGCTGGTCTCGTCGGACCTGAACCACATCGCCGCCAGCTCGACCGCCGCCCTGCCCCAGACGCAAGTCATCGAGGGCAAGCTGGCCCGCGTGCTGTCGTGGTACGACAACGAGTGGGGCTTCGCGACGCGCATGAGCGACACCGCTCTCGAGATGGCGAAGTTCCTCTAAGGAACCGAGATACCCAGCCCCCGCTCCGCAAGGAGCGGGGGTTTTCCTTGCTCGACATTCAGGACGACCGATGACCTTCCGCACCCTCGACACCGCCGACCTCGCCGGCAAGCGCGCCTTGGTCCGCGTGGACTTCAACGTGCCCGTCGACGGCGGCAAGATCAGCGACGACACCCGCCTGCGCGCGGCCCTGCCGACCATCGCCTACCTGTCCAAGCAAGGCGCCAAGGTGGTGCTGCTGGCCCACTTCGACCGCCCCAAGGGCAAGGTCGTTCCGGAGATGAGCCTGGCCTTCGTCGCCGAGCCGCTTTCGAAGCTGCTGGAGCAGCCGGTCGCCTTCGCCAGCGATTGCGTCGGCCCCGCCGCCGCCCAGGTCGTCAACGGCCTCGAGAACGGCGGAGTCGCGCTGCTGGAGAACGTCCGCTTCCACGCCGGCGAAGAAAAGAACGATCCCGAGTTCGCCAAGGCCCTGGCCGCCAACGGCGACGTCTATGTCAACGACGCCTTCAGCGCCGCCCACCGCGCCCACGCCTCGACCGAAGGCCTGGCCCGTCTGCTGCCGGCCTATCCGGGCCTCTCCATGCAGCGCGAACTGGAAGCCCTGGACGCGGCCCTCGGCAAGCCCAAGAAGCCGGTCATCGGCATCGTCGGCGGCTCCAAGGTCTCGACCAAGCTCGACCTGCTTCGCAACCTGGTGACCAAGCTGGACTACCTGGCCATCGGCGGCGGCATGGCCAACACCTTCCTCTACGCGGCCAAGATCGATGTCGGCGCCTCGCTGTGCGAGACCGAAATGGCCGAGACCGCGCGTCAGATCATCGACCTGGCCGGAAGCGCCGGCTGCAAGATCCTGCTGCCGACCGACGTCGTGGTCGCCCAGGAGGTCAAGCCGGGCGTCGCCTCCAGCGTCCGCAACGTCTACGAAGTCCAGCCCGAGGATCGCATCCTCGACGCCGGCCCCGAGACCGTCGCCACGCTCAACGCCACGATCGACCGGTGCGAAACCCTGATCTGGAACGGCCCGTTGGGCGTTTTCGAGGTCCCGCCGTTCGACAAAGCGACCGTTTCGGCGGCGAAACATGTCTCTGAACGGGCTAAATCGGGTAAACTCGTGGCCGTGGCTGGCGGCGGTGATACGGTGGCGGCCCTGAACCACGCTGGCGTCGCGGCCGACATGACGTTCGTCTCGACCGCCGGCGGCGCGTTCCTGGAATGGATGGAGGGCAAGACCCTCCCGGGCGTCGCCGCGCTCGAGGCCTAAACACGAACTTCGCTGGCGCGGATCGTGCAGATCCGCGTTCAGCCTGTGCCAGACTGGATTATGGAGCGCGTTGGGCGAACGTGTGTGCGGTTTTTCACCGCCCCGGCGCGCTTTAGACTGAAGAGAGACCGGGCAGAGAACGCACAAGCGTCACGGCCCCAACAACAAGAAACGAACCCACCCACTTCACGCTTGCAGGAGAGAATTACGTGGCTCGCATTACGTTGCGACAGTTGCTGGACCATGCCGCCGAGCATGAGTACGCGCTTCCGGCCTTCAACATCAACAACATGGAACAAGGCCTGGCGATCATGGAGGCGGCCGACGCCGTCAACTCGCCGGTCATCATCCAGGCCTCGCGCGGGGCGCGCAACTACGCCAGCGACATCGTGCTGGCCCGCCTGATCGACGGTCTCGTCGAGCTCTATCCGAACATCCCGGTCTGCATGCACCAGGACCACGGCAACGGTCCGGCGACCTGCGCCACGGCGATCCAGTACGGCTTCACCTCGGTGATGATGGACGGCTCGCTGATGGAGGACGCCAAGACCCCGGCGACCTACGAGTACAACGTCGACGTCACCCGTCGCGTCGTCCAGATGGCCCACGCCTGCGGCGTCTCGGTCGAGGGCGAGCTGGGCGTGCTGGGCTCGCTGGAGACCGGCATGGGCGAGGCCGAGGACGGCCACGGCTTCGAAGGCAAGCTGTCCCATGACGAGCTGCTGACCGATCCGGACCAGGCGGTCGAATTCGTCCACGCCACCGGCGTCGACGCGCTCGCCATCGCCATGGGCACCAGCCACGGCGCCTACAAGTTCACGCGCAAGCCGGACGGCGACGTCCTGGCCATGAACGTGATCGAGGAGATCCACCAGCGCCTGCCCAACACGCACCTGGTCATGCACGGCTCCAGCTCGGTGCCGCAGGACCTGCAGGACGTCATCAACCAGTACGGCGGCGAGATGCCCCAGACCTGGGGCGTGCCGGTGGAAGAGATCCAGCGCGGCATCAAGCACGGCGTGCGCAAGATCAACGTCGACACCGACAACCGCCTGGCCATCACCGGCGCGATCCGCAAGGTGCTGATGGAGAAGCCGTCGGAATTCGATCCGCGCGCCTATCTGAAGCCGGCCAAGGAAGCCATGCGCAAGGTCTGCGAAGCCCGCTTCACCGAATTCGGCTCGGCCGGCTGGGCCGACAAGATCAAGCCGATGTCGACCGCCGCCATGGCCAAGCGCTACGCCTCGGGCGAGCTGCACGCCAAGTTCGGCGACCGCCAGACCAAGGCCGCCGCCGAGTAAGGCGAGGCTGATTGTCGAGACGAAGGGCCTTCCGGAGCGATCCGGGAGGCCTTTTTCTTGGGCCTACCAGCGCAGGACCCAGCGCCCGAGCACGGCGCCCAGCGCCGCCAGCAGCAGAACGCCCAGGCTGTACCACAGCGCCACGAAGGTGAAGGTGTTCTCGGCGCAGTGCAGGCCATAGACCGTCGCCGCGACCCCGCCCGCGAACAGGCCCGTGGCGAAGCCGGCGGCGACCGGCCGGGTCGGCGCCATGCCCCGCACGGCCAGCAGCCCCAGCGCCAGCATCGGCAGGCCCAGGACCAGGATGTTGCGGCTGCACGAATGCCAGGAATGGCCGCGCAGCATGTGAAGGGTGGCTTGGATGTCCGGGCTGACCATCGCCTGGATCAGGCCCGCGGCGGCGAACAGCGCCAGCACGGCCCCGCCCAGCAGCCAGCCGCGCCGCCCCGATCCCTCCGGCCGCGCCAGACGCTCGATCGCCAGATAGCCGGCCAGGCCCAGGACGGCGGTATAGGCCGCCTTCATCCAGAACATGCCGCCGCGCATGGCGGGCATCAGGTCATGGCGCGTGTGAAGCCATGTGAGCACCAGGACGAGCGCTACCAGCGCGCCAGCGACCGCGACCGCCGCGAGGCGACGCGGGGGCGTGCGGACCGGCGCGCCGTCGGCGGCCAAGGCGTCGATCAGATCATCCGTCCGCACGACGCATCCTTTCGGCCAGGGCCTTCAGCGCCCGGTGCAGCGCGACCTTGGCCGCGCCCTCGGAGATGCCGGCCCGCGCCCCGGCCTCGGCCAGGGAAAGGCCCGTCAGCTTGACGTCGGAGACGAGGATGCGCTGCCGCTCGGGCAGGCTGGCCAGCGCGCGGTCCAGCTCGATCCCGACGGAGGGCTCTGGCTCCTCGGCGGCCAGGAATTCGATGTGATCCTCGATGGGCAGGGTCTGGCGGATCTTCCGCCGGCGCCAGTGGTCGATCAGCTTGTAGCGCGCCACCGCGTGCGCCCAGGCGGTGAACGACTGGGAGGAGTCCCAGGTCGACCGCTTCAGATGCACCGCCAGCAACGTCTCCTGCACCAGATCCTCCACATCGCCGGGCGCGCCGGTCATCCGACGCGCGAAATAGGCCCGAAGCCGGGTCCCAAGCAGGGCCAAGCAGGCGCGATAGGCCGGGGCATCGCCCTCCAGCCCGCGCAGCATCAGCGCCTTCAAACGGGTCTCGGTCTCCGTCACGCCCACCCCTATTCGCGCGCGAGTCGCCAATGGTTACACACCCTGCCGCGCGGCCGGAACCTGCCCCGGAAGATCGGTCGAAAATTTGTTCGCCGACCGGTGTAACCTTGAATGGTTCCGCTTCGTACTTGCCCATGACCGAGCGGCGACGAGGCCGCCTCGGCGAGAAACGCCAAGGAGAACTTCCATGAACCGCACCGCTTCCGCCGCCCTGGCCGCCATCTTCGCCCTCAGCGCCGGCGTCTCGATGGCCGCCGCCGACGAACACATGGGCAAGGGCGACACCGAAAAGTGCTACGGCGTGGCCAAGGCCGGCCAGAACGACTGCAAGGCGGGCGCTGGCACCTCGTGCGCCGGCACCTCGAAGGTCGACTACCAGGGCGACGCCTGGAAGATGGTCAAGAAGGGCACCTGCGCCACCATCAAGACCCCCAAGGGCATGGGCTCGCTGACGCCGAAGGCCTAGGCCTCCGCCAACCCGCCGCCGGCGTTCGCGGCCTCCGCGCTTCATCCCCCCACATCGCGCGGACCTCCAGCGACCTCGTCGGCGGCGGGCCCCCTTTTCCCCTAAGCGCTCGTCTCCCCCATGATCACCGCCGGCCTTGGCCTGAAACCCGAGCACTATGCCGACGCCCTCGCGGCGGAGGCTGACGGCCTGTGGTTCGAGGTCCATCCAGAGAACTACATGTCGGCCGGCGGTCCGAGGCTGTCGGCGCTGGAGGCGATCCGCCAGCGTCGGCCGCTCTCGCTGCACGGCGTGGGCCTGTCGCTGGCCGCCGACGCCGACCCGGACCGCGAGCACCTGGCCGCCCTCAGGCGCCTGGCCGATCGCTTCGAGCCGTTCGTCGTCTCCGAGCACCTGGCGTGGTCGACCCATCGCGGGACGCACCAGCCCGACCTCCTGCCCTTCCCCCGCACCCAGGCGGCGTTGGCCCGCATCGCCGACAATATCGACCAGATGCAGGAGGCCCTCGCCCGCCGCGTCCTGATCGAGAACCCGTCGCTGTACCTACCGCTGAAGGGCCACGACCTCGACGAGGTCGACTTCCTCAAAGGCCTGGTCGCCCGCACCGGCTGCGGTCTGCTGGTCGACGTCAACAACGTCTTCGTCAGCGCCAGCAACCTCGGCTACGGCGCCGAGGCCTATCTGGACGCTCTTCCCGCAGAGGCGATCGGCGAGATCCACCTGGCGGGCCACGGCCCCGACGCCGGCGGTTCGGGCCTGCTGATCGACACCCATGGCGCGCCAGTGGCCGAGCCCGTCTGGGCCCTCTACCGCCGCCTGATCCGCCGCGTCGGTGCGCGCCCGACACTCATCGAGCGCGACGACGACATTCCCGCCTTCGCGACGCTGATGGCCGAGCGCGACCGCGCCGCCGCCGAGCTCTCCGCCCTGGAGATGGCGGATGCCTGAGCTGCTCGACTTCCAGGACGCCTTCGTCGCCGCGATCGGCGGCCAGCGCGCGGCTCTGTCGCCCTGGCTAGACGAAGGCGAGCACCCCGGCCTCGCCGTCTATCGCAACACCATCGCCAAGGGCTGCGTCGACGCCCTGGCCGCCAATTTCCCCACCGTCCAGTCGATGGTCGGCGAGGACTGGTTCCGCGCCGCCGCGGCCCTGTTCGCCCGCGAGGCGCCGCCGACCAGCGCCGCCCTGCTCGACTATGGCGCGGGCTTCCCGGCCTGGCTGGAGCGCTTTCCGCCCGCCGCCGAGCTGCCCTATCTCGCCGGGATCGCCCACCTGGATCGCCTATGGACGGAGGCCCTGTTCGCCGCCGAGGCCCCAATGCTGGACGCCGAAGCTCTGTCGCGCCTTTCACCCGACGCGCTGGCCGAGACGCCCCTCGTCCTCCATCCCAGCGTCCGCTTCGCCGCCTTCGACGCGGGCCTGCCCAGCCTGTGGCGCGCGGCCCGCGACGGCGCCGAGGACCTTGAACTCTCCGAGACGCCCGAGACCCTGCTGCTGGTCCGCCAAGGCCAGGTGGTGGCGAGCCGCGTGGTCGGCGCCGCCGAGACCGCGTTCCTGCGCGCCTGCCGCGAGGGCCTCACCGCCGCCGAGGCCGCGCGGTCCGCGGCGACCGCCGATCCCGACACACCGTTCGCTCCGCTCTTCGCCGCCCTGATCGCCGACGGCGTCTTCGCCGGCTCACCCTAGAGGACCATCCCGATGACCGACTTTTCGACGGCGCTTCGCGCGCCGATGACCCTGCTCGCCCGTATGGCTGAAAAGCTGCTGCCCGAGGATCTGCTTCTGCTGGTCGCGCGCCTGGGGATCGCGTCCGTCTTCTTCCTGTCGGGCCGGACCAAGGTCGACGGGATCCTGCACATCACCGACGGGACCTACGCCCTGTTCGAGAGCGAGTATCACGTGCCGCTACTGCCGCCCGAGGTGGCCGCCCACGCGGCGACCTATTCGGAGCACCTTTTCTCGATCCTGCTGGTGCTGGGCCTGTTCACCCGCGTCTCGGCCATGGCCCTCCTGGGCATGACGGCGGTCATCGAGATCTTCGTCTATCCGGACGCCTGGCCCACCCACCTGTCGTGGGCGGGCCTGCTGCTCCTCATTCTCGCGCGCGGCGGCGGAAAGCTCAGCCTGGACCGATTGCTGAAGATTCCCTGACCCGAGAGGCCTTAGTGGATCGTCGGCGCGCGCGGCACGGGCTTGCGCCACAGCTGCGAGCTGAGCGCGTTGGCGAGACCGACCCAGCCGAGGTCCGGCGCCGTGCCGCCGCCGACCTTGCGCGCCTCGATGGCGTAGGCCGCCGAGGCCGCCAGCGAGGCCGTCGCGGCGCTGAGCTGGCCGCCCAGGCGCTTGGCGCCCAGCCCCAGCCACAGGGCGTTGAAGCCCTGCACCAGGCTCCAGATCGTCAGGGCGCGCGTGCGGGCCGGGCTGGACGGCGCGTTCCAGGTGCGCAGGCCCGACAGCGTCATGGCGATGAACAGCGGCGGCAGCAGCAAGCTGGTCAGGGGCTTGGGCTGGTGGGCGACCGGCTCGTGCATTTCCGCGAACTCGACGGCGTACATCTCGTCGTCCAGCACCTTCTCGTGCCGGCGTCCCATGACGAGCGCCCCCACGATGGCGACGCTGGCCAAGGCCGCCCCGACCGCGATCTGCCCCACCGGATGGAAGTCCTTCCGCTGCTCCAGCTCGAACGCCTCGCGGCCGGCCAAAGCGCGCTCGCGCGACTTTCCGTGGGCGATGTGCATGGCGGAACTCCCTGTTAAAACTCGCAAGGTCAAACAGCCCGGCTCAAGCCTTGGTTCCAGGGCGGCCGGGCTCGCTTCATCATGGCGCGATCCTCGCGCGACGCCACCCGAAAATGCCTCAGAGCACCCCGGCGGCGGGATGCGCGAAAACGGGATCCGTCCCTGCGTCGATTTGCCGCGGCGCCGGCCCGGGCCTTGCAAAAACCTTGCGCGCGAAGGGCCTAGGGGCGCGCAAAGCGGCCCGATATGGGTAGGCGACCTGCGTGATTAAGACGCAGTTCACGCCTGTTGTGGCGTTTCTAGCCTCCTGTTTGGGGGAGTGGGCGCTATGCGTCTTAAGTTGTCCGGGGCCATGAGCCTGTTCGGCGCGACCTTGGCCGTCGGCCTTGTGTTGCTCACCGCGGGCTCGTGGAACGCGATCGCCAACCAACGGGTCGGCGGGCCGCTCTACCGCGAAATCGTCGCGGGCAAGGACCTGACGGCCGATATCCTGCCGCCGCCGATGTACGTCATCGAGGCCTATCTCGACGCCCAGACCGCCTATTTCACCCGCACGCCGGACTCCGCGCGATGGGCCGCCGGCGAGCTCAAGCGGCTGCGCGGCGAGTACGAGGCCCGCATCGCCTACTGGCGGACGACCGACGTCGATCCCGAGGTGAAGCAGATTCTCCTGGTGGACTCCGACGCGCGCGCCAAGCAGATGCTGGCCGCCGCCGACCGGCTCGTCGCCGCCGTCGAGACCGGGGATCAGACGACGGCCGACGCCGCCTATGCCGAACTGAAAACCGCCTATACCGCCCACCGCGCCCTGGTCGACAAGGCCACGCCCGTCATCGCCGCCAACAACGCCGCCGTCGAGGCCTTGGCCCATCGCAAGCAAGTCTGGGATCTGGGCCTGATGGCCGGCCTGACCCTGCTGCTGGGGGGGCTGATCCTAGGCGGCGTCTGGGCCATGCGCCGCGCGGTCGTGCGTCCCGTCGAGGCCATCACCGCCTACATGGCCAAGCTGGCCCAGGGCGACTACGAAAACGAAGTCCCCTTCGCCAAGCGGACCGATGAGCTGGGCGAGATGGCGAAGGCCATCGCCGTGTTCCGCGAAGCCACGCTCGAGCGCCGGGCGCTACGCGACCGCGAGGACCAGGCGCGCATGGACGCCGAGCACAGCCGGGCGGCGGCCGAAGCCGAGCGCCGCGCCGCCGAGGAGGCCCGCCGCGAAGCCATGGACGGCCTGGCCCAAGGTCTCGCCGGGCTGGCCGGCGGCCATATTGGCGTGCGCCTCGATAAGACCTTCCACGCCGACTACGAACGCCTGCGCCACGACTTCAACGCCACCGCCGAGACCCTGAACGCCACGCTCGGCGACATCGGGACCTCGTCGCGCGGCGTCCATGTCGGCGCCGCCGAGATCGCCCAGGCCGCCGACGACCTGTCGCGCCGGACCGAGCAGCAGGCCGCCAGCCTGGAAGAGACCGCCGCCGCCCTCAACGAGATCACCGGCGCCGTGCGCCAGGCCGCCGACAGCGCCGGCCGCGCCAACGGCATGGTCGACGCGGCCCGCGAGGAGGCCCGCGCCACCGAGGTGTCGGTGCGCGAGGCCGTCATCGCCGTGCGCGAGATCGAAACCGCCTCGTCCCAGATCGGGCGGATCATCGGGGTGATCGACGAAATCGCCTTCCAGACCAACCTGCTGGCTCTGAACGCCGGGGTCGAGGCCGCCCGGGCGGGCGAAAGCGGCAAGGGCTTCGCGGTCGTCGCCCAGGAAGTGCGGGCCCTGGCTCAGCGCTCGGCCGACGCCGCCAAGGAGATCAAGGGGCTGATCGGCGCGGCCACCGACAAGGTCGAGGTCGGCGTCACCCTGGTCGACCGCACCGGCTCGGCCCTGGGCAGCATCATCCAGCGCGTCACCGACATCTCCGAGCTGGTGGCCGAGATCGCCATGGCCGCGAAGGAGCAGGCGCTGAGCCTTGGCCAAGTCAACAGCGCCGTGAACCAGATGGACCAGATGACCCAGCAGAACGCGGCCATGGTCGAACAGACCACCGCCGCCGCCCACTCGTTGAAGGGCGAAGCCTCGCGCCTGGGCGAGTTGGTCGAGAAGTTCGACGATCAGGAGCGGCGACAGGCCGCCTGACGCCTTCGCCGAGACGAAGGCGTGGACTAGAAAAGTGGGCATGACGCTCGCCATCCGTCCCGCCCTGAAACGCGAAATCGACGCGATCCGCGATCTTGAGCGCGCGTCCTCGCGCCGTTTCCTGGGCGTGATGGACGCCCTGGCCGTCGATGATCCCACGCCCGCCGACGTGCTCGCGCGGCGCCTGGGCGCGGACGGCCTGCTGGCGGCGACGATCGACGGGGAGCTGGCGGCCTTCGTGATGTTCCGTCCGCTCGAGGACAGCCACTACATCGAACAGATCGACGTGAATCCCCGCTTCCAGGGGCGACGGATCGGCGCGGCCCTGATCGACGCCGTGGCCGAGCGGGCGGCCGCCGCGGGGCTGGCGCGCCTGACGCTGTCGACGTTCCGCGACATCCCCTGGAACGCCCCGTACTACCGGCGGCTAGGATTTCTCGACATCCCCGACGCCGCGCTCTCGGACGCCCTGCGCGCGGTTCGACGGGAGCATGTGGCGCGCGGCCTCGACGAGGGCGCGCGCCTGTTCATGCAGCGACCGATCTAGCGAACCTTACGACGGCAGCTCGCCCATGGCCGACTGCAGGTAGTTGGCCTCGCCCAGCGACTTCACCAGCGACAGCTGGGTCTCCAGGAAATCGATGTGCTCCTCGGTGTCGCTGAGGATCTCGCGCAGCAGCTCGCGGCTGACATAGTCGCGCGCCTGCTCGCACTGGACGATGCCGGGGATGAGCGTCTCGCGCCCGCCCAGCTCGACCTGCAGGTCGCTGTTCAGGCACTCGGGAACCGTCTCGCCGATCTTCAGCTTGTGCAGGTCCTGAAGGTTGGGAAGACCTTCCAGGAACAGGATGCGGTTGATCAGCATGTCGGCGTGCTTCATCTCGCCGATCGACTCGTCATAGGTGATCTTGCCGAGGCGCTTGAAGCCCCAGTTGTCGTACATCCGCGCGTGCAGGAAGTACTGGTTGACCGCCGTCAGCTCGTTGGTGAGCACCGCGTTGAGCAAACGGATGATGCCGGGATCGCCCTGCATGGCGGCCTCCTTTAGATTCACTGTTGGCCGGAACCTGGGGCAAGCCGAAGCGGGCTTCAACACGAATATGTGCGAGTGTTTCGCGCTCTCACGGAAATTCGTGCGAGTGCTTCGCGATCTCTGATTTTACAAGGCTTTTGGCCGTTACTCGGCGGCGTAGGCCAAGGCTTCGCGGTTTTCCTGGATCATCTGGCGCATCTCGCAGACGCACTTGGCGCACTGGGCCTGGCAGCCGTGATGACGGAAGATCTCCACCGGGCGCTGGGCGCCGGCGTCGATGGCGGCGCGCACCTGGCGCTCGCGGATGCCGTTACAGTTGCAGACGTACAAGGAAGAACGCCCTACCGAATGAGTGTCATTCTCATCTAGCTTACCGAGGAGGGTTTTGCAACTGACTCTCATTGCGATGGGGGAGCACGCTCAAATCCTCGCCCTAGCGGGGGAGGTGATCGCGCGGCGACCGGAGGGGGAAGTCGATGAAATACGCCCCTCTCCGTCGCCCCTTCGGGTCGACACCTCTCCCACAGGGAGAGGATTTGGCCTAAACCCACCCCATGACGCTCGACTGCCGCCTCTACCTGATCACCCCACCCGCCCTGCCCGACCTGGCCGGCTTCGGCCGCACGCTGGCCCAGGCCCTGGAAGGCGGCGACGTCGCCGCCCTGCAGATCCGCCTGAAGGACGCGCCGGACGACGCGGTCGCCGCCGCGGTCGACGTCCTGGCGCCGATCGCCCAGGCGCGCGACGTGGCCGTGATCCTGAACGACCGCCCCGACCTCGCCGCGCGCCTCGCCGTCGACGGCGTCCACATCGGCCAGTCGGACATGCCCTACAAGGAAGCCCGCAAGCTGATGGGTCAGCGGATGGTTGGGGTGACCTGCCACGACAGCCGCCACCTGGCGATGGAAGCCTCCGAGGCCGGCGCGGACTATGTCGCCTTCGGCGCCTTCTTCCCGACCACGACCAAGGACGCCCCGACCACCGCCGATCCCGAAATCCTGACCATCTGGCAGGAGACGATGGAGACCCCGTGCGTCGCGATCGGCGGGATCACCGCCGCCAACGCCGCGGGCCTCGCCGCGGCGGGCGCGGATTTCCTGGCGGTCTCCGCCGGGGTCTGGGCCGATCCGCGAGGTCCCGCCGCCGCCGTGGCCGCGCTCAACGCCGCGATCGCAGAGGGCCTGGCGCTGCGTAAGTAAAACGAGGTCCCCGCCCCGCCTTGTGACGCGCCGCACACAGGCATAGCCTCCCCTCCAGCGAACAAAAACCTGGGGAGGACGCTCGATATGAAGCGGCTCGTAGTGTGTTTGCTTAGCGTAACGGCCCTGGCCGTCTCGACGGCCGCGACCGCCGAGACCTGGAAACTGGCGCCGGGCGAAACCAAGACCTATTACGACGAGGACTTCTCTCGCGTGGATCAGGCCACCGGCCTGATCGTCACCCGCATCGCCGAGGGCAAGGCCAACGGCCCCTACCGCAACTGGCCGGCCAGCAAGGGCCCGATCCTGTTGTTCGCGCTGGACTGCGCGGCCGACAAGTGGATGGACCTGGGCATGGACTTCGACGGAACCAAGGGCCTGCCCAAGGGCTGGCGCAAGGAGGCCAAGATCGAGGACATCTCGGGCGCCGTCGGCAAATCCGGCAAGCTCCTGTGCGAGACCAAGGACAGCCTGCCGAAGGTCGAGCTGCCCTAGGCGACGGCATAATCCCAAGACGTCCAAACCGTGTCATTCCGGCTGCGGCGAAGCGAAGAGCCGGGGCCCAGGGGGTGCGGGAACGCTGTGCGCGCCGCCCCTGGGTCCCGGATAGCCTCCGCGAGGCTTCCGGGATGACACGGCGTTGATCATGCCCTGGTTAACCCCTTCGAATCCGCCTTGCCTTGCCTTCGCGCCTGTGGACGACTAAGTTCCGCGCCCGTTCTTTCACACCGTCGACCTACCGCTCCGCCGCCGGACCTTCCGGTGGGCGTCGACGGCTTTCATTGAGGATAGTCCGCCCGTGGCCACGCCTTCCGCCCTCCTGAACGTCATGATCGACGCGGCCCGGAAAGCCGCCCGAGGCCTCGCCCGCGACTTCGGCGAAGTCACGGAACTGCAGGTCTCGAAAAAGGGCGCGGCGGACTTCGTCACCAACGCCGACCTCAAGGCCGAACAGACCCTGTTCGAGATCCTGACCAAGGCCCGCCCGGGCTACAGCTTCCTAGGCGAAGAGCGCGGCATGATCGAGGGCACCGACAAGACCCACACCTGGATCGTCGACCCGCTGGACGGCACCACCAACTTCATGCACGCCATCCCGCACTTCGCGGTCAACATCGCCCTGCAGCGCGAGGGCGAAGGCATCGTCGCCGGCGTGACCTACAACCCGATCAGCAACGACCTCTTCTGGGTCGAAAAGGGCAAGGGCGCGTTCCTAGGCGCCGAGAAGCGCCTGCGCGTCGCCGCCCGCCGTCATCTGGACGAAAGCGTCCTGGCCACGGGCGTGCCGTTCGCCGGCAAGCCAGGCCACGGCCAGTTCCTGAAGGAGCTGCACCAGGTCAGCCAGAAGGTCGCCGGCGTGCGCCGCTTCGGCTCGGCCGCCCTGGACCTGGCCTGGGTCGCCGCCGGCCGCTTCGACGCCTACTGGGAGCGCAACCTCAATCCGTGGGACGTCGCGGCGGGCATCCTGATGATCCAGGAGTCCGGCGGCAAGATCACCACGATCGACGAGAGCGACCTCGATCTCGTGGCCGGCAAGTCGATCCTGGCCTCGAACCAGGACCTGCACCCGCAGATCCTGGAACGCCTGCGGGCGGCGTAAGCAGCCCACTCTCTCGTGTCATCCCAGGCGACGTAGGCGACCTGGGATGACAGTTTTCAAGGCCTAGCCAAACCGTCACATCCGCGCGCTAAATCGCGGCCCATGACCCTGCTGACCCGCCGCGCCCTGACCACCGCCGCCCTCGCCGGCACCTTCCTGCCGGGCCTGGCTCGCGCCCAGAACCGAAAGCCGATCGTCATCGGCCACCGCGGCTGCAGCGGCGAGCGGCCCGAGCACACGGTCCTCGCCTATGAGCGCGCCATCGAGCAGGGCGCGGACTTCATCGAGCCCGACCTGGTCCCGACCAAGGATGGCCACCTGGTGGCCCGCCACGAAAACGAGATCGGCGGCACGACCGACGTGGCCAGCCGCCCCGAGTTCGCCGCCCGCAAGGCCACCAAGACCATCGATGGCGAGTCGATCACCGGCTGGTTCACCGAGGACTTCACCCTCGCCGAGCTGAAGACCCTGCGCGCCCGCGAACGCCTGCCGCAACTGCGCCCGACCAACACCGCCTATGACGGCCAGGCCCAGCTGCTGACCTTCGAGGAAGTGGTCACCATCGCCCGCGCCGGCAGCCAGCGCACCGGCCGAACGATCGGCGTCTATCCCGAGCTGAAGCATCCGACCTATTTCGCCTCGATCGGCCTGCCCACCGAGGACCGCCTGGTCGCCAAGCTGAAGGCGCTGGACCTGAACTCGGCTAACGCGCCCGTGTTCGTGCAGTGCTTCGAAGTCGGGCCTCTCAAGCGCCTGCGCGCCAAGACCCCCGCGCGCCTCGTCTTCCTGGTCGCCAGCGAGGGCGGGCCCGCCGACCTGCCCAACGTCAAGTATGCCGATCTCGTCACCGCCCAGGGCCTGAAGGACGTGGCGATCTACGCCGACGGCCTGGGCCCCGAGAAGACCATGGTCGTCCCGCAGAGCGCCGACGCGCTGCTGCCGGCCACGGACCTCGTCAAGAACGCCCACGCCGCGGGCCTGGTCGTCCACCCCTGGACGGTGCGCGCCGAGAACTACTTCCTGCCCGCGACCTTGCGAAAAGGCGATCCCAAGGACCCGGCCTTCCTGGCCCAGCATGGCGACGCCACGGCCGTGCTCAAGGCGCTCTACGCGGCGGGCGTCGACGGGGTGTTCAGCGACTTCCCCGCCCTGGCGGTCGCCGCGCGAGGCTAGCCCTCCTCTTGCCCAGACGGGTCGGACCGGTGCAGCGTGCCGGCCCTAGATCCTCTGGGTGAGTTCCATGAAGTTCCATCACGCCGCCGCCTCGCTGGCCGCCACCGTCGCCGTCGCCTTCGCCGTCGGCGCGCCCGCCCTCGCCTCGCCCAGCTCGGAACGGCTCGACGGCATCGCCGTCGATTTCGTGCGCCTGACGCTGGAAGCTGGCGAGCGCGAGCCCGGCTATGTCGATGCCTATTACGGCCCCAAGGATTGGCAGGCGGCCGCCAAGCAAGCCCCGCGTCCGGTGTCCGTGCTGCGCAAGGAGGCCGATCGCCTGCAAGGGCGGCTAGCCAAGGTCGCGGACAAGGACCTCACGCCCGATCAGCGCCGCCGCAAGCTGTTCCTGAAGGGCCAAGTGAAAGCCGCCCAGACGCGGCTGGCGATGATCGCCGGCGACAAGTTCAGCTTCCAGGACGAGGCCCAAGGCCTGTTCGGCGTGCGCCCCGCGATCAAGCCTCTGAAGAGCTACGACCCGATCCTGGCGCGCCTCGACAAGCTGGTCCCCGGCAAGGGCGATCTGGCCGCCCGCGTCGACGCCTTCCAGGCCGCCTACGTGATCCCGACCGACCGCCTCGAGCCGGTGATGAAGGCCGGCATCGCCGCCTGCAAGGCCAAGACCGAAGAGCACATCAAGCTGCCGGCGAACGAGCGCTTCGACCTGTCGTTCGTCACCCAGAAGCCCTGGAGCGGCTACAACTGGTACCAGGGCGGCGCGCACAGCCTGATCGAGATCAACACCGACCTGCCGATCTACATCAGCCGCGCCTTGGACCTGGGCTGCCACGAGGGCTATCCCGGCCACCACGTGCTGAACGCCCTGCTGGAAGAGAAGCTGACCAAGGGCAAGGGCTGGGTGGAGTTCAGCGTCTATCCGCTGTTCTCGCCGCAATCGCTGATCGCCGAGGGCAGCGCCAACTACGGCATCGCCCTGGCCTTCCCCGGCAAGACCAAGACCGACTTCGAGCGCGACAAGCTCTACCCGCTGGCGGGGCTGGATCCGAAGACAGCGGCGGCCTACGGCGCGCTGATGGACGCCAAGGCCGCTCTGGCCCAGAGCGAGCTCACCATCGCGGCCGCCTATCTGGACGGCAAGATGAAGAAGCCCGAGGCGGTGAGGGCCCTGGCCAAGTACGGCCTGACGTCCACGGCCCGGGCCGAGAAGCGTCTCTCGTTCATCGAGGCCTACCGCGCCTACATCATCAACTACAGCCTGGGCCAGGACTTGGTCCGCGCCCACGTCGAACGCGCCGGCAAGAGCGAGGCCGCGCGCTGGGCGGCCATGGAACGCGTGATCAGCGAGCCGACGACGCCCGCGGATTTGGCGAAGTAGAGGTTCTGGACCGAGAGCGGCGTTTTTGGCGCCGGCCGAGCCGAACCCCGACGCATGCTGAGGTCCTCCCCATGGAGGACTTCACATGCCCAAGGCGTTTCAAGTCTCTCTCGCCCCCCGTCAGCTTACCCAGACCATCAACCCGTGGAGCTGGACGTTCGGCGATTTCAGCCTGTTCAGCATCAATCTCGGCCAGTCGGCGGCGCCGGGCGTCGAGAGTCGCGTGCTCGCCGAGGTCGGCAGCTACGGCCGCCAGATCGGCCGCATCAGCGACGCGCTCAAGGTCCTGCTGGACTGGGCGGAGGCCCAGCCGAATGGGCTGTCCGGCAAAGACCCGGCGATCAAGGCTCTGCGCCTTCAGATCGAGCACGTCGACGTGATCAAGCGCGAAGAAGGGACGTAACGGCTACGCCGCCTCGACGCCGAACTGAAGGCGGGCCAGGCGGGCGTAGAGGCCGCCCTTGGCGAAAAGCTCGGCGTGCGTGCCCTGCTCGACCACGCGCCCCTCCTCCATGACCACGATCCGGTCGGCCTTCAGCACGGTGGCCAGGCGGTGGGCGATGACGAGCGTCGTGCGGCCCTCCATGGCGGCGGTCAGGGCCTGCTGCACCAGGCGCTCGCTCTCGGCGTCGAGGGCGCTGGTGGCCTCGTCCAGCAGCAGGATCGGCGCCTCGCGGGCCAGGGCGCGGGCGATGGCCAGGCGCTGGCGCTGGCCGCCCGACAGGGTCTTGGCGCGTTCGCCCACGGGGGTGTCGAAGCCTTGCGGCAGGGCCGACAGGAAGCCCGCGGCCTGGGCGGCCTCGGCGGCGGCCTTCAACTCTTCATCGGCGGCGTCCGCGCGGCCGAAGCGGATGTTGTCAAGCGCCGAGCCCGAGAACAGCGGCGAGTCCTGGGCGACCAGGGCCATGCGGGCGCGAACCTCGGCCGGATCGGCGTCGCGCAGGTTCACGCCGTCCAGGCGGATATCTCCAGCCTGGGGGTCGTAGAACCTCAAAAGGAGCCGGAGGACGGTGCTCTTGCCCGCGCCCGAGGGGCCGACCAGGGCGACGGTCTCGCCGGCCTTCACGGAAAGATCAAAGCCATTCAAGGCCGGCAGGTCGGGCCGGCCCGGATAGGCGAAGGTGACGTTCTCGAAAGCGATCTCGCCGCGCGCGGGCGTCGGCAGGGGCTTGGGAACCGCGGGCGCGGCGATGCCGGGGCGGGCGTTCAGCAGGTCGGAGATACGATCCATGGCGCCGGAGGCCTTCTGGACGTCGCCCCAGACCTCGCCCAGCGCCCCGATCGAGCCGGCCGCCATCACCGCCAGCATGGCGAACTGAGCCAGGGTGCCGCCGGTCATCTCGCCCGACAGCACCAGACGCGCTCCGGTCCAGAGCAACAGGGTGATGCCGCCGAAGGCCAGGGTGATAACCATCGCCGTCATGCTGGCGCGCGTGGCGATCCGTTGGACCGAAGCCTTGTAGGCCGCCTCCACCGCGCCTGCGAAGCGAGTCGCCGAGGCCTTCTCGCGGCCGAAGGCCTGCACGGTCTCCAGGGCGTCCAGGCTCTCGCCGGCGTAGCCGACGGCGTCGGCGAAACGATCCTGCGCGGTCACGGTCAGTTTGCGCACGCGGCGGCCGACCAGGAACATCGGCGCCAGGATCACCGGGACCATCGCCACGATGAAGCCCGCCAGCTTGGGCGAGACCACCGCCATGTAGCCGAGGCCGCCCACCAGGCTGAGGATATTGCGCAGGGCGATCGAGGCCGAGGCGCCGACCAGCTGCTCGATCAGGGCGACGTCGGTGGTCAGACGCGACAGCACCTCGCCGGTGCGGGTCTTCAGGAAATATTCCTGGTCCAGCGTCAGGGTGTGGCCATACAGCGCCCGGCGCACGTCGGCGACGACGCGCTCGCCCAGCCGGGTGACGAAGAAGAATCGCAAGGCCGTGGCGATCGCCAGCACCATGGCCACCGCGCCCAGGCCGACGAAGGCGCTGTTGATCTCCGCGCCCTGGCCCTTGGCGAATCCGTGGTCGATGACCTCCTTGAAGGCTGCGGTGAGACCCAGGGTCGCGCCCGTCGAGAACAGCAGGAAGAAGCCCGCCGCCAGGCCGTCGCCCTTGTGGGCGGCCACGAACGGCAGCAGATGGGCCAGCGGACGGATGTCCTTGCGGCGCGGCCGCCGGGCCTTGGCCTCGGCCATGCCCTGGACCAATTCCGCTCCCGCGCCGGGGCGGCCTTCGGCCTTTTGCTCGCCGGCGGTCACGTCGGTCATCAACTGTCCCTTGCCAAAATCGCGCGCGTTCTTTATAGCCGCGCGTCTTCGAGGGCCACCCCGCGCGTGCGCGGTTTGGCGCTTACCCCATTCTCACTCGCCGGCTTAGTCGGTCTGGATCGCCGCCATGAAACAAGACATTCACCCCGACTACCACTTCATCACCGTCACCCTGACCGACGGTTCGAGCTACAAGACCCGCTCGACCTACGGCAAGGAAGGCGCGACGCTCGCGCTCGACATCGATCCGCGCACCCATCCGGCGTGGACGGGCGGCAACGCCCAGCTGATGGACCGCGGCGGCCGCGTCTCGCGCTTCAACGCCAAGTTCGCCGGCTTCACCGGCAAGAAGTAAGAAGCTTCGCGCTTCTCGCCGTAAGGGCGACGGAAAGCCGGCTCCGCGCATCGCGGGCCGGCTTTTTCTGTGTCTGGAGGTCAGGTCTCTTCCGGCTCGTACGGATCATCGCCCCGGTCGCGCATCAGATCCGTGGCCGTGAAATCCAGGGCGTCCTCGGCGTCGTCGAAGCACAGCTCCGACACCGTCTGGTCGCGCACCGAGATCCCGGCCTTGTGGGTGCTCTCCGGATCGCCGGTCACCAGCGGATGCCATTGCGGCAGATCCTTGCCCTCGTACAGGCGCCGGTAAGCGCAGGATCGCGGCATCCACTCCAAGTCTTCGATGTTGTACGGCGTCAGCTTGATGCAGTCCGGCACCGTCTTCTTGCGGTTCGGATAGTCCTTGCAGCGGCACAGGTGCTCGTCGAACAGCTGACAGTGCACGCGGGTTGGGACGATCTCGCCGGTGTCTTCGTCCTCGAAACGGACCAGGCAGCACAGGCCGCAGCCGTCGCACAGGCTCTCCCATTCGGGGACGGTCATCGCGGCGAGCGTCTTGGTTCGCCAGAAAGGTTTGCTTGAACTCATGGGCTCGTCCTAAACCCGAATGACCCGGCGACCAAATAGAGCCTGACCTTAACCGTGACCGACTCGACGCCGCCGACCGACGAGACCCCGCCGCCGCAGGCTCCCGCCCCGGCTCCAGACGCCGCGGAAAGGCCGCCGGAAGCGCCGCTTCGCTTCGAGACCAAGCCGGCCAAGCCGCGCGGCGCCTGGCGCGTCTGGGCCTGGGTGCTGGGCGGGCTGCTGGCGGCGATCCTGGTGGTCGCGCTGGCGGCCGCCGGCGGCGCCTATATCGTCTGGAACAAGTACCTGAAGGACACGCCCCAGCTCCCGCCGCGCGAGGCCCTGTTCGCCCTTAACCGCGCGCCCGGAATTCGCTTCGAGGATCGCTACGGCCAGGTGATCGCCACGCGCGGCCCGCGTTACGGCCGAGCGGTCAAGGTCGGCGAGCTGCCGCCATACGTCTCCCGCGCCTTCCTGGCCGCCGAGGACCGTCGCTTCTACGAACACGGCCCCATCGATATCCAGGGCGTGGCGCGGGCCGCCTGGATCAACTGGCGGGCCGGCCGAACGGTGCAGGGCGCCTCGACCCTGACGCAGCAATTGGCCAAGGGCCTGTTCCTCAGCCCCGACCGCGTCATCAAGCGCAAGCTGCGGGAGATGCTACTGGCCTATCGGCTGGAGCAGGTGCTGACCAAGGACGAGATCCTCGAGATCTATCTGAACCGCATCTATTTCGGCGCCGGCGCCTATGGCCTCGACGGGGCGGCGCAGACCTATTTCGGCAAGTCCGCCAGCCAGCTGACCCTGTCGGAGGCGGCGCTGCTGGCCAGCCTGCCCAAGGCGCCGTCGCGTTTGGCCTTGAACCGCGACCTGGAGCGCGCCCTGGCCCGCTCGCGGCTGATCCTGGCCAACATGCGCGCCGAGGGCTGGATCACGGCCCAGGAGGAGCGCGAGGCCCTGGAGGACAGGCCGGCGCTGTCGCCCGTCGGCCAGGACGAGGGCGACTTCGGCTGGGTGCTGGACCAAGCCACGGCCGAGGCGGTCAAGATCGCCGGGCCCAACGCGCCTGACCTCGTCGTGCGCCTGACGATCGATCCGCTGCTGCAGCGCGAGGCCGCCGAGACGATCCGCCAGACCATCGCCGTCGACGGCCCGAACTCAGGTGTCTCTCAGGCCGCGCTGCTGTCGCTGTCGTCGGATGGCGCCATCCGCGCGATGATCGGCGGGACCGACTATGTCGAGAGCCCCTTCAACCGCGCCATCCAGGCCCGGCGCCAGCCGGGCTCGACCTTCAAGCCGTTCATCTACGCCGCGGCCGTCGAGCACGGCGTGCTGCCGACCGACATCCGCGTCGACGAGCCGGTGAAGTTCGGCGATTGGGCGCCGGAGAACTATGGCGGCGAGTATCGCGGACCGATCAGCGTCGAGCAGGCCCTGATCGCCTCGACCAACACCATCGCCGCCCAGCTGGGAAACGAGGTCGGCGGCGCCACGATCGGCGAGCTGGTCCGCCGCTTCGGGATCACCAGCCTGCCCGACGCGCCGGACCTATCCGTGGCCCTGGGGTCCTACGAGGTGACCCTGCTGCAGCTGACCTCGGGCTTCCAGGTCTTCCAGCTGGGCGGCGCCCGGCTGGAGCCCTATCTGATCCAGTCGGTCGGCACCCAGGGCGGCCAGGAGATCTGGGCGCACCAACCGCCCGAGGCCGAACGGCGCGTCTATGATCGCGGCCACGCCAGCATCATGGTGCGGATGATGGAAAAGGTGGTGACCGAGGGCACGGCCCGCCGCGCCGAGTTCGGCCGGCCCGCCGCCGGCAAAACCGGCACCAGCCAGAACTGGCGCGACGCCTGGTTCGTCGGCTTCACCCCCGACTACGTCACCGGCGTCTGGGTCGGCAACGACGACGAGCGGCCGATGAACAGGGTGGTCGGCGGCGACATCCCGGCAGGCATCTGGCGGCGCTTCATGGTCGCGGCCCACGCTTCTCTGGCGGTCAGCGACTTCCCCTGGCTGCTGGACGATCCGGTCGCCGAGACCAAGCCCGACCCGCGCAACGGCTTCTACGAGACCCTGGCCGCCGAGCTCGCGCGGACGGCGTCGGAGCGGGAGGACGTCGGGGCGCCAGCGACCGAGGAGCCGGTGAACTAACCGCCCTACCGATAACCCGTCATCGAGGCCGGCCGATCGACCGCCCGCGTCGCCCAGGTCTTGTTCGGCGCGGCGCTCATCGTGAACACTAGCTCGCCCCCCGCGACAATCTCCTCGTGCCTCAGGAAGGCGCGGGTCAGCGGTTGGCCGTTCAGGGTCACCTTGGCGACGTAGGGCGCGGCGTCGGACATCCCCACCGCGCGCACCGTGAACCGCTTGCCGTTCGGCAGGTTCAGCGCGGCCTTGTCCACGAATGGGCGCCCGATCGCGTACTCGTTCGAGGCCGGCGTGACGGGATAGAAGCCGAGGCTCGTGAACATCAGCCAGGCCGACATCTGGCCCAGGTCGTCATTGCCCGACAGGCCGTCCGGGGTGGGCTTGTACTGACTGTTCACGATCTGGGTCAGCCGCGCCTGGGTCCGCCAGGGCGCGCCGGCGTAGTTGTACATGTAGGCGACGTGGTGGCTGGGCTCGTTGCCGTGGATGTACTGGCCGATCAGGCCCGCGATGTCCTCGGCGTGCGAGTAGTCGACCTTGGAGTTGTCGAAGTCGAACATGGCGTCCAGCTTCTTCACGGTCGCCGCGTCGCCGCCCAGCGTCCTGACCACCCCGCCCAGGTCCTGCGGCGCGAACCACGAGTACTGCCAGGCGTTGCCCTCGGTGTAGTCCGAGCCGTAGTTGATGGCGGTCGGGTTGAACGGCTCGCGATAGGTCCCGTCGCTCTTGCGGGCGCGCAGGAAGCCGGTCTTGGCGTCGAAGCTGTTGCGCCAGTAGGCGGCGCGCTTCTCGAAGGTGGCGGCGGTGTCGGCCTGACCCATGTCGCGGGCCATGCGGGCGATGGTCCAGTCGTCATAGGCGTACTCGACCGTCTTGGAGGCCGCCTCGGGCTCCTTGTCGATCGGGACGTAGCCGAGCTTCATGTAGTCGCCCAGGCCGCCGTACGGGGCGTAGGTGGCGCTCTTGACCATGGCGTCGAGGGCCGCCTTGCCGTCGTAGCCCCGGATGCCCTTCATCCACGCGTCGGCGATGACCGGAACGGCGTGATAGCCGATCATTGTCCAGGTCTCCTGGCCGTGGAACTGCCAGACCGGCAGGATCTGGTAGGGGCTCTGGCGCCGCGAGGCGATCAGCGAGTTGACGACATCGTTGGTGTAGTCGGCGGGCTGCACCAGGGTCAGCAGCGGATGCTCGGCCCGGAAGGTGTCCCACAGCGAGAAGGTCGAGTGGAAGGTGAAGGGGCGGCCGTCCAGCTTGCCCTCGTGCACCTGGTCGTCTGGCCCGCGATAACGGCCGTCGGCGTCGGCGAAGACGCTGGGGGCCAGCAGGGTGTGGTAGAGCGCCGTGTAAAGCGTCTTCCGCATCGGGGCCGGAGCCTCGATGTCGACCGCCGACAGCGCCTTCTCCCAGGCGGCCTTGGCGCGGGCGCGCTGGGCGTCGAAGTCGAAGCCGGGCTCGTCGCTGGCGAGATTGGCGATCGCCCCGTCCTCGCTGACCGACGACAGGGCCGCCTTGACCGTCAGAGGACCGTCGAGCTGGCCAAAGTCGAACACGCCGACCAGCGCCCGGCCCTGGATCTGGGCGCGGTCGTTCGGCGTCCGGCCCGGCTGGGCGAGGCCCTTGTAGGGCACGTCCGTCTCGCGGTTGTGGAAGGCCTGGCCGACCAGCGGCTTGTCGAAGCGGATGGCGAAGAACAGCTTGCGCCCAGGGGCCCAGCCGCGCGTCTCGCGATAGCCGGTGATCGTCCCGTCCGGCGCCACGCGCAGGCGCGACCACAAGACCTTGCCCGGATAGTTGTAGATCGAGCTGCGCAGGTCGATCAGCACCTGGGCGCGCTGGCTCTTCGGGAACGCGTAACGGTGCAGGCCCGTGCGCGGGCCGGCGGTCAGCTCGGCGCGCACCTGGCTGTCGCTGAGCGTGACCGCGTAATAGCCGGGCTGGGCGACCTCGCTGTCGTGGCTGTAGCGCGAGCGATAACCGCTTCCCGGCTGGTCCGCCTCGCCCGGCTCCAGCTTGGCCTCGCCGACGACCGGCGTCAGCAGGATGTCGCCGAGGTCGGAGTGGCCCGCGCCCGAGAAGTGCGTGTGCGAGAAGCCCAGGATGGTCGGGTCGCCGAAGCGATAGCCGGCGGCGCGAGCATAGCTCTGCCTGAACGGCAGGATGTCGGTGTCCGGGCTGAGCTGCACCATGCCGAACGGAACCACCGCGCCCGGGAAGGTGTGGCCGTCTCCGCCGGTGCCGATGAAGGGGTCCACGGCGTCGTAGGCGCTGGTGGTCTGAGCCAGGGCCGGTGTCGCCGCCAGGATCGAAAGGCTGGCGAGCAGGGCGAGGCGCAGACGCATTCGGAAACTCCGCAACTTGAGCGGAAGCACCCTATCGGCTAGGCGCCGCCTTTCAAGGCCCGGTCCACCGCGGCCAGCGCGTGCAGGGTGGTGGTGTCGAAGACGGGGACGGCGCTGTCGGCCTGTCCGATCAGCAGCATGATCTCGGTGCAGCCCAGGATGATCGCTTCGGCGCCTCGCTCCACCAGGCGCGCGATGACGGCGCGGTAGGCCTCGCGCGAGACGTCGAACACGCGGCCGGCGACCAGCTCCTCGTAGATGATCCGGTGCACCGCGGCGCGATCGTCGGCGTCGGGCGTCAACACGGTCAGACCGTGCTTGGCCTCCAGGCGCCCGCGATAGAAGTCGTGCTCCATGGTGAAGGCCGTGCCCAGCAGGCCGACCTTGGAGAGACCGGCGGCCTTGATCGCCTCGCCCGTCGGGTCGGCGATGTGCAGCAGCGGGATACGCACCGCCGCTTCGATGGTCTCGGCCTCGCGGTGCATGGTGTTGGTGCAGAGCACGAGGAAGTCGGCGCCGCCGGCCTCCAGCGCCCTCGCGGCGTCGGCCAGACGCCGGGACAGCTCGGGCCATTGGCCGGCGTGCTGCAGGCGTTCGATCTCGGCGAAGTCGAACGACCACATCAAGGTCCGCGCCGAGGCGACGCCGCCCAGCCGCTCGCGCGCGGCTTCGTTGATCAGCCGATAATACTGGGCCGAGCTTTCCCAGCTCATGCCCCCGATCAATCCGATCAAGGCCTGTTCGGTCATGGCGATCTCCGCGCTGTCGACGCGACGCCCTCTAGCAGGTGGGGACGGGTTAAAGAACCTCCCGCCGCGCCAGGTGAGCGATGGCGGCGATCAGGGCCAGCAGGCCCAGTCCTCCGCCCAGCGCCAGGGCCGTCTCGATCCGCCAGGCCTCGCGCGCCAGCATGTTCACCGGCATCTGCCAGGGAAAGAACACGCCCTGCTTGGCGCTGGTCGCCACCACCGAAAAGAAGGTCCCGCCGATCCCGACGGCCAGGGCCGGCACGAAGCTGGAGAACCTCAGCGCCATCCACAGCTGGATGGCGATCATCAGCAAGGCGGCGGCGACGATCTTGCCATTGAGCAAGAGCGCCTTGGAAGCATCGACCGCGCCCGTCGGGGCCACGGCGGGCTTCAGGGCCGTGGCGGCGGAGATCGCGGCCCAGGTGATCAGCTGGTTCAGCAGGGTCATGACCGCGACCAGGGCCACCACGCAGATCGCCTTGGCCGCGTAGAGCTTCCATCGCGCCACGGGCAGGGCGCGCAGGTGGTCCCAGGCGCGTGGAGCGTGCTCCATCTGGGCGACCAGGGCCGTCAGGGCCGTCACGCTCATCGGCAGCATGAAGAAGGCCCATACCCCCGCCGACATCTGGAGCCACTTCTCCCAGGGCATGGGATGCTGGGCGCGCAGCAGGCTGAAGAAGGCGATGAGACCGATCAAGGCGGGCGCGGCGACGGCCAGCAGGGCGGCCAGGGATCGGTTCAGTTTGCGCAGTTCGACGGACAGGACGGCGATCATCAGGCGGCCTCGGCGAGGGACGAACGGAAACCGGCGACGCCACGATAGATGTCCTCCAGGGACCTTTCGCGTGGGCCGATGGCGAAGACGGACGCGCCGCTCTCGACCAGCAGGCGCGTGATGGCGGCGGCGGCCTGGTCGGCGTCCTCTCCGGGCCGGAGCGTGACGGTCAGGCCCGCCTCGGCGGCGACGGGCGAGCGGCCATGCGCCAGCAGCAGGCTCGCGGCCCGCGTATCGTCGCTCGTCCGCAGGATCAGCTCTGGGGCGAGATCCGCCTTCAGTCGCGCCAGTTCGCCCTCCAGCACCAGGCGGCCGTCGTTGACGACGCCCACGTGGGTCGCGGTCTGCTCGATCTCGCCCAGCAGGTGGCTGGACAGCAGCACCGTGGCGCCCGTGCGCTCGGGCAGGCTCTTCAGGAAGCGGCGCATGTCGGCGATGCCGTCCGGATCGAGGCCGTTGGTCGGCTCGTCCAACAGCAGCACCGGCGGCGCGCCCAGCATGGCGCGCGCCAGGCCCAGGCGCTGGCGCATGCCCAGGGAGTAGCCACCGACCTTGCGATGGGCGTCGGCGCGCATCTCGACCACATCCAGAACCCGCTCGACCTCGGTCGCGCCCAGGCCCAGCAAGGTCGCCGTCAACGCCAGGTTCTCGCGCCCGGTCAGGTTGCCGTAGAAGCCGTGCGCCTCCAGCAGGGCGCCGATCTCGCGCGCCGCCGCCATTCGGTGGCGGGCGACGTCCAGGCCGCGGACCCGCACCCGACCGGCGGTCGGCCGCAGCAGGCCCAGAACCATCTTCAGCGTCGTGGTCTTGCCCGCGCCGTTGCGGCCCAGGAACCCATAGACGGCTCGCTCGGGCACGGTCATCGACATGCCGTCGACCGCCAGGCGCGCGCCGAAACGACGGGAAAGGCCTTTGGTCTCGATGGCGGCGGGCATGGGCGGCGCTCACGAAATTTAAGTCTAAGATAAAGTTGCGGACACCCGGTCTTTAAGTCAAGATTAAAGAAAGGACAGGATCCCGCCGCGCGAGCCCCCCATGAGCCAGACCGAAACCCTCGCCTTCCGCCGCATGTGCCGCCAGTTTCGCTGGCTGGCGATGTTCATGGTGATCAGCGTCGGCGCCCTGGTCGCGGCGATGGCTTGGATCTTCCCCCTGCTCTATGCGCTGGTGCATCGGGAGCCGATCCGGGGCGACCAGATGCTGGCCGCGACGATCTGGAACCTGCCGATCGCCTGTTACCTGTTCGCGGTCTGGACGATCGGGCGGACGCTCGGGGAATTGGCGAACGGCCGACTTATCCAGGCGGCCTTGCCGCCCGCGCTGCGGAGGGTCGGGATCGCCCTCGGCGTCGGCGGCCTCATCGGCGTGTTCGGGGTCACCAACCTGATGCGGCTGGTCGGCCACGCCAAGGGCGGCTATCTGCACTTCGACGTGGCCGGCATGACGCTGGGCATGATCGGCGGCGCGGTCTTCCTGCTTGGCCGCGTGATGGACCAAGCCCTGGCGGCGCAAGCCGAACTCGACGAGATGATCTGATGCCTGTCCGCGTCACCCTGGACGCTCTGATTGTCGCCAAGGGCCTGAAGGCCCGCGACCTCGCCGCCGAAGTGGGGCTCAGCGAAACCCAGCTATCGCTGTTCCGCTCGGGCAAGGTGAAAGGCATCCGGTTCCGCACCCTGGCCCGGCTCTGCGCGGCCCTCGAGTGCAAGCCAGGCGACCTGCTGGACTACGACTTCGACGTCGACGATCTGAGCGCGCCGGACGAGGCGGACTGACGCCACGCATCGGCGGTCTGCCCCCACATCTGTGTGGGCCCGGCCACGTCCATCGGCGGCGGCAGGGTGACCATCTCGACCAGGCGAGAGCCCAACCGCTGGGCCACGGCTTGAGAGGGCCGGTTGTCGGGGTGGATCATGTGGCCGACGAAGTCCCAGCCCAGCGTCTCGAAGACATGCTCAAGGCACGCCCGGCCCGCCTCCGTGGCGTAGCCCTTGCCCCAGGCCGAGCGATGGAACAGCCAGCCGACTTCCGGCGCGGGCCAGCCCTCGGGCCGCCAGGGGCCCACGCGACCGACCCAGCGGCCGGTCGCCTTCTCGATCGCCGAGAACTGACCAAAGCCCAGCAGCGACCACATGCCGACCACCTGGGCCAAGGCCCGCCAGGCCACCGCTCTGGGCATCGCTCCCCCGAGATAGCGCATGCATTCCGGGTCGGCATGGAACTCGGCCCAGCCGGCGTCGAAGTCCGCCTGGACCGGCGCCCGCAGGACGAGGCGTTCGGTCTCGATCGTCGGCGGCATCGGCGTCCCCTCCATGGCCCCTTGCCAGGCCTTTCAACGACGAGTCTAAGGTGAGGCCTAGGCTCCACCTTGAGTTCACCATGGGCGGCTTTGATTATCTACGGCTGATCGCCGCGATCCTGGTGATCGCCCACCACGCCCGAGTGCTGAACGGGGAGCCCCCGATCATGATCGGGACAAGCCTGGATCTCGGCGCGCTTGGGGTCGGGGTGTTCTTCGTGATCAGCGGCTATCTGGTGTCGGGAAGCCTCGAACGGACGCCCCGCCTCTGGAGCTTCATCGCCAAGCGCGCCCTGCGCATCTTCCCGGGGCTGCTAGCGGCGCTTCTGGTCACCGCCTTCGTCATCGGCCCCGCGAGCACGGCGCTCGCGAGAAGCGACTACCTGGCCTCGCCAGAGGTCTACGGCTACGTGCTGAAGAACCTGACCCTCTACGCGGTGACCTACGACCTGCCCGGGGTCTTCTTGGCGGCGCCGGTGGCCGGCGTCGTCAATGGGTCGCTGTGGACGCTGCGGCTGGAGTTCACCGCCTATCTGGCCCTGGCGGCGCTGGGGGCGGCGCGCCAGGTGAAGCCAAGGGTCCTGACCGTCCTGGCGCTCGCCGCCGCGGCGAGCGCGATCGCGATCCACGCCCTGGGCCTGGACGCTCGGGGAGATCTCTATCGGATCGCCTATCTGGCGGCGATCAACGGCTTTCTCTTCCTGAGCGGCGCGGCCCTACGAACGAGCGCGTGGCGAGCCCCGTCCTGGCTGGCGGTCGCGGCCTTGATCCCGCTGATCACGCCGCTCTGGTTCCTGGGCCTGCCGCTGATCGCGCTCCGCCTTGGCGCCTTGAACGCGCCGCGCGCGCCGGTCGACCTGTCGTATGGCCTCTACATCTACAGCTTTCCGCTGCAGCAGATGCTGGCCGAGCGAAGCCAGCTGAACCTGGCGACGTCATTGGCCCTGACCCTGCCCTTCGCCTTGGCGTCCTGGCTGCTGGTCGAGAAGCCGGCGCTGCGGCTCAAGGCGCGCCTGCCGCCCGCCCCGGCCAAGCCGGTCCTCAATCCCGTAGCGGCCTTAGGCGATTGACGTGGCCCATCTTACGGCCGGGGCGAGCCTCGCCCTTGCCGTAAAGGTGGAGCCTCGTCTCGGGCTCGGACGCCAGCTTCTTCCAGGCGTCGACGTCGACGCCCAGCAGGTTGGTCATCTCGACGTGGTGGTGCGGCTCGGTGGGGCCCAGCGGCCAGCCGGCGACGGCGCGGATGTGCTGCTCGAACTGATCAACCTCGCAGCCGTCCTGGGTCCAGTGCCCGGTGTTGTGGACGCGCGGGGCGAACTCGTTGACCAGCAGCTTGCCGCCGGAAAGCTCGAACAACTCCACCCCGATCACGCCGACATAGTCGAGGGCGGTGAGGATCTTGGCGGCGATGGCCTCGGCCTGATCGCGGGTCGCGGGCGTGATCTTGGCCGGAGCGACCGTGCGGCGCAGGACGCCGCCCTCGTGGTGGTTCTCGCTGACCGGATAGCAGGCGATCTCGCCGTCGCGGCCGCGCGCGGCGATCACCGACAGTTCGCGGCCGAAGTCGGCCGGGGCTTCCAGAATGGCGGCCTGGCGGCCGATCTTCTCGTAGGCGGCCTCGGCGTCCGCGGCCTTCTGGATCCACGCCTGCCCCTTGCCGTCATAGCCTTCGCGACGGGTCTTCAGCAGCGACGGCGCGCCGATGCGAGCCACCGCCTCGGCCAGGCTCTCGCTGTCGTGGACCGAGGCGAAGGCCACGGTCGGCACGCCGATCTCGGCCAGGAAGCTCTTCTCGGCCACCCGGTCCTGGGCGGCGGCCAGGGCCTTGGCGCCCGGCGAGACCACCGCGCCAAGAGCGGATAGTTCCGCCACGGTGTCGGCGGGGACGTTCTCGAACTCGTAGGTGACGACGTCGCACGCCTCGGCCAGGCGCTTGAGGGCCCAGCGGTCGTCGTAGGACGCGACGATCTGGCGAGCGGCGACACGGCCAGCGGGGGACGCCTCTTCCGGATCCTGGATCACCACGTCGAAGCCCAGGCGCGCGGCGGCCAGGGCCAGCATGCGGCCCAACTGTCCGCCGCCCAGGATGCCGATGGTCGAACCGGGGACCAGGGGAAACTCAGCCATCTTTGGTCTCTCAGTCCTCGACGCTTTCGGCGACGCTGTCGGTCTGGGCCGCGCGGAAGGCCGCCAGGCGCTGGGCCAGGGCTCCGTCCGACAGAGCCAGGATCTGGGCGGCCAAAAGGCCCGCGTTCTTGGCGCCGGCCTCGCCGATCGCCAGGGTGGCGACGGGGATACCACCGGGCATCTGCACGATCGACAGCAGCGAATCGAGACCCGACAGCGCCTTGGATTGCACCGGCACGCCGAGGACCGGCAGATTGGTCATCGAGGCGGCCATGCCCGGCAGGTGCGCCGCGCCGCCGGCCCCGGCGATGATCACCTTGTAGCCGGCCTTCTCGGCGCCCGTGGCGAAGTCGAACAGGCGCTGAGGCGTACGGTGGGCCGAGACCACCTTGGCCTCCCAGGCCACGCCCAGGCTGTCCAGCGCGTCGGCGGCGCCCTTCATGGTCGGCCAGTCCGAACGGCTGCCCATGATGATGGCGACAGGCGGGGTGGTCGAAGACATCGGCGTCATCCCGTTGATGAAAGCCGCCCCGTATGCGCGTCCACCCCTTTCGCGCAAGCCCAAAACGTCACCAAACGCCTGAAACAAGAGCGCGCGACGACCCTCGACCACGACATCCCGGCGCCCCGATTGCGCCCGTCACGGTTGGCGTTAACCATATTCAAGCTGTGCCATTTCGATTCGCGTAGGGTCATGAAGATTACCGGCGCCCGGACCGAACCCTTCGCCGCCATCCGCAAGCGGGCCTTGGCGCGAGCTGGGGCCCAGGTCGCGGTCAGGGAGGTTTCGGCGCCCGACAGCGCCGCCTTCCTGGGCCTGACCGATGCGGACCTGACGCCCAAGGTGATCGAGGCGCTCCAGACCCTGATGACCGAGATCCAGGACCTTCGGAACGAGGTCTCGGCGCTGAAGCTGCGGCTGAACGAGGCCCAGAACCTGGCGGACATGGACGCCCTGACCCCGGTGCTGAATCGCCGCGCCTTCCTGCGCGAGATGAAGCGGGTCGCCGCCTTCGCCCAGCGCTACGGCTCGCCGGCCAGCGTGGTGTTCTTCGACCTGGACGACTTCAAGCGGGTCAACGACCGCTTTGGTCACGCCGCGGGCGACCAGGCGCTCAAGGCCGTCGCCAAACGACTTCAGAATAACGTCCGCGAAAGCGACATCGTCGGCCGCATGGGCGGCGACGAGTTCGCCGTGCTGCTGGCCCAGGCCGACAAGGAAACCGCCATGACCAAGGCCCGCGCCCTGGCCGACGCGGTCATGGGCGCGCCAGTCGAGTTCGGCGAGTGGTCCGCGCCGCTGCACATCTCCTACGGCGTGCGCGAGATCGAGCCCGGCGCCGATCCCGAAACTGCGTTGGCCGAGGCCGACGCGGCGATGTTCATGCGCAAGCGCAAGGCCGTCGCCTAGGTCCTTTTCGCCCCCCTCCCCGAACAGCGGGGACAACCGAAGATCGTGCGACCTTATCGCGCGGCGACCGCTTCTCGTTCGCGGACTATGCTCTTCAGGTTCTGTTAAGCATGGCGGCACGGGACGGATGCAAAAAATTCTGATCGCCGAGGACGACCCCGTCCTGTCGATGATCTACGAGATCACGCTGACGGAGGCGGGCTTCGAGGTGCTGCTGTGCCATGACGGCCAGGAGGCCTTCGAGGCGCTGGCTGGCTTTTCGCCCGATCTCGTCATCACCGATCACTCGATGCCGCGCATGAGCGGCGGCGACCTGATCAGCGCCGTGCGCCGGACATGTCCGCACACCGTGACCCTGATGGCGTCGGGCGTTGACACGCACCTGCTGCGCGCCGACCAGCACGCCGACGCGCGGCTGGAAAAGCCGATCACGCCGGGGCGACTGCTGGATATGGTCCGCGCGATGGAAGCCGCGCAGGGCCGAGGGCACTAAAGCTCGCGCCGTTCTCGATCCGCGACAACCGACAAGCGCTGGGCCTGACGAACCCGCGCCCGTCCACGGATTGACGGCGGACATTTATACAATATGTTGCGCAACACATTGTATAATGGTGTTGAACATGGCTTCCCGGCTTTTTCTTTCGTTGCTGGCTATCGCCGCGCTGAGTCCCGTGACCGCCCTCGCGCAAGCCCTGGATCGCGCGGCGCAGCAAGAAATCATTTCTCGCCTCGATGCCGCGCTGAAGCGGAACTACATCTTTCCCGACCGCATCCCCGCCATCTCCGCCGAGTTGGGCCGCCGGGTTCAATCCCAGCCAATCGACAGCGAACAGTTCGCCGAGAGCCTCACGCTGGGCTTGATCAAGGCGAGCGAGGATCTGCATTTCTCGGTGGCCTTCGATCCAGACCGCGTCGCGGCGGAACGCCAGGCGAAAGCCAAGGGCGATGAAACCACCCAAGCACGGCGGGAAAGCGAACGGGCGGCCAATTTCGGCTTTCGCGACGCCCGCCGCCTTGATGGCGGTCTGGCCTATGTCCGGTTCGATTTCTTCGCCGATCCGCAAGACGCCCAGCACATGGCGGCGGGGGCCATGCGCTTCGCCGAGGGCGCCAAGGGGCTCATCATCGACCTGCGCTACAACAACGGCGGGGTCTTGGAGATGGCGCAGTTTCTGATGAGCTACCTCTACCCGGCGGGCAAGGAACTGAAGTTCTTCGACTACTACTACAATGACCAAGGGGTCCGGGTGCGACGGAGCCAATGGAATCTGGCCGCCGTACCGGGCCAGCGCTCCGCGGACATGCCCGTGGTGGTGCTCACGGGATCGACCACGTTCTCCTCCGCCGAATGGATGGCGTTTTCACTGCAACGGCTAGGGCGCGCGACCATCATCGGCGAACGGACCGCCGGCGGCGCGCACCCGGTCACCAGCGTGCCGATCGATGACCGGTTCATGCTTCAGACGCCGTTCGGTCAGATCCAGGATCCGGTCAGCGGGCGGGATTTCGAGGGCGTCGGCGTGTCCCCCGACATTGTCGTCCCAGCCTCGGAAGCCTTGTTGGCCGGGCAAAGAGTCTTGCTGCAACGTCGAGCGGAGGCGGGCGACGCGGACGCGCGTTGGGCCCTGCTCCCCATCGCGTTCGCGCTCTCGGGCAAGACGGCGAGCGCCACGGACCTGGACGCCGCGGTCGGAAAGTACGAGGGACGAACGCTTATTCGCACAGCGACCGGTCTGGCCTACCAATGGCGTGATCGCTTCGTTCTCGCCCTGAATCCGATCGGCGAAGACCTGTTCGCGGTGCAAGGGACGGATGACTACCGGATCCGTCTGGTCCGCGAAAAGGGCGCCGTGAGCGGCCTGGAGCGCGTTTGGAAGTCGGGCAAGACGGTCGCCTATCGCCGTCTGGGTTGAGGGTCGTTGGAATTGATCGAGCTGAACCGCACCTTCTTGGGTCGCCTTAGCGAGCAGCTAAGCGACCTGATCGAGCAACAATCGGCGGAGGTGTTCAAGCGCGCCGGCATTGTCATTCCGGTCAAGTCTTCGTCCTTGCTGGGCGCGATCGCCACGCTCGGTCCGGTCTCGGTCGCCGATCTCGTGCGAGCCCTGGACCGTTCGCACCAGCTCATTCAACAGAAGTTGCCAAAGCTGCTGACGCTAGGATTGGTCAGCCGCCGCCCCAATCCCGACGACCAGCGCGTCATTCTGATCGAGATCACGGACAAGGGGCGCGAGCAGCTGGCGTTGCTGGATAGGCTCGCCTCGGAATTCGACCGCGCCTACGCCGAGATCGAGGAGGACGCCGGTCCCGTATTCGACAGCATAAAGCGTGCGATCAGCGCCCTCAAATCCCGCCCCCTGGCAGACCGCATGGTCGTTTGAAGGTAAAGGCTAGCCACGGGTCGGGGCTCCATGGAATGCCCGGCCGAAAGGCGGAATGCCCGGATCGTCGTCACCAGGATTGTCGGAATCTGCCGTCAGGCGATGATGTCCGGCGTCAGTTGGTCTTCCAGACGAATAATCTCGTCCTTCAGGACCAGCTTCTTCTTCTTCAGGCGGGCGATCTGCAGCATGTCGGGCTGGTAGCGCTCTTCCAGGGCCTGGATGGCGTCGTCGAGATCCTTGTGCTCCTCGCGCAGCTCGGCGAGGCGGCGTTCGATCGCGATGTCGGAGTCGTCCGACGGATCGTCGTCGTTCATGGACATGATCTCAGATGGGCCCGTTGGAAAGATAGATGGGAAAGGCTGACGAGCGGTAAAAGCGCTTAAGCCGATTGATTTTCAAGGGCCTTGGCGAGCTGCTCCAAGGCCGCCCGGCGTGGCGGGTCACCGGAGGCTTCGGCGGCGGCCACGAGGCCCTCGATCACGGAGGCCGGCGCGCCCGCGGGGCCGGTCAGGGCCTCCAGGCTTTCCAGCAACACGCGCTCGCCCCGCAGCTCCACGGCCTTGACCGCGTCGCGCAGCGCTTCCTTGGCGCCGTCGTCGACCGGCGGACGCGGAGCCTTGAGCGCCCGGCGCACGCCCCGTAGCGGCGCCCCGATCTCGGCGTCCCAGCCGCGCATCAGCCGGGCGGCCTCCTTCAGGTCCGCCGAGCGCCCCTCGCCCGCCGCCCAGGCGGCCCACAGCAGGTACGGGACGTTCTGCCCATGGCCGTCCTGCAGGTTCAGGCACGCCTCCGCGACAGGTTGTCGCGCATAGACGTCCAAGGCCCAGTCCCAGATGCGCATCGCCATTAACCCTCGTCCCCTTGGGCGCCCTTGCCGGTGATGGTCTCCAGATCCTCGCCCCAGCGCTTCACCGGCCGCCAGGAGAGGTCGAACAGGTCGAGCGCCCGGCCCACCGACTGGTCGACCATCTCGGCGATCGAGGCGGGCTTGGCGTAGAAGGCCGGCAGCGGCGGGGCGATCACCGCGCCCATCTCGGCCAGCTTGGTCATGGTGCGCAAATGGCCCAGGTGCAGCGGGGTCTCGCGGATCATCAGGACCAGCGTCCGGCGCTCCTTCAGCGTCACGTCGGCGGCGCGGGTCAGCAACGAAGACGTTACGCCCGTGGCGATTTCGCTCATCGTGCGCACCGAGCAAGGCGCGATGATCATGCCCAGTGTCCGGAACGAGCCCGAGGCGATCGCGGCCCCGACATCGGCTGGGCGATGGACGACATCGGCCTTGGCGTTGACCTCGGAGACGGTCAGGCCTGCCTCTTGCGTGAGCGTCAACGCCGCGGATTTGGACAACACCAGGTGGCTCTCGACGCCCAGCTCGCGCAACGCATCCAGCGTTCGCAGGCCGTAGATCACCCCCGAGGCCCCCGTGATCCCAACCGCCAACCTTTGCCGATCAACGGTCTTCGAAACGTCGCTCATGGTGAATGTTCGTCCGTCATGGGAGCAAAAACGGCCGCGTCAAGCGCCGCCGGTTGCAATCATATGTGATCTGACAGCCTCGCGCAGCGGGTGTTCACTTTCCTCTCCAACAGCAAGGAGCCGAGAGCCATGGCCATCGAATCCCGTATCCGCGAGCTTGGGTCCCGTCACGAGAACCTCGAGCGCAAGATCCAGGAGGAGACCAGTCGACCCGCTTGCGATGGAACGATGCTCCGGGAGCTGAAGCGACAGAAGCTTCGGCTGAAGGAAGAGATCGAGGGCCTTAGGGCGCGAATGCACTAGCTGCTAACGGCAGCCGAAAAACGAGAGGCCCCGCTCCGGCAAGGAGCGGGGCCTTTGCTTTTCAGCCGCCGATATCCCCCGGAGCGCGGCGCCGGGGAGGATCGTGCTGTCCTTAGTCTTCGTCTTCCTCGTCGACGTAAGCCGTCGACTGGCCGAACACGTCCTCGGCCTTGATCTCGCCGCGCTTGGCCCGGAAGTCTTCTTCCTCTTCCTCGACCTCCGGCTCGAACTGGCCGGCTTCCGAGGCCGGGCGCAGGGTCGGGTCTTCCGGCAGGATGCCCTTCTTCAGGTCGTCCTTGGCCTTCTTCTCGGCGGCCTTCTTGACCAGCGCGTCCAGCTCCAGCTGGCCGACGAGGCCCAGGGTCACCGGGTCGACCGGCTTGATGTTGGCCGCGTTCCAGTGCGTGCGGGCGCGGACCTGCTCGATGGTGGCCTTGGTGGTGCCGAGGATCTTGGAGATCTGGGCGTCGGTCACTTCGGGGTGGTGGCGCAGGAACCAGGCGATGGCGTCCGGACGGTCCTGACGACGCGACACCGGGGTGTAGCGCGGAGCCTTCTTCTGCGGCTTCAGCAGTTCGGCGTGACGGCTGACCTGGGCCTTCATCCGGTAGTCCGGATTGGCCTGGGCGCGGTCCAGCTCCTCGCGGGTCAGCTGGCCGTTGCCGATCGGGTCGGCGCCGCGGATGTCGCGCGCCACTTCACCGTCGGCGATGCCACGCACTTCCAGCGGGTGCAGGCCGCAGAAATCGGCGATCTGCTCGAAGCTGAGCGAGGTGTTGTCCACCAACCAGACGGCGGTCGCCTTGGGCATCAGGATGTCGGACATGCGGTCCTCCAGAAATGACGGCGCCCGGCCTTTCGGCCGGGCGGGATGTTGTAAACGCTATAATGCGGTTCTGGAAAAAAGGGAACGGGGATCGAGAGCCACCAGCGCCCCAGGCGCGGCGATCGCTAGCCGACCGTCAGCACCACCTTGCCCACGTGCTCCCCGGCCTCGAGATGCGCGTGGGCCTTGGCGGCGTCGGCCAGGGGGAAGGTCGCGTCGACGATCGGTTTCAGCTTGCCCGCCGCCACCCAGGGCCAAGCGACGCGCTCGACCTCGGCGGCCAGGCGCGCCTTCTCGTCCGCTGGGCGAGGACGCAGGGTTGAACCGGTGATCACCGCCCGATTCTGCATGATCTTCATCACCGGGACCTCCAGCGTCGAACCGCCCAGGCTGGCGATGTAGACGATGCGGCCGCCGGTGTTCAGGGCGTCGAGGTTCTTCTCGAAATAGCTGGCCCCGACCATGTCGAGGATGACGTCCGCGCCACCGCCCGCCTTCACGACCTCGGCGAAGTCCTCGGTCTTGGCGTCGATGGCGATGTCGGCGCCCAGCTCGAGAGCCTTGGCCTTCTTGTCGGCGCCGCGCCCCGTGGCGATGACCTTGGCGCCGGCCGCCTTGGCCATGGCGATCGCGGTCGTCCCAATTCCGGACGTCCCACCATGAACCAGCAGCGTCTCGCCGGCCTTCAGGGCGCCGTGCTCGAAGACGTTGGCGAAGACCGTGAACACCGTCTCGGGCAGGGCCGCGGCGTGGATCAGATCAAGGTCGCCCGGGATCGGCAGGGCGTGGCGTGCGTCAACGATCGCGTACTCGGCGTAGCCGCCGCCGCCCAGCAGGGCGCAAACCTTGTCGCCGGCCTGCCAGCGCCCCGCGCCGACCACGACCTCGCCAGCCACCTCCAGGCCCAGGGTCTCGGGCGCGCCGGGCGGCGGCGGATAGAAGCCCAGGCGCTGAAGGAGGTCGGGCCGGTTCACGCCGGCGGCGGCGACCTTGATGAGGATCTGGCCCCGTCCCGGTTCGGGACGGTTGGCGGTCACGGCCTTGAGAGCCTCGGCGGGGCCTTTGCCGCCTTCGATCGCGATCGCGGTCATCGTCTCGCCCATGGGCGGCTCCCTTCGTGTGACTTGCCTTGCGGCCTAGGTAGGCGTCAGATGACGGCCGGAAAAGGGAGAATGCCGATGTTCGAGGATGCTGCGGAACCGCGCGCCTTCAGCGGACGCGCTCTGATCGAGGCCACGCACGAGGACCTTGAGATCTACGGCGTCGCGGAACTGGAAGAGCGCATCGCCGCGCTCCAGGCCGAAATCGAACGCACCAAGACCCAGTTGGCCAAGAAGAAAGCGGGCCGCGACGCGGCCAATGCGCTGTTTGGTCGCCTCGACTAACGGTTCTTTTAAGGTTTCGGTGAGGTTACTGGCGTCTTAAGGCGTTCCATTCCGCCCCCGGACGTAGTTTAGATGTGGTCGGTTCGAGAGGGCGGGTCGCGAAACGGGACATCGGCGTCTGGCACGAGGGTTGCAGTTCCCTCGGTCTGAGCGAGATCTCCTCGCGGCCTTTCGAAGGGGCATTGAGTAGCTATGACCGAAGTCAACGCGTTGGCCGATACGCCTTGGCGCGCCGGAGTCATTCAGGACTTCGCCCGATCGGAACTGTTCGACCGCACGTTCGAGGAAGGCATGCAGCTGGTCGAGGAGACCGCTGCCTATCTGGACGGCGCCGGCCGGCATGACAGCAAGATCCTCTCGCGCAACGCCGCTCTCAGCTACGCCAGCGAGAGCATGCGCCTGACGACGCGCCTGATGCAGGTGGCCTCGTGGCTGCTGGTCCAGCGCGCCGTCCGCGAAGGCGAGATGCCGCCGGAAGCCGCTTGCGCCGAGAACTATCGCATGGCCGAGGAAGCGATCGGCGATCCCGCGCCGATCGAGGAACTGCCGTTCGGCCTGACGAACCTCCTGCATCGCTCGGAGCGCCTGTACGAGCGCGTCCGGCACCTGGACCGCCGCATGTACGTGGAATCGCCCAGCGAGGAGGCTCCCCGCCCGGTGCAGGCCCAGTTCGACCGGCTGACAGCGGCGTTCGGCGGCTAGGGCCCGCCTCAGCGCCCGCCGTACCGCATCTTCGCCAGCGCCTCGACCATCTCGCTGGCCAGGTCCATCGGCTTCAGGCCCGCCTTCCACTTCTCGAAGGCCATGACGTTGTCGATCCGAGCGTCCAGGTGCGACAGCGCCGAATCGCGGCCCGAGGCCATGTCGACGGCCAGAGTCGAGACCAGGATCCCCGAGAAAATCGCCCGCTTAGAATAGTGGTTCTCGTCGGTGGCCGTATCGCCGGCCCAGCGCCAGATCGCGTCGGCCGATTCCCAGGTCAGCCGGGCGGCCAACGGCAGGTTGGTCGGGAAGGCCAGGAACACGGCCAGGGGGCGCAGGACATCGCCATTCTCCTGGGCCGCGTCGAGCCGAGCGATCACGCCCTCGCGAATCCGCTGACGGATCTTCAGAGCCGCCAGATCGAAGGTCCGCAGGCGAGTAAGCGCCGCCGCGTCATGGCGCCGCGACAGCAGGGCGGCGAGGTCCCGCGGCCCCTCGGGCAACAGAAGCTGGCCCTCGGCCTCCGAAAGGCCCGCCGCGGCCAGGGCGCGGCTGACAAGTCCGGCGTTCCAACCGGCGGTCGGCGCTAGTCGCAGGGCTTCGTCGAGGACGCGTTGCTCGGTGGAGTCGGCCCAGCTCATGCCTGCCTGACCCGTAGCTTGACCGGATGTGTCGACATTTTCGCTCATGAATCCGAGTCTACACCGAGGTTTAAGCCGCGTCGCGCATGGACAGGACGCGCGCGCTCTGCTATCAGCCCCGCCTCATCGCCTGGGAGCACCCCTTCCAGGTTACCCGGTTTTGTTCGCCCGCCCGGCCCCTCAAGAGGGACTTGGGAATATTGGTCGGGCTGTCGAATGGAGAGATACCCCTGGTCCAGATTTTCGTCCGCGACAACAACGTCGATCAGGCCCTGAAGGCTCTGAAGAAGAAGATGCAACGCGAAGGCTCGTTCCGCGAAATGAAGCGGCACGTGCACTACGAAAAGCCGTCGGAAAAGCGCGCTCGCCAAAAGGCCGAGGCCGTCCGTCGCGCCCGCAAGCTGGCCCGCAAGCGCGCTCAGCGCGAAGGTCTGCTGCCGATGCCGAAGAAGGCGGGCGGTCGCTAAGACCCCTTCCCTTCGCATCGCCGAAGATTTCGAAGGCCGCGCGGCGATCCGCGCGGCCTTCGTCGTTTCTGGATCAGCCCTTGGGGCGGGCGTCCGCCACGAAGGCGACCGCGCGGACGATATGGTCGGCGAAGCGGCGGCCGATTAGCAGGGTGTGGCTGGCGCCCTCGACGTGGTCCACCAGCCCATGGTCCGAGCGGCGAGCGGGGGCCTCTTGCATCGCCTTGCGCGCCTCGCGACCGGCGACCGGACCGGCGGTGACCACGGCTACTGGCCACTTCGGGTCGAATGGCGGCTGCTGGCTGGCCTGGGCCGAGGCCTCCGCCCACAGGCTGACCTCCTCGGCCGCCGTGCGATTGTGGCGACCGTTGGCGAAGGCCCAGCCCTTCTCGGCCTTGGCGGCCGGCGGCAGATCGATCTTGTCGCCCAACCGCGTATGGACCAGCGGCTTGTAGAGGCCTAGCGAGGCGCCGCGCGCCGCCCATTTCGAGATATTGGCGAAGGCCTTGATGAAGCCCTGCATCCTGGGGTCCTGGGCGGCCTCGGGCCCGGCGGAGTCGGCCAGGACCAGACCCGCCACCTTGTCGGGATTGCGCCCGGCGAACTCGCGCAGGCGGAGACCCGCCATCGAGTGACCGACCAGAATGTAAGGCCCCGGCTCGCCCGAGACGGCGACCAGCTTCTCGAAGTCGGAGACGATCGCCAGACCGTCGCGCGGCTTGGGTCCGGGCGGCGAATAGCCCATGCCAGCGCGGTCATAGGCGCACGAGCGCCAGCCGGCGGCGGTCAGGGCTTCCTGCACCGCGCCCCAGTCGGCGGCGAGGCCGAAGGCTCCCGATTCCAGCCAGACGACGGGACGATCGCTCTTGGGCCCTTCGCAGACCAGCCTCAGCGTTCGTCCCGGCTCGATCTCGACCATCTGCCCCCGGGCCTTGGGCGCGCCCGAGGCGGTCATCAGGCCGCCGACCGCGATGTAGGACACAAGCAGGAGCGCGAAGCCCGCGACGCCACGGCCGAGAAACTGGATCATGGCGTTCAATGTAGTGGCGGTTCGCGACGCGTCGAGGCGCCGGTGCGTCGGGTTCGGATTTTTATCCCTCGGACACCGGAATCCGGGCGCGCACCCGGCCGTTCTTCGCGCGCGTGACCGTCGGGCCCTTCACACCGTCCGGCCACTTCGACACCACGGCCATCCGCACCTTCTTCGAGACCCGGCCCGCCGCGCGGATCGGCATGTCCTCGGCATCGGCGAAGCTGCGCCCCATGAAGAACGCGGGATTGAGCGGCTTGTCGCCCTTGCGGATCTCGAAATGCAGGTGCGAGCCAGTCGAGCGACCAGAATTACCGACGAAGGCCACGGTCGCCCCACGACGGACATAGGCGCCCCGTTTGACACCTCGCGCGGGCGCCTTGAGGTGGGCGTAGAGGGTGGTCATGCCCTCCTTGTGCATGACCTCCACGAAGCGACCGTAGGTGGGGCTGACGCCCGTGCGCTTGACCACGCCGTCGGCCGAGGCCTTCACCGGCGCCCCAGCGGGCGCGGCGATGTCGACGCCCTGGTGCAGGCGACCTCTCTCTTCCCAAGGCAACTGGCGCAGGCCGAACGGAGAGTCGATGACTCGGCCCGGCAGCGGCGCATCGAAGACGAAGGCGGGAGGCGGCGGCTCTGGAGCCTCGACTTCAGGCGCGGGCGGCGGCGCGTCTTCGGCGGCCGTCCTGACCGCCGGCGGCTCGGTCACCCAGGCGCCTAGGGCCGAAACACCATTCAAGGCGCCCACGGTGGCCGCCACCCCCAGCGCCGCCAAAAAGGCCAAGCGCAGTTGTGGGGCCGGAACAGCCAGGCTTCTAGAAATCAAACCACTACCTCTCGGGATGTCCGGTCAATCGAGAGGACCGCGCCAAGACGGCCCAAATCTCATGACTGACCTTTCAGGATCATGAATGGCGGGCTCTATGACTTGCCGTTTTGGCGAAAACAGGGCGCAGCTTAACCATTCGTTTGCGATAGTCTGGGTTTTGAAACACCTCATTTCGAAAGGCGGTGCGGTTCGACTTGGACCCGACGAACGAAACCTCTGGCCGAACGTCGCGCGCCGAGGACAACCTGGCGGGCGAAGACGACCTCGAGACCATTACGGCAAAGTCATGTATTAATGTTCATTCATTCGCTTAATTACACGTCATGAAGCAGACGTAACGGGACTTTGCCGCCTCGCGAAAATAGAAAGTATTCATCGGCGCGACGAACAGCGCCATTCAGAGGGATACTTCAAATGCGCAAGTTCATCATGAGCTTCACCACCGTCGCCAGCCTGAGCTTGGCCGCCGTTCCGGTCCTGGGCCTGACGCAAGCCGCCAACGCCGCCCAGCCGACCGCCCGCGTCGCCTACGGCGACCTGAACCTCGCCAGCCCGACCCAAGCCGCGATCTTCAAGGCGCGCGTCGAGACCGCCGGCCGAGCCCTGTGCATGGCGAAGATGCGCGCTGGCGAACTCGACGCTCCGGTCAACGCCTGCGTCGCCGCCGCCCATCGCGAAGCCGAGCAACAACTGCCCAAGGCTCAGCGTCAAGCACTCGCCGTGGCCGCCGCCGCTCGCACCGTCGAGGTCGCCGCGAAGTGATCCAAGGCCCGATCGCGAGGGCGCCCACCGCCGCGCCCTCGCCCACCGGCCACGAAAAAGGCCCCGGCGTCACCGCCGGGGCCTTTCGCGTTCATGGACGCCGTGACGAGCCTCTAGAGCCCCTTCACGATGCCCTCGACCATCTTCTTGGCGTCGGCGAACAGCATCATGGTGTTGTCCTTGAAGAACAGCTCGTTCTCGACGCCCGCGTAGCCCGAGGACATGCCGCGCTTGACGAAGAGAACGGTGCGGGCCTTCTCGACGTCCAGGATCGGCATGCCGAAGATGGCGCTGGTCGGGTCGGTCTTGGCCGCTGGATTGGTGACGTCGTTGGCGCCGATGACGAAGGCCACGTCGGCCGTCGAGAACTCGCTGTTGATGTCCTCCAGCTCAAAGACCTCGTCATAGGGGACGTTGGCCTCGGCCAGCAGCACGTTCATGTGGCCCGGCATGCGGCCGGCGACCGGGTGGATGGCGTACTTCACCTCGACGCCCTCCTCCTTCAGCTTGTCGGCCATTTCGCGCAGGGCGTGCTGGGCCTGGGAGACGGCCATGCCGTAGCCCGGGACGATGATCACCTTCGAAGCGTTCTTCATGATGAAGGCCGCGTCGTCGGCCGACCCTTGCTTGACCGGACGGGTCTCGACTTTCCCACCCGGGCCAGCCGCCGCGGCGTCGGCGCCGAAGCCGCCCAGGATCACCGAGACGAAGCTGCGGTTCATGCCCTTGCACATGATGTAGGACAGGATCGCGCCCGACGAGCCGACCAGGGCGCCGGTGATGATCAGGGTGGTGTTCTCGAGCGTGAAGCCCAAGGCCGCCGCCGCCCAGCCGGAATAGCTGTTCAGCATCGACACCACGACGGGCATGTCCGCGCCGCCGATCGGGATGATCAGGGTGACGCCGATCAGGAGGCTCAGGGCGAAGATGCCCCAGAAGGCCCAGATGGCCGAACCGCCGCTGATCACCAGCACCACGACCAGGGCAACGATGGCGGCCGCGATCAGGATGTTCAGCAGGTGACGGGCCGGCAGCAGGATCGGCGCGCCGCCCATGTTGCCGTTCAGCTTGGCGAAGGCGATGACCGAACCGGTGAAGGTGATCGCGCCGATGGCCAGGCCTAGCGACAGCTCGATCAGGCTGTTGAGGTGGATCGCGCCGTCCTCGCCCACGATGCCGTAGGCGGCGGGCGTGTAGATGGCGGCCACGGCCACCAGGCAGGCGGCCATGCCGACGAGGCTGTGGAAGGCGGCGACCAGCTGCGGCATCGAGGTCATGGCGACCTTGCGGGCGATGATCGCCCCGACCGCGCCCCCGACGGCGACGCCGCCCAGGATCAGGCCCAAGGTCACGACGTCCAGCGCCCCCTGGCTCCACAGGGTAGCCAGGGTGGTGCCGACGGCGATGGCCATGCCGATCATGCCATTACGGTTGCCCGTCTGGCTGGTCACGGGACTGGAAAGGCCACGCAGCGCGAGGATGAACAGCACCCCCGAGACGATGTAGAGAATGGCGGCGAGATTGGCGTTCATGATCTTGTTCTCCCCCTAGTCCCGCTCACTTCTTCTCTTTCTTCTTGTACATCGCCAGCATGCGCTGGGTGACCAAGAAGCCGCCGAAGATGTTGACCGCCGCGAAGGCCGCGGCGACGGCGCCCGCCCCCTTGGAGATCCAAACCGAGCCGGTGGCGGCCTCGCCCGCCCCGCCATGGGCGGCGGCCGCGAGCAGCGCGCCAACGATGATCACCGACGAGATGGCGTTGGTCACGGCCATCAGCGGCGTGTGCAGCGCGGGCGTCACGCTCCAGACGACGTAGTAGCCGACGAAGATGGCGAGCACGAAGATCGCCAGACGGAACACGGTGGGGTCGACGGCTTCCATGGGAGCCTCCCTTTCGATGCTGGAGTTAGGCGGTCTTCAGGTTCGGATGGACGATGGCGCCGCCGCGGGTGACGACGGCGGCCTGCAGGATCTCGTCCTCGAAGTTGGGGGCGAAGGCGCCCTCCTTCGTCGTGAACAGGGTCGCCAAGGCCACCAGGTTGCGGGCGTAGAGCGCGCTGGCGTCGGTGGCGATGCGGCCGGGCAGGTTGGCATGGCCGAGGATCTTGACGCCGTTCGGCGTCACGACGGTCTCGTTCAGCTTGGCGCCCTCGACATTGCCGCCCTGCTCGATCGCCAGGTCGACCAGGATCGAGCCCGCGCGCATCGAGGCCACCTGGGCGGCGCTGACCAGCTTGGGGGCCGGACGACCGGGGATCAGGGCCGTGGTGATGACGATGTCCTGCTTGGCGATGTGGCTGGAAACCAGCTCGGCCTGCTTGGCCTGGTACTCCTTGGACATCTCCTTGGCGTAGCCGCCGGCGGTCTGGGCGTTCTTGAACTCCTCGTCCTCGACGGCCAGGAACTTAGCGCCCAGCGACTCGACCTGCTCCTTGGTGGCCGGACGCACGTCGGTGGCGGTCACGACCGCGCCCAGGCGCCGGGCCGTGGCGATGGCCTGCAGGCCCGCGACGCCCACGCCCATGATGAACACCTTGGCCGCGGCGACGGTGCCGGCGGCGGTCATCATCATCGGAAGCGCCTTGCCATAGGCTTCCGCCCCCTCGATCACGGCGCGATAGCCGGCGAGGTTGGCCTGGGACGAGAGCATGTCCATCACCTGGGCGCGGGTGATGCGCGGGATGAACTCCATGGCGATCGCGGTCGCGCCGGCCTTGGCCAGGGCGTCCAGCGTCTCCTTATCCTGGTAGGGATTGAGCGCGGCGGCGACGATCGCGCCACTCTTCAGGGCCGCGATCTCGGCGGCCTCGGGGGCGCGGACCTTGAACAGGACATCCGCGTCCTTGATCGCGTCGTTGGCGGTCTTGGCGATCTTGGCGCCCGCCGCCTCGTAGTCGGCGTCCGGATAGGACGCGGCCGTCCCGGCGCCCGCCTGCACCACCACGGAGAAGCCGGCCGCGCCGAGCTTCTTGACGGTTTCAGGCGTGGCCGCGACCCGCGTCTCGTTCGCGCGGGTTTCTTTCGTGACGGCGATGACGGCCATCGGCATACCCCTCCCAGAGCGCTGTTCCCTTAACAGGATGAGGCGCTCTGTAGGGGATAGTCTTGCCTCTTGTCGAGGCGTGACGTGCGCGGCAGGGAAAAAATATGCCGATGTCTACCGGTGTCAGTGGGCCGGGGCTGGCTTTTCGCGAAGCAGGACAACACCCAGGCCCAGCAGCACGGCGGAAGCGATAACGCTACCAATGAAGCCGGCCGGCGTGCAGAACAGCAGGGTGATGAACAGCAGCAGGACCGCCACGGCCAGCGAGCCCCACTTCGTCATCTTGCCGAACGCGTCGTAGGTGGCTGCTTGCTCGGAGATGTCCATTTCACCGCGGTGATAGTCGCCGGCCATTTCGTATCCTCGATCGATAAGAAGAACTCTGATCGCCGCTTACAACGGCGGGCCTAAAGGCTCAAGCGGACTATGGGCGCGACACTTTCGACCGAAAGCGCGCTCATGCCGCCGGGAGGGCCCACGATGGGCCGCAGAAATCGGGAATAATCAAGCGGCGGGCTGTCGCCGAAAAGGCCGACCGCCGTCACCCCGACCGACGCCGCCAGATTGAGCGGACCCGAGTCATTGCCCACGAAAACGTCGGCGCGCGACAGCAGGGCGGCGCCGACATCCAGCTTGAGGTCGCAGACATTGACCCCGTCGTGGCCATGCGCGGCCAGGACCGCGTCGACGGCGTCCGAGTCGCCAAAGCCGCCCAGCCAGAACCGCGTGCCGCCAAGATCGGCGATCGCGTCGCCGAGGCGGGCGAAGTTCTCCAGGGGCCAGCAGCGTCTCGGCTCGCTGGCGCCGACTCCGAAGACGACCCAGGGACGGGGCAGGTGGCCGAACCGCCGCTCGACGACGTCGAGAGCGGCCGGAACGGGGATCAGGGCCGGCTCGCGACTGGCGACCGTCAGCCCATGCGCCGCCTCGAAGGCGGCCAGCTTCTGGATCCGGTGCTCGGGCCGCATCGATCGCGGCAGATAAGGCCCGTGGGTCAGCCAGGCCTCCTGTCCATGCCCCAGCCCAAAGCCTCGGCGCTCGCGCACACCCGCGAGGGCGGCGCCGATGGCGGGACGATCGATCTTCTCCAGGATCCAGACCGCGCGCGGCCGACGCGCGCGGGCCAGCTTGAGGAAGTCGACGATCTCGACGAGGTGGCGGAAGGTCCCGGCGCGATACTCCAGATAGTCGATGGCCTCGACGCAAGGCTCGGCGGCCAACAATTCCCGGGCGCGGCTGGACGGACGAGCGGCCAGCAATACCCTGCCCTCCGGCGTCTGGGCGGCGATCGCGCGCAGGGTCGGCAGGTGCCACATCAGGTCGCCCACGCCCCGATCGGGCATGTAGACCATCACCAGCCCTGGCGGCGGCGTGACCGCCTGGCTCATCGCCAGCCGGCGAGCAGGCCGCGCAGTGCGGCGACGAACGCGAGCGGCTGGTCGATCATCACGTGGTGGTCGGCGTCGGGAATCGGCAAGAGCAGGACGTCCTTGGGCATCTGCTCAAGCATATAGTCCACGGTCTCGGCTTGCATCAGGTTCGAGCGCTCGCCCCACATCAAGGCGGCGGGACAGGCGATCTCAGGCAACAGCGCGCCAAGATCGGGCATGCGGAAATTGTGCCAGAGGTCCGGATCGAACTTCCAGGTCCAGCCGCCCTCGACCTCCCTCAATGAGCGGCGGGCGATGAAGTCGGCGATGTAGAGGTTCTCGCAGGGCTGAGGCGGCGCCAGTCGGAAGCGGGTCAGAGCCTCCTCCAAGGTCGGATAGGCGCGCATCCCCTGGCCCGAACGCGGCGGCGGGCCCTTCCAGCGCTTGTGGGGCGGCTGGATGCTGCTGTCGACCATGACCGCCCCGCGCAGGCGCTCGGGATGGCGCGCGGCGCAATAGAGGGTCGGAAAGCCGCCGAATGAGTGGCCGACCACGATCGGCTTGACCCCGCCAGCTTCCAGCGCCGCCGCTTCGACAGCCGCGAAGATCTCCGAGGCGAACAGCTCGGCGCTGTAGGCCTCGCGCCAATCGCTGCCGCCCATGCCCGACCACGAGATCGCCGCCACCCGCCAGTCTTTCGCGAAGAAGGGGGCGATAAAACTCCACCAGTCGGCGTGGGCGCCATTGCCGTGCAGGAACAGAAGGCCCGGCTTGCCGACCTCGCCCCAGGTCAGGAGCTCGATGTCCGCCCCCTCGACGGTGATCGTGGATCGCTCGGGCGCGTGGGCGATCGTCGCGTCGAACCAGGCCGGCGCGGGCGGGGGCTCGCCATGGAACGGCGCGAGCAGCGAGGCGGGCGCGGCCCGGTCGTCGGCCATGGCTTACGCCTCTTCCTTGTAGTTCAGCTCGCCCGGGCGCGGCTTGCGCGGGCTTAGCGCCTTGAAGATCCCGGTGCCGGTGATCAGGGTCCGCTCGCCGACCCAGATGCGGCCGCGCACGGTGAAAACGAGGTCCTCCTCGGCGATCAGCTCGCCCTCGCCCTCCACCCAGTCGCCCAGCTTGGCGCCCGATAGGAAGTCGCACAGCAGCCGCACCGTGACCCAGCTGTAGGACTTCTGAAGCGAGATGATCCGGCCCCAAGCCATGTCGGCGAAGCTCATCAGCATGCCGCCGTGGCAGTTGCCGAGGCCATTGGTGTGGTGCTCCTCGACCCGGAACGCCAGCCGCGCCTGGCCCGGCCCCTCACGGTGCTCGAACAGCGGCCCGATCTGACGGCCAAAGCCCCGCGACCAGTTCAGTTGGGAGAAGCCATCCGGAATCGCGGCTGTCTGGGCGTCTGTCAGGTCATCGGACATGCGGCCAGGCTAACAAGCGTTTGAAAAAAGAAAAGCCTTCCGTAAGGACGGCGCCCCGGCCGGCTTCTAACCTCTTCGAAACGGGGGACCGATGGGCCGGGACATCGACAGATACGTCGACAGGGACTTCGCCGACTGGCTGGCGCCGCATCTGCCGATGCTGCACCGGACGGCGCGCGCGTTCGCCAATCCAGCCGACCAACAGGATCTGCTGCAGGAGATGATCCTGGCGCTATGGAAGGCGCGGCCGAGATTTCGCGCCGAAAGCGCGGCGGGAACCTTCGTCCACCGCGTGGCCCATAACGCCGCCCTCACCTGGCGACGGGGCGAGGCGCGTCGGCGGCTGCGCGGCGTGGCGCTCGAGGCGGAACTCATAACGCGCGAGGCCGGGACCGATCCGCAGGGCGAATTGCTGGAGCGGCTCTACATCGCCATTCGGCAGCTGTCGCCGGTGCACCGATCCCTGATCCTGCTGTCGCTGGACGGCCTCTCCTACGCCGAGATCGCCCGCCTGCACGGCCTGTCGGAAACCAATGTCGGGGCGCGGCTGACACGCATCCGCCAACGCGTCGCCAGTCTCGTGGAGGAGGCCAATCATGGAGTTTGAACGTCTCGAAGCCGCCTGGCGCTCGCCGGCCAACACGCCCGACGACAAGGCTCGGGCCTATCTGATGGAGATCCTGATGCGCACTTTGAAAGCTCGCCGTCGGAGCGAGATCCTGCTGTTCGCCCTCCCCGCGACCGCCATGACGATCTTCACCGTCATCATGGCCCGAACGATCGCCACCGGCCAAATGGACGTCGGTCGCGAATGGGGCGCCCTGGCGATGATGGCGGTGTGCTGGCTGGTGCTGCTGGGGGTGTTCGCCTCGGGCGTGCTGCTGCGCCATCGCCGCGAGCCTGGTGAACCGGCGATGCTCGACACGCTGAAGGCCATGCTGGCCGCCAACCGCCGGGCGCGGACCAACATGAAGATCTTCTGGATGATGCTGCCGGTGTTTCTGGTTCCGATGGTGGTTGGGATTACTCAGCTGCGAGAAGTCGGAAAGGCGACCGACCGGGACGCCTGGCAGATGCTACTCGTATTCGGCCTGGCCATGGTCTCCAGCATCGGCTGGAACACTGGAAGGTACCTCTGGGTGATGAAGCCCGAGCAGCGGCGGCTGGAGGCGCTGCTTGAGGCGTACGAGCAGTGAGCTCGTGTCGTCCCCACCGGCGGTAGCGAAGAACCGGGATCCAGGGCGACGACGACGCGCCGGCCCTGGGTCCCGGACAGCCTCCGCGAGACTTCCGGGATGACACGGATCTAGAGGCCAACCTCTTTGAGCGCCTCGGCCTGCCGATCGGCCACGGCCTCTTCGGAGAAGCCCTCCAGCGACGCCTCGAACAGCGCCTTCCAGTTATGCCGCGCGCCCAGGTGCAGGAAGGCGGCGCCCAGGCCGATGGCGGCGCGGTCCATGAACACGAACTCGCGCGGGATGGTGATCCCGCCCACCGCCTTCAGGGCCTGCCGCACCTTGAAGGCCTCGCGGCGGCCGTACTCGCCGGGCGGCACGTCGTCGGCGACGGTGCGCACCCGGTCGTCCAGCAGCGGGCCATAGATGAAGCGGGCCCAGACGTTAAGGGTGTCGACCAGATCGTCGGTCAGTCCTTGGAAGCCCCAGGTGCGATAGGCCTCCATCTGCTCGGCGCGGTCGTCGTTGGACAGGGCCCGATAGAGCCGCACCACCCCGGCCACGAATTTCGGCGGGAAGATGCGAATGCAGCCGAAGTCCAGCAGGTTCAGGTGCGACGCGCCCTCTCCGGCGAAGGTGTAGTTCCCCAGGTGCGGGTCGCCATGGATGACGCCCAGATGGGTCATCGGGGTCCACCAGGCCTCGAACAGCAGGGCGGCGATATGGTCGCGGACCTCCTGCGGCGCGGCCTTGAAGGCCAAGAGGCCCTGCCCGTCCAGCCACGTCATCGACAGCAGGCGCCCAGTGGACAGCTCCGGAACCGGCGTCGGCGTGCGGATCGTCTCGCGGCCCGCGAAGAAGTTTGCGTAGAGGGCCATCAGCTTGGCCTCGCGGCCGTAGTCCAGCTCCTCGCGCAGGCGGTCGCCAATCTCGACGATCATCTCGGACGGGTCGATCGAGCCATCCATGCGCTTGAAGAGGTTGATCAGCGCGCGCAACTGGCCCAGGTCGCTTTCGACCGCGCTCTGCATGTCCGGATACTGCAGCTTCACGGCCAGGGCCCGGCCATCGTGGGTCGTGGCGCGGTGCACCTGCCCCAGCGAGGCGGCCGCCGCGGCCTCGTGCTCGAAGCTCGCGAACTTCTTCTGCCAGTCCGCGCCCAGCTCGGCTGCCATCCGCCGGCGCACGAACGGCCAGCCCATGGCCGGCGCGTTGGTCTGCAGCTCGGCCAACTCCTTGGCGAACTCGGGCGGCAAGAGGTCCGGCACGGTGGCGAACATCTGCGCCGCCTTCATCAGTGGGCCCTTGAGGCCGCCCAGCGCCGCCTTCAGCGCCTTGGCGTTCCGAGCATCGGCCTCGTCGCCGCCGAACATCCGATTGGCGCCGTACGAAACGGCGGCGCCCGACAAGCCCGCGCCCACCTTGGCGAAGCGCGAGAGCCGGCCGGAGAGCCGGTCGCGTTCGGGGTCGCGGATGTCGTCGGCCATCAGGTCACCAAAGCCTCGAATTCATCGACCAGCCGTTCCAGCTGGGCGCAGCCAGCGGCCCAGAACGCCTTGTCGCGAGGGTTCAGGCCGAACGGCTTCAGGGCCTCTACATAGGTACGCGTGCCCCCCGCAGCGAGCAGCTCCTCGTAGAGCGGCGCGAAGGCGGCCGGGTCCTCGCGGCGCTTCTCCATCAGGCCGCGCACCAGCAGGTCCCCGAACGCGTAGGCGTAGACGTAGAACGGCGCGTGGCAGAAGTGGCTGACATAGGCCCAATAGTGCTCGTAGCCGTCGTTCAGCGTCACGGCCGGTCCGAGGCTTTCGCCCATCACGTCCAGCCAGAGAGCGCCGATCTGGTCGGGCGAAAGCTCGCCCTCCAGCCGCGCCTCGTGGAAGCGGCGCTCGAAGCGGTGGAAGGCGATCTGGCGGACGACCGTGTTGAGGCCATCCTCGATCTTGCCGGCCAAGAGGCCCTTGCGGTCCTCGGGCGAAGCCTCGGCCAACAGGCGGTCGAAGACCAGACCCTCGCCAAAGATCGAGGCCGTCTCGGCCAGGGTCAGGGGCGTGTCGGCCAGCAGGGTGCCCAGCGGCTGGCACAGGGTCTGGTGGACCGCGTGGCCCAGCTCGTGCGCCAGGGTCAGCACATCGCGCCGCTCACCCATATAGTTCATGAACACGAACGGGTGGCGGTCGGCGGTCACCGGATGGGCGAAGGCGCCCGACTGCTTGCCCGGACGCGGCAAGGCGTCGATCCAGGGGCGGTCGAAGAACACGCGGGCCGCGTCGGCGAACTTGGGCGCCAGATCCTGGAAGCTCTCCAGCACCATGCCCTTGGCCTCGTCCCAGGCGTAGGCGCGCGGGGCGGCGGCGGTCAGGGGCGCGTTGCGGTCCCAGTAGTCCAGCGCCGGAACGCCCATCACCTTGGCCTTCAAGGCGTAGTAGCGGTGCGACAGGCGCGGATAGGCCTCGACCACCGCCTGTTCCAAGGCGTCGACCGCGTCGGCGTCGACCTCGTTGGCCAGGTGGCGCGACTGGGCGGGCGTGTCGTAGCGGCGCCAGCGGTCCTCGACCTGCTTCTCGAAGGCCAGGGTGTTGAGCGCCAGGGCCTGGGTGGAAGCGCGGTCTTCCAGCGCCTTGGCCAGGCCGTCGGCGGCGGCCTTACGGCGCGCGACATCGGGGTCGGACAGCCGGTTCAGCGCCTCCGACAAGGTCAGGCTCTCGTCGCCGACCTGGGCGGTGAGCTTGGCCAGGGTCTCGTCCCACAGCCGCACCCAGTTGGCGACGGCAGGGGCCTTGTCGACGATGAAGCGCTCCAGCTCCGGCGACAGCTCGTGCGGCCGCGACAGGCGCACCCGGCGCAGCCACGGCGCCCAGCGGGCGGCCTCGGGATGAGCGTCCATCGCCTTGGCGATCTCGCCGTCCTCCAGCTGGTTCAGCTCCAGCGTGAAGAACAGGCTCTCGGCGGCGATCTGGGACGAGCGCGCCCGCAGGTCGGCCTCGAACTTGGCCCAGGCCGGATCGTCCCGCGCGACGGACGCCGCGAGGGCGGCATAGGCGCCGACGCCCCACAGGCCGTTGGTCGCCTGCTCATAGAGCGTGATCCCGCGATCCAGCAGGACGCCCAGGCGCTGGGGCTCCTTGCGAGCCTCCAGGAACATCCCCTCCAGCGACGCCAGCTCGTCATTGGCGGCCTTGGCTGCGGAGAGGTCGGTCTCGATCCGGGGATCGTCGCGGCCGACATAGAGGTCGGCCAGATTCCATTCGGGCGGGGCGGCGGGCTTGAAGGGCGCGTTCATGGCTAGCAGATAGGCCCGCGCCCCCCGCCCACGCAATGCGTCACATCCGGCACGGCGCCGCCAGCTTCCACCCGCTCCCCGCGTAAGACCCTGTTAAGCCTAAACCTTAAGGTTCGCGACACCTCTCCGAAAGCCGGTGTTTACCCCGTGAGTGTATCACTCTGAACCAACAAGAGCCTCGCTCCACGTGGGCGTGGCCGGTTCTGGTGGATGTGCCCAATGACAAAGACGGTGTTGGTCGTCGATGACGACCCGACCCAACGTCGATTGATCCAGGCGGTGCTCGAGCGCGAAGGTTTCGCCGTCTCGCACGCCGACAGCGGCGACGCGGCCATCGCGCACCTGACCTCGGGCGCGCCGGCCGACGTGGTCCTGCTGGATCTCGTCATGCCCGGCCTCTCGGGCCAGGACGCGCTGGCCGAGATGCGCGCCCGCGGCTTCACTCAACCTGTCATCGTCCTGACCGCCAGCGGCGGCGTCGACACCGTGGTCAAGGCCATGCAGGCCGGGGCCAGCGACTTCTTCATCAAGCCGGCCAGCCCCGAGCGCATCACCGTCTCGATCCGCAACGTCCTGTCGATGGGCGACCTCAAGGGCGAGGTCGAGCGCCTGACCAAGCGCGCGGTCGGCAAGACCACCTTCTCCGACCTGATCGGCGCCTCGCCGGCCATGGCTCTGGTCAAGCGCATGGGCGAGCGCGCGGCCAAGAGCGCCATTCCCGTGCTGATCACCGGCGAAAGCGGCGTCGGCAAGGAGCTGATCGCCCGCGCGGTGCATGGCTCCTCGGACCGCGCCGGCAAGCCGTTCGTGGCCGTCAACTGCGGCGCCATCCCCGAGAACCTCGTGGAGTCGATCCTGTTCGGCCACGAGAAGGGCAGCTTCACCGGCGCCACCGACAAACACCTGGGCAAGTTCAAGGAAGCCGACGGCGGCACCCTGTTCCTCGACGAGGTCGGCGAGCTGCCGCTGGACGTGCAGGTCAAGCTGCTGCGCGCCCTGCAGGAAGGCGAGATCGACCCGATCGGCTCCAAGCGCTCGATCAAGGTCGACGTCCGCATCGTCTCGGCCACCAACCGCGACCTGCAGCAGGCCGTTTCCGCCGGCCGGTTCCGCGAAGACCTCTACTACCGCCTGAACGTCTTCCCGATCGAGGCCCCGTCCCTGCGCGAGCGGCGCGAGGACATTCCGGCCCTGGTCGAGGCCTTCATCCGCCGCTTCAATGTCGAGGAAGGCAAGCGCGTCATCGGCGCGGCGCCCGAGACGCTGCGACTGCTGACCGCCTTCGACTGGCCCGGCAACGTGCGCCAACTGGAGAACGCGGTCTATCGCGCCATCGTCCTGGCCGACGCGCCCTATCTGCAGCCCTACGATTTCCCGGCCATCTCGGGCCTGGCCGCGCCTCTCGAGGCCGCCGCCCCGACTCCGCCGCCGACCGCCGCCGCGATGCTGCAGGCCGCCCACGCCGCCATGGCCGCCCCGGCGGCCGAGGCGCCCGTGCGCATCCTCGATGATCGCGGTCACCTGCGGACGCTGGAAGAGATCGAGCGCGACCTGATCCAGCACGCCATCGACGTCTATGCCGGCCACATGAGCGAGGTGGCCCGCCGCCTCGGCATCGGCCGCTCGACCCTGTATCGCAAGGTCCGCGAACAAGGCATCGAAGTTGATCTGAAGGAAGCCGGCTAAGCCATGCGTCCCACCGAACCCGAACACGCGCCGCGAGACCGCGCGCCCGCGCCGCTGATGATCTTCCGCCCCGTCTCGCGGGAGCAGCGGCTCAAGAGCCTGCTGAAGCCGGCGCGGCCCACGGGCAAGCTCCCGCGCCGCTGAGCCGGGCGCGCGCCTGATCCCTTGCTGGCGGTCGGGATTTCTGGCCCATGAACGCATGCGTTCATGCCTATTCCACGCCGCGCTCGTCGCCGTCAGCGTTCTTATCCTCTCAGCCGGCGGAAACACGCTGGCTCAAGATCTGACCTGGGCTCCCATCGAGGCGAAGGAGCCTCCAGGAAGTCAGGGCCGTCTCTACCCCTTCTTCGCCACGAACCGCGACTTGGCCCTCGAAGGCTATGTGGAGCAGGAGTTCCTGGTCTCTGGCCAGGCGACGCCACTATCGACAGCCTATGGAGCGGAACCCGGTGAACGCGCGCTCTCAAGCGGCGCGACGAAGCCCTTCAGGACCCGCGTGCTTGTTCGACGCCCCGATCGTCCGGAGCGGTTCAACGGCGTTGTCGTCCTCGAGTGGTTGAACACCTCGAACGGCTTCGACGCCGACAACGTCTGGCTGGCCTTGCAGGATCATCTGGTCGCGGCGGGATACGCCTGGATCGGCGTATCGGCTCAAGGCTTCGGTGGAACCGAGACTCTTCGCGCCTGGAGTCCGGCGCGGTATGGCGATCTGCGCATCGAGAACGGCGGCGCGATGACGCGAGAGCCCCTGTCGCTGGATATCTTTCGTCAGATCGCCGCCGCGCTTCGAGGCGACTTGATCGGCGCTCGTCCCAGGACGGTGATCGCCGCGGGTCAGTCTCAAGCCGCGATCTGGCTGGCGAGCTACCTCAATGGCGGCCTGGCCGACACCGGGACAATCGATGGCTTTCTCCTGGTCTCGGCGACCAGCGCCAAGATCGATCCAGTCACGCCCGCTCCCGTGTTGCGCATCGTCGCCGAGGGCGACGCCGCTGGACCCGACGCCGAGAACCAGCCGGAGGACTCTACTCGCTTTCGCCAGTGGGAGATCGCTGGCGCCTCTCACGTGGATCGCCATCTTCGCGCCGCGCGAGAGCCTGTTCAGTTGCGCGATCTGGGGACGTCGGTCCAGGCGGCGATCGGACCGAAATGCACGGTCGCCGCGATCGGAACGACGACCTCGGCCTATATGGTCGAGGCGTCTGGGTTGGATAAGCTCGTCATCTGGTCGCGAGGAGGCCCGCCGCCTCCCAAGGCTCCTCGCCTCATACGCCAGCTCGGCCACGAAGGCCGTTTGCGGAGGGATCCCACTGGCCTCGCCCTGGGCGGAATTCGGCTTCCGGAGATCGCGGCGCCGGTCGGTCTGAATGTTGGCAAGAATACCGGAGCGGCGGCTTGCGGCGCGCAGGGCTATTATCAGCCCTTCCCGATATCCAAGCTGCGCGGCTTGTACCCGAGCGCGAGGGCCTACCGTCGAGCGGTGGAGCGCGCTGTCCGCGAAAACGTTTCCGCCGGCTTCCTTTTGCCGAAGGACGGCGAGCTGATCAGAAGGGCCGCCGACAAAGCGTCTTGGTGACCACTCGAGAGCGGTCTACAGCCCCGCCGCCACGCTGAGCCGTTCTTCGCCCTCGACTTCGGCGCGCTGGGCGTCGGCGGTCGTCAGGTCCAGGCGGATCCAGCCGGGGCCCGAGCGGCGCGTCAGACCTTCGGCCGCCATCACCTCGAGTTCACGGGCAACCGCCGTCGGCGTCACCGGACGGCTCCAGCGATGGTCCAGTTGCCGGGCGATCTCGGCCTCGTTGAGGCCCGGCGACTGGGCCAGGGCCATCAGGATCATATCGCGCGTGGTGCGGCCGCGACGGCCGCGACGGCTGGGTTGCGGCGCGGCGAAGGCCACCGGCTCACCCGACGACAGACGCTCGGCCATGCCGGCCTGCTTGAGGGCGTCGAGCGCCAGCACGATGGCGCGCAGTTCGCTCTCGAACGGCGCCTGGGCGCGTCGCTGCGCCTCGATCATGCGGTTTTCGAGCTCCGACTTGCGGCGCATCAGCATCTGAAAGGTGGTCGCCATGGTCCCTAATCCGCTGAATGGCAGGGTTCGCTCGGCGCCGAGCCGCGTCCATGGACCCGTGCGCATCGAGGGCGGGCCGCCGTGAGCACACGACCCGGAACCCTACGTCCATTAAGACTTTAACCCATTACAATCGTTTGTAATTTCGGCCCGTATGATTACCAACGCCTTAACGGCAAAGGGCGAACAGGGGTTTTTGGTAAGCCTACTAGACATTATCCGGGGTAGATTCGAAAAAATCACCACCCGCTATGCGGGTCACGGCCAAGCTTGGCGGAGGTCGATCACTCATCCGCGTCCGCGGGCGGGGTCTCGCGTCGGGCGACGCGCCCGAAGCCCCCGCCCCGGCGCATCGGCTTGCGGCCGGCCTTACCAGCCTCGTCCCCGTTGGGCCTGTCGCCCTTGGCCTTGACGGCGATTTCCTTGAGCTTGATGGCCTGATTGCCAGACAGGGCCTGGCCGCGCGCGCCCTTCTCGGGGTCGGCGAAGGCTCGGCCATAGGTCTCGACGCGCTGGGCGACGCTGGCCAGGAACTCGCCCTCCCACTCGGAGAGCTCGACGCCCGACTTCTCGGCCGCGCGGCGAGCGCGCTTGAGGGCGTTCAGCGCGGCTCGCTTGGCCTGTTCTTTCGGATTGGGCGGCTTGGCGCGCATGTTGGGAGTCTAGCCCCGCCCCGCGCGCCGACACACCCGAAAAACGGGCGACTTAGATCTCGCCGATGGCCGACAGATAGAGGTCGAGGATCGCGTCCTCTTCCTGGCGCTTGGCGCGGTCCTGCTTGCGCAGGCGGACGACCTTCTTGAGGATCTTGACGTCGAAGCCGTTGCCCTTGGCCTCGGCGTAGACTTCCTTCATCTGCTCCATGATCTCGGTCTTTTCGACCTCGAGGCGCTCGACGCGCTCGATGATCGACTTCAGCTGGTTCTGGGCGGTGGAGTTCAGGACGTCGGCGTGGGGAATGGCGTCGTCGGCCATGGGCGGTCTCGCGGAAAGGCTGGAAATCGGAGGCGCGGAACCTAGTTCGAAGCCGCGCCGCTGGGAAGCGCGATTCAGCGGCCGTCCACTACCTTCCTTCGACGCGACCGCGCGCCACCTCGGCGAGGGCCGCCAGATCGAGATTCTTGTCCTCGCCGCCCAGCAGCATCTCGAGGCTCGCCTCGGCCAGGTCGGCTTGCGGCATCGACAGTCCCTTGGCCTCGGCGGCGTCCAGGACCAGGCGCACGTCCTTGAGGCCAAGCTCGGCGGCGAAGCCGGGCGGGCTGTAGCGGCGCTCGGCGATCATGCCGCCATAAATCTTGTAGATCGGCGCGGCGAAAAGCGTGCTGCTCAGCATGTCCAACAGTTCTGGCGCGGGAACGCCGTAGGCCTCGCCCAACGCCACGGCCTCGCCCATCGACTCGATGGCCGACACGATCATGAAGTTGCCCGCCAGCTTCAAGGCGTTGGCGCGGACGGGATCGTCACCCAAGGGCCAGACCTTGGCGGCCAGCATTTCCAGCACCGGCATGGCGGTCGCGACGGCGTCCGGCGGCCCCGCGGCCAGGACGTTCAATCCGCCAGCCTGAGCCACGGGGGGACGGCCGAAGACGGGAGAAGCGACATAGCCGAGGCCAAGCTCGGCGTGCAGCACGGCCAGCTCGCCGGCCAAGGCGGTCGAGATGGTGGCCAAGTTGACATGGACCACGCCCTTCCGCGCGCGGGCCAGGACGCCGCTGTCGATCAGCACCTCCCTAACCGCCTGGTCGTGGGCCAGCATGGAAAGCACGATGTCCGCCGTGAACGCCTCGTCGACGTCGGCGGCGGGGACGGCGCCCTCGGCCGCCAGCGCGTCGACGATGGCCTGGGAGCGATTCCAGACCGTCACCGTCACGCCCTTGGCCAGCAGATTGCGAACCATGGCCGCGCCCATGGCGCCAAGGCCGATCATCGAGACGTGCATAGATTTAGCTCCAGACGAGATCGTCGCCCCGCACATAGGTCCTCTCTGGCGATCACGCACGCGGCGCTGCGCCATAATGTCGCGGAACGTCGTTATTTGAATCGCCTAGACTCCCCCCGACGGAAGCGAGGGGCAGGATGCAGATCGACGAGCACGCCAGGATCAACACGTTGATCTACCAGTTCGCCCAGCAGTACCTGGAAAAGCGAGGCTGGTTCGAAAGCCTGGACGGCGTGCCCCGCAACAAGAACGGCTTGGTTCCCTGGATCACCTATCCCGCCTTCCGCCAGTTGGAGCGGATCGTGAAGCCGGGCGCGCGGGTGTTCGAGTATGGCTGCGGCGGCTCGTCCCTGTGGTGGGCCTCCCACGGCTCGGAGGTGATCAGCGTCGAACACGACGCCGCCTGGGCCGCCCGTGTCGCGGAGAACGCGCCCCCGAACCTGAAGGTGGTCACCCGGGTCCGGGACGAGGCCTGCTCGGAGGACCGTCAGGCCGCCGTCGCGTCGTTCTTCGCCGATCCGCCGGAACTGCCCCTGTCGCACGACGAAGGCCACAACGTCATGCACGGCCTGATGAACGCCGAGTTCGTGGCCTACGCCACCGAGATCACCGCGCACGAGCCGGAGAGCTTCGACGTCGTGATCGTCGATGGCATGGCCCGCGCCCTCTCGGCCTGGCTGGCGGCCAAGTACGTCAAGCCCGGCGGGATCATCGTTTTCGACAACAGCGACCGCTGGCAATACAACGGCGCCTTCCAACAGTTGAACGCGGCCGGCTTCCGGCGCGTCGACTTCTACGGTCCGGGCCCGGTCAATCGGCTGGAGTGGTGCACGTCGCTGTTCGTGCGCGATCTGGACGTCTTCGCCGACAACATCGACAGCCCACGAGGCGACTGCGACCTCGGCTGGTAGAGCGCTTTAGGGGTGGGCGCGAGCGGCTAAACCGCTCGAAGGCGCTTCTAATCCAGAAACTTCAGATCAAGCCGTGCGCCTGGACCGCGCCGCGCAGGCGCGCGGGGTCGGTGAAGTGATGGGTGTGAAAGCCCAGAACCTCGGCGGCGGCGATATTGGCGGCGCTGTCGTCGATGAACAGCAGGTCGCCAGCGGCTAGACCCGTCCGCTCCAGCACGATCTCGTAAATGCGGCGGTTGGGCTTGATGACCCCCTCGTCGCCCGAGACGATCGCGTCGCGGAACAGGCCAAAGTGGGCCGGCGAAATTGCCTGAACGTCCGGCCACTTGCTTTGTGGCATGTTGGTGAGCGCGAACTGCGGCACGTCGCGAGCGGCCAACGCCTCGATCACGGCGGCGGTCTCGGGGATAGGTCCCGACAGCATCTCGTCGAAGCGCTCGTCCCAGGCGCGGATCTCGGCGGCGTGCTCGGGAAAGCGCGCGATCAGCGGCGCGGCGTTCTCGGCGAAGTCGACGCCGCGGTCATGGGCGACGTGCCAATCGAGGGTGCAGACATGCGAAAGGAACCGGTCGAGATCGGCCGGTTCCTTGAAGATCTTCGCGTAGAGCGCGCTGGGATCCCAGCGCACGATGACATTGCCCACATCCCAGAGAACGGCTCTGGGACGCACGGCGGCCGTCATCAGCCCTGCTTGGCCTTGAAGCGCGGGTCGGTCTTGTTGATGATGTAGATGACGCCCTTGCGGCGGACCATCTTGCAGTCGCGGTGGCGACCCTTCAGCGACTTCAGCGAGCTGCGAACCTTCATGACCGTCTCTGTACTCAGCGGAGAGGTTCGGGCGCGCGAAGAGAGCGGCCGGAACATCCGGGTGTTTCGGAGGCGGTGCGTATAAGTGCGACGGGCTCGTGAGTCAATGCGCTCCAAGGCTCTGACGCACGTTTGAGGGAACTTACCCCGGCCCGCGCGCTTGTGATTGAACCCATTGTCCGAACGCCGGTAGCTTCCCCGCATGGCTCTTGATCGTCGCGTCTTTCTCGTTCTGTTGCTCGCCGGCTGCGCGGAGACCGCCCCGCACCCGCAAATGACCTCGCCGGCGACGCCGAAACCCGCGTCGCCGGCCCAGACGGCCCAGCCCCCCTCGATGACGCCCGCCGCCCCGGCGGCGACGGTCGACTCGGAAACCCAGGCCTTCGACGCCTGGCTGGCCGACTTCCGCCCCCGCGCCATCGCGGCGGGCCTCTCGCCGGCGTTGCTGGACCGCGAGCTCTCGGGCCTGACGCCCAATCCCCGCGTGATCAGCCTGGACAGCCGACAGCCGGAGTTCTCCAAGCCGGTCGGCGCCTATATCTCTGGCGTGATCAGCGACGACCGCGTCGCGATCGGCCGCGCCAAGCGCGAACAGCTGACATTCCTTCCCCAGATCGAGGCGCGTTATGGCGTGCCTCGCGACATCCTGCTGGCGATCTGGGCGATGGAATCGGCCTTCGGAAAGCTGCAGGGCGATTTCGACGTCGTCCGCTCGATGGCCAGCCTCGCCGCCGACGGGCGTCGCCGGGGCTGGGCCGAGGGCGAGCTGATCGCCGCGCTCAAGATCATCGACTCCGGAGAGGTCACCCGCGAGCAGTTGAAAGGCTCCTGGGCTGGCGCCATGGGCCAGACCCAGTTCCTGCCCACCAGCTATCGCGCCACGGCGGTCGACTTCGACGGCGACGGCAAGCGCGACATCTGGGGCTCGGACGCCGACTCCCTGGCCTCGGCCGCCAACCTGCTGGTCAAGGGCGGGTGGAAGCCGGGCGTCGGCTGGGCCAAGGAAGTGATCCTGCCGCCCGGTTTCGACTATGCCCTGGCCGAAGGTCCGCGCGAGATTCCGGCGTGGTGGGAAGAGAAGGGCGTGCGGCGCGCCGACGGCCTGCCCTGGACCGCCGCCGACGCCGCCCAGCCGGCCGGTCTGATCCTACCCTCGGGCGCGGCCGGGCCGGCGTTCCTGGCGCTGCCGAACCATTTCGCCATCCGGACCTACAACAACTCGACATCCTACGCGCTGGGCATCGGCCTGCTGGCGGACCGTTTCGGCGGCGGCGGACCGCTGGTCACGGCCTGGCCACAGGAAACGGCGCTGTCGCTGTCGGATCGGATGGCCGCCCAGATCGCGCTCGCCCGCGTGGGCTTCAACCCAGGACCCGCCGACGGCGTGGTCGGCGCCAACACCCGCAAGGCCCTACGCGCCTGGCAGCAGAGCCAGCAACTGCCCGCCGACGGCTATCTGTCCAGCGACATGGTCGCCCGCCTGAAGGCCCGGGCTGGGATCACGCCGTAGCGATCTCCATCCAGATCGACCGGCGCTCGCCTGGCCGCAGGACGACCATGCCCGTGTCGCCATCGCCGAACGGGTTGGGTCGACTGGCGCAGGGCTCGACGCACAGGTAGCCCTCGCCCGGCGGGACATAGACATGGAGCCAGCGACACTCGGCCGAGGCGGTGATCACCGTGTCAGGCTGGCCGGGCGCGCGCAGCACCGCCCGCTGGTCCCAGCCCGTGTAGCAGTGGTCGATCAAACCATGCCCCTCGACCGGCGCGCTGGCCGCCCAGTCGGCTTCCCACGGCCCCGGATGATGGAGGGTCGGTAGGACGTCGGTGTCGATCAGCCACACGCCGTCATTCGCGGCGGTCAGGGTCTCGCCCGGGCGGCGCGGGAAATAGGGATGGAAGCCCAGTCCCGCCGGCATGGCCGTCTCGCCCGTATTGGTCACCGTCAGTTCGGCGCGGAAGCCGGCGTCGAGAAGTTGGAAACGCTGCTCGGCGCGATAGGCCCAGGGCCAGGCGTCTGGCGCGTGGTCATAGGACAGCAACGCCTCGCCACCGTCGGCCCGCTCGACGGCCCAGGCCGAACGCCAACCTTGGCCATGCAGCGGATGCGGCTGGCCGGCCAGGTTCGGCGGCAGCGCGACCTCGCGCCCCTCGAAGACGAAACGGCCGTGAGGGATGCGATTGCAGAATGGGACAAGCGGGAAGCTCGCCGTGATCAAGGCGTCCTCGGCCCCCGGCTCGGCGGGCCGCAGGATATCGCGACCGCCGACGGTGAAGCTCGCCACCGCGCCGCCGACCTTGGGCATTAGCGACAGGCGGGCATGGCCCTGTTCAATGGCGGTCATCCGGTGGCTCCCCGCGGTTGGTCCGGCATCGGTAGGGTCATTCGCCGATCGGGCCAAGCCCTTGGCGGTGGCCTCGGTGGGGAGGGAGGCGGCGCGACATTTCGCCACACGGCCGGACACCGCCCGACCAACTATTCGCCCTCTCTTTTTGCGAACCATTCGCGCTAGGATGCGGCGGTGGCTGGCCTTTCACGACAGAGGGCGGACATGGCGAGATGCGCCGAGGGAGAGTTTTCCGACACCGGTGTCGGAATGCCGCAACAAATGATCGTCTTTCGGCCCAAAAGATGGATATTGCTGCGCCTCTGGGGGGACGGTGGTGTGGCTATGCGGGTGATCTTTTGAGCGCAACAAGCTCGGACAAGACCGTGCTGTTGAGCCTTTACGAGGAGAAGCGGGCCAATCTGGTGCGCTTCTTCGCCGCGCGGCTGAACTCGCGCGCCGAGGCCGAAGACCTGGTTCAAGACCTCTATCTGCGGCTGACGACGATGGAGCCGGCCGCCACCGTGGGAAACCCCTCCGCCCTGCTCCATCGTATCGGCTACAATCTGATGCTCGATCGTATGCGCAGCCAAAAACGCTCCGGCGCGCGCGATCACGACTGGCGAGAGGCCAACACCACCATCCTGGCCGGCAGCGAGGTGGCGGACGAGCCCTCCGCCGACGAGGTGGTCAGCGCGCGCCAGCGACTTCGGGCGCTGGTGGAAGCCGTCGACGACCTTCCCGAGAAAACCCGCCACGCGTTCCAGCTGCATAAGCTGGAGGGTCTTAGCCATGCCGAGACAGCACGCCGCATGGGCATAAGCACCAGTACCGTGGAAAAGCACATAAGCTCGGCCCTAAAGACTCTGACGAGGCGACTGCGTTGATTTATGCAATTGTCCATGGGGGGCGAGGCATCGTCGCGACGTCCTTTTCCTGGGGGATGATGGATCCTCGTCGGAGCAACGCTGGATGAGCCGGTCAGCGCAGCACCTGCAAGAGGCGGCCGATTGGCTGACCCGCCTGCAGCGGCCGGAGGTCGATGAGACCGACTGGCTGGCGTTTGACGCATGGCTTTCCGAGCCGGGCGCTCAAGAGGCGTATGACGCCATCCAAGCCGTCGACGAGGAGATCTTCCAGCGAGGTTCGGCCGTCCGGGGGGAATTGGCCGAGCCCAGGCGCGTCGCGGCGAAGCGGGCGTTCTCGATCGACTGGCGTTGGCTGGGCGGTCTGGGCGCGGCCGCCGCCGCGGCCGCCGTCGCGATCACCGTCGCGCCCTGGGGCGAACTCGTGCCCCAGCCGGACACCCTGTACACCACCGCCAAGGGCGAAAGCCGCGCCGTGCAACTGGCCGACGGCAGCCGTGTCGATCTGAATACCGACTCCCACATTTCGGTTCGCCTGGAAAAGGACGCCCGCCGCGTCACCGTCCACGACGGCCAAGCCCTGTTCGACGTGGCGCACGATAGCGCCCGCCCCTTTCTAATCACCGCCGGCGACGAGACGGTGCGCGTGATCGGCACGCGGTTCGACGTCCGCCGCCGCGACGGGCAGCTCAGCGTCACGGTTCTGCGCGGCCTGGTCGAGGTCTCCACCGACGGCGAGGACACGCCGGTCCGCCTGCGACCCGGCCAGATGCTTGAGCATGTCGAGGGCGCTTCTGGGGTATCTGTCCGCGCCGTGGCGGCCGAGGATCAGGTGAGCTGGCGCTCGGGCAGGCTAGTCTATCGCGATCAGCCGCTGGGTCGGATCGTCAGCGACATGAACCACTATTTCGACCGCCCCATTCGCCTTGAAGGCGAAAACACCGCCTCTCTACGGTTTTCCGGCGTATTGATCGTGGATGGTCAGGATGCGATGGTTCGCCGCCTGTCCAGCTTGATGCCGATTTCGGCGACGCCGACCGATGATGCCATTGTCCTGCGCGGAAGGCCGTCCGCTTCGAATTGACGCGCGTAGGCGGGCCCGATCCTGAGACGGGCCCTTTCCCTTTTCGCCGCCAGCATCCTGGAACTAGGCCTTGGCGGACGTGGCGCTCTCGCCGCCGTCGATGGTCGCGCGCGCCTGGATATCCGCGAAACCACCGCCGCCGAGACCTTGATCGAGCTGGGCGTTCGCATGGGTGTCAGCGTCGGCGGCGTGGAGGCCTGCGGGGGACCGGGCACTCCGCTGGTCGGGTCATTCACGTTGAGGGAGGCGCTCGACCGCGCCGTGGCGGGGCGAGGCTGCGGCTACGCCTTCGTCGACGCCCACACGATCCGCTTCTCGCCGCTCAAGCCCGCGCCGCGTCCGCGGATCGTCGCGCGCCCCGTCATGGCGACCGCGGTCGAGCCCGTGGCTCCCCTGGCGCCGCTGATCATCACCGCCGGCAAAAGGCCCGCGCGGCTGGGCAGTCTGCCGGGTGGCGTCAGCGTGATCGGCTCGCCCCAGCTGCGGGATACGGGGGCTGGCGAGACCGGCTCGGTGGCGCGCCAAACGGCCGGATTCATCACCACCAACCTGGGCGCGGGGCGCAACAAGATCCTGCTGCGCGGCCTATCGGACGGCACTTTCACGGGCCGAACCCAGTCGACGGTGGGGACCTATCTCGACGACCTGCCGGTGAACTACAACGCGCCCGATCCCGATCTTCGGCTGATCGACGTCGACCGCGTGGAGGTTCTGCGTGGGCCGCAAGGCGCGCTCTATGGCGGCGGCTCGCTCAGCGGCATCTACCGGATCGTCACCCGCGCGCCGGAGCTGGGCGCCTATGCCGCCTCGGCCGGCGCGACCTTCGCCGACACCGAGTCCGGCTCCAGAAGCTATCGCTTCGAGGGCGTGATCAACGTGCCGACCAGCGCCAAGTCGGCCCTGCGAGCGACGATCTATCACGACGTCGACGGCGGCTATCTGGACGACGTGAACCTGCGCCTGTCGAACGTGGACAAGACCACGCGCCGCGGCGGTCGCGTGGCCTGGCGCGTCGAGCGCGGCGAATGGGAGGTTCGACTGGGCGTCGCCGGCCAGAGCGTCTCGTCCAAGGACACGCAGTACGTCACCCTGGCGCCCGGCGGTCCGCGCCGCGCCAACCAGGTGCGGGAAAACCACCGCAACCGACTGGGGCAGACCTCGCTGAAGATCAGCGGCTCGGGCGATTGGGGGCGGTTCGAGTCGGTGACCGGCTACGTCACCCACAACTTCGCCAGCCGCTATGACGCCACCCTGGCCGTGACCCAGTTCGCCGAGAAGGGCGTCGAACTTGGCTTCTACGACGAGAGCTCGCGCGTTCGCATGCTGGTCGAGGACGCCCTCTACACCGGCCCGGAGCGTGGCCGGCTGCGCTGGATGATCGGCATGTTCGCCAGCCGAAGCATTGAGGAAGGCGACTCCGAGCTTCGCGTCAGGGCCGCCAGCATGACGCGCAGAGTCTACAACGAGGATCGCAAGGACCAGCTGAACGAATACGCGATCTATGGCGAGGCCAGCTACGACCTTGGCGGCGGCTGGAAGGCCGCAGTGGGCGGCCGAAGCTTCAAAACCACCGTGCACACGCGCTCGTACGTGATCGCGCCGTTTCCCGGCACGTCGCGAAACCTCGATCGCACGGCCTCTTTCGGCGGCTTCTCCCCGAAGGTCTCGCTGCAGCGCGACCTGTCCGGCGGCGGCATGATCTACGCGCTGACCTCGGAGGGGTATCGCGCTGGCGGGTTCAACTCGGGCGGCCTGACGACACCTTCCGAGACTCGCCGCGTGTTCAAGCCCGACCACCTGCGCAACTATGAACTCGGCGCCACCCTGACCCCTTTCAAAGGTCGGCTGAACCTACGGACGGCGCTGTTCTACGACGACTGGCGCGACATCCAGACGGACCAGTACTTCTCCTCGGGTCTGTCCTACACCGCCAACATCGGCGACGGCCGCAATCGGGGCGTCGAGATCGAGGCCGTCTGGCGGGCGACCAGCCGCCTGACGGTGTCCGGCAACGCCCTCTTCAACGGACCCAAGCTGACCCGCATCGCGCCGGGCTTTGGCGTCTCGGCGACCGCCAGCCTGCCCGGGGTGCCGGACGTGTCCTTCGGCAGCCTGGTCACCTATCAGCGGCCGTTGACGGCGAAGGCCTCGCTGATGCTGACCGCCGAGACCGGCTACATCGGCCCGTCGCGCCTGACCTTCGACCCGCGCTACTCGCCCTCCATGGGCGGCTACTACACCGGCAAGCTTTCGGCGCAGGTGATGACCGATCGGTGGCGGGCGGCGGTGTTCGTCAGCAATCCCTCGAACATCTCCAGCGACACCTTCGCCTACGGCAACCCGTTCAGCTTCGGCCAGGTTCGTCAGGTCACGCCTCAGCGCCCCCGCACCTGGAGCCTGGCCCTCTCGGCCAATTTCTGAGGCCGCGTCGCAAAGCTTACATGTTTCTTACCATCGGACCGGGGGGACGGCCCCGTCGGTGGCGTCATCGTCTGTGAGAGCGGCCGCGGGGCGCGGACGCTCGAGCAGGGATTTCGAGTGATGACCAAGCTTTCCGCGTTGCTCTGCGTCCACAACGAGGAGCAACGCCTGCACGCTTGCCTGGCCGCCTTGTCGTTCTGCGACGAGATCATCGTGGTCGCCGACCGCTGCAGCGACGGCTCCGAGGCGATCGCGCGTCAGTACGGCGCCCGCGTGGTTTCCGGCATCTTCCCGATCGAGGGCGCTCGCAAGCATGCCGGGCTTGCCCGCTGCACTGGCGACTGGGTTCTCGAGCTGGACGCCGACGAAGGCGTGAGCCCAGCCTTCGCCCGGGAAGTGCGCGAGACGATCAGCCGCGCCGACGCGGCCGACTGGTATCAGACGCCGATCGACAACTACATCGGCGACCAACTGGTCCGTCATGGCTGGGGCGGCTCGTTTGGCACGTCCTCGGCCGCGCGCCTGTTTCGCTCCGGCGTCAAGTCCTGGAAGTCCGAGCGTGTCCACCCCGGCGCCAAGCTGGACGGAGTCTACGGCGGTCGCCTGAAAGAACCGCTGCGCCACATGGTGGACGAGGACATCGGCGACATGTTCGCTCGCCTGTCGCGCTACACGGCCCTGAGGGCCCAGGACCTTGTCGACAGCGGCAAGATCAAGAGCATTCCCGACGACGCCTTCCGGGGCGTTCGGCGCTTCTTCAAGTGCTACGTCTCGCGCAAGGGCTATCGCGAACGCGACCTGGGCTTTCTGATCTCGCTGATGGCCGGGCTCTATCCGATCCTGTCCAACCTTCGCGCCCGCGAAATCCTTCGGAGCCGGGCTCGCGACACGGCGAAAATGCCCCCTTCGGCCCCCTTGCCGCTGCGTCGGGCCGAAGCCGCCACCCAGTAGCCCCGGCCATGCGGAAGTCCGCGCCTATCGCCTTTCGCCTGATCCTGGGCCGGGAGCTCCGACTCTGGGCCAAGGCTGGCCGTAGCCCCATCCTGTGGTGGCGCGACGACGACGCGCGCGCGCCCGGCGAAGCCTTGGACAAGCTGCTGGACCTGTCGCGGCGCCACGACGCTCCGCTGACCCTGGCGGCTATCGCTGGCCCTCACCTGGCCGCCTTGGTGCGCCGGGTCGAGGGCGAGCCGAACATCGAGGTCGCCGTTCACGGGTTCAAGCACATCAACCGCCAGCCGCCGGGCCGAGGTTTCGGCGAGGTGGTGCCCGAGGACGGTCTGGAATGGGTTCGCGCCCAGTTGCGCGCGACGGTGATGGCTTTCCATAAGGCCGGCGCGCGGCCGACCTTGTTCGTGCCGCCTTGGAACAACCTGGCCCCCCAGCTCGTCGAAGCAATCGGCGACTCATCCCTCGGCGCGATCTCCGCCTTTGGACAGGAGCACGCATCCGGCGATGGCGTGGCCCGCCTGGACACGCACCTCGATGTCCTGCGTTGGAAGGGCGGCGGCCGCTTCCGAGGGCGCTGGCGCTTCCTCTCGCGGATGCGGCGGCTGATGGCCAGCCGACGGGTCTCGGGTCAGTGGGATGCGCCGATGGGTCTGCTGACCCACCATATGGATCACGACGCCGCGACCTGGACGTTCCTGGACGAGTTTCTGGCGGTCTTTCCGATGCGCGCGCGCCAGGATCTGACGACGGCCAGTCCCCCGGCCTCGCGAGCCCTCAGCGCCTGAGCAGGGTCAGGCCAGTTCCGGACGATCGCGCAGGCATTCGCCGATGGCGCGGGCGCAACCCGGCAGACCGAGCGCTCCCACGAACGACATGGCTACGGCGCAAACCAGCATGATCGGTTGGAAAATGCGCATCGGGAATCTCCACGCGGCGTTCGTCGCTGGCACTGTGCCGGAACAGTAAGACGGAACCTTGACGATTGTTCCGGACTCGAACGGAAAAATTCAGCGGGCGTCTTTTTCGCCACGCGAGCCGCCCAGTCCATAGGCTTTCCGGGCGGCCTCGATCCGCCCGAGCTTGGCGTAAAGCGGCTCCCAGTCGTCGGCTTGATCGATCGGCGCCCACAGGGCCTCGACCTCGTCGATGATCAGCTCTTCTGGCTCGGCACGCTGAAAGACCGGGTCCGCCAAGCGCTCGGGACGGTCGGGCGCGTAGTCGGCCAGTCGAGCCCGGAAGGCCCTGAACGCCTCGTTCTCGTAAAGCCCAGCGCGCGGGCCCGACAGCGCGCGAGCCTCGGAAGCCTCGCCGCCGAACCAATCGAAGAAGAACGGCTCCCAGCGCAGGAGCTCGCCCCCTTCGGCCAAGGCGCCGAACGCGGCGTTGACCAGGTCGACATCCTGGTACGCCCCGCGAGGCTGGACGCCCAACCGGTCCAGGATCGCTTCGCGCAGCGCCGTCCGATACGCGTCGGAAAAGCCGTTCAACGCGGCGAGCAGTCCAGCCTGCTCGCCCACCAGGGTCAGGCAGGCGGCCAGTTGCTGCAGGTTCCAGAACACCGCCTCGGGCTGACGACCAAAGCTGTAGAGACCTGAATGGTCGAAATAGGCGGCCACGAAGTTCGGATCGTTGCGCGGCAGGAAGCGCCAGGGGCCGTAGTCGAAGCTTTCGCCCGTGACGACCATATTGTCGGTGTTGAGCACGCCGTGCACGAACCCCGCCGCCATCCAGCGCGCCAGAAGGCGGGCGCTGGCCGCGACCACCGCCTCCAGCAGCGCCGCCGGCCGATCGGGCGCGTCGGTCAGACGCGGGTAGTAGGTCTCGACCACGTGGTCGATCAGGACCGAGATCAGGTCACGGCGATCGAAATAGGCCAGACGCTGGAACGTACCGAATCGAATGTGGCTGTGGGACAGCCGCGTCAGCACGGCCGAACGGGTCGGGCTGGGCTCGTCCCCCCGGGTCAAGGCCTCGCCCGTCTCGACCAGGGAGAAAGCCATAGAGCTCGGGACGCCCAACGCCTGGAGCAAACTGGCGGCCAGGACCTCTCGCACCCCGCCCTTCAGGGTTAGCCGCCCATCGCCCGAGCGCGACCAGGGCGTCTGGCCCGAGCCCTTGGTGGCCAGGTCTAGCAGTCGGTCGCTCCCCGCTTCGCGCAGCTGGGCGAACAGGAAGCCCCGCCCGTCGCCGAGGTCGGGGTTGTACGCCCTGAACTGATGGCCGTGATAGCGCATGGCCAGCGGCACCGGCTGGTTGTCCGGCAGGGGCTCGAAACGGCCGAAGTGGCGAAGCCATTCGGCGTCGGCCAGTCCATCAAGCCCCACGCTCGCCGCCGCCCGATCGTTCCGATAGCGGAGGATCGTCCGCGGGAAGTCGGCGGCCTCGACAGGATCCGCGAAATCGCGGCCCAGGGCCTGGAAAAGGGGATCGGGGCGGTAAGCGGCGGACAAGGGCATGGCCGCCAGATGAGGCCGGGATCGCCCGCGCGCAACCCTTCTTCGAAAGTACACGATGGTCAGCGAACGCTGTCACATCCCGGCAACAGAAGCCACTAGGCCTTTTTGTCACAAGGGATTTCGCTTGCCAACGCCATGAGGCCGGCTAACCCTTGGCCATCCATTCGAACGATCGTTCGAGCGGAGCAACGAAAAACAAGCCTGGGGATGGGCAAGCGTCTCCGGGCCAACGAACCGAGGTAGGAAATGCGCTTCACCCAGGTGCTTTGCGGCACTGCGTCCGCTGTCGTCCTCGTTGGTCTTGGCGCTTCCAGCGCCGCGCGGGCTCAAGAGAGCGACGTTCAAACCGTAGACAGCATTATCGTCACCGCCCAGAAGCGGGAGCAGAACCTGCAGGACGTTCCGGTCGTGGTGACCGCCGTCGGCGCCAAGCTCCTGCAAGACACCGGCGTCAAGGACATCAAGGATCTGACGATCCTGACCCCCGGCCTGACGGTGACCTCGACCTCTTCCGAAGCCTCGACCACCGCCCGCGTGCGCGGCGTCGGCACGGTCGGCGACAACCCCGGCCTGGAAAGCTCGGTCGGCGTGGTGGTCGACGGTGTCTACCGCCCCCGCAACGGCGTCGGCTTCGGCGACCTCGGCGAAATGGAGCGGATCGAGGTCCTGAAGGGCCCGCAAGGCACCCTGTTTGGCAAGAACACCTCGGCGGGCGTCATCAACGTGATGACCAAGGAGCCCGAGTTCGGCTTCGGGGCGAACGCCGAGCTGACCTTCGGCAACTACGACGCCAAGGGCGCCTCGGCCTCGGTCACTGGTCCGCTGTTCAAGGACAAGCTGGCCGGCCGCCTCTACGTCGCGGCCCGTCAGCGCGACGGCTACAACGACGTCATGACCGGCGCGGGTCCCTCCAAGCGCGACCAGGACGCCGACCAGAACTTCTACACCGTCCGCGGCCAACTGCTGTTCGTGCCGGACGATCGCGCCACCTTCCGCGTGATCGCCGACTACAGCCGCCGCGACGAGAACTGCTGCGGCGCGGTGCAGATCCGCACAGGCCCGACCTCGGCCATCCTGGCGGCGGTATCCGGCCAGGCGAACCCGGTGGCCGCCACCGCCGATCCGTTCGACCGCGTGGCCTATTCCAACCGCGGCGCGCCGGCCAAGATCGAGGACAAGGGCGTCTCGCTGCAGGGCGATATCGACCTGCCCTTCGGTTCGCTGACCAGCATCTCGGCCATCCGCAACTGGCGCACCGACAACGGCCAGGACTCCGATTTCAGCACGGCCGACATCACCTATCGGAACAAGGACGGCACCAACTATTCCGAGTTCACGACCTATACCCAGGAACTGCGCCTGGCTGGCCGCAGCGACAAGTTCGACTGGCTGATCGGGGCCTTCCTGGCCGACGAGCGCCTCGAAAACCGCGCCAATTTCAACTACGGCAATCATTACGAGCAGTATCTGGGCCGACTGCTGTCGCGCTCCGCCGCCAACCCCGCCGGCGTCCCCAACTTCATCGCCCTGCTGCTGAACCGCGCGCCGAACACGTCCTTCGCGGCGGGCCAGGGCCTGCGCGACCGCTACGACCAGCGCGCCACCACCATCGCGCTGTTCACCAACGACACCTGGCACGTGACCGACTCGTTCGAGATCACCGCCGGCCTGCGCTACACCTCCGAAAAGAAGAAGCTCGACACCTACCAGACCAACACCGACGGCGGGGTCGCCTGCGGCACGGCTTTGACGCCCGCCGGCCAAGCGCGCATCGCCAGCATCGTCGGCGCGGCGAACACGGGCACGATCATCGGCAACCTGTGCCTGCCCTGGGCCAACGCGCTGTTCAACGGCCGCGGCACGCAGCAAGAGCGGACGGACAAGGAGTGGGGCGGCACGGTCAAGGCCTCGTACCGCTTCTCGCCGGAAGTGTTCAGCTACGCGTCGTTCGCGCGCGGCTACAAGGGCGGCGGTTTCAACCTCGACCGCACCCAGTCGTCCAATGGCCTGCCGACGGGCGGCACGGGCGTGGCGCCGATCTACGACACCTCGTTCCCGGCCGAGTTCGTCGACAGCTACGAACTGGGCCTGAAGAACACCCTGTTCAACCGGACGGTGCTGCTCAACATCAGCGCCTTCTATCAGAAGTTCACCGACTTCCAGCTGAACACGTTCCTGGGCACTTCGTTCGTTGTGCGCTCGATCCCCGAGGTGACGTCAAAGGGCGTCGACGCCGACTTCCTGTGGTTCACGCCGGTCCATGGCCTGACGGTGCAGAGCGGCTTCACCTACGCGGTGACCAAGTACGGGGACCAGCCGATCCCCAACGACCCGGGCAACGCCCTGGCCCTGCTGCCGGGCAGCCGCCTGTCGCTGGCGCCGAAGTACTCGGCTTCCGGCTCGCTGACCTACGAGACCCCGGTCGGCGACAACATGAAGGCCCGCTTCAACATCGGCGCGAAATACTCGTCGTCCTACAACACCGGCTCGGACCTGTTCCCGCCGAAGGTCCAGAAGTCGTACACGGTCGTGAACGGCCGCGTGGGCCTGGGCTCGGCCGACGAGCGCTGGACCATGGAGCTGTGGGCGCAGAACCTGCTGAACGAGAAGTACATGCAGGTCGCCTTCAACGGCCCGCTGCAAGGCTCCTCGGGCCTCAGCGCCACGCAAAGCACCTACAGCGCGGCGCTGGACACCATCACCTACGACGCGTTCCTGGGCGCGCCGCGGACCTATGGTCTGACGCTGCGCTCGCGGTTCTGACCGGGAGGGGGAACCATCGGGTTCGGCAAGAACCCGATGGCTTTCGGAAGAGGAAGGGCGATCCGGGCGACCGGGTCGCCCTTTTTTCTTTCCGCCCGCCTTTTCAACTTCGGGGCTTCCGGACGACGGCGCATCACCTCAGCATGCGCGGGGGTAATCTGTGACGCCGGGAGACCGCCAGCATGAAGACGATCCGCTTCCTCGGAGTCTGGATCTGCCTGGCGGTCGGCCTGGCGCTGGGCGCCTGGAGCCAGCGCGCGCCCGCGCCGCCACCCGCCAACGCTCCGCCCACGGCCTTCTCGTCTCAACGCGCCATGGCCGATGTGGCCGTCCTCGCCCAGGCGCCGCATCCCACTGGCTCGGCCCAGATCTCCAAGGTGCGGGACCATCTGCTGGCGCGGATGAGCGAACTGGGGCTGGAGGTCTCGGTCCGCCCCGACCAGGGCTTCCACCCCAACGGCAAGGACGGACGCTCCCTGACGGTGGCCGCGGTCCAGAACCTGGCCGGCGTGCTGGCGGGAGCCGATCGAGACCTGCCGTCGATCCTGGTCATGAGCCACTATGACTCCGTCCACAACTCGCCCGGCGCGGCCGACGACGCGGCCGGGGTCGCCGCCGCCCTCGAGATCGCGCGGGCCTTGAAGGCCGGCGGCGTCGCCAAGCGTGACATCATCTTCCTGTTCACCGACGCCGAGGAGCCGGACCTCTTGGGCGCCGAGGCCTTCTTCGCGCGCGACCCGCTGGCCCAGCGTGTCGGCCTCGTCGTGAACCTGGAGGCGCGCGGCGACGCCGGACGGGCGGCGATGTTCCAGACCGGCCCTGGCAACGGCGCGCTAATCAGCGTCTTCGCCCGCGAGGCCAAGGGCCCCTCGGCCAACTCGCTGGCCTCGACCGTCTACGCCAGGATGCCCAACGACACCGACTTCACCCACGCCGTCCGCAAGGGCCTGCCTGGCCTGAACCTCGCCTTCATCGACGACCAGCTGGCCTATCACACGCCCCTGGCCACGCCAGAGCACCTGGAGAAAGGCAGCCTGCAGCATGTCGGCGATCAGACCCTGCCGACGATCCGCGCCCTGGCCGACGCCGCGGAGCTGCCGGCCAAGGCGCCGGACGCGATCTATTCCGACGTCCTTGGGCAATTCATGATCAGCTATCCGCCGGTCGTCGGCTGGGCGTTGCTGGGCGTCATCGCCGCGCTGATCCTGTTCGCGACTTGGCGCACGCTCAGCCTCGGCGCCGCCAGCGGCTGGGAGATCGCGCGGGGCGCGGCGGGATTGCCGCTGCTGGCGACGACGGCCGCGCTCGTCCTGCATCTGGCGGGTCGGCTGCTGATGGTCACGGACATCCAGCGCTACTACGGCCTGCTGATCGGCTTCGACCAACTGCTTTGGGGCGCCGGCCTGCTGGCGATCGCGGCCAGCCTTGGCGTCGCCACGGCCATGGCGCGCGGCGCCAGCCGGATCATCCCCTGCGTCGCGGCCATCGTCCTGGGCGGAGCTTGCAGCCTGATCGGCGGCTTCGATCCGATCGGCCTTGGCCTCGGGATCGGAACCTGCGTGCTGGCCGGTCTCGCCCTGGGCTATCGGACCGACGCCCTGGGCGGCTGGATCGGTGGTCTGGTCGTGCTGGCGGTCCTAGCGGTCACGGCCCAGATCCTGGCGCCGGGCGCGACCGTCATGCTGACCTGGCCGCTGCTGGTCGGCACCCTGGGCGCGGGCCTGGCGGTCGGACTCGGCGGGACGCGCGACAGGCGCGTGGCGCTAGCCCTCACTGTCTTGATCGGCGCCTTCGCCCTCGTCTCGCTGGCCCAGCTGACCGCCTGGAGCGCCTTCACCTTCGCGGGACTTGGCGTTCAGGAGCCGGCGGTGTTGGCTCTGTTCGCCATGCTGGCCGCCCCCGCCCTGTCGCCCCTGACGCACGAGTTCGCCGCCACCCGCTGGGCCTGGCGCGCCGCGCTCGTGCTGGCGCTGGCCGGCGGCGGCCTGATCACCGCGGCGGCCCTGGCGGAGGGAACCGCCCAGCGGCCCGCCCCCACCGGCGCCCTGCACGTCGCCGACCTCTCGACCGGCAAGGCCTGGCGCGTCGCCGAGCAGCCCCGCCTCGACGCCTGGACGAAGGCCGCCTTGCCCGACGACGGCGGCTCGTCGCCAGCCCAGCGGACGCTGGCGCCGTTCTGGCGCAAGCCCGCCTGGATGTCCGAGACCCGCGCCGCGCCGGTCGAGGCGCCGCAACTGTCGATCGACCGCGCCGAGGACCGCCTGCTGGTCCGCTTGATCCCCGCGCCCGGCGCCGAGCTGGTCAGCATCCGCCTGAAGCCCAGCGCGGGCCTTAGCCAGCCGCGCCTCAACGGCCGACCGATCAGCCTGACGACCCAGGCCGGCCAGTGGTCGAACCTGACCTATCACGCGCCCGATCCGAGCGGCGTCACGCTCAGCTTTACCACCCAGGGGCCTGGCCAGGTCGAGGTCGCGGCCCTGGAGTATCACGACGGCTGGCCCGCGCTCGCCAAGGCCCCGCCGCCCAAGCCCGCCGGCCTGATGGCCTTCGGCATGTCGGACAAGACGGCGGTGCTGGTGCGGGGCCAGATGAGCTGGTGAGGCCTCAGACCGCGAAGACCCCCTCGCCCGGCGCCTTGGCGTAAAGGTCCGCCACCCGATCGGCGCGGCGCTCCAGCGTCGCCCGCTGGTTGACGTAGCCCTTGTCGGTGATCTCGCCCGCGTCGATCGAGGGCGGCTCGGTCAGGATCGTGAAGCGGACCACGCGCCGCGAGGACCCGCCCGCCGCCGCGTTGAAGGCCGACAGGCGCTCGCGCAGGATCGCCACCAGCTTCTCCAGCGGCGTGCCCGGCCCCGGGTCGGCGACCAGGGCCGCCAGCCCCGCCGGCGAAGGCCACAGCATCGCGCCGATGAACGGCTTGTCCTGGCCGGTGATCACCGCGTCGTGGATGTAGGGACTGCAGGCGGCGACGAGGTCGGGGCGCAGCACGCCGACGCTGACCCAGGTGCCGGTGTCCAGCTTGAAGTCCTCGGTCACCCGGCCGTCGAAGACGAGGCCCTTCGAGGGATCGTCCGGATCGACGAAGCGCGCCGCGTCGCCCAGGCGGTAGAAGCCCTCCTCGTCGAAGGCGGCGGCGGTCTTTTCCGGGTCCTTGTGATAGCCGGCCGCCACGGTCGGGCCCTTGACCCGAACCTCGTACTTGGCGCCGCTGGGGGCCAGCTTCAGCTGGATGCCCGGCAGAGGAAGGCCGACCAGCCCAACCCGCTCGGTGACCCAGTGGGTGACGGTGACGCCTTGGGTCTCGGTCGCGCCGTACATCGTGGTCAGCGGGATGCGGTGGCCGGTCTCGGCCACGGCCAGGGCCTGGATCCGCTCGTAGACGTCGTTCGACAGGGTCGCGCCGCCATAGCCCATGTAGCGCAGGTTCTTGAAGAACGAGCGGCGCAGGTCCGGATCCTTCTCCATGGCCTCGGCCAGCATCGAAAAGGCGATCGGGGCCGAGCCGAACACGACCGGCGAGACCTCGTAGAGGTTCTTGATCGTCGTCTCGAACATGCCCGGCAGCGGCTTGCCCTCGTCGATGTGCAGGGTGCCGCCGCCCCAGATCACCGCGTTGAAGGTGATGTTGCCGGCCGAGATGTGGCTCCAGGGCATCCACTCCAGGCTCTGGGGGACGTCGTCCGTCTCCGGCTCGTCGGCGCGGAGACCCTCCTGGCCGGCGATGACCCCGGCCATCATGCCGTGGGTCTGGGGCACGGCCTTGGGCAGGCCCGTCGAGCCGGAGGTGAACAGGTACTTGGCCACGGTGGCGGGACCGACGTCCTCCAGCGCCGCCTTGAGCGCCGGGGCAGGCGTCGTGGCGGCGACCGCCTGGTAGGGAACCGCGCCCTCGCCCATCCCGTCGGCGGTGACGATCAGCAGGTTCGGATCCAGCGCCTTCAAGGTCTCGATCGCCTTGGCGAACATCGCGCCGCTCTGGGCGAAGACGACGCGCGGCGCCACGCGCTCGAAGCAGTGCTTGAGCTTGGCGTGGTCGGTCGAGATCAGGCTGTAGGCCGGGCTGACCGGCGCGGCGGGAACCCCGGCGGCGTAGGCCCCGAGCGTCATCAGGGCGTGCTCGATCGAGTTGGCCGACAGGATCATGACGCTGTCGCTGGCCGTCAGGCCCTGGTCGAGCAGCCACTGGCCGATCCCCTCGACCTGCCGTAGCGCCTCGCCATAGCTCACTTGTCTCCAAGGGCCGTGGCCCGGTTCGCGCTGCTTCAGGTAGGGCCGCTCGGGATGCTCCGCGGCCTTCTGGGCGAACAGGTGGGCGATCGAGCGGGGGCCGTCGCCGGGAGGATGGTTCGAGGTGATGACGATCGAGCCGTCGGCCCGGCGCTCGACGCTGACGTCGGGGCCCTTCATCGGCAGCGGCTTGAACGGAGCGGCGGAAGGCTCGCGCACCGGCGAGCCGCCGTCGGGCGGCGTCATGGTCTCACTCCCTCAAGTTATCATTGTTCTGTTGAGCGTGAGCCCAAACCGCTCGCGCGGCAAGTCCGACGTCGGGGAAGCGCGCCGTTCAGGCCCGGCGCCGGGCCTTTCGGGCGGCCTTGGCGGCGAGCTCGGCCGAGGAGACCCGTTGAGCGAAGGTCTCGAGGCACACGCCGAACCGCTCGCCGCAGCCGCAGTCGATCACGGGCAGGAACCGCACCGTCTCGATCGTCCCGCGCGCCGCGGCGCCGCAGCGCGGGCAGGGGAACTCAAGCTCTACGCCACCAACGTCCAGCATGCCGGTCGCTCCCGTCGCGCGCGCCTTTCCGAATCCCTCGGAAGACGCCTCGACGATGACAGGCCTCGCGCGGCTCGTCCCTGCGACGTTCTGTCCAGTTCAGGCGATGCCCAGGCCCCGCCAGACCGGCAGCACGGTGTCGGCGAAGGCGATCGCCTGGGCCTCCAGCGCGGCGTGGGCCGCCTGCCCCTCCAGCGCCGCCCCGCCGGAGACGAGGGCCTGTCCCCGCTGGGCCAGCGTCCGCGCCGCGAAGGCCGCCCACTCGGCCGGACCGCCGCCCTCCCGCTCGCGCGCCAGCCAGAACAGCTGGTGGAAGCGCTGGGCCGGGATCGCGCCGCCGGTCACCGGCGAGGCCAGAAAGGCCAGGTCCGTCGCCTCGGCCGCTCGCCGGGCCAGCTCCAGGTTCAGGGCCCGCGCCGTGCCCGCCCCGCGCGCCGCGGTCTCCGCGCCTTGCGCCGAGGCCACGACGCCCTGGGCCATCAGCAGCGCCAGGGCCGTCGTCAGTTGCGGGAAGGTCGTTCCCTCGGGCGCGGCGGCCTCCAGCTCGCCGATCGCGCGCGGCTGGCCGTCGCTCAAGGTCCCGAGGATCGCCTCGTACAGCGGTCCGGCCAGGTCGACCTCGGCGAACGTCCCCCGCGCCTTGTCCAGCGGCAGGCCGGCCGGCTTGGCCAGCACCACGCGCTGGTCGCGCAGGGCCCGGCGCTGGTCGGCGGCGACCAGGGGCGTGAGGCCGCGCAGCCAGTAGTCGCGGCGGAACTGGGCCTGCACGGCGAAGTCGCGGAAGGTCTCGCGCAGCGACGGGTCGGGCAGCTCGCGCAGGAAGCCGGCCATGCCCGGCGCGATGTTCAGCTCCTCGACCTGGTCGGGCATATAGGCCGAGGTCGCGAACGACAGCTTGGCCGTCGACAGCCGCGCCTCGACGTCGGCGAACCACATCGGATGCCAGTCGCGGTTCATGTACTCGTGGACCATGTAGGCGCGGTCCTGCCTGAGCAGCGCCTCCAGCCGGTCGATCACGCCGGGATTGAGCCGCGAATAGATCGGGTCCTCGGCGAAGAAGCGCTGCATGGTCAGCAAGGCCGCGTCCAGGTTGGCGGCGGGGCCCAGGCCCGGCGCGCCCAGGGCCTCGGCGTGGCGCTTCATCAGGTGGCGCAGCGGACCGGCCACCGCCCAGCCCGGCTGGGTGTTGTACGAGATGTAGACGAGGCCGCCTGGCTTCAGCTTCCGCCGCAGGAACGCGACGATCTTCTCGCGCGCCGCGTCATTCACCCAGCTCCAGACGCCATGCAGGGCCACGAAGTCGAACTCCGGCAGGCCCGGACGCTCGGCGAACTCGTCGAAGGCGTCGTCGAAGAAGTGAGCCTTGGCCCCGCTGGCGGCGACCAGGTCGCGGGCGAACACCGCCTGGGCCGGCGCGAAGTCGCAGCCCCACCATTCGATGTCGGCCTGGGTCGCCGCGTGGATCGCCGCCGAGCAGCCCTGGCCAAAGCCCAGCTCGCAAGCCGTCTCGATCCTGGGCGCCCGCAAGCCCTTCAGCAGCAGTGGAAAGGCCGCGCGGACCGGGTTGAGCTCCGGATAGGCGCCGTAGGTGTAGCCCGTCTCGACCACATAGCCGGCGCTCCAGTCGTCGTTCATCCGCGCTCTCCCCGTATCAGCCCACGGTGGGCCGGGGGCGCGGCGGCGGCAAGGGGGTGAAATAGCGGCGTTATGTCACCTCCGCTCTCCCTTCCCCTTGATGGGGAAGGGTTGGGGATGGGGTGACTGGTGAGGTGGCGGTGGCGCGCGGCCTCGATCGCCGTTTTCACCCCCACCCTACCCTCCCCCATCAAGGGGGAGGGAACATGAGGAATCGGCTTCACGCGGCTTGCCGCTGAAGGTTAGGAAGGGGACGCGGAGCGCCGGACATCCGTCCGGAGGAATTGGATAAATACCGTTTCGACGAAGCCAGACGCTCCGCGCGGTCGTTATCCGGTGAGCCCTCGACGCGCGGGGTTTTAACCCGCTTCCGAAAGAGGCCCCCGACGGGCGGGCCGGGCTGGCGACCCGGTCCCCGGACCGTCCGGGCGATTTCAGCCCGAACCTAGATCCCGCTCGACCACCCCCGACAGCCGTCACGATCGCCGGCCGGACGTCCCTTCCAAGCCATCGGGTGAGGACAAGTATGGGCGGGGTTTCAACGCGGATGATCCAGCGGCGTGTAAAAGTGAGAAGTCGTTGAAATCGCTGGGTTCGATTTCGTCTACGCGGATGATAGAGCGCCGCGAACGCTCGTGAAGTTCCTCCCCCGTGACACGGGGGAGGTGTCGGCGGAGCCGACGGAGGGGGCGAGGTAGAGATCGGCCGAGCTGGCCCCCTCCGGCCCCCTGGGCCACCTCCCCCGCATCGCGGGGGAGGATCTAAAACCCCTCAGCTATTGCTGCCGATATACTTCCGCACGTCTTCCTCGCTGGACCCGACATGGTCGACGGCTTCGTTGAGGACCTCCTCGGTGACGCCCAGCGCCTCGGTCCAGTATCGCACGGCCTCGGGCTCGCGGACGTCGATCCGGGTCGTGGCGGAGTTGGGGTGGTCGTCGGACATCACGGTCTCCTTCACCGAGTCGAAGCCGTGAGAGACCCAGGAGTTCCGCCGCGCGCCTCAGCGCTTCTTGCCGAGCTCCGCGGCGATGTCCTTGGTCATCTTGCCGACCTTGCGGTGGGCGGCGGTGATCTGGTCGCGGGTCACGCCCCAGCGCTTCATCCAGTACTCGACGGCCTGGCGCTCGGAGAGATCCAGGCGGTCCTTGTCGATGAAGCCGCGCTTGTCCTTGAGGCCGGCCATCAGCGGCTCATCCACGGCTTGGAGGCGCCCGTGGCGACGCGCGCGGCCTGCTGGCGCTGGAACTTGCCGCCCCGCGGCGGCTTGGGCCGCCCATCCAGCGCCGCCTGCTTGAGCCGCAGCGCGCGCTGCATCGGGGTCTCGGCGGGTGGAGCTTCGGGGGGCGGGATGTCGGAGGTGGTCATGGGGGGAGGGTATCCCAATCCCTCTCCCAGAGGGAGAGGGTGGCCGTGAAGCGGTCGGGAGAGGGGTTTCACCCTCGCGTAGCGCCCCACAACGCCGCCAGAATATCGTCCGCCGTCCCACCTGGATCGGCCAGAACCCGCTCGTTTCGGAATCTCAGCACCATGTAGCCGAACCGCTCCAGCGCCTCCGTGCGACGGGCGTCATAGTCCTCGCGTCCCTCGTGCGCCGCGCCGTCCAGCTCGACGATCAGCCTGGTCTGTTCACAGACAAAGTCGGCGAAATAGCCGCCGATCGGGACCTGCCGCCTGAACTTGAACCCGCCCAGACGGTGCGCCCGGACCAGGCCCCACAGCGTCTTCTCGGCCAGGGTCTGGGATTGGCGCAGGCGGCGAGCGTTGGCGGTGGCGTCCATGCGTGGAGGATGGCCTCAGCCCCGGAGCGCGCTCAACAGAAGGAATCGGGGTTTCCGTGTTCCTGTTCCCTCTCCCAGAGGGAGAGGGTGGCCGCGAAGCGGTCGGGAGAGGGGTTTCAAAGCCGCCGCCCCGCCGGCGCTCCGGCGAGCGGCTTACCCCCTCTCCCCGGCCCTCTCCCCATGGGAGAGGGAGTCGCGTGGTGATCCCTCTCCCGGCGGGAGAGGGCGGGGCCCGCCGCGCAGCGGTGGGAGGGAGAGGGATTACGAGGGCCGCCGCCCTGCCGGCGCTCCGTCGCGCGGTTTACCCCCTCTCCCCGGCCCTCTCCCCATGGGAGAGGGAGCCATCCTTACATCCCGCGGCGAGACGATCGCCGGGCTGTCCACGTCACTCAAGGACGACGCTGCGCGTCGCCGCGGAGCGGCCGCCCGGAGGGCGGTCCTTGACTGACCTGGTCAGTCCGGCACGCTGCTGCCTCCAAGAGATGTGAGGGGGCAAGTGTGACTGAAATAAAATATTGCTTCGGAAGCCTATGCCTCGCACCCGGAGCTTGGGCGGACTGGTTTTCAGGCATAATGTCTGCGACGGCCGTTGCCGTTGCTTTAGCCGGATACTTCATAAATGATCATTATAGGAGAGCAGACTCCAAATATAGAGATATCGAAACGGCGCAATTAATAGGCCTTAAAGTCTGGAAAGTTCTAAATTCATCTCACGACATTTATCGACACGTCTGGAATCGCGATTTAGAACCAGACATTGGCGGCGCTCAGGCAGACCTTCTGTGGCGCCGTATACATCCAATGGTAGGTCTCGAGATAGATGAAGCTGCGCGCCTCAACGCTGAAGAGATGAGTCTTCTTGTCCAGATACAGGAAGTAAACTTCTTAATGGATCTGACACTCGTAATCGCCCGTCACGAAAGCATGGTGCTTTCCATGAAGGAGTATCGCAACCAGTACGAAGACCTCCACAAAATGCTTCCCGCACCCATTGCAATGAACGGCCGCGTTGGGATCCACAGACTCACCGAGCAAGAGTTTCTAGCGACACAACCCTACTCAAATACGGTTGAAAACTTGATTTCCTCAATAAGAGACATGTCAAAAGAAAACGTTGAGCGGTGCGATATTCTAGCGAAAGCATTCCACCCATTGATGAAATCTAAATATCCGAAGCAACGCTTTATAGCAATTGCACCACCAGCGCGGCCAGGCGACGTAGTCACTCCACCAGTCCGAAGCGAGGCAAACGGCGTGGGAAAATAGAAGGCGGAGCATCGCGGCCCCGCCCTCTCCAAATCCAGCTAGCTCAGAGTAAGCCCTACTCCGCCGCCACCTTCGCCGAGTAGCCGAGGATCGCCTTGGTCTCCAGGAACTCGCCGAACGCGTGGTCGCCCCACTCGCGGCCGTTGCCGCTCATCTTGTAGCCGCCGAACGGGGCCATCAGGTCGGGGCTGGCGCCGTTCAGGTTCACCTGGCCGGCGCGGAGCTTCGAAGCCACTTTCCGGACCTCGCCCTGGTCGCCGCCCGAGACATAGGCCGCCAGGCCGTACTCGGTGTCGTTGCCGACGGTGACGGCTTCCTCGACCGTGTCGTAGCCCAGGATCGAGACCACCGGGCCGAAGATCTCCTCCTTGGCGATGGTCATGTCGTTGGTGACGTTGGCGAAGACGGTGGGCTTCACATAGTAGCCCTTGTCCAGGCCCTCGGGACGGCCGGGGCCGCCGGTGACCAGGGTGGCGCCCTCGTCGATGCCCTTCTGGATCAAGCCCTGGATCTTGTTCCACTGGGTCTCGGAGACGACTGGGCCCATCTTGTAATTGCCGTTCGGGTCGCCGACCGTGTGGGCCTCGGCGGCGGCCTTGGCGATGGCGATCACCTCGTCCATGCGCTTGCCGGGGACCAGCATGCGGGTCGGGGCGTTGCACGACTGGCCCGAGTTCAGCATCACCGAGGCCACGCCCCCGCCGACGGCCTTCTGGAAGTCGGCGTCGTCGAGGATGATGTTGGGGCTCTTGCCGCCCAGCTCCTGGTGGACGCGCTTGACGGTCGGGGCGGCGTTCTTGGCCACCTCGATGCCGGCGCGGGTCGAGCCGGTGAACGAGACCATGTCGACTTCGGGATGGCTGCTGAGCGCCGCGCCGACCGTGGGGCCGTCGCCATTGACCAGGTTGAAGACCCCGGCCGGGACGCCGGCGGCGTGCAGGATCTCGGTCCAGACATAGCCGCTGAACGGCGCGATTTCCGAGGGCTTCAGCACCATGGTGCAGCCGGTGGCCAGGGCCGGGCCGACCTTGCAGGCGATCTGGTTCACCGGCCAGTTCCATGGCGTGATGAAGGCGCAGACGCCGATCGGCTCCTTGACGATGCGGGTCGTGCCGCGATCTTCCTCGAACTTGTAGTCCTTGAGCACCGCCATCGCCGTCTGGACGTGGCCGATGCCCATGGCCGCCTGGGCGCGCTGGGCCAGCCAGGCGGGGGCGCCCATCTCCTCGGTGATGGCTTTCGCCATGTCCTCGAAGCGCTTCTGGTACTCGGCGATGATCCGCTCGAGCAGGTCGATCCGCTCCTCGCGGCTGGTCTGGGAGAAGGTGGCGAAGGCCTTGCGCGCGGCGCGCACGGCCTTGTCGACGTCGGCGGCCGAGCCCATCGAGATCACGCCGGCGACGGCCTCGGTGGCCGGGTTGATGACATCCAGGGTCTTGGGCTGGGCGGGATCGACCCAGGCGCCGTCGATGTAGAACTTGGTGTAGTCGCGCATGACGTTCTCCTGCCCGTTGGGATCGCCCGCTCTAGTTGGGAGAGACGGCGGACGGTTTCAAACAACCATTTAATGTGATCGGCGATCAGGTGTGAAGGGGGTAACGAGCGCCCCCTCCGTCACGATGCTGCGCATCGCGCCACCTCCCCCGCTTCGCGGGTGAGGAGGACGGCATCCTCCCCCGTGCAACGGGGGAGGTGGATCGGCGCCGCGAGGCGACGAGACGGAGGGGGCGCTGGAGCCCCTCACCACATCGCGTCCGGCTCTTCCCCGTGCAGCGCCTCGGCGATCCGGCGGCGGGTGGCGCGCGTGGTCTCGTCGGGCAGGTCGTGCGGATCGAACCACCCCACCGCGTGGATCTCGCCGGCGGCGTTGGAGGCGCAGGTTTCCCAGGCCTCGATCCGGTAGACCAGGACGTGGTCGCCGGGGTGCAGGATCTCGTTGCTGTGGGCGCTGACCAGGCGCGGGCGGGACAGGGCGCGGACGCCGGCCTCCTCCCGCAGCTCGCGGACCACGGCCAGCTCGGCCGTCTCGCCGCGCTCGACCCCGCCGCCGGGCAGGTACCAGCCCTTGATGTAGGTGTGCTGGATCAAGAGGATCTTGCCGGCCTCGTCGGTGACCACCGCCCGCACGCCCAGCGTCAGCCCCCGTCTGAAGCGGAAGAAGGCGTAGACCAGGGGTCTCGTGAACGGTTCGATGCGGCGGCGCCAGAGCATGGGGGTGTTCTTAAAGGCTATCGGCGCGCGTGGGAGCTTCAAATCTCGTGTCATCCCGGCCGAAGCGTAGCGCAGAGCCGGGACCCAGGGGCGGCGCGCGCGGCGTTCCTTCAACCCCTGGGTCCCGGGTCGGCTGCGCCGCCCGGGATGACACGGGAAAAGATCGCGGTGTTGGATACGCGGTCTCCCGTGCTTGCGGTCGGCGGCCTCGCCCTTTAAAGCCGAACCCCAACATCTTTCTCTCTCGGAGCCGCGCCATGCTCGCGATCCTCGTCATCGCCATCTTCCTCGGCGTCATCGTGACGTTGAACCTGGCCGAGTTCGGCCGCATCGACTGAGCCCGCCGATGAGCGCGCGCGGCGCGGCCCTGGTCACCGGCGCGGGGCGTCGGATCGGCCGGGCCCTGGCTCTTGAAGCCGCCCGCGCCGGCCACGACGTCGCCATCCACTGCCGCGCCTCGACCGAAGAGGCCGAGGAGACCGCCGCCGACGCGCGCGCGCTGGGCCGCCGCGCGGCCCTGGTCCGCGCCGACCTCGCCAACGAGAGCGAGACGGCCGGCCTGATCGCCCAGGCGACCGACGCGCTTGGGCCCGTCACCCTGCTGGTCAACAGCGCCTCGGCCTTCGAGGACGACCGCGTGGGCGACCTGTCCCGCCGGACCTGGGACCTCCACCTCGAAACCAACCTGCGCGCGCCGCTGGTGCTGGCCGAGGCCTTCGCCGCCGCCCTGCCGGCGGATCGGGCGGGCCTGGTGGTCAACATCATCGACCAGCGCGTCTGGCGGCCCAACCCGCAGTTCTTCAGCTACAGCCTCTCGAAGGCCGGCCTGTGGTGGGCGACCCAGACCCTCGCCCAGGCCCTGGCGCCGCGCATCCGGGTCAACGCCATCGGCCCCGGACCGGTGCTGCCGTCGGTCCACCAGGCGCCCGGCGAGTTCGAGGCGGAGGCCGCCGGCGTGCTGTTGCAACGCCGCGCCACGCCGGACGACGTCGCCGCGGCGCTGCGCTATCTCATTGACGCCACGTCGGTCACGGGCCAGATGATCGCCGTGGACGGCGGCCAGCACCTGGGCTGGAAGACGCCCGACATCGTCGCTCCGTAACCAGAGAGGCCGCCTTGGCCGCAGCTCCGCTCCCCGACACCGCTCCCGCCCAGGATCTCGCCCAGGACCTGGCGCGCGTGATCGTGACCAAGGTCTTCGTGCGCGGCCTGAAGGTCGAGGCCCAGATCGGCGTCTATGACCACGAGCATGGCCGCATGCAGCCGCTGGTCGTCGATGTCGAGCTGGACGTGGCCGCTAGCCACTGCGAGCGCCTGCCCGACACCGTGAACTACGAGATGGTCGGCGAGGCCGCCCGCGCCATCGTCGCCGAGGGCCATATCGATCTCGTCGAGACCTTCGCCGAGCGCCTGGCCCAGGCCTGCTTCACCGATCCCCGCGTCACCCGCGCCCGCGTGCGGGTCGAAAAGCCCCTCGCGCTCGCCCCGCACGCCGCCGCCGCCGGGGTCGAGATCACCGCCGTAAGAGCCTGAACCCCATGAGCATCCGCCACGGCGCCCGGCTCTCTCCCCTCCAGCCCGAGACGGTCTGGACGCTGGAGGCCGGGACCCTGGTGGAGACGCGCGGCAAGGCCGAGCGGCGCTTTCCACTGACCAGCCTGACCCGCTACCGCCTGGCCCTGGGCCAGGACGGACGCCGGCGCAGCCTGCTGCTGACCTTCGGCTGGCGGCGGATCGTCGTCGTCTCGCAGAGCTACCAGGGCCCGGGCCGGTTCGAGGACCGGCTGGCCAGCTTCTCGACCCTGGCCCGCGCCGTGGCCGCCGTCGGCGCCGACCTCTCGCCCAAGGCCCGCTTCGGCGTGGCGCGGATCGAAGCGCGGGCGGCCCTGACCGGCATGATCGCCCTGACGACGTTCGGGGCGGCGGCGACGCTGATGTTCTCGCTGAGCGTGGGCATGGCCGCCGTGGGCGTCGACATGACCGCGCGGATGGTCTTCGTCCTGTTGCTGCTCCTGGCCGCCCTGCCCTGGATCGGCGCCGGCCAAGCCTTCGACCCGCACGACCCGCCCGCCGACCTGCTGCCTTGAAAAGAAAACGCCCCGACCGTTAGGCCGGGGCGCGCGCAGGTAAGCGGAGGGAAAGAGACGTCTCGATCAGCGCGGCATCAGCACGCTGTCGATCACGTGGATCACGCCGTTGCTGGCTTCGACATCGGTGGCGGCGACGGTGCTCTTGCCGCCCTTCTCGTCGGTGATGACGACCTTGCCGCCCTCGACCGCCGCCTTGAACTGGCAGCCGCCGACCGTCTTGATCGTGTAGGCGCCGCCGTTGGCCGTGATGGCCGCCAGCAGGTCCTTGGCCACGACCTTCCCGGCCACGACGTGGCAGGTGAGGATCTTGGTCAGGGTCGCCTTGTTCTCCGGCTTGACCAGGGTCTCGACCGTGCCCGCGGGCAGCTTGCCGAAGGCGGCGTTGGTCGGGGCGAACACCGTGAACGGACCCGCGCCCGACAGGGTGTCGACGAGGCCGGCGGCCTTGACCGCCGTCACCAGCGTGGAGAAGTCCGCATTGCCGGCGGCGACGCCGACGATGTTAGGCTTGGCGCCGTGGTGATCGGCGAAAGCCGGGGTGGACACAGCCGTGGCGGCGAGCGCCAGCACCGCCAAGCGGCGCGGGATCGAACGCATCATCTTTGGAACCTTCCATCGAATTGGGGGGGATGGGTGGGGAGAAGTCGACGGCGCGCGGTCACCATGCGGTACGCCAGTCGCGCCCGAGCGGATGGCTTCAAAGAACATGACTTTTTTGTAATGTTTTCCGCGAAGGTGAAAACGGCGTCATGACGCCACCTTCATTTGCATCCCGCCCTCGTCGGCGCGATCGTTGAGCCAACGACGATATCCCTAGGCTCAAAACCGTGTCCGACCCCACTCTAGACCCCGCCGTCCCGCCTCGGCTGCAGGACGACAAGACCTTGCCCGGCATCGGCTACGCCCTGCTGATCGCGGGCCCGCCGACCGGCGGCCTGACCTGCGTGATCGCCGCGATCCTGGCCTATGTCAGCCGCAAGGACGCGCCCGAATGGCTGGCTAGCCACTACGAGTTCCAGATCCGGACCTTCTGGCTGGCCGTGCTGTTCGCCACGATCTCTGCCCTGCTGACCGTGATCGGTATCGGCGTGGTGCTGATGGTCGCGGTCGGCCTGTGGATCATCGTCCGCGGGATCATCGGCCTGTCCAATCTGTTTAAGAACCAACCCTATCCCACGCCCAAGAGCTGGATGCTGTAACCATGACCGACACCATCGTCACCCCGCGCGCCGACGAGGACAAGCTGCTGCCGGCCGTCGTCTACGGCCTGTACCTGCTGGGCTTCACCAACGGCCTGACCTTCATCGTCGGCCTGATCGTGGCCTATGTCAGCCGCGACGCCGCCGGCCCCGTGAACGCGACCCATTTCACCTTCGCCATCCGGAGCTTCTGGCTGTCGATCGCCGGCTTCCTGCTGGGCCTGGCGATCTTCCTGATCGGCATTCCGCTGAGCCTGGTGTTGATCGGTATTCCGATGCTGATGCTCGGCGGGGTCATCATGGGCGGGATCAGCCTGTGGTTCATCGCCCGCTGCATCGCCGGCATCTACTACCTGTCGCGCGGCGAGGCCTATCCTCGCCCCCAAAGCTGGCTGATTTAGAGGCGCCCGCTCGCTTAAGGCGCCCACCCGAAGGTCGTCCGCCCTGGCGAGACGGCCTGAGGGCGCCTCGCCTCTCGACCTCGACGCCCCGCTTCAATCACTTGCGCCCCTGGCGGATGTCCGCGTCTGGGGAGGCGCGGAGTTCGGCGCGACGGTCGGATCATCTGGGGGTGATCCGCGCGACATCGGGAAGGCGGCGGCGAGCCAGCTCGCCGAGGGGACGGACCGCCCTTCCCGTTACGGACCGTCCGCATACGGCATGTCCGCCGGCGCGGCGGCGGCGAGGTCCTCGCCGCCGCCCAGACCGCCGGGAGCGGGCCATAGACCCACTCTATTCCGTCCAGAAGATTTATCAATTTGCTCGATCATCAGCCGAGCCTTAAAGACTGCGCATCCTTTCAACGGAGCGCCCCATGTCGCTGATCAACACCGAGATCAAACCCTTCACCGCCCAGGCCTTCAAGGACGGCAAGTTCGTCACGGTCAGCGAAGCCGACGTGAAGGGCAAGTGGTCGATCTTCTTCTTCTACCCGGCCGACTTCACCTTCGTGTGCCCGACCGAGCTGGAAGACCTGGCCGACAACTACGACACGTTCCAGAAGCTGGGCGTTGAGATCTACTCGGTCTCGACCGACACGCACTTCTCGCACAAGGCCTGGCACGACAGCTCGCCGGCCATCGGCAAGATCAAGTACACCATGATCGGCGACCCGTCGGGCCTGGTGACCAACAACTTCGACATCATGCGTCCGGGCGTCGGCCTGGCCGACCGCGGCACCTTCCTGGTCGACCCGCAAGGCGTCATCCAGTTCATGGAAGTCACCGCCGAAGGCATCGGCCGCAACGCCGCCGAACTGCTCCGCAAGGTCAAGGCCGCCCAGTACGTGGCCTCGCACCCGGGCGAAGTCTGCCCGGCCAAGTGGGAAGAGGGTGAAAAGACCCTGGCCCCCTCGCTCGACCTCGTCGGCAAGATCTAAGACCTGAATACCGCGCCGCCACCCGTCGCAGGGCGGGCGGCGGCGCACCCTTCTCGATCGCTCGCCGCGTTCGATGCTCTCCCCGACAATCGAACGCCCCGTTTCACTCCCCAACCCACCAGGGAGCCCATCATGCTGGACGCCGGTCTGAAGACCCAGCTGACCACCTATCTGCAGAACCTGCGCCAGCCGATCGAACTGGTCGCGTCGCTGGACGACTCCGCCGGCTCGGCCGAGATGAAGGCGCTGCTGGAAGACATCGTCGCCACCTCGGACAAGGTCACCCTGAACCTGGCCGGCGACAACGAACGCAAGCCGTCGTTCGCCATCACGCGCGCCGCGGGCGATGCGGACGTCCGGTTCGCCGGCCTGCCGCTGGGCCACGAGTTCACCTCGCTGGTGCTCGCTTTGCTGCACGTCGGCGGCCACCCGCCGCGCCTCGACGACGAGGTGATCGAGCGCATCAAGAGCCTGGACGGCGACTACCGCTTCGAAACCTATTTCTCGCAGTCGTGCCAGAACTGCCCCGACGTGGTGCAGGCCCTGAACACGATGAGCGCCCTGAACCCGCGCATCCGCCACGTCGCCATCGACGGCGCCTTCTTCAAGGCCGAGGTCGAGGCACGCCAGGTGATGGCCGTCCCGACCATCCTGTTGAACGGCCAGCCGTTCGGCCAGGGCCGCATGGACGTCGAGCAGATCCTGGCCAAGCTGGACACCGGCGCGGCCGACCGCATGGCCGAGAAGATCAAGGCCAAGGACGCGTTCGAGGTGCTGGTCATCGGCGGCGGTCCCGCCGGCGCGGCCGCGGCGATCTACGCCGCCCGCAAGGGCATCCGCACCGGCGTCGCGGCCGAGCGCTTCGGCGGCCAGGTGCTGGACACCATGGACATCGAGAACTTCATCTCGGTCTCGCACACCGAAGGCCCCAAGCTGGCCTCGGCGCTGGAGCAGCACGTCAAGGACTACGAGGTCGACGTGATGAACCTGCAAAAGGCCGTGGGCCTGGTTCCGGCCAAGACCCCGGGCGGCCTGATCGAGATCAAGCTCGAGAACGGCGCCAGCCTGAAGTCCAAGAGCGTGATCCTGTCGACCGGCGCCCGCTGGCGGAACGTCAACGTGCCCGGCGAGGCCGAGTACAAGAACAAGGGCGTGGCCTACTGCCCGCACTGCGACGGCCCGCTGTTCAAGGGCAAGCGCGTGGCGGTGATCGGCGGCGGCAACAGCGGCGTCGAGGCGGCCATCGACCTGGCCGGCATCGTGGCGCACGTGACGCTGATCGAGTTCGACAGCCAGCTGCGCGCCGACGCCGTGCTGCAACGGAAACTGGCCAGCCTGCCGAACGTCAAGATCGTCACCTCGGCCATGACCACCGAGATCCACGGCGACGGCGCCCGGGTGAACGGCCTCTCCTACAAGGACCGCAACGGCGACGCCGTCCACCGCGTCGACCTGGAAGGCGTGTTCGTGCAGATCGGCCTGGTGCCCAACACCGAGTGGCTGAAGGACTCGGGCGTGGCCCTGACCCCGCGCGGCGAGATCGAGGTCGACTATCGCGGCGAGACGTCGATCCCCGGCGTGTTCGCCGCGGGCGACGCGACCACCGCGCCGTACAAGCAGATCATCATCGCCATGGGCGAAGGCGCCAAGGCCTCTCTCTCGGCGTTCGACTACCTGATCCGCCTGCCGGCGGAGGCCTCGCAGGTCGCGGCTTAAGACGGTCGAGAGCCCAACTAAAAAGCCGCCCGGGATCGCTCCCGGGCGGCTTCGTCGTCTCTAGTCTCCAGCGTCTAGAATTGGATGTTGGCCCCCACGAACACGGTGCGGCCGCTGGTGGTGAAGTTCCACAGGCGGCGGGCGCCGGTCTGGCCAAAGCCGTTGTTGAAGCTGTTGACCTGCTCCTCGCGCTCGTTGGTCAGGTTGATCGCGTCGAGCGACAAGCGGATGCTGGGCGTCAGCTGATAGAAGGCCGCCGCGTCGACATAGGTCGTGGCGTTGAACGCGCCGTTGTCGATCAGATAGTCCGAGCGGTAGTTGGCCGAGACGCGGCCGCCCCACTTGGCGGTCTCGTAGTACAGGGTGGCGTTGGCGTTGACGTCCGACAGGCCGAAGATATCGGTCTTTTGCGGCTTGCCGTTGACCAGGTTGGTCGTCGACGAGTCGATCAGGGTCAGGTTGGCCACCGCGCCCATGTGCTTGAGCACGCCCGGCAGGAAGAAGAAGTCGCTCTGGGCCGACAGCTCCAGACCCGTCAGCTTGGCCGAGGTGTTGTTCACCTGGCGGGTGTACTGGGCGACGATCGTCGAGCCCGTCACGCCCGGATAGAGGCCTTCGGCGAGGCCCGTGCTGGCGTAGGTGACGTTGGTCGTCGTCTGGCTGGAGACCAGGCCGTCGATGTCCTTGTGGAACACGCCGGCGGTCAGCATGCCGACGCTGCCGAAGTACCACTCGGCCGACAGGTCGAACTCGTTCGACTTGTAGGGATCCAGGTTCGGGTTGCCGGTCGACACCGTGACGGTCGAGCCGTCGACGCTGATCGAGCCGTTCATGGCGTAGGCGCCCAGGGCCGGACGGTTGATGTTCTTGGCGGCGGCCATGCGGATCTGGAACTGGTCGGAGACCTCCAGCACCGCGTTCAGGGCCGGCAGGACGCCCGAGTACTTCTTCTTGGCCTCGGTCGGGGTGTTGACGCCCTTGACCGACATGACGCCCGAGGACTTCAGTTCGGTCTCATAGGCGCGCAGACCGGTGTTGCCGCGCAGCGGACGGCCCAGGAACTCGGTCTTCCAGTCCAGCTGCAGGTAGCCGGCGTTGGTGTCTTCCTTGACCGCGTAGATGCCCTTGGGCGCCAGCAGCGTGCGGGTCACGCCGTACTTCGACAGCGCCTTGTCCCAGTCGACGATGATCCACGACTGATCATGGTGCTGGCTGAAGACCTTGGTGACGCCGTCGAGACGGTCGTCCAGCGTGCCCTTTTCCCAGGCCGTCTTGTTCACGTCGTCATTGGCCTGGGTGAAGCCCGAGTTCTCGAAGCCGCGATACGACACGCCGCCCTTCAGGACGAAGTCGTCGTTGAACGCGTAGGCGCCGTTCAGCTCGGCGTTGTTCAGCTCGGTGGTCTGGTAGGTGGCCGAGAAGTCGATCTCGTGGGCCCGGTAGTTGTTCGCGTCGGTGGTGTTCCACTTGTAGGTGTTCTTGCCGGTGTCGCCGCGATAGTCGGTGATCAGGCCGCCGAACGCCTCGGTGTAGAACTTGTCCGAGATCGGAATGTCGTAGTCGGACTTCTCGCGGCCGATGTGGCCGTCGATCGTCAGCTTGTCGGTGACCTTCCATTCGCCGGTCAGGACCAGTTGGTCGAAGGTGTTCTTGGTTTCCTGGCGACGCGTCTCGGTGGCGAAGACGGTGTTGTCGACGTCGGCGTAGACGATCGAATTGTACTTGTCGTACTCGATCGCGTTCAGCACCGGCGGCGCGCTGATCAGGTTGCCAGAGTGCGGCGTGGCCGCGCCCAGGATGGTCGAGCCGACGCTGGCGCGGGTGGCCAGGTGCAGCTCGGAGCGGTCGTTGGTGAACTTGCCGTGCAGGGCGTCGAGGGTCAGGGTGACGTTCTCGACCGGACGCCATTGCAGCGCGGCGGTCAGGCCCAGGCGCTCCTGGTCGGAATCCCAGACCGACAGGCGGTTGCCGCGCTGGAAGATCAGCTCGCCATTCGTGGCCTTGGCCGCGTCGGCGGGGCTCAGCTTGACCACGTTGGCCGCGACGGCCTTCTGGGTGCCCGCGCCATAGGTGTTGTAGCCCTGCTCCTCGGTCTTGCGCTTGGAGTAGGCGACCGAGAAGAGGGCGCCGAACTTGTCGTCCCAGTTCTTGCTGATCATCGCCGCGCCACGCGGCTGGAAGTCCTTGGTGGCGCTGTTGGTGCCGCCCTGCATCGACAGAGCCGCCTTGGTCCCGGAATAGTCGAACGGCTTGGCGGTGTAGAGGCCGACGGTGCCGGCCATGCCGCCTTCGTCCTGCTCGGCCGAGAACGACTTGCGCACATCGACCTTCGAGAACAGGTCCGAGGCGAAGATGTTGAAGTCGAACGCCCGGTCGCGCGAGGTCTGGCCGCGGCTGTCCATCGGCGAGTCGACGTTGCCTAGCACTTCCATGCCGTTCAGCTGGACGCGGGTGAAGTCGGGGCCAAGGCCCCGCAGGCTGACGCGACGGCCTTCGCCGCCTTCGCGGTTGATGGCCACGCCTGGCAGGCGCTGCAGCGACTCGGCCAGGTTCAGGTCCGGGAACTTGGCCATGTCCTCGGCGACGATCACGTCGGTGACGATGGCGCTGGAGCGCTTGGCTTCGCGAGCGGCGCCCAGCGACTTGCGGAAGCCGGTGACGACGACGGCGTCGACCGAGTCGGCCGGCTCGGCGGCGGGCGCGGGGTCTTCGACCCGGGCGAAGGCGGCCGGCGCGAACGCGGCCATGACGAGCTGAGCCGCGCCCGCCAGGAGCGCGATCTTGGTGCGAGACATTGGTAAGATCCCCAAACTTTTTCCGCCGGGAGAGGGCCGCCACGATTTGGGCGCCGACGGCTAATCGCGGCGTTAGGTGGTCTCGATGACGGGAGCGTCTCGGTTTTTTTAAAGCTTGATGACGGCCCCGCGATTTCTAGCCGAGCGCGACGTCAAACCGTCATCTGCTAGCGGTATGGCGACGCTCTATTTCGGAGTTCTCTCATGTTGCCCCTGCTCGCCGCCCTGGCCGTCGTCGCCGCCCCCTGCCCCGCCGCCGACGAGAGCCCTCCGTGCGTGCGCCAGCGGATGGACGCCCTGTCGATGAACGACCTGATGGCCGTGGGCACGCACAACTCCTACAAGCTGGCCATTCCCCCCGAGGAGATGGCCGTTCTGGTCGCCGCGCGTCCTCAGGCGCTGGGCATCGACTACAGCCATCGCCCCCTGGCCGAGCAGCTGAACGCCGGCGCGCGCCAGTTGGAGTTGGATGTCGTGGCCGATCCCGAGGGCGGCCGCTACGCCAAGCCCCTGACGGTCTTCGGACGCGGAACGGTCCTGAGCCCCGAGGCGACGGCCGCCCTGGCCAAGCCGGGCTTCAAGACCATCCACATGCCCGACATCGATTTTCGCGTGTCGTGCGTGACCTTCGTCGCGTGCCTGAAGGAGGTCCGCGCCTGGTCGGACGCCCACCGCGACCACGCGCCGATCCTGATCATGCTGAACGCCAAGGAAGGCGAGGCCACCGTGCCGGGCGGCGTCAAGCCGCTGGCCTTCACCGAGCCGTTGTTCGACGCGCTGGACGCCGAAATCCGCTCGGTGTTCGGCGACGATCGCCTGATCACGCCCGACCAGGTCCAGGGCAAGGCCAAGACCCTGCGCGAGGGCGTGCTGGCGGGCGCCAAGGCGGGGGGAGGCTGGCCCAAGATCGGCCAGGCCCGCGGCAAGGTCTTCTTCGCCTTGGATGAAGACCCCGCCAAGGTCGCGATCTATCGCGGCAAGCGGGCCTCGCTGGAAGGCCGGGCGATGTTCGTCAACACCGACGAGGCCTCACCGGCCGCCGCCTATCTGACGCTTAACGATCCGATCGCCGAGAAGGACCGCATCGCGGCGGCCGTGAAGGCCGGCTTCATCGTCCGCACCCGCGCCGACGCCGACACCCAGGAGGCGCGCCGCGACGACGCCTCGCGCCGCACCGCCGCCTTCACCAGCGGCGCCCAGTACGTCTCGACCGACTACATGTGGCCCGACCCGCGCTTCCCCGGCGGCTACACCGCCCGGCTGACCGGCGGCGACGTCGCGGTCTGCAATCCCGTGCGCCAGCCCAAGGCCTGCGACAACCTCGCCATCGAGGCCCTGCCCGGCGCGCCGATGCGCGGCTACATGGCGCCCGAGGCGCGTCCGGACCTGACCAAGATCCTGGCCGCCCCGCCCCAGCCCGGCTCGCCCCGCGCCATCGCCGACGCCGCCATCTTCGACCAGAGCCGCGCGATCAAGGACAAGGACCCGGCGCGCTGGGCCGAGGCCACGGCGGACGTCAAGGGAACCGCCTTCGAACACTTCGAGAAGGCCCTGGGCGTCAAGCTGACGCCCCAGAACGCCCCGATCCTGTCGGCCCTGCTGGAGCGCGCCGGCGACGACCGCTCGCCGGTCAGTGTCGCCAAGTCCTTCTGGGGGACCAAGCGGCCCTATGTCGGCAAGGACGCCGCGCCCGTCTGCGAGCCCAAGCGCCCCGACCTTACCGCCAATCCCGACTATCCGTCCGGCCACTCGGCCTTCGGCGGTCACGTGGCGATGATCCTGGCCGAGGTCGTCCCTTCGCGCGCCGACGCCCTCTATGCGCGCGGCCGCGACTACGCCGACAGCCGCTGGATCTGCGGCAGCCACACGCTCAGCGCCACCGAGGCCGGCCTCCAGTCGGGCGAGGTGATCTACGCCGCCCAGCACCGCTCCGAGACCTTCCTGCGCGACATCGCCATGGCCCGCGCCGAGGTCGCGGCGGTGATGGCGAGCCAGGGGAAGTAGGGACCGGCGCCGCCTATACCCCACTTTTCGTCAACATCCCCGCCTTCCTAGGCCTTGTGCCTAGGACCCAGCGTTCCGGAATCGCTGAACTCGTCGATGCGCGACCACACAGGTGGAGCCTCTTTGGCAAGGCCTCGCCTGGCACCGCCTTGGGTCCTAGGCACAAGGCCTAGGAAGGCGGGGGCTATTCGCGGCTTATGGCCCTAACTCCCGCCTCCTTGATCTTACCCTACTACCCCCGCGCCGCGCGTCCGGCCTTCACCGCCGCCGCCAGGTCGTCGAGCATCCGGACCGAGGTCTCCCAATCGACGCAGGCGTCGGTGACCGACTGGCCGTAGGTCAGGGGCTGGCCTGGGACGATGTCCTGGCGGCCGGCGACCAGATGGCTCTCGATCATCACGCCCATGATCGGCGAGGCGCCCGTCGCCACCTGGGCGCAAACGTCGGCGACCACCGCCGGCTGGTTCTCGTGGTTCTTGCCGCTGTTGGCGTGGCTGACATCGACCATGATCCGCTCGGGCAGGCCGGCTTTCTTGAGGACCTCGGCGGCGGCCGCGACGCTGGCGGCGTCGTAGTTCGGCGTCTTGCCGCCGCGCAGCACCAGATGGCAGTCGCCGTTGCCGGTCGTCGTGGCGATGGCGGCGCGGCCTTCCTTGGTCACGGCCAGGAAATGGTGCGGCTGGCTGGCGGCCATGACGGCGTCGACCGCGACCTTCACATCGCCGTTGGTGCCGTTCTTGAAGCCGACCGGGCAGGAGAGGCCCGAGGCCATCTCGCGGTGGATCTGGCTCTCGGTCGTGCGCGCGCCGATCGCGCCCCAGGCCACGAGGTCGGCGATGTACTGCGGGGTGGTCACGTCCAGGAACTCGCAGGCGGCCGGCAGGCCCTGGGCGCTAACGTCCAGCAGCACGCGGCGCGCCAGGCGCAGGCCCTCGTTGATGCGGAAGCCGCCATCCAGGTCCGGGTCGTTGATCAGGCCCTTCCAGCCGACCGTGGTGCGCGGCTTTTCGAAATAGACCCGCATGATGATCTCCAGCTCGCCGGCATGACGCTCGCGCTCGGCGGCCAGGCGCTGGGCGTATTCGAGGGCGGCCTTGGGGTCGTGGATCGAGCACGGCCCGATCACCACCGCCAGGCGGTCGTCGCGCCCTTGAAGGATCTCGTGGACCGCGCGGCGACCGGCGCCGACGACCTCGGCCACCGACGAGGTGGCGGGCGCCTCACCGATCACCTGGGCGGGCGGGCTGAGGGTCTGGAGTTTCTCGATCCGCAGGTCGTCGGTCGGGACGGGCAGCGAGACGATATGGGCGGTGGAGGACGGCATGGATGGCTCCGGAAGATGTCTGGGAGGTCCGGCGGCCATCAAAAAAGCCGCCCGGGGATCCCCTGGCGGCTGGTGAAGGTGTTCTTAGGTGGCCCTGATCTCAGGCCGAACGAAACCCTCCCGGCGCCAGAGGCGTCGGATAGCTAAAATACCAAAACAGCGTGTGGCTGGCGGCGAGGGTCATCGAAGGAAAGGTAAGGCGAAGTTGGCTGGGAGTCACCCCCGGATTTCTGGGGGTGACAATAGAGGCCCAAAACACGTGTCATCCCGGAAGCCTCGCAGAGGCTATCCGGGACCCAGGGGCGGCGCGCACGGCGTTCAATCCCCCCTGGGTCCCGGCTCTACGCGCGATGCGCTCCGGCCGGGATGACACGGATGTGTGCATGAAAAACGCCGCCCGGATCGCTCCGGGCGGCGTCATGTCTTTTAGCGAAGAGACGAGACCTTACGCCTCGGCCATCGCCTGGCCGCGCACCAGGGCGGCGTAGGTGTCCATCAGGTCCAGGGACAGCTTGCCCGGCGTGAACTTGAACTCGCCCACTTCCGAGACCGGGGTCACCTCGGCGGCGGTGCCGACGATGAAGCACTCGGTGAAGCCGGCGAGCTCTTCCTTCTGGATGTGGCGCTCGACCACCTCGATCCCCTTGTCCTTGGCGATGGCGATCACCGTGCGACGGGTGATGCCGTCCAGGAAGCAGTCGGGCTTGGGGGTGTGCAGCACGCCGTCCTTGACGAAGAAGACGTTGGCGCCGGTCGCCTCGGCGACATAGCCGCGATAGTCCAGCATCATCGCGTCGGCGTAGCCGTCCTTCTCGGCGGCGTGCTTGGAGATGGTGCAGATCATGTAGAGGCCGGCGGCCTTGGCCGCGACCGGGGCGGTCTTCGGGTCCGGGCGCTGGTACTTGGCCCAGGTCAGGCGGATGCCCTTGGCCTTGGTGGCGGGGTCGAAATACGAGGGCCATTCCCAGACGGCGATGGCCACGTGGATCTTGGTCTGTTGGGCCGAAACGCCGATCATCTCGCTGCCGCGCCAGGCGATCGGACGGACATAGCAGTCCTTGAGGCCATTCTTCGCGGCCGTCGCCTTGCAGGCCTCGTCGATCTCGGCCACCGTGTAGGGGATCTTGAAGTCGAGGATCTCGGCCGACTTGAAGAGGCGCTCGGTATGCTCGGTCAGCTTGAAAATCTCGCCGCCGTACATCCGCTCGCCCTCGAAGACGGACGAGGCGTAGTGCAGGCCGTGGGTCAGGACGTGCACCTTCGCGTCCCGCCAGGGTACGAACTGGCCGTCCAGCCAGATCCAACCATCACGATCGTCGAAGGGAACCAGAGACATCGGCCCAAGACCTCCTTATGGAAAACCCGGCCCTTAGACGCCCCGAGGGTGGACGCGTCAAATAAAATGGACTCCGCGCGATGATAGCCCCGCTGCAGCCCAGTTCGGACGATCCCCGTCTGATCCTTCGCGAGGAGGAGCTGGACGGCGGGCTGGAATTGATCCTGCTGGCCGAGGCCTCGCTGTGGGCCGCCGTGGACGCCGCGCTGGAGAGCGAGAGCGTGGGCCTGGGCCGTTCGCACTGGCGCGCGGCCTTCCTGCTGCGCCGCCGGCCGGGGATCGGGGTGCAAGACCTTTCCAAGCTGACCAGCCTATCGAAACAGGCCGCCAGCCGCACCCTCTCGGACCTCCAGAAAGCGGGCCTGGTCGAGCGCGGCGCGGGCGAGCTGGACGGCCGCCGGCGGCCCGCCACCCTGACGCCCGAAGGCGTGGCGTTCGAACAGCGCACGGCCGAGCGCCTGCGCGCCCTGCTCGCGCGGGCCTACCGCACGGGCGGCCTGGATGGCGTGGCCGGCGCCCGGCGGATCCTGGCGGCGCTGGCCGGACCCCGCCAGGGTGTGGGCGCGCCTCGGCGCCAGAACGTGTGAGGCCAGCGCCATGACCCCGGACGAGCGCCGCGAGCGCCACCTGCTGGTCGTCGACGACGACGACCGCCTGCGCAAGCTGATCAAGGAATTCCTGGGCCGCGCCGGCTTCCGCGTGACCGCCGCCTCCAGCGCGGCGGGCGCCGACAAGCTGTTCGAGGCGCTGGACTTCGACCTGATGGTGCTGGACGTGATGATGCCAGGCGAGGACGGCATGGCCTTCACCAAGCGGCTACGCGCCAAGGGCGGCGAGGCCGGTCGCACGCCCATCCTGATGCTGACCGCCCGCGACCAGACCGCCGACAGGATCGAGGGCCTGTCCAACGGCGTCGACGACTATCTGGGCAAGCCGTTCGAGCCGCAGGAGCTGTTGCTGCGCATCGAGGCCATCCTGCGCCGCTCGTCGGCGCGGCCGGTGGGAACGCGGAGCGCCGCCCTGAACCTGGGACGCTGCACGTTCGAGCCAGAGCGGGGCGAGCTCGTTTGCGACGGCGAGGTGATCCGCCTGACCGAGGCGGAGGTGACGCTGATGCGCCGCCTGGCCCGCTCGGCCCACGAGCCGGTGGACCGGCTGGAGCTGGCGCGCGACACCGCCGACGCCACCGGCCGGGCCGTCGACGTCCAGGTCACCCGCCTGCGCCGCAAGATCGAGCCCGATCCGAAAAACCCGCGCTATCTGCAGACCGTGCGCGGGATCGGGTATCGGCTGGCGCCGGATTGATCCCGCGGTGCCTCTTTCCACCCGCCTCCACATCCCGCCCGCGCTGAAACGCCTGCTGCCGACCTCGCTGTTCGGGCGCAGCCTGCTGATCATCATCCTGCCGGTGGCGGTGATGCAGATCGCCGTGACCTGGGCGTTCTTCGACGCCCACTGGCAGTCAGTGACCAGCAAGCTGTCCGAGGGGTTGGCCGGCGACATCGCCTGGGCCGTGCAGTCCTACGAGGACGACCCCAGCCCCACCGCCGTCGAGAAGCTGGCCAAGCGGGCCGAGGACTCCATGTCCCTGTCGATCGCCTTCCAGAAAGGCCGCAAGCTGCCGACCAGCCGCCGGCCATCGCTGTTCGCGGCGCTGGACCGCTCGCTGCAGCAGGCCCTGGACGACCGGCTCGACAACCCGTTCTGGTTCGATACCACCCGCTACACGGCCTATATCGACATCCGCGTGCAGGTGAAGGACGGCGTCCTGCAGATCTACGCCCTGCGCGATAGGGCCTACGCCACGCAAGGCCACATCTTCATCCTGTGGATGGTGGTGGCGACCATGCTGCTGACGGCGATCGCCATCCTGTTCATCCGTAACCAGGTGCGGGCCATCGAGCGCTTGGCCGACGCCGCCGACGCCTTCGGCCGGGGCGAGGAGCACGACTTCAAGCCGCACGGCGCGCGCGAGGTGCGCAAGGCCGCCCGCGCCTTCCTGGCCATGAAGGCCCGCATCGTCCGCCACATCGAGCAGCGCACGGCCCTCTTGGCCAGCGTCAGCCACGACCTGCGCACGCCGCTGACGCGCCTGAAGCTTGAGATGGCCATGGCCGAGCCCTGCGAGCAGCTGGAGGCGATGAAGGGCGACCTGGCCGAGATGGAGCACATGATCGACGAGTACCTGGCCTTCGCCCGCGGCGAGGGCGGCGAGGACGCGCGGGTGGTTGATCTGTCGGACCTGATCGAGGGCGTGGTCGCCGACGCGGGGCGCGGCGGGGCGGCCGTCGAGACCGAGATCACGCCGGGACTGGAGGCGCGGGTGCGACCGCTGGCCTTCCGCCGCGCGCTGGCCAACCTGGTCGACAACGGCGTCGCCCACGCCGACCACGTCAAGGTCACCGCCACGGCGCGCCACACCGGCGGGGTCGAGATCGCCGTCGACGACGACGGCCCCGGCATTCCCGAGGACCGCTACGAGGAGGCGTTCAAGCCCTTCTCGCGCCTCGACGAGAGCCGGAACCAGAACGAGAAGGGCGTCGGCCTGGGCCTCGCCATCGCCCGCGACATGGCGCGCGGCCTGGGCGGGGACTTGGTGCTGTCGCGCTCGGCGATGGGGGGACTGCGGGCGCTGATCCGGCTACCGGGGTAGCTGGGCTCCAAATCCTCCCCCTCGCGGGGGAGGTGTCGACTCGAAGAGACGACGGAGGGGGAAGAGGCAAGGTCAGCCACACTTCCCCCTCCGGTCCTTCGGACCACCTCCCCCGCTAGGGGGAGGATTTATACTGTCCCTAAAACCCCGCCCCGATCATGCCGAGCCGCTGGGCCATCTGCTTCAGGCGCTTGTCGAGCTCGGCCATGGTGCGGTTCAGCGCGGCGTCGTCCTCGCGCCAGACCTGGACCACGCGCCCCCAGACGACGGCCATGGCCAGCAGGCGCGGCGGGGTGGCGGGGACGCCGGCGGCTTCCAGCAGGGCGCGGGCGATCAGCGGGAAGCGCGCCGCGGCGATCACGGGCCCTTGAGCCTTGGCGATGCCGAGCAGCGCCGTGCGATGCGGCTCCATCGCTTCCAGCCGCGCCATGACCGCGTCGAACAGACGGTCCTGGGCGTTGGAGCCTTGCGGATAGTCGATCGCCAGCGCCGCGCGGTCGAAACGCTCGGACACGCGAGCGAGCACGGCGAGGCGGCTATTGGCCTTGGCGTAGAGCTCCGGGAACGGCACCTCCGCCTTCACCGCGATGTCGCGCAGCGAGACGGTGGGCCAGGGCTGATCGGCGGCGAGGGCCAGGGCGGCGTCGGCGGCGCGGTCGAGGATGTCGTCGGTCATGCCGACTCAGATGAGCCGAAGATCGCCCTGAAACAACCCCTCTCCCCGAGGGAGAGGAGGGACCCGCCGCGTAGCGGCGGGAGGTGAGGGGTTTTTGCGGCGAGAGCGTATCCCCTCACCCTCCCACGCCTGCGGCGCGGGCCCCGCCCTCTCCCTCTGGGAGAGGGTTTCTCTAGCCCCCCAGCTCCTTCGACCGCGCCACCGCCGCGGCCAGCGCCTTGGGCAGCAGGTCGCCAAACCCGCCCTCGCCCATCAGCACGTCAAGCGCCGCGGCGGTGGTGCCGCCGGGGGACGTGACCTGCTTGCGAAGTTCCGCCGGCTCCTCGCCGCTCTGCTCCATCAGGGCGGCGGCGCCGATGATGGTGGCGCGGGCGAGGCGGGCGCTTTCGACGGGATCCAGGCCCTGGGCGGCGCCGGCGGCCTCCAGCGCCTCCACGAAGGCGTAGAGATAGGCCGGGGCCGAGCCGGAGACGGCGGTGGCCGCGTGCATCAGGTCTTCGTTCGGCAACACCGAGACGGCGGCGACCGGATCGAACAGGGCCTTGGCGCGGGCCAGGGCCTCGGCGTCCTCGGCGTAGAGGCTGGCCGCGCCGCGGCCGATGGCGACGGCGGTGGTCGGCATGACCCGCGCCACGCGCCGGCCGTCGAAGGCTTCGGAGATGTCGGCGGCGCGGACGCCGGCGGCGATCGAGACGATCACGGCGTCGGGCGCCAAGTGCGGGACCACGTCCTTGACCGCCTCGCGCCAGACCTGCGGCTTCACCGCCAGCAAGACGGTCTTGGCCGCGCCGAGCGCCTCCAGCGGCGGATTGACGATCGCCCCCCGGACGGCGGCGGCCTCGATGTGCGGGTCACGCACGATCAGATCGACGGCCGTGAAGGCGCCGGCCTCGCGCCAGCCCTGGATCAGCGCGCCGCCCATGCGTCCAGCGCCCAGAAGAAGGATGGGGGTGAGGAGGATGGGGGTCATGACGGGTCTCCCTCGCGGACGCGGAAACCCCTCATCCGACCTGCTTGCCGGGCTACCTTCTCTCGCAAGGGGAGAAGGATTTAAAGCCCTAAGCTTGGCCGACCGTCTCGAACATGCAGGCGGCCATCGCCTGGTCCGGGGTCTTGGCGCCGTGCAGCAGGAAGTCGAAAGCCGGATAGAAGCGGTCGGCCGCCTCCACCGCCGCGTCGATCATCGAGGCGGCCTGAGCCATGGTCGGGCGCTCGCCGGCCGGCAGGGCCAGGGCGTGGCGGAACACGACCTCGCCGTCCTCGGTCCAGACCTCGAAGTGGCCCAGCCAGACGCGCTGGTTGATCAGGGCCAGCAATTCGTAGGCGTTGGTCCGCTTGGACTTGGTCGCGCGCAGATCCAGGGACAGGCACAGCTGCAGGCAGTCGGCCTCGGGCCGCCAGGCGAACCACAGCTCGTAGTCCTTCCAGTCGCCTTTCAGCGCGAAGGCCAGGTCGCCGTCTTCGGTGCGGTCAAAGGTGAGGTTTTCGGCCGACAGCACATGCTCGATCACCTCGAGGGGATCGAGAGCCATCAGGACGTCGTCTTCTTCCGGTTGGGTGTCCATGAGAATCCTGCGTCCCCGCCAGCGCGGGCGGGGGTGAGCCCCGCCTTGATTCGCTCACGTACCGACGACACTAATCTGCTTCGCGGCGTTCGTCTCAACTCGCTTCACGCCGTGGGCGAGCGACAAACGGCCTATTCGCCCGTCGCCGCGCTCTTCTTGGCCGGGGCTTTCTTGGCCGCCTTCAGGCCGGCGATCTCTTCGCGCAGCGCGGCGACCTCGGCCTTCAGCGCTTCGAAATCGTCCCGGCGGATCAGGTCGAACTCAGCCGCCAGCCTGTCAGCCTGGGCCCGCATCGCGGACTTGGCTTCCTCGCCCGCCGTCTGGGCGATGCCCATGGCCGCCTGGGTCAGCTTGGCGAATTCGTCGAGGATCGGGTTCTGGCTGTGCATCGGCTTTCCACGCGCCCGCGGATGGGCGAGCCCTACTTATATGGGAAACAAGGGATGAAAGCGAAGAGCCAACGACTCCTTAGGCGTCGCGCCAGGCGCGACGCCTAAGCGGCGAAACCGCTCACACTTTCGCCTGACGCGCTTTATACGGTGCGACGATCTGTCCCGAGCGGAGCCCGAGCGCGTGATCTTCCCCGACATTGATCCGGTGGTTCATATCGGCCCTTGGGCCCTGCAGTGGGGCCCGCTGGCCCTGCGCTGGTACGCCTTGGCCTATGTGGCGGGCATCCTGCTGGGCTGGCGCTACGCGGTGCGGCTGGTAAGGACCCCCAGCCTGTGGGGCGGTCGGACGCCGACCGCCACGCCGCCGCAGATCGACGACCTGGTGCTCTGGATCACCCTGGGCATCATCCTGGGCGGGCGCCTGGGCTACATCCTCTTCTACATGCTGCCCAACGCGGCCCAGCGAACCTGGCTGATGGCCAATCCCCTGGACGTGCTCAAGATTTGGGAAGGCGGCATGTCCTTCCACGGCGGCTTCCTGGGCGTCTGCGCCGCGATCGCCCTGTTCGCCCGCCAGCAGAAGATCGACATGCTGAAGCTGGGCGACCTGGTGGCGCCCGTCGCCCCGATCGGCATCTTCTTCGGCCGCGTCGCCAACTTCATCAATGGCGAGCTGTGGGGCCGGGTCACCGAGAGCCCCCTCGGGATCGTCTTCTGCAACGACACGATCCGCGCCGCCCATCCGCAAGGGATCTGCCCCGCGGGCGAGCTGCCGCGTCATCCCAGCCAGCTCTACGAGGCGGGGCTGGAGGGCCTGCTGCTGTTCGCGATCCTGGCCTTCGCCATCTATCGGCTGAAGTGGCTGCAACGACGCGGCGCGATCGTCGCGACCTTCCTTCTGGCCTATGGCCTGTTCCGCCTGTCGCTGGAGAACGTGCGCAATCCCGACATCGGCATGCCCGACTTCCCCTTCGGCCTGACCATGGGGATGATGCTGTCGGCGCCGATGATCCTGGTTGGCGGCTGGCTGCTGTGGCGGTCGCTGCGCGCGCCCGCCGAGACCACCGCCTGACGTCATGAGCCTGCTGGACCGCCTCAAGGCCCAGATCGCCCAGGACGGGCCGATCGGCGGGCCCGAGTTCTTCACCCGCTGCCTGCACGATCCGCGCGACGGCTACTACGCCACGCGTCCGGGCCTGGGCGCGGGCGGAGACTTCGTGACCGCCCCCCTGGTCAGCCAGATGTTCGGCGAGCTGATCAGCCTCTGGGCGATCGAGACCTGGACCCGCATGGGCCGCCCCGCCCCGTTCCGCCTCGTGGAGATGGGGCCCGGCGACGGCACGCTGATGGGCGACCTGCTGCGCGCCGCGCGCGTGGCGCCGGACTTTCTGGAGGCCGCCGACGTCTGGCTGGTCGAGGTCTCCGAACCCCTAAAGGCCAAGCAGGCCGAGCGACTGGGCGAGCGTCCCCGCTGGGCCTCGCGCCTCGACGAGGTTCCCGCCGGCGCGCCGATGATCCTGGTCGCCAACGAGCTGCTGGACTGCCTGCCCGCTCGCCAGTTCGTCCGGACGAAGGACGGCTGGTCAGAGCGGGTGATCGGGCTGGGCGAGGATGGCGAGTTGGCGTTTGGGCTGCGCCCCCTCAATCCTCCCCCCAGAGGGGGAGGCGGTCGCGGAGCGACCGGAGGGGGAAGTCCTGCTGCTCTTGCCCCTTCCCCCTCCGACGCTTCGCGTCACCTCCCCCCCGAGGGGGAGGATTTTCCCGTCGGCGCGGTCGTCGAGACCTCCCCCGCTCAAGCCGCCCTGGCCTCGGACATCGCCCACCGCCTCGTGACCGACGGCGGCGCGGCGCTGCTGATCGACTATGGCCGGGCCCAGCCCGAGGCCGGCGACACGCTGCAGGCGGTTCAGAACCACCAGAAGGTCGACCCGCTGAAGACCGCGGGCCTGGCGGACCTGACCGTCTGGGCCGACTTCCCGTCGGTGGTCGCCGCCGCGCGCGACACCGGGGCCAAGGCTGGGCCGATCCTGACGCAAGGCCAGTTCCTGGTGGCGCTGGGGATCCTCGACCGCGCCGAGGCGCTCGCGGCCCGCCGGCCCGAGAAGACCGACCAGATCGGAAGACAGCTTGATCGTCTGGTCGGCGAGGCGCAGATGGGAACGCTGTTCAAGGTGGCGTGCCTGTGCGCGCCCGACCTTTCGCCCCCCCTCTTCGAGGACGCGACATGACCCACGCTCACGACCTGCCCACCGTCCAGTCGCCGCTGCTGTCCAGCCTGCCGGGCGTCAAGCACGCCTTCTTCACGCGCCAGGGCGGGGTCTCGAAAGGGATCTACGCCAGCCTGAACGTGGGACGCGGCAGTCAGGACGAGCCGGCCGACGTCGAGGAGAACCGCGCCCGCATCGCGCATTGGTTCGGCGGCGGCCCCGAGGACTTGAACGTCTGCTATCAGATCCACTCGACCATCGCGATCACGGCCGACGGCTCGTGGGGCGACGCCCGCCCCCAGGGCGACGCGGTGGTCAGCAAGACCCCCGGCGTGATCTGCGGCGCCATGGCGGCCGACTGCGCGCCGGTGCTGCTGGTCGATCCCGACGCCCGGGTCGTGGCCGCCGCCCACGCCGGCTGGCGCGGGGCGCTGGACGGCGTCGTCCAGGCCGCCGTCGACCGCATGGTCGAACTGGGCGCGAACCCGGCCAACATCACCGGCGTCGTCGGCCCCTGCATCGGCCCCAAGTCCTACGAGGTGGGTGTCGACTTTCTTCACAAGTTCGAGGCCGATTGCCCAGGCTCGGGCCGATTCTTCAAGCCAGGCGTCTCGCAGGACAAGCGCTTCTTCGACCTGCCCGCCTTCGTGCTGGATCGCCTGGAAACCGCCGGCGTCGAGCGCCGCGAATGGGTCGGCCGCGACACGCGGGCGGAGGAAGACTGGTTCTTCTCCAACCGCCGCGCCTTCCTGAACAACGAGGGCGACTACGGCCGCCTGCTGTCGGCGATCATGCTGGAGGCGTGAGGCGCCCGGGCCACGTCCGCGATCGTCCGATCACGGAATCGAAAAAGTCTGGCCGTTAACACTTGTTTCCAGAGCTTCGCCTGCTAGAAGCCCCGGCAACGGCGACCCCCACCCCCGAGATATCCCCATGAAGCTGCTGTCCGGCAACTCCAACCGCCCGCTGTCCCAGGCGATCGCGGAATATCTCGACATGCCGCTGACCCGCGCCCAGGTGCGCCGGTTCGCCGACCTCGAGGTGTTCGTCACCATCGACGAGAACGTGCGGGGCGAGGACGTCTTCGTCATCCAGTCGACCAGCTATCCGGCCAACGACAACCTGATGGAGCTCCTGATCTGCATCGACGCCCTGAAGCGCGCGTCGGGCAAGCGGATCACCGCGGTGCTGCCCTATTTCGGCTACGCCCGCCAGGATCGGAAGACCGGCGGCCGCACGCCGATCTCGGCCAAGCTGGTCGCCAATCTGATCACGCGCTCGGGCGCCGACCGCGTGCTGACGATGGACCTGCACGCCGGCCAGATCCAAGGCTTCTTCGACATTCCGACCGATAACCTGCTGCCCTCGCGCCTGATGGCCGACGACATCCGCAAGCATTATCCGATGGGCGATGACCTGATGGTCGTCTCGCCCGACGTCGGCGGCGTGGTGCGCGCCCGCGCCCTGGCCAAGCGCCTGGACGACGCCGACCTCGCCATCGTCGACAAGCGCCGCTCGGGTCCGGGCCAATCGGAAGTCATGAACATCATCGGCGACGTCAAGGACCGCCGCTGCATCCTGTTCGACGACATCGCCGACTCGGCGGGCACGCTGTGCAACGCGGCCCAGGCCCTGATCAATCACGGCGCCAAGTCGGTCAGCGCCTACATCACCCACGGCGTACTGTCGGGCGCGGCCGCCGACCGCGTCGCCAACTCCGTCCTGACCGAGCTGGTGGTCACCGACTCGATCGAGGCCTCGGACCCGGCCAAGGCCTGCCCCAAGATCCGCTACGTCTCGTGCGCCCCGCTGATCGGCGAAGCCATCCGCCGCATCGCCAACGAAGAGTCGGTGTCGAAGCTGTTCGACTAGGGGCGCCCCCTGCGTCATTCGTGGTTAACCGGCGCGCGTCAAAGCGCCCCAAACCCACGGCCACGCTTGTAAAAGCTTGGTTAACGGAGCGACAGTCACAATGTCGCCCGCCCTGGCTGTTATGGGCTCCGCCAAGACCTGATGGGGAAGTTCGAGAATGCGTTCCTTTTCGCGTGCGCGCGTCGTTCTGGCGACGACCGCCGTGGCGTTGACGGCGATCGTCGCCGCCTGCAGCTCCCCGCCGCCGCCGCCGCCTCCTGTCGTCCAGGCCCCGCCTCCGCCGCCGCCGATCACCCTGTCGGCTCAGGTGATCGAGCGCGCCAGCGCGTTCCGCGGCTACATGGCCCGCGCCGCCACCGTGTCGCCGACCTTCCAGAACGGCGACCAGATTCAGGCGTCTCTGAAGGTCGGCGCGGCCTATGAGCCCAAGTCGTTCATGAACGGCGCGGTGGCCTACGCCGCCGTCCTGGCCCTGCAGGATCCCACCTTCGTCGCTTCGGTGCGCGAGGTCGCGGCCTATCCCGCCCAGCGCCAGGAGATGATCAAGAACATCTTCTCCAACCCGTCCTACGCGGCCGTGTTCAAGGGCGCCGACAGCGCCGCGGGCCTGATCATCGACCAGGTCGGCGGTGACGGCCTGAAGGTCTACGGAGCCGGCAAGGCGGTGAAGCAGGCCGCCTACGACGTGCAACGCTCGTCCTGGTCCAAGAGCGCCGTCTCCGACCGCGACGCGCGCCTGGCCTCGGCCAAGACCCTGTCGGCCACCCCAGCCCTGGCCGAAAGCGCCGACATCGCGGTTCTGCAGCAGGCCTCCCTCGGCGGTCAGACCCTGGGCCTGACCCCGCGCGCCGCCCCCGCGCCCTACCAGCCCATCGTGATCCGGGGCCTGGCCGTCGCCGCCCTGGCCGCCCTGGGCGCGGCCGGCGACAACAACCTGGCTTCGATCGACGCCCTCAGCGCCGATTGGGCGACGGCCAACTGCGTGAACATGGCCAAGCTGAACCTCTATCAGTGCCTGGCGGTCTCCAAGCCGCACTACGAGGACATCTTCTGCCTTGGCCAGCACATCCTGATGGACACCGGCGCCTGCATCGCCAAGGGCGCCGGCGCGGCCCTGCCGCCCGAACCGCCGCGCGTGCTGCCGGTCAAGGAATCGATCGCCGTGAAGGGCGCCGGCGCCAACTCACGCAAGGCCAAGACCAGCGCCAAGAAACCGGCCGCCAAAAAAAGCTGATTTTTCACGCCCCGACGTCGAAAGGGCCGGGCGTTGCGTCGCCCGGCCCTTTTGTGTATGTAGCGCGACCCCAAAACGACCGGGCGAGCGTGGCGATACGGCCATAGGCGCTGGGTCACAGACGAGAACATCCGGTTCTCGAGAAAGACAGCCTCATGGCCGAGATCATTCTGAACGTTGAAGTCCGCGACGGCTCCGGCACCGGCGCCGCCCGCGCCACCCGCCGCGAAGGCAAGATCCCCGGCGTCCTGTACGGCGGCGGCAAGGCCCCGGTGAACGTCGCCGTGCGCGCCAACGAATTCCGCAAGTCGCTGTACACCGGCAAGCTGCTCGGCCACCTGGTCACGCTGCAGCACGGCGACGAAAAGCAATCGGTCATCGCCAAGGCCGTCCAGTTCCACCCCGTCACCGACGAGCCGGTCCACTTCGACCTGTACCGCGTCGACGAGCACCAGCTGATCAAGATCGAAGTGCCGGTGCACTTCAAGAACCACGACATCTCGGTCGGCCTGAAGAAGGGCGGCACGCTGGAAGTCATCCGTCACAGCGTCGAGCTGGCCTGCCCGGCCGACCAGATCCCGGAAGAGCTGATCATCGACCTGGCCGAACACGACCTGGGCGACGTCATCCGCATCTCGGAAGTCAAGCTGCCGGCCGGCGTGAAGCCCGCCATGGACCGTGACTTCGTGATCGCCAACGTCAAGGCCTCGTCGGCCGCCCAGTCGGACGCCGGCGACACCACGACCGAAGCCTAATCCGCTCGGTCTTCCGACCGAACCGATTTAAGAGACGGGCGGACCTTCGGGTCCGCCCGTTTTCGTTTGATCTCCAGAGACCCTGAGCGATGCTGATCCTCGCCGGCCTGGGCAATCCCGAGCCCAAGTACGAGAAGAACCGCCACAACGTCGGCTTCATGGCCGTCGACGCCTTGGCGCGGAAGTGGGGCACGGCCCCGTGGCGCGCGCGCTTCCAGGGCCTCGCCTGCGAAGGTCTGGTCAATACGCCCGACGGCCCGGTGAAGCTGCTGCTGCTCAAGCCCAAGACCTATTACAACGAGAGCGGCCGCGCGGTGGGCGAGGCCATGAAGTTCTTCAAGCTGAAACCCGCCGACGTGATCGTCTTCCACGACGAGATCGACATGGCGCCCGGCCGCTTCCGAATGAAGGCTGGCGGCGGCGCGGCGGGCAACAACGGCATCCGCTCGGTGACCAGCCAGGTCGGCGACGCCTTCCGCCGGGGCCGCATCGGCGTGGGCCATCCCGGCCACAAGGACGCGGTCATGCACTACGTGCTGGGCGACTTCCACAAGGTCGAGCACCAGTGGCTGGATCCGATGCTGGACGCCATCGCCGACGCCCTGCCCTTCGCCGCCGTGGGCGACGATGAACGCTACCAGGCCGAGGTCATGCGCCTGGCCCCCGCGCCCAAGGCCGATCCGCGCAAGCCGTCGAAAACCGAAGATTGACGCCGCCGGCGGGGCGAGAGAAGACGCGAGGATGTTCTCGCTTCCGCTGCCGCTGCTCGGCCTGTCGCTGCTGTTCTCGATCGCCCTGTGCGTCCACGTCGTGCGGACGCACCGCGAGATGTACTGGCTATGGATCATCCTCCTGTTCCAGCCGGTCGGCGGGGTCGTCTATCTGGCCGCCGTGATCCTGCCCGAACTGATGGGCGGCAAGGCCGCTCGCACGGTCGGCGCCGCCGCCCGCCAGGCGCTGGACCCGCAGCGCGAGTACCGCGAGGCCGCCAAGGCCGTGGACGACGCGCCAACCGTCGCCAATCGCGTCCGCCTGGCCGTGGCCGCCACGGAACTGGGCAAGCACGCCGAGGCCGAGCGGCTCTACGCCGACAGCCTGACGGGGATGTACGCCGATGATCCGCAGCTTCTGCTGGGGCGCGCCAACGCCCTGATCGAGCTGAACCGCCCGGCCGAAGCCCTGCCGCTCCTGGAAAAGCTGGGCGAAACGCCGAACGCCGGCCGGACACCTCACATCATGCTGGCCCTGGGCCGCGTCTATCAGGCCCTGGCCCGCGACGAGCAGGCCGAGACCGCCCTGCGGTGGGCCGCCGATCACTATCCGGGCTTCGAGGGCGTCGCCCGCTACACCGTGTTCCTGGCCCGCCAGGGCCGCAAGGACGAGGCCCGCGCGCAGCTCGTCGAGATCGACAAGCGCCTGGCCAAGACCCACGCCCATTTCCGCAAGGAAGCCAAGCGCTGGCGGGACTTCGCCGCGAGCGCGGTGGGCGGCTAGCAAACCAGGCCGGACCGCGCTGGCCAGCCGACCGATCGCGTCGGCGCGCGCGTTGACTTCCCTTGTTGTTCGCCCAAAAAGTGCACGGGAAAGCTCTCGCGCCGACTTGAGAGGAGGTCGATCGCTTTGTCGCACGAAGTCGTCAGGCGAGGTCACGCCTCCTCCGAACGCGAAGAGGCCAAGCTCAAGGCGCATGCCTTCAGCGAGATGGGCGCCGGCGAGCCGCCGCTCGTCCTTCTGCACGGCTTTGGCACCGACCAGACGATCTGGGGGAAAATGGCCCCGGAACTCTCCGCCAAGCGGCGCGTGATCCTCTATGACCACATGGGCTCCGGCGCCTCGGACTTCGCCCACTACGATCCGGACCGTTATCGAGGTCTGGAGGGCTACGCCGACGACCTGGTGGAGATCCTGGAGGCGCTGGACCTGCGGGACGTCAGCGTGGCGGGCCATTCGGTCTCGGGGATGATCTCCCTGCTGGCCAGTCTGCGCACCGACCGGATCGGCAGGCTGATCATGATCGGCGCCTCGCCGCGCTACCTGAACGACGGAGCGTACGAGGGCGGCTTCGAGCCCAAGGACGTGGAGGACTTCCTGGGGCTGATGGAACTGGATTTCCAGGGGTGGGCCAGGGCGCTGGCGCCCAGGGTGATGGACCAGCCCGATAATCCCGCCCTGACCCAGGAGCTGGTCTTCAGTTTCAGCCGGGAAAACGCCGAGCTGACGCGCCGTTTCGCGGAGGCGACGTTCATGTCCGATCACCGCGCCGAACTCTCCGAATGCACGGTCCCGGCGGCCATCCTCCAGGCCAAGGCCGACGTGGTCGTACCGCTGGCCGCGGCGCGCTTCCTGGCCGATCACATTCCCCGCGCCCGCCTCGAGATCATGAACGTGCGGGGGCACTATCCCCAACTCAGCGCCCCGGACGTGGTGGTCGACGCGATCGAGCGTTTCCTGGCGGAGACGCCCTCTTGAACACCGGCGGCGACAGGGGGCTGGCCGAGACCGCCCCCGTGGGCCTCTTCGAAACCGACGGCGACATGATCATCCGGGCGGCGAACGCGCGAATGGCCAAGATGGTCGGCCTGTCTCGCGAGGATCTCGTCGGCCGCCCCCTGCGGACCCTGCTCACCCGCTCGTCGCAGTTCGTCTACGCGCTGAAGGTCGAGCACGCCTTGCTGACGGACGGCGTGGCCGAGGAGATCTTCCTCGAACTCGATCATGCCGACGGCAGGTCGCGCGCGGTGCTGCTGACCGTGGCGCCCGACCAGGACAATCCGGATCGACGCCATGGCGCGCTGTTCTCGGCCCCCGAGCGCCGCGCCTACGAGCTTGAGCTGATCGCCGCCCGTCAGGCCGTGGTCGAGAAGATCAACGAGCAGAGCCTGGCCAAGCGCGCCTTGAGGGAAGCCAACGAGCGGCTCGAACAGTTGGTGGCCGAACGCACCGCCGCGCTCGGGCAGCGGGACCTGCTGCTGCGCGAGGTCTATCACCGGGTGAAGAACAACCTCCAGGTCGTCGACGGGCTTCTGTTCATGCGCGCGCGCCAGTTGGGCGACCCCGCCGCCAAGGCCGCGATGGAAGAGATACGCAAACGGGTCTTCGCCCTGGGACTGGTGCATCACCAATTGATGGGCTCGAAGGACCTCAAGACCTTCGATGTCGGGGCCTTCCTCAAGGAGCTGATCGCGCATCTGCGAGCCGACGCGCCCGAGAACGTCGGCCTGGCCCTCGACGTGGCGCCGCTGGCCGTCGATCTCGACTTCGCCGCGCCGCTGGGCCTGCTGGTGACGGAACTCGCCACCAACGCTCTGAAGCACGCCTTTCCGGGGAAATCGGGCGAAATCAGCGTGAGCTTGAGCGCGACGGAAGATGGCGAGGTCTTGCTGCGCGTCGCCGACAACGGGGTCGGCTTGCCCGAGGACTTCCAGAAGCAGAGGACATCCGGACTTTCCATCGTCGATGGGCTCGTCCGACAACTCGGCGGGCGCATCGAAGCGATTCAGACTAAGGGCGTCTGCTGGGAAGCCCGTCTTCCCGCGCCGAGAACCGCATAATGTTGCACCCCAATCGCGTCCTGATCGTCGACGACGAGTTCATCATCACCGAGACGCTGCGCATCTATGTCGAGGACATGGGCCTGGAGGTCTGCGGCACGGCCGCGACCGCCGACAGCGCGCTGGAGATGGCGCACGCCCACCAGCCCTACATCGTGCTGATGGACGTGCGGCTGCAGGGCGAACGCGACGGCATCCAGGCCTCGGAGGACATCAGCCAGCAGGTGGGCTCGAAGGTCATCTTCATCACCGGCTCGCGAGAGCCGGCGACGCTGGAGCGGATCGAGAACCACCATCCCGCGGCGGTGTTGTTCAAGCCTGTCTCGGAAGGCCAGCTTGGCTCGGTGGTCCAGAAGGTGCTGAAGGACGCCCCGCCCGCCGGGACCTAGAAGCGGCCGCGCTGGAAGTCGTCGAACGCCCGCATGAGCCCCTCGCGCGTGTCCATCACGAACGGGCCGTGCCAGAAGACCGGCTCGCCGATCGGACGTCCGGCCAGCAGCAGCACTCGAGAGTCGGTGACCGCCTCGACACGGACCGTGTCGCCCCGCCCGAGGAACACGCCCGACAGCGCGTCCACCGTGTCATGGGCGACGCGGACCTGGCCCTCGTAGACGGCGAGCATGGCGTTGCGGTCGTCGCCGACCGGCTCCTCGAACACCGTCCCCGCGGGCAACACGACGTCGAAGTACAGCGCGTCGACCGCGCCGCCGCCGATCGGGCCCGCCGTGCCAGAGTCGGTCGCGCCGGAGATCACCTTGACCGTGACCCCGCCGTCGCGAGCCTCGACCGGGATGCTGTCGGCCTCGAACTCCTGGTAGCCGGGCGCGCTCATCTTCAGCTTGGCGGGCAGGTTCACCCACAGCTGGAAGCCGCGCATCCGGCCCTCGGCCTGTTCGGGCATCTCGGAGTGGACGATGCCCTTGCCCGCCCGCATCCACTGGATACCGCCCGGCCCGATCACGCCCTCGCGGCCGGTGTTGTCCTTGTGGCGCATCCGGCCTTCCAGCATGTAGGTCACGGTCTCGAAGCCGCGATGCGGGTGGTCGGGGAAGCCGCCCATGTAGTCCGACGCCTGGTCGTTGTCGAAACAGTCCAGCATCAGGAACGGGTCGAACATCTGGGCTTCCGGGGTGCCCAGCATGCGGGTCAGGCGCACGCCGGCGCCGTCCGAGGCGGGCAGGCCTTTGACGATCTTCAGGACAGGTCTAACGCTCATGGCGGGCTCCTTACTCGGCGATCGATATCAGATCTTGTTGCGGTTAGCGCAAGGGGGGCGCGTCGGTTCGCCTTTCGCGGCCATCCGTGCTAAGCGCGCGCCAACGAAATTCATGAGAGTTCCATGGCCCTGAAAGTCGCCATCGTCGGCCTGCCCAACGTCGGCAAGTCCACCCTGTTCAACGCCCTGACCCAGACGGCGGCGGCCCAGGCGGCCAACTACCCGTTCTGCACCATCGAGCCCAACACCGGCGACGTGGCCGTGCCCGAACCGCGCCTGGAGGCTCTGGCCAAGATCTCGGGCTCCAAGGAGATCATCCCGGCCCGGATCACCTTCGTCGACATCGCCGGCCTGGTGCGCGGCGCGTCCAAGGGCGAGGGCCTGGGCAACCAGTTCCTGGCCAACATCCGTGACTGCGACGCCATCGCCTTCGTGGCCCGCTGCTTCGAGGACGACGACATCACCCACGTCGAAGGCCGCATCGACCCGCTCAGCGATCTCGAGATCATCGAGATGGAGCTGATGCTGGCCGACTTGGAAAGCCTGGAGAAGCGCCTGCCGGCCATCGAGAAGAAGGCCAAGACGGGCGGCGACAAGGAAGCCGCCAACACCCTGCGCCTGATCAACCTGGCCCTGGCCCAGCTGCGCGAGGGCCGCCCCGCCCGCGCCGCGACCGTGGACAAGGAGGACGAGAAGGCCTGGCACATGCTGCAGCTGCTGACCTCGCTGCCGGCCCTCTATGTCTGCAACGTCGAGGAAGCCAGCGCCGACAAGGGCAACAAGTACAGCGACCTGGTGGCCGAGCGCGCCGCCCGCGACAACGCCAAGGCCGTGGTCATCTCGGCCCAGATCGAGAGCGAGATCGCCCTGCTGGACGCCGAGGAGCGCACCGAGTTCCTCGAGACCCTGGGCCTCTCCGAGCCGGGCCTGAACCGCCTGATCCGCGAGGCCTACACGCTGCTGGGCCTGCAGACCTACTTCACCGTCGGTCCCAAGGAAGCCCGCGCCTGGACCATCCACGTCGGCGACACCGGCCCGCAGGCGGCCGGCGTCATCCACACCGACTTCGAGAAGGGCTACATCCGCGCCGAAACCATCGCCTTCGACGACTTCATCAAGCTGGGCGGCGAGGCGGGCGCCAAGGAGGCCGGCAAGATGCGGGCCGAGGGCAAGGAGTACGTCGTCAAGGATGGCGACGTGATGCACTTCCGCTTCAACGTCTAGGCGTTCAAGATGTCAGCGGCCGGAGCGGAGACGCCCCGGCCGTTTCTCATTCGGGAGTAGGCGTATGGCCAAGATCATCACCCTGACCGCCGCCCACGACGGCTTTGGCTTCAGCGCCCTGCACGCCGAGCCGGAAGGCCCGCGCCCTCAAGAAAGCAGGAGGGGCGGGGTGATCGTGATCCAGGAGATCTTCGGCCTCGACCAGTACGTTCACGAGGACGTCGCCCGCTGGTCAGCGCGCGGCTTCGAGGTGCTGGCGCCGTCGATGTTCGACCGGGGCGAAAAAGGCTTCACGGCCCTGCATGACGAAGCCGGTTTCGCGCGTGGCAAGGAGCTGGCGCTGGCCAACGGCCCCGACAACGCCATGGGCGACATCCAGGCCTGCATCGACTTTCTGAAGGATCGCGGCCCGGTGTTCCTGGTCGGCTACTGCTACGGCGGGACCATGGCCTGGCTGGCGGCGGCGCGCTGCGAGGGTCTATCCGCGGCCGCCAGCTACTATGGCGGCGGCGTCGCGGGGATGGCCAAGTTCGACCTGAAGGCGCCTGTGATCGTCCACCTGGGCGCCACCGACCCCCACATTCCCGCCGAGGAGGTGAAGGCCGCCATCTGGACGGCGCACCCGGAGGTTCCGGTCCACGTCTACGCGGCCAGCGGCCACGGCTTCAACAACGACGGCCGGCCCGACTCCGATCTGGCCGACGCCGAACTCGCCCGCCAGCGCACGGTCGAGTTCTTCGCGGAACACGGAGCGGCGTGATGGGACAGCGCATCGCCCTGGCCACCCGCGACGGCGCGCCGTTCTCCGCCTGGCATGAGCCGGCCCGGGAGGCTCGGCGCGGCGGCGTCGTCATGCTGCACGCCATCTGGGGCGTCACCCCGCATATCCGCGAGCTGTCGGGTCGGCTGGCCGAGCAGGGCTACGAGGTGATCGCCCCTTCGCTGATCGACGCGGCCGACGCCGACTTCCCCGACCATGACACCCAGCCGGAGATCCTGGACGCGCGCATGGAGATGGGCCGGTTGACCGGGTGGGGCGTCTCGGCCCTGCCGCGGGTGCAAACGGCGATCGAGGCCCTGGAGGGGCCCGTGTTCGCCATGGGCTTCTGCTATGGCGGCACGACGGCCTGGCTAGCCGCCTGCCGCTGCGAGGGCCTCAGCGCCGTGTCGGCCTTCTATGGCGGGGACATCGCCGCCTACAAGGACGAGACGCCCAAGACGCCGACCATCCTGCACTTCGGCAAGACCGACTCGATGATCCCATTGGCCGACGTCGAGGCCATCCGCGAGACTCATCCGGACCTGCCGATCTATCTCTACGAAGCCGGCCACGCCTTCGTCGCCCCCAACGGCCACCACCCCGACAGCGCGCACCTGGCGCTCCTACGGACCTTCCAGCTGTTCCAGCGGTCTGGAGGCGGCAAGGGGGAGGCCTAGAGCCTGTCTGGCGCCCTACCCTATTTCGGCGGGATCGCGCCCGCCGCCGGCCAGGCGCTGTCGCCAACGCGGTTGAGGGTCATTTCGAAGAACCTGAACGGCGGGCGGCCCTCGACCACCCGCTCGCCGACCTCGCGCCAGACGCCGTCTCGGATCACCACGCTGTAGCGGATGGTCGCCGGACCCGATGGGATTTCCCAGTCGTAGCCGTCGGGGGTCGGGGTCAGCTTGAAATCGCCGGCGCGGCCCATGGCGTGCGAGCGCATCGTGTAGACCCCCGTATCGGGCTCGAAGGAAATCACCCCAAAGGCGTTGAAGCCGAGCGTTCCGTCGGGGTTGTAGCCGCGCCCTTCCAGCACCTTGATCGCGCCGTCCTGCATCGGCCCGATCCGTTCGGTCTGGATCACCTCGCGACGCCCGCCGGGCGTGATCGTCCAGGCCGGGCCGCGCCAGACTCCGTCCAGACGAGAAAGCTTCTTCATGGCCTCGGCCTGAGCCGCCAGGCGGGTGGTGGCGTCCGGCGGGACCTGGGCGCTGGCGACGCCGGCCCAAAAGACCACGGCGCAGGCGATCGATGACTTCGACATCATGACGCGGCCCCTCCAGGCGCGGGTTCGCGGGCGAGCCAACGGCCTATCGGCTCGCGCACGGCGATCGCCAGCGGGATCAGCCAATAGGCCATGCCTGGCAGCCAGGGCGCCTTGGCCATCGGTCCGAAGGTCAAGGCCGCGGACAGCAGCCCCGCGCCGCCCGAAAGGCTCCAGATCTCGAAGCTTGCGCGGACGTCCGCCCGATCGGCGGGCGCGACGCCCAGGCGATCGGGGTGGCGCAGAGCCCGCAGGTAGAGCGAAGCGAACAGCCCCGCCAGGACCGCGAAACCGACCCCGTAGATCCGGAAAAGGTCTCTGAGGTCGCTCAGGGTGCGGATCATCTCGGCGCCCGACAGCCAGCCGCGCGACGCCCAGACGAAACCGGACTCGACCAGCATGCGAAGCGGGAAGACATAGACCAGCACAGTGAACACGATCGCCAGGGCGTTCAGGGTCGTCAGCGTGTCGCGACGCGGTACGAGCCGTCCGAACTGGCGATAGGCCAGCCAGAACATGACGATCAGGGCGAAGGCGCCCAGCGAGGCCGGAATACGGCCCAGAGCATCCCACAGGGCGGCGATGCTGGTCGTCCGATCCGCGCTAGCGATGATGAGCAGCGACACCGCGAAAGCGAAGGCGGCGTCGACGAACGCGTCCAGCCGCTTGCCCGCTTCACGATCAGAAGCCTCGTCGCCGGCCATGCTCGCCCTCCTACCCGGGCCAAGAATGAACGGCGTTCTCCAAGAATGTCGAGTCCATCGCGCGGAGGTCATGCCTGAGCTAAGCTGGCGCCATGCCTCGTCGCCCCCCAGCCGTGATCCCGCCCGTCGCGCTCGCCGTGGTCCTCGCCTGCGCGGGGCAAGCTCGGGCGGGCGAAACATCCTGCTGGTTCGAGAACGGCGCGGTGGTGGCGCCGGCGGTGATCGGGGTCATGGCCGGGGATTACGTCATCGACCTCTCGGCGCCGCGCACCCTGTTGCACAACACCAAGGCGGAGATGGAGGGGATCCTAGAGCCCGAGATCACCACCTCGGTCCAGGTGGCTGGGCTGAAGGCGCCGGCGGTGTCGGTGAAGGTCGCCGACCTGGACGCCCGAGGCGCAGGCTTCGTGACCCCAGTCGCCGGAGTGATCGGCATGGACGTCCTGGCCGGCCACAGCGTCGAGATCGACTTCGCCCGCTGTTGGCTTCGCATCGACCGGCCCTGGCGCCCGAGGCGGCAAGTGGTGTTTCCGGTCTCGATGATCGAAGGCCTGCCGACGGTGGCGGCCGGCGTCAGCGACGGCCCGCGCGCCTTCTACGGCGCCTTCGCGATCGACACCGCCTCGAGGGCCATGACCCGGCTCTCGACCCGCGACGCCAACGCCACAGGTAAGCTGAACCCGGCCGCGCGCCACCAGGCGCCGGCCAAGCTGCGCGCGCTGTCGATCGGCGGCGTGCTGGCCGAGAATGTCCCCGCCACGCTGGCCGACGATCTTCCCGAGGGTATCAGCGGAACCCTGGGAACGGGCCTATGGGCTCGTCATCGGCTCAGGCTCGACGCCGAGGCGCGGACCCTGTCGGTCGCGCCGTAGATCCGCGAGCCCCAAAAGAAAAAGGCCCGGCGTCTCGGCCGGGCCTTTCCATATTCAGGTGCGCGCAGCCGCTTAGTGCGACTCGTTGCGCCACACGGCCTTGTAGCTGGCGTACAGCAGGCCGCTCAGCAGGACGAGGTAGATCAGCACCGCGAAGCCGGTCTGCTTGCGCTCTTCCAGCTTGGGCTCGGCGGCCCACATCAGGAAGGCCGAGACGTCCTTGGCCTGTTGGTCCAGGGTCGACTTGGTGCCGTCGTCGAAGGTCACCAGATCGGCCTTCAGCGGCGGGGCCATGGCGATGAAGCCGCCCTTCGGGACGGACTTGTGATCGCCGTGCCAGGCCGAGGTCAGGTCGCCCGGGAAGTACGGGTTGTAGTGACCGCCGGTGGGGACCGTCAGGCCCTTCGGCGGATCCACGTAGCCGGTGACCAGCGAGTAGATGTAGTCCGGACCCGCCTCCCGCGCCTTGGCCAGCAGCGACATGTCCGGCGGCAGGGCGCCGCCGTTGCTGGCGCGAGCCGCGGCTTCGTTGGCGAACGGCGACGGGAAGCGGTCGGCGCTGGTGGCCGGACGCTTGATGGCGTCGCCGGTCTCGCTGTCGATGTCGGCGACCTCGTAGTCCTTGGCGACCGCCTTGACCCACGGGTTGTCGTTCGAGTTCGGGTACTTCTCGTTATAGAAGGGCCCGCCCTTGTCGCCGAGGTTGCGGAACGCCACCAGCTTCAGCGAGTGGCAAGCCGAGCAGACCTCGCGATAGACCTTGAAGCCGCGCTGCAGCTGGGCCTGGTCGAACTTGCCGAACGGGCCTTCGAACGACCATTGGACGTCCTTGGCGTGCTGGGCGCCGCCGCTGGCGAGGGCCGGGCTGGCCGCGCCGGCGACCAGGAGACCCGCCGCCGCCGCGATAACCGAGAGTTTGCGGAGCATCGGGATCAACCCTTCTTGGCGTCGGCCGACAGGGCCGGCGAGGCGATCGAGTCCGGAACGGGCAGGGTCTTCTCGACCAGACCCAGGACCGGCAGCACGACCAGGAAGAAAGCGAAGTAGTAGAGCGAGGCGACGCGGCTGAGCCACACGAAGCTGTTCAGGTCCGAACCCATCAGCTGGAACGTGGTCAGGTGCGGGATCACCGGATCGTCGGGCAGCTTGGCGCCGCAGACGCCCAGGATGCAGCAGGCCACCAGGAAGAACACGAAGTAGATCTTCGCGGTCGGGCGGTAGCGCATCGAGCGCACCTTCGAGGTGTCCAGCCACGGCAGGGCGAACAGGCAGGCGATGGCGCCGAACATGGCCAGCACGCCCATCAGCTTGTCCGGCACGGCGCGCAGGATCGCGTAGAACGGCAGGAAGTACCATTCCGGAACGATGTGCGACGGCGTCACCAGCGGGTTGGCCTCGACGTAGTTGTCGGCGTGGCCCAGGGCGTTGGGCATGTAGAAGACGAAGAAGGCGAAGAGGATCAGGAAGACGCTCATCGCGAAGCCGTCCTTCACCGTCGCGTACGGCGTGAAGGGAACGGTGTCGGCCTTCGACTTCGGCTCGACGCCGGTCGGGTTGTTCTGGCCGACCACGTGCAGCGCCCAGATGTGCAGGATCACGACGCCCGCGATCATGAAGGGCAGCAGGTAGTGCAGCGAGAAGAAGCGGTTCAGGGTCGGGTTGTCGACCGCGAAGCCGCCCCACAGCCAGGTGGTGATGCTTTCGCCGACCAGCGGCAGGGCGCCGAACAGGTTGGTGATCACGACGGCGCCGTGGAACGACATCTGACCCCAGGGCAGGACGTAGCCCATGAAGGCCGTGGCCATCATCAGCAGGTAGATCACGCAGCCCAGCAGCCACAGCACTTCGCGAGGCGCCTTGTAGGAGCCGTAGTACAGGCCGCGCAGCATGTGGATGTAGACGGCGATGAAGAACATCGACGCGCCGTTGGCGTGCATGTAGCGGATCAGCCAGCCGTAGTTCACATCGCGCATGATGTGCTCGACCGACGCGAAGGCGCCGGCGGCGCTGGGCGTGTAGTGCATCACCAGGATGATGCCGGTGATCAACTGGGAGGCCAGGCACAGCGACAGGATGCCGCCGAAGGTCCACCAGTAGTTCAGGTTGCGCGGCGTGGGATAGTCGACGAACGAGTCGTAGCCCAGACGCACGATCGGCAGACGGGCGTCGAGCCAGCGCTCGAAACCGGTCTTGGGTTGATAGGTCGAATGTCCGCTCATCTCGCTTAGCCGATCTTGACCTTGGTGTCGGTGAGGAAGGCGTACTCCGGAACCACCAGGTTCGTGGGCGCGGGGCCCTTACGGATACGACCCGAGGTGTCGTAGACCGAGCCGTGGCACGGGCAGAACCAGCCGCCGTACTCGCCGCCGCCGAAGGTCGGCACGCAGCCGAGGTGGGTGCAGTTGCCACCGACGATCAGCCACTGGGACTTGCCCGGCTTCACGCGCGAGGCGTCGGTGGCGGGATCCTTCATCGCCGCGCCATCGTCGGCGACGGCCTTGGCGATCTCGGCCTTGGTGCGGTTGCGCACGAAGAGCGGCTTGCCGCGCCACTTGATCGTGACCTGCTGACCCTCGGCGACCTTGGTCAGGTCGAACTCGGTCGAGGCCAGGGCCCGCGTATCGGCGGACGGGTTCATCTGGTCGATGAACGGCCAGACCAGGGTCGCGGCGCCGCCGGCGGCGGCCGCGATCGCGGCGATGTGAATGAAGTCGCGCCGGGAGGGATCGCTCCCGTGTTCCGGCTCGGTCGTTGCGCCCACGGCGGTGTCGGCCACCTAGTCACCCCTTTTTTCCTCCCACCGCGGCGCGGCAGGCTTGGAGAAGCGTCGTACGACGCCATATCTTGCTCGACCCGCAAGCGGATCTCCGCCACAAGGCAGCGGTCTTTTCGTCGTATCGGACGCGCGGGCGAAGTCCGCAAGTCCTTTCGATCCGTGGCAAAGCCCCTGCTGCCCTTGTGGTTGGTTCGCTTATTATGCGCCTCGCACTTTTTCAACCAGGCATTCCCCAAAACGTCGGGGCGGCCATTCGCCTTTCAGCGTGCTTCGGCGTCGGTCTCGACGTGATCGAGCCATGCAGTTTCCCTTTGGACGACAAGAGTTTAAAGCGCGCGGCCCTCGACTACGGCCCTCTGGCTCACCTCCAGCGGCACGACAGCTGGGAGACATTCCTTAAGGCGCCGGAGCGCGTTGACGGGCGGCTGCTGCTGTTCACCACCCGAGGTGCGACACCGTTTCACAGGTTCTCGTTCGAACCCGGCGACACCCTGCTGTTCGGCAACGAGAGTCGCGGCGCCCCGGAAGAGGTTCACGCCGCCGTCCAGGGCCGCATCGTCATCCCGATCCGCCCCGAGACACGCTCGATGAACCTCGCGACCACCGCCGCCATGGCCTTGGGCGAGGCGCTTCGGCAGACCGGCGGGTTTCCGGAGTAGGTCCAGCCCCCTGGCATGACGGTCAACCTCGCCTAAGATCAACCCATGATCGATTCTGAGCGTGTCGGCATGGATGTGGCTTACCTAAGGTCGAAGCTGGACTGGATTCAGCTGCCGCCGTTCAACCTCCCCGACACCGTCGATCCCGTCCATGTCCAGTGCCTGATGCAGGCCTCGCGTGACTTCCGCTTCCAACGCTACCGGCGGATGGCGTCGATCGCCGAGGTCGCGCGCCAGGCGTTCGGAACCGAGGGCGATCGCGGCATCACCCTTTCCAACCTCGGCCTGTCATCGGCCATGCTGGGCGACGTGGACGGGGCTTCCGAAGCGCTGAAAGAGGCTCGCGACCGGTGGCCCGAGGTCGTCGAGCATCACTACAACTGCGGCGTCATGATCCTGAGGTTCAGCAGTGACCTGGGCGCCGCCGCAAACTGCTTCCTGGCCGGCTTGATCCGCGACCCCACGCACGCGCCCTCTTGGCTGGCCATCGCCATCCTCCGCCTGGAAAGCGGCGACCACGAAGGCTGCGTCCACGCCTGCCGGGAGGCGATCAGGCTGGAGGCCTCGCCGGATGGCGAGGCCGAGCTTTGCCTGGCGGCCGCGCTGGAACGGCTGGGCCGCCCCGTCGAATGGCCGGAGCCCGCGCCCGACCCGAGCCTGGCCACGCCGGAGGCCTTCGACATCGCCCCGCTAGAGGCCGCTCGGACCGTGCTGAGCGTCGCCCTGGGCGACCGCGAGGCCGAGGCGGCTCTGAGACTGGCCGCATCGCTGGAGGTCTCCGGACCTGATTGGAACGTCCACCTACACCTGTGCAACGCTTCGTCACCGGTGGTCGAGACCGCCCGGGCCATGGCCAGCGCCCGTCCCGCGTCCGTCAGCGTGTCGACCGAGACGCTGCTGAGCGATCGGATTTCCAGCCTGCCCGAGCGCTTCGGCGTGATCCGTCTTCGCACCCTGGCGGCCTTCGCCGAGGCGGCGGGCGGCGACGTGATCCTGGCGCACCCGCGCACCGTGTTCCGAGCCGACCCGGCCCCTCTTCTGCCCACGCCGGAGCAAGGCGTGTCGCTGATCGTCCAGGACGGCTTGCTGTGGAACCAGATCGGCCAGGAGTTGATCGTCGCGCGGCGGTGCGAGGGGGCGGAGGGTTTCCTGGCCGACATCCGGCTGGCGGCGGGGCCTTCGCCGTGGCCCGCGGCGCCGATGGCCGCCGGCGTGGCCTTGTGGCGGGCGTGGGCCAGGCGTCCCGGCGCCCGGGCCCTAGGCGCGGCCGACCTCGCCATCGCGCCACTCGAGGCCGAGCCGCCGGCGCCGGACGGGCCGCCGCCCAGGCCCACGTTCAACGAAACCATCCCCTCGCGGTTCGGCCCCATGCTGCTGAACACCAACGACATCTATATTTCCGCCGGCATTCGCGAGACCGGGGCCTGGTCGCCCGAGGAGACCGATCTGCTGGCGCGGTTGGTCGCGCCGGGCCAGACCGTTCTGGACGTCGGCGCCAACATGGGATCGCACACCCTGGCCTTCTGCAACTTCGTGGGCCCCACGGGCCGGGTGCACGCCTTCGAGCCGCAGCGGATCATGTACCAAGCCATGGTCGCGAGCGTCGCGATGAACAGTTGGACCAACGTCCACAGCCACATGAAGCTGGTGGGCGCCGAGAAGGGCAGCATGCGCGTGCCGAGCGTCAGCTACGAGGCGCCCAGCAATTTCGGCATGCTGAGCCTGGCGCCGGACCGTCAGCGCGCCAAGACCCTGACCTACCTGGATGACGAGCCCGGCGAGGAGGTCGAGATGATCACGCTCGACAGCCTGAAGCTGCCCGCGTGCCATCTGATCAAGATCGATGTCGAGGGCATGGAGATCGACGTGCTGCGGGGGGCGACCGAGACGATCAAGGCTCACCGGCCGCTGATCTACATGGAGTGCCAGCGCGACGCCGTCGGAGAGGCGTCCTTGGCGCTGCTGAAGTCCCTGGGCTACGACGCCTGGTGGCATGGCGACCACGGATCGCCCAACGTCCTGGGCTCGCCCGTCGAGCGGCGGCTGTCGGTGATGGGCCTGCGGATCGCCTGAGGCCTGGACCTACTCGCCGAAATCGACGTCCCGGCGGGCGGCGACGATGGTGACGATGAAGCCGGCCAGCACATCCAGCAGGACCATCAGCGCCAGCAGGAAGAAGGTCGAGGTCGCGAAGGCGGGCAGCAGCAGGAACTCGACCAGGCAGACGATGAACAGCACCATCGACAGCGAGTGGTTGACGATGGCCAGTCGCTTGCTGTTGGCCGATTTCAGCAGCTCCACGAACAGCACGACCAGCGAGGCGGCCAGCAAGAGGTCGGCCATGCTGACGGCCCAGCCCGCGCCGGAGGTCATGCGGATGCTGAACAGCGGCTGCGTCAAGCGCAGGCTAGCGTCGGCGGCCTTGAAGCCGCCGGGCAGGGTCAGGACGATCAGGTTGTAGACCAGGACCGGCAGGGCCAGCAGCGGAACCGCGGCGAACATCGAACTTCCCCCTTCGGCGGGTCCAGAACACCGTCGCCGTGGTTAAGGCCTAGCGAGATTTGGCCGCGCGGTGAAGCCGGCGCGACCTTTCGACTCAGGTCTCGACCTTCAGGCCTCGTCGACGCCCTTGGGATTGCGGGCCCGCGACTGCAGCCACATCACGCCCAACAGGTCCGAGATCGAGGCCTTGAGGCGGCCAAGGTTCGTGTACTTCGACACACCGCTCTCGCGATGCCGGTGATTGACCGGCTGGAACGCGACCTCATAGCCCTCGCGCAGCATCAGCGCCGGGATGTAGCGGTGGATGTGATCGAAGTAAGGCAGGCGCAGGAAGGCCTCGCGGCGGAAGGCCTTCAGGCCGCAGCCGGTGTCGTTGGCCGTGTCCTTCAAGAGCCGCTTGCGCACGCCATTGCCGAACTTGGAGGCGAAGCGCTTGGCGTTGCTGTCCTGGCGCTTCACCCGCTCGCCGCCAACCAGGGCCAGCGTCTGGGGGCCCGCCGCCAGCGCCTTGGCCAGGCGCGGCGCGTCGGCCGGATCATTCTGTCCGTCGCCGTCCAGGGTGATGACGATCGGACCGCGCGCGGCCAGGACGCCGCTGCGCACGGCGCGGCTCTGCCCCGAGTTCTGGCGATGGCCCAGTACGCGCAGCTGCGGGATCTCGGCCTTCAGCGCGATCAGCCGCGCCTTGGTGTCGTCGCGGCTGGCGTCGTCGACGAAGATCATCTCGTAGCTTTCGCCCGCGAAGGCGGCCGCGATCTCGCGCGCCAGTTTCGGGGCGGCCTCGCCCTCGTCGAAGACGGGGACGACGACGGAGAAATCGGGCGTCGGCGAGACGGTGGCGTTCATCGCCTCCTCATACAGCAAAAGTTGTTTCGGAAAAGATCGTGCTAAACGACATCCCATGACGCTTGAATCTCGCCTGGATGACTGGAGCCGAGGGTGGCGCGGCCCTCTGTTCGCCGCATTGGTCGCCCTGATCGCGGGCCTGCCCGGCCTCTTCGCCATGCCGCCGCTGGACCGCGACGAGTCGCGCTTCGCCCAGGCCACCTCGCAGATGCTGGAAAGCGGCGACTATGTCGTCATCAAGTTCCAAGACCAGCCGCGCTTCAAGAAACCGGTCGGCATCCACTGGCTGCAGGCGGTCGCCGTCAAGACCTTCTCCGACGGCGAGGACCGCCAGATCTGGGCCTATCGGATCCCGTCACTGCTCGGCGCCATGCTGGCGGCCGCGGCCTGCGCCTGGGGCGCCGCGGCGCTGCTCGACCCGCGCTCAGGCCTGATCGCCGGCTCGATCCTCGGCGCGACCTTCCTGCTCTCGTCGGAAGCGTTCATCGCCAAGACCGACGCGGCCCTGTGCGGGACCACGACCCTGGCCATGGGCGCGCTGGCCCGCATCTACGCGGCCCAGCTGAAGGGAGAGTCGGCGGGCAAACTGGCCAAGTTCGCCTTCTGGATCGGTCTGTCCGTCGCCGCGCTGATCAAGGGGCCGATCGGGCCGCTGACGGTGTTCCTGGCGCTGGCGGCGCTCGCGATCTGGGACCGCAAGGCGCGCTGGATGAAGGACCTGGGCTGGACATGGGGCGCGATCCTGTTCGCCGCCATCGTCCTGCCGTGGGCGATGATGATCACCGTGGCCACCGACGGGGCCTTCTGGGGCACCGCGATCGGCGGCGACCTGGCGCCCAAGATGGCCGGCGGGCAGGAGGGACACGCGGGGCCGTTCGGCTACCACGCCCTGCTCTCGCCGCTGCTGTCGTTCCCGGCGACCGTCCTGTTGCCCGCCGCCCTCGCCATCGCCTGGACGCGCCGCAAGGACCCCGGCGTGCGTTTCGCGGTCTGCTGGCTGGTCCCCACCTGGCTGATGTTCGAGCTTCTGCCGACCAAGCTGGTCCATTACGCTCTCCCCGCCTATGGCGCGCTGGCCATGCTGATGGCCGCGGCGGTGCGCGAGCCGCTGGGCCGGATCGTCCGCTGGCTTGGCGGGGGCTTGTCGGTGCTGATGGGCGCCTTGCTCGCCGCGGTCGCCGTCTACGGCCAGAAGGAGTTCGGAACCGTCCATGACCTGGGCTGGACCCTCGTGGCGGCGGGGTTCGCCATCGCCGCCGGGACCGCCGGCGCGGTGTTCGTGGCGCGTCGGCACGCGGCGCGAGCGCTGTTCGTCGCCGGCGCGCTGGGGATCGCCGCCCACATCGCCCTGACCGCTGGTCTGATCCCGCGTCTCGAGCCCCTGTTCCTGTCGCGCGACCTCGCCCAGGCCCTGAACCAGGCCCGGCTCTCGCCGCGCTCCGGCGCGCCCGGCCCGGTGGCGGTGACCGGATACGCCGAGCCCAGCCTGATCTTCCAGCTGGGCACGACCACCCAGCTGACCGACGGCGAAGGCGCGGCGAACGCCATCGCCGAAGGCCGCCCCGCCATCGTCGAGGGGCGCGAGGAAAAGCCCTTCCGCGCCGCCATGGCCGAACTGGGCCTCGCCCCGCGCCCGGTCACGACGGTGGAGGGCCTGAACTATTCCGACGGCGACCGCGAACGCCTCGCCATCTATCGCGGCGAGCCCCTGGCGCCCGCCGACGACGCCGTCGAACCCACCGCCCCCGCCGGAGAGTCTCCGCGATGAGCCGCTTCATCGAAATCGTCGAGGTCGGGCCGCGCGACGGCCTGCAGAACGAGAAGGTCTCGCTGTCGGTCGCCGAGAAGCTGGACCTGATCGGCAAGCTGGAGGCCGCCGGCGCGCGGCGGACCGAGGTTGTCTCGTTCGTGAACCCCGCCCGCGTGCCGCAGATGGCGGGCGCCGAGGACATCATGGCCGCGCTGCCCACGGATCCGAACCGTTCGCGCATCGGCCTTGTCCTGAACCTTCGGGGCTGGGAGCGCTGCGTCTCGACCGGCTGCGACGAGGCCAATGTCGTGGTCTGCGCCTCGGACGGCTTCGGGGTTCGCAACCAGGGCGCCACGGTGGCCCAGCAGATCGACACCCTGGCGACCATCGTCGAGCGCCGCGCCGCCGATGGCGGGCCTCCGATCACGGCCACGATCTCGGTCGCCTTCGGCTGCCCGTTCGACGGCGAAGTCAGCCAGGACCAGGTCGTGGCCATCGCGCGCGAGGCGGCCGCCCTGGGCGTGGCCGAGATCGCCATCGCCGACACGATCGGCGTCGCCGATCCCTGGACCGTGCGCAAGCGGATCGAGGCGGTCCGCGCCGCCGCGCCGGACGCGCGCCTGCGCATGCATTTCCACGACACCCGCAACACCGGCCTGGCCAACGCCTACGCCAGCGTCGAGGCCGGCGTCGACGTGCTGGACGCCTCGGTCGGCGGCCTGGGCGGCTGTCCGTTCGCGCCAGCGGCGACCGGCAATATCGGGACCGAGGACCTCGTCTACATGCTGGAACGCGCCGGGTTCGAGACCGGTTATGACCTGGCGGCCCTGATCGCCATCGGCCGCGAGATCAGCGACCGCCTGGGCAAGGCTCCCGCCTCGTCCCTCGCCCGCGCCGGAGGGTTCCCCGCATGACACGCCTAGCCGCCCTGCTCGCCCTCTCCTTGAGCGCTTGCGCGGCGGCCGCGACGCCCGAAGCCTCCCCCGGGGGCGCGGCGCGCTGCGACGTGACGATCAAGTTCGCCAGCTATGGCGCGGGGATCGACCGGGACCTGTCGGACCGGGTCGCCGCGAGCGTGAAGACCGATCGCGACGTGGCCCGCGCCGAACGCAAGCCCTGGGGCAAGGAGGGCGAGTACGATCTCTGCCTGACCGCCCGGCCCGGCCGCGACGCGAGGGCGATCTACGAGCGCTATCGGGCGATGCTGCCGCCCAAGACCCTGAAGGCCCCGACCTTGATCGAGGGACCAGACGGAATGCGGTTCGAGACCATCGGACCCATGTGACGCCGTGGGCGGCATCCCGGACCTGGGCCGGGATCCAATTGAAATCGGTTCGGCTGACCCGGGGTGCTCGCCGATCAGCAAACACCCGGGCCAGGAACCGCTAACGCATGTGCGCGTGTTCGCACGTCACGTTGGGGTTCATGTCGGCGAAGACCCCTTTCGGATTAGGCCGCCACGCCCAGACATGCAGCTCGTAGAATGGCTTCAGGCCATAGCGGTTCGGCGCCCCGGTGAAGCTGAACAGTTGCCCCTTCAGCGACGCTGGGCCCTTGAAGCTGATGTATTCGACCGCCACCAGCTCCATCTTCCCGTTCGCGGTCGGCTCGTACATCACCGCTTGGGGGCGGGCGATGTCGGGCGTTTCGTCCTCCAGGTACTTGGCGTTGACATAGTGGACCCCCATCGCGCCGCCATCGACGCCGCTGGTGCAGGGGATGGGCGAATAGCCCTCCGCGACGGCCGCCGAGACGTCTTTAAATCGCGCGTTGGTTTCGCGAACCGCCGCAGCGAGGGAGTTGCCTGATGGCTTCATCGATGTCGCCGCCATCGCTTGGGGGCTTATGCCGCCCAAAAGCGCCAAGAGAAAAAAACCGGCGATCGTCGCGATGGCGATGATCGTACCGATGTCCCTCCACGACAGGGACAGGTTCGGTTTCTCGGATTTGACCAAATATCGACGCACCTGAAGCCCTCCAGATTGGCTTGTATCGCCGTCGACGCGACGGCTGGGTTGGTTTTGAAAAAGCGTAAGGCGAACGGCGCGCGGCCTGACGAGACCGCGGCGGTCCTCCCCGCCGTGGGCGGCTCTTCAGCCGCGCCGGGGTTTGATCGCGGGGTCGGCGGGCGCGTACGGAGGGCGCCCGATCAGCGTAGGGGATCGGTCGCCCCGAACCCTTGAAGCGGGACGAAAAATATATTCAAGCATCTGTAAACGCTGCACAATTCCTGCGAACGACAGCGATTTGATAAGCGATCTCAGGGTCGAGTTCGAACGATAGATTTTCTCAGCGACTGTGAGCCGTCCTAACAGTGGACGGCGCGGCGTCCAGGCGGGTCGTCCGGGGCCCGTCGAAGGCGCGCGCGCTCTGACCCGCCTGGAGCGCCAGCCAATCGGCGAGGGCTTCGATCCGGCGCGCCTTGCGCGTCTCGCGCCGCCACACGACCCAAAAGCCGCGCTCGGACGGCGCCAGGTCGTTTAGCGGGCGAACCAGACGCCCGGAGATCAGGTCAGGGGCCGCGACCGTGTCGCGGGCCAAAGCGACGCCCAGGCCCCGCGCCGCCGCGTCGAGCAGCATCATCGAGTCTTCGAACACCATGCCGGTCTGAGGCGGCGCCGACAGGCCAAGACGAGGAAACCACAACGACCACGGTCGATGGGTGTGGTGGATCAGAGGGACACTCAGCAGGTCCGCCGCGACGTCGATGCGATGCCGCGATAGAAACGTGGGGCTGCAGACCGGGGCCAAGGTCTCCATGAACAGCAGCCGTTGCTCAAGGCCGGGCCAATCGCCTTTGCCGTACCGTATGGCGACGTCCACGCCGTCCGTCACGAAATCGGCCACGCGGTTTTCGACGCGCATGGCCAGATTGAGTCCAGCGGGGTGGGCGAGCAACGCCGGCAGACGTGACGGCAGCCAGCGGCTGGCGAAATGGTTATGGATGCTGACAACGAGCGGGTCGCGCTCGGCGGCGGCCGCGAAGGCGGTGACCGCCGACGTCAAGCCATCGACATGACGGCCGATTTCCTGGGCAAGGCGCAGCGCCTCGGGCGTGGGCGACATCTGTCCGCCGCGGCGCTCGAACAGGCGCGCGCCCAGTTCGCTTTCAAGCCGGCGGATCTGTTGGCTGATCGCCCCATGCGTGACGGAAAGCTCTTCGCCAGCGCGGGTGTAGCTACGATGTCGGGCGGCCGCCTCTAGGGCGCGAAGCGCGAAGAACGGCGGTATGCGAACCATGCCTCCCTATACCCAAGGTGGCGTCGCGAGACAACGTTCCGCCCTGGCGCGGCGCGCCTAGATCGGTCGGCCGGTCATTTTCCACAGCAGCGGGCGGAAAACCGACATCAACATGATGGCCGGGGCCAGCAGCACGGCGGCCGCGAAGAGCTGCAGGCTGTCGGCGCGCTTGATGAAGTAGCGCGTCAGACCCACGCCTTTGTGGAACTCGACCTTCACCGGGTGCTCAAGGCTGGTGTGGCCAAGGTGCACGACCTGCGCCTTGGGCTGGAACAGCACCTGGCCGCCGGCGCGACGGGCGCGCCAGCACAGGTCGATGTCCTCGACGTGCAGGAAATAGGCCTCGTCGAAGCCGTTCAGGGCCTCGAAGTCGCGGCGGCGCATGGCGAAGCAAGCGCCGGAGATGGTCGGCATCGGCGCTGGACCGGACGGCAGCGGCTCGTGTTCGCGATGTATCTCGAAGGCCGCCAACCGCGGATAGCGACGGGTCAGCTGGCCAAAGCTGAGCACGGTGCTGATCGGCGTGACATCGCCGCGGCGGCCGCCTCTCTGCTCCGAGCCGTCGGTGTTCAGCACCCGCGCGCCGACGATGGTCGGGGTCGGTTGGCCTTTGAACGCCGTGACCAGAGCGCCCACGCAGCCGGGCTGCAGATTGGCGTCGGGATTGAGGAAAACGATATGCTCGCCGCCCGAGCTCTGGGCGCCCAGGTTCGCGCCGCGGGCGAAGCCGATGTTGCCGTGGCCCTGCTTGAGGACCACGCGGGGTTCGGTCAGGGCCAACGACCGAAGCAGGTCGCGTTCGGGCGAGGAGGAGCCGTTGTCCACGATCACGAACTCGTCGACCAGAGGCTCGGCCAGAACGTGCTTGATGCTCTCGGCCAGCGCCTCCCCCGTCCGGTACACGACCATGATCACCGACACGTTCGGGCGAGCCGGACGGGCGCCGGCGGTCAGGGTCGAGACGGACGGGAGAATGCTATTCATCAGGCGTTCACCGCCTCCGGAACGGCTCGGGCGGCGCGGGCTCGCGCCACGTCGGGCGGGGTGGCGTCGGCGGTCAGCACGGCGATGGCCTCTTCAAGCGAGAGCACGCTCTGCCCCTCGCCGCCCAGGCGGCGCAGGGCCAGCTGTCTCGTCTCCGCTTCCTTACGTCCGACCACCGCGATCACTGGCACCTTGGCGAGGCTATGCTCGCGAATCTTATAGTTGATCTTTTCATTCCGCAGGTCCAGCTCCGCGCGCATACCTAGTTTTGTCAAACTTTCCACGACCTCGCGAGCATAGCCGTCGGCGTCGGAGGTGATTGTAGCCACGACGACCTGAGTCGGCGCCAGCCACACAGGCAGAGCGCCCGCGAAGTTCTCCAACAGGATGCCAATGAAACGTTCGAATGACCCCAGAATCGCACGGTGAAGCATAACAGGACGCTTCTTCGAACCATCTTCCGAAACGTATTCGGCGTCCAATCGTTCCGGCAAAACGAAATCAAGTTGCAGGGTGCCGCACTGCCAGACGCGGCCGATGGCGTCCTTCAGCGAGAATTCCAGCTTCGGACCGTAGAACGCGCCCTCGCCGGGCTGCAGCGTCAGGGTCTCGCCCGCCGCCTCGGCCGCCGCCGCCAGGGCCGACTCGGCCTTGTCCCAGACATCGTCGGAACCCGCGCGCAGATCGGGACGCGTCGAGAACTTGGTGTCCGCCAGCGTCATTCCCAGGTCGTTGTAGACCGAGCGCAACAGCTCGATGAACCTGGCGCTCTCCTCGGTGACCTGCTCCTCGCGGCAGAAGATGTGGGCGTCGTCCTGGGTGAAGGCGCGCACCCGCATGATGCCGTGCATCGCGCCCGAGGGCTCGTAGCGGTGGCAGGCGCCGAACTCGGCCATGCGCAACGGCAGCTCGCGATACGATTTCTGGCCGACGTTGAAGATCTGGATGTGGCCGGGGCAGTTCATCGGCTTGACCGCCAGGACCTCGCCCTCCGCGCTCTCGCACATGAACATGGCGTGGCCGAACTTCTCGGCGTGGCCCGACTTCTCCCACAGGCTCTTGTCGAGGATCTGCGGCGTCTTCACTTCCTTGTAGCCGGCCGCGTCGAGGCGACGGCGCATGTAGTCTTCCAGCACGCGATAAAGGGCCCAACCCTTCGGATGCCAGAACACCATGCCCTTGCCCTCTTCCTGGATATGGAAGAGGTCCATGGTCTTGCCGAGCTTACGGTGATCACGCTTCTCGGCTTCCTCGACGCGCTTCAGATAGGCCTCGAGATCGGCCTCCGAGGCCCAGGCCGTGCCATAGATGCGCTGCAGCTGAGCGTTGTTCTGATCGCCGCGCCAGTAGGCGCCGGCCAGCTTGGTCAGCTTGAACGCCTTGCCGACGTGCTTGGTCGAAGGCAGGTGCGGCCCGCGGCACAGGTCCTTCCACTTGCCTTGGTGATAGACCGTGATCGTGTCGCTGGCCGGCAGGTCGCGGATGATCTGGGCCTTGTACTGCTCGCCCATGGCCTCGAAGTCGGCGATCGCCGCCTCGCGATCGACTTCCTCGCGCGTGATCTTCTCGTCGCGATCGACGATCTCCTTCATGCGCTTTTCGATCTTTTCCAGATCGTCCAGGCTGAACGGCTCGTCGCGGGCGAAGTCGTAATAGAAGCCGTCCTCGACGTTCGGGCCGATCGTCACCTGGGTGCCGGGAAACAGCTCCTGCACCGCCTCGGCCAGCACGTGGGCCGTGTCGTGGCGGATGGTGTCGAGCGCCTCGGGCGCCTCGCGCGTCAGGATCTCGAACCTGCGCTCGCCGGCCAGCAGGTCGGGCGTTAGCGGTCGGTCGAGGTCCAGCAGCTGGCCGTCCAGCTTGATCAGCAGGGCCTTCTTTTCCAGCGATTTGGAGATGGCGGCGGCCACGTCGCGCCCCGTCGAGCCGTCCGGATACTGTCGAGACGAGCCGTCAGGGAAAACCAGATCGATCATACTTCACATTTCCACTTACGTGGCTGGTGTCGCGGCGGAGGCGGGTCATAGCCCGATCCACCAAACGGATTGCATCGGCAAATCCGTCGCAAGCCCAACCACGAGCCCTTCAGCGGGCCATGATCCTTGAGGGCGGCGGCCGTGTACTCCGAACAACTCGGCGTAAAGCGGCACTGCCGTCCGATGAGTGGCGACAGCGTCAACTTGTAAGCCCGAAGGCCCAAATCAACGGTGCGTTCGTAGAGGGTCATGCCGGCGCGCGACTGTTAGTCCAAGAGAGTACTAACCCCCTCGTCGGGGCGATCAAGCCGCGCCGGCGGTGCTAGTTCGCGTTTCGGCGCCCGATGTGGCCTGTCGGACAGCCTCGACCGTCGCCTCGAACGCCAAAAGCGTCGAGGCGTGACGAGCGGGATAGTCCTTGACCGGCTCTAGCACGGCGAGCTCCGCAAATCGGCCCGCGGGAGGCGAACCGTTCGCCTTCAGCATAGCCGCAAGCGAGTCGCGCGCCAACTCGATGTCCGAAAGATCGGCCCCGATGACGTTCTGGCCCAGGATCGCGGCGGCCGCTTGACCCAGCGCGCAGGCGCTCACGTCTTGAGCGAAGTCGACGACCTTGCCGTCCTCGACCTTCACGTCGACCGTGATCTTGCTGCCGCACAGCTTGGCGATCTTCTCGCTGCTGGCGTCGGGCGCGGGCAAGCGCCCGGCGCGCGGCATATTGGCCACGAGCGTCAGGATCTTGGCGCTGTAAAGGTCGTCGATCATCGCACGGCTTAGATGGGGGCGCCGCCGCGCTCGGACCAGAGGGCCTCGGCGCGGTCGCGGACGGCTTCGCCCATCGTCGTGAAGGCGGCTTTCAGCTTGCGGCGCTCCTCGCGGCTGACCAGGCGCACCAGCATGCCCATGAACAGCTCGCCGTTCGAGAAGGTCGCGTTGGCCGGACCCATGTTCTCGATCTCAAGATAGCGAATCGCCGTGACGAGCCCGCCCACGCGGGTCGAGCGCCAGTGCAGCTGCTCGTAGGGCACCCAGTCCTGGACGATCGGCTGGATGACGCGCGGCGCCTCGCCGGGCAGATGCTGCTCCAGCACCAAGGCGGTGCCGATCTTCATCTGCCCCTCGGCGCGGCGATAGAGGGGGTTCCAGTGGGCCCAGGTCTCGAACTCGGAGACGACTTCCCAGACGATCTCGGCGGGGGCCTGGACCCCGATGCGGTGTTCGACGGCGCGCTGCATGACCCGATACCTAAGCCCTAGTCCTTCATCCGCCAGGTCGCGCCCGACGGGCCGTCCATGACCACGACGCCCAGGGCGTCCAGCTCGGCGCGGATCGCGTCGGCGGCGGTCCAGTCCTTGGCGGCCCGCGCGGCGACGCGTTGCGCCAACAGGTCCTCGACCTTGGCCTTCAGCTCGTCGGAGGCGTCGCCCTCGAACCAGCTGTCCGGATCGGCCTGGAGGAAGCCCAGCAGCGCGCCGGCCTCCAGCAGACGGGCCTTGTTGGCGGCGATGGCGACGGTGTCGCCGGCCGTCACGGCCTTCTCGATCAGGCTCGACACCTCGAAGAAGGCCGAGGTCGCCAGCGGCGTGTTCAGGTCGTCCATCAGGGCTGCGATCACTTCGGCCGGGGCCTCCATGGCCTGGTCCATCGGCACGTCCTTGGCGCGGCGCAGGGCGCCGTACAGGCGGTCCAGCGACTTCTTGCTCTGCTCCAGCAGCTCCGGCGTCCAATCCAGCGGCTGGCGGTAGTGGGCCGACAGCAGCGCCCAGCGGATCACCTCGCCCGGAACCGTCTTCAAGAGCTCGTGCGGGATGATCACGTTGCCCAGGCTCTTGGACATCTTCTCCCCGCCCATGTCGAGGAAGCCGTTGTGCATCCAGTAGTTGGCCAGCACCGACGTCTTGTGGGCGCAGCGGCTCTGGGCGACCTCGTTCTCGTGGTGCGGAAAGGTCAGGTCGATACCGCCGGCGTGGATGTCGATCGTCTTGCCCAGCGCCTTGTCGATCATGGCCGAGCATTCGATGTGCCAGCCCGGACGGCCCGCGCCCCAGGGGCTTTCCCACTCGGGCTCGTTTTCCTTGGAAGGCTTCCACAGCACGAAGTCGGCCGGGTGGCGCTTGTAGGGGGCGACCTCGACGCGGGCGCCGGCGATCATCTCGTCCAGCGGCCGGCCCGACAGCTGGCCGTAGTCGGCGAAGCTCTGGGTGTCGAACAGCACGTGGCCCTCGGCGGCGTAGGCGCTGCCGTTGTCGACCAGCTGGCCGATCATCTCAAGGATGGCGTCGATGTGTTCGGTCGCCTTGGGCTCGAGGTCCGGCCGCAGGGCGCCCAAGGCGTCGGCGTCCTGGTGATAGGCCGCGAGGTACCGCTCGGTGATCACGCTGATCGGCACGCCCTCGTCGGCGGCCTTCTTGTTGATCTTGTCGTCCACGTCCGTGACGTTGCGGGCGTAGACCACCGCGTCCTCGCCATAGAGGTGGCGCAGCACGCGATACAGCACGTCGAACACCACCACCGGCCGGAAGTTGCCGATGTGGGCGTGGTTGTAGACCGTGGGTCCGCAGACATACATCGTCACCCGCTTGGGATCGGCGGGGACGAAGTCGCGCTTCTCGCGCGCCAGGGTGTCGTGGATCTTCAGGGTCATCGGGTCGCAGTGCTGTGACGTAAGGAGAGGTTGCTCCGGGACGGAGCCGGCTCCATATATCCTTCGGATACGGATTGGGCCACGCCCAACGATACGTCCGTCGTGACGCTTCGACCGTAGCTGTGAAACGGGTGGCACGCGTCATTCCAGGACGACCGGCGTCCTGGCGCAACTCAGCCCGTGGAAAGAACCCTCCTGACATGGACGCCCTAGCCCGCGAGCGAACCCTGATCGGCAGCGATCTTGATCTTGAACCCGCCGAGCGCCCCTCCCGCGAGGAAGCCATGGCCGCCGTCCGGACCCTCCTGGCCTGGGCCGGCGACAATCCGGAACGCGAGGGCCTGATCGATACGCCCAAGCGCGTGGTCGACGCATTCGAGGAATGGTTCGCCGGCTACCAGGGCGATCCGGCCAAGGAGCTGTCGCGCACCTTCGAGGACGTGCAGGGCTATGACGACATGGTCATGCTGCGCGGCATCGACGTGCAGAGCCACTGCGAGCACCACATGGCGCCGTTCCTGGGCAAGGCCTGGGTCGCCTACATGCCGACCGGCAAGGTCGTGGGCCTGTCCAAGCTGGCGCGCCTGGTCGAGATCTTCGCCAAGCGTCTCCAGACCCAGGAGACCATGACCATGCAGATCGCCGACGCCATCGAGGATCACCTCTCGGCCGCCGGCGTGGCCGTGCTGATCGACGCCGAGCACCAGTGCATGAGCACCCGCGGCGTCCACCACCACGACGTCTCGACCATCACCACCCAGTTCCGCGGCGTGTTCAAGACCGACAAGGTCCTGCAGCAGCGGTTCATGGATCTGGTGACGCGGAAGTAGAGGCGTCGGAAATCCTCCCCCTAGCGGGGGAGGTGGTCGCGAAGCGACCGGAGGGGGAAGCTCTGCCGAGCTTGCCGCTTCCCTCTCCGTCGGCTTTGCCGACACCTCTCCCACGGGGAGAGGATTTGAAGCCCCTAAGCCGCCGCCCGAGCCCCCTCGCGGATACCCGCGACGCGGGCCTCCACCGGGCGGTGGACCAGGGTCACCAAGACAAAGCTGATCAGCATCAGTAGGTACCAGGCGCCCATCTTCTCGATCGGCACCATGCGCCAGCCCGCCGCCTGGCTGGGATAGATCCAGGCTCCGGCGAAGGTGCCGAGGTTCTCGGCGAACCAGATGAACAGCGACACCAGGAGCGCGCCCATCAGCATCGGCATACGCCGCGGCGTCTCGTCGGGCGTGAACAGGAACCAGGTCCTGCCGAACAGCAGCGCCGACAGGGCGAACAGGCCCAGGCGGATGTCGGTCACGTAGTGGTGGGTGAAGAAGTTCGCATAGATCAGCACCGCCAGGACGTGGGTGGTCCAAAGCGGCGGGTAGCGCACGAAGGTCACGTCGAAAAGCCGCCAGATGCGGGCGATGTAGCTGCCCACGCAGGCGTACATGAAGCCGGTGAACAGCGGCACGCCGCCGATACGCAGCAGACTGGGCTCGGGATAGATCCACGAGCCATGGGCGGTCTTGAACAGCTCCATGACCGTGCCGACGACGTGGAAGATGAAGATGACCAGCGCCTCGTCCCAGCGCTCCAGCTTCAGCGCCAGCAGCAGGGCCTGGATGGCGACCGAGGCGACGACCAGAAAGTCGTAGCGAGCCAGTGGCGCGTGTTCGGGCCAGAAGAGCTTGGTCCCGACCAGCAGGGCCAGCATCAGGCCGCCGAACAGGCACGCCCAGGCCTGCTTCAGCCCGAACAGCAGGAACTCGTAGGCGTAGCCGCGCCAGCGCGAACGCCGCGCCCAGGGCCTGGCCCAGACGTCCAGCGCCGCCACCCCGCCCTTGATGCGATCCTTCAGGTTCATCCGACTCCCCGCGAGCGCCGGGACGCTAGCGCGCACCCGGCTCCTGCGCCATATGTCGGCCCATGAGCACGCCCCTCTTCCCGACCGCCCCCGACAAGCACGCCCTGGAGCGCGGAGCCGAGCTTTCGCCGCGCTTCAACGCCGACGGCCTGGTCGTGGCGGTGGCGCAGCATGCCGACACCGGCGAGATCCTGATGCTGGCCTGGATGAACGACGAGGCGCTGAAGCTGACGGTCGAAACCCGCATCGCCCACTATTTCAGCCGGTCGCGCAACGAACTCTGGAAGAAGGGCGAGACCAGCGGCCAACTGCAGGACGTCGTCGAGCTTCGGGTCGACTGCGACCAGGACGCGGTGCTGCTGAAGGTGCGTCCGCGCGGCGACGGCGGCGCCTGCCACGTCGGCTTCCGCTCGTGTTTCTACCGCGTTCTGGAGGACGGCAAGCTGGTCGAGCGGGACGCGCCCTTGCATGACCACGACTGAGGCCCTCGTCGCCTTCGCCCTGGCGGCGGGCCTTCTGACCCTGACGCCGGGATTGGACACCGCGCTCGTCATCCGCACGGCGGCCGCCGAGGGGCCCCGTCGCGCGGCCGGCGCGGCGATCGGGATCGGTCTCGGCTGCCTGATCTGGGGCGCGGCGGCGTCCTTCGGCGTCGGCGCGCTGCTCACCGCTTCGGAGATGGCCTACACCGCGCTGAAATGGATCGGCGCGGCCTATCTGGCCTGGACCGGGATCCGCATGATCCTGAAACCCCGCGACCGGTTCGAGCCCGGCGAGATGAGGCCCGTCGACGCCGGCCCGCTCACCGCCTTGCGCCGGGGCCTGCTGACCAACCTGCTCAATCCGAAGGTCGGGGTCTTCTACGTCTCGTTCCTGCCCCAGTTCATGCCGCCGGGCGTCGACCCGGCGCGCTTTGGCCTGCTGCTGACGTCGATCCACGTCGCCGAGGGCCTGCTGTGGTTCGCCGCCCTGATCGCCGCGACCGTGCCGATCGCCGGCCTGCTGCGCGTCCCGGTCGTGGTGCGGTGGCTCGACCGGGTGACCGGCTGCGTCTTCGTGGCGTTCGGCCTGAGGCTGGCGCTGGAGCGGCGGTGAGGAACATCTCTCCTCCCCATTAGGGGGAGGTGGATCGCCGCGAATACGCGGCGAGACGGAGGGGGTCCGCGAAGCGGTGGTGAGGTCACCATCGCACAGGGCCCCTCCACCGGCGTTCGCCGGTCCCCCTCCCCCAATGGGGGAGGAAGAACAAGAAGCCCTACCCCTCCTTCAGCGCCTCGACCCCGCCGTCCGTCGCCGGGGTCACGACGAAGCGTTTCAGCACGCTGGTCTCGTACTTCGGATCCAGGATCGTCGAGACCGTCATCAGCTCGCCGGTCGCCTTGCCGTGCTCCAGGGTCAGCAGAACGAAACCCTTGGCGCTGCCGTGGCTGTAGCGGACTTCCTTGTTGCGCTGGACGAAGGCCTCGCCGATCGGGGCGCCGGGCAGGATGTCGCCATAGCCCGGCGAGGTGATCGAGGTCGCGCCGAACTCGGCCGCCACGCGCTTGTCGCCCGCGTCGTTCCACAGCTCGTTGACCCAGAACATGTGACTGTCGCCAGCCAGCACGATCGGCCGGGCCTTGGCGGCGGTGAAGATGTCGTAGACCCGCTGGCGATCGGCCGGATAGCCGTCCCAGGCGTCCAGGTTCGACGGGATGTCATAGGCCGACATCGCCACCGCCCGGGCCACGGGCTCCTTGGCGTAGTCGGGCAGCTGGGCGAACAGGGCGGCGAACTTCTCGTCTCCCATCGTGGTCTTCAGGTTGGGCGTGGCGACGCGGGCCATGACGACCTGATTGCCCAGCACCTGCCAGGCCGTGCCCGCCTTGACCGAGGCCTGGACCTGACCGGCCAACCACCGCTCCTGATCCACGCCCATCATCCGGCGCGACGGATCCTTCCACTTGGCCACGAAGGCCGCGACATCGGGCTTGCCGTCGACGATCGGCATGTCGGTCCCGTAGTCCAGCGCCGCCGTGCGCCCCGTCAGTCGGGTCTCGGTCATCAACAGCGTGGCCACGTCGCCGAACTGGAAGCCGCGCCAAGCGGCCTCGGGCAGGGCCCCGGAGGCGACCTCGCGGATCGGCATCCACTCGTAATAGGCCTTGAGCGCCGCGGCCTTGCGCGTGGCCCAGTCCCCCTCGTTGGGCTGATGGTTCTCGGCCCCGCCGATCCAGCTGTCGTTGGCGGTCTCGTGGTCGTCCCAGACGACGATCCACGGCGCGCGGGCGTGGGCCGCCTGTAGCATCGGGTCGGTCTTGTACTGGGCGTGGCGCTGGCGGTAGTCGGCCAGGGTGACGATCTCGTGCGGCGGCAGCGGGCTGCGCCCCTTGGCCGTCGGCGAGTTCATGCCGTAGTCGCCCGGAGCGGCGCCGTACTCGTAGATGTAGTCGCCCAGGTGCAGGACCGCGTCGACGCGGGCCAGCTTGGCGATCGCGTCGTAGGCGTTGAAATATCCGTTCGGATAGAGGCTGCACGAGGTCACCGCCAGGACGACGTCCTTGACCGCCCCGGTCGGCAGGGTGCGCGTGCGCCCGACCACCGCCTCGCCCACCGCCTCGCCCGCGCGGCTGGCGCGGAACCGGTAGTGGTACGCCGTCCCCGGCTTCAGCCCCGTGACGTCGATCTTGACCGTGTGGTCGCGGGCGGCGTCAGTGGTGGCGTGACCCTGGCGGACGATCGTCTTGAAATCCGGATCGGTCGCCACGTCCCAACGCACGCCCACCGGCAGCTTGGCGTCCGGCGCGGTCACCCGCGTCCACAAGATCACGCGGTCCTGGAGCGGATCGCCCGAGGCGACGCCGTGCTCGAAGCGGACAGGCCCCTCGTGCAGGCCCTTGACGGTGGCGGCGGCGGCCTCGCCGGCGGCGGCGCCGGAGAGGCCAAGAAGGCCCAACACCTTGCGGCGGTCGATGGTCATGATGCGCTCTCCCCCAGATACGGAACGAGACAACGGAAAGAGGATGCTGTCGAGCAGCCGCTATCGCCCCTCCCCGCTTCCGCGGAGAGGGGCGATAGCGCTTTCTAGTGACGGAACGTGACGCCCACGCCCATGAAGCGCGGCTTGCCGGCGATGAAGGTCGGGATGCCGAAGCTGTCGCCCGTGTTGCCCGCGTCCTTCAGGTAGCTGACATCGCCCAGGTTCTCGACGAAGGCCTCGACCTTCCAGCGGTCGTCGACCGCGCCGAAGCCCACGCGGACGTTCAGCAGGCCATAGGCCTTCTGGAACTCGTCAACCTTGGTGTCGGGGAACAGGCCCGACGACTGCAGGTCGCTACGGTCGTTGTCGTCGTCGAAGAACATCTTCGAACGCCAGGTGTAGGTCGGGGTGAAGGTGACCTTGCCGCCCAGGGCCTCGCGGCTGAACGCGGCGCCGACCGAGAAGGTCTGGTCGGGCGACAGGCGGAAGCGATTGCCCTCGCGCAGGCCGCTCTCCAGGCGGGCGTGGTTGTAGGCGTAGGTCCCGAACAGCGTCCAGTAGTCGCCGGCCTGCAGGCGGGCCTCGCCCTCGAAGCCGTAGGCCTTGGCCTTGCCGGCGTTCAGGGTCACGACCTGCGCGCCCTGGCGGAAGCTGGTGGCGAAGTTGTCGTAGTCGTAGCGGAAGACCGCGCCCGACAGGTACAGGCGCCCGTCCAGGATCTTGCCCTTGGCGCCGGCCTCGTAGCTGTCGACCACCTCGGAGTCGACCACGTTGAAACGGGCCGCGCCCAGCGGCGTCGACGGCGCGCTCGACGAGATCACGTCGGGACGACGGCCCCGGGCGTAGGACGCGTAGAGGCTGAGGTTGTCGGCCGGGGCGTAACGGCCGACCAGACGCCAGGTAAGGCCGTTGTCGTCGATCGACTTGGAGAAGGTGTCGCCGTTGTTCGCCGTTGGCTGGGCGATCAGCCCCACGGTCGGCAGAAGCGGATTGTTCACCGCGTTGGGCTGGGCGGCCAGGAACAGATTGGTCGCCGTCGGCGCGGCCAACAGGATGCCCAGGATCGAGCGGCCGTTCTGGACGTTCGAGCGATAGGCCGCCCAACGGTCTTCGCTGGTGTAGCGAATGCCGGCGGTGATCTCGAGCTTGTCGGTCAGCTTGAACGTGCCGTCGGCATAGACGTCATAGGCGGTGTTCTCGCCGTAGTTGGCGAATTCCTCGCGATGGATCGGCTTCAGGTTCGAGACGATGCCCGGCGCGATCGACGACGGGATGCCAAACCCCAGCTGCAGCACCTGCGCCAGATAGGCGGGGTTGGTCAGCACGGCCTGCGGCTGCGGGTTCGGCCGGCTGATGCCCAGCGGCGTGTTGCCGGCCAGCAGGGCCAGCACGAGACGTTCGTCATACTGTCCAGGAATCCGCCACGAGCCGGTCTCGTGGAAGTAGTTGGCGCCGACGAAGCCCGAGAACCGGCCGCCGGCGTCATAGCGCAGGCGCAGCTCCTGGCTCTGCTGACGGCCTTGCGCGTCCTCGGCGAAGGTCAGGATGGGCAAGGACGAACCGTCCGGATCGAACACCTCGACCGAGTGGAAGGCGCGGCTGGCGGTGATCGACGAAAGCGTCAGGCTGTCGCTGATCTTGTACTCGGCCAGCGCCGTGACGCCGTAGACCTTGCGCTCCAAGCCCAGCGGCGCGCCGCCCTCGAAACCCGCGCCCGGGGCCAGGGTGGCGGCCGACGAGACGCCGGTATCGCCCAAGGCTTGGCCCGTAACCGGATTGGTCGGGTTGAAGGTGTGGCTCTTGAACGAGGTCCCGCTCGTGGAGTCTTCCTGGTAGTTGCCGATCAGGTCCAGCGTCAGCGGACCCGGCTCCAGGTGGTAGGCCATGCGCACGGCCTTGGTGTTTGTCGAGTTGTAGGCGTCGCCGCCGGCCGCGTCGTCGACATATCCGTCGTTCTGGCGGGCGCGGGCGGCGATCCGCAGCGCGCTGCCGTCACCGAACGCGAAGTTGACCATGCCCTCGCCGACGAAATAGCCGCCGGTGCCGCCCTCGGCCCTCAGCAGCCAGTCGTTCTTGGCGGGGTTGGCTTTATTCTGCACCAGGTTCACCGCGCCGATCAGAGCGCCGCGCCCGAACAGGGTCGATTGCGGGCCCTTGGCGACCTCGACCCGCTCCATGTCGAACAGCTCGACGTACGAGCCTCGCGAGCGCGAGATCGGCACGCCGTCCTGATAGATCGACACCCGCGTCTCGTCGGTGGCCGAACCGGAGTCGGAGGTGATGCCGCGCATCACGAAGCCGGAGTTGTTGTTCGACTGGTTCTGAACCAGGAAGCCCGGGGTGAAGGCCGACAGCTCGTCGAACGCCTTGACGCCGATGGCCTCGAGGAACTTGCCGGAATAGGCGGTCACCGCGACCGGCACCTCGACCGGGTCCTGGGCGCGCTTCTGAGCGGTGATGACGACCTCGCCCAGGCGGGTGTCCTGATCATCGGCCGCCGAGGCCGCGGGCGCGTCGGCGGCGAAGGCCGGCGCGGCGGCGACCAGCGCCAAAAGGCTGGCGGTCAACAGCGTGGTGGTGCGGAAGGCGCTCATCGACTATCCCCCTGAATGCGAAACTCGATCTGGCCCGTAGGCATGGCGCGTGTCGTTGGTGCGACGGACATATGAAGGAGCGATGAAACCCAGGTGACGCGCGCGGAAGACAGGGTGGACGACGACGTTCTCGACGACGACGCATCCGACGAGGGCGGCGAGGTCCTCACGGCCGTGCTGCCGCCGGATCTTGTCGGCCAGCGATTGGACAAGGCGCTGGCGGCGCTGCTTCCGGACCTGTCGCGCGCGCGGCTTCAGGCGCTGATCGCCGGAGGGCGCCTGTCGATGGACGGCCAGCCCGTCGCCGACGCGTCGCGCAAGGCCAGGGCCGGGACCTATGCCCTGCTCGTGCCGCCCCCGATCCCCGCCGATCCGGAACCCGAGGCCATCCCGCTCGTCGTCCTTTACGAGGACGAGCACCTGATCGTGGTCGACAAGGCGGCCGGCATGGCGGCCCACCCCGCGCCTGGAAGCCTGACGGGCACCCTGGTCAACGCCCTGCTGCACCACTGCGGCGACAGCCTGTCGGGCGTCGGCGGCGTCGCCCGGCCCGGTATCGTCCATCGCCTCGACAAGGACACGTCCGGCGTCATGGTCGCCGCCAAGAGCGACGCGGCGCACAAGGGACTGTCAGCCCTGTTCTCCACCCACGACATCGACCGGCTCTATATAGCGCTCACCCGCGGGGCGCCCTCGCCGCCCTCCGGGACGATCACCACGCGGCTGGGCCGCTCGCCCGGCGATCGCAAGAAAATGGCGGTGCTGCGCTCGGGGGGGCGAGAAGCGATCACCCACTATCGCGTCGAAGCCGCCTTCGGACCTCGGGACAAGCCCTTGGCCGCCCGCGTCGCTTGCCGGCTCGAGACTGGCCGCACGCATCAAATCCGCGTCCATATGGCCAGCAAGGGCAGCCCGTGCCTGGGCGATCCCGTCTATGGCGCGGGACAACCGGCGACCGCCGTGCGCGAGGCGATCCAAGCGGCGGGCTTGAAGCGCCAGGCGCTACATGCGGCGGTCCTGGGGTTCGTTCATCCGATCACCGGAGAGACCCTGCGCTTCGAAACACCGCTCCCCTCGGAAATGGCGGCGCTCCAGAAAGCCCTCGAAGCGCTCTGACGCTCCAGGCCCGGACCGGGCCGAGCTTGCGTCGCCGCAACAAAAGCGCCCTAATTGCGCTGGCTTGGCGCTCTAACGTGGTAGCGCGTCATTCCGGAGCTTCGTCATGCGGCGTCTTATCGCGGCCCTCGCCGTCAGCCTTTCCGCCGCCGCGCCCGCCTTCGCCGCGCCGATCGGCGACGACGAGGTGATCGCCACGGCTCAAGCCAAGCCCACGCCCGAGGCGCTGAAGGCGGCCGCCCAGGCCGCGCCGGCGGCCGTCCCCACGCCCGCGCCCGCGCGCCCGCTGACGACCCAGGAACAGATCGCCGCCTTCCTCGCCGAGACCCCCGCCCCTCGCTATGACGACGGCCCGCGCGGTCTGCTGCCCGCCGACCGCGACGAGGACGGCAAGCGCAAGGTCCACGGGTCCATGGGCGTCTCGGTCGGCACCGGCGGCTATCGCAGCGTCTATGCTTCCGGGCTGTTCCCGGTCGGCGAGAGCACGACGGTCGGCGTCGCCGTCTCCAAGACCGACTTTGGCAAGCACGGCGGCTTCTACGCCGATCCCTATTATGGCGGCGGCTATGGCTACGGCGGATACGGCTATGGCGGATACGGCTACGGCCGCCTGCATGGCGGCTCGCAACAGTCGATCGCCCTGTCGGTGATGACCGGACGCTCGGGCAAGGCCGACGACACGCCCGAAGGCTGCGCCCCGGGTTTCCGCGCCGGCGGCCGCTATGTCGAACCGCTCTGGGTCGAGAGCATGCGGGACGGCGCCCGCCCCTGCGACGCGTCGTCGCGCTAAGACCCAATTTGGGTTCTATTATCTCGATGAACAGTATTTATCGGTTCTCGGAAGCGCTTCCGTCGTCTCGGATACGTTTTTTCAAGGGTTGCCGTTCGCTGATGTTTAACGGCTTGGCGGTCAAAGTGACCGCCTCGGGGCTAGGGCTTACGGAATGCAGCCGGAAATCATCGCTTATCGCCATCCCGCGACAGGGACGGTGACCTACCTCATCATCGACCCCGCGACATTCCTCTGCGCCATTGTCGATCCCGTGCTGGATTTCGATCCCGAAACCGAAGCGGTCGACACCGGATTCGTCGACAAGATCATCGCCGACATCCGGGCGCGCGACCTCGGCCCGACCTGGATTCTCGAGACCAGCGTGCATACCGGCCACCTGTCGGCCGCGGGCCACGTGAAATATGAGACTGGGGCCTCGATCTGCATCGGCGCGCGCGTCGTCGAGAGCCTCAAACGCCTGGCGCCGGCGCTCGGCGAGGAGGGCGTCGACCTCGAGGGCTGGGACTTCGACAAGCTGGCCAAGCATGGCGAGTCCCTGCCCATGGGCGGCCTCAAGATCACCGCCCTGGCGCTCGAAAGCCGTCTGCCGGGCGCGGTCGCCTACCGCGTCGCGGACGCGATCTTCACGGGCGATGTGCTGCTGGCCCCCTCGGAAGGTTCCGGCCGTTGCGACGCGCCCGGCGCCGACGCCGGCAAGACCTTCGACGACGCCCGCAAGATTCTCAGCCTTCCGCCCCAGACCCGCGTGATGCCGGGCGTCTGCGCCGCCCTGCCTTGCGAGTCGACGGTGGCCCAGGAAAAGGCCTCGAACATCCAGCTGAACGACACCGTCGACCGGCTGAACTTCATCGCCATGCGCACCACCGCGGACGCCCTGCTGCCGGAGTCCGCGGTGGCGGGTCCGGCCTTGCGGGTGGCCGTCCGGGCGGGGCGCCTTCCACCAGATCTTGGCTCGGGGGGCCGCTTCGCCCCGGTCGACCTGGCCAAGCTCTAGCCATAAGTTTTCTTTCGCAATTGACTTGAATCCAGCCGCGGCCGCATAGGTTTTCGAGACCTTCGCGGAGTTCGCCCATGGCCGAGGATTTCAGCGCCGCCCTGACCGCCGCCCAGGCGGGCAGCCTGCCCGACCTTCTGGGCCTTCAATGGCTGGAGGCGACGCACGGCCATGTGAAGGGCCGGTTCGACGTCGACAAGCGCCACATGGCGCCCAATGGCTTCCTGCACGCCGCCAGCGTCATCGCCCTGGCGGACTCGGCCTGTGGCTATGGTTGCATGACCTCCCTGCCGGAAGGCGGAACCAGCTTCACGACCATCGAGCTGAAGTCGAACTTCCTCGGTACGGCCCGCGAAGGCGGCGTGTCGGTGGAGGCCAAGCTGGTCCATGGCGGCCGCAACACCCAGGTCTGGGACGCCGTCGTGAGCCATGAAACGACCGGCAAGACCATCGCCCTTTTCCGCTGCACCCAGATGGTTTTGCGACCAAAAGTCTGAGGCGAAAAAAGCCGGAGAGAGGGGGTTGCTTCCCGACGACGACGCCGCTAGTTATCGCGCCCTCGACCTCGGGACCCCCAAAAGCTCCCGAAATTACACCTGTGGAGAGGTGGCAGAGTGGTCGAATGTACCGCACTCGAAATGCGGCGTGCCTGGAAGGGCACCGTGGGTTCGAATCCCACCCTCTCCGCCACTCCCCTTCAAAACTGACAGCGCCCAGCGCGACCGAACGTTCGGGCGTGATCGTCTCGACGCCAGTTCGGCCGTGGCCCGTCTAGGGGTCTAGGCGCCCGGCGCGCCGATAGCGCGGCGAAGAACCTTGGCCACGCGCTCCGCGTCTGTTCCGATGATCAGGTGCGTGACGCCGCCGTGGAGGGTGACACATCCTCTGGCGCCGGCGTTGGCGAGGGCGGGTTCGTCGAGGTTGGCGGGTTTTTGCAGGAGCAGGCGCAGACGGCTGGAGCTGGCGGAGA
>NZ_JAVDRV010000006.1:0-256796 GCF_031454995.1 Caulobacter segnis | reverse complement strand
TCGACGCCCGTGCAGGTGGTCTTTTGGACCGGACGGATGCCGACGATTTCGACTTCTTCACCGACCTTCACGATGCCGCGCTCGACGCGACCGGTCACCACGGTGCCGCGGCCCGAGATCGAGAACACGTCTTCGACCGGCATCAGGAAGGGCAGGTCGACCGGACGTTCCGGCTGCGGGATGTACTCGTCGACCGAGGCCATCAGGGCCAGGATCGCGTCTTCGCCGATCTTGGCGTCACGGCCTTCGACCGCGGCCAGGGCCGAACCCTTGGTGATCGGGATGTCATCGCCCGGGAACTGGTAGGACGACAGCAGCTCGCGAACTTCCATTTCGACGAGCTCGAGCAGCTCTTCGTCGTCGACCATGTCGACCTTGTTCATGAACACGACCAGGGCGGGCACGCCGACCTGACGGGCCAGCAGGATGTGCTCGCGGGTCTGCGGCATCGGGCCGTCGGCGGCCGACACGACCAGGATCGCGCCGTCCATCTGGGCGGCGCCGGTGATCATGTTCTTCACGTAGTCGGCGTGGCCGGGGCAGTCGACGTGCGCGTAGTGACGGTTGGCCGTCTCATACTCGACGTGCGCGGTGTTGATCGTGATGCCGCGGGCCTTTTCTTCCGGCGCGGCGTCGATGTCGGCGTAGTTCTTGGCGGTCGCGCCGCCCGACTTCGCCAGCGTGATCGTGATCGCGGCCGTCAGCGTGGTCTTGCCATGGTCAACGTGACCGATGGTGCCGATGTTGCAGTGCGGCTTAGTACGTTCGAACTTTTCCTTGGCCATCGTCTCTACCTTCGCGCCGGCGGCTGGGTTGTTGGGAATAACTCTCGGGGAGCTGGAGCGGGTAGCGGGAATCGAACCCGCATCCTCAGCTTGGAAGGCTGCTGCACTACCATTGTGCTATACCCGCCAAGCTTGCGGGGTCGCGTCGGCTCCCGGTCTCTGGCTCTGGAGCGCCCACGCCCACATCGAAACCCGTCGCGCGCATGGTGGGGGAAGTAGGACTCGAACCTACGAAGGCTTACGCCAGGGGATTTACAGTCCCCCCCCTTTGCCACTCGGGACATTCCCCCAAGCACGCGATGGAGTTCCGAAGCCGGCGGCCTTTATCCGCTTCGACGAGCGACGGCAAGCCGTCAAACGCCGATGCGAAACAAAAGCTTCTTGGACCGGTGACGGACGATGCTAAGAGCAGCGCCGGCAGGCCGAGAAGCCCTCGGGGCCCCAAATCGGAGCGCGTCTTATAGTGTCCTCTCATTCCGAACGCAACGACCGGAAACGCCCTTCTGCACAAGGACGCGATTTTCGTTCCAAGCCCCGGAAACCAAACGATTTTTCCAAGGGCCAAGGCGACGCCAAGGACTGGATTTGGGGGACTCACGCCGTCGAGGCGGCGCTTTTGAACCCTCATCGGCCCGCGCCGAAGCGGCTTCTGGCGACCCCGGATCGGGCCAAGCGACTCGCCCCCGACCTCCAGAAACTTTCCTGCCTGCAGGTGATGGAAGGCCAGGAGATCGCCAAGCATCTGCCGCAGGGCGCGGTGCACCAGGGTCTGGCCCTGAAGATCGACGAGCCCGAGTCGCTGTCGATCGCCGAGCTGGCCGCCTCGAACGACGGCTTCCTGGTGATGCTGGACCAGATCACCGACCCGCAGAACATCGGCGCGATCTTCCGCTCGGCCGCCGCGTTCGGCGCCAAGGGGGTCATCCTACAGGACCGCCACGCGCCCGTTCTCTCCGGCGTGCTGGCCAAGACCGCCGTCGGCGCGGTGGACAAGGTCCCTTACGCGCGCGTGGTCAATCTCTCGCGGGCTCTGGAGGAACTGGCCGACCTGGGCTGGCGGGCCGTGGCGCTGGCCGGCGAGGCCGAGCAGACCCTGGACGAGGTGCTGGACGGCGCCCCGACCGTGCTCGTCCTCGGCTCGGAGGGCGAAGGCGTGCGACGGCTGGTGGCCGAGCACTGTGACGTCTTGGGCAAGATCCCGATGCCGGGCGGCTTCGAGAGCCTGAACGTCTCGGCCGCCGCGGCGATCGCGCTCTATGAGGCGTCCAAGCCGCGCGGCAAGGCGGCGGTCTAGAAGAGCCTTCCAGCGATGCGGAGACGCGCGACCTTGCGGCTGGCGTTGGGCGTGATGGCGGCCGTCGGCGTCCAAGACGCCGCCGCCCAGACCTCCACGGCCGACACCCAGGCTCGGCTGTCGGCCGCGCGTCCCGTCACGCCCCAGACGGTGGCCCCTCCCCCTCCGCCCGTCACGGCCGCCAGGCCGACCGCGGGGCGGGAGCCCATGGCCGCGCCGCCCAAGCCTGATCTTCCCGCCCCGCCGCCCGCCAAGCCCCGGCCCGCGCCCGACCGCGCGCCGAGCTTTATCCTGCTCGTCCCCGCCTTGCTGGCGCTCGTCGCGGTCGTGCGATGGTTTGCACGCCGCCGTCGTTGAGCGCACGAGCGCTTTTGCCCCCGGCGCGGCCTTTTTGCGTCTTGCATCGCCCGCCGCGTCATCCCATTGAGGGCGCATGTTCGACACGCTGATGGCTTACCTGGATGGCTTCCAGGGCCCCTTGATGGCCCTGCTGCAAGTCCTGATGATCGACCTGGTCCTGGCCGGCGACAACGCCGTGGCCGTGGGCCTCGCCGCCGGCGGCCTGCCGCCCAAGGAGCGTAAGAAGGTCATTCTGTATGGCCTGGGCGCGGCGGTGGTGCTGCGGATCAGCTTCGCCCTGATCACCACCTGGCTGCTGGGCGTCATCGGCCTCTTGCTCGCCGGCGGCCTGCTGCTGTTGTGGGTCTGCTGGAAGATGTGGCGCGAGCTGCGCGAGCAGGCCTCACACGATCAGGCCGACGCCGTGGCCATGGTCGATTCCGACCCCGCCACCGAGCCGCGCGCCCGTCAGCCCAAGTCGTTCAAGGCCGCCTTCATCCAGGTGCTGATCGCCGACGTGTCGATGTCGCTGGACAACGTGCTGGCCGTGGCCGGCGCGGCGCGCGAGCACCCGGGCATCCTGATCTTCGGCCTGCTGCTGTCGATCGCCCTGATGGGCCTGGCCGCCAGCGCCATCGCCAGCCTGCTGCAAAAGCACCGCTGGATCGGCTTCGTGGGTCTGGCCATCGTGCTCTATGTGGCCTTCCACATGATCTGGGAGGGCCACCGCAGCGTGGTCATGGACCTGCACAAGACCGACGCCTACAACGCCGCCGCCCCCGCGCCGCTGGACATCAGCCCGGACGAAGTGGCCCAGCACAACAAACACAAATAGCCAGAGCGTGGCAGCCGAAAGCGTGGGCGGTTTCGGCGCCCACCACGCTCCCTTGAAAGAGCCTTAGCGTCCCGGTAGCGGCGGCATGTCCAATCGCCGCAGATCGGCCATTCGCGCATAGAGCCGCAGGATCGCGTGATGCCGCGCGGTGTCGCCCTTGGCCTCGACCGCCTCGTGCAGACCGATCAGCGCCAGGCGCAGGCGAGCGTTCGCCGCGTCCAGCGCGGCCAGCGACAGTTCGTCGGTCCCCGCGACCGCTTCGAGCGCATGGTCGCCCGCCGCCTCTTCCAGAACCGCCTGGATCGCCGCGTTCTCGGTGACGCGCGCGGCGATCCCGCGCTCGGCCTCCTGGGCGGCGAGCAGCGACAGCAGCGCCACCACCGCGACCTTGCCGGCCATGAACTCGCCCTGCTGCTCGGGCGGCGGCGGGTCGATCATGCACAGGAAGTTGCCTACCAGGATGTCGGGCAGGCTGGGCGTCATGACAGGGTCTCCCACCGCATCAGGGCCGCCGCCAGGATTTCGTCGTGACGGCGGGCGGTGTACCAGCCCGAGATCGCCAGCACCGGATCCTTGAAGCCGCCGTCACGGTATTCCTTGGCCGCCGAGGTCCAGATCGCCTGGCCCTTCACGGCGTTGAACAGGCTCCACCAGGCCAGGGCCGTCTCGTCGACCTCAAGCCCGCTGGCCGTCTTCCAGATGGCCAGAGCCTCGTCGCGGGGCAGCATCCCGGAGACCTTGTCGGCCTCGAAATGACCCCAGAGCGGATCAAGCGCCCAGCCCAGATCCTCCAGCGGATCGCCCAGGTGGACCATCTCCCAGTCGAGGATCGCCAGGATCTCGCCCGCCCCGTCGTGCAGGAAGTTACCGGTGCGGTAGTCGCCGTGCACGACGCGGATCGCCTGGGCCGGCGGCGGCGGGCGACGACCCAGGGCGCGGATCGCGGCCCAGACGATCGGCTGCGGATGCTGCTGGTCGGCCGCGATCACCCCGGCCCAGTGGTCCAGCGCGATCCGCCAACAGGCGTCGGGCGCGGGCGCCTCGGCGGCCTTGGCGAGCGGCAGGCCGGCCGGATCGGCGGCGGCGATCGTCCCGAGGATCGAGAAAAACCGTTCCCCGATCGTCCGTGCATGCTCGCCATAGGGCGCGACGGTGAAGGGCGAGGCGGCGGTTCCCCCCTCCACCCGCTCCATGATGAAGAACGGCCGATCCAGCTCCGCGCCCTCTGGCTCCATCGCCACCGGACGCGGCACGGGCAGCCGGTCGTGGAAGCTCTCGAACGCCAGATATTCCAGGCCCCGGTCGGTCTCGATCAGGCTGCCGGGCGGATCGCGGCGCAGGATCAGCGGCCGCTCGCCCTTGGCCGTGCGCGCGCTGAACCGGTAGGTCTCCCGGCTGGCCCCGCCGGGAATGCGCGAGAGGTCGATGACGGCGACGGGCTCGTTCCAGACCCGCGAGAGATACGCCTCCAGGCGTTCGGCGAGATTCATGGGGCCATGTCCAGGATCGAGGCGAAGCCGGACGGCGCGTGCGGGCCGATCGCCAGCTGCTCGAAGACCCCCCGCCCCTTCCGCGACCGCCCGGCGCCGTCGACATAGGTCACGTCGCTGAGGGCCTGGACATGCAGGTGCTGGGGAACGGCGCGGTCGAGGTCGGCGGTGGCGAAATCCTCGCGCTCGATCTTCAGCTTGCCCTGGTTCAGGCCGTGACCCCAGGTCGGGTGGGTGTAGCCTAGGCCCAGCATGAAAAACTCGCGCTTGGGCTCCACCGTCATCGTCCCATCGGCGCCGAAGTCCAGCGTGGCGGCCCGGGCGTGGCGCGTGCCGCTCTTCCAATGGATGGCGTAGGACGCTTCGGCGAAGCCGCCAAACTCGGCCTCGCGTTCGCCGTCGGCCAACCACAGCGCCCGACGGTTCCAGGCCCGGCCCAGTTCGTCGTCATTGGTGTGGAAGAAAAGCCCGCCGTCCTCGAAATTGCAGGGCGCCCACAGCCAGAAGAACTGCGGAAGAACCGGCGGCGCCAGCTCCTGGGGATCGCGCGCCCCGACCGGGCGAACGCCCCAGGAGCGGTCGCGCGTGCCCACGAAGCCGTCGACGCTGGACCGAACGCCGTCGACCTCGATCCACCCCGAATAGCGGCCGTTCTGGGTCAGGCGGGTGTAGTCCATGAAGGCGCGCGGGCCGTTGCGGCGGATGAAGCGCGGCTCCTCGATCGGGAAGGCGCGACCCTCGAAGACGATCTCGGCGGCGATCCCCTGCTCGGGCGCGGTCACCGTCAGCTTCAGGCGCCGCAGCGGCTCCATCACGGTGATGACGATGGGCCCCACGCTCAGGTCCATCCGCTCCATCTCCAGCCAGCGGCTGGCGTGCAGGTTCACCTGCTTGCCGTCCTTCATCACGCAGAAGGCCGCGTCGGCGATGTTCAGGTGTGGATAGACACCGAAGGCCGCGGCGAAGAACAGGTCGTCGCCGTCGCCCCCTCCTTGCTCTTGGGAGGCCGCGTAGCCGTTGAAGAAGTAGCGATCATAGAAATTCCGATCCGTGCCGGCATAGGCCACCGGCTCGGGCGTCTGATGGATCGGATAGTCGTCGCCCCAGGTGAGCGCCATGCCGTCCTCCCCTGTTCGCGCCAGCCTCTGATGGACCGGCTTTACGTCCAGATGAACGACGTTAAGGTCGCGCCCGACGATTGCAATGTTTCCGGAGCGTCAAGGCGATGAGCGGGTGGACACCCAGGACCTGGACGGGTCTGGCGGCGGTGAGCGGGCTGCTGGCGGTGGGCTTCGGCGCCTTCGCCGCCCACGGCGTGACCGACCCCAAGGCGGTCGCGTGGCTTCACACCGGCTCCCAGTATCAGATGGCGCACGCCTTGGCGGTGTTCGCCGCCCTTGGCCTGCATCGCGCCGGCGCCCGCGGCATGGGTCTGGTCGCCGGCCTCTTCCTGTTCGGGACCCTGGTCTTCGCGGGCTCCCTCTACGCCATGGCCCTGGGCGCGCCGCGCATTCTGGGCGCGATCACGCCAATCGGCGGGCTGTCGTTCATGATCGGCTGGGCGTTGCTAGCCTGGCGCGGCTTCACCCTGCGCGATCAGGCCTGAACCTTCTTCCCACCTGGCAGGGCCAGGAAGAAGATCGCCAGCGACGAGCCGACCAGGCAGGCGAACATCACCGCCGCCACCGGCCGCGCGGTGCCGTCGTGCAGGACGCCCCCCACCCAGGAGGCCAGGGCGCCAGCGCCGAACGAGGCCGAGCCCATCAGGGCCGAAATCGAGCCCGCGCGGCGCGGATCCACGCTGAGCGCGCCGGCCATGGTGTTGCCGCCCATCAGGCCGTAAACCGACAACGCCGCGAACAGCAGCGGCAGCACGGTCCACTGACCACCCCAGCCGCTCCAGGCGGCGACCGTCAGCAGCAGGGCCGCCACGATCGAGGCGATGCTGGCCTTGCGCAGCACCTGGTCGGGCGTCGAGCGCCGCAGCAGCCAGCGATTGATCTGGCTGGCGCCGATGATCCCCACGGCGTTGACGGCGAAAATCAGGTTGAAGGCCATCGGCGTGTGGCCGTAGGTCCCCATCACCAGATCCGGCGCGGTCGAGATGTAGGTGAACAGCACCGCCCCATTCAGCGCGCCGGCCAGGGCGTAGCCCATCAGCCGCCGCATGCCGAACAGCGCGACATAGGCGCGGAGCGGGTTTTCGGAACGCGCCTGGGCGGCGGTTTCGGCCGAGCGCGACTCCGGCAAGCCAAGCAGCACCCACCCGCCGATGACCACGGCGAAGACCACCAGGGTCCAGAACACGCCGCGCCAGCCGGCGACCAGCTGGACCACGCCCCCCAGCTGGGGCGCCAACACGGGCGCAAGGCCCATGATCAGCATCATCAGCGACAGCACCCGGGCGGTGTCGGTCTGGCTGAAGCGGTCGCGGACCACCGCCCGGGCGACCACCGCGCCAGCGCAGCCGCCGAGCGCTTGGACAAAACGGGCCGCGATCAGGGTCTCGATGTTCGGCGCCAGGGCGCAGACCGCCGAGGCGACGAAGAAGACGGCGATGCCGATCAGCAGCGGGGGTCGACGACCCAGCCGGTCCGAAGCCGGCCCATAGATGAACTGGCCGATCGCCATGCCGGCGAAGAAGGCGGCCAGGGTCGCCTGGGTCTGTTCGGGGCCCGCATGCAGCGATCGCCCGATCGCCGGCAGGCTGGACAGGTACATGTCGATCGACATCGGCGCGAAGGCCGTCAACGCGCCCAGAAGAACGACAAGTCGCCAAGGAACGGCGGCGGGCGGCGGAGGCGTTTCGGTCATCGACGCTTTTTACGCGCGTTCGCCCCCGAGGAAATACTCAATGGCGAATTCTCGCGCGACGCTTGCGCGGCGCCGATCGTCGCTTCAAGGTGAACACCAATCACATAAGAACGCCTAGGGAGACGCTTGCTCATGACGGCCCCGCCCCTGCCCGCGCCCCAGTTCGCCGAGGTCAACGGCATACGCTTGGCCTACTACGAGGCTGGCCCACGCGGCGGCGTCCCGATCGTCTTCTGCCACGGCTTTCCAGAGTTGGCCTTCTCTTGGCGTCACCAGATCGCCGCCTTGGCCGCGGCCGGACGCTGGGTGATCGCGCCCGACCAGCGCGGCTATGGCCTCACGCCGGGCCCCGACGCCGTCGAAGCCTATGACATGGAGCACCTGACCGGCGACCTGGTCGGGCTGCTGGACCACCTGGGCGCCGACAAGGCGATCTTCGTCGGCCACGACTGGGGCGGCATCGTCGTCTGGGCCATGCCGCTGCTGCATCCGGGCCGCGTCGCCGGTGTCGTGGGCCTCAACACGCCCTTTATCCCCCGCCTGCCGTTCGATCCGATCGAGATGTTCCGCAACGCCTACGGCGACGACATGTACATCGTCCACTTTCAGAAGCCGGGCGTGGCCGACGCACAGCTGGGCGCGGATGTCGAAAAGACCCTGCGCTTCTTCATGCGGCGTCCCAAGGGCACGCAAGAGGACTTCGCCTCCCGTCCGGCCGAGCAACGCAGCTTGGCCCTGCAGGACGCCCTGGCCCACTACGATCCGGCGACCGACGACAACCAGCTGCTGTCCCCCGAGGAGCTTTCGGTCTTCGTCGAGGCCTTCAAGCGCACCGGCTTCACCGGCGGCATCAACTGGTATCGCAACTTCAGCCGCAACTGGCGCATGGCCGAGGGCCTGCCCAGCCGGATCGACGGCGTCCCCTGCCTGATGCTGATGGCCGAGCACGACGTGGTGCTGCCGCCCTCGATGGCCGACCGCATGGGCGACCAGATCGGCGACCTGGAGAAGGTGCTGATCAAGGGCAGCGGCCACTGGACGCAGCAGGAGAAACCCGCCGAGGTCAACGCGGCCTTGCTGGACTGGCTGACCCGGAAGTTCCCGCCAGGGGCCTAGTTCGTGGCGTTCAGCAGCGCCTCGGCCCGACGGCGCATGGCCGCCGCCAGTTGCAGCATGGCCAGGGCGCTGACCTCGTCCCGCTCAGCGGCCCGGATGGAATAGACATTGGCCATCGCGAACAAGGCTTCGACCCGATCGACGCCCTCGGCCCCGAACATCTGGCCGATCTGACGGTCAAGCTCCGCCAACTGCCGAGGGTTAAGCATCTCGAGCAGTTCTTCGTCGGTGTAGTCTTCAGGGGCCGGCTGAATCATGCGCGCAGAATACAGGAGCCGTGGAAACGCGCGAGCCCATGGCGATCCTCCGTTCACAGGCGAACGTAAACCGCGTTAGGGTTAGCGCCATGGATCGTCATGCTTCCGCCGCCGCCATGAGCTCTGTGGGCCGTCGCGGCCTTTACCGCGAGGTCGAACCCTTCTCGTTTGGCTGGATGCCGACCGGCGGTCCGCACGAGATCTACTACGAGGAATGCGGAAATCCCCGGGGCAAGCCCTGCGTGATCTTGCACGGCGGCCCGGGCGGCGCGGTCAATCCGACGATGCGGCGGTTCTTCGATCCGACCAAGTGGCGCATGGCGCTGTTCGACCAGCGCGGCTGTGGCCGCTCGCGCCCGAACGCCAGCCTGGACGACAACACCACCTGGAGCCTGATCGCCGATATCGAGCGCCTTCGCGAGCATCTGGGCGTCGAGAAGTGGACTGTGTTCGGCGGCTCCTGGGGCTCGACCCTGGCCTTGGCCTACGCCATCGCCCACCCCGATCGCGTCGACGGGCTGGTCCTGCGCGGCATCTTCCTGCTGACGCAGAAGGAGCTGAATTGGTTCTACCAGGACGGCGCCTCCATGCTGTTCCCCGACGCCTGGGAGCGGTTCCTGGCGCCGATCCCGGTCGAGGAACGCGGCGACCTGATGGCGGCCTACCACCGCCGTCTGACCTCGACCGACCGTCGCGCGCAGGCCCAGGCCGCGGCCGCCTGGAGCCAGTGGGAGGGCGATACGATCTCCCTGCGCGGCCCCGAGGCGCGGCCGCCGAAGTTCAACGAGGAGGACTTCGCGATCGCCTTCGCGCGGATCGAATGTCACTTCTTCACCCACAAGGGGTTCTTCGACGAGGACGGCTGGATCCTGAAGAACATCGACAAGATCCGCCATATCCCCGGCTGGATCGTTCAGGGCCGCTTTGACGTGGTCACCCCGCTGGACAGCGCCTGGAGCCTGCACAAGGCCTGGCCCGAGGCCCGCTTCGACATCATCTGGGACGCCGGCCACGCCTCGACGGAGCCCGGCGTCATCGACGGCCTGGTGCGGGCGACGGACGCGGCGCTCGCCTTGTAGGTCCTAGACCAGCGAGCCCTTGCCGCTGGTCACCTCGGTATAGCGGTGCACGCGGACGGCCTGCACTAGGCCAAAGCCGATCATGACCGTGCCCATGACGGTGCCGCCGTAGGACAGCATCGGCATCGGCACGCCGACCACCGGGGCCATGCCCATGACCATCGCCCCGTTGATCAGGACATACAGCGAGAAGGTCGCCGTGACGCCGGCCGCGGCGAGGCGGCCGAAGTGGCTGTGGCTGATCGAGGCGATCCGCAGCGCCATGAAGATCGCCGCGCCGTAGAGGAACAGCACGCCAAAACACCCCACGAAGCCGAACTCCTCGGCCAGGGTGGCGAAGATGAAGTCTGTCTGCTTCTCGGGCAGGAAGTTCAGCTGGCTCTGCGAGCCCAGGCCAAAGCCCTTGCCCAGGAGGCCGCCGGATCCCAGGGCGATCTTCGATTGCAAGATGTGATAGCCGTCGCCCGACGGGTCCTGCTCCGGGTTCAGGAAGGTCAGGATGCGGTTGCGCTGATAGTCGTGCAATCCGAACATGATGAAGGGTGGGATGGCCACCAGCGCCGCGCCCGCGCCGGCCGCCATGACCCGCCAGTCGAGGCCCGCCAGCACCATGATCGCCCCACCGGTCGCGGCCAGCAGGATGCCGGTGCCCAGGTCAGGCTGCTTGGCGACCAGCAGGAACGGGACCACGATCATCGCGGCGGGGATCAGCAGTCGCCAGGACAGGCGCGCCGAGTCCGCCGACAGGCCGTGATAGTAGCGCGCCAGGGCCAGGACGAGGCCGATCTTCATCACCTCGGACGGCTGGAAGCGGACAGGCCCAAGCTGCAGCCAGCGCTGCGCGCCCAGCGAGATGTCGCCGACCAGATCCACCGCCACCAGCAGGACGAGGCCCACGGCGTAGACCGGATAGGCGATCGCGAACCACCAGCGCAGATCGCACATGGCCAGGATGATCATGACGACGAAATAGACGCCGAAGCGCAGCAGGTGCTTGTCGGCCCACGGCTCCCACGACGCGCCGGCGATCGAGAACAACATCAGGCCGCCGACGCCGGCGATCAGGGCCAGCACCAGGCAGAAGGTCCAGTCGACCTCCATGAACTTGATGATCGGCCGGTCGCGTTCGCCGGGCCGGGTCAGGCCGCCGCTCAGGGTCATCGGGTCGCTCCCTGCGGAGGGGGGGATGGGACGGTCTCGCCTGGCGCGGACGGCGCCGTCTCGACGGGATCCTCGGGCGCGGCGCCTTCCATGACGTCTTCCGGCGCGGCCTCGGGCAGAGGTATCGGCCGCTCGATGCGGGCTCGGATCTCCGGGTCCTTCAGCAGGGCCACGCGCATGACTTCGCGCGCGCGCGGGGCGCCGGCCGTGGCGCCGCCCATGCCGCCGTGCTCGACGATGACGGCGACGGCGTAGCGGGGATCGTCATAGGGCGCGAAGGCGACGAACAGGTTGTGGTCCTTCAGGCGCCAGATGGTGCCCGTGCCCTTGCGGTTGGCGACGCCATCATAGCTGCGCACCTGGGCGGTGCCGGTCTTGCCGGCCATCTGCACGTCGCCCAGGCCCAGTTGGCTCTGCCTGTAGGCGGTGCCGCGCACGTCATTGGCCACGGCGGCCATGCCGCCCCGGACATAGGCCAGGTGCTCGGGAGAAAACGGCAGGTCCGGCACCTCGGCGCCGCTGGGTTGCTCCACCCCGCCCACCGACTTGATCAAGCGCGGCGTCAGCGCCTTCTTGGCGTTGGCCAGGCGCGAGGTCATCACCGCCAGCTGCAGGGCGTTGACCGTCAGAGCCCCCTGCCCGATCCCGTAGCTGGGCGTCTCGCCCGGAAACCAGATCTGGTTGGCCGGATTCTTCTTGAAGGCCCGCTTCTTCCACGCCCGGTCGGGCACGTTGCCCTTCTTCTGGCCCGGAATGCCGATATCGAACAGCTGACCAAAGCCCATGGCCCGCGCGGCGTTGGCGATGGCGTCGGGGCCGATCTTCAGGGACGTCTGGTAGAAATAGACGTCGCACGAGTTCTTGATGGCGTCGTGCATGTTCTGGGGGCCGTGGCCGCCCTTCTCCCAGCAGCGCCAAACCCGGCCGCCATAGTACCAGCTGCCCGGGCAGTTGATCCGGAGCTCCGGATCGATCCCCGCCGTCAACGCGGCCAAGCCCACCGTCGGCTTGAAGGTCGAGCCGGGCGGGAACAGACCCGTCATCGACTTGTCCAGCAACGGCTTGCGCTCGTACTCGGCCAGCGCCTTGTACTCGGCGCCGGACAGGCCCTTCACGAACCGGTTGGCGTCGAAGCTGGGCGCCGAGACCATGGCCAGAAGGTCGCCGTTGCGGACGTCCATCACGACGATCGCGCCGCTCTCGTCGCCCATCACCTCCAGCGCTCGGTTCTGGATGTCGGCGTCGAGGGTGAGGCGGATCTCCTTGCCCGGCGTCGGAGGGATGTCGCCCTCGGGATCCAGACGGACGACGCGCCCCTGGGCGTCCACCTCGGTCTTGGTGGCGCCGGCGCGGCCGCGCAGAGGTTTGTCGAAGGCCTTCTCGACCCCCTGCTTGCCGATCCGGAAGCCCGGATGGTGCAGCAGTTCCTGGTCCTGGGTCGCGTCGCCCTCGGCGGCCTTGAGGTCGCGGTCCGAGACCTTGGCGACATAGCCGATCACATGGGCGAAGGCGCCGCCGAACGGATAGACCCGCACCTCGCCCATGTCGGCGGTGACGTTGGGCAGTTCCGGCGCGCGAATATTGATGCGGGAGAACTCCTCCCAGGAGAGGTCCTCCATCACCACGACCGGCGCGCGACGCGGCGCGCGGTCCAGCTCCTTGAGCACGCGGGCGCGGCGCGAACCGTCGATCGGGACCAGCTTGGCCAGGTCGTCGAGGACGCTTTCGGCGTCGAGACCCTTGTCCTTGTTGATCATCAGCCGGAAGTTTGGCCGGTTGGACGCCAGCGAGACGCCATTGCGGTCCAGGATCAGGCCACGGGGCGGCGGCACCAGGCGGTAGTTGAACTGGTTGCCGGCCGAGAGCTTCTGGTAGCGCTGAGCTTCGACCAACTGTAGCTGCGCCAGCCGGCCGCCCAGGGCCAGCAGTCCCGCGCCAGTCAGGCCGCCCAGCAGAAACGCCCGCCGGTGGAAGACCCCCTGGCGCTCGTTGACCTCGAAGAAGAAGATTGAGGGCTCGCTCATGACCTCACCGGAACCGCACGTCGGCGTCCTCGAAGCGATCGATCAGGTGATAGGCGAACGGGAACAGCAAGGTCGTGGCCAGGAACTGCCAGAACACGGCCAGCAGGCTGGGCATGGCTAGGCTGTCCAGCATGGTGAAGAGGTAGCCGCCCGCCATGGTGATGGCGGTGATGGCCGCGAACCAGCCCCACAGGATCGGCTGACTCTGGCCGGTCATCATGTTGCGGAACAGCAGAACGACCGCGTAGCCCAACAGCAAGGACAAGCCCCAAAGGCCCGTCGGCCCGCTCCAAAATACGTCCAGAAACAGACCCAGCAACAGGATCGCGAACGGCGCCAGGATCGAGGGGCGGATCAGGGCCCAGGCGAAGGCTGGAACCATGGCGAACACGGGCTCGGGCAGTTGCAGCCCCCAGACGCGCAGCGGGGCCGCGAACAGATACGTCGCGCCCACGCAAGCCAGCATCGGCGCGCCTAGCCATACCGCCGGATTGAGAGGCCGCGCGCCGCTCATCGCGGCGGTTCCGCGGACGTCGGCGGCTTGGCGGTCGCGGCTGACGTGGCGGCGGCGGGCTTGGGCGCGGCCGAAGGCGGCGTCGCGGGCGCCTGAGGCGGCGGCGTGGGACCCGACAGGATCGAGGCCTGCGGATCCTCGGTCGTCACGGGCGGCAGGCTGTGGGTCTCCAGTTGCTTCTGGTTGGCCAGCTGGGCGAAGTCCTTGAACAGCAGGATGCGGACATAGTCGATCGACGCCTGGTCGGCGAACAGCACCACCCGCCAGCGGCCGTCCAGGCCCTTCACGGCGGCCCCGACCGGCAGGCCGCGCGGCACGACGCCGCCGTCGCCCGAGGTGACCACGCGATCGCCCTGCTGGATCGGATCGACGCCGCGCAGGTAGTCGAGCTTGGGATTAGGTCCGCCGTCGCCGGTCAGGATGGCGCGGGCGTTGGTGCGGTCGATCATCACCGGCGTGCGCGAGGCGATATCGGTCAGCAGCAGCACCCGGCTGGCGCCATTGGCGACGCCAACCACGCGACCGACCAGGCCGCGCTCGTTCAGCACTGGATTACCGACCTCGACCCCACGCTCCGAACCCGCGTCGGCCAGACGCGTATTGGCGAAGGGCCCGCGGCTGTCGCTGACGACGCGCGCGGCGGTCATCGGGATCGGCGGATCGGTGCGAAGGCCCAGCAGCGAGCGGAAGCGCTCGTTCTGATCCTGCAAGGCCAGGGCCCGGTCGCGCCACTGGCGCATCTCGGCCATCTCGGCCTTCAGGCGACGGTTCTCCGAGGCCGTGAAGAAGTAGCTGCGCACATAGTCGACGCCGAGGCCCGTCCAGCGCCCCGGCGCGGCGATGACGCCGCTGACCGGCTTGGCCACGGTGTCCATCGTCTGGCGAGTGACGCCGTAGGCCTGCTCCTGGAGGGTCTCGCGCCGGTCCGCCAGCAGGAAGGCGACGGCGATGACAACCGCGACCACCAGGGCCACGGCGGCCGTCCAGGTAAGCGGCACTTTCAGGTCGCCGAGGGGACCTTCGCGAAAGGGCACGAACTGTTCTCCTGGCGCCCCCCGGCGCCTCTAGCGGATTTTTACGCTTAGGCCAGGGTCGATTCCAGGACGCCCTTCATCCACTTCGGATGCTCCAGCACCTTGCCGCAGCCCAGGGCCACGCACGACAGGGGGTCGTCGGCCACGGTGACCGGCAGGCCGGTGTGGTCGCGGATTTCGGCGTCCAGGCCGCGCAGCAGCGCGCCGCCGCCCGTCAGCATGATGCCCTTGTCGGCGATGTCCGAGGCGAGTTCCGGCGGGGTGGCTTCCAGGGCGACCTTCACGGCCTCGACGATCTGACCGACCGGTTCGGCCAGGGCGTCGGCGGCCTGCTTTTCGCTGATGCGGACTTCGCGCGGCACGCCCTGCATCAGGTCGCGACCCTTGACGTCGATCGACAGCCCCTCGCCGTCGGCCGGCGCGCGGGCGGTGCCGATTTCCTTCTTGATGCGCTCGGCGGTCGTCTCGCCGATCAGCAGGTTATGATGGCGACGCATGTAGCTGATGATCGCCTCGTCCATCTTGTCGCCGCCGACGCGGACCGAGCGCGAATAGACGATGCCCGACAGCGACAGCACGGCCACCTCGGTGGTGCCGCCGCCGATGTCGACGACCATCGAGCCGGTCGGCTCGTGGATCGGCAGGCCCGCGCCGATCGCGGCGGCCATCGGCTCGTCGATCAGGCCGACGCGACGCGCCGAGGCGTTCAGGCAGCTGTCGTTGATGGCGCGACGTTCCACGGCGGTGGCGCCCGACGGCACGCACACGATCACCTTCGGGTTCACGAAGCCCTTGCGGTTGTGAACCTTGCGGATGAAGTACTTGATCATCTCCTCGGCGACTTCGAAGTCGGCGATCACGCCGTCGCGCATCGGGCGGATGGCTTCCATGTGGCCCGGGGTGCGGCCCAGCATCTGCTTGGCCTCGATGCCCACGGCGTGGACGATCTTGCGCCCGCCGACGTTACGCAGGGCCACCACCGACGGCTCGTTCAGAACGATCCCCTTACCCTTCATATAGATGAGGGTGTTGGCCGTTCCGAGGTCGATGGCGATGTCGTTCGAGATCACGCCGAAGAGGGAAGAGAACATTGAAAGCCCTGACTGAGGGGTAGGAGGGGCGCAAGGGACGGTCGGATCGAGGTAGGCGGGGCAGATCGGAGAAGCGGAACCCGTCCGTCCGGACGTCGAACGGAAGAGGCGGAGAAAAGAAACGGCTCCTACTTCAAATCAATGCGAGCACAACATGATTCCCGCAACTAGGAGACTTCGACCCGGTCGCGCGGCCGGCGTCGGACGAGATCACCGCCCCCTTTTGGGCGACGCGGTCGTCCTGATCGCCAAATCGCATCGACGCCAGCCCGTTTGCCCTGCGAAAGCGTTGATTTCAAGGTCTATTCCGCGCGGGTTTGACGGGTTTTCCGGCCAAACGGTCCAACCACTCGATCGTGGCGAAATCTAGCCGAGGGCCGCCATGACGACCCCAACCGCGGTCACCGCTCCGGCCAGCAGTTGCAGCGGGGTCAGACGCTCCTTGAACAGACGACGTCCGGCGATGGCGGCGATCGGCATCTCGACCACCCCGACCGCCCTCACCGGCCCCACCGGCGACAGGGCCATGGCGGTGAACCACAGGCCCGAGGCGGCCGCGCCGCAAAAGCCCGCGCCCAGCGATTGGCGCCAGGCGGCGATCACGGCCCTGAGCGACTCCGGATTTCGCCAGGCGAGATAGCCGGTCAGGCCCACCGTCTGGATCGCCTGCACCACCATCACCGTCACGAAGGCCGAGGCGGCCGGATGAGCCGGCTCGAACGCCAGACTGGCCTGGCGGAAGCAGTTGGCGCTGAGCGCGAACACCGCGCCGGAACCCAGTCCGGCCAGGGCCGCGCCCTTGCGCATCACGACCTCGCCCCGCGGCCAGGTCAGGGCGGCCAGGCCGATGCTGGCGATCAGGCCGCCCGCCCAGGTAACCGGACCGACGTGATCGCCGAAGAACAGGGCGCCCCAGACCAAGGCGAACGGCAGGCCGCTCTGCTGCATGGCCGTGCCCAGGGCGAAGGTCGAGCGGTGCATGGCGGTCAGCAACGCCGCCGTGGCCGCGATCTGCAAGCCCGCTCCGGCGAAACAAGCCAGCCAGAAGATCGGCGTCGGATGGGCGGCGGCGCCCGGCGTCAGCAGCCAGGCCGCCGCCGCGAAGGCCGTGGCGAACGGCAGGCCGAACAGGAACCGCACCAGGGTCGCGCCCCACGGCCCCGCCCCTCCCATGATCGAGCGCTGCGCGGCGTTGCGCGCGACCTGCAACGCGGCCGCGGCGACAGTGATGGGAATCCAGATCATGTCGTCAGCGCACCGCCGCTAGAACCAAACCAGACGCCCAAGCCAGACGCGTCACGATGAGGTCCGCGCGGGCCTCCAGGCGGGAAACGAGGTCTTCGACATTGGCCTGATGTCCCTCGGGCCAGTTCGGTTGAGGTGACATGTCATCGATCACGTACAGCCCTCCCCGCTTGAGCAACGCCAAGGTCTCGTCCAGGCCCTCGTACTTGCCCGGCCAGGCGTCGGCGAAAATCATGTCGAATGAACTCGCCTGTTGGCTACGCACATAGTCCAAGCCATCGCCTAGAACGAAGCGCACGCGGTCATCCCGCAAGAGATCCCTCGCGACGCCTTGGACGACCGGGTCGACGTCCACGCTGATCAAGCGGGCGGAGACGTCCATGCCGCCCAATAGCCAGGCCGTGGCGAGGCCAGTGCCCGTTCCCAGCTCCAGCAACCGTCCCCCGGGCTTGGAAGCCGCCAGAAGGCTGAGCAGCGCGCCCGTATTGGCTTCCGAAGGCATATCGAAACCCAACGCCGCCGTGCGGGCCTGGATCGCTTTCAAGGCAGTCGGGGCGGTGCGGTCATTGTCCCCAAACATCGGTCGTTCCTTATACGGCCCTTACGCGGCGGGCCGGTTTCCGAATGGAGCCCTTGCGGGGCTTTGACGCAAAAGTCTGACGGTCGGCCCGAAGCGCGGGCCAGATCGGAAGAAGGCTCGTCCACCATGTCGCCCCACCCGCTTCGCCCCCTGAAGCAAGCCGCCCAGTTCCTGCTGGGCGTGCCGACCGAGGGGATCAATCCCGCCCTGGACCGCATGCTGGAGCTCGCCCAGGCCACGCCGCTGTGCTTCGTGGCCGTGGCGGGCCCCGGCGCGGGCGACGCGATGTGCCAGCTCTGGCGGCGCGGCTACCAGCGCGTCGAGGCCGCGCGCCGGGCCACCTGCGGCGCGGCGGACGAGCGCGGCGACGTGCTGCTGGTGATCGACTGCAAGACGGCGCACGACGCGCGCGCGGTCGTCGCCGCGACCTACACGATGCTGCGCCCCGGCGGGACGCTGGTCGTGGACGCGAGCGCGCTGCTCGACGAGGCGCCCCGCAGGGCGCTCGCCGACGGTTTGCGGGAACTGGGTCTGGACGTTCAGCCCCAGGCGCACCTGGGGGCTGAAATCCTGGCGACGCGGCCGTTCAGCGGACGGCGCGCGGCAGCTTGATCCTGGAGCGCGATGGCCGCCAAAACCGGCGACCACTTTTGGCTATCGCGCTCTAGAACCCGCTGGCGATCGCCGCTTCGGGCCGGCTCTTCTCCTTGCGGGCGAAGAGGTTGTTGAGCGCGTTGACGTAGGCCTTGGCCGAGGCGGTCAGGGTGTCGGTGTCGGCGGCCGCGCCGGTGGCGATACGGCCATCCTCTTCCAGACGCACCGAGACCTGGGCCTGGGCGTCCGTGCCTTCGGTCACCGCGTGCACCTGGAAGAGGCGCAGCGCGGCGCTGTGCGGCACGATCTTGTGGATGGCGTTGAACACCGCGTCGACGGGACCGTCGCCGGTCGCTTCGGCCGTGCTGGCGACGCCGTCGACGTCGAGGGTCAGCTCGGCCGACTGGCCGTCGGTGCCGGCGACCACGCGCAGACGCGAGACGCGGATCTTCTCCGAGCCGCGCGCCAGGGCGTCGTCGACCAGCGCGATGATGTCATCGTCGTAGACGTGCTTCTTGCGGTCGGCCAGGTCCTTGAAGCGGCCGAAGGCTTCCTTCAGCGCGTTCTCGCCCAGCTCGTAGCCCAGGTCCTTCAGCTTGGCGCGGAAGGCGTGGCTGCCCGAGTGCTTGCCCATGACCAGGCTCGACGGGGCCTGGCCCACCGACTCCGGCGTCATGATCTCGTAGGTCTCGCGGTTCTTGAGCATGCCGTCCTGGTGGATGCCGCTCTCGTGCGCGAAGGCGTTCTTGCCGACGATGGCCTTGTTGTACTGCACCGGGAAGCCGGTGATGGCCGAGACGTAGCGGCTGGCGCGGGTGATGTGGGTGGTGTCGATGCCGGTGCGGTACGGCAGGCGGTCCCCACGCACCTTCAGCGCCATGACGATCTCTTCCAGCGCGGCGTTGCCGGCGCGCTCGCCCAGGCCGTTGATCGCGCACTCGACCTGACGGGCGCCGCCCTGCACGCCGGCCAGGCTGTTGGCCACGGCCAGGCCCAGGTCGTTATGACAATGCGTGGAGAAGACGGCCTTGTCGGCGCCCTCGACGTTCTCGACCATCCACTTGAACAGGTCGGCGTATTCCGAGGGATAGGTGTAGCCGACGGTGTCGGGCAGGTTGATCGTCGTGGCGCCGGCCTTGATGGCGGTCTCGACCGCGCGGCGCAGGAACTGGCGGTCGCTGCGGGTGGCGTCCTCGGCCGACCACTCGACGTCGTCGCGCAGGTTGCGGGCGTGAGCGACCGAACGGGCGATCACGTCGATGACGGCGTCCGGCTCCATCTGCAGCTTGTGCTTCATGTGCAGGTCGGAGGTGGCGATCACCACGTGGATCCGGCCGCGCTGGGTGGGCTTCAGGGCCTCGGCGCAGCGGTCGATGTCGACCTGGTGGGCGCGGCACAGGCCGGCGATGGTCGAGTTCTTGACGATCTTGGCCACTTCGCGGACGGCCTCGAAGTCGCCGTTCGAGGCGATCGGGAAGCCGGCCTCGATGATGTCGACCCCCATCTCCTCGAGGATCTTGGCCAGTTCCAGCTTCTCTTCCAGCGACATCGAGGCGCCGGGCGACTGCTCGCCGTCGCGCATGGTGGTGTCGAAAATGACGACGTTGTCGCGCTTGTCGGAAGCGCTGCCAATAGCGGCGGGCGATACGGAGGTCATGGAAGTACTCGTCGAAAGGGGTGTGTGGCGTGCGGGCTGCGGGTCAAAAATCCCCTGTGCGCCCGGCCACGACGATGCGCGGCCCCTAGAGCGCCCAGGGGCTGGTAAGCCGAAGCGAAAGCAGGTCGCGCGCGACAGTCATGAGCGACTTTCTACACAGGCGCCTTGAATCGAGCAAGCAATTTGCGCCCGAGGCGCGATCCGCCGCACGTGGAGCAATATTGTTGCGCCAGACCGAGCCCAAAAAGAACGGGCATCCCGCGAAGACGCAAAACCGAGCCAAAGCCGCACGGCGGAACGGCCGACCTCGCACTGATCTTGCCAAATCCGAGCCCGACAGTGGGAGAAACGCCTACTCCGGCGCGCCCTCTTCCGCCGCCTCGCGCTTCTTGAGCCAGGCGCGGCTGACCAGGCCCATGCCCAGCCAGATGACGATCGCCAGCACGATCATGACGATGTGCTGCTTGCCGCCGCCCTTCATCGCCTGGACGATCGAATTGCCGGCGAAGGCGGTCAGGGCGATCTTTGGCACGATGCCGATGGCGGTGCCGGCCGCGAAGTCACGCAGGCGCATCGGCGTGACACCCGCGGCCATGTTGACGACGATGAACGGCGCCGAGGGCACCAGACGCACGATCAGGCTGGCCATGAAGCCGTTCTTGCCGATCATCCGCATGAACTTATTGACGCCTTCGGTGGCGAACTCCCGGAGGATCTTGGCGCCGTAGACCCGCCCGAGCCAGAAGCCCACCAGCGACGAGACCAGGGTTCCGATCCAGCTGTAGGCGAAGCCGGTCCAGGGTCCGAACGCCACCACCGCCGCGGCGATCAGCACGAACTGCGGCACGCCCAGGAAGGCCATGACCGCGAAAGCCGCCACGGCCGCGGGCAGCGCCCAAGGCCCGGTGGCCGCGCCCAGCCAGTGCTCGACCGCCGCCTCGCCGTTGACGCCCAGCAGTTGCGCGCCGAACAGGAAGACGACGCCCACCCCGCCAAACAGGACGAACGAGACCGCCACCATGCGCCAGGCGCGGGCGTCCATATTGGTCACGAAGTCGATGAGGCGGCGGATCACGCGCCCTGCCTCGCCCATGGCTCGCGCCGGGTCAAGCGTGACCATCTCCGGCGGTCCGCGGCGATCGCCGCGCGAGACATCGGCGGACCACGTGTCTAGCCTGGGCGCATGAAGATTCTGGCCATTTCGGGCAGCTTGCGCGCCGCCTCCTACAACACCGCTCTTCTCCGAGCCGCCGCCGAGCTCGCGCCGGAGGGCGTGACCCTGAGTCTCCACCCGCTCAACGACCTGCCGTTCTTCAACCAGGACGTCGAGGATCTCGGCGATCCGGAGCCCGTGACGACTTGGAAGACCGCCGTGCGCGAGGCCGAGGGCCTGCTGATCGCCTGCCCTGAATACAATGGCGGCCTCACCGCGGTGCTGAAGAACGCCATCGACTGGGCCTCGCGCGGCAAACCCGCGCCGCTAGAGGGCAAGATCGCCTGCGCCATGGGGGCCAGTCCCGGCATGACCGGCACGGTTCGCGCCCAGGATGCCCTTCGCCTGAACCTCAAGCGCGCCGGCTGCGATCTGGCGCCTCTGAGCGACATCCTGGTCGGCCAAGCCAACGCCAAGTTCGACAATGGCGTGCTAATCGACGAGCGCACCCGTCAGGCCATCTCCCGCCATCTGGCGAGCTTCGCCGAGGTTCTGCGCGCCCGGCGCTGAGGCTGTCGCACGCACCTTCCGGCGGGCATCGCCAAAAGCCGTCAAAACGGGAGCGTCTCGCGTTGCGCCGCAGCGAGCGCGGGCGTAAAGACCGCCGCAATCCTGAAACGGTCCTTCAGTCGGACCAGGCAAACCCAGGGGAGTCCTGCAAGATGTCGCTCGAGTCCGCCGCCCTGCGGCGCATCGCACCGTCGGCCACCATCGCCATCAGCGCCAAGGCGCGCGCGCTGAAAGCCGCCGGTCGTGACGTAATCGCCCTTTCCGCGGGCGAGCCCGACTTCGACACGCCGGACAATATCAAGAACGCCGCCATCGAGGCCATCAAGGCCGGCAAGACCAAGTACACCGACCCGGACGGCATGCCCGAGCTGAAGGCCGCCATCTGCGCCAAGTTCAAGCGCGAGAACGGCCTGGAGTACAAGCCGAGCCAGGTCCACGTCGCCCCGGGCGGCAAGCCGGTGATCTACAACGCCCTGGTCGCCACCCTGAACCCGGGCGACGAGGTGATCATCCCCGCCCCGTACTGGGTGTCGTACCCCGACATGACCCTGCTGGCCGGCGGCACGCCCGTCTCGGTCGAGACCACCGCCGAGAGCGGTTTCAAGATCACGCCGGCGGCCCTGGAAGCGGCGATCACGCCGAAGACCAAGTGGCTGATCATCAACAGCCCCTCGAACCCCTCGGGCGGCGCCTATACGCGCGCCGAGCTGCAGGCGATCGCGAACGTGCTGCTGCGCCACCCGCAGGTCTGGGTGCTGACCGACGACATGTACGAGCACCTGGTGTTCGACGACTTCGAGTTCACCACCATCGCCCAGGTCGAGCCCAAGCTCTATGACCGCACCCTGACGATGAACGGCGTCTCGAAGGGCTACTCGATGACCGGCTGGCGCATCGGCTACGCCGCGGGTCCCGAACCGCTGATCAAGGCCATGGGCAAGATGATCAGCCAGACGACCTCGAACCCCTGCTCGATCTCGCAGTGGGCCGCGCTCGAGGCGCTGAACGGCACGCAGGACTTCATCAAGCCGAACGCCAAGCTGTTCCAGGAGCGCCGCGACCTCGTCGTGTCGATGCTGAACCAGGCCACCGGCCTGCACTGCCCGACCCCGGAAGGCGCGTTCTACGTCTATCCCTCGTGCGCCGGCCTGATCGGCAAGACCGCGCCCTCGGGCAAGGTCATCGAAAGCGACGAGGACTTCGCGACCGAACTGCTGGAGAGCGAAGGCGTCGCCGTCGTCCACGGCGCGGCGTTCGGCCTCTCGCCGTTCTTCCGCATCAGCTACGCGACCAGCAACGAGGTCCTGGAAGACGCCTGCTCGCGCATCCAGCGCTTCTGCGCGGCGGTGAAGTAGATCCCAAATCCTCCCCCTAGCGGGGGAGGTGTCGGCTCGAAGAGACGACGGAGGGGGAAGAGGCAAGTCACCAAGGCTTCCCCCTCCGGCCTTCGGCCACTCCCCCTTTTTTTTTTTTGGGGGGGGGGGGGGGAGGATTTAAAGGCTACCCGTCAATCCAGTCGGTCAGCCCCTCGCGGGCGTGGGCCTCGCGCAGCGCCGGGCGCTGACGGATGCGGTCGAGGTAGCGCTTGAGGTTCGGCCACTCGGTCGCGGGCTTGGGCATGTTTCGGCTCCAGCGGCACAGGATCGTGGCCAGCAGATCCACCGTCGAGAAGCGATCGCCGACCATATAGTCACGATCGGCCAGATGAGCGTCCAGCCGCGCCAGTCCCGCCTCGATCCGCGCGCGGGCGGCGGCCTTCACCGCCTCCAGGGCCTCGCCGCCGGCCGGCTCGTGCGGATAGAACCAGGCGCGAAAGTGCGGCTGGAAGCTGTTGGCCAGCCAGAAGGTCCAGCTCAGATAGTCCGGCCGCTCGGGCGAGCCAACGGGCGGCGCGAAGCCCGCCTCGGGATGCCGTTCGGCCAGCAGGGTCGCCAGCGCGGCCATCTGGGTCACCGGCTCGCCGTCGATGATCAGCGTGGGCACCACGCCATCCGGATTGAGCGCCAGATACGCGGCCGTCTTGTGCTCGCCCTTGTCGAAATCCAGCAGCTTCAGCTCGAACGGGACGCCGAGCTCCAGCAGCATCCAGTGGATGGCCGTGCCGGCCGTGCTGGGCGAACCATAGAGGGTGTACATTCTCGAGCCTCCGCGATGTCGCGGGCATACGCGTCTGGTTCTCGCCAACCGTCAATAAGGCGCCATGCTGCCACATACGGGACACGCGGCGGCGAGCCTCGCGCTCGGCGCCAACGCTGGCTCCCGCCCACAAATCAGACGGATGAAACCGCCATGCTGACCCTGTTCCACGCCCCGCGTTCGCGATCGACGCGTTTTATCTGGCTGCTGGAGGAGCTCGGCGCGCCCTACGAGATTCGCAAGGTCGACATCTATCGCGCCGTCAGCAACACCGGGGCTCGAGACCCCAACAATCCGCATCCCCACGGCCAGGTGCCCGCGCTGCTGGACGACGGCGTGCTGATCACCGAGTCGGCGGCCATCGCTCTCTATCTCACCGACAAGTTTCCGACGGCGGGGCTGGGCCCCGTGGTGGGCGATCCGCTTCGCGGACCTTACGTCTCTTGGCTGGCCTACTACGCCGGGGTGCTGGAGCCGACCGTGACCAACCTGTGGAAGCAGCGGCAGGACGACCAGGACAAGGCGCAGCACCAAGCCATGGACGACCGGCTGCGCACGACGCTGGAGACCTCGCCCTGGCTGCTGGGCGACACCTTCTCGGCCGCCGACATCTTGTTCGTCAGTCCACTGCAGTTCGCGCGCCAGATGCTGCCGCCGCACGAGGTCTATGACGAATGGCTGGCGCGGGCCAACGCTCGCCCGGCCCTCGCCCGCGCATTGGCCAAGGACGACGCCTAAGGCTTGCATCCGGCGGCGGTTCGTTCGATGACCTTTGAAGACCGATACGCTTCGAGGTCCGGATCGCCATGGCCGACGTCGTCAATCTGAACCAAGCCCGCAAGGCCAAGGCCAAGTCCGACGACAAGGCCCGCGCCGCCGAGAACCGCGTCCGCTTTGGCCGCACCAAGGCGGAGAAGTCGCTGGAGGCCGCGCGCGCCGAAAAACTCCAGCGCGAGCTGGACGGCGCCAAGCGCGAGGATTGAGGGCTTGGCCGGGTTGAAGAAGCGCTCGGTCAACCTGGCCGGCCACGCCACATCCCTAGCTCTGGAGCCTGAGTTCTGGGCGGTCTTGGAGCGGGCCGCGACGCGGGACGGCGCAAGCCTGGCGGCCCTGATCCAGCGGATCGACAACGCGCGCGGGGAGCGCCCCTTGGCCTCGGCCTGTCGCGTGTTTGCGCTGAGCCAGGCGGCCAGCGGCTCGCCCTAGGTCCTCAGAGTCGGCTCGACAGTGGGCCGGCGTTGGGTCGGAAGCGTTGGCGGCTTGGGCATCGGGGTCTTGCGCAAGGTCTCCGGCAAGCTCGGCAGGCTCTGGCGCCACGAAGCGCCCTCGCCCGCCATGACGCCGAGCCGCCAAGCCCCCCAGACCGCCAGCGCCAGGATCGCGACCACCAGCGCGGCCGCGAAGGCGCCGCCGCTGTCGCGTCGCCGAGTCGGAGGCCGGACGTGGCGCGCCACCACGCTCATGGCGGGCTTCAACCGCCCGGGGCCTTGGGCGCGGGCGCGTCGGGGAGCTTCGGCGCCGACGCCGAAATGTTCACGTCGACCTGCTTCTTGGAGCTCATCCCGCCCGACCACATGAAGAAGGCGAGCACGGCGACGATCACCACCAATCCGCCGACGATGAAGGCCAAGGCGCCATTGCCGCCGCCGCTATTGCCGCTGGTCTGTTCCGACATCACGATCTCCCGGCCTGGTCGGCCCGATTTCCACTGCCGGATCAACGGCACGCCGCGCGGAGAGTTCCCGATGCAGGCGGGTTAGGGCTTAAGCTCGGGCCTCGGTGTGCTACATATGTTCCCATGCACTCCGACGCCGACTCGCCAGAATTCCAGGACGAATTCCCGGGCGACCTCCCCGCTCCCCGTATTTCCGATCTCGCCCGGGCCAGGCCCCCGGCGAGCGCCGCGCCCGGCTATCTGGACGGCCTGAACCCCGAGCAGCGCGAGGCGGTGGAGACCACCGAGGGCCCGCTACTGGTCCTTGCCGGGGCCGGCACCGGCAAGACCCGCGTGCTGACCACGCGCCTGGCCCACATCCTGGCCACCGGCCGCGCCCGCCCGTGGGAGCTGCTGGCGGTCACCTTCACCAACAAGGCCGCGCGCGAGATGCGCGAGCGGATCACCCACATCATCGGCCCGGAGGCCGAGGGCCTGCGGTGGCTGGGCACCTTCCACTCGGTCGCCGCCCAGATCCTGCGCCGGCACGCCGAACTGATCGGGCTGAAGTCCAACTACACGATCATCGACACCGACGATCAGGAGCGCCTGCTCAAGCAGTTGATCGAGGCGGAGAACATCGACGCCAAGCGGTGGACCCCGCGGATCCTGTCGCAGATCATCGACGGCTGGAAGAACCGCGGCTGGACGCCCGACCGCGTCCCGACGTCGGAGGCCGGCGAGTTCGCCAACGGCAAGGGCATCACCCTTTACCGCCAGTACCAGGAGCGCCTGCGCATCCTGAACGCCTGCGACTTCGGCGACCTGCTGCTGCACAACATCAGCCTGTTCACCGGCCATCCCGACGTGCTGGACGAGTTCCAGCGCCGCTTCAAATACGTGATGGTCGACGAGTACCAGGACACCAACGTCGCCCAGTACCTGTGGCTGCGCCTGCTGGCCCAGGGCCGCCAGAACGTCTGCTGCGTCGGCGACGACGACCAGTCGATCTACGGCTGGCGCGGGGCCGAGGTCGACAACATCCTGCGGTTCGAGCGCGACTTCCCCGGCGCCAAGGTCGTGCGCCTGGAATGCAACTACCGCTCTACCGAGCACATCCTGGCCGCCGCCTCGGGCCTGATCACCGCCAACAAGGGACGCCTAGGAAAGACCCTGTGGACCCCGGCCAAGGGCGGCGAGAAGGTCAAGGTCAGCGGCGTCTGGGACGGCGAGGCCGAAAGCCGCCTGATCGCCGACGAGATCGAGCGCGCCAAGAAAGCCGGCCGCAAGTACAACCAGATGGCCATCCTGGTCCGAGCCAGCTTTCAGATGCGCGCCTTCGAAGAGCGCTTCGTGCTGCTGCAGATCCCCTACAAGGTGGTCGGCGGCCCGCGCTTCTTCGAACGGGCCGAGATTCGCGACGCCCACGCCTATCTGCGGCTGATCCAGTCGCCCGACGACGACCTGGCCTTCGAGCGGATCGTCAACACGCCCAAGCGCGGCATCGGCGACACCAGTGTCCAGAAGCTGCTGCAGATCGCCCGACTGAGCGGCGTCTCGACCGTCGAGGCCGCCCGGCAGATCATCGCCAGCGACGAGCTTCCGGCCCGCACCCGCACGGCGCTCTCCAACTTCATCCGCGACCTGGATCGCTGGCGCTCGATGGTCGGGTCGGTCCACCACCAGCGCCTTCTGGAAACGGTTCTGGAGGAGAGCGGCTACACGGACGCCCTGCGCCTCGACAAGGGTCCGACCAGCCAGACGCGGCTGGAAAACCTGAAGGAACTCGTCCAGTCGATGGGCTCGTTCGACACGCTGGAGGCCTATCTGGAGCACGTGTCGCTGGTCATGGACCTGGACCGCGAGGCCACCGGCGACGCCGTCTGGATCATGACCCTGCACTCGGCCAAGGGCCTGGAGTTCCCGCTGGTCTTCCTGCCCGGCTGGGAGGAAGGCGTGTTCCCCAGCCAGCGCAGCATGGACGACAAGGGCGAGAAAGGCCTCGAGGAGGAACGGCGCTTGGCTTACGTGGGCATCACCCGCGCCCGCGAAGAGGCCCGGATCAGCTTCGTGGCCAACCGTCAGGTCTACGGCCGCTGGACGTCGCAACTGCCCAGCCGCTTCGTCGACGAGCTGCCGATCGCCCACGTCGATGCGGCGTCCGAGACCGGCTACTACGGCGGCGGCCCGGGCATGCAGTCGACGGCGGCCTCGCGCTGGGACGATCCGGGAACCAGCGCCTTCCAGGCCGGCAGCTATGACAGCCCCGGCTGGAAACGCGCCCAGGAGCGCACCTCGGGCTTCGCCGAGCGCGGCGGGTCCTGGCGCGGCGGCGCCGGCGTGCGCGCCGGCTCGGCCGCCCGTTCGGCCCCGATCGAGGGCGAAGGCCGGCTGGTCGCCGTCTCCGCCCCGACCAACAGCGCCTATGCGCGCGGCGACCGGGTGTTCCACGTCAAGTTCGGCTACGGCAAGGTCACCGGGATCGAAGGCAACAAGCTCACGGTGGCCTTCGACAAGGCCGGCGACAAGAAGGTCATCGACAGCTTCGTCGAGAAGGCCTGATCAGCCTTTCTCGGGCTTCAGCCCCGGCTTGATGCCATCATACTCGGGCGGATCCTCGGACGGACGCGGCGTCAAGCTTTCCCAGACTCCGACGGCCGCCAGGATCAGCGTCGACAGGGCGGAAAGCAGGAGCGGGCTGAGGCTCAACGCCACGGGCGCAAGCGCCGCGAGGGCGATCAATCCGGTGATCCGCGCCCGCGACCAGCGGCGGAATACGGCCAGCTTGAACAGCAGCGAGCCCAGCAGGAACAGGAACGGCCCGCCGATCACCGCGGCCGCGATCTTGAAGTCGGCGTGGCCCAGCGGGTGGTGGATCACCCACTCGTCGCCGACCGCCGCCACGATGATCCCGGCCACTGGCAGGATGTGGGCATAGGTATAGGCCACGCGCGCGATCGCGCCGGGGTCCTTGGACTCCTCGATGGCCTTGCTGGCGGCCTCGGCGGTCGAGGAGAAATAGATCCACCACATCGCCAGGCTGCACAGGAAGGCGCTGGCGAACGCGGCCATCACCGGGGCGTCCCAGGGCATGCTCATCACCGTGCTGCCGCTGACGATGATCGACTCGCCCAGGGCGATGATCGTGAACAGGGCGCAGCGCTCGGCCATGTGACCGCCCTCGACCTTCCATTCCGAGCTCTTGGTGCGGCCCAGGCCCGGGGTCCAGAAGCCGACCGCCGCCGACAGATACTCGATGAAGAGCGCCAGGCCCCAGACGGCCAGACGGGCCTCGCCGTCGACGAACGCGCCCGCGATCCAGAACGCCGCGGCGACCGTGAGCCAGGCCAGGATGCGCGCGAAATTCCGACGATGCTGCGGCGCGCGCCAGGCGCTCCAGAGGAAGAAGGCGGTGCGGCCGACCTGGATGATCACATGCCCGGCGGCGAACGCCAGACCCCGCTCGCCGAACGCGTCGGGAATGGCGGCGGCCAGGACCAGGGCCGCGGCCATCATCACGAACAGCATCAGCCTGACCGGCGAGCGCTCGGGGTCCAGCCAGTTGGTCACCCAAGCGGTGTAGATCCAAGACCACCACACGGCCAGCAGCAGCACCGTGGCGTGGATCAGGCCCGGCCCATCCGGATGGCGCAGCACCGCGTGCGAGATCTGGGTGACCGCGAACACGAAGACCAAGTCGAAGAACAGCTCCGCGTAGGTCACGCGAGCGTGCTCGGCGGCTTTGCGCTCTCGCAGGAGCGGCGTCTTGGTGTCGGCCATGCCTTGGTTGACCACAGTCAAGGCGACGAGACCAGCCCCACCACCGACCGCGTAGAACCAAGTCCCGTTTCGCGCGCTCTAGCGACATGGAACGCCTGGACCAGCTCCTCGATCGCCTGAAGGCCTTCGCCGTCACACGCCCCGTGGCCTACGGCGCGCCGGCCTGCGCCGTCGCCGGCCTCCTCGCCGGGCTCGTGTTGCAAACAGGACCGCAGGACGGCCCCTATGTCCCGGAGATGGAGCGTGTCGAACGCCCCTTGATGGCCGAGGCCGAGCCGATCAGCTGGCCGACCGGCGAGGTCCCGGACTATGTGATCGGCACGGACGCCTTGAGAGCGACGCGAACGCCGCCGCCGACGTACGCCGCGTACGAGCCCCCGCCGGCGTTTGAGCCGCCCCCCCAATATGTGCTGACGGACTATAGGCATGAGGCGGCGCTCCCGGCGGACGAGACTCGCTGGGCGTCGAGCCGCGGCGACATTCTCGATGTGTCGCTACCGGAGGACGCGCCGCGGCCGCCCTCGGCGCCGATCGCGCCGTCGCCCCCGCCAGCCCCGACACCAACCGTGCTCGCCGGCATCGCTTCGTAGCGCTGAAGGCTCGCTTTTCGCCGTCTTTGCCGCTAACGGAGCGGCATGACCGACTATACGCCCCAGCAGATCGTCGCCCGCGGCGCGCGCGCCGACGCCGAGACCGCCGCCGACGCCATCGACAACCATCCCGGCCTGGAAGGCGCGACCTACTCGATCCTGGAAGAGGACGAGGACAAGAACATCTGGCGCATCGACGCTTTCCCCACCACGGAGGAAGAGGACGAGGGCCTCATGGCCCTGCTGGCCGACTACGACCTGAAGGTCACGCGCGACACCCTGGCCGACGCCGACTGGCTGGCCATGGCGCTGTCGGGCTTGCCGCCGGTGCGCGCCGGCCGCTTCTTCGTCTATGGCATGCATGACCGGGGCCGCCTGCCGGCCAGCACGGTCAACCTTCGCATCGAGGCCGGCGCGGCCTTCGGCACCGGCCACCACGGCACCACCGTCGGCTGCCTGCAGGCCTATGACCGCCTGATCAAGGCGCGGAAATTCAACAAGGTGCTGGACGTCGGCGCCGGCACGGGCCTGCTGGCCATCGCCGCCGCCCGCACGGGCACGAAGCTGGCCGTCGGTACCGACATCGACAAGCCGTCCGTGCGGATCGCCAAGGAGAACGCCCAGGTCAACAAGGCCAACGCCCGCTTCGTCCACGCCTCGGGCCTGGGCCACCGCCTGGTCGCCGAGAACGCGCCCTACGATCTGGTCTTCGCCAACATCCTGGCCCGGCCGCTGATCAGCCTGGCCCAGGACATCAAGCGCGCGCTGGTCCCGGGCGGCACGGTGATCCTGTCAGGCCTGCTGCGCACCCAGGAGCGGATGGTCAAGGCCGCCTACCTGTCGCGCGGCTTCAAGGTGAAGAGTCGCATCCACCGCGACGCCTGGGCGACGCTGGTGCTGCAGCGGCCGTAAGGACGCTAGGTCAGGCGATGTCCTGGACCTTGCCGTCCAGCGACATCAGGCCAAGCTCGACCTCCAGGTGCTCATGGCGGCGCTTGATTTCGGCGCGCAAGGCCTGGAGTTCCTTGGCGTGGATCGCCAGTTCCTTGTCGGGCGTGTCCACCGACTCCGCGCCGAGGATCACCTTGTAGGCGCCGCAGTCGCGGTGATCGAGCACCATGACCTTGTGGATCGAGTGCAGGTTGATCGCGACGTCCAGGTGGCTCCAGAACGTCTGGCCCCAGCTGGGATACTTGTCGGTCAGGGCGCCCAGCGAAGCGCCCGCCAGCACCACGTGGTCGTACTTGTCGCGCAGTCCTCGCCCATCCATGTAGGCGACCGTTTCCTCGGTCAGCCGATAGTCCATGCAGGTCAGCAGCAGCATGTCGGTATGGCCTCGCGCCCGCGCCACGCCGGGCGCGAGGGTCGATAGCAGGCTGACGCCGCCGCTCATGGCGATCAGGCCGAAGGCCTGCCGGCGGGACAGGCCAGCGATCTTGTGAGAACAGCAGTCATGCATGACGGGGCGCTCCGCGCGTGAATGGAGCGGCACAGTTTCATCCCCTTTCAAGCGTGACCATGTGACGTCGAGACGCACAAACGCGTCCAGAGGCCGCCAGGATCGGACGCCCCCTTGGCGTTTGGGCGGCCAGACTCTAAATCCGAACGATGCGCCAGACCTTCGACGAATCCACCGATCCCTCCTTCGGCCCCAAGCACGTCCCGCTGATCCGCCAGGCCATGGCGGCGCAGGGGCTGGATGGCTTCCTCGTGCCGCACGAGGACGAGCACCAGAACGAGTACCTGCCCGCCGCCAATGACCGCCTGGCCTGGGCCAGCGGCTTCACCGGCTCGGCCGGGGCAGGCGTGATCCTGAAGGACCGCGCCGCCGTGTTCGTCGACGGCCGCTACACCCTGCAGGTCCGGGAGCAGGTCGATCAGGGCGTGTTCGAGATCCGCGACCTCGTCGAGGGCGGCGTCCCCGCCTATCTCGAGACCGCCCCGAAGGGCGCGGTGATCGGCTACGACGCCCGCCTGCATAGCCCCGCCGCGCTGGAGAGCCTGAAGGCCTCCGTCGCTCGCGCCGGCGCCACCCTGAAGCCTGTCTCGCCCAACCCGGTGGATCAGGCCTGGGGCGAGGCTCGTCCGGCCCAGCCGATGGCGCCGATCGTCCCGCAGCCGCTCGAATACGCCGGCGAGGAATCGAGCGCCAAGCGCGCCCGCGTCGGCGCTTCGATCGCCGCCCTCGGCGCGGAAGCCGCGGTGATCACCGCGCCCGCCTCGATCGCCTGGCTGTTCAACGTGCGCGGCGGCGACGTCATCCGCACGCCCCTGCCGCTCTCGCAAGCCATCCTGAACGCCGACGGCACGGCGCGTCTGTTCATCGATCCGGCCAAGGTCACGCCCGACCTGCCCGCCTGGCTCGGCAATCAGGTCTCGCTGGAGACGCCGGACCGTCTGGCCGAAGCGCTGGGCGATCTGTCCGGCAAGAGCGTGGCGGTCGATCCGGCCCAGTCCTCGGCCTGGTACTTCGACACCCTGGCCGCCGCCGGCGCCAAGATCGTGCGGGCCATGGACCCCTGCACCCTGCCCCGCGCCTGCAAGAACGCCATCGAGTTGGACGGCACGCGCGAGGCGCACCGCCGCGACGGCGCGGCCCTGACCCGCTTCCTGCACTGGCTCGCCACCGAGGGTCAGGTCAATCCGCCCGACGAGAAGGAAGCGGTCGCCAAGCTGGAGGCCTTCCGCGAAGCCACCGGCGTACTGAAGGACCTTTCCTTCGACACCATCGGCGCGGCCAACGGCCATGGCGCCCTGCCCCACTACCGCCCGACCGAGCGCTCCAACGAGCGCGCCAAGATGGGTTCGCTGCTGCTGGTCGACAGCGGCGGCCAGTACATGGACGGCACGACGGATGTCACCCGCACCGTGGCGATCGGGGAGCCCTCGGCCGAGATGGTCCAGCGCAACACGCTGGTGCTGAAGGGCCACCTGGCCATCGCCCGCCTGCGCTTCCCGGCCGGCACGACCGGCTCGGCGATCGACGCTCTGGCCCGCATGGCGCTGTGGGCCCACGGCCTGGACTACGACCACGGCACCGGCCATGGCGTCGGCGTCTATCTGGGGGTCCACGAGGGCCCGCAGCGGATCTCGAAGGCGCCCAACACCATCGCCCTGCAGCCCGGCATGATCGTCTCGAACGAGCCCGGCTACTACAAGGACGGCGAATACGGCATCCGCATCGAGAACCTGGAGGTCGTCATGCCGGCCGAGGACGTGCCGGGCGGCGAACGCCCCATGCACCGCTTCGAGGCCCTGACGCTGGCTCCTATCGACCGCCGCCTGATCGATAAGTCGCTGCTGAGCGCCGAAGAGATCGCCCAGTTCGACGCCTACCACGCGCGGGTGTTGCGCGAGATCGGGCCGCGGGTGGAGCCGGACGTCCGGGCCTGGATGGAACAGGTCTGCGCGCCGTTGTGAGATAGATCCTCCCCCGCGATGCGGGGGAGGTGGCCCAGAGGGCCGGAGGGGGCAAGCTCGGCCTGAGCCGCATTAGCCCCCTCAGTCACTCCGTGACAGCTCCCCCGCATCGCGGGGGAGCAACATCCACCTACCGCAACCGCGTCCACACCTGCGTCTTGCAGAACGGCGCGACGATGCAGCCTTTCAGCTTCAGCTGGTTCTCGCCGATCAGTTCGATCGTGCCGGAATAGGTGCCGCCGTCATCGGGGTTGTAGACCTTGCCGCCCGTCCACTTGGTCGGACCGCCGGAGAAATCGTACAGCATCTGGAGGTTCTTCAGCGTGCGGACGCGCTGGGACTCGTCCTTGTTCTTCACGTCCTTCAGCGCCGGGTTCTCGCGGATGTGGTTGGAGCTCAACAGCTTGCCGCACAGGCTGTTGCCGCAACGAGCGATCTCGACCTGACCGCCATTGGTCGGGGTCTGCCACAGTCCCGTGACGTCGGCGGCGAAGGCCGGCGTGGCCAGCAAGCCGAGGGTCGCGGCGGCGGCGGCGATCATGGTGGTGCGAAACATCAAGGTCTCCCTGGGTCGCGCTTCAAATGCGCGTTTGATCGCTTGGTTGCGCGATCTCGTCCCTCGGGACAAGGCCTGACACGAAAAGGCGGCGGGATTTCGGAAAGCGATCAGCTTCCGACCAGTTCCAGCCACTCGTCCTCGGTCATGACCTGGATCCCCAGCTCGGTCGCGGTCTTCAGCTTGGAGCCCGCGCCGGGTCCGGCGACCACCAGATCGGTCTTCTTCGACACCGACGAGGCGACCTTGGCGCCGAGCCCTTCCGCCTGAGCCTTGGCTTCGTCGCGGGTCATCTTCTCCAGCGCGCCGGTGAAGACGATGGTCTTGCCGGCCACGGCCGTGTCGGTCTTGGGCTTCTCGACCGGCTGGATGTCCAGCTCGGCGACCAGATTGGCGACCTTCTGGCGGTTGTGGTCCTCGGCGAAGAAGCGGGCCAGGGACTGGGCCGCGACCGGGCCAACGCCGTCGATGGCGGCCAGGTGCAGATAGTCATCGCCCGGCGCGCCGCTGGCGGCGGCGGCGAGGCCCTCGGCGAAGGCGTCCCAGGTTCCGTAGCGCTGGGCCAGGGCCGCGCGGGCGGGCTTGGTCAGCTTCGGGACCGCGTGGCCAATCTTGATCTCCAGATCATCGGTCTGAGGCCAGGGGTCGGCCTTCAGACCGCCCCTCCCCGCCTCGACCAGGCTGTCCAAGGCCTTCGGCCCGACGCCGGGGGCCGTGGAAAGCTCCAGATAGGTCTCGCCCGGCAGCGCGCCGGCGGCCTTCTCGGCGGCTTCTTGGAGGTCTTCGAACCGGTCGAAGTTCCGCGCCAGCACCGTGGACGTCGTCTCGCCGATGTCGCGCGCGCCCAGGCCGTAGATCATCCGGTCCATGCTGATCGTGCGCCGGGCCTCGATGCCGCGCGCCAGATTGGCGACCGAGGTCTCGCCATAGCCTTCGCGCTCGCGCAGGGCCGCCAGCTTCTCCTCGTCGCGCGCCAGCTTGAAGATGTCGGCCGGCTCGGTGATCCAGCCCTCGTCGAAGAAGGCCTGCAGCTGCTTCTCGCCCAGGCCCTCGATGTCGAAGGCGCGGCGCGAGACGAAGTGGCGAAGGTGTTCGACCCGCTGGAACGGACAGGCGAATTCGCCGGTGCAACGACGGACGACCGATTCCTGGCCGGAGGCGTTGACCTCACGCGCCAGCGGCGTCTTCAGCGGGCACGGGCATTCGTGCGGGAAGACGTAGGGCTCTGGCGCCGGATCGGGCCGCGCGTCCAGCGCCACCTCGACGATCTGCGGGATCACGTCGCCGGCCCGCTGGACGACGACCGTATCGCCGATCCGAGCGTCGAGGCGTTCGATCTCGTCGCCATTGTGCAGGGTGGCGTTGGTCACCACGACGCCGCCGACCGTCACGGGCTTGAGCCGCGCCACCGGCGTGATCGCGCCGGTGCGGCCGACCTGCAGGTCGATGGCTTCGAGGACCGTGCGGGCCTTCTGGGCCGGGAACTTGCGGGCGATCGCCCAGCGCGGCGAGCGCGAGACGAAGCCCAGACGGCGTTGCAGCTCCAGGTCGTCGACCTTGTAGACCACGCCGTCGATATCGAAGTTCAGGGTCGGCCGCAGCGCCTCGAACTCGGCGTAGACGTCGAGCAGGCCTCGAGCGTTCTCGACCCGGCGGGCCGGCGGCGCGGTCGTCACGAAACCCCAGGACCTGAGCTTTTCCAGCGCCTCCCATTGCCCGCCCGCGAAGGGCTCCGACACCAGCCCCCATGCATAGCCGAAGAACCGCAACGGCCGCTGGGCGCTGACGGTCGGATCGATCTGGCGCAGCGAGCCGGCGGCGAAGTTGCGGGGATTGGCGTAGGTCCGCTGGCCGGCCTCCTCGGCGGCCTTGTTGAAGGCGTCGAAGGCCTCGAGCTCGACATAGACCTCGCCACGCACCTCGATGATGTCGGGCCAGCCCGAGCCCTTCAGGCGATGCGGGATGTCGGCGATCGTGCGGAGGTTGGCGGTGACGTCCTCGCCGGTCTGGCCGTCGCCCCGCGTGGCGCCCTGGACCAGAACGCCCTTCTCGTAGCGCAGCGAGGCCGACAGGCCGTCGATCTTGGGCTCGGCCGTATAGGCCAGGGTCTCGCTGGGCGACAGGCGCAGGAACCGACGGACGCGGGCGTCGAACTCCTCGGCCTCGTCGTTGGAAAAGGCGTTGTCGAGGCTGAGCATCGGCACGCCGTGGCGCACCGGCGAAAATTGCTCGGCCCGCGCCGCGCCCACGCGCATGGAGGGGGAATTGTCGCGCACCAGATGCGGGAAGCGCGTCTCGATATCGAGGTTCCGCCGCTTCAGCGCGTCATAGTCGGCGTCGCTGATCGTCGGGTTGTCCTGCTGATGATAGGCGATGTCGTGCCGCGCCAGTTCGTCGGCCAGGCGCTCCAGTTCCTCGACGGCCTGGGCTTCGGTGAGGTCGGCGACAGGGATCAGGGACACGGCGGCGAATCCGGAAGGACAGGAACGAGGCGGGACGTTAGCAACCTCCCCCTGACGGTGGGAGTCAGCGATGGCCTTAAGCCATCAACGCCCGGGCCGCCGCCCTCGCCGCCTCGGTCACCTCGGCGCCCGACAGCATCCGGGCGATCTCCTCCTCGCGCTGGGCGGGAGCCAGGGGTTCGACCTTGGTGCGGGTCGAGGTCTCGTCGCCGGACTTGGAGATCCGCCAGTGCGCGTCGGCGCGCGCGGCGACCTGGGCCGAGTGGGTCACGACCAGCACCTGGGCGTTGGCCGCCAGGCGCTTGAGGCGCAGGCCCACCGCGTCGGCCACGGCCCCACCGACGCCCTGGTCGACCTCGTCGAAGATCATCAGGGGCTGAGGACCGCCGCCGCGCCCAGCCAAGGCGGCCTTCAGCGCCAGGGCGAAACGCGCCAGCTCGCCGCCGGAGGCGATCGCCTCCATGGGCCCGAACGGCGCGCCGGGGTTGGTCGAGATCTCGAAGGCGACGCGGTCCAGGCCCGTCGGACCGGCGCGGTCTTCGGTCAGGGGCTCCAGCGCCACGCGGAACCTGGCCTTCTCAAGCTTTAGCGGCGCTAGCTCGGCCTCGACCGCCACGGCCAGGGCGTCGCCGGCGGCGCGGCGTTCGGCCGACAGAGCCTCGGCGGCGTAGAGATAGGCCTCGCGGGCCTCGGCGGCGTCCTTGTCCGCCGCCTTCAGCGCGTCCTCGGAGGTCTCGATCGCCTGCAGACGGGCGGCGAACTCGGCGCGCTTGGCCGGCAGGTCCTCGACCAGGACGTTGAGCTTGCGGGCCATGCCGCGCAGGGCGAACAATCGCTCCTCGGCCTTCTCCAGGCGGTCGGGCTCGAATTCGAACGACTCGGCGACCGCGTCGATGGCGGCGCTGGCCTCCTGGGCCTCGACGATGGCGCGGTCGACCGCCTCGCAGGCGGCCGAGAGCTTGGTCATCGCCGCGCCGTCGGCGGGGGCTCCGGCCTGCAGGGCGCGCTCGCGGGCACGCTCCAGGGCGCGGTAGGCCTGGGCCAGCTTGCCCGACAGGCTGTCGCCGCCCAGCGCGTCCTGGGCCGCGGCGATGTCGGTGATGGCCTTTTCGGCGGAGCTCAGCAGGGCCCGCTCGTCGGCGAGCGCCGTCTCTTCGCCCTCGCGCGGGTCCAGGCGATCCAGTTCCGAAAGGCGAAGCGTCAGCTCCTCGGTCTCGGCAGCGGCGCGGCCGGCGAGGTCGCGCAGGCCCTCGGCCTTCTCGCGCGCGGCGCGCCAAGCGCTCCAGGCCGAGGCGACCGCCGAGAGCGACACGCCGCCGAAGGCGTCGAGCAGGCCGCGATGGGTCTTGGGATCGAGCAGACCGACGGTCTCGTGCTGGCCATGCACCTCAAGCAGCAATCCGCCCAGGTCCTTGAGCACGCCGACGCTCGTGGCCTGGTCGTTGACGAAAGCGCGGCTGCGGCCGTCGGGCGACAGCTGGCGGCGCAGGACCAGGTCCTCGTCGCGGGCATAGTCCAGGCCCTTGTCGTCGAGATAGGCGAAGGCCGGGTGGTCGGCCGGAAGCGCGAAGATCGCCGTGGCCGAGGCGTGGCCGGCCGCCCCTCGCCTCACCAGGCCCGCGTCGGCGCGCGCGCCGGTCGCCAGGCCCAAGGCGTCGAGGATGATCGACTTGCCGGCGCCCGTTTCACCCGTGAGCGCGGTCAGGCCCTCGCCGATGGCGAGGTCCAGGCTCTCGATGAGCACGACGTCACGGATGGAAAGGCCGATCAGCATGGACGCAGGATCGCCGGGAATCAGAGTTTTTGAAAGCGCCAAGGCGGAACGAAACGGGATCAGGGCTCGATCCCGCCGCTATTACATGCCCAGGACGCCCATCACGCCGCCCTTCTTGGACTTCTTCTCGCCGGGCGGGGCCAGGGTCGTGTCCTTATCCTTGGACAGGATCCGCTCCAGCGCGTTGCGCTTGGCGCCGGCCTTTAGCGGCTCGACGGCGGGCCTCAGGCCATTGTCGTTGAGCAGCTTGTAGGCGTCGGCGTACCAGCGATCGCCTGGGAAATTGTAGCCCAGCACCGCGCCGTTGCGCTTAGCCTCGTCCATCAGGCCCAGGGTCAGATACGACTCGACTAGGCGATAGAGGGCTTCGGGCGTGTGCGACGTGGTCTGGTGACGCTCGATGACCGCCTTGAAGCGGCCGATCGCGGCCAGGGTCTGGCCGTTCTTCAGGTAATAGCGACCGATCGCCATTTCCTTGCCGGCCAACTGGTCGTTGACCATGTCGATCTTCAGGCGCGCGTCGGTGGCGTATTCGCTGTTCGGATAGCGCTGGACGACATCGCGCAGGGCGGCCAGCGCCTGCTCGGTCGCGGCCTGGTCGCGATTCACGTCGACGATCTGCTCGAAATAGCAGACGGACTTCAAATAGTAGGCGTAGCTGGCCGACGGATTGCCCGGATACAGCGAGATGAACCGGTCGGCGTCGCCGATGGCGTCGTTGTAGTTGTTGCCCATGTAGTGGGCGTAGCCGGTCATCAGAATCGAGCGGCGCGACCATTCCGAATACGGGTGCTGGCGCTCGACCTCGCGGAAATAGTCGACGGCCTCGTTCCAGTTGCCGCGATCCAGCCGATCCGCGCCGGTGGAGTACAGCAGTTCGACGGGGCGCTCTTCGTAGGCGAGGCTCGGCTTCTTGGACTTGCCGGCGCAGCCCGCCACCGACACGGCGACGAGAACAGCGGCGATAGTGACGGCCGAACGTCCCGAGAAATTACGAAGCACGGAGTCTCTCACCCTCGAAGCAAACGTGCGCCCCTGCGCCGTGCAAGGCTTCTACACCACGCCGCTAAAGGCGCAAATGCGAAGGCCGAGCCCCGACTTCCGGAGACGCTCTTAAACCGCTTCAGCCAGTTCCGACGCGAGGGCGCGCAGGCGCCAAGCGCGCGGCTGGGCCAGCAACGCTCGAACCACGGCGTTATTGAGGCCATGACCGGCCAGAAAGCCTTCGAAGCGGCCAAGGATCGGCCTGCCCAGCACATAAAGGTCGCCGATCGCGTCCAGCGCCTTGTGGCGAACGAACTCGTCCTTGCGGCGCAGGCCCTCGGGATTGAGCACGCGGTCGCCATCGATCACGACGGCGTTTTCCATGGAGCCGCCTCGGGCCAAACCAATGGCGCGCAGAGCTTCGACGTCCCGCAGGAAGCCGAAGGTGCGGCAGTTCGACAGCTCCGAGCGGAACGATTCTTCGTCGATCACCAGGTCGACGGCCTGACGGCCGATGGCCTTGCTGCCGAACGCGATCTCGAAGGCGACTTCGAATCGGTCGGCGGGCAGCAGAGCGGCGCGCTTGTCGCCGTCCTCCACCATGATCGGCGCGAGAATCTCGATGTACTGGCGGACGGCTTCCTGCTTGCGGCGGCCGGCGCGGTCCAGGATCTGAATGAAGGGCTCGGACGAGCCGTCCATGATCGGCACTTCCGGACCGTCCAGCTCGACGACGCAGTTGTCGATCGATAGCGCGGCCAAGGCCGCCATCAGGTGTTCGATGGTCGAGACGCGGACCTCGGCGGCGTTGCCGATCACCGTGCCCAGTTGCGTCTGGCACACCGCCTCGGCGGTAGCCGGGACGCGGTTGTCGCGGTCATGCACGTCGGTCCGCACAAAGACGATCCCCGCGTCGGGAGCCGCCGGACGCACCACGACGCGCACATGCGCGCCCGTGTGCAGACCGGTCCCCGCGAAGATCACCGGTCCCGCGACCGTGTGCTGAAAATAACCCGAAGCCGACACTAGAGACCCTTATTGCTAGACGGACAGGTCTAAGCCCGCCGTTTTCGCCCCGAGTTAGCATGTAGGAGTGATGCTGCGTCGCGGCAAAGCAAGTCCTGTTTCGGATTGTTACGCTCTAAGCCTATGACTTTGTTTCACTTTTATTACGGAAGCGCGCGCAGCGAAACAGAACGCCGATCAGCGATCCGCGGCTGGTGAACACTCACCAGACTTACCCTAGCGGTGGGCGAAAAGCGGGACTAGGCTCCGCCGCCAAATACATAACCGCTTCCGGGAAATTCGGTTTCATGATCAAGAGCTTGCGTTTCGCCGCCTCCGCCGCCGCGCTGTCCCTGGCCTTGGTCGGGACGGCTCATGCGCAGACGCCGCTCCAGAAGCCACACGTCTTCACGGCCAAGGACATGGCCAGCCTGGATCGGCTGAGCGATCCGCGCGTCTCGCCCGACGGCCGCCATGTTCTCTATTCGGTGCGAACCATGGACTATCCGGCCAACAAGGCCTCGATGTCCCTGTGGGTCGCCGACCTGAAGACCAAGATGGCGCCGCGTCGCCTCAAGATCTCGGACGGCGGCGCGAGCGGCGGCCGTTGGAGCGCCGACGGCAAGTCGATCTACTTCGTTTCCGGCCGCGCCGGCGGAACCGATCAGGTGTTCAAGACCGATGCCGCGGGCGAGACCGCGACCCAGGTCACCGCGACGCCGTTCGATGTTCAGGCCTACAAGGTCGCCCCGGACGGCAAGACCATCGTCGTCGCCATGGCCGTGTTCCCCGACTGCGCCGACTTCGCCTGCACCGAGGCTCGCCTGGCCGCTAAGACCGCGACCAAGGCCACCGGCGTCGTCTATGACCGCCTGTTCGTCCGCCACTGGGACACGTGGGCGGATGGGACCCGCAACCACCTGTTCGCCTACGCCCTGGACGGCCAAGGCGTGGCGACCGGTCAGCCGGTTGACTTGATGAAGGGCTTCGACGGCGACAGCCCCACCAAGCCCTTCGGCGGGGACGAGGATTTCGCGATCACGCCCGACGGCAAGACCGTGGCCTTCTCCGCCAAGGTCGCCGGCAAGGACGAAGCCTGGACGACAAACTTCGACGTCTGGAGCGCGCCGCTGGACGGTTCCGAACGGTTGAAGAACCTGACCGCCGGCAACAAGGCCTGGGACGCCGCGCCGGTGTTCTCGCCGGACGGCAAGTTCGCCGCCTACCGCGCCATGAAGCGTCCCGGTTTCGAGGCCGACCGCTTCGGCGTGATCATCCGCGACATGGCCACAGGCCAGGAGCGCGAGCTGGCGCCGAGCTGGGACCGCTCGGCCGACGCCATCGCCTGGAGCCGCGACGGCAAGACGATCTACGCCACCGCCCTCGACGTCGGCCAAGGCAAGCTGTTCGCGATCGACGTGAAGACCGGCAAGGTCACCGCCCTGACCGGCGAGGGCCATGTCAGCGCCTTCGACGTCGGCCCCACTGGCCTCGTCTACGCTTCGGACTCGCTGAAAAGCCCCTCGGAACTGTTCATGCTGCCGGCCAAGGGCCCGGCGGTGAAGGTGGCCAGCGTGTCCAGCGACGCCCTGAAGGACGTCGCCTGGGGCGAGCCCGAGCAGTTCAGCTTCAAGGGCTGGAACGACGAGACCGTGCACGGCTTCGTGCTGAAGCCCGCCAATTTCGATCCGGCCAAGAAGTACCCGGTCGCCTTCCTGATCCATGGCGGCCCGCAGGGCTCGTTCGGCAATAGCTGGTCCTATCGCTGGAACCCGCAGGTCTACGCCAACGCCGGCTACGCCGTGGTGATGGTCGATTTCCATGGCTCGACCGGCTACGGCCAGGCCTTCACCGACGCGATCAGCCAGCACTGGGGCGACCGTCCGCTGGAGGACCTGCAAAAGGGCTGGGCGTTCGCGACCCAGAAGTATTCGTTCCTCGACGCCGACCGCGCCTGCGCCCTAGGCGCGTCGTACGGCGGCTACATGGTCAACTGGATCGCCGGCAACTGGAACGCGCCGTGGAAGTGCCTGGTCAATCACGACGGCGTCTTCGACACCCGCGCCATGGGCTATTCGACCGAGGAGCTGTGGTTCACCGAGTGGGAGAATGGCGGCACGCCCTGGCAGCCCGGCGCGACCTACGAGACCTTCAACCCGGCCCTGCACGTCGACAAGTGGGTCAAGCCGCAGCTGGTGGTGCAGGGTCAGCTCGACTACCGCATCCCCGTCGAGCAGGGCTTGGCCACGTTCAGCGCCCTTCAGCGCAAGGGCGTGCCCAGCAAGCTCTTGTACTTCCCCAACGAGAACCACTGGGTGCTAAAGGCCCAGAACTCGGTGCAGTGGCACAAGGAAGTGCTGGACTGGCTGGACCAGTGGACGGGGAATACGCGGCCGGGGAAGTGATCGCGGTCAACGCCAACTGCGTGTCATCCCGGCCGTAGCGAAGCGGAGAGCCGGGACCCAGGGGCGGCGCGCACAGCGCTTCGTCACTCCCTGGGTCCCGGATAGCCTCTGCGAGGCTTCCGGGATGACAGCCCAATCTAGCTGAAGGTTTGGCCCTAAAGCCGCCCCGTCGCGACCGCGAAGGTCAGTCGCGCCTTCTTTTCAAGCTCGCCCATCTCGCGACCTGACACGTACGCCCGCGCCAGGGCCGCCGGGGCCACGGCGGGGAACGCCGCCACCGGCAGTCCCCTCACCTCTCCCCGAGCGGCTTTCAGTTGCGCCTCGACGCGTTGCTTCACATCCGCCTGCGTCCAGCTTTCCGGCAGGCGCGAGCGCCCCGCCGACTTCAGCCGCCAAAGTCCCGCCAGGCCCCAGGCCCGCGCCGCGCCCTTGACCGCGTGCGGGTCGGCGCTCGGATCGAGACGACGCGCGGCCAGGACGGCCAGCGCGCCCGCCGTGCCGTCGACATAGGCTATCACCGCCGCCTCGTCCTTCAGCGGTCCCTCGTCGAGGTCGGTAAAGCGGGCCTCGGACAAGGCCGCCAGGGCGTTGGGATCGAAACCCGACGCGGCCAAGGCCTCGACATTCGGATGCTTGCGCGGCGCCTTGCCGGACGCGACCTCTTCCATGGCCTCGCGCCACCAGGTCAGGCGAATCTCGCCCATCAGAGCGTTGGAGACGCCGCCGGCCACCCGGGCCAGCTCGTAGTTCAGGCCATACAGCGCGATCACGTCGGCCCGCGCGGCCGGGTCGGCGATGAAACGGGTCGTCAGCCAGCGGTCCGGATCGACGCGGCGGACGAGGTCGTCGAGGGTTTCGGTGTCGGCCATGAGCTCAAAAGAAAAGGGCCCGTCGAGTTGACGGGCCCTCCCCTTACAGCGTGTCGTCGCCGGCGTCAGCCGAACAGCGTCTGGTTCATCGCCATGGTCGCCAGCATCGGGATGCTGAGCAGGGTGTTGGTGCGCGAGAACAGCATGGCGGTCTTTGCGGCCTTGGCCTTGGCGTCCGCGTCGGCCTCGACCATACCCAGGGCGATCTTCTGGTTGGGCCAGATGAAGACCCAGACATTGAAGAACATCACCGTGGCCAGCCACATGCCGGTGCCGATGAAGGTGAAGCCCATGTCGGCGCCGGGCGTGTAGCCGCCGGCCAGACCCAGGCTGAAGGCCTCCAGCAGATAGCCGCGGCTATAGGCCAGGATGACGCCCATGACCCAGGTCGCCAGGGCGGCCCAGCGGAACCAGAACAGGGCCTCGGGCGCGATGTACTTGCTGACCGCCGGCTTCAGCTCGGCCGGGATCTGCGGCATCACGCGGATCTGCACGAAGTTGAAGTAGTACAGCAGCCCGATCCACAGGATGCCGAACAGCACGTGCAGCCAGCGATAGATGGCCTGGAAATAGACCAGGCCGTGGCCCTGCGGGCTGTGGCCGTAGCCAATAACGATCACCAGCGCCAGCACGAAGCTGACGATGATGGTGTTGCGGAAGTTGGAAAGCAGTCCAGACATCGGTTTCCCCCTCGGATCCCTTTTCCTTGGAGAGGGACCATAGGGGTGTTTTCGGAGTCGGGCAAAGTTTTGGGCGAACACGGTTCTTGTTACTCACGCCCTTTCCGTCGCCTCCCTAGGCCTTGTGCCTAGGGCCCAGGGTTCAGCGAGCATTGCGCTGAATGGCGGGCGACCACGCCGACCCACACTGAGCCAAGCCGCGCCACGGGCCCTCGCCACAAGGGCGAGGAGGCTTGAGATTTATAATTTCGAGCGTGTCAGACCGCGATCAGCGCCGCCGCCAGCCGCCGACCTTCGCTGGCCAGCACGTTGTAGGTGCGGGCCGCGGCCTCGGTGCTCATGAACTCGAGGCCGATCCCGGCGGCCTTGAGGGCGTCGCGGACCGGCCGCGGCGGCAGCGCGTTCACAAGGCCCGTCCCCAGCAGTACGAACTCAACCGCGCCGCCGGCGGCGAAAACCTCGGCGAACGACTCGGGAGTCAGATCCGCCAGGGCGGTCGCGGCCCAGTCGCGCGGCTGGTCATCGAGGACCAGCAGCGAGCCGGGCCGCCAGACGCCGGAGACCCGGAAGCCGCCGCCGCCCCAGGCGTCGATGGACGGCGGTTGCCGCATCAGGGGCGCGAGGCCGCGCCGAACTTGACCGGCGTGGCGTCGTCGTCGTTGCGCTTCACGCCCCAGACCAGGATCAGCGGCAGGGCGATGTAAATCGACGAATAGGTGCCGATGATGATGCCGAACACCATGGTGAAGACCAGCGGGAACAGTACCGGGCCGCCGAACACCATCGTACCGCCCAGGGCCAGCAAGGCCGTGGTGCCGGTGATGATCGTCCGCGACAGACGCTCGTTCTCCGACAGGTCGATGATGTCGCGCAGGGGCGTGGTCTTGTACTTGCGCAGGTTCTCTTTCAGTCGGTCGAAGGTGATGACCTTCTCGTTCATCGAGTAGCCGATGACCGTCAGCAGGGCCGCGATTTCGGTCATCGAGAACTCGATGCCGACCACCGACAACAGGCCCAGGGTCAGGACGATGTCGTGGATCACGGCCACGACCGCGCCCGTGCCGTAGGACAGGCCGAAGCGGAACCAGATGTAGCCCAGCGTCAGCAGCAGGGCGACGCCCAGGGCCTTGAAGCCGGACATCAGCAGCTCGCCAGAGACCTTGGCGCCCACTTCCGAGCGGCTGGTCACCTTCAGGTCGGGGAAGCGCTTGACCAGCTCGCGCTCGACATTGGCCGAGGCGGCGCTGGGGGCTTGCCCCTCGGCCGGCAGGAACTTGACCATGGCCGAGTTCGGCTGGCTGGCGAAGCCCTGGACCTGGGCGTCGTGGACACCGATCTGATTCATGGCCGAGCGCAGGTCGGCCAGGGGCACGGGCCGCGACATGGCGATTTCCAGGGCGTTGCCGCCCTTGAAGTCGATGCCGAGGTTCAGGCCTTGCACGAACAGCGAGGCGACCGAACCGACGATCAGGATCGCCGAAAAGACGGCCGCGACCGGGGCCCAGCGCACGAAGCGGAACTTGGTGGCGCGGGGGATGTAGCGAATGAGGGGCCAACGCATGGTCGGATCTCCTATGCGATCGGCAGCTTCTTCGGCTTGGCGGTCTTGAACCACCAGCCGATGAGCACTTGGGTGATGAAGATGGCGGTGAACAGCGAGGTGAACACGCCGATCACCAGGGTCCAGGCAAAGCCCTTCACCGGGCCCGAACCGAAGCTGAACATGATCATGCCCGAGATCAGGCTGGTGATGTTGGCGTCCAGGATCGAGGTCAGGGCCAGCTTGTAGCCATGGTCGGCCGCGGCCATGGGCGTCCTGCCCGCGTTGGCCTCGTCGCGCATGCGCTCATAGATCAGCACGTTGGCGTCGACGGCGACGGCCAGGGTCAGGATCAGACCGGCGATGCCCGGGAAGGTCAGGGTCGCCTGGGTCACCGACATGATGCCGACGATCAAGAGAACGTTGACCACCAGGGCGATGGCCGCGAAGCCGCCGAACAGACCGTAGGCCAGGATCACGAACACGAACATCGAGACCGCGCCGATGGCCAGCGAGATCGAGCCAGCCTTGACGGCGTCGGCGCCGAGTTCGGCGGTCACGGTGCGTTGGTCCTCGACGTTCAGCGGCGCGGGCAGAGCGCCCGAGCGCAGCAGCAGCGACAGTTCGTTGGCGCTCTGGACGGTGAAGTTGCCGGTGATGATGCCGCTGCCGCCCGTGATGGCGCCCTGGATCGTCGGCGCGGACAGGACCTTGTCGTCCAGGACGATCGCGAACCGCTTGCCGACATTGCGGGCGGTCAGGTCGCCGAACTTGCGGCCGCCCGAGGCGTTGAAAGTCAGCGCCACGACAGGGCTGCCGGTCTGGGGATCGAACTGCTGCTGAGCGTTGGTCAGTTCCTCGCCCGAAACCAGGGCGCGCTTCTTGACCACGTAGACCGGCGCGTACTGATCGCCCGGGAGGACTTCCGAGCCCGGTGGGATGCGGCCGGCCTGGATGTCTTCCGGCGTCACCGTCTCGTCGACCATCTGGAAGGTCAACTTGGCGGTCTTGCCGATGATGTCGCGCAGCTTGCCAGGGTCGCTCTCGCCCGGCGCCTGGATCATGATCCGGTTTTCGCCCTGGCGGTTGATCGAGGGCTCCTTGGTGCCCAGGCTGTCGATCCGGCGGCGGATCGTCTCGATCGACTGATCGACCGCCTTGACCGCGTCGGCCTTGATCGCTTCCGGCACGAAGCGGACTTCGATGCGGTTGTCGCCCTTGCCCGAGACCGAGACGTCCTTGCCGCCGATCACGCCGGCCAGCGGCGCGCCGAGGTTCGTGCGCAGCAGGTTCAGGGCGTCGTTGTAGCGGGCCGCGTCGCCGATCCGAACACTGATGATCTCGCCCTGCTGGTTCAGCTCGCCGAACGGGATCTGCTCGCTCCGCAGCTGGGTGCGGACGTCCTCGGTCAGATTCGACAGCCGCTCGCGGTGCAGCGCCTCGGTGTCGACCTCATAGAGGAGATACGAACCGCCTTGCAGGTCGAGGCCGAGGTTCAGCTTCTTGTGCGGCAGCCACGCGGGCATGGCGTCCAGCGTCTTCTGAGGAAGAACGTTGGGCAGGGAGAACAGAATCCCGAAGACCACCGACAGGGTGACGGCGATGATCTTCCAGCGGGAGAGAGTCAGCATGGATCAGCAGCTTTCAGGCGACGTCGCGGGCGACGCCTCGAGACAGGGTGGATTCGCCTTAGTTCTTGGCGTCGTTGGCCGCGGCCGGCTCGCCCTTGGCGCGGACTTCCGTGATCATGCCCTTGACGACCTTCACGGTGACGCCCTGGGCGATCTCGACGCCGACTTCCTTGTCCTCGACGCGGACGATCTTGCCCAGAACGCCCGAAGACAGGACGACGCTGTCGCCGCGCTTCAGGTTGGCGAGCATGGTCTGATGCTCCTTGGCGCGCTTCTGCTGCGGACGGATCAGCATGAAGTAGAACAGCACGACCATCAGAAGGATCGGGGCGAGCTGCAGGATTTGAGCGTTCAGGCTGTTCATGGAGACTCCAAAAAAATCCGATGAGGCGCGCCGCCTTACATAGGGTCGCGCCAAGTCGGCGGAAGCTATGCGTTCGCCTTCCCTTTTGCAATGCGAGCCCGCGAGGGTATGGAACGGGCCATGACCGACGCGACCGCTCCCCTACTCGCCCGCATCGCCGACGCCTTGGAGCGGCTGGCCCCGCCGCCGCCCGCGACGCCGGACTTCTCGTCCGCGCGGCTCTTCCGGCATGAGCCCGTCACCGGCGCCTTCGCCCCCGCGCCGGACTATCCGCTATCCCTGGACCTGCTGGTCGGCATCGACCGGCAGAAGGCGCGCTTCGTCGAGAATCTGCGCCGCTTCGCCGTGGGCCTGCCCTGCAACCACGTTCTGCTGTGGGGCGTGCGTGGCACCGGCAAGAGCTCGGTGACCAAGGCGGCCTTCATCGCGCTGGCCGACAGCTATCCCGACCTGAAGCTGGTCGAGGTGGATCGCGACGAGGTCGCCGCCCTGCCCCCGCTGTTCGACCTGCTACGCGCCCGCGCCGAGCGCTTCGTCGTGCTGTGCGACGATCTCTCGTTCGAAGACGGCGCCGCGGCGGCCAAGGCGCTGAAGTCGGCGCTGGAGGGCGGCGTTTCGGGTCCGCCCGAGAACGTGCTGTTCGTGGCCACGTCCAACCGCCGTCACCTGATGCCGCGCGACCACGTCGAAAGCCAGGGCGCGATCGCCGCGGCCGAAAACGCCGAGGAGGAGATGAGCGTCTCCGATCGCTTCGGCCTGTGGATCGGCTTTCCGCCGATGGACCAGGACACCTATCTGGGCGCCATCCACGCCTATGCCGAGCGCTTCGGCCTCGACGCCCCGGACCTTGATCGCCGCGCCCTGCAGTGGTCGACCCAGCGAGGCGGCCGCTCGGGCCGGGTGGCCTGGCAGTTCGTGCGCGACCTGGCGGGGGAGCTGGGCGTCAAGCTGCCGGGGTAGAGAAAAATCCTCTCCTCAAGGGAAAGGTGTCGGCGAAGTCGACGGAGAGGGAAGAAGCAGGCTCGGCAGCATTTCCCCCTCCGGCCGCTTCGCGACCACCTCCCCCGCTAGGGGGAGGATGGAGCCTTAGCGGGGCAGCAGCAGCCCCGGATCGACCGGCTTGGCCTTGTCCTTGACCGTCGGCGCGTAGCGCATCTCGAAGTGCAGCTGGGGTTCGTTGACGCCGCCGGTGGCCCCGACCGAGCCGATCTGATCGCCCCGCCGGACTTGCTGGCGCATCTTGACGGTGGCGCCGGAGAGGTGGGCGTAGGCCGTCACCCAGCCGTCGGCGTGCTTGACCAGAACGAGGTTGCCGAACGTCGGCACCTGATTGCCGGCATAGGCGATCTCGCCGTCGGCGGCGGCCAGCACCGGCGTTCCTTGCGGCGCGCGGATGTTGAGGCCGTCGTTGCGCTGGCCCGTGCCCTTCACGCCAAAGCTGGAGATGATCTCGCCCCGCAGCGGCCAGTCGAACTTGCCCTTGCCCGAGGCGATGATCTCGGCCTCGGTCGGCGCGGCGCTGCTCTCGATGATCGGACGCGACGAAGCCGGCGGCGTGATCGGCTGAGCGGCGACCGGCGCGCTCGGGCGTGGATAGCTCGAGGTGTAGGGAACGGGACTGGACGGCGTGCCCGAGGTCGACGGCGAGGTCGCGGGCGCGGGCGACGGCGTGTCGACGCGAGCATAGCTGCTCAGCGGCTCGACCGGCGAAGGCTTTGACACGGTGGTCGTGGTCTTCAGCGGGCCCTTGTCCTTGAAGCCGTCCGGCAGACGGATCTTCTGGCCCTTCTTGATCGTGGCGCTGGTCCTGAGGTTGTTCTCGGCGGCCAGCGACTTGACGCTGACATTGAAGCGCTTGCCGATCTCGGCCAGCGTGTCGCCGGATTGGGCGACGTAGGCCTTCTGTTCGGTGGCCGGCCCCTTGATCTTCTGACCCAGACGCAGCGTCTGGCCCTTCTTGATCTTGTTGTCCTCGGCCAGGTCGCCGACGCTCACGTCGAACTTCTTGGCGATCGAGGTCAGGGTGTCGCCCGACTTGACGGTGTGAACCTGGCGGGGCCCGGCGACCTCGACCACGGCGCCGGTGACGCTGAGCGAGGTCGTGCTGACGGTGGTCGGCTCGGCGGACGGCTGACGCGACGGCCGCGAGGACGCGTTGGAACGGGTCGGCGCCGGCGTCGGCGCGGTCTCCTCATCGGCGACTTCCGTCCGAGCGGCGGTACCGGGAACCACCGAGGTCGTCTTGATCGGCCCCTTGTCCTTGTAGCCGTCGGGCAGCTTCAGCCTTTGCCCCTTCTTGATCGACGATCCGGTCGACAGGTCATTCTCCTCGGCGAGCGCCGAGGCGGTGACGTTGAAGCGCTTGGCGATCGCGAACATCGTGTCGCCCGTCTGGACGACATAGGCCTTCTGCTCGCTGGCCGGGCCGTTGATCTTCTGGCCCAGACGCAGGGTCTGGCCCTTCTTGATGTCGTTATCCTTGGCCAAGTCGTTGACATTGACGCCGAACTTCTTGGCGATGGAGGTCAGGGTGTCGCCCGACTTCACGACGTGGACCTGGGCCTTGCCGTCGACCTCGACCACCGGACCAGTGACGGAAGTGGTGACGATGGTCTTGGGCGGAATGGCGCGCAGGACGGGCTGAGGCGCCGCGCGGGCGGGCGCGGGCGGCGGCAGCTCGGACTGGGTCACCGGAGCCAGCGGCTGGGACTGGATCGGAGCCGGGGCCGGCGCGGCGGCCACCGTCGGCGCGGTCGCCACGGCGTCGGACTCGGCGCCCGTCTCCGGCGCGGCAGCCTGGAGCGTCGAGGACGGCGGCTGGGTGATCGGGAAATTCGGCGTGGGCATCCGCGTGGCGGACGCGGGGGTCTGGCCCTCGCGCGTCGAATATTGCGGGGCGGTCGCGCAGGCGGAGAGCGTTCCAGCCGACAGGGCGATCACCGCCGCTTGCGTCCACAACTGCCTCATGACGTCTCCTTTCCCGTCGGGCCTTCACAAGGCGCCGCCAGGGTGAATCAAGTCTTAACACCAAGGCCGCCGAGCCACGCCCGACGCCCCAAACTCATTGATCCTTGGCGACGCCGGCCAGCAGCGGCACGAACCGCACGTCGCATAGGATTTCGACCCGGAAGCCGCCCTTGCCGTCGCCGGCATAGCGGCGAAGGCTTTGGACAGGCCCCTTCCCCACCGGCGCGACCAGCACGCCATTGGGTTTCAGCTGCGAAAGCAGCCGCTTGGGGTCATCTTCGGCCGCCGCCGTGACCATAATGCGGTCGAACGGCGCCTGTTCGGCCCAGCCCTCGCCGCCATCGCCGAACTTGGTGATGACATTGGTCAGGCCAAGCTTCTGGAAGCGGCCCTCGGCCTCCTTCATCAGGGTCCGATAGCGCTCGATCGTATAGACGAGGCGCGAGACCTTGCTGAGGATGGTGGTCTGGTAGCCCGAGCCGGTGCCGATCTCCAGCACGCGCGCGCGCGGCTCGACGGTCAGCGCCTGGGTCATCAGGCCGACGATGAACGGTTGGCTGATGGTCTGGCCGCAGGCGATCGGCAGGGCCGAATCCTCCCACGACCGATCCTTGAACAGGTCCGGCGTGAACAGGTCGCGCGGCGTGGTCTCGATGGCCTTCAGCACCTGGGGGTCCGTCACCCCCTGGTCGCGCAAGGCCTGCATCAGGCGCGGCAGGTCGGCCTTGGCGTTCTCCGCCGCCTTGGTCGTCCGTCCGCTCATTCCGCCACCTTAAGCTTGGGCGGCGCCCCGCCCAGCACGCCCTTCAGCGCGTGAGCGGTCTCGTAATGTGTCAGGTCGATGTGCAGAGGGGTGACCGAGATCCGGCCTTCATAGACGGCGCGCAGGTCCGTGCCCTCGGCGGGGCTCGAGGCCTTGGCGGTGAATCCCATCCAGTAGTAGTCGCGGCCGCGCGGGTCCGTGCGCTTTTCCATGTGGCGCAGGTGGCCGTCGCGGAAGCCCTGGCGCGTCACCTCGACCGCCGTGACCTGCTCCGGGGGCAAGGCCGGAAAGTTGACGTTCATCACCACGTCCGTCGGCCAACCCACTTCCAGCAGGCGCTGGACGATCCCCGGCCCGAACGCCTCGGCCGTCTCCCAGTGGGCGACGATCTCGTCGTGGAAATAGGTCATCGACTGCGACAGGGCGATCGACGGAATGCCGAGCGCCATGCCCTCGATCGCGCCGGCGACGGTGCCCGACAAGGTGACGTCCTCGGCGAGGTTCTGGCCACGATTGACGCCGGACAGCACCAGGTCGGGCTTGGCGCCCTCGACCAGCTCCTGAACGCCCATCATCACGCAGTCGGTCGGCGTCCCCTCGACGGCGAAGCGGCGCTCGTCCAGTCGGCGCACCCGCAGCGGGTCCGCCAGCGTCAGCGCCCGGCTGGCGCCCGACTGTTCGTATTCGGGCGCGCAGATCCAGACGTCGTCGCTGAGCGCCCGCGCGATCGTCTCGAGCGCCCTTAGGCCCGGCGCGTGGATGCCGTCGTCGTTGGTGAGGAGGATCCTCACGCCGCGCCCCCGATGTGGGTGATCCCGCCCATATAGGGTTGCAGCGCGGCCGGGATGTGGATGCGACCGCCCTCGTCCTGGTAGTTCTCCAGCACCGCCACTAGCGTGCGTCCAACGGCCAGGCCCGAGCCGTTCAGGGTGTGGACGAAGTGGCCGCCCTTCTCGCCGGTCTTGCGGTAACGGGCCTCCATGCGGCGCGCCTGGAAGTCACCGCAGTTCGAGCACGAGCTGATCTCGCGGTACATGTCCTGCGAGGGCAGCCAGACCTCGAGGTCGTAGGTCTTGCGGGCGCCAAAGCCCATGTCGCCGGCGCACAGCAGCATGGTGCGGAACGGCAGCTCCAGCTTCTTGAGCACGGTCTCGGCGCACTCGACCATGCGCTGGTGCTCGGCCTCGGACTGGTCGGGCGTCGTGATCGAGACCAGCTCGACCTTGTAGAACTGGTGCTGGCGGATCATGCCGCGCGTGTCGCGACCGGCCGAACCGGCCTCCGCGCGGAACGACGGCGTCAGGGCCGTCAGACGCATCGGCAGCTCTTCCTCGGCGACGAGCTGCTCGCGGACGATGTTGGTGAGGGAGACCTCGGCGGTGGGGATCAGCCAGCGATCATCTTCCGTGTGGAAGAGATCATCGGCGAACTTGGGAAGCTGGCCGGTGCCGTAGAGGGCATCACTCTTCACCAGCAGCGGCGGCGACACCTCCGTATAGCCGTGCTCGACCGTCTGCAGGTCCAGCATGAACTGGCCGATCGCGCGCTCCAGGCGGGCGATCTCCTTCTTCAGCACCACGAAGCGCGCGCCGCTCATGCGAGCGGCGGCCTCGAAGTCCATGCCGCCGAGGGCCGCGCCCAGGTCGACGTGGTCCTTGGGCTTGTTCAGCTTGCCGGCCGGCAGCTTGGCGGCGTCGCCCCAGCGGCGCTGCTCGACATTGCCCGCCTCGTCCTCGCCCACCGGAACCTCGGGGGCCGGGATATTGGGCAGGCTGGCCAACAGGTCCTTCAGCTTGCCGCCGACGATGGTCTCTTCTTCCGAGGCGGTCGCCATGACGCCCTTCAGCGTCTCGACCTCGGCCATCAGGCGCTGGGCCTCGGCCTCGTCCTTCTTGGCCTTGGCCATGCCGATCAGCTTGGAGCTCTCGTTGCGCTTGGCCTGGGCTTCTTGCAAAGCCGTCTGCGCGGCGCGCAGCTGGGCGTCGAGCTTCACGGCCTCGGCGGCCGCGCCTGAACGCCCTTTCGCCGACCAATGAAGGTCAAAGGCTTCGGGATTGTCGCGGATGGCCTTGATGTCGTGCATCGAACGCAAGCTCGGAAGAGGCGGTGGGAAACGCCCTCTCTAAGGCGCGTCGGCGGGGGCGCCAAGCGTCGCGACGCCCGTATGGGTTCAGGATGGGGTGCTCTCGGAAAAAGGGAGCCCCTCGGGACCCGCGACCAGACGTCGCACCTAAATCCTACTTGTTAACGGGAATTAGGCGTCCTTCCACACCGCGACTTAATCGCGATCGCCGAAAAGCCCCGCCCAATTCAGTACGCGTTTTTGACCTTTACGGCCCTCCCCGGCCAGCTCGATCATTCAGAGGATTTTGAACCATGAAGACCTTTGCCGCTTTCGCCGCCCTCGCCATCGCCGCCACCGTCGCCGTTCCGGCCGGCGCCGCCGTCAACGAAGTTCGCGTCTCGATCGCCAACAAGAACTCGGTCCAGATCGAAACCGAAATCAAGGCCGCCGCGGCCTCGGTCTGCGCCACCGTCACCAAGACCCAGATCGATGACTGCGTCGACGGCGCGATCATCAGCGCTCACCGCCAACTGGCCTCGATCCTGCGCGCTCGCGACGCCGGCAAGACCCAAGTCGCTCAGAGCGTCTCGGTCGTCCGCATCTCGCTGAAGGGCAAGACCCTGGATCAAGTCCACGCCGAAATCCGCACCGCCGCCCAGACGGTGTGCAAGGCTCAGCCGAACTTCAGCGTCGTGACCTACCAAGCCTGCGTGACCGACACGGTCCGCTCGGCCAAGGCCCAGCTGCAAGCCCGCGTCGGCGCTTCGGCCTAAGACGTTCCGTACGTCGAAACAAAGAAGGGCTCCGCGATCCGCGGAGCCCTTTTTCGTGTCCCTTAGTCCGTCAGGCCAGCTTCTTCGTCTTCCCGCTTTCGCCGTCGCTCGATCAGCCACACGCACCAGATCGAGACTTCGTAGAGCAGGCATAGCGGCACGGCCAAGGTGATCTGGCTGATGGGGTCCGGCGGGGTGACGATGGCCGCCAGGACGAAGACCGCGACGATGGCGTAACGGCGGCCCGTCCGCAGCATGTTGGAATCGATCAATCCCGCGAGGCCGCCCAGGGACAGCACGACCGGCAGCTGGAAGCTGAGGCCGAACGCCAGGAGCAAGGTGGTGACCAGCGTCAGATATTCCGACACGCGCGTCTGCAGCACGACCTTCACGCCGTCGCCAACGATCTGCTGGCTCAGCGAGAACCACAGCACGAACGGCAGCATGATGTAGTAGACCAGCGACGCCCCGATCAGGAACAGGACCGGCGAGGCGATCAGGAAGGGCAGGAACGCGTTGCGCTCCTTCTTGTAGAGACCCGGCGCCACGAAGCGGTAGAGCTGCCAGGCGATGATCGGGAACGCCAGGATGATGGCGCCGAAAGCCGATAGCTTGATGTTGGTGAAGAACTGCTCCAGCGGCGCGGTCGCTTGCAGGGTGATCCCCGCCATGGCGCTGGCCGGAACGGTCTTGAGGCCGACCAGGGCCAGCAGAAGGTCGAAAGACCCGTGCTTGCCGCCGGCGTCCTCCATGGCCTTCAGGCCTTCGGCCACGGTGAACGGCCGCACCAGGAACAGGAAGATCGGCTTCACGAAGGCGAAGCAAACGCCAAACGCCACGGCGATCGAGGCCACGCAGATGATCAACCGCGTGCGCAGCTCGATCAGGTGATCCAGCAGGGGCGCGCGCGAGGCCTCGATGTCGTCCTCGGTGTCGTATCCGATGGCTTTGTCGTTCACGAGACGATGTCCGAAGCTTTGGAGCCGCCGGCCTTGGCCGAGCGCTTGCGCGGCGCGGGAGCGGCCTTGGGAGCCTCGACGGTGATGTCCTTCTTGGCCGCCGTCCGCTTGCGCGCGGTCTTCGCCGGCGCGACGAGCGCCGGTTCGGCGTTCGCCTTCTTGCGCGAGGCGCGCTTGGGCTTTTCGACGATCTCGGTCGTCGGCGGCGGCAGGATGGAATTGTCGGTCGTCGGGGCCGGATTATGGATCTCGCCGCCGGCGTAGGGATGCATCTGGGTCGCGCCGCCGCTCAGCGAGGCGTCGATCTCGGCGAACACCTGGTCCGCCCCCGTCTCGCGCACGGCGTCGGCGGCGGCCTGGGTCGGGCTGGCAAACTGGCCCGAGCGCATGGCCTGGACCTCGCGCCTCAGTTCGTCGAGCTCGGACTGCCGGGCCATCTCGTCGAAGCTGGCGCGGAATTCCGAGGCCATGCCCCGCATCTTGCCAACGAACTGACCCAGCTTTCGCAGAAGCGCGGGCAGGTCCTTGGGACCGACCACGATCAGGGCGACGGCGGCGATGACGAGAAGTTCTGTGCCGCCGATATCAGGAAGCATGGACACGCCTTAGAACGGCGGGGCTTCAAGACCCCCCGCGGAAGAGTAGACCGAAACGCGCGGAGACCGTCCCCGCCCGCCTAAACCTTACGACTTGCGAAGCTCTTCCGCTTCGGCCTCGGTGCGCGGCAGCGCGCCCTTGGTCTTGTTGTCGGCGACTTCGCTGCTGGTGTCGTCCTTCAGGCCATCCTTGAACGCGCGAATGCCCTTGGCCGCGTCGCCCATGATGCCCGACAGCTTGCCGCGACCGCCGAACAGCAACAGCACCACGACGGCGACGATGATCCAGTGGATAGGACCGAAGCTTCCCATAACCTAGACTCCTTGCGACAGCGCCAGATAGCCGCTGCGACGCGTCGTTACAACATGCCCTGGAATATAGGCGCTCGATGGGCCGCCGACCATCGCTCACCGCGAAGGCTTCGCCCTGAACAAAGCTCGGCAGGTTCTGCTCGGCCAACTTGACCGCCCAAACGGGCTCCACGGCAAGGCCGCGAGGCTCAAACCTTTGAAAAGCATGGCTTCGTGGCCATGGCGCGTTTCTTGCCAAGATGTCGCACCCCTTGAGTTCGGGAGCGCATCACATGTCGATTTCCTCGGTCGGTTACTCGTCGCCCTACGCCTATGCCGGCGCCGTCTCGTCCGCCTCCACGTCCTCGCCCATCGGCGAACCCACGGCCAAGGACGAGTTCCTGAAGTTCCAGTCCAAGTCGCCCGCCGAGAAGATGCGGGCGATGATCCTGGCCAAGCTCGGCGTCACCGAGGAGCAGGTGAAGGCCATGTCCACCGAAGATCGCAAAAAGATCGAGGACAAGATCCAGGACATGATCAAGCAGCAGGTCCAGAACGACATCGGCAAGAAGGGCCAGACGGGCCTGGTCGCCGACATCCTCGCCTAGAAAAGCGCCCTAGCCGTCCGCCTTTTCCGGCTCGCCCAGGAAGTCCTGGGCGAACTCCGGCGTCTCGCCATCGTCAAGGTCCAGCGGATCCTCCTCGTCGCCGGCCGCGCGCAAGCCCAGCGGATCCGGCACGTTGAAGCCTGGCGGCAAGTTCATCTCCAAGAGACCGGCGGCCTTCATCTCCGCGATCCCCGGCAGGTCCGCCAGCGAGGCCAGGCCGTAATGCTCCAGGAAGGCGTCGGTGGTGCCGAAGGTCACCGGACGGCCGGGCGTGCGGCGCCGGCCACGCATCCGGATCAGGCCCAGCTCCAGCAGCACGTCCAGCGTGCCACGACTGGCCTGGACGCCACGCACGGCTTCGATCTCGGCCCGCGTGACGGGCTGGTGATAGGCGACGATGGCCAGGGTTTCCTGAGCGGCCTTGGACAGGCGACGCGGCTCCTCGCGCTCCTCGGTCATCAGGAAAGCCAGGTCATGCGCCGTCTGGAAGCGCCAGCGCCCGGCCACCTCGATCAGCTCGATTCCCCTGCCCGCGTATCGCGTCCGCAGGCCGGCGATTCCGGCGGCGATGTCCGCGCCTTCCGGCAGGCGCTTGGCCAGGTCGACGTCGCTCAGCGGCTCGGCGGCCGCGAACAGCAGCGCCTCGATGCAGCGCTCGACGAAGAGAGGATCCAGCTCGGTGGTCATTCGGCGATTTGCGGCGGCTCGGCCCTGGTCCGCAAGTATATGTCTTCGAACGCCCCAATTTGGCGCGCTTCCAGCACGCCTTCCTTCACCAGCTCCAGCGAGGCAGACAGCGTCGAGGCCAGATAGGACGCTGGCGTCGGCCCGTCGTCGTCCTCGAGCGCCTGCTCGATCGGCGCGACGGAGGACAGAACCGTCCAGTCCTCCATCCTCGGCAGCAGGCTCCGCAGGCGATCGCGAGCGTCCTCCAGCGGATAGGCCGTGGGGGGGCGGGGGGCGTAGTGGCGGCTATGCTCGCGTTTGCGCTGCTCGATATAGGCGCTCATCAGGCCGTAGAGGTCGCCTTCCAGCCGCGTCGACGAGACGATCTTCACCGCCTCTGGGTCGCCGCGCATGAAGACCTGCTGGCCCAGGATCGGGCGTTCCTTCAGGGCTTCGACGGCCTTGCGCATGACATCCAGCTTGGCCAGGCGGAAGGCCAGTTGGGCGGCCATCTCCTCGGCGGGCGGCTCCTCGGCCTTGGGCTGTTCGGGCTTGGGCAGCAGCAGGCGAGATTTCAGATAGGCCAGCCAGGCGGCCATGACGAGATAGTCGGCCGCCAGGGAGAAGCGCACGCGCCGGGCTTGCTGGACAAAGGCCAGGTACTGCTCGGCCAGACGCGTGATCGACAGCTGCAGCAGGTCGACCTTCTGGCTACGGGCCAAGGCCAGCAGGACGTGCAGCGGACCTTCGTAGCCGTCGATGTCGATGACGAGCGCGGCGCCGTCCTCGGCCGCCTCCTGGGCGGCCTCGAAGTCGAATGTGGGCTGGAAGCCCGTGCTCAAGCGTACTTTCCGCCGAACGCCGCATCGAAGCGGGCGCGGGCCTCGGCGACATCGAGGGGCTCGGGAACCCTGACCAGCCGGTTCATGACCGCCTGGGCCCGACGGCGGGCTTCCTTGGACATCTTGCCGACGCCCGACATCACGGCCTTCATCTCGGCCATGTCGCCATTGCAGTGCAGGACGACGTCGCAGCCAGCCGATAGGCTGTCCTTGGCGCGCTGCTTGAAGTCGCCGGAGAGGGCCTTCATCGACAGATCGTCGCTCATCAGAAGTCCGTCGAAGCCGATGGATTCGCGAATGATCTTCTTGATGGCCTTCTTGGAGGTGGTCGCCGGGTTCTTGCGGTCGATGGCCGTGTAGACGACGTGGGCGGTCATCGCCATCGGCATGTCGGACAGCACGCGGAACGGCGCGAAGTCGCGCGCGTCCAGCTCGGCCAGCTTGGCCTTCACGACCGGCAGCTCCAGGTGGCTGTCGGCCAGGGCGCGGCCGTGGCCGGGAATGTGCTTGATGATCGGCAGGACGCCGCCGGCCAGCAGCCCCTCGGCGGCGGCTCGACCGAGCGTCGCCACCTGCTCGGGCGTGTCGCCATAGGCGCGGTCGCCGATGATCTCGTGGCCTTGCGGATCGGGCACGTCCAGCACCGGCACGCAGTCGACGTTGATCCCCAGGGAGTGCAGATCATGCGCGATCAACCGCGCGCCCAGGCGTGTGATCTCGCGGGCGACCAGCGGATCGTTGGCGACCAGCTCGCCATAGGCGCGGCCCGGCGGATAGGTCCGCCAATGCGGCGGCTGCAGGCGGGCGACGCGGCCGCCCTCCTGGTCGATCAGGATCGGCGCGTCGGGCCGGCCGACCGTCTCCCGCAGCGCCGCCGTCAAGGCCCGGACCTGATTGGGATCGGCGATGTTGCGCTTGAACAGAATGAAGCCCCAGGGCTTCACGTCCTTGAAGAAGGCGACCTCCTCGGCCGTCAACGTGGTCCCGGCGCAGCCGAGGATGGCGGCGGAAGAAGCGCCCATCAGCAGGCTCATTTGACGAAGCAGGACTTGCCCGAGGCGGCGATCGCCTCGCAGAACGCCTTGGCCGCTTCACGGCTGGGGAAGCCGGTGACCGAGGTGCGGTAGAGCGTGGTCCCGTTCTTGTCGACGGCCTCGACCTTCTTGCCCTTGCCGGCGGCGAGGCCGGGGGCAAGGCGGACGGCGTCGGTCCAGGCCTTGTCGGCCAGGGCGGGCGAGGACAACGCGCCGATCTGCACCGAGGCCGGACCGGTGGCGGTCGCGACGGGCTTGGGCGCGGCGGCGACGGGCTTCGGGGCTGGCGTCGTCGCGGCCACTTGAACGGGCTTCGGCGCGGGCTTGGGCGCCACGGCGTCGGTCGCCAGCGACTCGATGGTCGGCGCGGCGGCGGCCGGCTTGGCCGGCGGCAGGGCGGCGGTCTGCACCGGCGCGGTGTTCAACGGAACCGCCGGACGCGGCTGCGGCGTCTCCGGCGGGGCGGCGAAGGTCGCCGAGGGCTGGCCGTCCTCGCTGTGGTAGATTTGCAGTCCGGCCGCGGGGTCCTGCGGCTGGCTGTTGGCCGGGGGCGGCGTCTTCATCTCGGCCACCGGGGCGCCCACGGCGGGCGGCGGCGCGTTGGGATCGCGGATGCCGCCGCGATAGACCAAGGCCACGCCGACGACCAGGGTGACCAGCACCACCGCGCTGATGATCAGGGTCATGGGCAGCGGACGCGCGCCGCGCACGGGCTGCCGCGCGTCAAACGACAGAGGCGCGTCGGTGGGCGGCGTGTAGGCCCCGCGGTGCGGATCGGACATCTTAAGCTAAGCTCCAAAAACTCGGGCGCGGATCGAAGGCCTCGAATCGGACGCGCCGGCCTCAGGTTACCCCAAGCCCGCGCCGTCCCAGAAGCATTCGCGCCGCGTGAATGGCGGACGAGGCGAACTCGCCTAGCCGCTTCGCCCCAGCGCTCGGAAGCCTAGTTCCAGACGTCGAGATGAAACAGCTTGCGGTGCTCTTCTATCGCGAAACGGTCGGTCATGCCCGCGATGTAGTCGCACACCACGCGCGCCCTGCCCGCTTCGTCGCGGTTCTGCGACTTGGCGAACCAGTAGGTCGGAAGAACCTCCGGCTCCTTGAGGAATAGCGCGAACATTTCGCCGAGAATACGGCGGGCCTGGCTGCGCGTGCGATTGACGCGCCAGTGGCGGTACATGCGCTCGTAGAGGAACGAGCGCAGGCGGGCCAGATCCTCCGCCATGTCCGGCGAGAAGGCGACCAGGGCGTGGTCCAGCCGTCGCACGTCGTCGGCGGACTGGACGCCGGTCGCCGCGGCGCGCTGCAGGGTCTCGCCCATCACGTCGTCGATCATGGCGCCGATCATGCGCCGGATGGCTTCCAGATGAGTCAGGCGCGGGTCGAGGTCGGGGCGCTCGCTCTTCACCGCGAACAGGATCGGGCCGATCAGCGGCACGTCCATCAGCTCGTCCAGCGTGAAGAGGCCGGCGGTGACGCCATCGTCCACGTCGTGGTTGTTGTAGGCGATGTCGTCGGCTAGCGCCGCGACTTGAGCCTCGGCCGAGGCCCAACTGTCCAGGCCCAGCTCGTACTCGTTGTCGTACTTGGAGATCGCCTTCCAGGACGGCTTGCCCAGCTTATTGGTCACCGGCCCGTTGTGCTTGATGATCCCTTCCAGGGTTTCCCAGGTCAGGTTCAAGCCGAGGAAGTCCGGATAGCGGTGCTCCAGCTCGGTCACGACCCTGAACGTCTGGACGTTGTGGTCGAAGCCGCCGTACTCGCGCATCTGGATCTCGAGCTCGTCCTCGCCGGCGTGGCCGAACGGCGGATGGCCCAGGTCGTGGCCCAGGGCGATGGTCTCGGCCAGATCGCTGTCCAGGCCGAGGGCCGTGGCTAGCGAGCGCGCCACCTGCGCCACCTCCAGCGAGTGGGTCAGGCGCGTGCGGAAGTTATCGCCCTCGTGCGCCACGAAGACCTGGGTCTTCTCCTTCAGGCGACGAAAGGCGGAGGTGTGGATGATGCGGTCTCGGTCGCGCGCGAACGGCGTCCGGGTGCGGCTCTCTTCCTCCTTGAAACGACGGCCCTTCGACTTGAACGGATCTTCGGCGTAGGGCGCGCGCGGGACGAAGTACGGGACCTGAGACATAGACCGCCTTTATCGCGTTGGTCGATTTGGCCCCTTCCGAAGAGGCCCCGACACCCTCATATAGGGCGAAGGTGATTTTTCCACAGCCATGACCCAAACAGACTTAACGCTTTCCGAAAACGCCGCGCGCCGGATCAAGGCCATCGCCGCCAGCGAGGGCCGCCCGCTCATGCTGCGCGTCGCGGTGGACGGCGGCGGCTGCTCGGGCTTCCAGTACCGCTTCGATCTCGTCGACTCCGTCGAGGAGGACGATCTGAAGGTCGAGCGCGACGGGGCCGCGGCGCTGGTGGACGTGGTCTCCCTGGCCCTGCTGAAGGGCTCGGAGATTGACTTCGTCGACGAGCTGGCCGGCGCGGAGTTCCGGGTCCGCAACCCGAACGCCAAGTCCAGCTGCGGCTGCGGCGTCAGCTTCTCGATCTAAGTCGAACGCGGCGCCTTGAGCCACCCGGTCTTGGGCCCTAGCTTCCGGCCTCAAGTCTGGAGTCCTCGATGCGCATCGCCACCTGGAACGTCAATTCGGTCAACGCCCGCCTGGAGCGCGTGCTCGGCTGGTTCGAGGCCGAGGCGCCCGACGTCGCGGTGCTGCAAGAGATCAAGTGCGTCGACGAGAAGTTCCCCGCCGAGGCCTTCGAGCGCTTGGGCTACAACGTCGTCGTCCACGGCCAGAAGACCTATAACGGCGTCGCCCTGCTCTCGAAGCACCCGGTCGAGGACGTGCGCAAGGGGCTTCCCTTCCTGTCCGAGGACGAGGTCGACGAACAGGCCCGCTATATCGAGGCGGTGATCGGCGCGCCGACGCCGTTCCGCGTCGTGGGCATCTACCTGCCCAACGGCAATCCGATCGGCACAGAGAAGTTCGACTACAAGCTCGCCTGGATGCGTCGCCTGCACGCCCACGCCCAAGGCCTGCTGGCGTTCGAGGAGCCGCTGGTTATCGCCGGCGACTACAACGTCATTCCCGAGGCCCAGGACGTCGCCAATCCCGAGGCCTGGCTGGGCGACGCCCTGTTCCGCCCCGAAAGCCGCGCCGCCTTTCGCGCGCTGAAGAACCTGGGCCTGACCGACGCCTACATGCAGGCCGACGGCGCGCCGGGCGGCTACACCTTCTGGGACTATCAAGCCGGCGCCTGGCAGCGGAATCTCGGCATCCGCATCGACCACCTGCTGCTGTCGCCACAGGCCGCCGATCGCTTGGAAAACGTGGTCATCCACCGCGACGAGCGCGACAAGGAAAAGCCGTCCGATCACGTGCCGGTCGTAGGCCATTTCAAAATCTGACGCGCGTTTCCGCCCCTCTGGGCGGGAATCGCAAGCGCCGCTAGTCTGCCGCTCATGAGCGAACTCGCGCGTCTTTTGCTGTTCGTGGCCATCGCCGGCACGGCGGTGACGTTCATGGGCAGCTTCGCCATCTGGTACGGCGACGAGGACCGGCGCATCCGCCGGGCCCTGCGCAATGTGCTCAAGAGCGAGCCGGAAGGCGTGATCGTCGCGCGCGGACGCGGGCGCGGCGCGGGCTTTTCCTTCTCGACCAATCTGCTGGCCGTCGCCTGGGACCGCGGCGCCTGGTGCCTGGTCTATCGCCTTGATGAGCTGACCGGGGCCGAGCTGTTGGTCGACAATCAGGTCATGGGCCGAGTCTTCCGGGGCGAAGGCCGGCGCGCCATCGACCACATGTCGCCGCAGGCCGACACCGTCACCCTGCGCCTCGTGTTCGACGACCCGCGCCATCCGGACTTCACGCTCGACCTGTGGGCGCCCGGCGACGAGCAGCGCCGCGAAAGCCGCTCGGCCGGCGAACTGGTGCAGGAGGCCAACCGCTGGCTGGCGCGCTGCGAGGCGATCGTCCGCCGCCCGCTGCCGCCGCGTCCAGAAAAGGCCGCGCCGGTCACCGTCCGCCCCCCGCCGCCGCCCGAACCGGCTCGTCCCGTCGCTCCGCCGCCTCCCCTGGACGCTTTCGAAGAGGAGGCGGACGATGAGATGTTCGCCTCGCCCGAGCCCGCTCCCGCCGCCGCGACGCCGACGCCCTCCGCGCGGCACTCGTCGTTCGACCAGGTGGCTCGCCCGGCCTCGGCGCGACCGCGCTCGACCGAGCCGGACATGTTCGACGATCCGCCCTGGGACGACGAAGAGACCTTTCCAGCGCCGCCGCCGCCCGAGCCCACCTATAAGCCCGTCTCCAAGGCGCGGCGCGAAGCGCCCAGCGATCAGAACGAGCTGCCGTTCGACCTCGACGAATAGCACATCGCCCTACCGGCTGGTTTCGAAGGCGATCCAAGCCGCGGTCGCGGCCAAGGCGACCGCGAATGTTCTACGCGCCACGACGCTACGCCCAACAAGGGTAAGCCGCCGCGCCAGCCCGTCCGAGGAGAGGACGATGGTTCCGTGGACAAGGATGCTGACCCCGATGTGCGCGCCGCCCAGGATCAAGGCCTGGGCCAAGGGCGAAGCATGGCCCGGCTGAACGAAGCCCGGCAACAAGGTGACGTAGAACAACGCCGCCTTCGGGTTCAGCAGATTGGCGAACAGGCCTTTGCGGAAATGCGTCCAGTCGCTCGAGCCGTCTCGAAGCGCCTCGGCTTTGTCCTTGCCCCGCCAAGCATCGAGCGCCAGCCAGAGCACATAGGCCACGCCCGCCCACCGCAGCAGGTCGTAGAGGTGGCGGTTGACCCGCAGGACCTCGGTCAGCCCCACGACCGAGGCCAGCATGTAGGCTAGCAGCCCGCAGGTGATCCCGGCCACCGTGGCCAGCCCCGCGCGCCGACCTTCCACCGCCGAAAGGCCGGCCAGATAGCCCATGTTTGGGCCTGGCGTGAGCTCGATCAGGGTCACCGCCGCCAAGAACGGCAGGAGGACGGCGGGATCGATCGGCCAGGCGTCGTGCGGCAAGATCGTCTCCACGAGATAGGCGGGGTGAGCCCTAGCCTTCTACCGCCTGCTCGACCGCCAGCGCCAGGTCGAGGGCGCGGGCCGCCTCTCGCCCCGTCACCACGGGACGCGGGGCCTCGCCGCGCACGGCGGCCAGGAAACCGGCCACCGACAGGCCCAACGGGTCCTTGCCCGCCGGCGTCTCGGTGAAGTTCTCGATCAGCGGGTACGGCGTGGTGTTGCGGAAGGCGCGCGTCAGGAAGTCGATCTCGACCTCGCCGGACGGATAGACAACCTTCATGGTCCGCTCGCGCGCCTCGGCGACGCGGGAACTGTCGAACACGGCGGTGAAGCCGTTATCGAACGTCGCCTCGGTCTTGACCCAGTCCAGCGAGGTCGAGCGGGTGATCGCCCCCTCGCCTTCCACCGCGACCGGCTCGCCGTCGCAGAGCGCCAGGGCGAGGTCAATGTCGTGGATCATCAGGTCCAGCACCACCGAGACGTCGAGGTTGCGATCCGACGGCGTGCCGCGCCGCACCGCTTCCAGCCGCAGCGGCTGTTCGGGGATGTCCAGCAGGCCCATGGCCTGGAACACGACCCGCTCCTGGTGGCCGCAGGCCAGCGGCACGCCGGCCTTGTCGGCGGCGGCCACCATCTTGTCGGCGTCATCGGGCGTCACGGCCAGGGGCTTTTCAGAATAGACCGGCTTGCCCGCCTTCAGCGCCGCCAGCGCCGCGCCCGCGTGGTGCACGGCCGGCGTCGCGACAGTCACCACGTCGACGACGGCGAGGAAGGCGTCCATGTCGTCGAAGGCCTCCGCGCCCAGCGGCGCGGCCAAGGCCTGGGCCCGCGCCAGATCGACGTCGAACACGCCCGCCAGCGTCACTCCCGGCAGGTCCGCGTACTTCTTGGCGTGATAGCCGCCGAACACACCGGCGCCGACGACGCCCGCTTTCAGAGTCTGGGTCATGGCGCGCTGTCTACTCCGCTTCGCGACCGCATAGAAGCACTGGAGCCTTGCGTAAGGACGCGCTAAACATTCGTTTAAATTGACAACGCTTGGCTGGGCCAAGGGGAGGAAGATCATGACCACGTCGCGCGAGATCCGCCTGAAGAGCCGTCCCGTCGGGCTTCCCCAGGCCTCCAACTTCGAACTGGCCACCGTCGACCTGCCCGCCCCGGGTCCCGACGAGATCCAGGTTCGGAACCTGTGGATGTCGGTCGACCCCTACATGCGCGGCCGCATGTACGACCGCCCCAGCTATGTGCCGCCCTTCCAGATCGGCCAGGCGCTGCAGGGTGGCGCGGTCGGCGAGGTCATCGCGTCCAACGATCCCGACTTCAAGCCGGGCGACATCGTCAGCTCGATGTTCGGCTGGCGCGAAGCCTATAACGCCTCGCCCAAGGCGCTCGCGGCCGGCGGCCTGGGCGCCATCACCAAGCTCGACACCCACGGCATCCCGCCCCAGGCCTTCCTGGGCGTGGTCGGCATGCCCGGCCTGACCGCCTATGTCGGCCTGCTGCGCGTGGCGGCGCTGAAGGACGGTGATGTCGTGTTCGTCTCGGCCGCCGCGGGCGCGGTCGGTTCGGTGGTCTGCCAGATCGCCAAGCTGAAGGGCCACACCGTGATCGGCTCGGCTGGCGGTCCTGAAAAAGTGGCGTTCCTGAAGTCGATCGGCGTCGATCACGTCATCGACTACAAGGCCACGCCCGACGTGGTTGCCGAACTCGCCAAGGTCGCCCCCAAGGGCATCGACGTCTATTTCGAGAATGTCGGCGGCGTGCACCTGGAAGCGGCGATCAATTCGGCGCGCCCCTTCGCCCGCTTCGCCCTGTGCGGGATGATTTCGCAGTACAACGAAACCGGTAAGCCCGAGGGTCCGTCGAATATCATCCAGGCCGTCGGCAAGAGCCTGCGCCTGGAAGGCTTCATCGTCTCGAACCACATCGACATGTTCCCGCAATTCGCCAAGGACATGGCCGAGTGGATCAAGGCCGGAAAGATCACCTGGAAGGAAACCGTCGAGAACGGCGTCGAGCGCGCCCCCGACGCGTTCGTAAAGCTCTTCACCGGCGAGAACCTCGGCAAGATGCTGGTGAAGCTGAGCTAGGGTCTAGTCGCGGGGTTCGAGCTTCGACACCTCGAGCCCCGTCGGCGTCTTCTTGAACTGGAACTTCACGCGGGCTCCGGGTGTGATGGGCGCCTCGGCCAGCACGTCGGCATAGACCTTGAAGCGGTCGCGGCCCGCCCTTAGTCCCGCCGCGCTCGCGCCGTCGTGATCGAGCGTGAGAATCTGACCCTCGAGGCTGGAGATGACGCCCTGGGCCTCGTAGCTCGGAAGCGTTTCGGTAGACTCCACGGCCTCTACCGCGGCTGACTTCGCGCGCCCCGTTTCGGACGTATCGCCGCAGGCCGCCAGCGCCGCGAGGCCAGCCAAAGCAAAAAAGTACCGGCAATTCATCATCTTAGCGAAATTCCCCCATAAGGCGATCAGATCTCGCCGGGCGCGCGTTCGGTGCATTTTCTCGCAACTGCGAAATCGGCGTGATTTCTGGTAGCGAATTTGTGATCGAGGTTTTACTGTGTGCGTCGCCGGTGCTTCTCCACGCCGGTTTTCGCCGTCATGTATCCGTCACGCGCGCTTGCACGGTTCCCCTAGCGAACCCGAGACGACGCGGAAAGGCCCCGCGGCGGCGAAACACGCGGAGAGAGCCCGGTTCGCCGGAAAAAGTCCGAGATCTGACGATATGAGCGATCGTTCCGCCCTCTTCGACGTGCGCACCTCCACGAGCGTGTCCCTCGATCAGGTCGTGCAGCGGCGGGAGACCGTCGAGATCCCCGCCGAGGTGCCCTTGGCCATGCCGGTGCAGCCGCTGGGCTTCTGGCAAGGCGGCGCTCGCCGCGCCGCCGCGATCGTCTCCAGCATGACGATGCGCCGCTGGGTTGTCGCGCTCGCCACCATCGTCATGGGCGTCGCCGGCTGGAAGGCCACGTTCGACACCATCGCGCTGGGCGGCGTGACCCGGCTGGAAGCCATCGTCCTGACCCTGCTGGCCCCGCTGTTCCTGGCCCTGTCGCTGTGGTTCTGCACGGCCGTGGCCGGCTTCGTCATCCTGCTGGGCAAGCCCAAGGATCCTCTCGGCATCGACAGCGAAAAGCCGATGCCCAAGCTGCACACCCGCACCGCCATCCTGATGCCGGTGCACAACGAGGACGCCGCCGCCGTCTTCGCCCGTCTGCGCGCCATGGACGCCTCGCTGGCCGAGACCGGCCTCAGCCGTCACTTCGACATCTTCGTGCTCAGCGACACGCGCGACGCCCAGGTGGCGCTGGCCGAGCAGGCCTGCTTCGCCCGCTTCCGCCGCGAGGCCCACAGCAACGTCTACTATCGCGTCCGCAAGGAAAACACGGGCCGCAAGGCCGGCAACATCGCCGACTGGGTCAGCCGCTGGGGCGGCGCCTACGAGCACATGCTGGTGCTGGACGCCGATAGCCTGATGACGGGCGACGCCATGGTCCGCTTGGCCGACGCGATGGAGCGTCATCCGGGCGCCGGCCTGATCCAGACCATGCCGATGATCATCAACGGCCAGACGATCTTCGCCCGCACCCTGCAGTTCGCCACGCGCCTGTATGGCCGCGTCGCGTGGACGGGCCTGGCCTGGTGGTCGGGCGCGGAGAGCTCCTTCTGGGGCCACAACGCCATCGTTCGCACCCGCGCCTTCGCCGAGACCTGCGGTCTGCCGCACCTGAACGGCCCCAAGCCCTTCGGCGGCGAGGTGATGAGCCACGACGCCCTCGAGAGCGCCCTGCTGCGCCGCGGCGGCTGGAGCGTGCACCTGGCCCCCTACCTGGAAGGCTCCTACGAGGAGAGCCCCTCGAACCTGCTCGACTTCGCCACCCGCGACCGTCGCTGGTGCCGGGGCAATATCCAACACGTGCCGCTGGTCGGCCTGCCCGGCCTGCACTGGATGAGCCGCCTGCACCTCGTCATCGGCGTGCTGAGCTACGCCCTGTCGCCGCTGTGGTTCATCGCCCTGACGGCCGGGATCACCTCGCGCGCCCTGATGCCCGAGCTGAAGAAGGCGGCCTTCACCATGGCTGACCTGCAGGCCGCCGCCCACGCCCTGATCGACTGGCGCGAGATCCAGGCCACCGCCTGGGCCATGATCATCACCTTCGTGCTGCTGTTCGGCCCGAAGATCCTGGGCGCGATCCTGGTCCTGAGCCGCAAGGCCGAGGTCAAGGGCTTCGGCGGCAAGCGCCGCATGGCCGCTGGCCTGGCCGTCGAGATGCTGCTGTCGGCCCTCGTCGCGCCGATGCTGATGTTCACCCAGACCCGCGCCATCGTCGAGATCCTGGCCGGCAAGGTCGGCGGCTGGGCCACCCAGCGCCGCGACGCCGACAAAGTCAGCTTCAAGGAGGCCTCGGCCGCCATGGGCTGGATCAGCGCCGCGGGTCTCGTCCTGGCCAGCGTCTTCTGGTTCACGCCGGACCTGTTCACCTCGACCGCGCCGATCCTGCTGGGTCTGGTGCTGGCCGTGCCGCTGACCATGCTGGGCGCCCACAAGGTCGCCGGCCTGAAGCTGAAGACCAACGGACTGTTCATGACCCCGGAAGAGCGCCGCCCGCCGGCCATCGTCCGCGCGGCCCTGGGTCCGTCCTGCGAGCCGCCGATCCGTTGGTTCGCCCGCAATGGCCGCCCGATTGGCCCGACCACCAAGATCCGCGACGCGGCCTGATATCCGCGCGTCAAGCGCTTTGATGATCTGGCCGCGAGGCTCTCGGAAGAGTAGAAGCGCGACTTCGTTTCTCTTCCGGAGCCGTGCGCCGTGTCGCGTCTGTTCAGCGCCTATGTGATCGTGGATTGGAGCGCCGCGGCCAAGCCGAGCACGGGCGCGGACTCCATCTGGATCGGCGTGCTCAAGCGCGACGTGCGCTTTCGCCTGACCTTCGAGAGCTACAATCCGGCGACCCGCGCCGAGGCCGAGACGCGGTTGGCCGCGATCCTCGACGACCTGAAGAAGCGCGGCGAGCGGGCCCTGGTCGGCTTCGACTTCCCGCTGGGCTTCCCGCGCGGCCTCGCCAAGGCCCTGGCCCTGCCCGGCGACAAGCCCTGGCGCGCGGTCTGGGACCAGCTGGCCAAGATGGTCAAGGACAAGGCCGACAACACCAACAACCGCTTCGGCGTCGGCTCGGAAATCAACCGCCGCCTGACCGGCGGCCCGTTCCCGTTCTGGGGCTGCCCGCCCAAGGACGCCCTGACGACGCTGCAGCCCAAGCGCGTCCGCGAGCACGGCCCCGACGACCTTCCCGAGTTCCGCCAGGCCGACAAGGCCGCGAAAGGCGCGCACTCGATCTGGAAGCTCTATTACAACGGCTCGGTTGGCGGTCAGGCGATCGTCGGCATCCCGGCCGCGCGCCGCCTGAAGGACGCGCGCGGCGAGGCGGTGCGCGTCTGGCCGTTCGAGACGGGCTTCAAGACCCTGACCGAGGCCGATCTCGAGGGCGTCGAGGTCGTCGTGGCCGAGGTCTATCCGTCGCTGCTGAAGGCTGTCCCCGCCCCCGGCGAGGTCAAGGACCTGGCCCAGGTGCGCGAGCTGGCCGAGCACTTCGCCAAGCTGGACGAGACGGGCAAGCTGGCCGCCGTCTTCGCCGCGCCCAAGGACCTGGACGAGGACGCCCTGACCGTGGCCGAAACCGAGGAAGGCTGGATCCTGGGGGCCTAGGCGCCCTCGCGCGCCAGCTTTCGGTCCCGCAGATCCAGGATCCTGAACCGCGCCAGCAGGAAGCCGGCCGCCAGGAAGCTGGTGGCGATCACCGACAGCACCACGCCGTTCAGGCCCATGCCGCGCGGGATCGCCAGCCACCAGGCCAGCGGGCCCATGACCAGGGCGTAGCTGATCAGGTGGGTGATGGTCGGGACCCAGACCTCGCCTCGGGCCCGCAGCGCCTGAGCCGCCACGACCTGCACCGCGTCCGGGGCCAGGAAGAAGCAGGTCAGGACCAGGGCCGGCAGGATCAGCTCCAGCGCCGCCGGATCGGTCGTATAGGCCAGGGCCACCCAGTGCCTTGTCGGATAGAGCAGCAGACCCGCGATCACGCCGATCACCGCGATCACCGCGAAGGCGATCCAGCCGGCGCGGGTCATGCCGGCCGGGTCGCGCGCGCCATAGGCTCGCCCGACCTGCACCGCTGTCGCCGAGGCCACGCCCAACGGGATCATGAAGATGATCGCCGCCACGTTCAGCACCACCGCCCAGGCCGCGACGGCCAAGGCGCCGATCCAGCCCGCGACGAGGTTCATGCCGGCGAAGGCCGAGACCTCGAAGAAGTTCGACGCGCCGGCGCCATAGCCGATCCGCCGCTGCTCGATCTCGGCGGGTCGATCTCGGGCGGGCTTGTCGAAGACGCCAAGCTCGCGCGCCTCCCTCATGCGCAGCACATAGATCGCCAGGGCGACCAACAGCGCCAGACGCGCGGCGAAGGTCGACCAGGCGCCGCCGGTGGCCCCCAACGCCGGAAGGCCGATGGTCCCGGGCACCAGCATCAGGTTGGCGGCCAGGTTCACGATGTTGGCCAGCCACATCATCACCGCGCCGGGCGTCGGTCGCGCCAGCCCCTCCAGCCAGAAGGTCAGCACCACGGATACCGAATAGAGCGGCAAGGACAGCGCGAAGACGATCAGCGGCAAGGTCGCGCCGTCGGCCAGACCGTCCTTCAGGCCGAGGCTATGCAGGAACAACGGCCCTAGCAGCGCCTGCAGCGCCATGCCGCCCAGGCCCAACCAGAGACTGTAGCTGAGTCCCCTCCGCAGCACGGCGCCGGTCTCGTGCCGCCGCCCCGCCCCGATGGCGCGCGCGGTCATCACCTGCACGCCGACCAGCAGGCCGACGTTCATGGTCACGAAGATCGAGGACGGCGCCCAGGCCATGGCGTGGAAGCCCAGTTGCTGGGCCGAGTAGTGGCCAACGACGATCGCGTCCGTCAGGCCCATGACCATGATGCCCAGGCGCGACAGCACGACCGGCCCCGCCAGGCGGAGCAGTTCGATCAGATCGGTCAGAATGGGGCCGCGCGGCCGCTCGGGAGTGAGCGCCGTTCCGGCCGCGTCGCGCGGCATCGAAGTCACCAATGTCAAAGAAGGCGCGCAAGGTGGCTTAAGCCCCCTTCTCGGGCAACCGCTTTCGGCAGCGGTTGGAACATCGCGCCCCGCCAGTGGTTTTCCGGGCTCACCCCCAGGAGGCAGCCATGGCCGAGATACAGACGCCCGAATTCGAACAGGCCGGCGAGCGCGCCGCCGAGGCCGAACGCGCCATCCAGGCGCCCCTGGACGCGAAAGAGAAACGCTCCTTCCAGCCGAACGACGAGGAAAAGTCCGAGGCCATGCAGGCCGGCGCGCGCCCCTACCCCGCGCCGCCGTTCCCCGAGCAGCACCAGAGCAAGCCTGGCGATGAATATCGCCTCGATCCGGCGCCCATGTACGACGCGCCGTTCTACAAGGGCTCGGGAAAGCTCGAGGGCATGGTCGCCCTGATCACCGGCGCCGACAGCGGCATCGGTCGCGCCGTGGCGGTGCTGTTCGCCCGCGAAGGCGCCGACGTGGCCATCGCCTATCTCAGCGAGGACAAGGACGCCGAGGCCACGCGACTGGCTGTCGAGATGGAGGGCCGCCGCGCTATCCTGCTGCCGGGCGACGTCGCCGATCCAGCCTACGCCCAAGCCGCCGTCGAAAAGACCGTGGAGGCGTTCGGTCGGCTCGACGTCCTGGTCAATAACGCCGCCTTCCAGGAGCATGTCACCGAGTTCGAGGACCTGACCGAGGAGCATTTCGACCGCACGCTGAAGACCAACCTCTACGGCTATTTCCACATGGCCAAGGCGGCGGTGAAGCACCTCCCCAAGGGCGGCGCGATCATCAACACCGGCTCGGTCACCGGCCTCCTGGGCAACAAGGACTTGCTCGACTACTCGATGACCAAGGGCGGCATCCACGCCTTCACCCGCTCGCTGGCGACACACTTGGTCGACAAGGGGATCCGCGTGAACGCCGTCGCGCCCGGTCCCGTCTGGACGCCGCTGAACCCCGCCGACAAGCTTGGGCCCCAGGTCGCCAAGTTTGGAAGCCAGACGCCGATGAAGCGTCCGGCCCAACCCGAGGAGATCGCGCCGGCCTACGTCTTCCTCGCCTCGCCCCAGACCTCCAGCTACATCACCGGCGAGATCCTGCCGATCATCGGCGGCTATAGCGGCGGCTGAGCCGGCGCGTGCTAAGAGCAACTCCTGTTCAAGGAGTCGCCCATGGCCCGCCGCGTCGCTCTCGTCTCCCTACTTGTCGCCGACTATGACGAGGCGATCGCCTTCTATGTCGGCAAGCTGGGTTTCGACCTGGTGGAGGACACCGACATGGGCGGCGGCAAGCGCTGGGTGGTCGTTTCTCCTGGCTCCGAGGGCACGGACTTCCTTCTCGCCAAGGCCAGTGGCGACCAGGCCGAGGCGATCGGCCGCCAAGGCGGGGGCCGGGTCTGGCTTTTCCTGCACACCGACGACTTCGCCGGCGACCACGCGCGCATGAGCGGGGCCGGCGTGAAGTTCTTGGAAGAACCGCGCCACGAAGCCTACGGTACGGTGGCGGTGTTCGAGGATCTCCACGGGAACCGTTGGGACCTTTTGCAGCCAGGGGCTTAAAGACCGCCATGACGCGCCTGTTCGTTCTCGTCGCGACGCTTCTGGCGTTCGCGTTCCCCGCCTTGGCCGCGCCCAAGGATGGCAAGGTCAGGGTGCTCTATGTCGATCAGTCGGTCGGTTTCGTGCACGCGCCGGTCATGGCGCCGAAGGCCAGCAACGGCCCGACCTTGTCCGAGATCGCCATGGCGGAAATCGGAGCACGCTCGGGCGCCTTCTCAGTCCGCTCGACCCGCGACGCCAGCACGATCACGCCGGCAACGCTGAAGGACATCGACGTCCTGGTGTTCTACACGACCGGCGCCCTGCCCATCGCCCCCGCGACCTGGGCCGCCATCCAGGATTGGATCAAGAGCGGCCGGGGCGGCTTCGTCGGCCTGCACAGCGCCACCGACACCGGCTGGCCCTATGACGGCCCTGGCGAAACCTACACCGCCTTCATCAACGGCAAGTTCGCCGGCCATCCCTGGACGCAAGGCACGCCGATCACCGTCCAGGCCCTGGGCGACGCCAAGGAACCGATGAACCAGGCCTGGCCTCGCCGGTTCGCCTTCGCCGAGGAAATCTACCAGTACGCCGACTACGAGCCGGCCAAGGTCCGCGTGCTGCAAGCGCTGGACTTCAGCGACATGGCGCTGAAGCGGCCCTGGTTCGTGCCGGTCACCTGGACGCGCCAGATCGGTAAGGGGCGGCTGTTCTACACCAACCTTGGCCACACCCCGAGCACCTGGGACGACCCTCGCTATCGCCAGCAGATCGTCGACGCGGTGCGCTGGACCGCAGGCCGCTTGCCGGGCGCCGCGAAGCCCAATCCCGAGGAGCAGGCGCTTTGGGCCCTGCGCGCGCTGCTCGCCCATGACGGACGCTCGCCGGCCGAGATCGAACAGCGCGCGGCTCGCCTGGCCAAGGCCGATCCGGCGTGGCTGCGCGACGCGGCGACGCGCGCCGCGGCGCTGCGGCCGCTGTGGCCGATGAAGCCCGACAGCGACCGCGCGCCGTTCGACGCGGCTTACTCCGCCTTGCTGGCCGAGGTGGTAGCCAAGTCCGCCGGCTGATCGGGTCCGAAGGCTTCCGCCGCGTAGGTCCGCATCTGGGCCGCGATGTCGCCGGGCCAGAGGTCGATCCGCGCCTCGAACGCCATGTCTTCGCCCGCGAACAGAGCGCGCATCGCCTCCTCGAAGCCCGGCAGGTCTCCCGCCATGGCCGACGCGAAACGGTAGGCCGCCTCGCGGGCTGTCCTGATGCGATCGGGTCCCTCGGCGGCGCGGCTGGCGGCCTCGACCAGCTTGCGCATCGCCACCGAGGCGCCGCCGGGCTGGCTTGCCAGCCACTCCCAATGACGCGGCAGCAGGGTGACCTCCCGCGCGACGACGCCAAGCTTGGGACGTCCCCGCCCCCTCGTCGCCTCGATCGGCGCATAGCGCTCCGAGATGCGCTCGGCGCCGCCCGTCAAGTCGAAGTCGATCCCGCGTCCGTCCGGACCGAAAGCCAGAACCTCCGCCTCGGCGGCTAGCGCATGCGCCGCCAAGGCGGCGTCCAGACGGCTCCCCGACGCCACGCGCCGATGGCCATGGAAGACGATGTAACGCTCTTCCATCAGTTCAACCCTCGCGCGTTCAGCGTCCCGATCCAGTGGTCGCGGCGATCCTTCAGACGGCTGGTCCGGCCAAAGTTGTCCAGCCCCTCCACATCGACGGTCTCGAGAGGTTCGAACGCGAAAGCGTCGATGCCATGCCCATTCCACGCCGCCTGCAGGGTCGGCTCGCGGTGCGAACCCAGGCGCAGGGTGAACCATACCCCGCTCTGGCGCGTCGCGAGGTCCGCGGTCGAGCCGACCCACACCTCTCCACTCGCCAAACAGCGCACGGCGTAGACGCCCGCTTCGATCTTTCGCTCTTTGTATGCGCGCGACAGCGCCTTGCGTCCGGACATGATCGCCTCCTGGACGCGCCTTTTACCCGGATAATAATCCGAGTCAATATTACCCGGGAGAAATTACGCCGAGATGGGGCGGTAGGCGATGTAGCCGCGCTCGACCATACGGCGCATGGCTTCATAGACCGAGGTCAGCTCCTCGTAGGTCGAACGCAGGTGATGCAGACGGGCCACCTGGGCCTCCGACAGCGAGTGCCCGCCGTCGGCCATCGCCACGGCCTCGGTCACCCAGCGCGCCCGCGCGGTCGAGGCCGCGACCGCCAGACGCTGAAATTGCTCGCCCTCCGCTCGTGGGAGCGCCACGGACAGGACCGCCTTGTTCGAGGCGAAGGCGGTGTAGTCGATCTGTTCGAGATAGCCACGCATGCGACGTTGGACCTGCGGGTCCGTATCCGTAGGTTCGAAGTGGTCGCCCGCGCGACGCGTACTGGATGTCATGATGGACATGACGACCTCCGACCCGGCCAAATCGGCCGCTCAGACCATCAGGGTGGGACAGACAGCTTAAGGACGTGTTGAGACGCCGATCATCTGTCGCTCGCGCCCTCTAGAGCAGTTTTCGGAAGCCGATACGCACCGTGCGGCCCAGCGGATCCAAGTAATCGCGCTGGTAAGCCTGCGGCGTTTTGCCGTCCTGGTCTCTAACCGTCTGCTTGGCGTCGAGGATGTTGTCGAAGTTCAACGACACCTGCGCGCCCTTCAGGATCGGGAAGCGCTCCACGGCCTTCTTTCGCGCCGGGACGCTGAAGTTGGCGAAGAAATTCACGCCCACCGTGGCGAGATCCGAGAAGTAGAGCGTTTGGCCGCCCGTGGAGCCGCCGTTCACCCATGTCGAGTCCTTCCAGGTCCCGTTGAAGCGCATGCCCAGGCCATCCTTGAAATAGCCGCCCTGGATCTGGACTTCATTGCGGGCCTGACCGGCGCGGGAATTGATCGCCGAGCCGTCCAGCTGATCGAGCACCGGCAAGCCCTCTCGGATGGTCACTTCGTCGGTCAGCCGCCAGGTGTGATAGACCGACAGTTGGAACATGCCCTGCCCCGGCCGCATCAGGCCTGGAGGCGGTCCGCCGAAGCCGCCGCCACCCGGACCGCCAGGACCGCCGCCGGGCGGCCCGCCAAAGCGCATCCCGCCGCCAGGGCCGCCCGGGCGCGCGCCGGGTCCCGCCGCCGCGCCGGGAGTCGGTTGGCCGATCGGCTTGAACAGGTTGAAGCCCCAGCGGATGTTCTCGCTCTCGGCGCTGGCGAAGTTCACCGGCCGGGCGTCGATCGCCAGCAGCCTGCCCGCGGCGTCGCGCGTGAAGCGTTCGGGGAAGGCGCGCTCCAGGTCCGGCGTAATGGCCGGGAACGACGAGATCATGTTCTTGGTCTCGGCGTGGGTATAGGTGGCGTTGAACGTCAGCTCGACCTTGTCGAATGGCTTGTAGTTCACGCCCAGCTTCTGGACCTGGCGGTTGTCGTTCCGAAGGTTCGGATTGCCGCCGTCGGTCCGAGTGATGATCACCGTCTGACCCGTCGTGAAGTCGAACACCGAAACGTTGGGCGTCACCAGCACCGGATCGTTGATCTGGTTGGTCGAGGGCGCGCCCTCTTCGTCGGTGTAGCTGGCGATGAAGCTGATCTTCTTGATCGGCGACCAGTTGAGACCGCCGCCGAGCGTGGTCAGGCCGCCCAGGTCCGACAGGTCGTCATAGCCGAGATTGAAGTTCAGCGAGAGATCCCCGGCCTTGGCCAGGAAGTCCTGGCGCGTGCTGGTCAGGGGTAGGTTGAAGCTGCTCTGGAAGCTTTCGGTCGTGCGGGTGATGTCGCGCGTCGTGGTCACGCCGGAGCGGACCGTCTTCGAATCCAGGCCCTTGCTGTTGGCCCCGACCTTGAACGTGGTCTGCAAGGGGCCCGCCGGCAACTGGAACAGGTTTCCGTTCAGCACCAGCTCGGCGCTGGCCGAGGTCGAGACCGAGTGGGCGGTGTCGGCCGCGACGGACGTGTAGAGGCTGGTGGGGATCACGCCGAACGGGTTGACGGCTGGATCACCGGCCGCGACGGCGGCGCGGAAGGCCGAGGCGTCCAAACCGCGCCCCGTCGTGGTGTCGGTCGCGGTGCGGTCGAAGTCGCCGGTCAGGTTCCAGCGCCAGTCCTTGACCCGGCCATTGGCGGCCATGCTGACCTGGGTGCGCAGCGTATCGACGTCCCTGGACAACGAACCCGGCGCGTCGATGTAGCGATAGCCCGTGACGGCCTGGGAGAATGGCGAGAACGGGCTGCCCGCCGGCAGGGTGAAGGTCACCCCGGGCACACCCAGCAGCGCGTGACTGCTGGTGTCCTCGAGATTGCCGCTGATCGTCAGCTGGGTCTGTTTGTTGATATCCCGGCTATACGAGCCGCGAAGCGTCGCCTTGTCCGACTTGGAGATCAGCGACCGGTCACGGGTCAGGTCGCCCGTGTTGTAGCTGTTGGCCAGGCGCGCGTAGTCAGAGAGGCTGGCCTTGCCGGCAAGGGCCGAGCTGGGGACGCCGGCGTAGGTCACCGCGCTTCCGGTCAGGCCGGAGAGATCGGCGATGCCAGCGCCGCCCACGCCCGCGATATTCCCGGTCAGATCATAGGGCTGGCCGTTGGCGGCGCGAACGATATTCCGGTCGGTCTCCAACAGATAGGGCTCGTGGGAGAGCTGGACGTCCACGTTCCAGCGCTTGTCGCCGTCGATGCGGACGCGGTTTCCGCCCGCGCTGGGCGAGGTCCGGCCGCCATCGGTCGCGACCGTGGCCGAGGCCTGGGTCTGCAGGGCGTTGTAGTTCTTCTTGAGGATGATGTTCACGACTCGCTGGTCGGCCTTGTAGCCGTAGCTGAGCGCGACCTCCTCGGGCAGGATCTGGAAGCGTTCGATCGCCTCTGGCGGAATGCCCTGGATTTCCTGAAAGCCCGAGATGCGGCGACCGTTGACCAGCAGAACGGGACCGCCGCCGCTGTCGCGGCCGCGGGTGCTGGTGGTCTGGGGCGTCAGCATGGTCAGCAGTTCGCCGATGCTGGTCGCGCCGAAGCTTTGGATCTCGGCCTCGTTCAGCTCGATCTCGGGCTTAATATCGCCCTCGACCTTGCCACGCGGGTCGGCCTGAATGACCAGCCCCTCGACCTCGTTTGGACCATCGGCCTTCGGGGCGGACTGATTTTGCTCCTCGACGGCCGCGGGCGCGGAGGACGGATAGCCCGTCGCGGCGACGCTGGTGGGATCGAAGGCGGCGGCTAGCCCGTAGAGAAGCACGGAAAGGGTCATTCGGCCCACGGAATACGAGTTGCAAGCAAGACCGCCACGCGGACGGCGCGAACGCTAGGGGCGCCGCCGCTCACGGGCCAGCGTCCCGCATCGCAACGCCCCCCGGCGTATGGAAAGACCATGTGTGATAAAGCGCGCGCCAGTATGTCCTTGGCGGGCCTCGCTTTAGGTGAAGCTTTGAAAGCTGGTCACATTTCGAGCGATCAGACCGCGAAAGTCGCAATCATGTTTCACGGAAGAAACAAAGCTTGGACTGACCAGCCCGGACGCCACCCTAGTGGGTTTCTCGCCCAATCTTGATCATTAGAGCCTCGATGGCCTTCGCGTGACCGCCGGAAAGGTCGTCCGGCGGGAAGATGACCATGGGCATGTCCGGCGCGAGCCCCCTGCCCTCCAGGTCCTTGCCATCCGGCGCCTTGTAGAGCTCGGCCGGAAGGGCGAACGCCCAGCCGTTGGGCAAGGGCTTGGGCAGTTGATCCGAGTAGGCGCCATGCGTGACGCCGCCGACGTGCTTCACGTTTGGCAAGGCCTTCATCATCAAGCCGAAGGTCTCGCCGGCGCTGACGGTGATGTCGCTGGTGACCAGATAGACCGGACCGGTGAAGCGCGGGCCACGCGCCGGCTCGACCGTCACCACCCCCGGCGCGGCCTTGGCGCCAACCGCGACCTTGGAATAGGCCACGCGCGGCTGATCGGTGAACCGGCCGGCGATCGCGCGAACGATGCTGTCATAGCCGCCGCGGTTGTTGCTGACGTCGACCACGACGGCTTTTGCGCCGGCGAAGGCGGTCAGCGCCTCGTCCAGCGTCGCCTCCAGCGGGCGGGGATCGTCCGGCGCGGCGTTGCGCGCGAACGCGCCCATGGTGACGACGTTCAGGTAGCCGATATCATCGACCCGTCCCCAGAAGATCCTGTTGTTGGCCGCTTGCCGTCCCTTGCCCGCCAGGATCCGGGTCAGGATCCCATCGCGATAGGCCTGCAACCACGCCTTCTCGCCGCCTTCGGGGTCCGCGGCGTGGACGCGCGCCAAGGTGGGTGACACGCCGGGCTCCAGGTCGCGCCGGTCGCCGCCCACCACGCCATGCAGCTCGACATGCGGATCGTCGAGCCCCTCCAGCAAGCTCGAAAGAGCCGCCCAGAGCTGGGCGTCGGCGGCTTGCGGGCCGACCCGCGCCAAGACGGCGGCGCGACGCGCGGTCCAATCCAGGCCGCGCTCGGCCGAGCGCGGATAGACCTCGGCGAAGGTGTCGGCGACGAAGGCCGCGACGCGATCCGGCGTCCAGGGGGCCGTGGCGAGGCAAGCGGCCGGAAGGCTGGGAAGGCGGTCGAACAGATAGCGCGTGCCGTCGGGATCGCTGGCGAGCGTGACGGTTCCCGGCCCCTCCGCCCGCCAGACGGCCATGACCCCGTCCGGATCGGGCTCTCGACGCGGATCGGCGTAGCAGGCGCCGCCGGCTGTTTGGAAAAGCTTGCCGCCATCGGGACCGAACTCGACGATCCAGCCATAGCCGCGGGACTTCCAGACGCCGCGAAGTTCCGCGGCGACGGAGCCCTTGGCCTGGACCGGCCAGAACGGGCTTTCGGCGGAGGCGGGCGCTGCCAAGGCGAGAACGGCGGCGGCGGCCGCGAGACTCAGTCGTTTCATGGCGCGACGGTGAAGGCCTCGCGGTCGCCGCGCCAGTGAAATCAGGCGCGTGGCTAGGACAGCAGCACGGCCCCCGGCGGGCGGCGCAGGGAGCGCGGCAGATCGGGGCCGTAGCCGAAGCGAACCACGAGATCGGGGCGTTTGTTCGGTTCGCCCATCCATGCCGCCATCCGACGACGGGTCCACACGTCCTCGACCGGCTGGTTGAGGAAGGCCAGCTTTAGGCCGGCCGCGGTCGCCTTCAGAGCGAACCGGGTGAAGGCGCGTCCCACGGCGATCCACCCGGCGGGCGTCTCGGAGCGACCGGTGAAGATCGCCGCCCCCGCCGAGCTCTTCATCCAGCGCGCGAGGCGATCGGCCTCGCCCTTCTTCGTCATGACCATCGGCAGCAGGCGCTCGCCCAGCCAGCGCGGAGCCGTGAGGTTGCCGGAGGCGGCCGTGAACAGCCCGTCCGGGCGCGCCAAGGCTTCCTGGGCGTCGAAGCGGATCCAGTCGGTCAGTTCGCGCATGAAGGCGGGATCGCCAAGCTGGGCGCTGTTCCCGTCGATGATCATGTCGGTGAGGTGAGCGCGTTCTTCGGCCGCCAGCACCCAGCGGAGCGCCACGTCTTGTCCGACAACCGCCTCGAGCCCGCGCAGCGTCGCCGCGTCCACGGGCCTTCCGTCGTATTCGGTCCGGGTCGAGGCGCGGCGAGGAATGGCCTGGAACAGCGCGTCCGGGCGAGCCGGCGCGCTCGAAAACGCGACGCGGACGCCGCCTCCCGGCAGGATCTCCGGCTCCCCCGCCCAGCCATAGCCAAGCCCCGCCCGCAGCAGGGTCTCCACGGCGCAGCCCAGGCTGACGAACAGGTGGTGGTCGTCCGGATCGACGACGGGCGTCCGTCGCGAAAAGTCTGGCAGGATCTCGATCGCGCGCGCCTCGACACGAAAGCGCCAGGGCTGGGTATTGTGTCCATTGGCCGCCAGCGTCGCGGCGTGAACCAGGGCGAGCATCGGAACCTCGCCGCCCAGGTCCGGCAGTCGCCAGAGATCCCGAACGGCGCGGTCATAGGGCCTCTCGCCGCCGGAACATCCAGCGACCAGCAGGGGCATGGCGACGATCAGGGCGCGGCGGTCGAGCATGGCGGCGGCTCCGAAAGCCCAAGCTTTAGCCGCCGCCGCTCGCCCCGCCTTGCGGCGGGTCAAACCCGCCCTATTCGGTCTTCAGATAGATCTCCGAGCCCTGCTCGCGGAACTTCTCGCTCATCTCGGCCATGCCCAGCTCGGCGCTGTTGGGCGCCTTGCCGGCCGCGAAGTCGCGGACTTCCTGGCTGATCTTCATCGAGCAGAACTTGGGACCGCACATCGAGCAGAAGTGCGCGGTCTTGTGCGCCTCCTTGGGCAGGGTCTCGTCGTGGAACTTGCGCGCGGTTTCCGGGTCGAGCGCCAGGTTGAACTGGTCTTCCCAGCGGAACTCGAAGCGCGCGCGGCTGATGGCGTCGTCCCACATCGCCGCGCCGGGGTGGCCCTTGGCGAGGTCGGCGGCGTGGGCGGCCAGCTTGTAGGTGATGACGCCGGTCTTCACGTCGTCGCGGTCCGGAAGGCCCAGGTGCTCCTTGGGCGTGACGTAGCAGAGCATCGCCGTGCCGAGCCAGCCGATCATCGCCGCGCCGATCGCCGAGGTGATGTGGTCGTAGCCAGGCGCGATGTCCGTGGTCAACGGACCGAGGGTGTAGAACGGGGCCTCGTGGCAGTGCTTCAGCTGCTCGTCCATGTTGGCCTTGATCTTGTGCATGGCCACGTGGCCCGGCCCTTCGATCATCACCTGCACGCCGTGGTTCCAGGCCACCTTGGTCAGCTCGCCGAGGGTGCGCAGCTCGGCGAACTGGGCCTCGTCGTTGGCGTCGGCGGTCGAGCCCGGACGCAGGCCGTCGCCCAGCGAGAACGACACGTCATAGGCGCGCATGATCTCGCAGATGTCCTCGAAGCGCTCGTAGAGGAAGTTCTCCTTGTGGTGCGCCAGGCACCACTTGGCCATGATCGAGCCGCCGCGGCTGACGATGCCGGTGACGCGCTTGGCGGTCAGCGGCACGAACGGCAGGCGCACGCCGGCGTGGATCGTGAAGTAGTCGACGCCCTGCTCGCACTGCTCGATCAGGGTGTCGCGGAAGACCTCCCAGTTCAGATCCTCGGCCACGCCGTTGACCTTCTCCAGAGCCTGATAGATCGGCACCGTGCCGATCGGCACGCTGCTGTTGCGGATGATCCAGTCGCGGATGTTGTGGATGTTGCGGCCGGTCGACAGGTCCATGACCGTGTCGGCGCCCCAGCGCGTGGCCCAGACCAGCTTGTCGACCTCGTCGGCGACGGTGGAGAGCACCGCTGAGTTGCCGATGTTGGCGTTGATCTTGACCAGGAAGTTGCGGCCGATCGCCATCGGCTCCAGCTCGCCGTGGTTGATGTTGGCCGGGATGATGGCGCGGCCGCGGGCCACTTCCTGGCGCACGAACTCCGGCGTCACGAAGTCGGGGATGCTGGCCCCGAAATCGTCGCCGTCGCGCACGCACGGGGCGTTCTGCTCGCGGCGCAGGTTCTCGCGGATGGCGACATATTCCATCTCGGCCGTGATGATCCCGGCGCGGGCGTATTCCAGCTGGGTGACCAGCTTGCCCGGCTTGGCGCGATAGATCTTGCGACCTTGGTCGGGGAATTCGGGGGCCAGGTGCTTGCCCTGAGCAAAGCCGTTGTCCTCGGGCTTCACCTGGCGGGGATCGGTGACGAGCTCGACATCGCCGCGCGCCACCACGAAGGCCTCGCGGGTGCGCGGTAGGCCCTTCTCGATGTCGATGGCCACCGTGGGGTCGGTATAGGGGCCCGAGGGGTCGTAGACCGTCACCGGCGGCTCGTTGGCCGAGGGGTGGACCGCCACCTCGCGGAACGGCACGCGCAGATCCGGGAACAGCTCGCCGGCCTGATAGACCTTGCGCGAGCCGGGGATCGGACCGGTCGAGATCGTATCGGCCACGGACTTGATGGTCGTCTGGATATTCATTTCGGGCGCTCCTCAAGCTTCCAAGGAGACCCGGACGTGCGTGCTTGAGTCGGTCTACGGACGCTTATCAAGACCGCGCCCGCGTTCCCTCCCTTCGCCGGCATGACCCGGATCAGGTTCTACGGGTCAGGGCGAAAGCCCAATCTCAGCCGCGCGAGCGGCCCCCCGGTGAACAAGGGTCGGACACTAGGCGCGCTGACGCGCAGGTCAAGCGTCGGCGCGCCTAGCCGTTCACGAAGCCGTCATCGGCGTATCCTTTCGACATCCTCGGCCGAATGGTGACGCGATGGTCAGGTCGAGGAACGGGTCCTCGGCGCGGCCGTCCAGGGACCATCAAGATGCCGCCTTCCCCGCCCCCGCGAACCGATCGCCGCGCCCTGCTGTTGGGCGGCTTGAGCGTCGGCCTCTCCGTCGCCGCGCCAGCCCTGGCCCGAACGGCGGCTCGCAACATCGTCCTGGTCCACGGCGCCTGGGCCGACGGCTCGTGCTGGAGCGAGGTCATTCCCCGCCTCCAGGGCAAGGGCTTCAATGTCACGGCGGTGCAAAACCCGCTCACCTCCCTGGCCGACGACGTGGCCGCGACCCGCCGCGTCCTGGCGCTTCAGGACGGGCCGACCGTGCTGGTCGGTCACTCCTGGGGCGGGGTTCCGATCACCGAGGCCGGCCTCGACCCCAAGGTCGCCGCCCTCGTCTACGTCGCCGCCCGAGCGCCAGACGTGGGCGAGGACTTCAACGCCCTCGCGGCCCAGTACCCGACCATGCCCGCCCGAGCCGGCGTGATGACCCGCGACGGCTATTCCTGGCTGTCGAAGGACGCCTTCGTCCGCTATTTCGCCGGCGACCTCGACCCGGCGCGCGCTCTGGCGCTCCACGCCGTGCAGCAGCCGATCGCCGCCAACCTGTTCGCGGGCCGCGTCACGGTCGCCGCTTGGCGCGAGAAGCCCAGCTTCTACGCGGTGTCGGCCAACGACCAGACGACCAATCCCGATCTCGAACGGTTCCTGGCCAAGCGCATGGGCGCCACGACGATCGAGCTGCCATCCAGCCATGTCTCGATGATCTCTCATCCGCGGGCGATCGCGGATCTGATCCTCAAGGCGGCCGGGTGACCTTTATTTCACTTGCCGGCGGCGGTCGTTGAGGCGATCCGAAGACACACGTTCTTCGGAGCTCCAGCCATGACCGTCCGCCGTCTGCTCCTACCCGCGCTCTGCGCCCTTCTCGCCACCCCCGCCTTCGCGCGGGAGACCTATCCCAAGAGAATCCCCGCGCCCGGCGGCGAGGTCATCATCCCCAGCGCCGGCCATCAGAAGGCCTATGACGAGATCAAGTACGCCCCGGCTCGGCGGGTCGGGGACACGCTCTACGTCTCCGGGGCGATCGTCGGCCGCGCCAAGGGCGAAGGCACGGATCCGGAGTCCTTCAAGAAGCAGGTTCGTCGAACATTCAACGCTCTGGACGCGGTTCTGAAGGCCTCGGGCGCCAGCTTCGACGACGTCGTCATGATCAACAGCTTCCACGTCTGGGAAGGTCCCGATCAGCCCGCGCCGCGCTGGGAGCAGATCAACATGATCAACGCCGTGAAGAGTGAGTTCATCAAGGGCCCCAACCCAGCCTGGACCGCCGTCGGCACGACCGGCCTGCTGGCGCCCGGCGGCATCGTCGAGATCCAGCTGATCGCCCACGTCCCGACGAAATAGTCCCTAGAGGTTGGCGGCCGAGAAGGTGTCGCAAGCCGATGGATCACCCTGGTCATAGCCGCGGCTGAACCACCGCATGCGCTGAGCGCTCGTGCCGTGTGTGAAACTGTCGGGCACGACCTGGCCTTGGGTGCGGTTCTGAATGGTGTCGTCTCCGACCGCCGCCGCCGCGCCCAGACCATCCTGGATATCGCCGCGATTGATGACGATCCGACCGCCCGAGGCTTCGTTCGCATGGGCCGCCCAGACGCCGGCATAGCAGTCGGCCTGCAGTTCGAGCCGCACCGAACCGCTCTCCTCGCCCCGCGCGCCCATGCGGCGGGCTTGCTGATCGGCGCCGAGCAGGTGCTGAACGTGGTGGCCGATCTCGTGGCTGATCACATAGGCCCGAGCGAACTCGCCCTTCGCGCCAAAACGGCTCTCCAGCTCTCGCCAGAACGAAAGGTCGAGATAGACCTTCTGGTCGGCGGGACAATAGAACGGCCCCATCGCCGACTGCCCCGTGCCGCAGCCGGTGCTGGTGGCCTGCTCATAGAGCACGATCGCCTCCGGCTGCCTGTAGTCCACGCCTTCACGGGCGAAGATCGGCGTCCACACCTCTCGGTTGGAAGTCTCGATCACGTCGACGAACTGCCCGTCACGATCGGACACTTCTCCTCGCTCGCCTTCCTGTTGCGCGGGCTGCAATTGCTGCGTGGCCTGCATCGTCGTCTGGGGATCGATCCCGAAAACGAAATAGCCTATCGCGGCCAGCACGATCGCGCCGATCCCGCCGCCGGCGATCCCGACTGGCCCCAGACCGCGTCGATCCTCGATGTTGCCGGATCGACGGCCGCCTTCCCACTCCATGCCTGCCTCGTTCTGTTCAGATCAGCGTTTCGGTTCGCTCGCCGGCCGGATGGCGCGCATGCGGGCGTTGCTCTCGGTCAGAGCGTCCTGGGTCAGTTGGTCGATCCGGCTCATGGCGCTGGCGCGATCAGCCTCGCGCCGCTCCGGCGTGTCCAGGGCGCGCGCGGGCGGCACCGTCATCGACGGCGCCGCGAGGGCGGAACTGGTCCGTTGTTGCTCCAAGCCGCGCAGCAGGCTCTCGGTCCTCGCGCGCTCTTGAGCGTTAGCCGCCTCGATCTGGCCAGCCAGCAGGTCGCGCCGGACGTCCTCCAGCGCATGAGCGGCGGCGTTGCGGGCCTGAATCTCGCGCAGGCTCTGGGCATCGGCGCTCCCGCCCAGAGCCGCCAGCCCTATCGATACGAAAAAGACCTTCCACACGCGACGTCGCGCTCCTTGTTCAGAACGGCCCGCCGCGCCGGTCGGGCGAGGATCAGGGCCGCTTGACGGTGAAACGCGCGAGTTCGGTCTTCGGCGCCGCCCAATCGGGCTTAAGCTCCGCCGCCTTGGCGTAGTCGAGATAGGCCGCGCGCAGGTCGCCCAGACCTTCGTGGGCCAGGGCGCGATTGTACAGCGCGCGTTCGGGATCCTTGACGCCCATCGACAGACCCTTGTCGATCTGGGCCACGCCTTCCTGGTAGCGCGCCTCGCCGACCAGGGTGGCCCCGCGGTTCACATAGGCCTCGCCAAGGCTCGGATCGATGCTCGAGGCTTGGTCGAAGTCCGCGCGCGCCGCGGTGAACCGATGCTGGCGCATTTGAAGCACCCCGCGGTTCACATAGGTCCGCGCGCGATCGCGGAAGTTCAGGGTCTCGAGTTCGAGGGCGGTGGTGCAGGCGAGCACCGCGCGATCATCGGAACGCCCCTTGAGCGCGGCGTCGGAACACTCGTTGGCCGAGCCGCCGCCGATGACGATGGTTGAAGCGCCAGCCGCGCCGGCGAACAGGAAAGCCGCCGCGCCCAAGGCGAGGTACGGAATCATCCGGGTCATGTCTTCCTCCGTGGAGCCGGTCGTTCGAGCGCCGGTTCTCATGGGTGGATCATACCACCAAGGCGCTCGCGGGGGCGCCACCAAATCGTCGAACGGCTCGCCAGTCGTGCTAACAAGGCCGCGACACTCGAGGGACCTTCACCGCATGCATCTCGCCCGTTTTCCCCGCGCTCGGTTCGCCCACCTGCCAACGCCGCTGGAGCCCCTACCCCGCCTGGGCGCCGCGCTCGGCGTCGATCTCTGGGTCAAGCGCGACGACTGCACGGGCCTGGCGGGCGGCGGCAACAAGACCCGAAAGCTGGAGTTCCTGCTGGGCGAAGCCCTGGCGCGAGGCGCCGACACCCTGGTCACGCAGGGCGCGGTGCAATCCAACCACGTCCGCCAGACCATCGCGGCCGGCGCGCGGTTCGGCCTCAAGACCGAAGTGATCCTGGAGGAGCGCACCGGCTCCAAGGCCGGCGACTATGTCGGCAACGGCAACGTTCTGCTCGACAAGCTGATGGGCGCGGCGATCCGCTATGTTCCCGGAGGTAGCGACATGATCGCGGAGCTCGAGGCGACCGCCGAAGGCGTCCGCCAACGCGGCGGCAAGCCGTATGTGATCCCGGGCGGCGGCTCCAACACCATCGGCGCGCTCGGCTATGTGGACTGCGCCCGCGAGCTAGTCGTCCAGGCCGACCAGATGGATCTGAAGATCGACCGCCTGGTCACCGCGACCGGCAGCGCCGGCACCCACGCCGGTCTCGTCGCGGGCTTCGCGGCCCTTTCGGTGGACATCCCGATCCTGGGCTTCGGCGTGCGCGCGCCCAAGCCCAAGCAGGAAGAGAACGTCTTCAACCTCGCTGTCGCCACCGCCGAAACGATCGGCGCGGCGGGCCGGGTCAAGCGTGAAGCCGTCGTGGCCGACTGCGACTATGTCGGCGAAGGCTATGGTTTGGTCGACCAGGGCGTGATCGACGCCCTGACCCTGGCCGCGCGGACCGAGGGCTTGCTGCTGGACCCGGTCTATTCCGGCAAGGCGATGAAGGGCCTGATCGACCAGGCGCGCAAAGGCGCCTTCAAGGGCGAGCGCGTGGTCTTCCTGCATACGGGCGGCGCGCAAGGCCTATTCGGCTATCAAAGCGTTCTCGAACCCGCGCTTTCCTAGAGGAGCCATCTCATGAGCAAGGTCCTCGGGGTTCTGGGCGGCATGGGTCCGGCCGCCACCCTGGATTTCCTCGCCAAGCTGCAGGCGGCGACACCGGTCCGGCGCGAGCAGGATCACCTGCGCGTGCTGGTCGACATCAATCCGAAAGTCCCGGACCGCAATGTCGGCGAGGAAGACCCCGCGCCCGTCCTGGCCGCCATGGCGGCTGGATTGCGCGACGCCGGCGCCCAGGTGCTGGCGATCGCCTGCAACACCGCGCACGCCTACGCCGACGCGGTCCGAGCCAGCGGCCTGCCCCTGGTCGACATGCTGGAAACGGCCGGCCTCGCGGCCAAGGCCAACGGCGCGACCGTCGTCGGCGTGCTGGGCACCAGCATGGCGCTCGGCCTCTATCGCGACCGGTTCTTTCACATGGGCTTGGAGGTCGTCACGCTCGACGACCACGAACAGGTCGAGTTCATGGCCCTGCTCTATCGGATCAAGCACGGCGACGTGGGCTCCGCGTCACGCGAGACCATGGCCGCGCTGGCCCATCGCCTGGTGGGCAAGGGCGCTGAGAGCGTGGTGGCCGGCTGCACCGAGGTGCCGCTTGTGCTGACCGCCGCCGACCTGTCGGTCCCGTTCCTCGACGCCACCGAGGCCCTCGCCCAGCGCTGCGTCGCGGTGTGCCTTGCTCATGAAGCCATGTGAAAACGCCCCCGGATCCAGGGGATCCAGGGGCGTCGTCCTGTTCCCCAACAGGACGGCGTCGATCGCCGCCGCACCGGGCGCGGTCTCGCCTCAAACTCGTCCCAGCTAATTCGCCGAAGACGGGTTTAACGGCAACGCGGCCCGCTGTCGCAGGCAGTCGCGCCACGGGCCGCGCGATCCCGAACGCCGGTCGGCTACTCGCAAACCCGCCGAAGGTTCATGAGCACCTTGGGCGTGTCGCGGCGAAGGGCTTCGCGCATCAGGGCTTTCGGCACGGGCCAGTCCACGGCGAGCCTGTTCTCGTAGAAGACGCGGGTCCGGCGGCCGCCGTCCAGCGCCTGCAGCCGCCATTCGCCCTGCTGAACCTTCAGATCGCCTTCGACCAATCGAAACCGGATCAAGCCGTAGGGCTCGTAGTCGGAGCGGAACACGATGCGCATGCTGGGAAAGACCAGGTTCCGGCGCGTGATGTGCTCGCGGATGTCCCAGCCGCGCGCCTGATCGCCCTCGACCACCCGGCAGCCGGTCAAGGTCGAGATCATGACCTTGGCGGCGGCGCAGTCGGTCATCGTGCGCCAGACGCGCTGGATGGGCGCATCGATGTCGATGACCGCTCGCACGTGGCCGGAGACGCCATCGGCGTCCGGGGTCACCTCGGCATAGGCTTCGCCCCGGTTCAGCGCCGCGTTGGCCTTCGGCGTCAGCTCGAAAGCGTTCGCACTGGCCGCGGACGCCACCCAGATCGCCAAGACGCACGAAATCCAACGCCGCATGAACCGCTCCACTTCCCCCCCGATACGAGCGGGCGGAAAGAACGGATGCGTGGCGAGGTCGAGACTAGGAGGCGCGGCCCAGGGCGGCCCGGACGACGTCCGGCGCGTGGTCTATGACGCGCAGATAGGCCGCCAGCGCCGGATCCAGTCGGGCCTCGCCGTGCTCCAGGTCTTGCAGCAGGGTGAGGTCGATGCGGAAAACGGTCGCGAAATCGGCCTGCGACAGCCCGGTGCGCCAGCGAACCGCCTGGACGAGAGCTCGCGCCGAGCGGGCGCGCGAGGGCGTGGCGGCTTCATCGATCGCGGGGTCGGCATGGCGGGTCATCGGTACGCTCCTGTACTGGCTCTCCCCATGACCGAGTTTTAGGACGTCCTCATTGCGGAAATTCGACGGCTTTAAGTCAGGAAGCCGCCAAATCGTCGGTCGGTCCGTCCCGATCCTTCTTGGCCAGGAACGCCGCCGTCGCCTCGATCGCCTCGACCAGTCCAACCCGCTCGATCTTCACGCCGTCCGGCAGGCTGGAGAACAATCGCGTCGGCGCGGCGGCGTCGAGCATCACGAAGACTCCGCGATCGTCGGCGCGACGGATCAGGCGGCCGAACGCCTGGCTGATCCGCGCACGCGCCACGGCATCGTCATAGCCCTTGCCGCCAAAGCGCAGCCGACGAGCCTTGTGCAGGACATCCGGACGCGGCCAAGGCACCCGATCGAAGACCAGCAGGCGCAACGACCGCCCCGGCACATCCACCCCGTCGCGGATGGCGTCGGTTCCGAGGAGGCAGGCGTCCTCCTCGGCCCGGAAGATGTCGACCAACGCCCCCACCTCCAGCGGATCGACGTGCTGGGCGTAGAGCGCCAGGCCGTTGTCGGCCAGCGGCGCGGCGATGCGCTCGTGCACGGCTTTCAGGCGGCGGATGGCGGTGAACAGGCCAAGCCCGCCGCCGCCAGCCGCCAGGAACAGCTCGCGCATCGCCGCCGAGACCTGGCGCGGGTCTTCCTTGTTGACGTCGGTGACGACCAAGGCCCGCGCGTGGTTCTCATAGTCGAACGGCGAGACCAGCCGTAGCACCTTGGGCGCCGACGGCAGGCGGGCGGCGCCCGTGCGCATCTCGGCCAGAGCGAACGGGTCCTCCAGCGCGGGATCGACCAGGGTGGCGCTGGTCACCAGCACCCCATGCGCCGGCGACAACACCGCCGCGCGCAGCGGCTCGGTCGGATCGACCCAGTGGCGGCGACAGGCGGCGTCGACGACACGGCCGTAGAGGAAGGTCGCCTCGAACCAGTCGACGAAGTCGGGGTCGGTCTCGCTGGGATCGACGTCGTCCTCCTCCAGCGCCTTCAGGATCGAGCGCCAGGCCGGCAGGGTCATGCGGGCGCGCCGGTCCAGGCCCCGCAGCGCGCCTTCGATGCGGGCGCGCTCAGACGGCGCGAGGTGCTCGGCCTCCTCGTCCAGCACGTCCTCCAGCGCGCGTGCCAGGGCCAGCAGCGGCGCTTCGATCGCCGCCAGGGCCTTGGCGGCCTCCGGCGCGCGCTCGCGGACCAGGTCGATCGGCGGGCGGGCGTCGCACTGTAGGCCAAGGTCGGCCCCGCCCCGATCGCTGGTCCGGGCGCGAAGCTGCTCGATCACGGCGACCAGGAAGTTCTCGATCGGACCGATCGGATTGATCTGGCCGTCCGGCGGCGCGACGCGGCCCGACCAGCCCTCGCCCGGCAAGGCGGCGGCGGCGTGGATGGCTTGACCCATCGCCTGCCGGGCCCCCTCGCGGTCGCCCAGGATGTCGAGCAGCCGGGCCTCCAGCCCCCGCCCCCGCCGGCCACGACCTTCGGGTCCTCGGATCCAGCGCCGCAGCTCCGCCGCTTCCGCGCCCGACAAAGCCGCGGAAAAAGCGCTGTCGGCGGCCTCGAACAGGTGGTGGCCCTCGTCGAAGACGATGCGCTTGAGGCTGGTGGTCTCGTTGTCGCCCTTCAGGCCCCGCGCCGTCCGCGCGCCGTCGAAGGCGGCCTGGGTGAGCACCAGGGCGTGGTTGGCGATGACGATGTCGGCGCGCTTGGAGGCCCTCACGGCCTTTTCGATGAAGCAGATCCGATAGTGCTGGCAGCCGGCATGAATGCACTCGCCGCGCCGGTCGACCAGGTTCGCTGGGCTGGCCTGGGCCGAAGGCGGCACGGCCGAGAGCGTCGGCAGCCAGGCAGGGAAGTCGCCGCCGGTCATGTCGCCATCGCGCGTCGCGCGGACCCAGCGCGCGGTCAAGGCCAGGCCGATCAGGTCGCCATTGCCCAGCTGGGCGCCGTTGATCTGCTCCTGAAAGTTCAGCAGGCACAGGTAGTTCTCGCGGCCCTTGCGGACCACCGCCTTCTTCGCCCGCTCCTTGGGGTCGGGATAGATCGACCGGCTCTCGCGCTCGATCTGGCGCTGCAGGGCGCGGGTGTAGGTGCTAACCCACACCGACGGGCCATTGGCCTCGGCCCACAGCGAGGCGGGCGCCAGGTAGCCGAGCGTCTTGCCAACGCCCGTGCCGGCCTCGGCCAGCATCATGCGCGGCTCGCCTTCCCGCTCGCGTGGCTGGAAGGCGTAGGACGCCTCCTTGGCGAAGGTGGCCTGGGCTTCGCGGACCTCCTCCAGGCCCGAGCGTTGCAGAAGCTCGGTCAGGCGCTGTCCCGCGCGTTCGGGATCGATCGGTCGCGATCCGGCCTCGCCCGGCGGCGCCTGGTCCTCCCATTCGGCGAGCCGCGCCCAGACGTCGAGGCCCGAACCGCGGAACTGATTGCCGACCGGGACCGAGCGGAGGGCGCCGATCGCGGCGGGTCCCCACGACCAGCCGGCCTTGGCCAGGGTCTCGGCGACGGCCAGGGCCTCCTCACGCGAGGGCACCGGCGTCAGGGCCAGTTCGCGCAGCAGGGCGTCGGCGCTCTCGCGCAGGCTCTGGGCCTGCTGGGCGGCGCCGTGCGGCTCGGGCAAGCCCAGCGCCATGGCCAAGCCCACGGCCGAGGGCGCGCAGAAGGCGCCGGGTCGGACGAACGCGTGCAACTCCAGCACGTCGAACAGACGCTGTCCCCGGGCCGGCGGCGATAGGTTCAGCCGCCGCGCCGTCATCGCCGCGTGGGCGACCAGAACTGGACCATGCTCGAACAGATCGCGCGCATCCGGGGCGCGCAGCATGCGCCCCTCGCCCCCGCCGTCGGCCATGCCGGCGCGGGGCCCGGGCAGGACGACCAGGGCCGGAGCCAGGTCCAGAGTCGGCGGGAAGGCGGTCACTTGAGTCTGTTAGCAAAAGCCGGGTGAAACAGAAAGGGAACATGCTATATGGCGATGAATGCTCGCGGCTGACGCCCTTCCCCCTCGCTTCCAGCAATGGTTCGCCGATCGTGGCTGGAGCCCGCGCGCGCACCAGTTGGCGATGCTGGAGAAAGCCCGTGAGGGGCGCGGGGCGCTGCTGATCGCGCCGACCGGCGGCGGCAAGACCCTGGCCGGCTTCCTGCCCAGCCTGATCGAGCTGGCCGAGCGCCCGCCGCGCAACGCGCCGGCCGGCGTCCACACCCTCTACATCTCGCCGCTGAAGGCGCTGGCCGTCGACGTCGAGCGCAACCTCCTCACCCCCATCCGCGAGATGGGGCTGCCGATCGTGGCCGAGAGCCGCACCGGCGACACCGGTGAGAGCCGCAAGGCCCGCCAGCGCGTCCGGCCGCCGGACATCCTGCTGACCACGCCCGAGCAGCTGGCGTTGTTTTGCGCCTGGGAGGGCGCGCGCGAGTATTTCGCCGACCTTTCCTGCGTGATCATCGACGAGGCCCACGCCATCTGGCCGTCCAAGCGCGGCGACCTCTTGGCGCTGGGCCTGGCGCGGCTGCAGCGGTTCGCGCCGAAGATGCGGCGGGTGGGGCTGTCGGCGACGGTCGATGATCCGGACCTGGTGCGGAAGTGGCTGGGTTGGAACGGAAATCCTCCCCCTAGCGGGGGAGGTGTCCGCGAAGCGGACGGAGGGGGAAGTCCTGCCGCCCCCGCCACGCCCCCCTCCGTCGCCGTGCCGGCGACACCTCCCCCACGGGGGGAGGACTTCAAACCCTCGATCGACCTCGTCCTCGGCTCGGGCGGCGCGCAGCCGGTCGTCGAGGTGCTGGTCTCCGGCGGTCGCGTACCGTGGGCCGGCCATACGGCCGAGCACGCCATGGCCGAGGTCTATGAGATCATCAAGTCGTCAAAGACGGCGCTGGTCTTCGTCAACACCCGCTTCCAGGCCGAGTTCGCGTTCCAGCGGCTGTGGGAGCTGAACGAGGACGACCTGCCGATCGCCCTGCACCACGGCAGCCTCTCGGCCGAACAGCGCCGCAAGGTCGAGGCCGCCATGGCGCGCGGCGCGCTGCGGGCCGTGGTCTGCACCTCGACCCTGGACATGGGCATCGACTGGGGCGACGTCGATCTGGTCATCCAGCTGGCCGCGCCCAAGGGGGCCTCGCGGATGGTCCAGCGGATCGGCCGCGCCAACCATCGCCTGGACGAGCCCAGCCGCGCCCTGTTCGTGCCCGCCAGCCGCTTCGAGATGCTGGAGTGCCGCGCCGCCGCCGACGCCATCCTGGAGAACCACCTCGACGGCGATCCGCCGCGCGTGGGCACGCTGGACACCCTGGCCCAGCACATCATGGGGTGCGCCTGCTCCGAGCCGTTCGAGATGACCGCGCTCTATGACGAGGTCCGCTCGGCCGGCCCCTATGCGGAGCTGACCTGGGAGGACTTCGAGACCGTCGTCGACTTCGTTTCGACCGGCGGCTACGCGCTGCGCACCTACGACAAGTTCCGGCGCATCGTGAAGAACGCCGACGGGCTATGGACCGCCCGCAACGCCCAGGCCCGCCAGCAGCACCGGATGAACGTCGGTGCCATCGTCTCGCCCGGCATGATCAATATCCGCATCGGCGGCGGGCGTCGTCCGATGGGCGGGCGCAAGATCGGCGAGGCCGAGGAAGGCTATTTCGAGCAGCTGACGCCCGGCGACACCTTCGTCTTCGCGGGCCAGGTCTGGCGCTACAACAGCCTGATCGGGGCCGACGCCTTCGTCACGCCCGCCCCGAACGACGATCCGAAGATGCCCAGCTGGGGCGGCTCGAAGTTCCCGCTCTCGACCTATCTGGCCGGCCGCGTGCGCCAGATGATGCACGACGAGCGCGAATGGACCGCCCTACCCGGCGACGTCCAGGAGTGGCTGGCCTGGCAGAAGATCCGCTCGGTGATCCCGGACGAGGGCGAGATGCTGCTGGAGACGTTCCCGCGTGGGAAGCGGTTCCACCTGGTCTGCTATCCGTTCGACGGCCGCCTGGCCCACACCACCCTGGCCATGCTGCTGACGCGGCGACTGGATCGGCTGGGCGTCGGGCCGCTGGGCTTCGTCTGCAACGACTACGCGCTGAACATCTGGTCCCTGCGGCCGATGGACGGCCTCGATCTCGACGAACTGTTCGCCCAGGACATGCTGGGCGACGACCTCGAGGCTTGGCTGGACGAGAGCTTCATGATGAAGCGGGCCTTCAAGCACTGCGCCCTGATCGCCGGCCTGATCGAGCGCCGCCATCCCGGCGCGGAGAAGTCCGGGCGGCAAGTGACCTTCTCGACGGACCTGATCTACGACGTGCTGCGCAAACACCAACCCGACCACCTGATGCTCCGCTGCGCCCGCCATGACGCGGCGACCGGCATGCTGGACATCGCCCGCCTGGGCGACATGCTCTCGCGCGTGCGAGGCAGGATCCGCCACGCGACGCTGGACCGCGTCTCGCCCTTCGCCGTGCCGATCATGCTGGAGATCGGCCGCGAACGCGCGCCGGGCGACGCCGCCGGCGAGATGATCCTGGCCGAGGCCGAGGAAGACCTGATCGCCGAGGCCATGTCGTGACGCGCTTTTCTCCGTCCCCCTGCGGCGGCCTGCGGATCGCGCTTTCGAACATCGAGGTCATGCTGCGCTGGTCCGGCGCCCTATGGTTGGAGACCGAGCGAACCTTGGTGGTCGCCGACCTGCACTTCGAGAAGGGCAGCAGCTACGCGGCGCGCTTTGGCCAGATGCTGCCGCCGTACGACACGCGCGAGACCCTGGACCGGCTCGACCGCGAGATCGCCCTGCTCTCGCCCGAGCGGCTGGTTTTCCTGGGCGACAGCTTCCACGACGGCGACGGCGAAACGCGTCTGGCGGCGGACGACTACCGGCGTCTGGAAGGCTTGGCGCTGGGCCGCGAACTCGTCTGGGCGGTGGGCAACCACGACGCCGACGGGCCCAAGGCCCTGCCGGGCGATATCATCGACGAAGCCGCCCTGATGGGGCTGACCCTGCGCCACGAGCCCCAGCCGGGCGTTCAGCTGGGCGAGGTGGCGGGCCACTTGCATCCGGCAGCGAAGGTCTCAAGCGGGCGAGGAACCGTTCGGCGGCGATGCTTCGTCACGGATGGCCAGCGGCTGGTGCTGCCGGCGTTCGGCGCCTTCACCGGCGGGCTCAATATCCTGGACGAAGCGTTCTCGAACCTGTTCGGCGGGCCGATGCTGGCCGGGGCCCTCGGCCCCAAGCGAGTCCATGCGGTGGGCGTGAAGTCTCTGCGGCCTGACTAGGCCGCGGCTTCACATGTGCAGCGCCTGCTCCAGCGAGAATGCCAAGGAGATCGCCGCGCCGGCGGTCAGCAGAGTGCGCATGCGCGGACGCCAAGTCGGGCCGTCATGGTCGGTCACATCCCAAACCCATTGCAGCAGCAGGACGAGAAGGAAGCCCGAAAGCTGCCAGGCGGGATCGAATTTCAGCTCGCCCAGTAAAAGGCCGAACCCGGCCAGCGGAAACAGCAGCGAAAGCCCGAGGACCGACCAACGCGGGCTGGGGTTCTCGATCTCCAGGCCCGTGCGCACGCCGCCGAAGTACGACACCATAGCGGTCGAATAGGCCAGCAGCGCCACCAGGGAAGGGCCCCGGACATTGGCGGAGCCATAACAGAACAAAGCCGCCGAGACGAAGAATGGAATGAGCGTCGAAAGCCCGAAAACCCATACCGCCGGAGGAACCGGCGTCCGCGCGCCCACGGACTCGTTCATGATCAACTCCTTCGGAAGGCGACCAAGGCCGCCTCCCCTGCCCCGCCCGGGACTATTACCGACACGAAGCCAGAGGTCCACGGACGATCTTTGGCGAAATCGCGGGGTCCCCCCTGGCGGATCGCCCTATTCGCTCTCAAACGCGGGATGATGTTAGCGGATTCGGCCTCGACACGGATCAGCGGGCGGAGGTCGTCAGCCGGCTCAGAGTCTCGCCATCGACCTCGCCCGACGCCGGCAGGTCCTGGTCGCGCTGAAAGGCGGCGATGGCCATCCGCAGCGCCGGCGAGGCGACGCCGTCACGCGGACCTTGATAGTAGCCGAGCCGCGACAAGGCCTGCTGCGCCACGCCGAGATCGCCGCTCGCGCGGGCGCTGGCCGGGGCCAGGGCGGCGGTCTGAACGGGAGCCTGAGCGCGGAACGCCTGGGCCGAGCGATCCGCCGTTCCCAGGGCCTCGGCCGTCAGCTGCGGACGCAGGGCGTTGGCGCGGCCGCGGGCGGTGGCGTCGCCAGCCCGGCCGGCGATCACGTACCACTTGTAGGCTTCGGCGGCGTTCTGGCTGACGCCGAGGCCGCTCTCGTACAGCTGGGCCAGGTTGAACTGGCTGTCGACCAGGCCGGTGTCGGCGGCCTTGCGGAACCACAGGGCGGCGGTCGTCGAGTTGCGCGGACCGCCCTCGCCCTTGAAGTAGTAGAGCGCCAGGTTGTGCATGGCGCGCGGATCGCCGCCGTTGGCGGCTCGCTCGCTCCAGCGGCGCGCCTCGACCATGTCGCGCTTGACGCCGCCCTTGCCGCTCTCGAGCAGCTTGGACAGATAGAACTGAGCCGCCGGGTCGCCGCCATTGGCGACGCGTTTCAGGCCTTCGAGGCCCGTGCGGTCGCCGGTCTCGATCTTGCGGATGGACGCCGCGAACAGCGCCTTGGCCTCGTCGGACAGGGTCGGCAAGGCCGCGGCGGCTTCGGCCTGGACCGGCGAGGCGGGCGTGTTCGCCAGAGCGACCGACGCGCGCGAACCGTTCGGGGCCGCGACGGCCTGAACCGGCTTTGGGTTCACCAGCGCCTGAGCCACGCGAGGCGCGCCGCTGGCGTTCTGGTCGCCCAGCAGCAGCAGGCCGCCGACACAGGCGCCCACCACGGCGGCGCTGCCAATCGCGACCGCCACGCTGGCGATCGTCGTGCCGATGCGACGCTTGGGCTTCTTCGAGGAGAAGGCGCCGAAGCCGCCGAACAGCGATCCGGTTTTCTCGGTCTTGGCCTTGCGGCCCGCGCCGAGGCCCTTGGCGTCCGCGGCGGCGGCGGCGCGGGCGGCGGCGCGCGCCTGTTCGATGATCTCGCGAGTCGACAGCGGGCGTTCGGGCTCGACCGGCGCGGCCCGGGGAGCGTCCGCTTCGGGAGCCGCGGCGATCTCGTCTTCTTCCTCGTCCAACGCGCCCGCGAAGGCGAAGTCTTCGTCGTCGAACCCCTCATCCTCGGCGTCGTCCAGCGGGAATTCCGCGGCGTCGAGGTCGCGGTCCGCCGAGGACGGCGCGTCGAAGACGTCATCGGCGAACGGCGAGGCCTCGCCAAGGACAATGTCGTCCTCGAACGGAGAGGCGGGCGGCGGGACGAACTCGGCGACGGGATCGGGCGCGGGGGGCGGCGCGACGGGTTCCGGCCTGCGCGGGATCTCGTGCAGACGATGGTCGATCTTGTCACGCGCTTCCTCGAGCATACGGAGCGTGCGCTCCTCGCTCTGGCGGATGCGGTCCAGCAGCTCCTGGCTGGAGCGTTCGTGGCGTTGGTTCAGGCGCTCGGTCACGCGCGCGACCTGCTCGCCGACATCGTCGATAGCCAGGGCGTTGCGGCGCTCGGCGCTGCCGATGCGCTCGGTCAGCCGTTCGGTGATGCGCGCGATCTCCGCGCCAAGCTTTTCAAGCGCTTGGCCCTGGACGCTGTCTGCGCGATTGAGGCGGGTTTCGACGCTGGCCGCGATGCGGGCGACCTCGCCGCCGACCTGTTCGATCGCGGCGGCGCTACGGTTTTCGGCGGTCTGGACGCGACGGTTGAAGGCGTCGGCGACATTGACGACCTCGCGGCCCATCCGTTCGATGGCCTGGGCCGAGCGTTGCTCGGCGGCCTCGACATGGGCGGCCATCTCGCCGAGCTTTCGCTCCATGCGATCGAAGCGGCCGTCGGCGGTCTCGCGCAGCCGCTCGGCCATCTCCAGGCGCGCGGCTTCCATCTTTTCGCTCAGCGTGGCGGCCAGGCTGTCGAGGCGCTCTTGCACGCCGGCCGCCGGGTTGGCGATCTCCACGACGCCGAGGCGCTCGTCGAGGGTCGAGAACGAGGCGCCGAGCTCACGCAGGGCTTCGCTGGTCCGGGTCTCGGCGGCTTCAAGCCGTTCGCCCAGGCGAGCCACGACGGCCTCGACCAGTTCATTCGGGTCTTGCGGCTGAGGCGCGGCCTGCGCGTCGAGGCGCGCTTCCAGGGCGGCGATGGCTTCGCGGGTGCGCGCCTCGCCGTCGTAGAGATGGCCGGCGACCTTGCCCAGGGCGCCTTCCAGAGCGCGAAGGGCCTCCACCGAGCGCGGCCCCGCCGCCTCGGCCTCCATCCGGCGCACGCGCTCGGCGGTACGGACCTGTTCGGTCTTCAGATCGTCCACCGCGCCCTCGAAGCGGGCGGCGACGGCGATCTGTTCGCGCTCGGCGCGGCTCAGGCGGGCGATGGCGTCGCGGACGGAATGGTCGATGCCGGAGATGGCGGCGGCGTTGCGGCCCTCGGCCACCTCGATCCGCCGGGTCAGGCGATCGAGCGCCACGGCGACGCGGCCAACCTGGTCGGTCTGCTCGGCGATCTCGGCGCGCGAGGGCTGGTCTCGGACGACTTCAAGATGGGCGCGGCTGGAGGACTCTTCGGCGGCGCGATAGTCGGCCTGACCATCGCCCTCGATGATCATCCGGTTCAGCCATTCGCCCAAGGTCATGCCGGAGCGACGCGCGAGGTCTTTAGCGACCTCCCGTGCCTTGGGGTCTATCCCCTTAACGCTCCATGGCGAAGCCGCCGTCATGCGAATCTATCTCCCCGCATCTGGGGAAAACGCTAGTCAGCGATTCCTGGGGTGTAAACGCGACGTAAACGCTAGATATAGCGCCTTGCCAAATCACTGTGGAGGAATCGGGACACGCGTCCGTAGTTCTGTAGCGCGGTTCAAAAGCAAGAGGGTTAACGCGACTTAACCATTTGCCAGGCATATTGTCGCGGGCCTAGAAGCCGCCATGGACCTGACCCTGACCCTCGCGGCCTCGGCCCTTTTCCTTGTTCTCGCCGTTCTCTGCGGCTGGCTCGGCGCCCGTCCGATCAATGTTTTAAAGGGCCCGCGCATGGTGCCCTGGCGTCCCTTGATGATGGCCTGCGTCGTCGCTCTGATGCTGATGATGGTGCATCTGGCGAACCTTTTGGGTGTCCAGACCGGCAACCAACCGCGCTACTAGGTCGCGGCCTTCTTCGGGCGCTTCGTCAGCCCCGAGACCCCTCCCGAGGACAGCAAACCGATGTCGGCGAGCAGAAAAGGGATGGCCCATTTCTGGGGCGCGGCAATGTAGCGCGGCTGCCAGACGGGGTCGTACTTGTCCTTATACCGCCGAACGCCCTGGAAATTGTAGATCTCCTCGCCGCGCTCGTAGAGCAGCCGGCCGACCCGGGACATGATCGGCGCCAGGCGGCGGTCCTCCAGCCCGGCCAGGGGCGCCACGCCGAACTCGAACGCCTGATAGCCCTCGTCCTTGCCCCACTGCAGGAGCTCGACGAACAGATAGTCCATGACGTTCTTGGGCGCCTCGTCGGAGTAGCGCATCAGGTCCATCGAGAAGGCGGTCTTGGAGGCGGTCAGCCATAGGGTGGCGAAGGCGACGATCTTGCCCTCCTCGCCGCGCACCACCGCCACCGGGAACTCCGCGACGTAGCGCGGGTCGAAGCCGCCCATCGAGAAGCTCTTCTCGCCGCCGGCGTGGTGGCTGAGCCAGGAATCGGAGATCGCCCTCAGCTCGTCCATGATCGCGTTGGCCGCGCCCACGGGCAGGATCTCGAAGGCCGCTCCGCCCTCCCCGGCCTTGCGCCAGTTGCGGCGCAGGACCTCGCGACGGCGACCGACCAGGCTGAACGCCTCTAGTGGCACGGCCGCGCTCTCGCCGGTCTTCTGGATGGCGAGGCCCAGGTCGACGGTGTCGGGCAGGTCGTCGGGACCCAGGCCATAGAAGCCCGCGCGCGCGGCGTGGGCGTCCGCCAGTTCGCGAAAACGCCAGAAGAGCTCCATGCGCTCGTCGCTGCGACCGACCGGCGCGCCCAGGGCGATCCAGGAGCGCCCGCGCACGCCGAACATCAGGAAGGTCTCGCCCGACGCCGAGAACAGGAAACGCTTGTCGCCCAGCAGGGCCAGATTGGCGCTGGGTTCGGCGTCCTCGGCCTTGGCCAGGATGGCGCGGACTCGATCGAACTCCGGATCGGTGTCGTCGACCACGGCCGGCGTCGCGGCCGTCGAGATCAGGCGCCAGACGCCGACGGCCAGAAGCACGATGGCGGCGGCGACCGACGAGCGGATGGCCCGCGCCGCCTCGTCATGGTCTTGCAGGATACGGATCCAGGATTTGTCGGCGAACTCGGTGTGGTGGAACGACCACCAGCCCAGCAGACCCGCGCCGCCGATCGCGGCGGCGGCCGACAACAGCCAGCCCGGCGTGATCTCCATCTTCGACAGCGCGGCCCGGCGCGGGAACGCCTCCCGGAACGGCGCGATGGCCAGGAAGCAGAGCAGCAGCATGGCCGTCTCTTCCCAGTTCAGGCCCTTGAAGATCGCCAGAACCGCCGACGAGGCCAGCACGATCAGAGCCGCCCACCAGGCCGCGCCCAAGCGCGAGCGCAGGCCGAAGGCCAGCAGTAGCAGCACCAGCCCCAGGATCGACGAGAAAAAGTGGCTGATCTCGATCAGCAGCTCGGGCGCGAAGGCCAGAAGCAGCAGGAAGCGGGTGGGCTCGGAGGGCGTGGCTCCCGAGGCCAGAAGCATGACCCCGGCCGACGCGGTCAGGATCGCCGCCAAGGTGGGGGCGATCGCGAGAGCCGCGGGCCTGAAAACGGTCGAGGACATCCAGATCCCGTAACGACGAATCCCCGAAGGGATCCAGTAACCGCCTCATATAGCCCGCAAAGTGTGAAGTGGTCGTGGCCCTTGCGGCGAACGACCGTTTGAATCGACTTGCCCGAGCCGACGCGAGGCGTAGTGTGGTTGCAAGAAAGATCGTTCGCTTAGGGAGATGAGACGATGGCCGATTTCGGGGGAACCGAACTCGACGCCTTCCGCGCCGAGACCCGCGCCTGGCTGGAAGCCAACTATCCAAAGTCCCTGAGCGCGCCGATGGCCGAGGACGAGGCGCCGTGGGGCGGGCGCAAGATGGTCTGGAAGAATCCCGACGCCAAGCTCTGGCTGGAGCGCATGGCCGAGCGCGGCTGGACGGCGCCGATGTGGCCCAAGGAATATGGCGGCGGCGGCCTCTCCAAGGCCCAGAACAAGGTGCTGGAGCAGGAGCTTCGCCGCCTCAAGGCTCGCCCGGCCCTGATGAGCTTCGGGATCTGGATGCTGGGCCCGGTGCTGCTCGAATACGCCACCGAGGAACAGAAGCAGCGCTTCCTGCCGCAGATCGTCCGCGGCGAAATCCGATGGTGCCAGGGTTATTCGGAGCCTGGCGCCGGTTCGGACCTGGCCTCCCTGCAGACCAAGTGCGAGGACAAGGGCGACCACTACCTGATCAACGGCCAGAAGGTCTGGACCAGCTACGCCGATCAGGCCGACTGGATCTTCTGCCTGGTGCGCACCGACACGACCAAGAAGCACGAGGGTATCTCGTTCGTGCTGTTCGACATGACCTCGCCCGGCGTCGAGGCCCGTCCGATCAAGCTGATCAGCGGCTCCTCGCCCTTCTGCGAGACCTTCTTCGACAATGTGAAGGTCCCCAAGGAACAACTGGTCGGCAAGCTGAACGGCGGCTGGGACATCGCCAAGCGCCTGCTCCAGTACGAGCGCCAGAACATCAGCGCCTCGGGCTTTGGCGGCGGCGGCGGGCTGTCGCCCGTGGAGGCGGCCAAGAAGGAGATCGGCGTCGATAGCGAAGGCCGGATCGCCGACGGCGACTTCCGCGCGCGCCTGGCGGCCCATTCCATGGACGCCCACGCCTTCATCCTGACCGTCCGCCGCGCCGAAGCCGAGTCCAAGCAGGGCTCGGGCCCCAGCGCCGCCGTCTCGATCATCAAGTACGCCGCCGCCAAGATGAACCAGGAGCGCACCGAGCTTCTGGTCGAGGCCTTGGGCCTGCAAGGCCTGGGCTGGGAAGGCGAAGGCTTCGGCGCCGAGGAGCTGGCCGCGCCGCGCGCCATGCTGCGCGCCAAGGGCAACTCGATCGAGGGCGGCACCAGCGAGGTGAACCTGAACGTGGTCGCCAAGCGCGTCCTGGGCCTGCTGGACCACCAGTGAGGCCATGATCGAGTTCTGGCCATGTTAGAATTTTGGTACGAATTCGCCTCGACCTACTCCTATCCGGCGGCCATGCGCATCGAGACGCTCGCCGCCGACAAGGGCGTGGCCGTGGCGTGGCGGCCGTTCATCGTCGGCCCGCTGTTCCATGAGCAGCAGGGGCTGAACGACAGTCCGTTCAACGCCTTCCCGGTCAAGGGCGAGTACATGTGGCGCGACCTCGAGCGCGTCTGCGACGCCGAAGGCCTGCCGCTGCGCCATCCCAGCCAGTTCCCCCGCAACAGCCTGTTGGCGGCGCGGGTGGCGATCTGTGGCCTGGAGGATGGCTGGACGCCGGCCTTCAGCCGCGCGGTCTATCAGGCCAATTTCGTCGACGACCAGGACATCGGCAGCCCCGACGTTCTCGCCCCTCTGATAGCGTCGGTCGGCGCCGGGCCGGAACACGTCCTGGCCGCCGCCCAGTCCGACCCGATCAAGGCGCTGCTGAAGGACCACGTCCGCCAGGCCAAGGAGCGCGGCCTGTTCGGCGCGCCCAGCTTTCTCACCGCCGACGGCGAGCTCTTCTGGGGCAACGACCGTCTGGAACAGGCCCTCGACTGGGCCGCCCGTCATCAATCCAGGGAGCACGCCTGATGGCCGTCCTGACCGAAGAACAGACGATGCTGCGCGACGCCGCCAAGGGCTGGGCCAGCGAGAGCGCGCCCGTCGGGGCCCTGCGCAAGCTGCGCGACGGCAAGAGCGGCGAGAGCTTCGATCCCGCCGCCTGGGCGGAGATGGGTCAGATGGGCTGGGCCGGCGTGATCGTGCCCGAGGCCTATGACGGCTCGGCCTTCGGCTATCTGGGCCTTGGTCTGATCCTGGAGGAGACCGGGCGCACCCTGACCGCCTCTCCCCTGCTCTCGACCGCCATGATCGCCGCCTCGGCGCTGCAGTTGGCCGGCTCCGAGGCGCAGAAGCAGGCCTGGCTGCCGCGCATCGCCAGCGGCGAGATCGTCGCGACCCTGGCGGTCGACGAAGGCTCGCACCACGCGCCGGCCCGCACGGCTCTGACCGCGACCAAAAACGGCTCGGGCTACGTGCTGAACGAGACCAAGACCTTCGTGCTGGACGGCGAGGCCGCCGACCTGCTGATCGTCGTCGCCCGCACCGGCGGCGCGCCGGGTCAGACGGATGGGCTCACCCTGTTCCTGGTTCCCAGCGCCGCCTCGGGCGTGAGCCGCACGCATCTGGCGCTGATCGACTCCCGCGGCGCGGCCCAGATCGCCTTCGACGGCGTCGAGGTCGCGGCCGATGCCGTTCTGGGCGAAATCGACAAGGGCTGGGCGGTGCTGGAGCCCACCCTGGACCGCGCCTATGCCGGCCTTGCGGCCGAGATGCTGGGCAGCGCCAGCGCCGCGTTCGACATCACGCTGGACTACCTGAAGACCCGCACCCAGTTTGGCCAGGTGATCGGCTCGTTCCAGGCGTTGCAGCACCGCGCCGCCAAGTGGTTCACCGATCTGGAGACCACCCGCTCCTGCGTCGAGGCCGCGCTCGAAGCGTTCGACGCGGGCGGCGACACCCGCGCCCTCGCTTCCCTGGCCAAGGCCAAGGCCAGCGAACTCGTCCACCTGGCCAGTAACGAGATGGTCCAGATGCACGGCGGCATCGGCATGACCGACGCCCATGACGCCGGCCTCTACATGAAGCGCGCGCGGGTCACCGAAGCGCTGTTCGGGGGCGCGAGCTTTCACCGCGACCGCTACGCGAAGCTGATGGGCTTCTGATCCGAGCGTCACAGCCCTTTCACGACCTAAAAGCCGCCATCTCGGCGGCTTTTTTCTTGCGTATCATATAGCTAACGCAAGTCGGCGCGCATCTGGATTGAGTAATAGTGTCGACAACCCGACGTATGCGCGTTCCGTCAAATGATGAGCTCGCAACGCGAGCCGCCCGATGCCATCTATTTTTGCACCGCTCCTGACTGGATTGTGTCGACTACGCGACGGCGCCGTTCTTTTGACCCACCTATAGCTTGCAACCCTTGCCGTTAACCGGCGTTCGATTCCGCATGCTAGGGCCTCCACATCCCTTGAAGAACCGCCTCCTTTCCGCGCTGCCGCCAGAGGACAAGGCTCTTCTGGTCCCGTACCTGACGCCCATCGAGCTCGACAAAGGTCGGCTGCTCTACGACCCAGGCGACGCCATCGACTAGATCTACTTTCCCAATGACGGCGTCATCTCGCTGATGACGCTGATGGAGAGTGGCGCGGCCATCGAATCCGCCGCGATCGGCCGCGAAGGGGCGCTGGGCCTGATGGCGGCCGTGGCCCCGCGGCAGTCGCTGTCGCGCGCGATCGTCCAGGCGCCGGGTTCGGCCCTTCGCATCGCGGCGGGACCGCTGCACGAGGTCTGGACACGTAGCACCGTGCTGCGGGACTTGGTGGATCGCCACAACGAAGCGCTGTTTGGCCACGCGATCCAGTCTGTCGCCTGCAACGCCCTTCACGCCGTCGAGGCCAGGTTCTGCCGCTGGCTGCTGTCGTGCCATGACCGGATCGACTCCAACACGGTGAGTCTCACCCAGGAGTTCCTCGCCGACATGCTGGGCGTCCAGCGCACGACCGTCACGGCCGTCGCCGGTTCGCTGCAGACCAAGGGCCTGATCCGCTATCGGCGCGGCGTGGTCGACATCCTGGACCGCAACGGCATCGAAGGCATGACCTGCGAATGCTACGGGGCGGTGCGCCGGAGCTACGAGCGGCTCCTGCCCGATCCGTTCGGAGACGAAGACGCCCCCGAGGCGCGCTTGCGGGGCTGAGCTAAGTCTACCGCCGCCGAACCGGCGCGGGAGCGTGGGCCAGGCGCAACAGGTTCGCGGCGCCCGGCGCGCCAAACGGCGTGCCGGCCACGACCAGAAGACGCTCGCCCGGCGCCACGAGGCCCAGTTCCAAGGCCTTGCTCGAGGCGTCGGTGGTGACAACCTCGAGGCTGTCGGGCTGAGCGCTGACGCGCGGCTCGACGCCCCAGACCAGGGTTAGGCGGCGCACGGCGTTGATCTCGGGCGACAGAGCCAGAACCGGCTGAAGCGGGCGCTCGCGCGACAGACGGCGGGCGGTGGCGCCAGTGGTCGTGAACGCCACCAGGCACTTGGTCGAGCCCGCCTTGGCCGCGCCGGCGGCGGCGACCACCAGGACGTCGGCGTCGTCGTCGTCGTGCTTCTGTTCGGCCTGCATCAGCTCGGGCCAGCGGGGGTCGCGCTCCACCCGCTCGATGATGCGGTTCATCATCGAGACGGATTCCTCGGGATATTCGCCGGCCGCCGATTCCGCCGACAGCATCACCGCGTCCGCGCCTTCATAGACGGCGTTAGCGACGTCGGAGGCTTCGGCGCGCGTCGGCGTCGGCGAGCTGATCATCGACTCCAGCATCTGGGTCGCGACGATCACCGGAATGCCGCGCTCGCGCGCCGCCCGCAGGATAACCTTCTGCGCCACGGGCACCTCTTCCGGCGCCATCTCGACGCCGAGGTCGCCGCGCGCGACCATGACGCCGTCGCACAGGTCAAGGATGGGGCCCAGCACCTTCAGCGCCTGGGGCTTCTCGATCTTGGCCAGGACCGCGGCGCGGCCTTCGACGATGCGGCGCAGCTCGGCCATGTCCTCAGGCGCCTGCACGAACGACAGCGCGATCCAGTCGACGCCGAGGCGCAGGGCGAAGGCCAGGTCCTCGCGGTCCTTGGCGGTCAGGGGCGACATCGGGATCACCACGTCCGGCACCGCCACGCCCTTGCGCTCGGACAGCTTGCCGCCGTTGACGACCGTGGTGTTGGCGTAGCCGGGACCAGCGTCGGTCACCGTCATCCGCAGCTTGCCGTCGTCCAGCAGCAGGGTCGCCCCCGGCCGCATGGCCGTCAGAATCTCCGGATGCGGCAGGTGCACGCGGGTCTCGTCGCCCGGCGTCGGATCGCTGTCGAAGCGGAAGGCCTGGCCGGGCTTCAGCATGACCGGGCCGTCGGCGAACTTGCCGACGCGCAGCTTGGGCCCTTGCAGGTCGGCCAGCACGCCCAGCGGACGTCCCACGACCTTCTCGGCCTCCCGGATGGCCTTGTAGACTGCGGCGTGCGTCTCGTGCGCGCCGTGGCTGAAGTTCAGACGGAAGACGTCCGCCCCGGCCTTGGCCAGGGTGACGATCATCTCGGGCGAACTGGAAGCGGGGCCGATCGTGGCCACGATGCGGGAGCGACGGGCGCGGATCATGCCGTCGCTCCTTGGAAAGTCAGTTCGTCGGACAGACCGCGTCGCCCTCGTTGGAGGCCAGCCGGATCTCGGTGAAGGTCACGGCGAGGCGACCGGACGTCATCAGCGCGAACGGCGCGGTGACCCGCGTCATGTCCGCGCCCTTGGCCTTGAAACAGGAAAGTTTGATCTTGGCCGTACGCCATTCGCCGATTTTCGCACCTGAAAACGTTGACGTAACGTCTAGCGTCGCCCCGCAGGATTCGCCACAGGCGATGGCCATTGAAACCGGTTTCTCTGGGGACGTATCGACCCGGTAGCGGAGCATCACCGCCATGTCGCCCGTGGTCTGGCGCGAGAGGTCGACGGGACGGCCGGAGATGGCCAGCAGCCCCTGCCCCTCCCCGGTCCACGCCGCCTGGCGGGCGTTCTCCTGGGCGCCGGCGTCGATCGTCTTGGTCGCGACGGCCCCCGACGTGGTCAGCGTCCAGGGCGACGGCGAGCGACCAGCCATGAAGTAGCGATCCACGTTCGCGGCCGCGGACGACGTCACGCCGGACTCCTCCGACAGCGCGGCGACCTTGCCCGGCTTGGCGTAGCTCAGGCCATAGCCATAGGCGAACAGCGGGTCATAGCCCTTGTCGCCGACATTGAGCGGCTCCTGGTCGGCGCGCTTGGGCCACGAGAAGGACAGCTTGCCCTTGAAGTCGAAGCGCGGCTTGCCGGCCTTGTCGCCGATCAGCACGTCCGCGACCCCGCCGCCCTCCGAGCCCGGCAGCCAGGCCGCCACGAACGCGTCCGAGGCGTTGATCTCGGGGTTGGTCCATAGCGGGCGACCGCTCAGGAACACCGACACCACCGGAATGCCCTGGGCCTTCAGCTTCTTCAGCAAGGCAAGATCGGTCTTGTCGCCCGGTTGATACTCGGCCGTGGCGATGTCGCCCTGGAACTCGGCATAGGGGTTCTCGCCGAACACGACGATCGCGACGTCGGGCTTTTGCTTGTAGTCGCCCGTGACCGACAGCTCGGCGCTGCCGCCGCCGGCCTTCACCGCCTCGGCGACGCCGCCGAAGATCGACTGGCCGTGAGGGAAGTCGCTGTTCTTGTTGCCCGTGCCCTGCCAGGTCAGGGTCCAGCCGCCAGCGGCCTTGCCGATGTCGTCGGCGCCGTCGCCGGCCACCAGCACCCGCGCCGAGCTCTTCAGCGGCAGCACGCCCTCGTTCTTGAGCAAAACGAGCGACTTGCTGACGGCTTCTCGCGCGATCGCGCGGTGCTCGGGCGCGCCCAGCAGCTCGAGCTTGCCTTCCAGCGGGCGCTTGTTCTCGAACAGGCCCGACTTGACCTTGACGCGCAGGATGCGGCGCACCGCGTCGTCGATCCGCGCCATCGGAATCTGGCCAGCCTTCACCTGGGCCAGGGTGTTGTCATAGAGACCCTTCCAGCTGTCGGGGGCCATGATCATGTCCATGCCGGCGTTGTAGGCCTGGGCGCAGCTGGTGTTGGTGCAGCCCTCGACCTGGCCGTGGGCGTTCCAGTCGCCGACGACGAAGCCCTCGAAACCCATCCGCCCCTTCAGCACGTCCGTCAGCAGGCTCTTGTTGCCGGTGTGCTTGACGCCGTTCCAGCTGGAGAACGAGACCATCACCGACAGGATGCCGGCGTCGATCGCGGGCGGATAGCCGGCGTTGTGCAGGCGGATCAGCTCGGCCTCGGGCAGGACGGCGTCGCCCTGGTCCTTGCCGCCCTCGGTGCCGCCGTCACCTAGGAAGTGCTTGGCCGAGCCGGCGATGTGGCCCGCCGCCAACGGCTTGCCGGCGACCAGCGCGCCTTGCAGGCCCAGGGTCATCGGACCGGCGTAGGTCTTCACGACCTCCGGATCTTCGGCATAGCCTTCGTAGGTCCGGCCCCAGCGCACGTCGCGCGGCACGGCCACGGTGGGGCCAAAGGTCCAGTCCGCGCCGGTGGCGGCCATTTCCTTGGCCGTCGCCTCGCCGATGCGGCGGATCAGGTCGGGATCGCGCGCCGCGCCCAGGCCGATGTTGTGCGGGAAGATCGTCGCGCCGACGACGTTGTTGTGACCATGGACGGCGTCCACGCCGAAGATGATCGGGATTTCCTGATGGCCGCCGCGATTGTCCAGGGCGGCCGCGCGGAAGGCGTTGATCCACTCGATCCAGCGCTGGGCCGAGGCGCGATCGTTGCCGTCAGGCGCGCTGTTGCCGCCCACCAGCACCGAGCCCAGGCGGTAATGCTTGAGTTCCTCGGGCGTGATCGACGCGCCATCGGCCTGGATGGTCTGGGCGACCTTCTCCTCTACCGTCATCTGGCTCATCAGCTTGGTGATGAAGGCCTCGGTCTTGGCGTCGGTGATGGTCGCGGGGCTGGCGGCCTTCGGCCAAAGCGCCGGATGGGTGGTCGCCGCGCTCGAAGGCGTCTGGGCCAGGGCCGCTCCCGAAAGTCCACCGGCGATCGCCAAGGCCAGGACGGAAGCATGGAGGGAGCGACGCGAAAACATAGGCGGTCCTCGAAGGGCCTCTAAAAGGCTACGGGTTCTTGAGAGAAAAGCGCTCGGCGCGGCGCTTGCGGGGTACCGCGCCGAGCGAAAGAAAGCGGCTAGAGGTACCGCTTGGAGGGGAGTGATCGTGCGCGCAGGACGGCGCGACGGGCGCTGGATTGGCCAGGCGGGGTCATGACGTTTCCTCCTGACGCCGCCTTTCCGTGGGCGACCGTCTTGATCACCGACGATCTCATGTTGAATGGACAGCGCTGTCAAGGATAATCTACCCGAAATGCTTGGCTAGCGGCCTAGTTGGGCGCCTTGCCGGTGGACTCCCGAACGACCAGCTCGAAATCCAGCAATCGCGATGGCGGGGGCTCGCCCTCCTCTTGATGGACGCCGCTCATCAGCATGTCGGCGGCCGCGCCCGCCATGGCGGCGATCGGCTGGCGGACCGTGGTCAGCTGCGGCCAGGTAATTCGCGCGCCCGGCGTATCGTCGAAACCGGCGATCGACAGCTGCGCCGGCACGTCCAGCCGCATGCGGTTAGCGACCGCCATGACCCCCAGCGCCATGTCATCGTTGGAGGCGAAGATCGCGGTCGGACGATCGGTCCCGCCCAGCAGCCGCTCGGCCGCCTCGAAACCCGAGCGGAACGAGAACCAGCCCTGCTCCACCCGATCCTGGCGCACCGGCAGGTCCGCGTCGCGCATAGCGTCGACGAAGCCCTGATGCCGCCGGGCCGAGGCTCCGTGGTCGGGGTGGCCAATGATGAAGCCGATGTCGCGATGACCCAGGCCGATCAGGTGATTGGTCATGTCGTACGCGGCTTTGCGGTCGTCCATGCTGACCCAGGGCGCGCGCTCGACATCGTCGCCCGGCGCGATACGGACATAGGCGACCCCCTCGCGCTCAAGCGCGGACAGGACCACGGGATGGTCGCTGAGCGGCGGGGTCAGGATCACGCCGTCCATCCGCAAGGTCGCCAGCATCGGCGCGACCTGCTCTTCGACATCCCCCGTGGAATCGATCGGCTCGACGATCAGGTGATAGCCCTCTCGCCGGCATTGCGCGATCGCCCCCAACTGCACGTCCGTGACGTAGCCGGGGCTGGGGTTGTCGAAGAAGACGCCGATCAGATAGGCCTTCGCGCCCGCCAGACTCCGGGCAGAGATGTTGGGCCGGTAGTTCAAGGCGGTCACCGCCGCCTGCACCCGATCGCGCGTATCGGCCTTGACGTTGGGCTCGCGATTGAGGACCCGCGAAACGGTCTTGATCGAGACGCCGCTCTCGCGGGCCACGTCGTGGATCGTGATCTTGGCGCTCAATTCCGTCCCCCGCCGCCCCGATTCGTTCGGTTTGGCGGTTACTTAGCCATGACAAGGCTGTCATGGCGATCCCTTTATGAACCCCACGCCTTCGCGAGCATTGCCCGCGCTTCTCATCCAGAAATTGAATATTATCATCCCTCGAGGCCCTTTTCGGCCGTTGGGGGACACCTGTGCGAAATTGGAGAAACTTGGCCTTAACGGCCATGCTTGGCGCCCTGTGGGCGAATTCGGCCGAGGCTCAGGCGACGACGGATCTGGCCAAGCGCCTGGATCAGATCGGCTACAACATGGGTCGAGGCCCGAGCTGCGGTGAGTTTGGGTTCAAGGTTCACGGGGAAAATATCGGCGCGATGGCCGGTGAAGTCATCGCGGACGCCAGGGGCAAAGGGTTCTCGGAAGATCTCGCCGTTAGCCGCCTTACGAACGCCAGGGACAGGGCCACGCGGGAAGTTGATCAGGAAATGGAGCAGATGACGGCGTTCGACATGAGCGACGAAGCCCTTTTCGCTGAAAACACTCGAAGAGGCGTGGGGAAGATCGTCAAATCTTGTCGAGCGATCGCGAAGGATCCCGTGACCCGTGTGCTCGTCGAGGACCCGCCGGTTAGCAACGAGGACTTGGTGCGCGAGCTCTCGGACGAGATGCTCGCGCCCGCCGGTCTAGCCAGCTGGCAGACGCCCTACATCCGGGCTGGTGGCGATATGATCAGGGCTGTCAACTACTGCGCCAAGTACCTGACCCGCCCTCAATCGGACGCCTATGTCGCGGAACTGTACGCGCCAACCCGCTTTCCGCCGGCCGTGCGCGGCAAAGCCGTGGCCTATTTCGACCAAGTGAAGCAGCGAGCGCGGCGAAACAGCGCCAATAGCAGCTTCGACGCGGCGGAGTGCAAAGGCGTAGTAGCCCGTAACGCGGAGGCGCTTAAGGCGGCTCGCTAACCGCCTGTCCGTTTCACCAAGGGGGCGTCGACTACGAAACCGCCGCCCTCCCCTCCGGCGTCAGCGCCACCGCCGCGCCGATCAGCGCCGTGTGGGGGTGTAGGATCACGTGGGTCGGGATCGCCTGGGTGAAGCCCGACAGACGGCCCTTGGCCTCGAAGCGCGCGCGGAACGGGCTCTTTTCCAGGATATCGATGATCCGAGGCGCGATGCCGCCAGCGATGAAGACGCCGCCGCGAGCGCCCAGGGTCAGGGCGATGTCGCCGGCCGTCGAGCCCAGCACCGCGCAGAACCGGTTCACCGTCGCCAGGCAATCGGAGCAACCCTCGACGGCGCGTTCGGTGATCTGCTTGGGAGTCAGACCCTCGACCTTGCGACCTTCGGCTTCGCCCAAGGCGACGTGAAGGTCTTCCATGCCGGGACCCGACAGGATGCGCTCGACCGAGACGCGGCCGCCGTCCAGTTGCTTGGTCAGCAGACGGAGCACTTCGATCTCGACCTCGTCCAGCGGCGCGAAGGCGACGTGGCCGCCCTCGGTCGCCAGCGGAAGCTCTTGGCCGTGTCGGCGGACGAGGCCCGCGACGCCGAAGCCGGTGCCCGGACCCAGAATGGCCAGATCGCCCTCCCCCGAGGTCGGCAGCGGCCCGACCTGACGCAGGTCCTTGGGCGCCAGACGCGGCGCGGCCAGGGCCTGGGCGGTGAAGTCGTTGATCAGCTTGGCCGTCCGGAAGCCGCCGGCGCGGCGCAGGCCGTCCTCGGAGATCCGCCAGTCCAGATTGGTCATGTGGACCTGGCCGTGATCGATCGGACCAGCCACCGCCACGACCGCCTGGTCGGCGTGCTTGACGCCGACCTTGTGCAGATAGGCCTCGATGGCGTCCTCGGCCGTCCCGTAGTCCTCGCCCTTGAAGGCGGTGGGCTCGATCAGGCGCGGGTCCGGACCATCGAACTCGACCAGGGCGAAGCGGGCGTTCGTGCCGCCGATGTCGCCGACGAGGCCGAGACCCCCGCTGTGATTGCCGTCCATGACCTGGTGTTTCCCTAAGCGAAGACGGAGGCGCCGGCGTCGGCGGCGCCGACCCCCGCGCGCATCCATCCGAACAATTCCCTGCCAAAGCCCGGCTTGGACGCCGGGACGTTCGCTGGCGTCCGGGCGAGCAGCGTCGCCTCGTCCACCAGGATTTTGAGTTCGCCGGTTTCGGCGTTGACGCTGATCACGTCGCCGTCCTGGACATAGGCCAAAGGTCCACCTTTGGCCGCCTCGGGCGTCACGTGGATGGCGGCGGGCGTCTTGCCCGAGGCTCCGGACATGCGGCCGTCGGTGACCAGGGCGACCTTATGGCCGCGATCCAGCAGCACCGAGATCGACGGTGAAAGGTTGTGCAGCTCGGGCATGCCGTTGGCCGACGGGCCCTGGAAGCGGAGGACGACCACGACGTCGCGATCCAGCTCGCCGCGCTTGAAGGCGGCGATGAAGTCTTCCTGCTCCTGGAACACGGCCGCCGGAGCGGTGATCACGTGGTGCTCGGGCTTCACGGCCGAGATCTTCATCACGCCGCGACCCAGGTTGCCGGCCATCAGGCGCAGGCCGCCTTCCTTGCTGAACGGGTCGGAGACCGGACGGACGATGGCCGGGTCGAGGGTCTCGGCCGCGCCGTCGCGCCACTTCAGCTCGCCGTCGTCCAGGAAAGGCTCCTGAGCATATCGCGAGAGACCGGGCCCGGCGATGGTCAGCACGTCCTCGTGGACGAGGCCCGCCTTCAGCAGCTCACGGATCACGAAGGCCATGCCGCCGGCGGCCTGGAAGTGGTTCACGTCGGCCGAGCCGTTCGGATAGACCCGGGCCAGCAGCGGCGTGGCGCGCGAGATATCGTCCAGGTCTTCCAGCGTCAGCTGAACGCCCGCCGCGTGGGCCATGGCGATGATGTGCAGGGCCAGGTTGGTCGAGCCGCCCGTGGCCATCAGCCCGACCACGCCGTTGACGATCGACTTCTCGTCGATCATCCGGCCGACCGGGACGTACTCGTTGCCCTTGGCGGTGACGGCGGCGGCGCGGCGCGCGGCTTCCTTGACCAGGGCCTCGCGCAGCGGCGTGTTGGGATGCACGAAGGCCGAGCCCGGCAGATGGAAGCCCATCAGCTCCATCAGCATCTGGTTGGTGTTGGCCGTGCCGTAGAAGGTGCAGGTGCCGGGGCCGTGATAGCTGGCGCTCTCGGCTTCCAGGAGCTCGGCGCGACCGACCTTGCCCTCGGCGTAAAGGGCGCGGATGCGGGCCTTCTCCGAATTGGGCAGGCCCGAGGTCATGGGCCCCGCGGGCACGAACAGGGCCGGCAGGTGGCTGAAGGTCAGGGCGCCCATCACCAGGCCGGGCACGATCTTGTCGCAGACGCCCAGATACAGCGCCGAGTCGAAGGCGTCGTGGGTCAGGGCGACGGCCGTGGCCATGGCGATCACGTCGCGCGAGAACAGCGACAGCTCCATGCCCGGGCGGCCTTGGGTGACGCCATCGCACATGGCGGGCACGCCGCCGGCGAACTGGGCCGTGGCGCCGACCTCGCGAGCGGCCGCCTTGATCAGCGCCGGATACTCTTCCAGCGGCTGGTGGGCCGACAGCATGTCGTTATAGGCCGAGACGATGCCGATGTTCGGCGCGTTCGGATCCAGCGCGCGCACCTTGTCGACGCCGGGAGACGCCGCGAAGGCGTGGGCCCAGTTGGCGCAGGACAGCTTGGCGCGGCCCGGCTGGCTGTCGATCGCGCGCTGCATGTTGTCGAGGTAGGCCGCGCGGCTGTCCTTGCTGCGGGCCACGATGCGGGCGGTGACTTCGGCGATGACGGGATTGAGGCTCATGGCGTTACTCCGCCCAAAGGATGCGGACCTTGGCGCGGTCCTGCTTGAGGATGGCGGCGACCGGCAGAGCCGGATCGACGTCGCCTTCCAACAACGCTTTCTTGGCCGCTCCGGTCACCAGCAGCACGATCAAATCGGTGCGGGTCAGGGCGGCGAAGGTCAGGCTGAGACGAGGAATGTCGGGCGCGGGATCGCTGGGCGGCACGTCCAGGACCAAGCGGTCCGAGCGCGGGTCCAGGCCTTGAGCCAGGACCGGGTTGCCCGGGAACAGCGAGGCGAAGTGGCCGTCGGGGCCGACACCCAGCAGCACCGCGCCGAAGGGCGTCGCGGCTTCGACACCAGCCTCGGCGGCGCGCGCGCTGTCGGCGTGACTCAGGCCGTCGAAAAAGAGCGGCGCGAAGCTAGCCTTGGCCGCCTCCCCCACCAGCAGGTGACGGCGTACGAGGCCCTCGTTACTGCTGGGGTCGGTCGGCGGGACGAAGCGCTCGTCGGTCAGGGTGACCGTGATCTTGTCCCAGGGCGCGGTCAGCGTGGCCAGGCGGTCATAGACCGGCGCCGGCGTCGTGCCGCCCGTCGCGGCGAAGCCCGCGCGGCCGGAGGCGGCGACCGCGTTGGTCAGGGCGTCGACCAGGATCGAGGCGGTCGCGTCATAGAGGGCTTCGCGCGAGCCGAAGGCTTCCAGTTTCGGCATCATCAGGCCTTCCAGGACCGGCCGCCGGGCGAGATCAGCGCGTTGGCCGTCTGGGGGCCCCAGGTGCCGGCGGCATAGGGCGCGGGATCGATCCCGGCCTCGGCCCAGGCGGCCGAGACGCCATCGATGAAGCGCCAGGCCTGCTCGACCTCGTCACGACGCACGAACAGGGTGCGATCACCGCGGAAGGCGTCCAGGAACAGCTTTTCGTAGGCGATGCGGCGGCGGCCGCCGGTCTGGCTGAACGACAGAGACAGCGGCAGCGACTGCAGGCGCATGCCCTCGTCCGACAGGCCCGGACGCTTGTTCATGATCGTCAGCGAGATGTCCTCGTCCGGCTGCAGGTCGATGACCAGACGGTTGGCGCACAACTCGCCGTCGGTGGCCGGGCCAAAGATGTTGTGCGGCAGCGGCTTGAACTGGACGACGATCTGGGTGCGGCGGTCGGGCAGGTTCTTGCCCGTGCGCAGGAAAAACGGCACGCCGTCCCAGCGCCAGTTGTCGATCGCCACCTTCATGGCGACGAAGGTTTCGGTCTTGGTGGGCTTGCCAACTTCCTCGACATAGCCGGAGCGCGCGCCGCCCTCGACCACGCCGGCGACGTACTGGCCGCGCACCGTGTCGTGGGCCACCGTCTCCTTGGTGAAGGGGCGCAGGCTGCGCAGAACCTTGACCTTCTCGTCGCGGACCGCGTCGGGATCGAAGCCCGACGGCGCTTCCATCGCGACCAGGCACAGCAGCTGCAGCATATGGTTCTGCACCATGTCCCGCAGCGCGCCGTATTCGTCGTAATAGGGCCAGCGGTCGCCGACCTTCTCGGTCTCGGCGATGGTGATCTGCACATGGTCGATCGTGTTGCGATCCCACAGGGGCTCGAACAGCACGTTGGCGAAGCGCAGGGCGGTCAGGTTCTGGACCGTCTCCTTGCCCAGATAGTGGTCGATCCGGAAGACCTGGCTTTCGTCGACCACGGCCGCGACGGCGGCGTTGGTGACCTTGGAGCTCTCCAGGTCGCGGCCCAGTGGCTTTTCCAGGATCAGGCGAGTCCGAGGACCCGTCAGGCCGGCGGCTTGCAGCGCCTGGCAGGCCGGGCCGTAGATGCTGGGCGACAGCGAGAAGAAGATGACGAGGTCGCCATGCTCGCCGATCCGCTCGGCCAGCTTCTTGGTGTCGTCCTCGCTGGTGATGTTGGCGGGCACGTAGTCGAGACGGGCCGCGAGACGATTCCAGGCCGCCTCCTCCACCGTCGCGCGCTTGCCCAGTTGCTCGCGCACCAGGGCCTTGTAGCTGGCGGCGTCGTGGTTCGCGCGCGCCACGCCGATGATCCGCAGGTCGTGCGGCAGCAGTCGATCGACTTCGAGGAAATACAGCGAAGGCAGCAGCATTCGCAGAGCCAGATCCCCCGCGCCGCCCAGCAGCACAAGGACCTCGCGGCCATTATCGCCGTCGTTGTTCTTCGTCACCAATGTCTTCCACCCTATGACAACGTTGTCATGACATGCCTGCGGTAGAATGGCAAGCGCGCGAGCGTGAGAGCCGAGCTGGAGGGGCTCTCCAACGCGAACCGAACCCGCCCAATCATGAGCCAGGCGAGCGGGCCCTAACTAGGGCAAACCCCGCGTCGCCGCCATAAGACCAATGGAGTTTCGGCGGAGGTTTATTCATCCAGCCTGGGGCGAATGAAAGACCTTGCCCGCGATGCGCGCGAAAAGGTCAAGGCGACGAACGGGTTTGCCTCAACCGCCCGCGCGCGCCGCCGCGCCCGCCGGCTGGCCGGTGCGGAACTTGTCCTTCATCCGGGCGACCCAGCCGCTGAACGCCTCGTTGTCGGCGCTCACCTTGCCAAAGTCGGAAGGCGACACGGCCTCGGAGCCGAGGCCCTGCAGGGCCACGCGCAAGCCGTCCGGGTTACCGGCGTTGTCGACGAAGCGCGTCCAACGCTGGCGCAGACGAGCCAGGGCCGTGTCGTCATCGGCCAAGCTGTAGGCCACCGACGCGCGGAGGAGACGGGCTTCCTCCGCCGCCGACAGCGCGCCCTGCCCTTTCCAGCGATCACCCAGCATGCGCTCGTAGAGCGCGCCAGCGGTCGGCCAGGCGCGCTGCTTCCAGGCGATGTCGGCGCGGATTTCCTGGCCGTCCTTGGAGTTGTCGCGCTCCACCAGCTCCGCGGCGTCGTCGTAGCGGCCAAGGCCGATCAAGGCGCGGGCGGTGGCCAGGCGCCGCTCGGCGTTCAGGGCTGGCGGCAAGATGGTCGTGCGCGTGGCGTTGATGGTGTTCAGCGCGTCCTCGGGACGCTTGTTCATCAGATAGATCCAGGCCAGGTCGGTCGCGACCTGCGCCTTGGGCACCCCGTTCAGGCGGTTGTCGACCTGGTATTTCAAGAGCTTGGAGGCGTCGTCCAGCAGGTCGACATCGACCAGGCGACGCACTAGGTTGCGCACCATCTGATCGCCATCGGCGCCGATCGGCGTCAGCTCCTGGAAGTCGTAGAACAGGCCCACCGCCTGGATCGGCTGCATGCCGTCCGCCAGACCGTCGAGGAACAAGGCCCGGAAGGTGCTGGAGATCTCGTTCCGCAGGGCCAGGGCCTCGGGCCGGTCGGAGCCGCCCCTGCCCGCCGAACGCATCACCTCCAGCGCCTCGCGATAACGGCCCTGGTCGATGTAGAGCTTCCCGAGGGCGCGGATGACCTCCATCTCGACGCCGTCGCCTCGCCAGCGATAGCGGAGCTGGTTCAGGGTGTCGGCCGCCTTGGCCGCGTTGATCTCGCGCTTCTCGTACTGCAGCCGGGTGGCGTGCAGCAGGGCCGGCGCGGCCAGGTCGTCGTAAGGCGCCTTGGCGATGGCCTGGAACATCTTCTTGGCGCGGACCTTCTCGCCCTTGGCCTCGAACACGCGAGCCTGAACCAGGCGGATGGCCAGCTGATCCTTCACGGGGATCTTTGGCTGATCCAGCGCCTTGGCGGCGTATTGCAAGGCGCCCGTCAGGTCGCCGACGCCCAGGGCGGCCTCGGCCTGGGCGCCCAGGAACCTCGCCTTCCAGATCGGCGGGAAGAGATCCAGCGCCCGGCCGCCGCTCGCGAACTTGGTGCGGGCGTCCAGAAATTGGCCGTTCTTGGTGGAGATGTAACCGCGCCACATGGCGCTGGACGGTTCGTCGGCCAGGACGGGCGAGGAGAAGTCGGCGTCCGCTTCGGCGTAGCGGCCAGCCAAAACGCGCGCCATGCCGCGCAGGCCCCGGAACTCTGGATTGGCCATCATCGTCTGATGCTGGCGGGCGCCGGCGTTCAACACGCCGATCGCCTCGAACGACATCTGGGAGCCGACCAGGAACCGCGCCAACGCCAGCCGGGCCGCCACGTCCGCGTCCTCGTCCGCCGCCGTGCTGACGGCTTTCTGCAGGGCGTTGTAGCGGGTCAGGAATCCGCCCGATCCGAGCTTGGGCCAATCCTCGAGGTCGATCAGGGCTGGCATCGACAACGGCTGAGGCGCGCCGGCGACGGCTTCCTCCGGCGGCGCGGCCGCGGAGGCCGGCGACAGGGCCAGCCCCTTGGGGCGGCCGATGCGCACCTGGTCGGCGCTGGCCTGGACCATCAGGTCCGAGGCGTAGGCCTCCGCCGCCAGGCCCTGGGCCGATTGCAGCAGCGCGAACTCGACATAGTCGCGACGGGAGGACAGGCCCTTGGCGGGCGGCAGGGCCGGCGCGACGATGATCTTGTCGCCCACGGCCGGGTCGTCGACCCAGATGGCGCGCGTGACGCCGGCCACGGCCGCCGTCAGCGCGGCCGATGGCGCGGCCTCGTCACGATTGATCTGGATGATGTCGGGGCTCTGCTGCGGCCCGGGACCGAAGCTGATCCTCCAGGTCGGCCCCGCGCCCACCGCCACATAGGGCTCGCCGACGGGCGCCACGATACGCAGGGCCGAATAGTCGCCGCCCTTCAGCGCCTGGATGCGCGCGTAGCGGGGGGTGTTGGCCGGGAGCTTCGAGATGTCGATCCGCGCCGGCGTATCGAAGACGATCCAGACCGCCTCGCCGCGCCGGAACACCGCCGCGCCGGCCGGCGCGGCCCAGGTGAACGACAGGGTGACCTGGCCATCGTCACGCTCGATCCCGGCGCGCACGACGCCGTCGCGCGGCATCGGGTTCGGCCGCCCCACCGGCGGAGGCGGCGCGGCGGCGGGCGTGGCCTGAGCGGCGGCGATCGCCCCGTCCTTGGCGAAGATGTTGGCGAAGCTAACGCCGTCCGCCGAGTCGACCTTGAATTCCGCGTCCTCGGCGAGAGTCAGGACAATCTCGAGCGCGCCGCCCACGTGGCGGGCGTCGGCGCCCTTCACCCAGCGCGGCGGCGCGATCTTCAGGCTGGAGAGATCGGGATTGGCGTCGCGGCTGAACCTCAAGATCAGCGTATTGCCCTCGCGACGCGCGGCCACGCGGGCGGAGCCGTTCCAGTGGAACTCGACCCGGGAGAAGTCCGCCGCCTGCGCGACACGCACGTCCAGGGCCGACCGCGCCGCGACGGGCGGCGGCGCGGCGTAGCCGGACGGCGCCAGCACGCCCGCGATGCACGCGGCGGCGACGCTGGATCGCAGGAGCTGGCGAAGGGTCATGAGCCTCCCTTAACCGGCCTTCTTGGGCGCGCCGGCCAGCGGAGCGCCATCGGCTTGCTGACCCGGCGCGGCGGCCTGGGCCGCGTTGTCGGCAACGGCGGCCTTGCCCTTCTCGACCACGGGGTTGGCGAGGCGCGCGGCCAAGCGCTCGGTCAGGGTCTTGGCCTCGGCCGGGCTCATGTTGGCCAGGATCATCGCCAGGGTGCGTTCCTTCATCTTGGCCGCGATCGGCAGGCGGACCTCGTCCGACAGCAAGGTCATGCGCGCGGCGGCGTCCTTGGGCTTCATGCCCTGATAGACGGTGACCAGACGATCGACCTCGGCCTGCTTCTGGGCGTCGACCTGGCCCAGCAGCCCCTGGATGTCGCCCTTCAGGCCGGTCAGGGCCTTCATCTTGGCGTCCAGCTTGGCCTCGGCGGCGGCTAGCAGCTGCAGCTGGACGTCGATATCCTGCTCGCGCTGATCCAGCTGGCCGCGACGCGCGCCCAGGCTCTGCAGGACGCGCAGCTCGGCGGGGGACAGACCGGCCTCCTTGGCCAGGGCGTCGGCCGACGGCGCGCAGGCGCGCGGCAAGGTCTTGGCGGCGGCGGGCTGACCCGCGCCCTCGGCCGAGGGCGCGCCCTCGCCTTCACCGGCCTTGCCCTCGGGCTTGACCACCCCCTCGGCGAAAGCCTTGGCGCCGCTCAGCATTTCCGGCAGCGACTTGGCGCCGGCCATGGCGTTGATGGCCAGGACGCCGCCGACGGCGACGCCGACCAGGGGCAGGATGCGCGGAACGTTCTTCATCGGCGGGCTCTGGATTGGGGTCCGGGACGCGGGGGCTCGCCCGGTCCGTCGAAGAGATCATCATCGACCCGCGCCCGTGAACGCGGGGTTTCGGAAGGCGCGACGGGCGCGCTCAGGCTCGGGCGAGCGTCGGCGGGGAGGCGCGATTCGCGCTCCAGAAGACGCTCGAAGTCCTCGGCTTTCAGGCGACGCTCGGCGGAGGGCGGAGCTTTCTCCACGCGGCCCCGCACGGCCGACGGCGCCGAGACGTCGCGCTCCGGACGCGCCGGCGGCGGGTTGCTGATCCGCTCGTCCAACTGGGCGGCCAGGGCCTGGGCGCGCTCGATGCGGATGGCCAGGGTCTCCGCGGCCTCGTCGGTGGCCGCGCGCAGGTCCGCGAGACCCTGCTCGGCCCGGGCGGCGGCCTGGTCCAGGTCCTTGACGGCCTTGGCGAAGCCCTCGTGGCTGTCGCGCAGCGCCTTCAGGCGGCGCTCCAGACGCCAGCCGAAGCCCAGCGCCACGACCAGCAGCACCGCCAGCAGACCGTTCATGGCGAAAGCGATGAAACTCATTTCAGCTTCTGCACGGCCTTCTTGGCCGCCGGCGTCAGCGGCGCCTCGGCGCGGATGGCGATCGCGTGGTTGCGACGGCCCATGCGGCCGCGCGTCAGCGGGATGGACCCCGCGCGAAGCTCGACCAGGCTGTCGGGCGTGGCGTTCAGCATCAGGGTGTCGCCAACCTGCATGTTCAGCACCCGCGACAGCGGCAGCTGCTGCTCGTCGAGCACCGCGCGGACCTCCATCTGGGTGGTCCACAGCTCGGTGGCCAAGTGGCCTTCCCAGATGTTGTCGCGGCCGAACTTCTCACCCATGAACTGCTGCAGCAGCATCTTCCGGATGGGTTCCAGCGTTGCGTAGGGCAGCAGCAGCTCGATGCGGCCGCCGCGGTCTTCCATGTCGATCCGCAGCTTGACCAGGATCGCCGCGTTGGCGGGACGCGCGATGGCGGCGAAGCGCGGGTTGGTCTCCAGGCGGTCCAGCGAGAAGGCGACCGGATGCAGCGGCTCGAAGGCGCTCTTCAGGTCGTGCAGCACGACCTCGATCATCCGCTGAACCAGCACGCGCTCGATCGTGGTGTAGGGCCGGCCTTCGATCCGCATCGCCGCCGTGCCGCGACGCCCCCCCAGCAGCACGTCGACGATCGAGTAGATCAGGTTCGAGTCGACGGTCAGCAGGCCGTAGTTATCCAGCTCCTCGGCCCGGAACACCGCCAGGATGGCCGGCAGGGGGATCGAGTTCAGATAGTCGCCGAAACGGATCGAGCTGATGTTGTCGAGGCTGACCTCGACGTTGTCGGAGGTGAAGTTCCGCAGGGAGGTCGTCATCAACCGCACCAGGCGGTCGAAGACGATTTCCAGCATCGGCAGGCGTTCGTAGGACACCAGCGCCGAGTTGATGATCGCGCGGATGCCCGTGCGGTCCTCGGAGCCGTCGCCAGACAGATCGAAGCCCAGCAGGCTGTCGATCTCATCCTGGTTCAGGATGCGTTCGGACGCGCCGTCGGCGCCGCCGCCGTCGTCCCAGCCGGCCATGCCGCCCGAGAAATCGCCAAACGCGTTCACCCCGTCACCGCCGGGAGGATTCTCCGCGCCCCACTGGGCCTGATCGTTCTCGTCCGCCATGATCGTTCGCCCCAACTAGCCCAAGAGCTTAGTTGATCAGCATCTCCTCGATGAGGACCGCGTTCACCTTGGCCGGCGCCGCGACCAGGTTCACCCGGCGCAGCAGCTCGACGCGCAGTTGGTAGGTGCCTTGGCTGCCGTTCAGGTCTTCGGGACGCAGTTCGCGCAGGAACGTTTGGAACATGTCCTGCAACCTGGGCAGATTCGGCGTCAAAGCCTCGGCCGTCTCTTCGTCCGGCAGCTCGAAAGTCAGTTTCAGCTTCAGGAAGGTCGACTTGCCGTCCGCCGTCTGCATGTTCACGACGATGTCCGGCAGGGTGTAGAACAACACGCCATCGGGGCCTTCCTTGATGACGGGAGCCGGACCGGCCGCGGCGGCGCCGCCCTCGCCTTCCTTCTTCTCGCCCTCTTCCTTCTTCTTTTCCTTTTTCTTTTCCTTCTTTTCCTCGCCATGCTCACCCGCCTCGGCGGCCGGCTTGGGCTTCATGAGGAAGAAGGCCGCGGCGCCACCGCCGCCCAGGACGAGGACGCCGGCCGCGATCGCGATGATGAGAATAGGCGGCTTCTTCTTGGCGGGGGCTTCGCCTTCGGCGCCCTCTTCACCTTCGGGAGCTTCCTGATCGTTCTGAGCCACGCGCGCGGTTCCTTGGAATCTATATGCCCTTACTCATGCGCGAGCATGGTTAACGATGTGTTTTGGAGGCCATTTGGTCGCAGGCTGAATCTGCCCGGCAGAGTCCGACCAACACCCCCGCATTAACCTTTCTATTTGCTGTTTTTATTGATCTTTTCGCTCTGGCACGAAGGTTGCTTCAGGAGGTGCGGCGCATTTGTCGCGCCAGCCGCCCGAGTTAACTCGCCATGGACAACGCGCTTTACGTCGGCCTCTCGCGCCAACTGACGCTTCGCCGCGAGCTGGACATCGTGGCCAACAACATCGCCAACGCCAACACCACGGGCTTCAAGGTCGAGGACCTGATGGTCCGCACCGAGCAGTCCAAGCCCGCCAAGACCTTGGATGGAGGCGCGCCCGTCAAGTTCGTGCTGGATTCGGGCGTCGCCCGCGACTTCACGCAAGGCCCGATGGCCAAGACCGGCGGCGACTTCGACCTGGCGATCGAGGGCCAAGGCTTCTTCCACGTCCAGACCGCCAACGGAGACCGCTACACCCGCGACGGCCGCTTCACGACCAATCCGGAAGGCCAGCTGGTCACCCAGGGCGGCTACCCCGTGCTGGACGAGGGCGGCGGCCCGCTGAACATCGACCCGACGCTGGGCCCGGTGAGCATCGGCAAGGACGGGATCGTCACCCAGGGCGCGATCCGGGTCGGCAGGATCGCCGTGGTTCGCCCCGACAACCTGGCCTCGATGGCCAAGGACGGGGACAATCTCTACCGCAACACCACCAACGCCACCCCGCAGCCCGCGCCGGACGCCGTCGTCCACCAGGGCATGCTGGAATCCTCCAACGTCCAGTCCGTGATCGAGATCACCAAGCTGATCCAGGTGCAGCGCGCCTACGAAAGCGTCTCGCGGATGATGGACAACACCTCCGAACTGTCCCGGACCGCCGTCGAGCGGCTGGGCAAACCCAACTAAGGGACGCTAGCCGATGCAAGCTCTCCGCACCGCCGCTTCGGGCATGTCAGCGCAACAGCTGAACGTCGAAGTCATCTCGAACAACATCGCCAACATGAACACCGTTGGCTTCAAGCGCCAACGGGCCGAGTTCCAGGACCTGCTGTACCAAACGATCGAGCGCGCCGGCTCGCAGTCGTCCAGCGACGGCAACATCGTCCCGACGGGCGTGCAGGTCGGCGGCGGCGTCAAGGCCGGCTCGGTCTACCGCATCACCGAGCAAGGCACCCCGACCCTGACCGACAACCCCCTGGACCTCGCGATCCAGGGCAAGGGCTACCTGCAGATCCTGCTGCCCTCGGGCGAGACGGCCTACACCCGCGCCGGCAACTTCTCGACCAACGACCAGGGCCAGATCGTCACCGAGGATGGCTACACGGTCCAGCCCGGCATCACGGTCCCGCAGAACGCCATCGACATCATCATCGGCAAGACCGGCTTGGTGCAGGTGAAGCTGGACGGCGACCCGCAGCCCCAGACCATCGGCCAGCTGCAGCTCGCCAACTTCATGAACGAAGGCGGCCTCGAGGCCATCGGCGACAACATGTTCCTGGAGACCGCCGCCTCGGGCGCGGCGACCCTCGCGGCGCCGGGTCAACCGGGCTTTGGCGTGCTGATGCAGCACTACACCGAAGCCTCCAACGTCGACTCGGTCTCGGAAATCACCGCCCTGATCACCGCGCAGCGCGCCTACGAGATGAACTCCAAGGTCATCTCGACGGCCGACCAGATGCTGCAGACCACCTCGCAGATGAGGTCGTAAGCCGATGAAAGCGCTGCTGATCGCCGCCGCCGCTCTCGCCTTCGCGTCCCCCGCCGTCGGAGGAACCCCGGTGACCCTGCGGATGGACACCACCGACGCGGACGGCCGCGTCACCCTGGGCGACCTGTTCGACGGCGTCGGCGGATCGGCCGCCGACCTCGTGGTCGCCGCCCGGATCGGTCCAAGCGCCGTGCTCGAGGCGGGCCAGGTGCAAATGTTCGCGCGCCGGGCCGGCTTCGACTGGGCCAATAGCCAAGGCGTGCGCCGGATCATCGTGCGCGAGGGCGCGGAGAACGGCGCCGCCTCGCCGCGGGCCGGCCTAGCCGGCGCCCCGCGCGGCAACGTTGAAGTTCTTGCCTACGCCCGCAGCATTCCGGCCGGCGAAATCGTCCAGCCGGAAGACCTGGTGTGGACCAAGATGGCCGGCGCTCCGACCGACGCGCCCCGCGACTCCGAGGCCGTCATCGGTCTCGCCGCTAAACGCCCCCTGCGTGAAGGCGCCGCGGTCTCGACCCGCGACGTGACCGCGCCGCAGGTCATCAAGACCGGCGACCTGATCACCGTCACCTACGAAGACGACGGAATTTCCCTTTCGCTTCAAGGCAAGGCCTTGGCCGCCGCCTCGACCGGGGATGTGCTCGCCGTCCAGAACACGCTCTCGAAGAAGATCATCCAAGCCGTCGCGACCGGCCCTGGCGCCGCCGCCGTCGGTCCGCGGGCCCAGACCCTGCAAGCCCGTTCGCAACCCGTCCGTTTCGCCGCTCGCTAAGAGGCCTAAGACTCATGCGTCGTCCCGCTCTCATCGCCGCCACCCTGCTGCTGGCTCCGCTGGCCGCCTGCTCCACCGTCAAGGAAGCCGTCAAGGGTCCGGAACTGGCCCCGGTCGGCTATCCCGCCGCCCTGGCCCCCATCCAGCAGCAATATGTCTCGGCCCGCGAACCGGCGCCGCAGGCGGCTTCGGCCAACTCGCTGTGGCGGGTCGGCGCGCGCGCCTTCTTCAACGACCAACGCGCCAGCCGCGTCGGCGACATCCTGACCGTGATGATCGACATCGACGACAGCGTCGACACCAAGAACCAGACCGCCAGCTCGCGCGCCGCCACCACCAAGGCCGGCGTCCCGCACCTGCTGGGCCTGGAGTCGAGCCTGGGCAAGGTGCTGCCGGGCGGCTTCGACCCGGCGAAAGCGCTGGAAACCGGCTCGACCACGACCAATTCGGGCGCGGGCAGCATCAAGCGATCCGAGAAGATCAGCCTGACCATCGCCGCCGTGGTCAGCCAGGTTCTGCCGAACGGCAACATGATCATCCAAGGCACCCAGGAGGTGCGCGCCAACGCCGAGCTGCGCCAGCTGACCGTGGCCGGCATCGTGCGTCCGGAGGACATCTCCTCGGCCAACACCATCCGCCACACCCAGATCGCCGAGGCCCGCATCAGCTACGGCGGCCGCGGCGACATCAGCCGCGTGCAGAAGACCCCGGCCGGCCAGGCGCTGATCGAGAAGTTCTCGCCTTTCTGAGGACGATCCGAAGAACGGCCTTCACGGGCGCGGCGACCGCGAGGTCTCCGCGCCCGTTTCGCTTTCAGGAGCCATTCAGGTCCAAGCCGCGTTGATCGGGCGAGGAGGACCTCTCATGCCGTCTCGCGCCGTCGCCCTTGCCGCCCTGATGCTGACCGCCGCCCTCGCGGGTTGCGCCCACGAGAAGGTCGGCGTCGCCGGATATCAATGGGCATACCTCGCCGAGACGGGAGAGGAACCGCGCCTGGCCTACGGGCGTCCCAACAGCGACGACGTCGTGCTGATGATGCGTTGCCATCCTGGACGAGACGACATCGCGATCTCCGCCGTCGGCCTGTCCGGCGGCGAGCTGGTCCTGGCCTCGGGACGCGGCGAAAGCCGCTTCGGCGCCGCTCGGATCGACGACGCGATGAGCGAGGGCGGACTGATGGAGGCGCGTGGCTCGGCCAAGGCGCCCGCCCTAGAGGGGTTTCGCAAGTCGGGCGATCTGGCGCTGCTCAGCGGAGGCGAGCGACACAGCCTGGCGGCGGGCTCCGCCGACCGAGGCCAGGTGCGCGCCTTCTTCAAGGCCTGCGGGGTCTAGGCCCGGCGGCCGGCTCCCGCCGCGCTGACATTGTCCATGCCCAGGGCCGACAGAGCGCCGCGCAGGATACCCTCGGCGTCGAGACCTGCCTGGGCGTACATGGCGTCGGGCTTGTCCTGGTCCTGGAAGACGTCGGGCAGGCACAGGGTGCGGATCTTCAGGCCGCGATCCAGCGCGCCATGCTGGGCCAGGGCCTGCAGCACGAAGGCGCCGAAGCCGCCCATGGAGCCCTCCTCCACCGTGACGATCGCCTCGTGCTCGCGCGCCAGACGCAGCAGCAGGTCGAGGTCCAGCGGCTTGGCGAAGCGGGCGTCGCAGACGGTGGCCGACAGGCCGCGCGCGGCCAGCAGGTCGGCCGCCTTGAGGCTCTCCGACAGGCGCGTGCCGAACGAGACGATGGCGACACTGGTCCCCTCGCGGACGATCCGGCCCTTGCCGATCTCCAGCGGGTCGACATTGGCCGGCATTTCCAAACCCAAGCCCTCGCCACGCGGATAGCGGAAGGCGCTGGGGCGATCGTCGATCGCCGCGGCGGTGGCGACCATGCGGGCCAGCTCCACCTCGTCGGCGGCGGCCATCAGCACCATGCCGGGCAGAGCGCCCATGAAGCCGATGTCGAAGCTGCCGGCGTGGGTCGGACCATCCGCGCCGACCAGACCGGCGCGGTCCATGGCGAAGCGGACCGGCAGGCCCTGGATCGCCACGTCGTGGACGACCTGGTCGTAGCCGCGCTGCAGGAAGGTCGAATAGATCGCCGTGAACGGCTTCATGCCGTCCGCGGCCAGGCCCGCGGCGAAGGTCACCGCGTGCTGCTCGGCGATGCCGACGTCGAAGGTGCGCTCTGGGAACGCCTTGCCGAACAGATCAAGGCCCGTGCCCGACGGCATGGCGGCGGTGATGGCGACGATCTTGTCGTCCTTTTCCGCCTGCTTGATCAGCTCCCGAGCGAACACCTTGGTGTAGCTGGGCGGGCCGCCGGCCGACTTCTGCTGCTGGCCGGTGACGACGTCGAACTTGACCACCGCGTGCAGCTTGTCGTCCGCGCCCTCGGCCGGGGCGTAGCCCTTGCCCTTCTGGGTCACGCAGTGAACCAGAACCGGCTTGTCGGCGAAGGCCTTGGCGTTCTTCAGCACGCTGACCAGGGCGTCCATGTCATGGCCGTCGATCGGGCCGACATAGTGGAAGCCCAGCTCCTCGAAGAAGGTGCCGCCGGTGACCATGCCCCGGGCATATTCTTCCGCCTTGCGGGCCGCCTCGCGCATCGGGCTCGGCAGCTTCTCGACCACTGTCTTGCCCAGCTTACGAACCGAGCGGTAGGCGCCGCCCGAGACCAGGTTGGCCAGATAGGCGCTCATGCCGCCCACCGGCGGGGCGATCGACATGTCGTTGTCATTGAGGATGACGATCAGGCGCTTGGTCGTATCCGTCGCCGCGTTCATCGCCTCGTAGGCCATGCCCGCGCCCAGCGAGCCGTCGCCGATCACGGCGATGACGCTGTTGTCCTCGCCCTTGGCGTCGCGCGCGGCGCAGAAGCCCAGCGCCGCCGAGATCGAGGTCGCCGCGTGAGCCGCGCCGAAGGGGTCGTATTCGCTCTCGGCCCGCTTGGTGAAGCCCGACAGGCCTCCGCCCTGGCGCAGGGTGCGGATACGATCGCGTCGCCCGGTCAGGATCTTGTGCGGATAGGCCTGGTGGCCGACGTCCCAGATCAGAATGTCCTTAGGCGTCTCGAACACGTGGTGCAGGGCCACGGTCAGCTCGACCACGCCCAGGCCCGCGCCCAGATGCCCGCCCGTCACCGACACGGCGTCGATGGTCTCGGCGCGAACCTCGGCGGCCAGCTGTTTCAGTTCGCCGACGGACAGACCTCGCGTGTCGGCGGGCGAGGCGATCGTGTCGAGCAAGGGCGTTTTGGAAGACATGTCGGAAGAAAGCGCGGTCAGTTGCGGCGGTCCAGTACGAAATCAACGCTTTCGCGGAGATGTTCGGCCCGCTCGCCAAAAATTTCGAGATGGGAGCGGGTCTGTTCGGCGAGAAGGGTCACCCGATCCTTCGCCGCGTCCAGTCCCAGCAGGGTGACGTAGTTGGCCTTGCCCTTGGCGGCGTCCTTGCCGCCGGCGGCCTTGCCCAAGGTCTTTTCGTCGCCCTCGGCGTCGAGGATGTCGTCGACGATCTGATAGGCCAGGCCCAGGTCCTGGGCGAAGGCCATCAGGGCGTGGCGCTCGGACTCCTTGGCGCGGGCGATGATCAGCGGGATCTCGAAGGCGAAGGCGATCAGGGCCCCGGTCTTGAGCCGCTGCATCCGCGCCACCGCGCCCAGGTCGTCGCGGACGCCCAGGATGTCGATCATTTGACCGCCGACCATGCCCCGCGCGCCGGATGCGATGGCCAGCTTGCGCACCAACTCCGAGCGGATGTGAGCATCGTCGTGGGTGTCCGGGTGGGCCATGATCTCGAAGGCCGCCGTCTGCAGGGCGTCGCCGGCGAGAATCGCGGTCGCCTCGTCATATTGCTTGTGCACGGTCGGACGGCCGCGACGCACGTCGTCGTCGTCCATGGCCGGCAGGTCGTCGTGGACCAGGCTGTAGGCGTGGATGCACTCCAGCGCGCAAGCGGCCCGAAGCACCGGCCGCTCGGCCAGGTCGAACATCTTGCCCGTTTCCAGCGCGAAGAACGGCCGCAGGCGCTTGCCTGGCCCCAGCGCCGCGTAGCGCATCGCCTCGGTCAGGCGGCTTTCCGGACCATCCGCGCGCGGCAGCAGTTCGTCGAGCGCGACCGTGACGATGTCGGCGGCCTGCACGATCCTTCTGGCGAGGTCGGTCAAGGGCGGCTCCCCTCGATCTTCGGCTGGACGCCGCTCATCAATTGAACTCGGCCGCTTCGGCGGCGACGGCTCCGCCCTGCCCCAGGACGATCTTCTCGACCTTCAGGCGCGCGGCCTCCAGCTTCTTCTCGCAGTGGGCCTTCAGGGCAGCGCCGCGCTCGTAGATGTCGATCGAGCGCTCCAGCGGCGCCTGACCCGATTCCAGCTCGGCCACGATCCGTTCCAGCTGCGCCAGGGCTTCCTCGAAGCTCAAGGCGGAGATGTCGGCGGAAGGGTTCGTGACGTCGGTCATTGCAACTCTCAGGTGTGCGAGCCTAAGCCTAGTGGCCCGCAAGCTCATCGACAACGGCCTAGAGCTTGCCGCCAGTTAAGGGAAGAGGGTTTGAACTCACGCGCGGTGGAAGCGCTTGATGCTCCAGTAGCCGTGGCCCTGGTCGACAAGCTTGGTCAGCCCGCGCGTCTTGAGGGCGTCGGCGATCATCCAGTTAAAGAAGCCGTGGGCCAGCACCAGCACATCCTGGCCGGAGTCCGAAAGCTCGATCAGCAGGTCCGCGGCCTGCCCCGCCCGGGCCTCGGCCGCCTTCCGCGTCTCCTGGCCGCCGTGATTGTCGAAGAACCACCACCAGAAGCGAGCGAAGAAGCCCAGGCGCTTGGGCGACATGCGAATCCAGGTCGGCCACGGCGGCGGCGGCAGCGGGGCCTCGATGAAGGTCGGATCGGTGGCGAAGGCCCGCTCGCCCACCACCGCCCGCGCCGTCTCGATCGAACGACGGCGGGTCGAGGCGATGATCACGTCGGCGGTCTTGGCCAGCTCCACGAGGCTTGGCGGAGGAATCTGGCCGTCCTTCAGACCACCCTCCTCGTAGCGCGCCCACCACAGCCCGTATTCGGGCGCGTTGAGACGCACCTTGCGCGACAAGGCGGGTTCGCCATGGCGGGCCAGGGTGATGACGCCCGGGCGGGCGATGGGGGGTGCGTGGTCGGCGGTGACGTCGGCCATATTGAGGAGAAGACGGTGGGACCGTCCTCTCGTTCCTCCTGGAAAAGCGTACGCGCGACGGCGGCGAACGCCCCCGCGCCGGACGGTCGTAGCCCCCCTGGCGCGGCGACACAACCCGCGCCGGCGCGGGTTGAAACCCGTCAGCCCGCCTTGCGGGCGGGTGGGGCCTTGGCGTTCAGGACATTGGCGTCGCCCCACGCCTTGAGCGCGCAGATCACCGGCTCGAGGCTGCGCCCCTTGGTCGACAACGCGTACTCGACGCGAGGCGGGACCTCGGCATAGACGGTGCGGACGATCAGACCATCGCTTTCCAGCTCGCGAAGCTGCTTGGTGAGCATCCGCTGGGTGACGGCGCCCAACCGGCGCGCCAGCGCGTTGAAACGCATCCGTCCGTCCATCAGGTGGTAGAGGATGACGCCCTTCCACTTCCCGTCGATCAGGCTCAAGGCGGCTTCGACGCCGCATTCCTTGGGGTCTTCCATTCTCGGCCCTACAGTATCCAAATGGGTACTACATACAAAAAATGACCGTACTTGCGAAGATCGTATCTTAGAGTGATCTCCTCCTCGCGGTTCGAGACCGCCGCCCTTTTTGGAGACCATCATGAAGATCGTCGGCTTCCGCGAGCTGCTGCCCGCCACCGATCCCAACGCCCTGCTCGATCTCGAAGCGCCTGCCCCCTCGCCGAGCGGCCACGACATCCTGGTGCGGGTGAAAGCCGCCTCGGTGAACCCGGTCGACACCAAGGTGCGCGGCCGCGCCCAGCCCGCCCCTGGCGAGGTCCGGGTTTTAGGCTTCGACGCCGCCGGCGTGGTCGAGGCCGTCGGCGAGGCCGTGACCCTGTTTTCGCCCGGCGACGAGGTCTTCTACGCCGGCGCCATCGGCCGCCAGGGCTCCAACGCCGAGCTGCAGCTGGTCGACGAGCGCATCGTGGGCCGCAAACCCAAGAGCCTGGACTACGCCCAGGCCGCCGCCATGCCGCTGACGTTCATCACCGCCTGGGAACTGCTGTTCGATCGCTTCGGCGTCGCGCGCGACGGCGGCGAGGGTCAGACGCTGGTGATCATCGGCGGCGCCGGCGGGGTCGGTTCGGCCATGATCCAGCTGGCGCGCAAGCTGACCAAGCTGAACGTGGTGGCCAGCGCCTCGCGGGAGGAAACCCGCCGCTGGGTTCAGGATCTCGGCGCGCACCAGATCTTCGACCATACCGAGCCGCTCGACCAGGAGCTGGCGCGTCTGGGCCTCGAGGCTCCGGCCTATATCGCCTGCCTGACCCACAGCGCCCAGCACTTCCCGCAAGTCTCGGAAGCGATCGCTCTGCAAGGGAAGATCGGGATCATCGAGGCCGACGGCGACCTCGACATCCGCCCGCTGCACCATAAGGCCGCCTCGATCCACTGGGAGTTCATGTTCGCCCGCCCGCAGGGCACGCCGGACATGATCGAGCAGCACAGGCTGCTGAACACAGTCGCGGATCTGGTCGATCAAGGCGTCCTGCGCACCACCCTGACCCAGGTGGTCGGCAAGATCCGCGCGGCCGACCTGTTGGAAGCCCATCGCATCGTCGAGAGCGCCCGCACCATCGGCAAGGTGGCGCTGGAAGGCTTCTGACCGTTGAAGGGCCCGGTCATGGCGGCTACTCAAGTCGCCATGACCGACACGCTCCGCCCGGATCGCCTTCGCAGGGCAACCATCGAGGACGCCGACGCCCTGTCTAGCCTGGGCGCGCGCACCTTCACCGAGACGTTCGCGCACCTCTATCCGCCCGAGGACCTGGAGACCTTCCTGGCCTACGCTTACGGCCTTGAGCGGACGCGCAACGATCTGGCAGATCCCGACAAGGCCTCGTGGATCCTGGAAGACGAGGACGGCGAGGCGATCGGCTACGCCCTCGCCGGCTCCTGCGACCTACCGCATGACGACGCTAGGCCGGATCATGGCGAGCTCAAGCGCATCTATGTGCTCAAGACCCATCAAGGCGGCGGGCGGGGCTCGCGTCTGCTGAACACCGCCCTGGAATGGCTGGAGAAGGACGGCCCCCGGCCCCTGTGGATCGGCGTCTGGTCCGAGAACTTCGGCGCGCAGCGGCTTTACGGCCGCCTGGGTTTCGAGAAGGTCGGGGAGTACCATTTCCCCGTGGGCGAGACGCGGGATCTGGAGTTCATCCTGCGACGGGGGTGACGAGTCTTTCAAAATCCTCCCCCTAGCGGGGGAGGTGTCGGCTCGAAGAGACGACGGGGGGGGGAAGAGGCAAGCTCGGCAAAACTTCCCCCTCCGGCCCTTCGGGCCACCTCCCCCGCTAGGGGGAGGATTGGATTGCGTCGGTCCGCGATCGCCGCCATTCTCTCGAACAACCGTTCGAAAGCCGCGCCGATGTTCCTTCGCTTCTTCTCCGAGCTTCGCCAGGCCAAGGTCCCCGTCAGCCTGCGCGAGTACCTCCTGCTGATGGAAGCCCTCGACAAGGACGTCATCGACCGCACCGTCGAGGACTTCTATTTCCTCTCGCGCGCCAGCCTGGTGAAGGACGAGAAGAACCTCGACAAGTTCGACCGCGTATTCGGCCACGTCTTCAAGGGCCTGGAGACCGTCAGCGAAGGCCTGACCGCCGACATTCCCGAGGAATGGCTCAAAGCCCTGACCGAGAAGTTCCTCACCGACGAGGAGAAGGCCCAGATCGAGGCCATGGGCGGCTTCGAGAAGCTGATGGAGACCCTGCAGGAGCGCCTGCGCGAGCAGAAGAAGCGCCACGAGGGCGGCAACAAGATGATCGGCTCGGGCGGCACCAGTCCGTTCGGCAACAACGGCTACAATCCCGAGGGCGTGCGGATCGGCCAGGACAAGAGCCGCCACGGCCGGGCGGTGAAGGTCTGGGACAAGCGCGAGTACAAGAACCTCGACGACTCGGTCGAACTCGGCACCCGCAACATCAAGGTCGCCCTACGCCGCCTTCGCAAATTCGCCCGCACCGGCGCGGCCGACGAGCTTGATTTGAACGGCACGATCAAGGGCACGGCCGAGAAGGGCTATCTCGACATCCAGCTACGCCCCGAGCGGCGCAACGCCATCAAGGTGCTGATCTTCTTCGACATCGGCGGCTCGATGGACGGCCACATCAAGCTCTGCGAGGAGCTGTTCAGCGCGGCCAAGACCGAGTTCAAGAACCTGGAGTTCTACTACTTCCACAACTGCCTCTACGAGACGGTCTGGAAGGACAACAAGCGCCGGCACACCGAGAAGATCCCGACCTTCGACGTGCTCCACAAGTTCCCGGCCGACTACAAGGTCATCTTCGTCGGCGACGCGACCATGAGCCCCTACGAGATCACCTATCCGGGCGGCAGCGTGGAGCACTGGAACGAGGAGCCCGGCGCGATCTGGATGCAGCGGGTCACCGACATCTATCAGAGCTGCGTCTGGCTCAATCCCACGCCCGAGCGGCACTGGGACTACACCCAGTCGATCGGGGTGATGAAGCAGATCCTGTCGGACCGCATGTATCCGCTGACGCTGGAAGGCCTGGACAAGGCCATGCGCGAGTTGGTTCGCGGCTGAGGACGCTAACCGGGAGCTCGCTAGTAGTTACACATTGCGTAAAAACGCAACAACTCGTCGGGAGGGATCCGGGCCCCCGCGACGCCCCTCGCGAGCGATTTGCATTGTACGGATCGATCTTGACGCTTGCGCCAAATTCGAACGGTCGTAAGAGTTCCCCACGGGTAAAGGGGATTATCTAGTGAGTCCGACGACCGAAGCCGCCGCCTCCGTCGAAGCCGAGGGCGCGGAAACCGAAGCCGCCACCAAGAACCTGGTGTTCATCGCCGCCGAGCGTCTGTTCGCGTTGCATGGCTTCCAGAACGTTTCGGTGCGCGACATCACCGCCGCCGCGGGCGTCAATCTGGCCTCGGTGAATTATCACTTCGGCTCCAAGGACGCGTTGCTGTTCGACATCTTCAAGCGGCGCACGGCCGAGCTCAACCGCGAGCGGGCCAAGATGCTGCACGAGGCCAACGACCGGAACGGCGGCTCGCCGCCGCTGCGCGAGATCCTGGCCGCCCTGCTGACTCCCCCCCTGCGCTGGCTGGCGCCGGACCACGAACGCCGCATCTCGCTACAGTTCCTGATCCGCGCCCGCAGCGAAGGCACCGACGAGATCCGCCAGGTGCTGAAGACCGACGTCTCGCACCTGCGCCGCTTCTCCGACGCCCTGCTGGGCGCGCGTCCCGACCTGTCGCCGGAAGAGGTCTATTGGCGCCTGCACTTCACGCTGGGCATGCTGCACAACAACCGCTTCGCCGAGTTCGACCGGCTGAACGTGCTGTCGGAAGGCCAGACCAGCGAAGCCGACGTGTCCGCGTTGCTCGAGCGGATGCTCAACTTCGCCGAGGCCGGCTTCCGCGCTTAAGCGTTACGCGGGAACCCAAGTCTTGGTCGTGCTTTTGGGTTCGACATGGGACGGCTGCGCATCCTGCACGAGACGCGGTATTACTATGAGCGGCCGGTGAGCTTCGGCGCTCAGCGGCTGATGCTGCGACCACGCGACAGCCACGCCCTGCGGATCGTCGAGGCCTCCCTGCGCCTGTTCCCGCCCGGCGACACGCGCTGGAGCTACGACGCCAACGGCAACTGCATCTGCATCTTCCAGCCGAACGGCAAGGCCGACGCCATGCGGGTGGCCAGCGAGCTGGTCATCGACCGCTACCCCGCCCCGCTGGTCCCCCAGCGGATCGAGAACCCCGACACCCTGACGCCCATCGTCTATTCGCGCGAGGACCGCGCGACGCTGGAGCCGTTCATCGCCCCGGTGACCGATGATCCCGACGCCGTGCTGCTGCGCTGGCTGCGCGGTCTGGCCAGCCACAAGGACGAGCCCGCCCTCGCCTTCCTGCTGCGGGTCAACGACCTGATCCATAAGCAGTTCGAGTACCGCGCCCGCGACGAGGCAGGCGTCCAGACGCCCGTGGAAACCCTTCGCATGCGCAGCGGCGCCTGCCGGGACCTGGCCTGGTTGATGGTCGAGGGCCTAAGACGCCTGGGCTACGCGGCCCTGTTCGCCACCGGCTACATCCACTCGCCCAACGCCAAGATCCGCGGCGCGGGCGCCACCCACGCCTGGTGCGAGGTCTTCCTGCCGGACCTGGGCTGGCTGGAGTTCGACCCGACCAACGGGTTGGCCGAGTCGCCCGACCTGATCCGCGTCGCCGCGACGCGGACGCCCGGACAGGCTCTGCCGGTGTCCGGGGCGATCCTCGGCGATCCGGGCAAGTCGCGCCTGCAAGTCTCGGTGGACGTGCGACTTATCGATGAAATCGGCCACGCGGCGTGATAATGGTTAACGGCATATGGGAGAAACGGCCATGACCAGCGGCTTCCAGAACCAGAACCCGATGACCAACCTCTGCTTTCCCAAGGCCGAGCCCAAGCCTCAGCACGGCCAGACGCCGGACAAGGCCTGCGTCAAGCTGAAGGAAAAACGGACCTTCCAACCCCGCCCGGGTCACTGACCCCCGCCCACGGACGCTTCGGTTCGCTAGACCCGCGTTCCGCGCGGGCGTAACACGCCCCCCGTGCCCGATCTCCATCCAGAGCCCCCAGCGCCAAACCCCCAGGCCTTAGAGCCCCAGGCGTCCCCGCTATCGACACGGCTGGTTTCGATCGCCGTGGCCAGCGCGCTCTTGATGGAGTTCATCGACTCCACGGCGCTGTCCACCGCCCTGCCGACCCTGGCCCGGGCCTTCGCGGTGGATCCGATCCATCTGAAGCTGGCCCTGACCTCCTACATCCTGGCGCTGGCGGTCTTCACCCCCGCCAGCGGCTGGGCGGCCGAGCGGTTCGGGGCGCGGCGCGTGTTCTTGTGGGCCATGGCCGTGTTCCTGCTGGGCTCGGCGCTGTGCGGGCTGTCGCGCAATCTGGAAACGCTGGTGGCCTCGCGCATCATCCAGGGCCTGGGCGGGGCGATGATGACGCCGGTGGCGCGACTGATCGTGGTCAGCGCCGCGCCCAAGGCGCGGCTGCTGTCGGCGATGGGCTGGTTCACCATGCCCGCCTTGGTCGGACCGCTGATCGGCCCGCCGATCGCCGGCCTGGTGCTGAGCTTGGCCGAGTGGCCGTGGATCTTCTACATCAACCTGCCGATCGGCCTCCTGGGCGCGATCGCCGTGCTGCGGTTCGTGCCGCGAGGCCAGCCCCAACGGGATCTGGGACGCTTCGACACCCTCGGCTTCGCGCTCTCGGCGGCCGCGATCAGCGGCCTGGTCATCGTGGCCGAAACCGCGGGCGTCGGCCTTCTGCCCGTCTGGCTCCAGGTCGCTCTTTTGGTCGTCTCCATCGCTTGCGGCCTTGTCTATCTAAGGGTTTGCTGGCGGACCGGCCGGCCGATCCTGGACCTTTCCCTGCTGCGCTATCCCACCTATCGGGCCAGCCTCGTGGGGGGCGCCCTGGTGCGGCTGGGCATCGGCGCCACGCCGTTCCTGATGCCGCTGCTCTTGCAAGTGGCCCTGGGCTGGAGCCCCTTGAAGGCCAGCTTCGTCACGCTGACGACCGGCGTCGGCGTCCTGATCGCCCGCCCTTTCGCCGCCGCGGGGCTCCGACGCTTCGGCTTCCGAACCTCGCTGGCGGTGTTCGTCACCCTGACGGCGCTGTTGACCGCCGCGCCCGGATTCTTCACCCCGGAAACGCCGATGGTGGTGATGATGGCGGCCCTGCTGCTGGGAGGCTTCTGTCGGTCGAACCAGTTCATCGCCATCAACACCATCGCCTATGCCGACGTGCCCGAGAGCAAGACCGCCTCGGCCTCGACCCTGTCGGCCGTCATGCAGCAGGTCGGCCTGGCCCTGGGCGTCAGCTTCGGCGGCGTGATGCTGCACCTGGCGCGCGGCTCGGACGGCGCCCTGACGCCGGACCGCTTCGTGTTGCCGTTCGTGGCGATCGGCGTGGTCACCCTGCTGGCCCTGCCCGTCTATCTGGCTCTGGACAAGGACGCCGGCGCGACGATCAGCGGACGCGCCAAATCGGCCTAGGGCGGATCGACGTAGAAGGCAGGGATCAATTCCCGCCTTCCTGGGCCTTATGCCCAGGAAGGCGAGTTGAACCTGGCTTGGAGATAGATCCGCGCTCAGCCCTTCCGTCGCCGCCCGCCGCGGGAGTGTCCAGCGGTCATCGGGTCGGGCTTGACGGGCGGAACCCAGCCCTCGGGCTTGCGCGGCACGGGCTGGTCGGTGCCCAGGCCCATTCGCCCCGGAACCTGGCGCTGGAAATAAGACGCCTGTGGCGACGCCTCGACGTCGCGCACCAGGGCGCTGTGCTGGATGGAGAGAATGTGGTCGCGCAGCTTCGCCGCCGCCTCGAAATCCTCGGCCGCGACGGCCACTTCTAGCTGCGTCTTCAGCTCGTCGAGATGGGACATCGCGCTCTCCGGGAACAGGTTGCTCCCAGAGAAACGCGCGAATCCGGGTTTAGGCGCGCGCGGCGGCGATGCGGGCGCGGGCGATCTCGTCGGCGACCAGGTTGGCCGGACGCTTCTCGGCGATCGACTGGTCGATCACCTCGGCCAGGGTCTGGGCCAGGCGATCGAGCTTGGCGGCGACCCAGTCGCCGTCGAACGAACCGCCAGCCTCCAGGCCGCGGATCTCGGCGGCCACGTTGATGATGCCGCCGCCGTTGATCACATAGTCGGGGGCGTACAGCAGGCCGCGCTCGAACACGGCCTGGCCGATCGTCGCGTCGGCCAACTGGTTGTTGGCGGCGCCGGCGATGATCTTGGCCTTCAGGCGCGGCAGGGTCGCGGCAGAGATCGCCCCGCCCAGGGCGCAAGGCGCGAAGACGTCGGCCTCGACGTCGAAGATGGCGTCGGTCGGCACGATCGTCGCGCCGGTCTTGGCGACGACCGCTTCGAGGGCGGGCTGGTTGACGTCGGCGATGGTCAGGCGCGCGCCGGCGGCGTGCAGCTTCTCGGCCAGATAGGCGCCGACGTGGCCGACGCCCTGGATGGCGACGTGGACGCCGTTGAGGTCGCGGTTCAGGGCGCGCTCGACGCACAGGCGCACGCCCCGGAACACGCCCTCGGCCGTCACCGGCGAGGGATCGCCCGAGGCGGCGGCGTGGCCTTCCAGGCCGGCGACGAAACGGGTGGTCTTGCGGGTGCTTTCCAGGTCGGCCGGCGAGACGCCGACGTCCTCGGCCGTCCAGTACTTGCCAGCCAGGCTGTCGACCGCCCGACCGAAGGCCTCGAACAGTTCCGGCGTCTTCTGGCTGCGGCTATCGCCGATGATCACGGCCTTGCCGCCGCCCAAATCGAGCTCGGCCATGGCGTTCTTGTACGACATGCCGCGCGACAGGCGCAGGGCGTCGGTGATCGCCGCGTCCGCGCTGGAATAGTCCCACATGCGGCAGCCGCCGGCGGCCGGGCCGCGGGCGGTGGAGTGGATCGCGATGATCGACTTCAGACCGGTTTTTTCGTCGAAGAAAGCGTGAACGCCTTCGTGTCCCTCGAAATCGGGGGAATCGAACAAGGTCATGCCGTCGGTCTCGTGTCAGCCAGAATGAATGTGGCGCGGGGTTTACGCCCCCTCGCCGCCCCGAACAACCCTCAAGGCTGGCGACGCGACATCTTGCGCTTGGCGGGCTTGGGCGGGTCGAGGGCGGTCATGGCCGCGACCGACGTGGGGATGGCGGGCGCGCCCGACGGCGGCCAGACGGCCGAGGGGTCGCGCAGGAACGCCTCGGCGTCGCTCCAGACCTTTTCGGCCTGCCGATCGACCAGCAGCAGGTGATAGCCCTCGGCGTAGTAGGCGGTGCGAGCCTGGGCCGGCAGGCGACGCACCGCCTCGACCGTCGGCTCTCGCGGGATGATCTGGTCGCGGGCGCCATAGAACCAGGCGGTCGGAACGCGGATCTGGTCGGCCGAGCGCCAGCCCCGCTCCATCAGCCCGACCAGGCCGTAGATCGCGTCGGACCGCGCGCCCCAGATCATCAGAGGATCGCGGCCCATGCGGCGCAGCTCGTCGATGTTGTCACTGGCCATGATGTTCCGCGCCAGCCAGTCTGGCGGCTTGACCACCCATTCGCCCATCAGGTGCGCGGTGGCCCACAGGCTGATCCGGTTCGGCAAGGGCTGGTTCGACCAGCCCCAGACCGCCGGGGCGAACAGCATCAGCTTGTCGACGGGCGGCGGATCGCTCGAGGCCATGGCGCAGATGGCCAGCGCCCCGCCCATGCTGATCCCGGCCAGGGCGACCTTGGCGTTCGGATGCCGCTCGCGAACCGCCGCCACCAGGGCGCGCACGTCCTCCAGCACCAGATCGTTCGGCGCCCAGACCCCGCGCTCGGGCGAGCGTCCGAAGCCTCGGACATCCAGGGCGTAGGTCGCGATCCCCCGCTCCGCCCACCAGGCCGCCGCCAGGTGATAGGCGTTGGCGTAGTCGTTCATGCCGTGCAGGCCGACCACCACCCAGTCCTGTTCGCCGGCCGGCAGCCAGCGCATCAGGCCCAGCCTCGCGCCATCGAAGCTGACGAAGGCGTCGTCCAGCAGCCTTGGCCCGCGAAAACCGAGGGCGGCGAGCTCCGGCCGCTGCGCCAGCGGCGCGCACGCGGATAGGCCCAGGGCCGAGGCGGTCAGGATCAGCGCGCGGCGGTTCATGTCCCGAGGATTTCCGCGATCCGCTGGCGAAGATAAGGCGTCACCTCGGCCTCGAACCAGGGATTGCGCTTCAGCCAGGCGGTGTTGCGCCAGGACGGATGCGGCAGCGGGAGGACGTTCGGCCCGAAGTCGCGCCAGGCGGCGATGGTGTCGGTCATGGTCTTGCCGGTCCGTCCCGGCAGCGCCCAGGCCTGGGCGTAGCTGCCGACCAGCAGGGTCAGCTCGATATTCGGCAGTTGCTCCAGCAGCCGCGCCCGCCAGGTCGCCGCGCAGCGTGGCGGCGGCGGATAATCGCCGCCCTTCGGATTGGTGCCGGGAAAGCAGAAGGCCATCGCCGCGACGCCGATCTCGGGGCGGCCATAGAAGGTCTCGCGGTCGATCCCCATCCACTGGCGCAGGCGCACGCCCGACGGATCGTTGAACGGCAGGCCGGTCTCATGCACCAGCCTTCCTGGCGCCTGGCCGGCGATCAGGATGCGGGTCTCCTCTCGGACCCGCGTCACGGGCCGAGGCGTGTGCGGCAGGTAGGGCGCGCAGGCCCGGCAGGCGGCGATGTCGGATAGGAGCGCGTCGAGCGACATGCAGCCGATTTAGGCGCCCGCGCCCCTCCGCCCAAGGGCTGTCGTTCGAGGATCAGTCCTCGTCGCCGGCGACCTCGTCCTCGAAAGTGGTCGGATCCCCCTCCATCCGCAGGCGGATGCGGTAGACGCCGCGGAATTTCTCGGGGTTGGTCGGCTTGTTGTGGCGCAGGATCATGACCTTGCCCTCGCGGGCCAGCTCGATGGCGTTGGTGCGCACGTGGCCCAGGATCTGCTGCCAGCGCTCCGGCTGGATCGCCTTGGCGACATTCATGGGGTCGATCGACTTGCCTTCCGGCAAGGCGGCTAGTTGGGACAGGATCGTGTCTTGGATCGGGCTCGTCATGCGCGCTCCCATGCCATGGATTGTCAGCAGAGGCGAGACCGACGCCTTGCACGCCATCGCCGAGCCATCTAACTGAACATCGATAAGGTCGAGGGGAGCACCATGGACGGCGGCAACGAAGTCATCGGCGGACCGCGCCTGATCGAGACGGGCGACTGGGCGGGCTGGCGGACCTGGTCGGGTCTCGATCCGTTCGAGGACCAGTCCGGGCCCTTCTATTTCCGCGAGGGCGAGGACGGCCGCGTCACCACCGCCTTCCGCGCCGAGAAGAAGCACATGAACGGCGGCGGCTTCATGCACGGCGGCTGCATGATGACCTTCGCCGACTTCTCGCTGTTCGCCATCGCCTGGAAAGAGCTGGCCGACAGTCGCGCGGTGACCGTCAGCCTGAACGGCGAGTTCGTCGGTCCCGCTCGGCCCGGCGATCTCGTGACCGCCACCGGCGAGGTGGTGCGCGCCGGCGGATCCCTGCTGTTCGTGCGCGGCCTGGTCTCGACCGGGACCGGCCCGATGCTGAACTTCTCGGGCGTGATCAAGAAGATCCGGGCGCGGTGAGAAGATGCTCCCCCGCGATGCGGGGGAGCTGTCACGAAGTGACTGAGGGGGCGAACGCGGCTTAGGCCCAGCTTGCCCCCTCCGGCCCTCTGGGCCACCTCCCCCGCATCGCGGGGGAGGATCTCAAACCCCCGCCTTCGCGGCCGGACGCGCCATCATCGCCGTCAGCCAGCGGTTCACGTGGACCAGCTCCTCGGACGGCCGGAAGCGGACCATGCGCGCGAAGTCGATGCCCGTGACCGCCAGGATGTCGGCGATGGTCAGGCGATCCGCGGCGATGAACTCGCTCTCGGCCAGGCGGCGGTCGAAGACCTTCAGCGCGCGCTCGGCCGCCTTGCGGTTGGTCTCGGCGATCTCGGGGACCTGGGTTTCGATGGCCGCCAGCGCCGGATGGCTATGGCGCACGGCCATCATCAGCGGCGTCGACAGCAGCATCTCGGCCCGCCGCGTCCACATCTCGATCACCGCCGTCTCCAGCGGGTCGCGGCCGAACAGGTTCGGCTCGGGATAGAGGCTCTCCAGATAGCGGCAGATCGCCACCGACTCGGTGATGCAGGTGGTCTCGTCAATCTCCAGCGCCGGCACGTTGGGCAGGCCGGCCTTGGCCAGATAGTCCGCTTGGCGGTGCTGGCCGCCGAAGATGTCGACATCGACGATCTCGATGTCCTCGATCCCCTTCTCGGCCATGAACCAGCGCACCCGCCGAGGATTGGGCGCGCGACGGCTGTCATAGAGCTTCATGGAGTCCTCCCTTTGCCTAGGAGAATGCGCTGCTTCCGCTACGGCAGAGAAGCCCTTCCCCTCGATGGGGAAGGGTTGGGATGGGGTGATCGCTGAATCTCGGCCGCGACGCGCTCGGCCACGAGGTAAGGGTTGCCAAACGCCTCCCCATCGCGAACGCGCATGACCCGATAGCCTTGCTCGGCAAGCCAGGCATCACGCGTGGCGTCACGCAGTTGGGCGTCGGGATTGTCATGCCAGCCGCTGTCGACCTCGATGACTAGCCGGGCGGAGTGATGGGCGAAGTCCACGACATATGGCCCAATTGGAGCCTGTCGTCGGACGTGAAGATCAAGGGCGCGGAGGGCTTTCCACAAGGCCCGTTCGCTCGCCGTCATGTCGTTGCGGAGGCGGCGAGCCCGTTTGACGGCGCCAGCGGCATGCCTTGGCCTCGGCGTTCCATCGGACATGCTGTCACCCCATCCCCAACCCTTCCCCATCAAAGGGGAAGGGAGAAGATGGAGCAACTTTTAGTTGATCACAGCCCGAACAGCGACCGCGGCATCAGGCCGATCAGCGAGCCGGTCAGGCAGGTGGCGAGGAAGCCGGCCATCATCGCCTTCCACACCAAGCTCAGCACCTCGGCGCGCCGCTGGGGCACCAGCACCGAGAAGCCGGCCACGTTCATGCCGACCGAGCCGATGTTGGCGAAGCCGCACAGCGCATAGGTCATGATCATGCGGGTGCGCTCGTCCAGCGACGTCGCGCCCACCTTGGCCATCTGGATGAAGGCGGTGAACTCGGTGAGGATCAGCTTCACGCCCAGCAGGCCGCCGGCGGTCCCGGCTTCCTTCCACGGCACGCCCATGGCCCAGGCCAGCGGCGAGAAGATCACGCCCAGGCCGCGCGCGATGCTCAGCGGCTGGCCGCCGACGTCCGGCATGGCGCCCAGGATCTTGTCGACCATGGTGGCCAGGGCGACGAAGACGATCAGGGTGGCGCCGACGTTCAGCGCGATCTGCAGGCCGTCGGTGGTGCCCTTCATGACCGCGTCGATCGAACTGCCGTAGCTCTTGTCCTCGGTGGCGAGATCAAGGTCCGCGCCCTTCTCCATCGGGTCCGAGGGGACGATGATCCGCGCCAGCAGCACGCCGGCCGGGGCCGAGATGATCGAGGCGGTCAACACGTGGGCGGCGGCGTTGGGCAGCACGTCGGCCAGGATGGTGGCGTAGGCGACCATGGTCGAGCCCGAGACGCAGGCCATGCCGACCGCGATCAGCATGAAGAGCTCCGAGCGGCTCAGCTTGTCCAGATAGGCCCGGATGAAGATGGGCCCCTCGATCTGGCCCATGAAGATAGTGGCGGCGGTGGCCAGGGCCGGCGGGCCGCGCAGGCCCAGCGTCCGCTGGAACAGGAGGCCGAAGCCCTGGGCCAGCCACTTCAGGATCTTCCAGTGCCACAGCAGCGCCGACAGGGCGCAGACGACCAGGATCACCGGCAGGACGCGGAAGGCGAACAGGAAGCCCGCGCCCGGATTGCTGACCGGATAGGGCTGGTCGCCGCCGGCCAGGAAGCCGAACACGAAGGCCGTCCCCGCCTGGGTGGAGGCGGCCAGGCCCTCGACCGCGCCGTTGACGCCCTGCATCAGCTTCTGCGCCTGCGGCAGGCCGAACAACACCAGGACCAACAGCACCTGGACGACCAGGGCGGCGACGGCCAGCACCCAGGGGAATCGCTTGCGATTTTCGGAGACCAGCCAGCAGAGGCCGAGGGTGAGCGCCAGACCCGCCAGGGCCTGAACGTTCTCGGGACGAAACATCAAGACGAAGACCTTACAAAAGGGCGACGCCCCCGCGACGCCCGCCAAGGGGCGAAATGACACCAAGACGCCCGTCGCACGCAAGCGGCTTGCTTAGGAAATGGTTAAGGACCTCGCCAAAAGCCTAAGTCATAAGCCGCTTACCCGCCGCGCCAGCGAACGCGGCCCTGGCGCGGCCCGGTTGTTTCAGGCCGGAAATCCGCCTTACCCCGATTTAACTTGGACCTTCATCGATCGCCGGTCATTCCTGCCACCTGAGGTTTGGGGGAGCGAGAGTCCGAATGTCGTTGGCCTTGTCCACTCTGCTATACGAGTGGCGTCGTTACATGGCGGCTGTTGTCGCCCTCGCCTTTTCGGGCCTGCTGGTGCTGGCCCAGGTCGGCATGTTCGTGGGTATCGGCAAGGGCTTCACCGCCCAGATCGACCGCGCCCGCGCCGACATCATGGTGCTGGGCCCGGGCGCCAAGGCGCTGTTCGGCGGCCCCTCCGGCCTGCCGCGCCGCATGATCCCGCTGGTCTACAGCCATCCCGAGGTCACCCAGGTCGCGCCGCTGGACGGCTCGGGCGGTCGCTTCCAGAACATCCTGTCGCCCGAGCAGCAGGCCAAGGAAGAGGCGCGCGCCAAGAAGGCGGGCAAGGGTGAGAAGGGCGGCGGCGGCGGCACGGCCCGCAAGACCGAATTCGTCAATGTCACCGTCATCGACGCCATCCCCGGCTACGTCACGGTGCCCACCGACTACACGCAGTCGATGATCGAGGCCCTGCGCCGCCCCTACGCGGTCGCGGTCGACGAGACGGCGCTGAAGCGCCTGGGCGTCAAGAAGGGCGACAAGGCCATCTACAACGGCAAGACGATCAACATCGCCGTCGTCACCCGCGGCTATCCGAACATCATCCAGCCCACGCTGGTCGTGTCCCGCGACACCCTGCGGATGCTGGGCGAGGCCGACACCGGCCAGCGCGTCGGCCCGCTGATGGTCGAGATTCGCGACTCCTCGCGCGCCGAGATCGTCGCCGCCCAACTGAACAAGAAGGCCGACGGCAAGTTCCGCGCCTGGACCCGTCAGGAACTGGCCGACGCCAATTCCAACGCCATGCTCGAAGACCAGATCATCGGCATCATGCTGGGCTTCTCGGCCTTCCTGGGCCTGCTGATCGGGGTGGCCATCACCTGGCAGACCCTGCGCGGCGCGATCATGGCCAACATCAAGGAATTCGCCTCCTTGCGCGCCCTGGGCGTGTCGATGGGCGACCTGCGCAACATCGTCATGGAGCTGTCCTTCTGGGTCGGCATCGTCGGCGTGCTGGCCGCCGGCCTCCTGACCTGGCTGGTGTCCATGCTGGCCGTCGCCGGCGGGGTGCCGATGTACTTCCCGCCGACGCTGGTCATCATCGTCGCGGTGTTCCTGATCGTCATCGCCATGCTGTCCGGCTTCCTGTCGCTGGGCATCCTCAAGAACAGCCAACCCGCGGACCTGCTGCGATGAACGGTGACAACGCTCACAAGCGCGGCGAGTCCGCCTTGACCGCCAAGGGCCTGGTCAAGCGGTTCAAGACCGGACGCACCTTCATCGAGGTGCTCAAGGGCGTGGACTTCGACGCCAAGCACGGCGACGTGACCATGGTCATGGGCCCGTCGGGCTCGGGCAAGTCCACGCTGGTGGCGGCGCTCTCGGGCCTCTTGATGCCCGACGAGGGCAAGGTCTCGGCGCTGGAGGCCAAGGACCTGTGGGCCATGCCCAAGGGCAAGATCGACAAGTTCCGCCTCGACCACTGCGGCTTCATCTTCCAGGGCTTCAACCTGTTCCCGGCGCTAACCGCCAAGCAGCAGGTGATGACGGTTCTGAAGTATCAGAGCGTCAGCCCCGGCGAGGCGGCCAAGCGCGCCCAGGCGGCGCTGGAGTCGGTGGGCCTCGGGCCCCGCGTCAACCAGCGCCCCTCCGAGCTTTCGGGCGGCGAGAAGCAGCGCGTGGCCATCGCCCGCGCCCTGGCCAAGAACCCGAACCTGATCTTCGCGGACGAACCGACCTCGGCCCTCGACGGCAAGAGCGGCGAGATCGTGATCAAGCTGCTGCGCGCGGCCGCCACCGAGCGCGGCGCGGCGGTGATCTGCGTGACCCACGACCCGCGGCTCGAGGCCTATGCCGACCGCGTCATCCACATCGAAGACGGCCGGATCCTGGACGACGTGCGCCGCACGCCCGACGCCAATCCCGCGCCGCTCAGCCACTGATTTTCTGGGGGAACCTCGACATGCCCGGCTTCCTGCGCCGACCCGCTTTCTGGATCGTTCTTGTCGTCGTCGCGCTGCTTGGCGGCGGATTCTTCTACATGAAGGGCCAGGCGGCCGAGAAGAAGAAGAAACTCGAAGCCGCCGCCGCCCAGGAGGAGCCCTCCCCCTACGCGGCCATCGCCCAGGGCAAGGCCGACGTCGAGGGCGGCGTGATCCAGGTGGCCGCGCGCCGCCAGGGCATCGTGCGCGAGGTCTTCGTCCAGGAAGGCGACATCGTCAAAGCCGGCCAGCCCCTGGCCAAGCAGGAGGACGACGACGCGCGCCTGGCGGCCCAGACCGCCTCGGCCGCCCTGGCCTCGGCCAAGGCCCAGCTTCAGCTCTATCAGGTGCAGCAGCGCACCGCCCAGCGCGAGTACAACCGCCTGCAGGCCCTGTCGGCCTCGAACTTCGTCGCCGCCCAGCGTCTGGACGCGGCGCGTGACCAGATCGCCCAGGCCCAGGCCAATATCGGCGCCCAGCAGGCGGCGATCAGCGTCGCCTCGGCCCAGCTGGCCCAGTCGCAATACAATCAGGAACTGACGGTGATCCGCGCGCCGGCCGACGGCCGCATCGCCCGCCGCCAGGCCAACCCCGGCGCCGGCGCCTCGACCCTGAACGTCACGGCCATGTTCGACCTTGAGCCGAACACCCAACGCATCGTCCGCGCCGAGATCGTCGAGGCCGACATCCCGAACGTGGCGATCGGCCAGGAGGTCGAGATTCAGCCGGAAAGCGACCCCAGCAAGACCTATATCGGCAAGGTGCTGCGCCGCGCCTCGGTGTTCGGCGCCCGCAAGCTGGCCTCGGACGATCCCAGCCAGCGCAGCGACGAGCGCGTCGTCGAAGTGGTGGTCAGCGCCGACGGCGCCCCGCTGCTGGTCGGCCAACGCGTCCTGGTCAAGTTCATGAAGCCCGGCCAGAAGGCCGGCGTGAAGCGCGACAAGCCGACCCCGCCGGTGGCCGGTGGGGCGAAGAAGAAGGCGTAGGATAAAGCGCGGCCTCTCCTCCCCTATCGGGGGAGGGGGACCCGCGAACGCGGGTGGAGGGGGCCCTGTGTCCCGGGCTACATCCTGTGGATGATCGTTTCGCGCCCGTCATGAAGCCAATGGCGGGCTTCGCCGGCTCGGCTGGCCCCTCCACCGCCGTTCGGCGGTCCCCCTCCCCCAGAGGGGGAGGAGAGCAAAACCACGAGCATTCGCGGCGCTCTATTATCCGCGTATCCGGAATCGAATCCAGCGATTTCAAACACTTCCCGCTTTTACACGTCGCTCCATCATCCGCGTTGAAACCGCCCGTATGCTCTAACCACCTCGTCGCGAGGAAAGGGCGCATGGCCAGCGACCATCGTGGCGGCGGGGGGCGATCGAGCGGGGACAGGTTCGAGGGGGTTACTCGGACGGTCCGGGGCTGAGCTTGCTGGGCTCACCCGCCCGCCGTGGGCGTGGTCGGGGGAAAGGGTTCGTCCCTCTCCGATCCCCGGGCGCTTCCGGAAACGGACACGCCTGGTTCCCGGTAAGGCCCGAACAGGGCCACCTTCCCGGGACGCTGGCGGATAACGGTCGCGCGGAGCGTCGGGCTTCGTCGAAACGGTAATCACTACTCACCCTCCGGACGGATGTCCGGCGCTCCGCGTCCCTTTCCATCTCTTCAGCGGGTGACCGCGTGAAGCCGATGAACCACGTCCCCTCCCCTTGAAGGGGAGGGGTAGGGGTGGGGTGAATACAGCGTCAGATGCAGCGCGCCGCCGCGGCCTCGGTAGACACCCCATCCCCGGCCCTTCCCCCTCAAGGGGAAGGGAGCTTGAGGCAAGGCGGACGGATCAGAACCACTCCCCTTGACCTCCCCTGCCCCGCGCCGCACAACACGGCCAAACCAAACACGCGTTTGAGGGAGACTTCGGCATGGCGGACATCCGCTTCGACGGCAAGGTGGCGATCGTGACGGGCGCCGGCGGCGGCCTTGGCCGACAGCACGCCCTGGAGCTGGCGCGTCGCGGCGCCAAGGTGGTCGTCAACGACCTGGGCGGCAGCGTCGACGGCTCGGGCGGCTCGTCCGAAGCGGCCACGAGCGTGGTCGAGGAGATCAAGGCCTTCGGCGGCGAAGCCATCGCCAACGGCTCGTCCGTGACCGACGACGCCGGCGTCGCCCACATGGTCAAGCAGGCCATGGACGCCTGGGGCCGCATCGACATCCTGATCGCCAACGCCGGCATCCTGCGCGACAAGACCCTGACCAAGATGGAGCTGGCCGACTTCGAGCTCGTGATGCAGGTGCACGTGTTCGGCACCTTCAAGCCGATCAAGGCGGTGTGGGACATCATGAAGGCCCAGAATTACGGCCGCATCGTCGTGACCACCTCGTCCTCGGGCATGTACGGCAACTTCGGCCAGAGCAACTACGGCGCGGCCAAGATGGCGGTGCTGGGCCTGATGAACACCCTCAAGCTCGAGGGCGCCAAGAACGACGTGAAGATCAACGCCATCAGCCCGGTCGCGGCCACCCGCATGACCGAAGGCCTGATGCCGCCGGAAGTGCTGGCCAAGCTGGCGCCGGAATATGTGACGCCCGGCGTCGTCTATCTCTGCTCGGACGAGGCCCCGACCGGCGCGATCCTGACCGCCGGCGCCGGCGCCTTCGCCCTGTCGCGCATCTACGAGACCGAAGGTGTCTATCTGGGCGAAGGCGGCCTGTCGGCCGAGGAGGTCCGCGACAGCTGGGACAAGATCACCGACGAGGCTGGCCAGAAGGCCTACTTCAACGGCGGCGAGCAGGGTCAGAAGTTCTTCCGCAAGATGGCGGGTGGCTGACTCCGCTTGAGCATTCACGTTCAATTGTCAGGCTAAAGGGATAGTTTTGACATAACGACGATTGATCTGGGGCCTTTATGGCCCCAGTTCTTTTACAAAACTGACAAAATTCACACTCTGATCAATTTAGAGCAACATTCTTCCAGCAGGTGCGTTAAAGCGGCGCTCAAAGGCGCCGTCCGGGTGATCGGCGAGCCCAAATTTAACAAGGTCGTCAGTCTTATGTCTCTCAAGCGTACACACCTCGCCGCGGGCGTCGCCCTGCTGACCCTCGCCGCCGCCACGCAGGCCTCGGCCTCGGCCTTCTATCTGCAAGAGCAGTCGGTGCGCGGCACCGGTCGCGCCTATTCCGGCGAAGTGGCCGACAAGGGCGTCGGCAGCCTGTGGTGGAACCCGGCCTCGATCGCCGGCATCGACCGCAGCGAGATCGCCCTGGGCGTGAACGCGATCCAGGTGAACTCCAAGGTCGTCAACAACGGCTCGACCATCACGCGCCCGGTTCCGCCGGCCGGCCTGACCACGCCGATCGGCGGCGCCGGCACGGCCTTCGACCCGATCAATGACGGCGTGGTCCCGAACCTGGGCGGCGCGTTCAAGATCAACGACAAGCTGTCGCTGGGCATGGCCGTCTCGGCTCCGTACAACTTCACCACCGAGTACAACCCCGATAGCTTCACCCGCTACGACGCGCTGAAGTCGCACCTGCGCACGATCAACATCGACACGGTCGTCGCCTACCGCGTCAACGACATGCTGGACCTGGGCGTCGGCTTCACGGCCCTCTACGCTGACGCGACCCTGACTAACGCCCTGCCGAACATCTCGCCGCTGCAGCCCGATGGCCGCCAGTCGCTGAAGGGCGACGGCTGGGCCTATGGCTACACCGTCGGCGCCCAGTTGCACCCGTCCAAGAGCCTGACCATCGGCGCCAGCTATCGCTCTAAGATCGACCAGAAGCTTGACGGCACGGTCGCCGTCTCGGGCCTGCTGGCCCCGATCCCGGCCGCCAGCAACTTTTCGGTCGACGGCCAAGCCAAGATCACCCTGCCCTGGATCGCCAATGTCGGCGCCCGCTGGGCCGTGAACGACCAGTGGACCCTGAACGCCTCGGTCAGCCGCGTGGGCTGGGGTGAGTTCGACGCCATCCGCGTCAGCTTCCCGGGCGGCGCCTCGACCAGCGTCCAGGACTACAAGGACGTCACCACCTACGCCGCCGGCGTCGACTTCCAGGCCTCGCCGCGCCTGACCCTGCGGGCCGGCGTCCAGTATGACCCGACCCCGACGCCGGACGTCGGCCGCACCGCCCGCGTGCCGGACGGCGACCGCATGATGTACGCCGCCGGCGCCACCTGGGCCGCGACGGACGACCTCAAGCTCGACGCGGCGATCAACTACATCAGCTTCGACGATAGCGAGATCAACCGCACCGACGTGACGGCGACCAGCTCGACCGCTCGCCTGAGGGGCGACGTCACGGGTTCGGCCGTGGTCCTGTCGGCAGGCGCGCGCTTCAGCTTCTAAGCGCCGCGGACGATCCAAAAGAAAGCCCGCCAGGAGCGATCCTGGCGGGCTTTTTCGTGGCTTAACCGACCGCTTCCCAGAGCGTCTTGGCCGCCGCGACGAAGACCTGGGCCGCCTGGCCCTTCGGCTCGCCGATCACCGCGGGAACCCCCTCGTCGCCGCCGATGCGCACGCCCATCTCGATCGGCACGCGGCCCAACAGCGGAACCTGCAGGCGCGCGGCCTCGGCCACGCCGCCGCCTTCGCCGAAGATCGGGATCGGCGCGCCGGTCGAGGGATCGGCGAAGAAGGCCATGTTCTCGATCAGCCCCAGGATCGGCGTCGCGGTCTTCTCGAACATCACCGCCGCGCGGCGGGCGTCGATCAGGGCGATCTCCTGCGGCGTGGTCACCAGCACGACGCCGTCGATGCGCAGCTTCTGCACCAGGGTCAGCTGGATGTCGCCGGTGCCCGGCGGCAAGTCGACGACCAGCACGTCCAAGGGCTCCTTCTCCGAGCCCCAGGCGACATCGCGGATCATCTGGCGGACGGCCGACGAGGCCATCGGTCCGCGCCAAATCATCGCCTTGCCCTCGTCGACGATGAAGCCGATCGACATCAGCTTGACGCCGTGGGCTTCGAGCGGCTGGAGCTTCTCGTTCTCGAACAGCGGGTCGCCGTCGACGCCCATCATCTTGGGCGCCGAAGGCCCGTAGACGTCGGCGTCCAGCAAACCGACGCGCAGGCCCATCTTGGCGAAGGCGACGGCGAGGTTGGTCGAGACGGTGGACTTGCCGACCCCGCCCTTGCCCGAGGCCACCGCGATCACGTGACGAACGTGGGCGGGCTTTTCGGCTTCCGGCGGCGGGACCATGCGGGCTTGCGGATCCTCGGAGACCTTGGCCCCCTTGCGCACCCGGGTCGCGCCCTCGGCGGCCTGGGCGGTCAGCACCACCTGGGCGACGTCGATCCCAGGCAGAGCCGCCAACGCCTTCTCGGCGGCGTCGCGGACCGGGGCGTAGGTCGCGGCCTGGCTGGCGGGGACCTCCAGCATGAAGCCCGCCCGGCCGTTGCGGACCACCAGCCCCTGGACCAGCTCGGCCGCCACCAGCCCTCGCCCGCTGACGGGGTCGGGAATGCGGTCCAGCGCCACGCGGGCGTCGTCGAGGGTAGCGGGGGTTACGCCGGTCACGTCAGTCAGGCCTCGTATTGCGAGCCCCCATATCCGCGCGACCGGCGGCATTTACAAGCCGGGCGCGGCCCTTAGGGCGTTTGGTCGGCGACGCCTGTCGTGCTAAGCTCCGGCCATCGTGGAGCTTTTCACATGATGGCCAGACGATCTCCCCTTCGGCCCGGCGCTTACGGCAAGCCACAGCGCTGGCACGAAATCCTCACTGAATCCGCTGAGGCTCGCGCCGCGAAGCGCATTGAGCAGCAACGTCGAAACAACGAGGCGGCCCAGTCCGTCATGCTGGTCTCGACCGCATCGATCGTGTCGCTCGTCGGCTAGGACGCGGCCTTCAGCAAATCCATCACGTGATGCAGGCTCTCGGCGATGTGGACGCACTTGTCGTGCATCTCCTCGTTCGGGTCGAGAATGTCCGGCACCATCACCGTCATCATGCCCGCCGCGTGGGCGGCGCGGACGCCGGGGTGCGAGTCCTCGAGCGCCAGGCAGTAGCTGGGATCGACGCCGATGCGTTGCGCCGCCAGCAGGTACGGGTCTGGATTGGGCTTGTGGCGCGTCACGTCGTGATGGGCGACCACGGCGTTGAAACGGTGCAGCAGATCGAAGCGGCCTAGATAACGCTCCACGGCGGCCATGCCGTTCGAGGTGGCGATGCCTCGCGGCAGTCCCCGGTCATCCAGATAGTCGAGGATTTCGACCACGCCCGCCTTCAGCTTGGTTTCGGCCTCCAGCAGATCCTCGACGTCGGCCCAAACGCGCTCGAAATAGGCCTGCACCGGGAAGGCCTCGCCATACAGCCCTTGCAGCATCACCCCGCACTCGGGGTTCGTCTTGCCCACCATCGAGGCGTAGGTCTCGCCGGTGAACTGGACGCCGAAGACGCTCCCAGCCTCGATCATCGCCGCGCGGTAGACAATCTCGGTGTCCAGCAGCAGGCCGTCCATGTCGAAGACAACCGCATCGACGCGGCGTGGAAAGCTCACGAGACGAACTCCTCGGCCTTGTAGCCCTGGAAGTAGAGCAAGGTCGTCAGGTCGGTATGGTCGACCTTGGCGTCGGCCTGGGCCGCGACGATCGGCTTGGCGCGATAGGCGACACCCAGGCCCGCGGCCTCGATCATCGCCAGGTCATTGGCGCCATCTCCGACCGCCAGGGCGTCGGCGGGGGTGAGCCCCAAGGCCGCCGTTTCTTCGCGCAGAGCCGCCAGCTTGGCCTCCTTGCCGAGGATCGGATCGGCGACCTCCCCGGTCAGGGCGCCGTCCCGTTCGATCAGGGTGTTGGCGCGATTCAGGTGGAAACCCGCCGCCTGCGCCACGCGACTGGTGAAGAAGGTAAAGCCGCCAGAGACCAGGGCGCAGCGCGCGCCGTGCTGGGCCATGGTCATGACCATGGTCCGCGCGCCGGGGTTCAGTTGGACGCGCTGTTCATAGCAGCTCCGCAGCGCATCGACCGAAAGGCCCTTCAGCATGCCGACCCGCTCGCGCAGCGCGCCCTCGAAAGCCAACTCGCCGCGCATGGCCCGTTCGGTGATCTCCGAGACTTGAGCCTTCACGCCGGCGAAGTCCGCCAGCTCGTCCAGGCATTCGACGTTAATGATCGTCGAGTCCATGTCCGCGATCAGCAGGCGCTTCCGGCGGTTCTCGATCGGTTGGAGGGCGAAGTCGATCGCCTGTTCTCCGATGATCTCGGCGACCCGCGCCTTGGCGTCCGCCAGCGCGACGTCCGTCGAAAGATCCACGGCGTTAGGCCCCAAAAGGACCGACGGCCCCAGGTCCAGGGCGCGAGCGACGGTTTCGGCCCCTTGGCCGACGAGCGTGATGGCGAGCATGCCGGGGGGCGCTAAGCCAGGCCGTCCCGCCCGTCAACCCGCCTCGGCTATCCGCCCAGTCCCGTGCAGCGCTTCATCAGGGCGACGCCGGCCTGCCGGCCCGCCGCGTTCGGATCGCTGGCGCCGGTGACTTCGGACTTGGCCAGGCTGAGCAGCGAGGCGACGCCGGCCTCATAGGTCTGGCTCGGCGTGAGGCCCAAGGCCCCGCCTTCCGCGAAGGCTTCGTCCAGCATGGCCTTGCCCTTGAACCCGAAGGCGCTGAGCATGGACTGCACCGTCTTGCCGTTGCTCTGCTTGGCGAACATCTCGGGATAGCCGTCGGCGACCTTGCCCAGAATCATGAGAACCGCGCCGCAGCCCGCCTTCTCGCTCGTGGCGGCGGAGAGGGCCGGCCCCGTCACCGAGGGGCTGGCCGCGGGCGACTGGGCGACCTGCGCCTTCGCGTTCACATCCGCCGCGTTCGCGAAGGCTGGCGAAAGAAGGGCGGATGCGGCAAGGCTGGCCGCGATGAGGCAGGACGGACGCATGAGCTCTTCCCAGTCTGACGCAACCTTGGATCGCTCCCAAGGCGATGGCTATCGCATCTGGCTGATCGCGGGCCCGACCGCAAGCGGCAAGTCGGCCCATGCGCTGCGATTGGCCGAACGGATCGGCGGCGAGATCGTCAACGCCGACTCCATGCAGATCTACGCTGGCCTGCGCGTGCTTACCGCCGGACCCTCGCCCGACGAGGTAGCCCGCGCGCCGCATCATCTTTTCGGGGTGGTCGACGCGGCCGTCGGCTGGTCGGTCGGGCGTTGGCTGGAAGCCGCCACCATCGCGCTGTCCGAGATCGCCGCGCGCGGGAAGCCCGCGATCGTGGTCGGCGGCACTGGTCTCTATTTCCGCGCCCTCACCCACGGCCTCGCCGATGTGCCGCCCGTGCCCGAGACCCAGCGGGAAATCTCCGGCCTGCTCTACGCCGCGCGAGGCGAAGCCGAGTTCCGCGAGATTCTGAAGCCGCTGGACCCGCGAGCCGAGGCGCGGATCGAAGTCGGCGACCGCCAGCGCCTGGTCCGGGCCCATGCGGTGGCCATCGCGACGGGCAAGTCGCTGACCGCCTGGCAGACCGACACCAAGCCGGCGCTCGAGCCAGGCAGTTGGAAGGGGCTGGTGCTCGATCCGCCCCGAGCCGACCTCTACGCCCGCTGCGACGCGCGCCTAGCGGTGATGGTCGAGCAAGGCGCGCTGGAGGAGGTGCGGGCCATGGAGGCGCGCGGGCTCGATCCGTCCCTCCCCGCCCTCAAGGCCGTCGGCTATCGCGAGTTCGCGGCGCACTTGCGGGGCGAGACCACTCTGGAGCAGGCGCTGGAGGCCGCGCGGCAGGAAACCCGCCGCTACGCCAAGCGCCAGCTGACCTGGTTCCGCAACCAGACGCCGGATTGGGAGCGGGTCGCGGTCGGGACGGTCAGCGCTCCGTGACGGTCGCGCCGGCCTTGACCAGCCGAGGCTTCACGGCCAGCTGATAGTCCTCGTCGAACATCTGCTCCTTGAGGCTATCCAGGGTCGCGATCACCCGATCCTCGGCGGCCGTCACCGGCTTGGCGTAGACCTCGCAGGCCGTGTCGGCCGGCAGATCAGCCTGGCCGTTCTCGATCGCCCGCAGCGGCTGGGTGGCTCCCTCCTCGCAGCCAAGCAGGCCCGTGATCGAATAGAAGCAAAGATCGCGCTGCAGGTAAGACTCCACCACCCAGACACAGGGGATCGCCGAGACCGTCACGCCTTCCGGCGCGGCTGGGACCGCGCCGGGCTTGACGATCGTGCGCAGGAAAATCTGGTAGCGCGCCACCGCCTCCTCGGTCCGACCGCCCTTGGCCAGCGTCAGCCGCTTGGCCTTCTGCGCGACCGGCGCCAACTTCTGAAGCTGTGGCGGCAGAGGCGCGGTGGCGGCGGGCGCTGGCGCGGCGGCCTGGGCGGGCGGGGTCGTGGGCGGCGGGACGGCTTGTAGCGGCACAAGGATCTCCCAGGTTGAGCTAGGCCATAGTGAGCACGTCCGCGCGATCCTGACGACAGCCATTCTCGCCTAGGTTTGCATGCCCCCGTCTTGGCCCCTATGGGAGAGGCGCTCGTTCCCAAGGAAGCCCCATGTCCGATCTCAACGCCCTCGCCGAACGCGTCGCCGAACGCCTGATCGCCCGGGGCGAGACCGTGGCCGTGGCGGAGTCTTCCGCCGGCGGCCTGATCTCGGCGGCGCTACTCGCCGTGCCGGGCGCGTCGAAGTTCTATGTCGGGGGCGCGGTCGTCTATACGGCTCGGGCGCGCCTGACCCTGATGGACATTCCTCAGAAGGCGATGGACGGCCTGCGCTCGGCCAGCGAGCCCTATGCGGAGCTACTGGCGCGCGTGGCCCGCAAGAACCTGAAAGCGACCTGGGGCCTGTCGGAAACCGGGGCCGCCGGGCCCGACGGCAACCGCTACGGCGACGCGCCCGGCCATTGCTGCATGGCGGTGGTCGGCGAGGACGCCTCGGTCAGCGCCACGATCGAGACCGGCAGCCCCGAACGCGGCCCCAACATGCGGGCCTTCGCCGCCGCGGCGCTGGAGCTGCTGGCCCGCACGCTGGAAACCTAGACGGTCGCGAACAGGCCGTAGGCGAACTCGTCCATCGCCCTCTGGGTGATGCTGGTGTTGTTCAGCAGGACAACAGTCGTCTGGTCGTCGAAACGGTGACCCAGCACCGAGCGGTAGCCCGCCGCTCGCCCCGTCTCCCAGGCGAAGACGCGCGGCATGCCATCGGCGAACAAGGTCTTCACGCGGCCACCCAGCGCGTAGTCCTGGTCCGGCCAGCCCACGGTCAGCAGCGCCTTCTTGCGGGCCGGCGGCAGGAACCCGCCATCGAAGATCGCGTGCGCGGCCTTCAGCAAATCCCCCGCCGTGCTGGAATAGCCGCCGCTGGCGGCGAAGAAGGGGAAGCGGTCGTTCGATTGCCGAACCAGCGGGTCGAGCGTGCGATAGGAGACGGCCAGATCCGGCGGATCGACCGGCGCGGTTTGAGCCAAGCCCAGAGGCTCGACGACCAGCTTGGACATCGCGTCCGCATAGGCCTCGCCGGTGACCGCCTCGATAATCGCGGTGATGATCACCCAGTTGGTCAGGGCATAGTCGAACTTGGTCCCCGGCTCGAACGCCAGATCGCCCGAGCACCACAGCTTGACGGCCTGGGCCGTCGTCATCGGCTTCTTGAAGAGGTCCGGATCCGGATTGGCCTTGGTCCAGCTCGAAAAGCCGTTCGGCACGCCGCTGACGTTCGTCATCAGGTGCCTCAGCTTGACCTTGGCGCCGGTGTCGGCGCGGTAGTCCGGCAGGTAGGTCGAGATTGGGGCCTCGAGATCGACCTTCCCAAGCTCCGCCAGCTTCAGCAGCGCGGTCGAGGTCAGCCACTTGGAGATCGAGGCGATCAGATAGGGCGTGCCAAGCTTAGCCGGCGTTTTGGCCTCGATGTCGGCGAACCCGACCGTCCGCGAATAGATTGGCTTGCCGGCCTTGCCGATCAGCACCACGCCCTGGAACGGCTGAGCCCTGAGGAACGCGTCCACCGCCTTGTCCGCGGCGCCGCCCGACAGCACCGCCGCTGACGTCTTTCCAGCGACACCGAGGGCCGTTGCTCCAACTAGAAATTCGCGCCGACCGAACACTTGCACGCTCCTCGATTGCGGGAGGGCGACCGTGATGGGGAAAACCTGCCCCTGTCACGTGAAACTCCGGTAAGGTCACACCGCGCGGGAAAGGCACATCCTTGCGGCGATCCGCGCCTTGACGGGTTAACGCGCGCATGCCATGACCCATTCCGTAGCTTTGGAGCAAGACTCGTGCGCAAAACCATGATCGTACTTATGGAGCGGCCGTCCGCGACGTGACCTTAGAAGTCACGCCGTAGTTCGGTCGCGCGCGCAAAGGTCCTTCGGGACCTTTTTTCTTTTCCGCCTACACCCTTCCCGCTTCCCACCGGATCCGTCCCATGACCGCCCACCAGACCATCGAGAGCAAGGCTCCCGCCGACACCGCCGATCGCGCCATGACCGGCGCCGAGATCGTGGTTCGCGGCCTCGTGGACCAGGGCGTCGAGGTGCTCTTCGGCTATCCAGGCGGCGCGGTCCTGCCGATCTATGACGCGCTGTTCCACGAGCCGCGCCTGCGGCACATCCTGGTCCGTCACGAGCAAGGCGCGACCCACGCGGCCGAGGGCTACGCCCGCAGCTCGGGCAAGCCGGGCGTCGTTCTGGTCACCTCGGGGCCCGGCGCGACCAACGCCATCACCGGCATCATGGACGCCCTGATGGACTCCATTCCGATGGTCGTCATCACCGGCCAGGTCCCGACGCACTTGATTGGCACCGACGCCTTCCAGGAAGCCGACACCGTCGGCATGACCCGCTCGTGCACCAAGCACAACTACCTGGTCAAAGACGTCCGCGACCTGCCGCAGATCATCCATGAGGCCTTCAAGATCGCCACGACCGGCCGCCCCGGTCCCGTGCTGATCGACATCCCCAAGGACGTCCAGTTCGCCAAGGGCGAGTACTACGGGCCCGAAGAGGTCCAATCGACCCACGCCTACGCGCCGCGCATCAAGGGCGACGCGGGCCGGATCGCGGACGCGGTCAAGCTAATTTCCAATGCTCGCCGTCCGATCTTCTACACCGGCGGCGGCGTCATCAACGCCGGCCCCAAGGCCAGCGCGGCGCTACGCGAATTCGCGGCCATGACCGGCGCGCCGGTCACCTCGACCCTGATGGGCCTGGGCGCCTTCCCGGCGGCCGATCCCGCGTGGCTGGGCATGCTGGGCATGCACGGCACGTTCGAGGCCAACAACGCCATGCACGATTGCGACGTGATGATCTGCGTCGGCGCCCGCTTCGACGACCGCGTCACCGGCCGCTTGGACGCCTTCTCGCCGGGCAGCAAGAAGATCCACATCGATATCGACGCCTCGTCGATCAACAAGAACGTCCGCGTCGACCTGCCGATCGTCGGCGACGCCGGCTCGGTGCTGGAAGACCTGATCGCCGCCTGGAAGGCCGCGAACCTGCAACCCAACAAGGCCGCCCTCAGCGACTGGTGGGCCCAGATCGACCAATGGCGCGCGCGCCAGTGCCTGAAGTACCGGTCGTCCGACACGGTCATTAAGCCCCAGTACGCCATCCAGCGGCTGTACGAGCTGACCAAGGACAAGGACGTCTACATCACGACCGAGGTCGGCCAGCACCAGATGTGGGCCGCGCAGTTCTTCCGCTTCGAGGAGCCGAACCGCTGGATGACCTCCGGCGGCCTGGGCACCATGGGCTACGGCCTGCCCGCCGCCTTGGGCGTGCAACTGGCGCACCCGAACAGCCTGGTCGTCGACATCGCCGGCGAAGCCTCGATCCAGATGTGCATCCAGGAGCTGTCGACCGCGATCCAGTTCGACCTGCCGGTCAAGATCTTCATCCTGAACAACGAATGGATGGGCATGGTCCGCCAGTGGCAACAGCTGCTGCACGGCGAGCGCTACAGCCACTCCTATTCGGACAGCCTGCCCGACTTCGTGAAGCTGGCCGAGGCCTACGGCGCGGTCGGCATCCGTTGCGACGACCCGGCCGAGCTGGACGGCAAGATCCTGGAGATGATCAACAGCGACAAGCCGGTGATCTTCGACTGCCGCGTCGAGAAGCACGAGAACTGCCTGCCGATGATCCCCTCGGGCAAGGCCCACAACGAGATGATCATGGGCGAGGTCGAGGACATCGGTAATGTGATCGGCGAGGATGGCGCGGGGCTGGTCTAGGCCCCTCGCCCTTCCCCATTCCTTTGGCATAGAAGCGATCCATGACCGCCAACGTCCAACCCGCCCCCGCCTCGGCCTACGACCTTAGCCCCTCGGGCCAAGCCGAACAGACCGCGACCTTCGCCTTGCTCGTCGACAACGAGCCCGGCGTGCTGCATCGCGTCGTCGGCCTGTTCGCGGCGCGTGGGTACAATATCGAGAGCCTCACGGTCGCCGAAACCGACCGCAACGCCCACACCAGCCGCATCACCGTGGTGACCCGCGGCACGCGCCAGGTGCTGGACCAGATCGAGGCCCAACTGAACAAGGTCGTGAACGTCCGCCGCGTCCACGACGTCACCCGCGACCCCAACGGCGTCGAGCGCGAACTGGCCCTGGTGAAGGTGCGCGGCTCGGGCGTCGACCGCGTCGAGGCGCTACGCATCGCCGAGATCTTCCGCGCCAAGCCGGTCGACACGACGCTGGAGAGCTTCGTGTTCGAGATCTCGGGCGCGCCGTCCAAGATCGACAAGTTCCTGGACCTGATGCGCCCTTTGGGCCTGGTGGAACTTTCCCGCACGGGCGTCCTTTCCATCGAACGGGGCGTCGAAGGCATGTAGCGGAGATGGGCGGATGAGCGGCCTGACCGGAGCGATCGCGGGGCTAGTTCTCGCCGTCCAGCAGGCGCCGCCGCCCGATCCCGCCGCCTGGTGGTCGCCGGACGTTCCACGCCCCTCGGCGGAGCTTGAGCCCCTCGCTAACCGCCAGCTCGGCAAGGGCGAACAGCCCATACCGATCGATAACGGCGTCGAGCCCCTCCTCTACCGCCTCTGGGGCCTTCAGCCTTTGCAGAGCCAGGTTCTGCGCACGGGCGAGCTGATCCTCGAGGTCTGGGCCCGACCCGCGCGAGGCGTCCGCCAGACGGTCATCCGCCTGACCCTGCGACGCGACGGCCGCGCCTTTGTCCAAGCGCGGGCGGGCCTGGGCTGCTGCACGCCCGAGATCGGCCGGCGCGTCGACATCAACGCCGAACTGGGGGGACAGGCCGTCGAGGCCCTCAGGGCTGCTCCAGCCGATCCCGCCTGGGCTCAGCCCCGCTCGGTGATCGTGGACTATGGCGGCGGCGCGGTCTCGGCGCTCTGCGTCGACGGCGTTTCCTGGGATGTCACACTGCTTGTTCCCGGCCAGGCGCGGCACCTTCGGCGCGCCTGCGACGACGCGGAGGTCGGCTCGATCGCTTCGATCCTGACCACGGCCGTCGGAGCGGCGCTTGGCCGAGACGCCCGCCTCGACGCAACGCTCCCGCGCGGGTCGGATTTCTCACGGCAGCATAAGGCCTACGCCGACCTGTTGGCGTCAGGCGGCGCCCTTCTCCCCGGCCAAGGAAGCCGCTCGCAGCCTGCCGCCGTCCCCTTCGAGGACGATGAGGGCGCCTCGCCAACCCGCCCATAGCGAGAATGGACGAAAAATACTTGTTATAGTTGTTCAAACGACACAACGGCGGTATGAGCTTTTGCACATAAAGGGAGGCTCACATGTTCCGCATGATCTCGCGTCTGTCGGCTTGCGTCCTAGTCCCGCTTACCGTGCTCGCCGCGTTGGCCGGGGGCTCGACCGCCCTCGCGCAGTCCGCGCCCACGATCGCTCTCGTCCCCGCCAACAGTCCCCCGCCCGTGCCCAGCGGCATGAAGGTGACGTGTCTCACCGGTCCCGACTCGCTGCAATCGAGCCCGACCTGCCCCGTGATCCAGTACGGCGGCAACACGACCTGGGCGTTCAGCTTCATCGACAACCGGGTCTCGTATGGGATCGTCACCTACGACGCCGCCAATAACGTCGTGAAGAGCGTCACGCGTGACGGCGCGCGCTACGTCTACAAGATGACCGTCGATCCCAACGCCAAGACCGTCGGCGTCTGGGGCCAAGCCAACGCCAAGGTGGACGTCGCGTGGAGCGACCTGCCAACCGCCGCGCCGGAAATCGTTCAGGTCCCCGCCAACGCGCCGCCGCCGGTTCCTGGCGGCCTGAAGGTCACGTGCCTGAAGGGTCCCAACACGCTGGAGTCCAGCCCGACGTGTCCTGTCATAAAGTACAAGGGCCACACGACCTGGGCGTTCAGCTTCATGGACAACCGCGTCGCCTATGGCGTGGTGACCTACGACGCCTCGAACAACGTCCTGTCCAACAACACCCAGAACGGCGCGCGTTACGTCTACAAGATCACCGTGGATCCCAATGCTCAGACCGTGACGATCTGGGGTCAGGCCGACGCCAAGGTCACCCTGCCCTGGTCGGCCCTGCCCTAGGCTCCCGCGGCCGCCATCTCCGGCTGTTCCCGAAGGCGCGCCACGTCCCTGAGCGGCGGCGCGCCGAACAGCCGCGCGTACTCGCGGCTGAACTGGGAGGGACTGTCGTAGCCGACGGTATGGCCCGCGGTCGCCGCGTCCAGGCGCTGGACCAGGATCAGGCGACGGGCTTCCTGGAGGCGGATTTGCTTCTGGTACTGCAGCGGCGACAGCGACGTCACGGCCTTGAAATGCTGGTGCAGCGCCGAAGCGCTCATGCGCGCCTCCTCGGCGACCGCGTCGATACTGAACGGCTGGTCGAAGTTGCGCCGGATCCAGCCGATGGCCCGGTTGACCTGCCGCAGGCGGCTGTCGCGGCGAGCGATCTGGGCGAGGCGCGGTCCCTGCGGCCCGGTCAGGAGCCGATAGAGGATCTCGCGCTCGATCAGCGGCGCCATGACCGCCATGTCCTCGGGCGTGTCGAGCAGCGACACCATTCGGTAGACCGCGTCGAGCAGCTGCGGCGTCATCGCGCCGGCCGACATGCCGCCCACCAAGGGCGCGGCGGCGTCGAGCCGGGCGGCAAGGCCGCACTCCATGATCATCTCGCTGATCAGTTTGGCGTCGAGCACGATCCGGAAGCTCAGGTAAGGCTTGTCCGGTGACGCCTCGACGACCTGCCCGGTCACCGGCACGTCGATCGACGACAGGAAGAAGTTGCGCTCGTCATATTCGTGGAGGGCGTCGCCAACCGTGACACGCTTTCGCCCCTGCGCCAGAACGCAGAAGGACGGGTCATGGAGCCCGTGGTTGGGCTCGCTGGGTTGAGAGAGACGATAGAGGTTGACCCTGGGGCAGCAGGTGTCGACCGGCCCTTCCTCCGGCGTGAATCGTTCAATCAGGGCTGCCAGCGCCTCACGCGTGCTCATCGGTTTTCCTTACTTCTTCGAGGCCATTTGTAAGCCTTGCACGATCCTCCGTCACGCGACGGTGTTCGCTTCCGGAGGATCAGGCAATCATGCCGGAGCATCGATCTACCGACTGGACCCGCCCCCGCCGCATAGTGGCCTCGTTCCGCTCCCGATGCGGCCAACTCCGAAAACCCGAGCTCCGCGATGAGACGCTACACGCCCCGAAACGGCGTGACGGCGCCGCGCTGGTTTGTCGCCGCCCTGCTGGGCGTGACCGCCGCGCTGACCGCCGCCACCGCCGTGCTCCCGAAACCCGCGCTTACGACATCCCCCGCCCCCGCCGCCACCCCCGCATGGAGCATCGCCCAATGATGATGTCCGCCATCGTTCCTCACATCCCCGTCGCCGGCGTCTGGACCTCGCCCGACGGCCACATCTCGCTGGAGCTGCGCGCCGACGGCCGCTTCATCGAGACGCGCGACGACTTCGCCGACGTGTTCACGGGCGTCTACGTTTTGGTCGGCGAGACCCTGAAGCTGTTCGAGGATCGCGGCGCTGTCGTCAGCGGCACTTTGGTGGACGGGCGCCTCAGCCTGGGGACAGTCCAGCGTCCGGCCTTCCATACCGAGGTCGAAGCCCCTATATTGTGATTGTCCGGCTTCGGCCGAACTATGGGGATAAACGCGCACGTAATAAGCGGACTGGACCCGGGTGCGATTCCCGGCGGCTCCACCAAATCTCTCCCAAGTTATCATGGGACTGCATGGGGCCGATCAGCATCGACAGACGTGTAAAGGTGACTGCTTTCTCTCGGCTTGGCCCACCGTTTCGGGCCTTTATCTAAATGCGAACGATAACTTCGCTGAAGAGTTCGCCGTCGCCGCGTAATGCGGTGCAGGTGAATTCGCCTCTTAAGTCCTAGGGGTTCAGATCCCTAGGCGGGGCCCGGAGGGAGCCTGCCAACAGAATCCCTCCACTTTCCACCACATCGCCGAGGCTCCCTCCTCTCTTTTCGAGAAGACGTGGGGGAGCCTGCCAACAGAATCCCTCCACTTTCCACCACATCGCCGAGGCTCCCTCCTCTCTTTTCGAGAAGACGTGGGGGAGCCCGCCAACAGAATCCCTCCACTTTCATCCGCGTCGTCGGGACACCCTCTTCGCCCCATGCGATGCAAACGCTTGCGGCCCTGACACCCCGGCGCCTTTGTCGCACGCGCTTCGGAATGGCATCGGAGAGCTTTGCGACAGGCCTCCGACACGCTAGGCTCCCGGCTTCGTTTTCAGTCCGAAGTATCGACCCCAGCGCATGTCCCAGACCGAACAGCCCGAAGACCTCATGCAGTACGAGGCCATGGCCCAGGACGCCCTGCGCGGCGTGGTCAGGGCGGCCTTGAAGAAGGCGGCGGAGCCGGGCGGCCTGCCCGAGCCGCATCACCTGTACATCACCTTCAAGACCAAGGCCGCCGGCGTGTCGGGTCCGCAGGACCTGCTGGGCAAGTACCCGGACGAGATGACCATCGTCCTGCAGCATCAGTATTGGGACCTGGCCCCCGGCGAGAGCTCGTTCTCGGTGACGCTGAAGTTCGGCGGTCAACCCAAGCGCCTCAACGTGCCCTACGCGGCCGTGACCCGCTTCTACGATCCGTCCGTGCAGTTCGCGCTGCAGTTCGCTCCGCCGGAGATCATCGAGGACGACCCCGAGCCCGAGGCCGAGCCGGAAACCAAGGCCCCGGCGCCGTCCGGCGACGAAGGCCCCAAGATCGTGTCGCTGGACCAGTTCCGAAAGAAATGAGCGACATCGCCTCGGACGCTCCGCAAAGCCTGAGCGACGAGGCGATCCTCGCGCGCTTTCGGGCATCCAAGAACCCGCCGAGCGGATCGGTGACGCTTGGCTTCGAGATGCTCGCCGTGCGCCAAGCCGATCGCGAGATCGAGGTCGCCTTCAACGCGCGCGCCGATCTGCTCTGCAATCCGATGGGCCAGATACAGGGCGGCTATGTCTGCGCCATGCTGGACGAGGCCATGTCGGTGGCCGGCATGATCACCTCGGGCATGACCCATGTCGTCCCGACCCTGGAAATGAAGACCAGCTTCCTGCGCCCGGCCATGCCGGGACGGCTGCGAGGGGTCGGACGCGTCGTGAAGTGGGGCCGCACCGTCTGCTTCATGGAAGGCGAGCTCTATGACGCCGAAGGCCGGTTGCTGGCCAAGTCCACGGGCACGGCGCTGCCGACTCCGTTCGCCAACTTCAAGAAGAAATAGCCGGGGAAAGCGCGGCAAGGCGGGAGGAGCCGGGCGGACCGCCAAGGCTCGCCGCCTGTTCCACATCAGCTCGCGCGATCGGCTTTGACCCACGCGGCAAGCAGGTTACACAAACCCTAGGGTTACCGCTTCACCCGGGGGACATCGTTGACGTCGCGCGTTTCGACCGCGGCCGCCTTTGCCGCGGCCTTCATCGCACTATGGTCCGCTCCGGGATCGGAGACGCACGCTCAGGACGTCACGCCTAGCCCGCCGCCGGTCAGCGACGCGCCCGCCGTGACCGAGCAGGGCCCCCGTCCCTATTCCAGCCTCCGTCCGCGCCGGGTTCGCCCCGCCGCGCGGGCGACTCAGGCGCCAAAGCCGCCCGTCGCCGCGACCACCGCGCCCGAGACGCCGAGCGTCGCCGCCGCGGCGCCCATCGCGGCCGGCGTCGCCCCTCTGCCCCGCCAAGAGCTCGAAGCCTTCGTGGACGGCGTCGTGCAACGCGCCATGGCGCGCGACCACATCGCTGGCGTGACCATCTCGGTCGTGCAGAACGGACAGGTCGTTCTGAAGAAGGGCTACGGCTTCGCGAACCTCGGTCAACGCAGGCCCGTCGATCCCGACAAGACCCTGTTCCGCATCGCCTCCATCTCGAAGACGTTCACCTGGATCGCCCTGATGAACGAGATCGAGTCGGGCCACATGCGCCTCGACGGTCCCGTGAACCTGTATCTGCCCGAGCCGCTGCAGCTGAAGGATCAAGGCAAGAAAACCCAGGTGCGGCTGCGCGACCTGATGACCCACACCGCGGGTTTCGAGGACCGGGCGATGGGCCAGCTGTTCGAGCGCGATCCCAACCGGATCCGTCCGCTGGCCGACTATCTGCGTCAGGAGCGCCCGCGCCGGGTGCGCGAACCCGGCCTGCTGCCGAGCTATTCGAACTACGGCGCCGCCCTCGCCGGCGCCGCCGTGGCCAATGTCACCGGCAAGCCGTTCGAACAGCTGGTCAGCGAGGAGATCATCCTGCCGACCGGCATGCGTCACACGACCTTCCGCGAAGCGCGTCCATGGCGGGACAACCTGCCCGCGCCGATGTCGGAAGATCTCGCCGCCGAGCTGTCGGACGGCTTCTCCTGGACGCCTCTTGGCTGGACGGTGCGGCCGCGTGAATTCATCGGCCAGGTCGCTCCCGCGGGTTCAGCCTCGAGCACAGCCGGCGACATGGCCAGGTACATGACCCTGCTGCTGAACGGCGGCGCCATCGACGGCAAGACGGTGTTCTCGCCCAAGGCCGCCCAGGCCTTCCGCGCGCCCATGTACCGCCCCGCGCCGGAAGCGGCCGGCTGGAACGCCGGCTTTCAGGACATTCCCCTGCCCGGCGGACGTCGCGGCTTCGGCCACGCCGGCGCGACGCTCTATTTCCATTCGAACATGGTGGTCGCGCCCGACCTGGGTCTGGGTGTCTTCATCTCGGTCAACACCGACAGCGGCGCGAACCTGCCCGCCACCTTGCCCGCGACGATCATCGAGCACTTCTACGCCAAGCCGCCAGCGGTCCCGCCGCCCAGCGCGATGAGCTACGAGCAGGCCAAGCTCTACGAGGGCGACTATCTGACCACCCGCCGCGCCTATGGCGGCCTGGAAGGCTTCATCAACCGCGTCGTCGGCCGAGCCTCGGTCCGGGCGACGCCAGAAGGTCGCCTGTCCATCAGCGAAGGCGGCTCGACCGCTCTCTTCAACGCCGCCGGACGCCCCGGCGTGTTCAAGGCCGTCGAAGGACCGTTGGTCATCGTCTTCGACGCCAACGGCGATCGTCCGTCGCGCTTTTACGCCGCGCGCGGTTTCGCGACCTACGAACGCGTAAGCCCCCTCAGGTCCGCGCGTCTCTTGATCGTGATCGCCGCCCTGGCGGGCCTCGCCAGCCTCGCCACGGTCCTTGGAACCATCGTCCGCAATCGTCGCGAAGCCCGGCAGACGCCCGTCCAGGCCCGCGCCAGCCAGATGCAGACCGCCCAGGCCGTGCTGTGGCTGATCTCGTCCGTGTGCATGGGCGTCTTCGCGGTCCGGTCCTCGGACCAGACAGCGGCCTTCTTCGGCTGGCCCAGTGGCTGGCTGCTCAGCGGCTCGGCCTGCGCCCTCGTGGCGGCCTTGATGGCCGTCGTCACGTTGGGCGCCCTTCCGATGGTGTGGCGAGGCGGCCGGCGGGTCGATAGCTGGACCGCCGGGCGCAAGGTCGCCTTCACGTTCACGGCGCTTCTGTTCGTGTTCTTGAGCGTGCTTCTGGGCCTGTGGGGCTATCTGCTGCCCTGGAGCTAAGACGCCCTCAGTCCTCCAGGGTCCGCCGCATCAGGTTGGTGCTCAGCTTCCGCACCTGGATGACGATCCGCTCGCGATCGCCCGGCCGTCGCTCGACCAGCAGCCGGGCGACCTGGGCGTCGTCGTGGAAGGCGTAGCCCTTGATCGCGTCCAGCAAGGCCTTGGCCAGGTTGTCGAGGTCCATCCACGGGGGCTCGCCGACATATTCCATGCCGATCTCGACGCTGAACTCGCCCCAGGCCGGACGCGAGCCGCGCCAGGACTTGCGGAAGAACTCGTAGATCAGCGGCTTGTAGTACTTGCCCTGGGTCGTCAGGCCATCGACCACCAGGGTCAGCTCGCCGCCCGCCTCGCGGGCCCGCACCTTGCCGTGGAGGGTCCAGTCAGGTCCATCGAAAGCCTGGCTCACGCGGCCACCATCGCGGCCAGCTTCAGAACCGTATTCCAGTTGCGCATGGTGCCGAGCGGCGCGCGCTTGGTCTTCTTCCAGTCACGGTCCAGCGTCGACTCGGCGATGCCGTCCTTGAAATCTATGTAGAGCGTGCGTCCGTCCGTGTGGATTTCCTCGGGGCCGGTGATCGCCGCGCGCAAAACCTCCGCCGTGCCCTGATCGATCGGCGACTTGAGGAAGCTGACCAGCAGATGGTTCGGCCGCGCCACCGCCTGCTCGCGGAAGGGGTTGGCGTCGATGACGCCTCGAAGCTCTGCGGGCGCGCGAACCATGAAGTCGGTGCGCAGCCCCATCCGCGCCTCCAGACCGTCCTCTAGAGCCTTCTCGAGGGCCGCGCCGCCCTCGTGCCGCCCCCAGATCACGAGATTGCCGCTGGCCAGAAGGGTCTTCGCCTCGCCAAAGCCCAGGTCGCGCGCCAGGCCCAGAAGGTCGTCCTTCAGCACCTTGCGCCCTCCCACATTGACGGCGCGCAGCAGAGCGATGTGGGGACTCATGGCGCCTCTCCCGTTAAGCGAAGGACGAGCCGTAGGCGGGCCTCGCGCTTATCGCAACCGCGAACATTGCCCTCCAGCCGCTCAAGGTCTAGACCGCGCACGACCGTTTTTGGGAGACCCGCCGCATGACCGCCACGCGCACCGAGACCGACACCTTCGGCCCCATCGAAGTCGCCGCCGACCGCTACTGGGGCGCGCAAGCCCAGCGTAGCCTGGGCAACTTCAAGATCGGCTGGGAGAAGCAGCCCCTGCCCGTCGTCCGCGCCCTAGGCATCGTCAAGCGCGCCGCCGCCGAGGCCAATCTGGCCCTGGGCAAGCTGGACCCGAAGATCGCCGAGACGATCATCGCCGCCGCCAACGAAGTCATCGAGGGCAAGCTGAACGACCACTTCCCGCTGGTCGTCTGGCAGACGGGCTCGGGCACCCAGTCGAACATGAACGCCAACGAGGTCATCTCGAACCGCGCCATCGAGATGCTGGGCGGCGAGATGGGCAGCAAGAAGCCCGTCCACCCGAACGACCACGTCAATATGAGCCAGTCGTCGAACGACACGTTCCCGACGGCCATGCACATCGCCTGCGCCGAGCAGGTGGTCCACGACCTGATCCCGGCCCTCAAGCACCTGCACAAGGCCCTCGCCGCCAAGTCGGCCGAGTGGAAGGACATCATCAAGATCGGCCGCACCCATACCCAGGACGCCACCCCGCTGACGCTGGGCCAGGAGTTCGGCGGCTACGCCCAGCAGATCGAGAACGGCATCGCCCGCATCGAGATGACTCTGCCGATGCTGATGCAACTGGCCCAGGGCGGCACCGCCGTCGGCACCGGCCTGAACGCGCCCATCGGCTTCGCCGAGAAGGTCGCCGAGCAGATCGCCAGCATCACGGGCCTGGCCTTCACCACCGCGCCGAACAAGTTCGAGGCCCTGGCCGCCCACGACGCCATGGTCTTCACGCACGGCGCGATCAACACCGTCGCCGCCTCGCTGTTCAAGATCGCCAACGACATCCGCTTCCTGGGCTCTGGCCCGCGCGCCGGCCTGGGCGAACTGGCCCTGCCGGAGAACGAGCCGGGCTCGTCGATCATGCCGGGCAAGGTCAACCCGACCCAGTCGGAAGCCCTGACCCAGGTTTGCGCCCAGGTGTTCGGCAACCACTCGACCCTGACCTTCGCGGGCAGCCAGGGCCACTTCGAGCTGAACGTCTTCAACCCGGTGATGGCCTACAACTTCCTGCAGTCGGTCCGCCTGGTCGCCGACGCCGCGATCAGCTTCACCGACAACTGCGTGGTCGGCATCGAGCCGCGCGTCGACAACATCAAGAAGGGCGTCGAGAACAGCCTGATGCTGGTCACGGCGCTGAACGGCAAGCTGGGCTATGACGCCTGCGCCAAGATCGCCAAGACCGCGCACAAGAACGGCACCACCCTTCGCGAGGAGGCCGTCGGCGGCGGCTATCTGACGAACGAGGAGTTCGACCAGTACGTCCGCCCGGAAAAGATGATCTCGCCGGGTTGATCGCCGGACATCCAAACGACGAAGGGGCCGCCGCGAGGCGGCCCCTTTTCTTTCGCGCCTAGCGCCGGACCACTACGCGGCCGATCGGGGCGATGGCGATCTGGGCCAGTTGCAGGTCCTTCAGGGCGAACGGGATGCCGATGATCGTGATGGCCTCGGCCGCGGCGACCACGATATGGCCGATGGCCAGCCACCAGCCGGCCAGGACGAACCAGATCACGTTCAGCAGGAAGCCCAGCGGTCCCGTGCCCAGGTCCTCGCGGCCGGTCAGGATCTCGCGGCTGACGATCTCCTTGCCGAACGGCCAGAAGGCGAAGCCGGCGATGCGCCAGGCCGCGCCGGCGTAGGGCAGGCCCACGATGGTGATGGCCAGCAAAACGCCGGCCAGCAGCCAGCCCAGGCCGGTCAGGAAACCGCCGAAAAGGAACCAGAGAACGTTCAGAACGAAACGGATCAACGACTTGTCCCCTTGGTAGGCCGGTAGGCCCGACGAGGACTTAGGTGGCCCCGCTCGGCCTTGCTGTGAAGACCAGGATGTCCGGATTACGCCGAATTCACCGCTCGAGCCGCTAGGCCGTGCGGCTGACCGCGAAGTCGGCGAGGCTTTCCAGCGACTCGCGCCAGTCGTTGGCCGGGAAGATCGCCAGGGCCGCCTTGGCCTTGTCGGCGTAGTCGGTGGCCAGGTCCAGGGTCGCGTCCAGAGCGCCCGTGCCGATGATCAGCTCGCGGGCGCGGCGGAAGTCGGCTTCGGTCTGCTCGCGACGGCCGACGGCCCGCTCCCAGAACTCGGCCTCGCGCGGTCCGGAACGCGCGATGGCCAGCAGCAGCGGCAGGGTCGCCTTGCCTTCGCGGAAGTCGTCGCCCGCGTTCTTGCCAAGCGTTTCGGTGGCGCCGCTGTAGTCGAGCGCGTCGTCGACCAGCTGAAAAGCCAGGCCCAGGTTCAACCCGTAGGCCTTCAGCGCGTCGGCCCGCGTCTGATCAACGCCCGCCGAGACCGCCCCGGCCTCCGAGGCCGCGGCGAACAGCTCGGCGGTCTTGGCCTGGATGATCTCGAGATAGAGGGCCTGAGACAGGTTCAGGTCGTGGCTGCGCATCAGCTGCATGACCTCGCCCTCGGCGATGACGCGGCTGGCGCGGGCCAGGATCTCCAGCGCCTTCATCGAGTTGGTCTCGACCATCAGCTCGAAGGCGCGGGCGAACAGGAAGTCGCCGACCAGCACGCTCTGGGCGCCGCCCCAGATCAGGTGCGCGGCGACCTTGCCGCGACGCAGGGCGCTGCCGTCGACGACGTCGTCGTGCAGCAGCGTGGCGGTGTGGATGAACTCGACGGCGGCCGCCAGCTTCAGGCAGTGGTCGTTGTCAGAGCCGGCCCCATCCGAAGCAGCGAGCCGCGCGGCGGCGACGGTCAGCAGCGGCCGCAGGCGCTTGCCGCCGGCGGCGATCAGGTGCTCGGCCAGGGCCGGAATGATCGGCACGTCGCTCTGCATGCGCTCGGTGATCAGGCGGTTCACGCCCGCCATGTCGGTCTCGGCGAGGCGCACGAGACGATCCACCGAGCCCGACTTCCGGGGGAGGGTCGCTGCGGCTGCGTCCAAAACCATGATCTCCTTGCGGCGTCCCCTCCCGGGAAGAACCGTTGCGAGGGACAATGGTGGCGGGATAGGTCAGGGTCAAGGCGAGCACAAGGGCTCAAAAGCATTGGACGATCCGCGGGTGACGGAGGATCGGGTTCTGGGGGGCCGCGTAAGGCTACGCCAGAAGGCCGACGGCTATAGGGCCGGCATGGACGCGGCCCTGCTGGCGGCCGCATGCGACGCCCTGCCGGGCCAGCGGGTGCTGGAGCCTGGCTGCGGCGTGGGCGGCGCTCTGCTGGCCGCGGCGGCGCGCCGGCCCGACGTCCTGTTCCAAGGCGTGGAGCGCGACCCGGTCTCGGCGGCCCTGGCGACCGAAAACGCCCACCTTAACGTGCTGTCCGACCGCGTCGCCATCCAAGCGGGCGATATCGATTCGGGCTTCCGCGCCCTGGGCCTGCCGGTCTTCGACGCGGTGATGACCAATCCCCCGTTCTTCGACGACCCGGCGGCTCTCCGCGCGCCCCATCCCGCCAAGAGCGGCGCCTGGATGGCCGACGGCGGCCTCAAGGCCTGGACGACCTTTTGCCTGAAGGCCGTGCGCGAGGGCGGGACGATCACGATCATCCACCGCGCCGATCGCCTGGCCGACATCCTGGCGGAACTCGCGCCCAAGGCCGGCTCGTTCCGCATCCGCCCGATCGCGCCCTTCTCCGACGTCCCGGCCAAGCGGGTGATCGTGCGGGCCATCAAGACCGGCAAGGCCCCGCTGGTCCTGCTGCCCCCCCTGGTGCTGCACGACCGCGACGGCGGCAAGCACTCGGCGGAAGCCGAGGCGATCCTGCGGGGCGAGGCGGCGCTGGGGTGGTGAACCAAGCCTCTTCGCACTTGTAGCGCCCCCTCCGTCACGCGGCTCTCGCCGCGCGCCACCTCCCCCGTTTTACGGGTGAGGAGGAAGCCGCTCCCCTCCTGCCCCGCTTGCGGGGGAGGTGGATCGGCGCGGATACGCGACGAGACGGAGGGGGCGCTTGAGACGCACCACCGCCGCTTCACGCGGCTTGCCGCTGAAGGTGTGGAAGAGACGCGGAGCGCCGGACATCCGTCCGGAGGTTTGGAAGTTAAGTACCGTTTCGACGAAGCCAGACGCTCCGCGTGGCGCGTTATCCGGTGAGCCCGCGAGGCGCGGGGTTTTAACCCGCTCTCGCCGCTAGGCCCCCGACGGGCGGGCCGGGGCGACGACCCCGGTCCCGGAACGCCCGGGCGATTTCAGCCCGGACCTGTCGCGCCGCCGAAGTCTTCGCCGCCAGGGCTTCGTCCCGATGTTTCAGGGAGCCCGCCGCTGGACCGTCGCGAAGACGTCTTCCCCAAGCTAAGGAAGACCGGCGAGCGCTTCCCGCTCGACCACCCCCGACAGCCGTCACGATCGCCGGCCGGACGTCCCTTCCAAGCCATCGGGTGAGATCAGTATGAGCGGGGTTTGAACGCGGATGATCCAGCGACGTGTAAAAGTGAGAAGTCGTTGAAATCGTTCGGTTCGATTCCGGATACGCGGATGATAGAGCAAGGCGAACGCTCGTACTTTTTCCTCTCCTCCCCCTCCGGGGGAGGGGGACCGCCGAACGGCGGTGGAGGGGCCGACCGAACCAAACACGATAACCAAGGCGTCAGGATAGACCCGAACCCGCCGCCCACAGGATGTAACCCCACCGCACGAGGCCCCCTCCACCCGCGTTCGCGGGTCCCCCTCCCCCGCTGGGGGAGGAGAGGGTTTTGGTTGGTCCCGTCCCCCCCGCGACGGAAGCCATCCTTACATCTCACGGCGAGACGATCGCAGGGCTGTTCAGGTCACTCAAGGATCGCCTCTGGCGACCGCGCCGCGGCGACGCGCAGCGTCGTCCTTGACTGACCTGAACAGCCCTGCACGCTGCAGCCTCCAAGAGATGTAAGGTTCGCTCCGACCTCGGGAGGTCGGCTTGCGACCCAAGTCGGAAGTTCGCTCAGGCCGCTTCCCGGTAGTTGCCCCGCTGTCTAGGATGGCAACATGACCCATAAAGATCACCTCGATGAAGGGCGGTTGAGCGCCGAATGGGAAGGCGATGTCGAGGTTCTGAAATCGCTGCGCCGCAACGGCGACGATGCTCGGACTAGGCGCCCGGTGGATGTTCGCTTCGTTGGTCCAGCGGAGAATATCCAGGCCTTCGCCAAGGCTTCTGGCGGCTGGGAGGTGATCCAGATCGTTGATCTAGGTGACGAGCTAGCGCTCGACGTACGCCGGAACCAGACGACGGAAGACAGTGCCATCCGCGCCCTCACAATCGACGCTCTGGCCGAAGAGAAAAAGCGCGGTGTCCGCTACGATGGATGGGGCACCGTTGCACAGAAAAAGAAGCGCTGGTTCGGGCTATAAGGTCTGTTCACCCCCCGTTGCGGACATTCACCCGAGCGTGAGTTACATTGCCAGATCATGGCGTCTCACGTGCTCGACCGCGCGATCAGGGGGCAATAATGGCTCACCAAACCTGTCTGGGTGGAACGATCCGAGCCGTCCTTGGCGGATCTCTGGCCGGATCGCTTATCGCGCTCTGCGGTGCTGGCGCTTACGCCCAGCCAGCCCCCGCGCCCGCCGGCGAAAATCCGTTCTCAGCCCTGTTCGGCGAGTGGACGCTCAAGGACGACAAGTTTCAATATGTCGGCGATGGGCGAACGGTCGAAATGCAGATCATACCCAATCATCACACCCAGTGCGCGAGGGTGAACACCGACCGCAGCATGTTGTGCGTCGTCAAGGCCGGCGCGTTGAACGGTCACACGCTGTGGACCTACGACGCGTCGAAACAACAGGTGCATTGGCTCTCGCATTTCGGGACGGAGCGCACCGGCGTCGGCGTCGGAACATTCGACAAGGCTTCCAACCTGACGTTCAAGGTGCGTTTCACGGACGAGCCCGAAGGCAGCTATCGCCAGTATCGCTACGAATGGGTGTCGCCTGACGAATATACTTTGAGATCGACACAGTACGATCGCGAAGGTCGTGCGACAGGGAACTGGTACGGTGGCGCTTTCGTCCGTCTGCCGGCCTCGGCGCTCGCCGTTGCAGGTCCAACTCGCCCGCCGGCCACCGGAATGGCGTATTCGGTGGAAGACGATACTCGGAAGGTGAAAGCGATCCTGAAAAAGATCGACGCGGACATCACCGACACCAGCATCTACAGCGAAGACGTCGTTCACATGGCGCAGGGAAGCCGCGCGATTACGAGCAAGGCCGAGCTGCGGAAGGCGCTTGCCGCCGAGGCGTCACATGGCCGATCCAACATGACCCACGAGATCGTGACACTTCACTCCTACTCCGACATGGTCCTGACCAGGGGACGGGTCAAAGGCGCTTGGCATCCCGCGAACGGCGGAAGTCCGGTCCCGTTCGAGACGAACAACATCATCACCTTTCGGCGAACAGCGGACGGCTCGCTCAAGGTCTGGCACGTTATCTTCAACCGGGTTGAGCTTGAGCGGTATCAGCCCTGAGCTCCACGGGCGCTTGCGAAATCCGCTCCCCAATGTCCGTTTTCAACCCATCGCGGACATTCAGACCGTCCGCTGATCCGCGATCGAACGCGACGCCCCCTACTCCGCGTAAAGCCCCAACGCCTCGAGACACAGCTCCAGCCCGGTCACATCCCGCAGCGGGTCGTGCGTGACGATCACGAACAGCCGCCGCGCCTCCCCCCACAGCATCACGGTCTCGGGCAGGCCGTGGTCCTCGACCTGACACTCGTCGGCGTCGCGCCAGACGCGGTTCTCGTCGAGCGAGGCGCCCAGCATCTGGTCGACCCGGGCGACGTACTCGGCCTCGATCTCGCTGGCGACGTTCAGATAGGCGAAGATTGGCCGGCCCAGCCCAGCCAGCACCCCGGCCTCGAACACCGCGGCGGTGTCGGCCGAGGGGCCGCGGAACGGGGTCAGGTTGATGACGCCCGCGTCGGCCTGGCGCAATTGCGCCATGCGGGCGGCGTAGAACTGTCTCGCCTCCAGCTCGTCGCCCCCCTCGCCGGGCGGCATGACGGCGGGGGTGATGGGCTCGAAACCCGCGTCCAGGCACAGGGCCCGCTCCCGGGCGGCCTGGGCTTCGGAGTCGGGGAGCCAGACTTGAGGGCCGGCGAGCCATAGGGAACGGACGGGACGCATGCGCCTTACGTCTGGTCCCCAGGCGCCGCTGTCAATGCGTGCGTTCAATGTTTGTCGGAAGGCTGAATGACGTCCATCGCGCGAAGAACCCTGTTGGCCGGCGGTCTCGCCCTGGCCGCCGCGCCCCTCGCCACCGCCGCCCTCGCCGCCCCGTCGCAACCTTGGCTGGCCTATGAGCGCCGCCTGCGCGCGCTGCTCTCCGATCCGCCCAGTGGCGACTTCGACGAGGATTTCGAGCGGACCCTGCTGGACCTCAACAATCTGATCCGCCGCCGGGAGGGCGCGCCGTCGCTGGCCTGGGACTCGGGTCTGGCCGCCGCCGCCCGCGCCCACGCCGCCGACATGGCCGTGACCGAGCGGTTCGACCACCTGACGCGAGAGGGTTACTCGCCCGCCGGCCGCGTCGGCCTTTTGGCGCGCGACCTGGTCGGCGCGGCGGCCGAGAACATCGCCATGCGCCGCAACGCCGACGGCGCCGTGCGGCCCGAGCAGATCATGAACCAGTGGCGCGACAGTCCAGGCCATCGCGCCAACTTGGTCGCGCCCGGCTTCACCCACGTCGGCTACGGCGCCCTGCGCCAAGGCCCTCGAGTGATCGCCGTCGGCGCCTATGCCGAGGTCGCCGCGCGCCTCCCCGCCCCCGCCCCGCTGCGCGCGCGGAGCCCCGACGAGATCGCCCGCGCCCTGGCCAACGCCGCGCCGCCGATCCGCCAATTCTCCGTCTCGGAGCCGGGCGGCGAGGTCCTGACCGTCACCTATGTCGAGGGCCGCCCGCCGGGCGTTCTGCGCCCCGGCGCCTGGCAGCTGCGCCCGCACCTGTCCTCGGGCGAGCACCGGTACCAGCTGGGCTGGGGACCGGTGTTCGTGCTGGAATAGCGGGTTGAACCTGATCGCCGAGGACAGAAGTTCCCCCAAGGCAAAAAGCTTGTCATCCCGGAAGCCTCGCGGAGGCTATCCGGGACCCAGGGGGTGACGAAGCGCCGTGCGCGCCGCCCCTGGGTCCCGGCTCTCCGCGCTGCGCGCTCCGGCCGGGATGACACGGGGAATGACTTTACTGGCCAGGTCGTCTCGTCAGGCGATCAGCTCGACCAGCAGCTCGTCCAGCTGTTCGAACTGCACGGGGAAGCCTTGGGCCGAGCCCTGAAGAGCCTCGTCGCACGCCGCCTTGCTGGGATAGAGCTCGCTCAGCGTCAGCAGCGTCTTGTCGCCTTGGGCCTCGAACGTGACGGTGGTGATGGAGACTTCCCCGCCTTCCTCATTGGTCCAGACGATCTTCGAGGGCGGCGTCACCTCGGTGTATTTGCCGTAGAAGGCCATGCTGTTGGCCGCGTCCAGGCCGAACTCCAGGCGGTAGCCGCCGCCGGTGCGCACATCCATCTCGCAGGCGCGCAGGGGCACGCCCAAGGCCTTCGGGACCCACCAGCGCTGGAACAGCTCGGCCCGGGACCAGGCCTCGAACACGATGCGCGCCGGCGCGTCGAAGAGCCGGGTCACGACCAGCTCCCGGTCCGACTTGCGCGTCACCACGGTCTCATTCTTCGCGGACACTCTGGTCCTCCCTCTGCTTCAAGTCCTCGACAATCTCGTCCAGCGCGTCGAACCGCAGCGCCCAGCGCTGGCGGTATCGCTCGATCCACGCGGCCTCTTCCTCCAGGCCGCGGGTGACCAGCCGGCAGGTCCGCACTCGGCCGATCTTCTCGCTCGTCACCAGGCCCGCCTCTTCCAGCACCGCGACGTGCTTCTTCATGCCCGTCAGAGTCATCTGGAACAGGTTGGCCAGCTCGGTGATCGACGCCTCGCCACGGCCCAGCGCCTCCAGCACGCCGCGCCGGGTGGCGTCGGACAGGGCGGCGAACGAGGCGTCGAGGCGAGCGGCTGAATACTGAACCATTTGGTTCAGTTTATGCACGCGGAACACCGCGACACAAGCTGCAAACGAAAAGCCCCCGGCCTGGAAGGGCCGAGGGCTTCGTGGATTTTGACTTGGGTACGGAAGCTAGAAGCCCCCGAGAAGGCCTAGTTCTTGGCCTGGTCGACCAGCTTGTTCTTGGCGATCCAGGGCATCATGTCGCGCAGGCGACCGCCGACTTCCTCGATCTGGTGCTCGGCGGCGCGGCGACGCGTGGCCTTGAACGAGGGCTGGCCCACTTGGTTTTCCAGCATGAAGTCGCGGACGAACTTGCCCGACTGGATGTCTTCCAGCACGCGCTTCATCTCGGCCTTGGTTTCCGGCGTGATGATGCGCGGACCCGTCACATACTCGCCGTACTCGGCGGTGTTGCTGATCGAGTAGTTCATGTTGGCGATGCCGCCCTCGTACATGAGGTCGACGATCAGCTTCAGCTCGTGCAGGCACTCGAAATAGGCCATTTCCGGCGCGTAGCCGGCTTCCACCAGCACTTCGAAGCCGGCGCGGACCAGCTCGACGGTGCCGCCGCACAGGACGGCCTGCTCGCCGAACAGGTCGGTCTCGCACTCTTCGCGGAAGTTGGTCTCGATGATGCCCGAGCGGCCGCCGCCGATGGCCGAGGCGTAGGCCAGGCCGAGGTCGAGGGCGTTGCCGGTGGCGTTGTGGTGCACCGCGATCAGGCAGGGCACGCCGCCGCCCTTCTGGTACTCGCCGCGCACGGTGTGGCCCGGGCCCTTCGGCGCGACCATCAGCACGTCGATGGTGTTCTTCGGCTCGATCAGGCCGAAGTGGACGTTCAGGCCGTGGGCGAACAGCAGGGCCGCGCCGTCACGGATGTTGGGGGCGATGTCGTTCTTGTAGATCGCGGCCTGGTGCTCGTCCGGCGCCAGGATCATGATCAGGTCGGCCCAGGCGGCGGCTTCGGCCACCGTCATGACCTTCAGGCCCTCGCCCTCGGCCTTCTTGGCGGTCGGCGAGCCGGCGCGCAGGGCGACGGCGACGTTCTTGGCGCCCGAGTCGCGAAGGTTAAGCGCGTGCGCGTGACCTTGGCTGCCATAGCCTACGATGGCGATCTTCTTGTCCAGGATGCGGGCGATGTCGGCGTCGCGGTCGTAGTAGACGCGCATGTTTTTTCTCCAGGACTGGTCGATCAGGGTCACTCGGCGCAACGGACGAGCGACGAAGGCCGGGCGTTTGAGCGTTTTTTTGCCGTTTCGTCAAGGCGGAGCCGACAGAACGGGTAAAACGCGCGACCCTCGTGACTCTGTTTTAGGCGCGGGCTCGCGGCTTCGCCATGGCGGGACGAAAAAACCTCGCGCCTAGCGCATGAAAAAGGGCGGAGGATCGCTCCCCCGCCCCACTCGATCACCAGGAAGAAGCGATCACCAGAAGAGATCGCGCCAGACGCTCAGGACCTGGCCGCTCCAGACATCGACCAGGATGGCGTCGTCGCCGACCCGCACCCACTCGCAGCCGATCGGCGGCTGGGGCAGGCCGTAGCGCCAGGCGTCGAGATAGTACGAGCTTCCGTACCACCCGCCCGGCAGCCGGTCGCCGAACGCCCAGGGGCGAGCATACCAGCCGCGCGGATAGGCATAGACCGGCGCGCGGTAGCGTTGCGGCGCGCGATAGCTGGGGCGGTAGCTGTAGCGGTCGTAGTGGGGCCGTCCCCGGTCGCGATCGCGATAACGGTCTCGCCCACGGTCGTTCCAGTCCCAGTTGCGGTTGTCGTTCCAGCGGTAGTCGTTGCGGTCCCGGTCGCGCCGGTCATTCCAGCGATTGTCGTCACGGCCGCGGTCTCGATCCGGGCCGCCTGGGCGGTTGTTGTCATGGCGGTCCCAGCCGCCCCGGCGATCGTCGCGGCCGCGGTCTCGGTCGCCATCGGGTCGCGCGGGTTGAGCCTGGCTCCGGTTCCAGCCGCTGTCGCCGCTCGGCCGGTTCCAACCGCTGTCAGGCTGGCGCGGACCGCCCCGGTCGCCGCCGCGCTCGCCCCAGCGCTCGCCGCCTCGATCCGGGCGCTGGCCTTCGTCTCGTGGCCGCGGCTCCCGCTGTTGCTGCTGCTCCTGAGCGACCACCGCCTCCGCCGCCCCGGCCTGGGCCGCGCCCGCCAGCAGCGACAGCGCCAGGGCGGTCGTGATCACACGTTTCATTTCTTGCTCCGAAGGGCCTTGAAGGCAGGCCCGGGCTTGTCCCTTGATAGCAGTCTCGGACTCGCCGGATGAACCACGCTTGAACATGACGCCGGAGGACTTGATGGCCGCGCATCCCAACGACGTCGTCAGCTACTGGCGCCAGGCCGGCCCGGCCAAGTGGTTCGCCAAGGACTCCGCCTTCGACGCGGCCATCGCGCTGAAGTTCGAGCAGACCCACTACCGCGCCTCGATGCGCCGCTATGACTCCTGGGCGGAAACGGCGGAAGGCGCCTTGGCCCTGCTGATCCTGCTGGACCAGTTCCCGCGCAACATGTTCCGGGGCACGCCGCACGCCTTCGCCACCGACCCGCTGGCGCGCATGTTCGCCCGCGCCGCCATCGCCGCCGGCCACGACCAGGACCCGGCTATCGACCCGACGCTACGGCCGTTCTTCTACTTGCCGTTCGAGCACTCGGAGTCCCTGGTCGACCAGGAGTTCAGCGTCCAGCTGTTCGCCGCCTTGCAGGCCGACACCGGCGACGAGGAGTCGATGAAGTACGCCCTGCTTCATCGCGACATCATCGCGCGGTTTGGCCGGTTCCCGCACCGGAACGCGGGTCTTGGCCGGGATACGACGGCCGCCGAGCAAGAGTTCCTGGATGAAGGCGGCTTCGCGGGCTGACAACGCGGTAACTTTGCTTTGTAAAAATTCGCCTGTACGAGTGCGTCCGCTCATTTTTACGGGGAATGCCAAGACATGAAAGCTTTCCGCAGCGCGCTGGTCGTCGGCCTGGCGCTCTCCGCCATCACGCCCGCCACCGGTTTTGCTCAAGCCAAGGCCAGCAAGGGCCAGCAGATGCAGACCCAGGCCTCCAGCGACGTGCCGCGGTGCTCGCGTAAGCTGGGTACGCTGTCGATCGTCGACGGCGACGATTCCAGCGGCTGGACCCAGTACAATCTCGCCTCGCCGCAGAAGGTGCTGCGCGCCATCGTCCAGCGTTCGGGCTGCTTCAACCTGGTCGACCGGGGCGCGGGTCTCAGCGCGGCCGAGAAGGAACGCAACATCGGCGGCAATCTGGGCCTGCAGCGCGGCTCGAACGTCGGCCAGGGCCAGGTCAAGGCGGCTGACTACGTGCTGGTCGCCGAGGTCCAGGGCAGCAACAGCAATGTCGGCGGCGGCGCGGTGGCCGGCGCCATCGGCGGCCTGATCGGCGGTCGCGTCGGCGGCCTGGTCGGCGGCATCAAGACCAAGAAGCTGGAAGCCAACACCGTCCTGTCGCTGACCAATGTCCGCACCACCGAGACCATGTCGGTGGCCGAAGGCTACGCCGTGAAGAACGACATCGGCTGGGGCGCCGGCGGCGGGCTGGGCTTCGCCGGCGCGGTCGGCGGCGGCTACGAGGACACCGACATCGGCCGTATCGTCACCCTGTCGTTCATCAACGCCTATTCGAAGATGATCGGCGATCTGGGCCTGCTGTCCGAGGCCGGCCCCGCCGCCGCCGCCGCCGCGCCGACCAAGACCTTCGCCGCCCAGCGGCCCGTCGCCCTGCGCGCGACCCCGGTCGCCGGCGGCAAGCTGATCCGCACCCTGCCCGCCGGCGCCATCGTCTACCCGACCGGCAAGCAGCAGGAGCTGTGGTGGGAAGTGGCCGACGAGAACGACAATGTCGGCTGGGTGCTGAACACCGGCCTGGCGCCGTCGAAATAACCTCATCGTCATCCCGGACGGCCCGACGGGCCGATCCGGGACCCAGGGGCGAGCGGCAGTGCGGCCGCCCCTGGGTCCCGGCTCTCCGCTACGCTACGGCCGGGATGACGCGTCTTTTATTGCTGGAGAACAGCAGCGACCTGTGGATCGTTTCCGGCGCCGCAGGTGTTCAACGGCTCGATTCGCGGCCACAATCGGTCCCATGAGCACCGCCGTCCTCGACGCCCCGAAAGCCGCCGCCGACCATCCCGAGCGGCAGTATCTGGCCCTGCTGGCCGATATCCTCGAGAACGGCGTCCAGCGCGGCGACCGCACCGGCACCGGCACGCTCGGCGTCTTCGGCCGCCAGATCCGCTTTGACCTTTCCAAGGGCTTCCCGGTCCTGACGACCAAGAAGCTGCACCTGCGCTCGATCATCATCGAGCTGCTGTGGTTCCTGAAGGGCGACACCAACATCGCCTACCTGAAGGAAAACGGCGTACGCATCTGGGACGAGTGGGCCGACGAGAACGGCGACCTGGGTCCCGTCTACGGCAAGCAGTGGCGCTCGTGGGCGACGCCCGATGGTCGCGTCATCGACCAGATCGGCAATCTCGTCGAGAACCTGAAGACCAATCCCAACAGCCGCCGCCATATCGTCTCGGCCTGGAACCCGGCCGACGTAGACGACATGGCCCTGCCGCCCTGTCACTGCCTGTTCCAGTTCTTCGTCGCCGACGGCAAGCTCTCCTGCCAGCTCTACCAGCGCAGCGCCGACGTGTTCCTGGGCGTGCCGTTCAACATCGCCAGCTATGCCCTGCTGACCCTGATGGTCGCCAAGGTCGTCGGACTGGAGCCAGGCGAATTCGTTCACACCTTCGGCGACGCGCACCTCTACCTGAACCACCTCGACCAGGCCCGCGAGCAGCTGACCCGCGAGCCCTTCGACTTCCCGACCATGACGATCGCCGACAAGCGCGACCTGTTCGGGTTCGAATACGAGGACTTCACGCTCGAGGGGTACCAAGCCCACCCGCACATCAAGGCCGAGGTCTCTGTTTGACCTGGGCGACGGACCGGCTGGATCAGCTCGTCTCTGGCGATGTGATCCTGCCGCCCGTCGTCCAGACCCTCAAGCTTGGCGGCCTCGACGCCTGGGGCCCAGGCTGGGCGCGTAAGACCTGGCGGCCGTCGCCAGAGCTGCTCAATGTCGATGGGTCGCTGTTCGGCGGCTATCTGGCCGCCCTCGCCGACCAGATCCTGGCTTTCGCGGCGATGACCGCCGCGCCCGCCGACGCCGCCTTCCGCACCAGCAACCTGAAGATCGACTTCATTCGCGTCGGCAAGGCCGAGCCGCTGCGCCTGGAAGGCCGCGTCGTGGCCAAAACGAAGTCGATCATCCACGTCGAGGCCGACTTCATCCGCCCCGACGGCGAACTGATCGCCCGCGCCAGCGCCCAGCAGATCATCACGCCCTTCGGCGCTGGCTAGAGCGGTCCAGCGGCAGGAGCAGACATCGCGACCGTCCGCTCAGGGTGGTGAACGGACGTTAGCTCGCGGCTTACGCGTAAGCCGATTTCCAGCCATGCATAAGGATGTCTCGGTCACTTGGCGTTGCCCAGGCAGCGGCACCAAGCGCCAAGGCCGCATCTGCAAGAGCGGCAGATGCACCACTCCAAGGCGGTGCGAGCCAGACATCTTCGTCATCGATCGTCGTCGCGGCGTCGCCATCAAGGGCCGTAGCTCTGGCGAAGACGACAGAGTGAAGTACACTCAAACCACCATTAATCGGGGAGCCAGAGGTCCCTAGCGATAGGGTGCCATCTAGGAGCTCGGGATAGTCTCCCGGCACGTCTTGGCTCTTCATCCATTCACGCCATAGGCGATCACAGGCCGCCGGTGCGCCTGCATGTCGGTTGGTTGCAAGCAATTCAGCGCGCGACCTGGCCAAATTGGAAGCCGCCTCTAAGACTTGTAGTACGTCCGCTCCGTTGGGACCGAACAACTGACCGAGATTTTCTTCCCCAACTATCCTTACAGCCACAGCTCTTGTGTAGCGAGCGTAGGGGAGTGGGGTGCCTCCGGACGCGCGCTGATCGTGAGAAGTAGCTGCGTCCAAAATCTGTACGCGCCAGAGTCGCCCTGGCCATTTGGCTGCAATTACTGAGGCGGGATCATGGTTGACTACGATCCATGGAGGGCCACGGCCCGCGATGCTGATCACCGCACCGTTTGCCGCTTGCTGCATAGGGCCCTGATCAGCATGGCTGACATAGACGAACCCCTCGGCCCGCTGCACTACGCTGGGACGACGACCAAATTGCAGTAGCTTCGCAAGCATTTGGCCTCGACGCTGCCCGATAAATTTAAGGTCCGCAACGGGTCGAAAGCCGACTTCGGCCCGGAGAGCCAGCAAACCGCCCTACGGCTTCAGCACGATCTTCCCAGCCAGCGCCGCCGACTGCAGCAGCGCCTGGGCCTCGCCGGCCTCGCGGAGCGGCAGGACCTTGGCGATCGTCGGCTGGATCGCGCCCTCCCCGATCAGGCCCAGCACCTTCGCCAGATCCTGGCGGTAGGCCTCGGGCCGCGCGTCGCGCCAGGACGTCACGTTGTAGCCGACGACGCCCCGGCTTTCGCTGAACAGCTTCAGCGCCGACAGGCGGTCGGCCAGCAGCATCTTGAGCATGGCGCCCGGTCGCGCCTTGCCGCCCTTGGTCGCGTCGTAGCCGCCGTACAGCACCGCCGTCCCGCCGGCTCGCAGGGCGGCCAGGGACGCGGTCTTCAGGTGCGCGCCGCCGACGTGGTCGAAGGCCGCGACCACGCCGCCGCCCGAGATCTTGACGGCGCGGGCCGCCACGGCCTCGGCGCGGTAGTCCAGATGGACACCGCCCTTGGCCTCGACCTCGGCCTTCTTGCCGGCCGACGCCGCGCCGATCGCCCTGACGCCCGCCAGCCGCGCCAGATCCAGCAGCAGCCCGCCGACGCCGCCCGCCGCGCCGTGGACCAGCACCCACTCGCCGGCGAGCGAGCCGGCGACACGGTGGAACATCTGCCAGGCGGTCAGGCCGTTCAGGACGCCCGCGACCAGGGCCTCGGCCGGCGCGTCTTCCGGGGCGGCGACCAGCAAGCGAGCATCGACATCGCGGCGGCTGGCGTAGGAGCCAATCACGGTCAGGGCCGCCACGCGCTGGCCGACGGCGAAGCCCTCGACGCCCGCCCCCAGCGCCTCGATCCGACCGACGAAGTCGTAACCGGGCGTCACCGGCGCCTTCACCCCGGGATAGAGGCCGGTCCGCATGACGATATCGGCGAAGGCCACGCCGGCCGCCTCGATCGCCACCCGCGCCTCGCCCGGTCCCAGCGGCGGCAGCTCGACCTCGCGGCCGCGCAGCACCTCGACGCCGCCCGTCCGGGCCATGTGCATCTCGAACGCCGTCGCCGACATCGCGCCCTCCCGTCCTGTTCTTGGCCCGCCCCGCTCTCCGGTCGCGACAGTGATCAACGTTCAGGTTTCGATCAAGCCATGGCGCGTTCGCTCGACGCCCGCTAATCAGAGGTCATGACCCAGCCCGCCCTCGCCATCGTCGTCGCCCGCGCCGCCAACGGGGTGATCGGTCGCGACGGCGACCTGCCCTGGCGGCTGAAGTCGGACCTGGCGCTGTTCAAGGCCAACACCCTGGGCAAGCCGATCATCATGGGCCGCAAGACCTGGGACAGCCTGCCGCGCAAGCCGCTGCCTGGCCGCATGAATGTCGTGCTGACCCGCGACCAGAGCTTCGAGCCCGAAGGCGCGATCCCCTGCGAGACCTGGATGGAGGCCGTCCAGATGGCCAAGGAGCAGGCGGCCGACGACGGCGTCGAAGAGGTCTGCGTGATCGGCGGCCGGGCCCTGTTCGAACTGGCCCTGCCCAAGGCCAAGCGCCTCTACCTGACCGAGGTCGCCGCCGAGGTCGAAGGCGACGTGCATTTCCCGGCCTTCGACGAAAGCGCCTGGACCGAGGTCCGCCGCCAGGAGCATCCCGCCGGCGACGGCGACGACCACGCCTTCGTATTCAGGGTGCTGGAGCGACTCTAGAAAACGCCCTCAAAACGTAAACCCGATCGCAACGACAACCTGCGATACGCGACCCTGGGTGTGGGAGCAGACCTTGATCGCGGGTATCCGAAATCCGTCGCGCGACGACCAGAGTCTCCGGATCGCGGGCCTTTTGGCGGCCTTCGGGGGATCGATCATCTTCAGCCTGTTCCTGGCTGGAGCGACCCACAACCTGCCCTCGATCTGGACCGCCAACGCGGTGGTCATCGCCGGCCTGCTGACCCTGAAGGGCAACGCGCGCTGGGTCATGCTGGCTCTGGTCGGCCTCACCCACGTCGCCATCGAGCTGATCGCCGGGGTGCGGGTGTCGTTCATCCTGCTCGTGGTCCCGCAAGACCTGATCCAAAACGTCCTGATCGCCTGGGGCCTGGAGCGCCTGGGCCTGACGAACCACATGCGCAGCCCATGGGGTCTGGCCCGCATGACGGCGGTGGCCGCGGTGATGGTCATCGTGTTCTCGACGATCACGACCGTCAGCCTGGCCCTCGCGCGCGGCAAGCCGATGTGGAGCGGCTGGGCGGACTGGATCGCGCCCAACGTCTTGGGGCTGTTCCTGGCGATGCCGACCACCATCATGCTGATGGACCGCCGCCACAAGCCGCTCTTCCCCGCCTCGGCCTGGCAGCTGGCCATGCTGACCACGCTGGTGGTCGTCAGCGCCGTGGCGATCTTCACCTCGGATCCTGGCCTGCAGGCCCTGCTGTTCGCCCCCGCCATGCTGGCCGTGTTCCGAGGCGGGCCGCGCGCGGCGGCGATCCTGGTGATCGCCTCCCTGGCCGCCTCGATCCCCGCCGTGCTTCACCGGGTCGGCATCGATCGCGACCTGGCGCTGGCGCCCTTGCGCCACGCCGTCGTCTTCCACGTGATGCTGTTCGCGGTATGCCTGACCGCCGCCATGATCCTGGAGCGGCAGAAGCGCCTGCAGGCGCTTCTGACCCGAGGACGCGACGCCGCCCGCCACGCCCAAGCCAGCGCCCAGGCCGCCAACAAGGCCAAGTCCGAATTCCTGGCGACCATCAGCCACGAGATCCGCACGCCGCTGAATAGCATCCTGGGCTTCGCCGACCTGGTGGCGCTCGATCCAAATCTGTCGCCCGACAGCCGTCGACGGCTGGACCTGATCAGCCGCGCCGGCCGTTCGCTGGTCGAGATCATCAACGACCTGCTGGACTTCTCGAAGCTGGAGGCGGGCCGCATGGAACTGGACCCCGAGCCGCTGGCGCCGGCGGTGGTGCTGCGCGACGCCCTGGCGATCGCCGCGCCCGCGGCCGAGACCAAGAACCTGGCCCTGCGGATCGAAATCATCGGCGGTGACGAGCAGGCGCTGTTCCTGCTGGACGAGACACGCCTGCGACAGGTCTTGCTGAACCTGCTGTCCAACGCCATCAAGTTCACCCGAGACGGCGGGGTGACCGCTCGGCTGGAGCTCTCGGGTCAGCGCCTTCGGTTCGAGATCGAAGACACCGGCATCGGTATCGCGCCCGATGTGCAGGCGCGCCTGTTTCAACGCTTCACCCAGGCCGACAGCTCGATCAGCCGCGGCTATGGCGGCACGGGGCTGGGCCTGGCGATCAGCAAGGCGCTGGTCACACGCATGGGCGGGGAGATCGGCGTCGTCAGCGCGCCGGGCCAAGGCGCCCGCTTCTGGGTGGAGCTCTCCGCCACGCCGGCCCGACCGACGCCCGAGCTGGACTCGGCCGCGCCTCAACCTTCGAACATCCGAGGCGCCCGCGTGCTGCTGGTCGATGACCATCACGTCAATCGCGAACTGGGCTACGCCCTGCTGACCCTGGGCGGTCACGAGGCGATCACGGCCGAGGACGGGGCGGCGGCCGTGTCCCTGGTGCGCGACCAGGACTTCGACCTCGTGCTGATGGACGTGCACATGCCGGTGATGGATGGCCTGTCGGCCACCCACGCGATCCGCGCCATGCAAGGGCCCAAGGCGCGGGTGCCGATCCTGGCGCTCAGCGCCGACGTCATGCCCGAACAGATCGCGCGATGCCTGGCCGCGGGCATGGATGGTCACCTGGCCAAGCCGATCGTCCGTGAAGCCCTATTGGCGGCCGTGGCGCGGTTCGCGACGCCTTCCTCGCGCGAGGCTTCACAGGCTTCGCTTGCGACGCCCTAGAGCTCGCCGGCTCGCCACACGGAATTCTCGCCAAGCTCAAACGCGCGTTTATAGTCCTCCCATCGGCCGCTAGGCGTCATAGGGAGAAACGCGCGATGGACATTCAGCTGGTGGCCGACGGCCTGCTGTTCCCCGAAGGTCCCGTGGCGATGGCCGACGGCTCGGTTATCGTCACCGAGATCCAGGGCCAGCGCCTGACGCGGGTCTGGCCCGATGGGCGCAAGGAGACCGTGGCCGAGACCGGCGGCGGCCCGAACGGCGCGGCGGTCGGACCCGATGGCGCGCTGTATGTCACCAACAACGGCGGCAGCTTCCACTTCTTCGAGGCCAATGGCCTGAACATCCCCGGCCCGACGCCGCCGACGCACACGGGGGGCTATATCCAGCGCGTCGACCTCGCGACGGGCGCGATCACCACGCTCTATGCCGAATGCGACGGCAAGCCCCTAGTCGGCCCCAATGATCTGGTGTTCGACAAGCAGGGCGGCTTCTGGTTCACCGACCACGGCTGCTCGACGCCGGACGGCCGCAAGTACGGCGCGCTGTACTACGCCCTGGCCGACGGCTCGAAGATCACCCGCTGGCGCGACCACTTCGTCTCGCCCAACGGCGTGGGGCTCTCGCCGGACGAGAAGACGGTCTACATGGCCGACACCATGCTGGGGCGGCTCTGGTCGTTCGATGTCGCCTCGCCCGGCGTGCTGGCCGATCCCGCGCCGCTCATACCCGGCGACGTCGTGTGCAACCTGCCGGGCTACCAACTCCTGGACAGCCTGGCGGTCGAGGCCGGCGGCAAGGTCTGCGTGGCGACGATCATCAACGGCGGGATCACCGCCTTCGACCCGGATGGATCGACCGAGCACTACGCCGTCCCGGACGCGATCGTGACCAACATCTGCTTTGGCGGCGCCGACATGCGCGACGCCTGGATCACCGCCTCGGGCACCGGAAAGCTCTACAAGGCGCGCTGGCCGCGACCGGGGCTGAAGCTGAACTTCAACGGGTAGGGACAAGCGCCCCCTCCGGCCCTTCGGGCCACCTCCCCCGCTTCGCGAGGGAGGATGCGGCCCTCCTCCCCCGTGCGAACGGGGGAGGTGTCGCGATGCGAAGCAGCGTGACGGAGGGGGCGCTGAAGCCCCTAGTACAGCACCCCCAGCGCCGCGCGCTCGAAGTTCTTCAGTTCGTCGCTTCGGCCCTCGTGGACCTTCACGACCCATTCGGGATCCTGCAGCAGGGCCCGGCCAACGCCGACCAGATCGAACTCGCCGCGCTCGAGGCGCTCGAGTAGGCGATCCAGCGAGGCGGGCTGGCTGCCCTCGCCGCCGAACGCGGCGATGAACTCGCCCGACAGGCCGACCGAGCCGACGGTGATGGTCGGGGCGCCGGTCAGCTTCTTGGCCCAGCCGGCGAAGTTGAGGTCGCTGCCCTCGAACTCCGGCTCCCAGAAGCGGCGTTGCGAGCAGTGGAAGATGTCGGCGCCGGCGTCGGCCAGCGGCTGCAGCCAGGCCTCCATCTCCCGCGGCGTGGTCGCCAGGCGGGCGGCGTAGTCCTGCTGCTTCCACTGCGACAGACGGATGATCACCGGATAGTCCGGGCCGACGGCGGCGCGGACGGCTTTCAGGATCTCGGCGGCGAAGCGGCCGCGCTCGCCGATGGTCGGGCCGCCCCACTTGTCGGCGCGCACGTTGGTGCCCGGCCAGAAGAACTGATCGATCAGGTAGCCGTGCGCCCCGTGCAGTTCGACCGCGTCGAAGCCCAGGCGCTTGGCGTCGGCCGCCGCCTGCCCGAAAGCGGCGATGGTGTCGGCGATGTCGGCGTCGGTCATCGGCTCGGTGAACGGGTTGCCGCCGGCCTTCGACAGACCCGAGGGGCTGTCCACCTTGCCCAGCTGGTCCGGTCCCTTCGCCGCGCCGACGTGCCACAGCTGCGGCGCGATCAAGCCGCCCGCCGCGTGGACCTCGTCGACGACCTTCTTCCAGCCCGCCAGCTCCTTCTCGCCATGGAAGCGCGGCACCTTGGCGTCGTTCAGCGAGGCGGGACGCGCGACGCCCGTGCCTTCGGTGACGATCAGCCCGACCTGGTTCTCGGCGCGTCGACGGTAGTAGGCGGCGACCTCGTCGGTCGGCACGCCGCCCGGCGAGAACGACCGCGTCATCGGCGCCATGACCACCCGGTTGGGCAGCTTCAGCGACTTGAACTCGAAGGGCTTGAACAGGGCGTCGATAGACATCGGATATCCGGAACAGAGGGTGTTGCGGGCGATCCAAACATTTGTTCGGAAGCATGACCAGCTAGAAAAACTGCAACGCCCATATGCTGAGGCTTTCGGACCAACAAATCGTGTCATCCCGGAAGCCTCGTAGAGGCTATCCGGGACCCAGGGTTCGCATGAGCGCCGCGGCGTGCCGCCCCTGGGTCCCGGCTCTTCGCTACGCTACGGCCGGGATGACACGGCTTTGGGACCTCACAACCCCAGCACCATCTTGGCCATGATGTTGCGCTGGATCTCGTTGGACCCGGCGTAGATCGAGGTCTTGCGATAGCTGAAATAGGCTGGCGCGGCCGGCGCGGCGTAGTCGGGACCGGCCCTGCCCTCGTTGCTCTTGGACCAGGAGTCGCGCACGAACGGCGCGGCGTAGGCCCCGACCGCCTCCAAGGTCAGCTCGGTGATCGCCTGCTGGTGCTCGGAGCCCACGCATTTGAGCATGGACGAAGCCGGGCCGATCGCCTTGCCCGCCGAGCGGCCGGAGAATATCCGCAGCTCGCTGGCGTTCAGCGCCTGGACCTGGATCTCCAGATTGCTGATCTTGTTGCGGAAGTCAGGATCGTCGATCAGCCGTCCGCCGTCGTCGGCCAGCTCCAGGGCGGCGATGCGCTTGACCTTCTTGAGCATGTGCATGAGGCCGGGCGCGTAGGCGTTGCCGCGCTCGAATTCCAGCAAGTACTTGGCGTAGGTCCAGCCCTTGTTCTCCTCGCCGACGCGGTTGGCGACGGGCACGCGGACATTGTCGAAGAAGACCTGGTTGATCTCCTGCTCGCCCTCGGGAGGGCCGTCCAGGGTGGGCAGCGGCTTGATCTGGATGCCGGGCGTGTCCATCCGCAGCAGCAGGAACGAGATGCCCTCCTGAGGCCGTCCTTCCGTCGAGGTGCGGACCAGGCAGAACATCCAGTCGGCCCACTGGGCGTGGGTCGTCCAGATCTTCGAGCCGTTCAGGACGTAGTGGTCGCCGTCGCGCTCGGCCTTCATCCGCAGCGACGCCAAGTCCGAGCCCGAGCCCGGCTCGGAATAGCCTTGGCACCACCAGATGTCCGACCGCAGGATCGGCGGCAAATGCTGGGCCTTCTGCTCGTCGGTTCCGAAGGCCATGATCACCGGGGCGACCATCTTCAGGCCCATCGGCGACGAGGTCGGGACGCCCGCCAGGCTCATCTCCATGTTGAAGATGTAGCGCTGCGAGGCCGTGAACCCAGGACCGCCGTGCTCCACGGGCCAGTCCGGCGCCGCCCAGCCGCGCTCGAAGAGCTTCTTCTGCCATTTCACCTGGCCGGCCTTGTCCAGATAGCCGTTCTTGGACTGGCTCATCTGGCGGCGAAGGTCGTCGTCATAGGCGGTGGCGATCCAGTCGCGCACCTCTTGCTGGAAGGCCAGGTCCTCGGCCGAGAACGCCAGGTTCATCGCCCTACTCCACCGCGTCGAGGTACTCGATGTTCGGTGGGGCGGCCATGGTCGGACCCATCGCGGCGCCAGCGGCCTTGAAGTAGTCGGTGCCGCCGTGGTGCTTGAGGGCGTCGGCGTCGGCATAGAGCTCCAGCACCTTGTAGACGCCGGCCTCGGTCTTGGACTTGGTCAGCTGATACATCAGGCAGCCGGACTCGTTGGCCTTCACCTTGGCGGCCAGGTCCAGGAACACCTTCTCGAATGCAGCGGACTTGTCCGGCTGGACGTACAGGGTCGCGACGACGCCGATCATGATTACCTCCCAACATTTGTTTGAAAGGCAAGATGAGTTAGGCGCGGCTCGGGAGCAAGGGCGACGTTGGGGAAGCCGAGCAGGCTCGGCTTAAGGCCGCTCGTTCCAGCCGTAGGCGACCCACGAATGGCCGCCGACGTTGCGCGCTTCGATCAGGCTAGGATCGGCGTCGCGGGCGCCAGCCATCTTGCGACCGCGGAAGGCGAAGGCCGCCAGGCCAAACAGAGCGCTGCCGATGAAGCCGACCACCACGACCGTGGCGGCGAAGACCACCGCCAGGACCGCGCCGATCACCACGGCCGCCGACGTCGCGAGCGCGCCCGCGATCCAAGCGAGATTACGCAAGGGCGAAACTGCGGCGGTGTTGGTCATCGGCGTCCTCTCGTCACGCTCATGATCATTCCTAGATGGTTCACAAGCGCTGAACATCAACTGAACACCCGCCGAACGCGGATGAAAAGCCTTTTTCCCTCGCCCGAAGCGAGACTAAACGTCCCACCTCAACCGGCGGCGGCGAGACCCAGTTCCCGGCGCTCGCGCATCACGGTCGAGAAAGCGGCGTTGATCGCCGCCGCCTTGGCCTCGGCCACCTCGATGAACTCGGCCGGGAGGCCGCGGGCGCGAGCCCGGTCGGGGTGGACGTTGATCAGGGCGATCTTCCAGGCCTTGTGGACCGCCGCGTCGTCGGCGTCGGCCGGCACGTCCAGGATGGCGTAGGGATCGTCGGCGCCGACGCCCAGGTGCGTGGCGCGCAGCCGCCGGAACGCCAGCGGCGACATGCCGAACAGATTCGACACCCGCTCCAGATAGGCCAGCTCGTCGGTCGTCACGACCCCGTCTGCCTTGGCGATGTGGAACAGGCCATCGACCACGTCCTCCAACAGCTGCGGGCAGCTGGAATAACGCTTGGCCAGACGCTTGGCGTAGCTCTCGAAGCCGTGCGTGGTCTGGCGCGCCAGCTCGTACAGGCGGTGGATGGTGGGCTCGGAGGCCGGGTCGGGCTGGAACACCTCGGTGAAGGCGGCGAACTCGTGTCCGTCGGCGCGACCATCGACCTTGGCCAGCTTCGCGCCCAAGGCGGTCACGGCGGTCGAGAAGGCCGGGTCCTCGCCCGGCAGACCGCCCGGACATTCGGTGCAGTCGGCTAGGTCGAGGCGCCGGGCGGCGATGCTCGCGATATTGCGCCAGAAGCTCATGAACGCCTCGAAACCAGCGGACATAGGTGAATACGGAAATCGAGGCGATGCGGATCACGTCGACAAGGTGCTTCTAGCACATTGAGAATGATCATTCACATGACTTCGTTGCAATGCGGCGAAAGCGCCGCTTCAACGTTTCGGGAGCCGATTGGCCGCTGGCTCGTTATGGCACCGCTTGGCGTCTCAGCGCCATGCAACGGTCCCAATCCCGATCGAAATGCTCTAGTCACTCCATACGATTACTCGAAAGGACCTCCGCCGCATGGCGAACGCCCTCTTTCTCGCCCTCGCCCTGCTGGCCCAAGACGGCCAAGCGAGCGCCCAGACGTCCCCCAACGCGCCGCCGACCGACGAGTACGGCTATGTCGCCTGGTGCTACGGCGCGCTAGGCGGTTACGCGTCGCTTTATGATCAGGTGATGCCGGAGGTGACGCGGATCGAGAAGGCGTTCCCGGGTCCGGACGGCGTTCAGGCCGCGCTGAAGACCTATCCGGAAATGCGCGCCCAGGCGCAGAAGGACCTCAAGACCTTCGCCTCGGCCATCACGGCGGCCGAGAAGGCCAGCCCCCGCCCGATCTCCGAATACGGCGGCGCCCAGGTCAAGCGCGGCGCGGCCATCTGGCAGGGCGCGGCCTCGGTCGACAAGGCGCGTCTGGCTCAGATGTGGATGAGCTGGAGCCCTCCGGGCGACTGCGAGAAGCGCGCCAAGACGCTGGAGGTGAAGTCGTCCATCCTGGGTCGCGCGCTGAACTACAACGCCGCTTCCGCGACGACGCCAACGCCGACCGCGCCGTCGCCAGCGCCCGCCCAGCCGGAGACCTCGACGCCGGCGCCCGTCGCCGAGACACCCGCTCCGAAGCCCGCGGCCGCCATGCCCGCGGCGACGGCCGCCGCGCCGAAGGTCAAGCCGGCCGCCGCGCCGGCCAAGAAGCTTCCGCCGATCGGCGGCAACGAGATCATCGTCGATCCCGTCAATCCGGTCCCCTGCGCGGGCAGCCTGCTCCCCGCCAAGCGCGGCGGCCGCGACGTGCTGATCTGCAAGCCGAATTGATGGTTGCTTCCCCGCGATGCGGGGGAGCTGTCGCGAAGCGACTGAGGGGGCGAGCTCGGCGAACGCGGCGCTAGCCCCCTCCGGCCCGCTGGGCCACCTCCCCCGCGGCGCGGGGGAGGATCTACCGCTCCGCCAACACCCCGCTCTCCGCCAAGGCCTTGAACCAATGGTACGAGGCCTTCGGCGTCCGGGCGCCTGTCTTGCGGTCCATCGCCACCAGGCCAAATTTCGAGGTGTAGCCGAGGTCCCATTCGAAGTTGTCGATCAGGGTCCACTCGAAATAACCGCGCACGTCGCAGCCGGCCTCGCGCGCCGCCAGCACGGCTTGCAGGTGGCGGCGCAGATAGGTGATGCGGAACTGGTCGTCGAGAATCGCCGGTCCCGGGCCGAACGGATCCGAGCAGCCGTTCTCGGTGACCAGCATCGGCGGCGCGCCATAGTCGCGGCGCACGCGGTCCAGCATCTCGAACAGGCCCGACGGATCGATGTGGCGGCCAAAGGCGTCCAGCTCCGCGCCCCTCGGCGGCGCGGCCTGGGCGATCTTGCCCGGCGCGTTCAGGTCCAGCCGCACATAGGCCGGGGCGTAGTAGTTCACGCCCAGGAAATCGACGGGCTGGCGGATCGTCGCCATGTCCCCGTCGCGCACGACGCCCTTCAGGAAGTCGTCCATCGCCTTGGGATAGGTCCCCTTGAACAAGGGATCTAGCCACGCGCCGTTCCACAACGCGTCGAGCCCGTCCGAGGCCAGGCGGTTCCAGATCGCCCACGGGCCGCCGGCTGGTCGGCAGGGCTGCAACGCCATGGTGGTGCCGACCTTGAGGCCCTCGCCCCCCGCCCGCAGCGCCTTCATGGCCAAGCCCTGGCCCAGGTTCATGTGGTGGATCACGGGTCCCAGCAGCTTGTCGTCCTTGAGGCCCGGCGCCTGCTCGCCCAGCACGTGGCCGAAGACGGCGTGCACCGCCGCCTCGTTCAGGACGATGTAGTGCTTCAGCCGGTCGCCCAGCCGCTCGACCACCGCGTGGGCGTAGTCGGCCAGGCGCTGGGCCGTGTCGCGGTTCTTCCAGCCGCCCTTGTCTTGCAGACCCTGCGGCAGGTCCCAGTGGAACAGCGTGGCGTAGGGCGTGACGCCCTTGGCCAGCAGCGCGTCGACCAGCCGCGAATAGTGGTCCAGGCCCGCGGTGTTCACCGCCCCCTCGCCCGTCGGCAGGACGCGCGACCAGCTGATCGAGAAGCGGTAGGCGTCGAGGCTTGCCCCCGCGATCAGGTCGACGTCCTCCTGGAAGCGCCGATAGCTGTCGGTGGCGACCGTGGCGTCCGAGCCGTCCTTGACGTGACCCGGGACCTTCTCAAAGACGTCCCAGACGCTGGGCCCGCGCCCGTCGGCGGTCTGGGAGCCTTCCGTCTGGAAGGCGGCGGTGGCGACGCCCCACACGAAGTCCTTGGGAAACTGGCGACTCTTGGGCGTCAGGTCCGTTTCGCCCGGCCCCTCGCACCCAGATAGTCCCACCGCCGCGCCGCCCAGGGCCAAGGCCCCCAGCGCCCGGCGGCTGACGCCCGAGCGTTCCATGTCGTCCCTCCCGCTATTCGTTGGGAGGAGGATGGAGTTGAAGAACGCCGTTCGCAAGCGAACGTCGACCTCGCCCAGATCAACATCATTCCATCGTCATCCCGGCCGCAGCGAAGCGGAGAGCCGGGACCCAGGGATGCGGGAACGCAGCGCTTGCGGCCCCTGGGTCCCGGATAGCCTCTGCGAGGCTTCCGGGATGACAAGAGTTTTGGTGACTAAGTCCTAAGCCGCCGCGCCCCGCGCCCGGGCCAGCGGGTCGTAGTTCAGGATCGGCGAGAGCCAGCGCTCGGCCGTGGCCAGGTCCCAGCCCTTGCGGCGGGCGTAGTCTTCGACCTGGTCGGCGTCGATCTTGCCGACGCCGAAATAGTGCGCCCGCGGGTGGCTGAAATAGAGGCCCGAGACCGCCGCGCCGGGGGTCATGGCGTAGCTCTCGGTCAGTTGCAGGCCGGTGGCCGCCTCGGCGTCGAGCAGCTTGAACAGCGTGCCCTTCTCGGTGTGGTCGGGCTGGGCCGGATAGCCGGGCGCGGGGCGGATGCCCTGATACTTCTCGGCGATCATGACGTCGGTGTCGGCCGCCTCGTCGGGGGCGTAGCCCCACAGCTCGACGCGGGCCTTGTAGTGCAGCCACTCGGCGAAGGCTTCGGCCAGGCGGTCGGCCAGGGCCGAGGCCATGATGGCGTTGTAGTCGTCGCCGGCGTCCTTGAAGCGCTTGACGATCTCGTCCTCGCCATGGCCCGCCGTGACCGCGAAGCCGCCGACATAGTCCGCGCCCTGCCCGATCGGCGCGACGAAGTCCGACAGGGCGACGTTCTGCTTCCCCTCTCCCTTGTCCATCTGCTGGCGCAGGGTGTGCAGGCGCGAGAACTCGGCCGTGCGCGTGTCGTCGGTGTAGAGCACGATGTCGTCGCCCTGGGCCTGGGCCGGCCAGAAGCCGATCACGCCCTTGGCCCCGAACCACTTCTCGGCGACCACCTTGTCCAGCATGGCGCGGGCGTCGCGATAGAGGTCGGTGGCGGCCTGGCCGACCACGTCGTCCTCCAGTATCTGCGGGAAGCGGCCGATCAGCTCCCAGCTGGCGAAGAATGGCGACCAGTCGATGAACGGAACCAGCTCGGCCAGCGACGGCTCGAAAGTTCGCGTGCCGAGGAAGGCCGGCTTGGGCGGGACATAGCCCTTCCAGTCGATGGCGAAGGCGCGCTTGCGAGCCTCCTGGATCGAGGCGCGGGCCTTGTTGCTCTGGCCGCGCGCATACTGCTCGCGGACCTTGACGTATTCGGCGCGGGTCTCGGCGATGATCCGGTCGCGCTCGCCTTCCGACAGCAGGCCCGAGACCACGCCGACGGCGCGGCTGGCGTCGACGACATAGGTCGTGGGGCCCCGGCGATAGGCCGGCTCGATCTTCACCGCCGTGTGGGTGCGGCTGGTGGTGGCGCCGCCGATCAGCAGCGGGATGTCGAAGCCCTGGCGCTCCATCTCGGCGGCCACGAACACCATCTCGTCCAGCGACGGGGTGATCAGGCCCGACAGGCCGATCATGTCGACCTTGTGCTTCTTGGCCTCGTCGAGGATGCGGTCGGCGGGCACCATGACGCCCAGGTCGATGACCTCGTAGTTGTTACACTGCAGCACCACGCCGACGATGTTCTTGCCGATGTCGTGGACGTCGCCCTTGACGGTTGCCATCAGCACCTTGCCGGCGGCCTGGCGGACCTGGCCTTCCTTCTCGGCCTCCATGAACGGCATCAGCCAGGCCACGGCCTGCTTCATCACGCGGGCCGATTTCACGACCTGGGGCAGGAACATCTTGCCCGCGCCGAACAGGTCGCCGACGACGTTCATGCCGTCCATCAGCGGGCCCTCGATCACGTGCAGCGGACGCTCGGCGGCCAGACGCGCTTCCTCGGTGTCGACCTCGATGAACTCGGTGATGCCGTGAACAAGCGCGTGGGTCAGGCGCTCGTTCACCGTGCCCTCGCGCCACGCCAGGTTGGCGACCTGCTGCTGGCCCTTCTCGCCCTTGTAGCGGGGGGCCATCTCGACGAGACGCTCGGTGTTGGTCTGGTTCGGATCGCGTTGCGGACGGTTGAGGATCACATCCTCGACGGCCTCGCGCAGAGCCGGATCGATGTCGTCATAGACCGGCAGGTCGCCGGCGTTGACGATGCCCATGTCCATGCCGGCGTTGATGGCGTGGTACAGGAACACCGAGTGGATCGCCCGGCGCACCGGCTCGTTGCCGCGGAAGCTGAACGAGACGTTCGACACCCCGCCCGACACCCGCGCGTAGGGCAGCATCTGCTTGATGCGCCGCGTGGCCTCGATGAAGTCCACGGCGTAGTTGTCGTGCTCCTCGATCCCCGTCGCCACGGCGAAGATGTTGGGGTCGAAGATGATGTCCTCGGGCGGGAAGCCGACCTTGTCGACCAGGGTGTTGTAGGCCCGCTCGCAGATCTCGACCTTGCGCTTTTCGGTGTCGGCCTGGCCGACCTCGTCGAAGGCCATGACCACCACGGCCGCGCCATAGCGCAGGCACAGCTTGGCCTGCTGGAGGAACTTCTCCTCGCCTTCCTTCAAGCTGATCGAGTTGACGATCGCCTTACCCTGCACGCACTTCAGGCCCGCCTCGATCACCTCCCACTTGGAGCTGTCGATCATCACCGGCACCCGGGCGATGTCGGGCTCGGCGGCCATCAGGTTCAGGAAGGTGACCATGGCCTGCTGGCTGTCCAGCAGACCCTCGTCCATGTTGACGTCGATGACCTGGGCGCCGGCCTCGACCTGCTGGCGCGCGACCGAGAGAGCAGCCGGATAGTCGCCCTCGACGATCAGCTTCTTGAACTTGGCCGAGCCGGTGACGTTGGTGCGCTCACCGATGTTGACGAAGACGGGTCTCATGGTCGGTCGATCCAAATAAACCCGCCTTCCTCGCCCTTGTGGCGAGGACCCAGGGCGCCGCTAGCTTGGCGCCTAGGACGTCGGGCTCCGCGTCAGCGGAAAACTGGGTCCTGGGCACAAGGCCCAGGAAGGCAGAAAAGTAGCGGCTAAGCCAACTCGAACGGTTCGAGGCCCGCCAGGCGCATGGCCTTGGGGCGCTCGGGGATCTGGCGGGGCTTCACGCCGCGCACTTCGTCGGCGACGTGGCGGATGTGGTCCGGCGTCGTGCCGCAGCAGCCGCCCAGGATGTTGACGAGGCCGTCCTTTGCCCACTCGTGCAGGGCGTGGCCGGTCTGGTGCGGTTCCTCGTCGTACTGGCCCATGGCGTTGGGCAGGCCGGCGTTGGGATAGGCCGCGACCAGGGTGTCGGCGACGCGAGCCATCTCGGCGATATGCGGGCGCATCAGGTCAGCGCCCAGGGCGCAGTTGAAGCCCACCGCGAACGGCTTGGCGTGCTTGACGCTGTTCCAGAAGGCCTCGGCCGTCTGGCCCGACAGCGTGCGGCCCGAACGGTCGGTGATGGTGCCGCTGATCCAGATCGGCAGCTCCTCGTGGCCCTCGTCGCGCCAGTCGAGGATCGCCTTGATCGCGGCCTTGCAGTTCAGGGTGTCGGTGATCGTCTCGATCAGGAAGAGGTCGACGCCGCCCTGGTAGAGCGCGTCCACCTGCTGGCGATAGGCCTCGTAGACCTGGTCGAAGGTGACCTTGCGCGCGCCGGGATCGTTCACATCCGACGACATAGACAGCATGACGTTCAGCGGCCCGATCGAGCCGGCGATGAACTTCGGGCGGTCGGTGTTCTCGGCGTTCCAGCGGTCGGCTACCGAGCGGCCGATCTTGGCGCCTTCCAGATTGATGTCCCAGACGTCCTGGGCCGACAGGTGATAATCGGCCTGGGCGATCGTGGTGCCCGAGAAGGTGTTGGTCTCCGAGATGTCGGCGCCGGCCGAGAAATAGGCGTCGTGCAGCTCGGCCACGAGATCCGGCCGGGTCAGGCACAGGATGTCGTTGTTGCCCTTCATCTGGCCGTCGTGGGCGGCGAAGCGCTCGGCGCGGTAGTCGGCCTCGGTCAGGCCCTTCTTCTGGAACATCACGCCCCAGGAGCCGTCGAGAATGAGGATGCGCTCCTTGGCGGCGGCCTTCAGGGCGGCGACGCGGTTCGCGCGGATGGACAGGTCGGTCATCGGCAGAACTCCGAGGCGCAAGCGCCCCCTCCGTCACGCCGCGTATCCGCGGCGCGCCACCTCCCCCGCTTTGCGGGTGAGGAGGAAACAGTTGCATCCTCCCCCGTGCGACGGGGGAGGTGGATCGGCGCGTAGCGACGAGACGGAGGGGGCGCTCTCATTGCGCGCCTCCAGCGCCCTGTTGGCGCGCCAGCTCCTTGTTGAAGGCGGCCTCGTAGCCGTCGACGAAGCGGCCCAGTTCGGTCGGATCGACGAAGGCGTTCGGGTCGCCGCGCAGCTGCTTCTGGCGCTTGGCCAAGAGGTCGCCCTGCTCCTCGTGGCCGGGCAGCACGACGTCGGTCGGGATGGCCCGCATCGTCGCGAAGCTGGCGCGATAGTCGGCGACGATCGTCTTGTGGCCCTTGTTGCCGACCAGCATGTTGCCGGCCACCGACAGCGAGCACGGGAAGGTCACGTTCAGCGGCCGCCCCTTCTCGGTCACCGCCGTCGTCCAGGTGGTGCAGCCGATGGTGTGGCCGGGCGTCAGGTGGGCGACGAGGCTCGTCTCGCCCAGCTTGAGCTTCTGACCGTCGCCGAACGCGCGATCGACCTTCACCGCCGGCATCGGCGTCGGACCGTTTTCGTTGTCGCCGATGTGGTGGCCCTGTTCGATCGCTGGTTCGTCGCCGCGCGAGATCCACAGCTTGGCGGTCGGGATGTCGGCCTTCAGCTGCGCCAAGCCCCCCGCGTGGTCGTAGTGGGCATGGGTGTTGATCAGGAACTTCACGTCGGCCAGCTGGAAGCCCAGCGAGGCGATGTTGCGCTCGATCTGCTTGCCGACCTCGGCGTTCGGGCCGCCGTCCAGAATGACGTGCCCCGCCGACGAGGTGATCAGCCAGGACGAAATACCCTCGGTGCCCACGTAATAGATGTTGCCGACTACGCGGTAGGGCTTGGTCGGCTTGGTCCAGTTGGCGGGCATGTCGGCGTGGGCCGCGGGGGCCAACACAAAGAACAGCGCCGCCAGCGCGGCCAGAGCGCCCCCTCCGACACGATGCTTCGCATCGCGCCACCTCCCCCGCTTCGCGGGTGAGGAGGAAACGGTTGCATCCTCCCCCGAGCAACGGGGGAGGTGGATCGGCGCGGATACGCGACGAGACGGAGGGGGCGCTAGCAGCGTCATGCGGCGACCTCGGAAGCGGCGGGCGAAACCTCGCGCAGGCCCAATACGCGGCAGATGGCGTAGACCAGGTCCGCGCGGTTCAGGGTGTAGAAGTGGAAGTCCTCGAAGCCCTGCTCCTGCAGCTTGGCGCACATCTCGGTGGCGACCGAGCAGGCGATCAGGCGGCGGGTCTCGGCGTCGTTCTCCAGACCGTCGAACAGGTTGCCCAGCCAGCCGGGAATGGTGGTCTGGCAGGCGGCGGCCATCTTCTTGAGGCCGCTGAAGTTCGTCACCGGCATGATCCCCGGCACGATAGGGATCGTGATCCCGGCGGCGCGGACCTTGTCGACGTAGCGCAGGAAGGCGTCGAGATCGAAGAAGAACTGGCTGATGCCCAGCGTCGCGCCGGCGTCGACCTTCTGCTTCAAGACGTCGATGTCGTGCTCCAGGGAGGGGCTTTCCGGATGCTTTTCCGGGTAGACGCCGACCAGCACTTCGAACGGCCCCACGCCGCGCACGGCCTTGGTCAGCTCGGTGGCGTTGGCGTAGCCGTCCTCGCGCGGGACATAGACCCCGCCGATGCCGCCCTCGCCCGGAGGCGGGTCGCCGCGCAGCGAGACGATGTGGCGGACGCCGATGTCCCAGTAGTCGCGGATCACCTCGTCGACCTCTTCACGCGAGGCCCCGACGCAGGTGAGGTGCGCGGCGGGCTTGAGGCTCGTCTCGTCCAGGATGCGCTTGACCGTGCGGTGCGTGCGCTCGCGCGTCGAACCGCCAGCGCCGTAGGTGACCGACACAAAAGCCGGGTCCAGCGGCGCCAGACGCGTGATCGCCTGCCACAGGCTCTCTTCCATCTGGAGCGTCTTGGGCGGGAAGAACTCGAACGAGACGCGCGGACGCTCCGTGCGCTCGCCGGCGCGGGCGACGGGACCGATCACGCGACGGGTGGGCGGAAGGGTCATGCGGCGGTCCTCTCGGCGGCGACGCTCAAGGGGCGACGCGCGGTCCAGATCTTGACGGTCAGGCCCTCGCCCGTCGAAGGCGGCAGGGCGATGTTGCTTTCCAGCTGGAGACCGGCGGCGCGCACCCAGGGAACGATCTCGCTGTCGTCGAAGCCCAGGCGGCGGTGCTGGTGCACCTCGCGCAGGAACTCGTGATCGTGCGGGGCGAAGTCGGCGATCAGCAAGAGGCCGCCGGGCGCGACCAGACGCGCGGCCTCGGCCACGGCGTTGGCGGGGTCGGACAGGTAGTGCAGCACCTGGTGGACGGTGACGAGGTCGGCGCAGCCGCCCGGCAGGCCGGTGCGAAAGATGTCGCCATGGCGCAGCTCACAGCTGGCCAGGCCCGCCTTGGCCACCTCGTCGCGGGCGATGTTCAGCATCTGCTGCGAGAGGTCCAGGCCCAGGGCGTTGCTGGCGCGCTTGCCCAGCAGGGTCAGCATGCGGCCCGCGCCGGCGCCCAGGTCGACCATCTCGTCGAACGGCCCCTCCCCGGTCGCGCGCAGGATCGCGGCCTCGACCTCGGCCTCGTCGACATACAGCGAGCGGATTTCGTTCCAGCGGGCGGCGTTGCGGGCGAAATAGGCCTGGGCGTCCGTGGAGCGTTCGGCCCGCACGGCTGCCAGCTTGTCGGCGTCCAGGCGGATGACGGGATCGGCGTCATCGATCAGATCCAGCGCCTGCTCGACCATGAACCGCCCCGCCGACTTGGCGGCCAGCCGATAGAACACCCAGGCGCCGTCCGGGAAGCGCTCGACCAGGCCGGCCTCGGCCAGCAGCTTCAGGTGCCGCGACACGCGCGGCTGGCTCTGGTCGAGGATGCGGCACAGCTCCAGCACCGACAGCTCCTCGGCCGCCAGCAGCGCCAGCAGCCGCAGACGCGTGGACTCGCCGGCGGCGCGCAAAATCTCGACGACCTGTTCGGCGTTCAACTTCATAGGGACATAAAGATATCTTTATGTCCGTTTTGGCAAGAGGAATTTATGCCTCTGGCTCGACCTTCGCGACCTCCCAAAGCTCGATTTTCACCCCCGCCGGGTCCATCAGCCAGGCGAACCGCCCATAGCCCTCGTCCTGCCGACCCAACGGCTCGACGCCCTCGGCGGCGGCGCGCGCGAGAACGCCATCCATATCATCGACAATGAAATTGATCATGAACGGCGCGGTCGAAGGCGCGAAATAGTCGGTGTCGGCCGCGAACGGCGACCAGGTCGCCTGGCTGCCCTTGGGCGCCTCGAATATCGCCCCACCCCAATCGTGGATCTCAAACCCCAGAACCCGCGCGTACCAGTCGCGCACCGCCTTGGGATCCTCGGCCTTGAAGAAGAAGCCACCCAATCCGAGAACCTTGGCCATCGGTCGATTTCTCCACGCTTGCCCACCAACACACCCTATCAGGGGCTGGCGCGTTGGCGATCCTTCGCGGAGCGCGCGGAGACGGCCCGCGCCTCAGGCCGAGATATTGACCAATGTTCCGCTGAGTTCGGCCGTGACCTGGCCAAGAGCCGCGCCGGCCGCCGCCGCCATTTTGACGTTCGTCTGCGCCACCGCCAACTGAGTCAAATCCGCGACAGGCGCCGGAGGCGGGCTGGAGTCCGTGGCGGGCTTCGGCCGGGGCGTATAGCTGGCGACGTTGACGGCCGAGACCTGCATGGCGGCTTCCCTTGGTGCTTCGCGGCAACCTGGGTTGGAAGCGTTAAGCGGAGCTGACCAAACAAGGTTAAGTCCCCGCCCCTAAACCGCCACTGGCGTCGCCAAAGGCTCGCCGTGGAAGTAGCGGCGCAGGTTTTCCAGGGTCAGGTTGACCATGGCCGGGATGCTGTCCAGCGTCGCCCCGGCCGTATGAGGCGTCAGCACCACGTGGGGAACGCCTTCCCAGCGCGCCGCCGGCGTCGGCTCCCGCTCGAAGACGTCGAGACCGGCCATGCCCAGGGCGCCCGATTTCAACGCCGCGATCAGGGCGTCCTCGTCGATCAACGCGCCGCGCGCGACATTGACGATCAGTCCCCGCGCCCCGACGGCCTCGATCACGGCGCGGTCGATCATGTGGCGGTTCTCGGCGTCGGGCCGGGCGCAGACGACCAGCACGTCGCTCTCGCGGGCCAGGGCCATCAGGCTGTCCGCTCGGTGATAGTCGCTGTCCTTGGGGCGCGGGCCCCACCAAGCGATCTTCATCTCGAAGGCCGAGAGCCTTTGGGCCACCGCCTCGCCGATATGGCCCAGCCCGACGATCCCCGCCTTGCGGCCACGCAGGCCATGGCGCGGCGCCATCCGTTCGGCGTGGCTCCAATGGCCGGACCGCACGCGCTGGTCGCCCTCGACGATCCCACGCCAGGCGGCCAGCACCAGGCCCACGGCGTGGTCGGCGACGTCCGCGGCGTTGAGGCCGGTCGAGTGGGTCACGGCGATGCCGTGGGCCGCGCACCACGGCACGTCCACGCCGTCATAGCCGACGCTGACACAAGCGATCAGGCCCAGTCGCGGCATTTCCGAAAGCAGGTCCGGACCCAGCGCCATCTCGCCCGCGTGGACGATCGCCTTGACGCCGAGGCCTGGCCCTTCAAGGAAGGCCAGCCGATCCGGGTAATCCCACAGGCGGTGCACCGTATAGGCGTCCTCGAGCAGCGGCTGTAGCGGCAGCAGCATCTCGTGCGAGATCAGGACGTGCGGCTTGTCGATCGGCTTCCCGCTGTCGGGCATCGTGTCCTCCTTCAGGCGCGTCGCGAGGCTACTCGCATTCGGACTTCAAGCCAGAGCTAAGCGGCGGGCCCTCGCCAGGGAAGCCGGATCACGAGGTGGTGACAAGTTGACCTTGGCGTCGCCTCGTACGGCCAGGCTGTGAACGCGCCCGCCCGTCAGGCGTTTGATCCTTGGCGCTCGAAAGCGTCGTCCCAGGTCCGGAGAATCCACGATGTTGACCAAGACGCTCGCCGCGACCGCGGCGATCTCGATGCTGGTCGGCGGCGGCTCGGCCCTCGCCCAGTCCAAGTCTTCCGCCATGGCGGGTCCCAAGCAGCCGATCCCTTATTCCCAGCTCAACGCCTATATGAAGGCCTCGCCCAAGGCCCGCGCCAGCAAGGACTGGTGGGCCGGCTCGGCGAGCGCCGCCACCGGCATGTCGACCGACACCTCGGCCACCGCGCCGGGAATGAACAGCGGCGCGATGAGCGGTTCCTCGACGGGCTCGTCGATGATGGGCTCGTCGACCACCCGCTCTTCGGGCTCGGTCGACACCTCGGTGAATCCCACGCCGACCCTGCCATCGACGCCTCCGACGGATGGGGGCGCGATGCCTCCGCCCATGACCGGTGATCCGGCGAATACGTCGCCGCCGATGACCGATCCGAAATAGACCGCTGGAAGCTCGGTCCCGGGACGTCCTCGGGATCGAGTTCAGGCCCGGTTGGTTTCGAACGCGTTTTGACGACCCGGCTTACAGCCCGCGACGGGTGTCTATACGACGATCCAATCGCCCAAGGTCTGGCTGGTGACGCCGACCAAGATCAATTGATCGCCGCCGCCCAGATCAATGACGGCGTTCCCGCCCGAGAAGGACAGCGTGTAGGGTTGGCCAGCATCCAGGAGGACGCGGTCCCCCCAGGCGCTGACGAAATCGGTGACACGATCGATCCCCGCGCCGCTGAAGAAATAGAAGCGGTCGGCGCCGGCTCCCCCGCTCAAGGTGTCCGAACCTCTATCGCCCGCTAGCCAGTCGTCGCCGTCGCCGCCGATGACGATGTCGTCTCCTTGGCCTCCGCGAACCCAGTCCGCGCCCTCGCCGCCGTCGACAGTATCATCGCCGAAGTTGCCATAGACGATGTCCGCGCCGCTCTCACCATAGAGCACGTCATTGTCTTTTCCACCGACGACCCAGTCGTCGCCAACGCCGCCGTAGCCGGTGTCCGCGCCGGCGTTGCCGTTGATCTGGTCGAAGTCGGCCCCGCCCACGATGGAGTCGGCGCCATCGCCCCCCCACAGCGTGTCCAGGCCCGCTCCGCCCTGGAGCGTGTCTTGGCCCTGCGCGCCGTATAGGGCGTCGGATCCGGCGTTTCCTTGCAGGACGTTGGCGGCCGTGTTGCCCTGGATGATGTCCGCGGCGCTCCCTCCGATCGCGTTCTCGATCGTCACGCCCTGGGCTATGGCGACGTTGTAGGTATATCCGCCGACGCTGGAGAAACCTCCTGGCGTCAGGTCGATCGTCTGGTTTCGCGCATAGCCCGAGAAGTCGAAGGTGTCGGCGCCGCCCGCGTCCCACACCGCGACGACGGGAGCCTTGCTGGCCGTGGCCACGAACCAGTCACGCCCGGCCGTCGCGTTGAAGCCGTAGGTGGTGTCGCCAGCGCGGGTTGTCATGTTGGCGCCGTACAGGCGCTGCGCCGCGGCGATGTCGTCGAGCATTGGCGCGGCCGCGTAGGTCGAACCGTGGGAGGCTCCGGTGTTGGCCCCCGAGAAGTAGCTCATGATCGTGTACTGGTACGAATCCTCGAAATACACGGCGCTCGAGGCGTAGCTCGGCGTGGCGGCGTCGGAGGCGTCATAGTCCGCCGGGTGCGACAGACCGATGGCGTGGCCGACCTCGTGGACAAGGGTCTTGACCCCATAGTTCCCGAGCACGGGGCTGGTGTTGTAGCTGAGCGCGCTGTTGACCCAGACATCACCCGACCTGGAACCGGCGCTTCGGCTCCCCGGATAGTAGGCGAAGGCCGCGCCATCGGCGTCAGCGGTCGGGGCATAGTCGCTGAACAGGATGGTGGCGTCGTCGGAATAGGCCGCTTCGCCACTCGTCCCGCTTCCGACGCGCGAGAAGGTGATGTTGGCCACGTCCGACCACGCCAAAAGAGCCTTTTCGGCGGCGGCGATCTGGGCCGCGTTGAAGCGCGAGAAACTCTCGACATCGCTAGGCAGGGTGCTGGGCGCGGTCGAGCGGAACGCATAGGTGATGGTCGCGGCCGTCCCCAGGGCCCCGCTCCAGCCGCTAGAATCTCGGGTCAGTTGCGCGGCGGCCTGACTGGTCGTGTAGGAGGCCTTGCCGTTCGCCTCGACGCCGCCCCTGTCAGCCAGCGAAGCGATATCGCTCAGCGGCGCGTCGTAGGCCATGGCGCAACTCCGTTACAGGATCGACCGCCCGGGGCGGCCCACGATCAACAATGCAACGAGAAGTTTGCCCGCGAAACGGTTAACCGTTCCTCCGCGACATTAGATCGCGAGTTCTGGCCAAGCAGCCGGTGGAGCGAAAAACTTGAGCATAAGCTTGGCCTATTAAAAAAGCGGCGGACTTTCGCCCGCCGCTCTTGTCATGACAGAAGACCGACCAGCCCTAGCGGGCGAACTTCTGGAACTTGATGCGCTTGGGGATCAAGCTGTCGGCGCCCAGGCGGCGCTTCTTGTCTTCCTCGTACATCTCGAAGTTGCCTTCGAACCACTCGACGTGGCTGTCGCCTTCAAAGGCCAGGATGTGGGTCGCCAGGCGGTCCAGGAACCAGCGATCGTGGCTGATGACCACGGCGCAGCCGGCGAACTCTTCCAGCGCCTCTTCCAGGGCCTGCAGGGTTTCGATGTCCAGGTCGTTGGTCGGTTCGTCGAGCAGCAGCAGGTTGCCGCCGGTGGCCAGGGTCTTGGCCAGGTGGACGCGGTTGCGCTCACCGCCCGACAGCAGGCCGACCTTCTTCTGCTGGTCGCCGCCCTTGAAGTTGAAGCTGCCGACGTAGGCGCGGCTGTTGATCTCGCGCTTGCCGACGATCATCACGTCGGTGCCGCCGCTGATCTCTTCCCAGATGGTCTTGTTCGGGTCGAGGGCGTCGCGCGACTGGTCGACGTACGAGAGCTTGACGGTCTCGCCGACCTTGACCGTGCCGGCGTCGGGCTGTTCGCGGCCGGTGATCAGCTTGAACAGCGTCGACTTACCGGCGCCGTTCGGGCCGATGACGCCAACGATGCCGTTCGGCGGCAGGCGGAACGACAGGTCCTTGAACAGCACCTTGTCGCCGTACTCCTTCTCCAGGCCGTTGACCTCGAGCACCAGGTTGCCCAGGCGCGGGCCGGGCGGGATCTGGATGTGGGCCTGGGTCTGGGCGGCGCGGGCGTTCTCCTGCGCGGCGACCATTTCCTCGTACGAGGCCAGGCGGGCCTTCGACTTGGACTGACGGGCCTTGGGCGAGCTGCGCACCCATTCCAGTTCGCGGGTGAGCGCGCGCTGGCGGGCTTCCGATTCCGACTGCTCCTGGACGACGCGCTTTTGCTTCTGCTCCAGCCAGCCCGAGTAGTTGCCCTCGTAGGGGACGCCCTTGCCGCGATCGAGCTCCAGCGTCCACTTCGTGACCTGGTCCAGGAAGTAGCGGTCGTGGGTCACCAGGATGACGCAGCCTGGGAACTCTTCCAGGTGGTGCTGCAGCCAGGCCACCGACTCGGCGTCCAGGTGGTTGGTCGGTTCGTCGAGCAGCAGCATGTCGGGCTTGCTGAGCAGCAGGCGCGCCAGCGCGATGCGGCGCTTTTCACCGCCCGACAGGCTTTCGATGTTGGCGTCGTTGGGCGGGCAGCGCAGGGCGTCGATGGCCATCTCGACCTTGGAGTCGATGTCCCACAGGTCGCGGGCGTCGATGACCTCCTGCAGCTTGGTCATCTCTTCCATAAGCTCGTCGGAATATTCCTCGCCGAGCTGGGCCGCCAGGGCGTTGTACTTGTCGAAGATCTTCTTGTCTTCGCAGTCGGCGATGACATTGCCCCAGACGTCCAGGGTCGGATCCAGCACCGGTTCCTGCGGGAGGTAGCCGCGCTTGACGCCGTCGGCGGCCTTGGCCTCGCCCGAGAATTCCTTGTCGAGGCCAGCCATGACCTTCAGCAGGGTCGACTTACCCGAGCCGTTGACGCCCACGACGCCGATCTTGGCGTCGGAGTAGAACGACAGCCAGATGTTCTCGAAGACCTTCTTGCCGCCGGGATAGGCCTTGGTCAGGCCCTGCATCTGGAAAATATATTGCTGCGCCATGAGGGCTCGCGTTCTCGCTGGACGAGGGTTTCGGGGATTGGCCGCTGAAATAGCGGTCCGGGCCGCTTCGCGCAATCGCGGCCGGGGAATTCGCCTCCCCGCGAGCTTCACCATTCCGTCGCACGGCTGTCGAGGATCCGACACCGAACCGTCGTTCGCCCGTCGCCGACCACTGTTAGCCGATCCCCCAACCGATGCTGCTCCGCGTCGGACAAGGGGATAGTGACAATGAAAAAGAACCAGATGCTTCTGGGCGCCGCCGCGTTGGCGCTCGTCATGGCCGCCGCGCCCGCCTTCGCCGACGACAAGGTCGACGCCGCCGCCCCGGCCACCGCCGCGCCGGCCGACAGTTCCGAAGTCGACGCGCTGATCATCATCGGCCAGGGCCAGAGCCGCCAGATCCAGACGCTGAACAGCGACGCGATCGGCCTGCAAGCCGCCGGCACCAGCGCCCTGAAGGCGATCGACAAGCTGCCGGGCGTCACCTTCCAGTCGGCGGACGCCTTCGGCGCCTACGAGTGGTCGGCCCGCATCTCGATCCGCGGCTTCAACCAGAACCAGCTGGGCTTCACCCTGGACGGCGTGCCGCTGGGCGACATGAGCTACGGCAACCACAACGGCCTGCACATCAGCCGCGCGATCGCCAGCGAGAACATCGGCCGCGTCGAGTTGGCCCAAGGCGCGGGCGCCCTCGGCACGGCCTCGACCTCGAACCTGGGCGGCACGCTGCAGTTCTTCTCGCGCGATCCGCGGGAAACCCTGGGCGGCGAGCTGGACCTGACCGGCGGCTCGGACAACATGCACCGCGTGTTCGCCCGCTTCGAGAGCGGCGCCATCGAGCAACTGGGCGGCCTGCGCGGCTACGTCTCGGTCGCCGACCAGAAGGCCGACAAGTGGAAGGGCGGCGGCGAACAGAAGCAGCGCCAGTACGACGCCAAGCTGGTGATGCCGCTGGGCGAGCGCGGCGACCTGACCGGCTTCTACCACCGCTCGGAACGTCGCGAGCAGGACTACCAGGACATGTCCTTCGCGATGATCCAGCGCCTGGGCCGTGACTGGGACAACACCCAGCCGAACTGGGGCTTGGCGGTCGCCGCGGCGCGCGCCTACCAGACCGGAACCGCCCTGCCCGCCCCGTTCAAGACCGTGGACGACGCCTACTACGCCGGCGCCGGTGTCCGTGACGATGACCTCTACGGCGCGTCGCTGAACCTCGACATCACCGACCGCGTGAAGCTGGACGCCACCGCCTACCAGCACAAGAACAAGGGCCAGGGCCTGTGGTACACGCCCTACCTGGCCAGCCCGGGCTTCGGGACCGCCGGCTCGGCCGCCGCGCCGCTGTCGATCCGCACCACCGAATACGACATCGACCGCGGCGGCCTGACCGCCGGCCTCTCGGTGGACCTGGGCGCCCATCGCCTGAGCGGCGGTTTCTGGCATGAGGTGAACCACTTCAACCAGGCGCGCCGCTTCTACGCCGAGACCGCCGCCGCGCCGTCGCGCGATCCGCTGGACTTCCAGTCGAACCCGTTCGCCACCCAGTGGCAGTACAGCTTCGAGACCAAGACCACGACCGGCCACGTCGAGGACGAGTGGACGGTGACCGACGCCTTCAAGGTCAATTTCGGCTTCAAGGCGATCAAGGTCACCAACAGCGTCAAGACCGTGGTCGGCAACCCGCTGTCGGGCGAGATCGAGAGCAAGGACAACTTCCTGCCGCAGGTGGGCTTCGTCTACAAAGCCTCCCCCGACTTCGAAGTGTTCGGCGGTTACACCGAGAACATGGGCGCGTTCGTCTCGGCCGCCACGTCGGGTCCTTTCGGCTCGCAAAGCCAGGCCGTCGTCGACTACGTCGCCAAGACCCTGAAGCCGGAAAGCTCCAAGACCTTCGAGCTGGGCGGTCGCTACCGGACGGAACGCTTCCAAGGCGTCGCCGCCGTCTATCACGTGGCCTTCGACAACCGCCTGCTGGCGGCCAACACAGCCTCGCCGATCCTGGGCCTGCCGGCCCTGCTGTCGAACGTGGGCTCGGTAGAGACCAAGGGCGTCGAACTGGCGGGCACCTATCGCCTGACCGACGCCTGGAGCCTTTACGGCGCCTATACCTACAACGACTCCAAGTACGAGGATGACGTCGTCGACGGGACCGGCAAGGTCACGGTCCGCACCAAGGGCAAGACCGTCGTCAACACGCCCAAGAACATCTTCAAGGGCGAGATCGCGTTCGACCAGGCCGGCTTCTTCGGCAAGCTGGGCGTCGCCTACACCGACAAGCGCTACTACACCTACGAGAACGTCGGCGGCCAAGCGCCTTCGACGACCGTGGCCGACCTGACCCTCGGCTACCGCTTCGCCGAAGAAGGCTGGGGCAAGGGCCTGGAAGTCCAGGTCAACGTCACCAACCTGACCGACAAGGACTACATCTCGACCATCGGCTCGGGCGGCTTCGTCAACAGCGATCCGAACGGCGAGGCCATGACCGTCCTGCCGGCCCCGCCGCGTCAGGCCTACCTGTCGGTCAAGAAGCGCTTCTGATCCTTCGGGGGCCTTGAGGCTCCCGATCTTCCTCCCTCTATGACTTGGGCCGGGCGCGTGTCGCCCGGCCCTTTCTTTTGTCCGGACACGATTTTCGCTCTGTCCGGACACGATCGCGATGGCGAGGAAGACGCGGCGCGGCCTTCATCGCCGGCATGACCGATATGCTCGCCCCCTCACCTTCCTCCGCTCCGGCCCACGGCAAGTCCGACGTGCTGGAAGTCATCCGAACAGTCCTGGCTGGCCTGGCGGTAGCCGTGGTGTTGCGGGTCTTGCTGTTCCAGCCCTTCACGATCCCTTCTTCCTCGATGGAGCCGGGACTGGTCGTGGGCGACTACATCATCGTCTCGAAGTTCGCCTACGGCTGGAGTCGCGCTTCCCTGCCGTTCAACCCGCCGCTGCCAGGCGGCCGTATCCTAGGCGGCGCGCCCAAGCGGGGCGATGTCGTCGTGTTCCGCTTGCCGCGCGATCCCAGCCAGACCTGGATCAAGCGCGTGATCGGCCTGCCCGGCGACCGGATCCAGGTGCGGGGCGGCCAGGTGTTCGTCAACGACAGGCCCCTGCCCCAGGCCCCCATGACCGTGGTCCAGGATCATGACGATCCGTATCGCCAAGTGCTGGAGGTGCGCGAGCGCCAGCCGGACGGCCGCGCCTATGTCACCTATGACGGCGGCGCGGGACAGCCGGGCGACGACACCGACATCTATGTCGTGCCCGAAGGCCGCTATTTCATGATGGGCGACAATCGCGACAACTCGCTCGACAGTCGCTGGCCGTGCGAACTGGGCGTCGGTTTGCTGCCGGCCGACAACATCGTGGGCAAGGCCGAACTGGTGCTGGCCTCATGGAAGCCCGGCGCGGCCGTCTACAAGCCGTGGACCTGGCTAAATCTTCAGTGGGATCGCTTCGTCCAGCCGATCCGATAGCCGCTTCAGTGTCCTTTGAACTCCTCGAGGCTCAGGACCCCGTCGTGGTTCGCGTCCAGGCGCTGGAACGCCGCGTCCGAGCCAGAAGGCCGAGCGAGAGACGGCGCGGCCACCGCCCCGACGGCGAGGCCCGCCAGCGCCGCGGCCAGCACGCGCCAAGCCAGGTTCCGACGACGAGGCGCCGAGGTTCGAAGATCCTGCTCGATGAAATCCCTCAACGCCTCGCTGGCCGTGCGGCGCGCGCCCTGGCAACGCGCCATGAACGCGGCCTTGGTTTCGGGCGGCAGGCGGATCTCGAGGGTTTCTGTCTTCTTGGGCGACCTGCCGACGGGCATGAGGGCGTCTCCGACGTTCCGAGCTGTCATCATCGAGCCGCTTGGCGCAAAAGAAAAGCCCGGCCAAAACGACCGGGCTGAAAGTTCATAGGGAGGAAACGCCCAGGAAGGGCAGAGGCGCTCGGCGCCTCACGGATCGTTGTTAGCGCTAACACAGGTGCGATTGCAAGCGATTCTTATGCGGCCAGGCGTCGCGCCTCCCAGAAAATGTCTCCGCCGCTTTACGGCCGTCGGAAGAGGTCATACCAATGGTACCGCTACCGCTATAGAGGCGGAGCGGGAGAGAAACGCTGATGATGTTGCGTACGCGTCGATCGCTGGCCGCGCTGGCCCTGTCCTTCGCCATGGCGCTGCCCTTGGGCGCCCACGCGGCTGAGGCGCGGGAACGCTGGGTGGGCGCCTGGGCCAGCGCCCAGCTGGCGCCGGATGCCAAGAACAGTCTCGCCCCGGAAGACTATCGCGACGCCACCCTGCGCCAGATCGTGCGGCTTAGCCTGGGCGGCGACACGCTGCGGATCCGCCTGTCCAACGCCTTCGGAACGCGCCCTCTGACGATCAAGACGGCGCATGTCGCGGTCTCCGCCGCGCTCGACAGCGCCCGGATCAAGCCCGAAACCGACCGCGCCCTCACCTTCTCGGGTCGTACCGAGGTGACCATCCCGGCCGGCGCCGACTACTGGTCCGATCCCGTCGCCCTCAAGGTCGCCCCCCTGACCGACCTGGCGATCAGCCTGCGCTATGTCGAAGCGCCCGACGTCCAGACCGGCCACCCCGGTTCGCGCGCGACCTCCTACGTTCTGGCGGGCGACCATGCGGCGGCGGCCGATCTGCCCGGCGCCAAGACGGTCGACCGTTGGTTCCAGATCTCGGGGGTCGAGGTCGTTCCGACGGCGAAGAAGGCCGGCGCGATCGTCGCCTTTGGCGACAGCATCACCGACGGCTACGGCGTCCAGCCCAACACCAACCTGCGCTGGACCGACGCGCTGATCGAGCGGCTGAAGGGCAAGAACCTCGCGGTTCTGAACCTGGGCATCGGCGGCAATCGGGTGCTGCTGGACGGCCTGGGCCCCAACGCCCTGGCCCGCTTTGAACGCGACGCGCTCAGCCAGCCGGGCGTCACCCATCTCGTTTTGCTGGAAGGCGTCAACGACCTGGGCACGCTGACCCGCGACGCCCCCGCGACGCCCGAGGCCCACAAGGCCGTCGTCGAACAGGTGATCGCGGCCTATCGCCAGATGATCGATCGGGCGCGAGCGCGCGGGATCAAGGTGATCGGCGCGACGATCCTGCCCTACAGCGGCTCGGCCTATTACCACCCGGGCCCGGAGAGCGAGGCCGACCGCCAGGCGATCAACGCCTTCATCCGCGCGCCTGGAAACTTCGACGGCGTCATCGACTGGGACAAGGCCCTGCGCGATCCGGCCAAACCGACCCACCTGCTGGCCGCCTATGACAACGACGGCCTGCATCCGAACATGGCGGGCTATAAGGCGATGGCGAAGGCCATTCCGCTGAGCCTGTTCGGGAACTGATCCATGCGCGTCGTGCTCGCGGCTGTCTTCGCTCTCGTCGCCACCGCCGCCGAGGCCGCGCCCAAACCGGTGATCGCCGTCACCTGGGACGACCTGCCGGCCCATAGCGCCTTGCCGCCAGGGGTGACGCGCGTCCAGATCGCGGCCGACCTGCTGAAGGCCTCGGCCGACGCCAAGGCGCCCGCGTTTGGCTTCATCAACGGCGTTCACACCGAGCAGGAACCGGCTTCCACCCCCGTGCTGAAGATGTGGCGCGAGGCCGGCCAGCCGTTGGGCAATCACACCTGGTCGCACCCAAACCTCGCCGCCCTCACGCCGGACCAGTTCACGGCCGAGATCGCTGGCAACGAGCCGATGCTGAAGGACCTGATGGGCGACGAGGACTGGCGTTGGCTGCGCTATCCGTTCCTGTCGGAAGGCGACACGCCCGAGAAGCGCTTGGCGGTGCGCCAGTGGCTGGCCGCCAACCACTACAAGATCGCCAGCGTGACGATGAGCTTCGACGACTGGGCCTTCAACGAGCCTTACGCCCGCTGCATGGCCAAGGGCGACACGGCCGCCGTCGCCGCGTTGGAACGGCGCTTCATGGACGGCGCGGCCGCCGTGGCCGACCGCTCGCGCGCCATGGCCAAGGCGCTGTACGGCCAGGACATTCCCTATGTCCTGCTGATGCACGCGGGTGCCTTCGACGCCCGCATGGCCCAGCGCCTGTTCAAGCTCTACCAGGACAAGGGCTTTGGCTTCACCACGCTGGCGAAGGCGCAAGAGCACCCGTTCTACCGGACCGATATCGACCCCAGCCTGCCGCCTCAGCCCACCACGCTGCCAGACGCGCTGAAGGCCAAGGGCCTGCCGGTTCCGCCCAATCCGGTGGATTTGAAGGCGCTCGAAGGCTTCTGCCGATAGCGCGGCCTCCGTTTCACGCCTGAAACAACTTCACTGCTGACAACCGCCACGCTCGCGAATAGCGTCGCGCGCCATGATCAGACCCTCGCTCACCGCGCTCGCGGCCGTCCTCGCCCTCTCCTCGCCCGCTCTCGCGGAAAAACTCACCCCCGAACGCATCTTCGCCGATCCCAGCCTGTCGGGTCCGACGGCCAAGGGCGTGGCGCTGTCGCCGGACGGCAAGCGAGTGACCTATCTGAAGGGCAAGCCCGAGGCGGCCAACGTGCAGGATCTGTGGGCGGCCGACGTGAAGGGCGGCGAGCCCTATCGCCTGATCGACTCGGCGGCTCTGTCCTCCGGGACCAAGGAGCTTTCCGAAGCCGAAAAGGCCCGCCGCGAACGCGCCCGCGTCGCCGCCACCCGCGGCATCGTCGAATACAGCTGGGACAAGCAGGGTCGCTTCATCCTCGTGCCGCTGGACGGCGATCTCTATCTGGACAGCGTCGCCGACGGGAAGGTCACGCGCCTGACCGAAACGCCGGGCGACGAAGTGGACGCCAAGGTCTCGCCCAAGGGCGGCTACGTCTCCTACGTCCGCGACCAGAACCTCTATATCAAGCCGGCGACCGGCGGCGCCGAGACGGCCCTGACCACCGACGGCAAGGACGCCCTGTCGTTCGGGACCGCCGAGTTCATCGCCCAGGAGGAGCTAGACCGCTTCACCGGCTATTGGTGGAGCCCCGACGAGGCCCGCATCGTCTACACCCGCGTCGACGAGAGCGGCGTCGACATCGTCCCGCGCGCCGACATCGGCCCCAGCGGCGCGACGATCGTCAGTCAGCGCTATCCCCGCGCCGGCCGTCCCAACGCCGTGGTCGAGCTGTTCGTCCGCGACTTGGCTACCGGCAAGGTGACCGCGCTGGACCTCGGCGCGAACAAGGACATCTACCTGGCCCGCGTCGACTGGTCGGCCGATGGCAAGACGGTCTATGTCCAGCGCCTCTCGCGCGATCAGAAAGCCCTGGACCTGATCGCCTTCGACGCGGCGACGGGCAAGGGCCGCGTGATCCTGACGCAGACCGATCCGCACTACATCGAGGTGGCCGACGACTTCCATCCGCTGAAGGATGGCTCGTTCCTGTGGTCGTCGGAGCAGGACGGCAACCGCCACCTCTATCGCTACGCCGTGGACGGCAAGCCGATCGCGCAAATCACCAAGGGCGACTGGCCGGTCTCGGCGCTGGAAGGCGTCGACGAAGCCCGCGGGGTGGCGCTTTTCACCGCCGCGATGGACACGCCGATCGAGCGTCGACTGTACGAAGTCAGTTACGCCAAGCCGGGCAAGCCCAAGGCCCTGACCGCGGCCGGCGGCTGGTGGAAGGTCAAGGTCGCGTCGAACGGCGGCGCCTTCGCCGGAACCTACGACGATCCCAAGACCCCGCCCCAGACGGCGCTGTATTCGGCCGACGGTAAGCGCGTGCGCTGGATCGAGGAGAACAAGCTGGCCGAGGGGCACCCCTACTGGCCGTACGCCTCGACCCTCCCGGTTCCGGAGTTCGGGACGCTGAAGGCCGCCGATGGCGAGACCCTTCACTACGAGATCCTCAAGCCGACGGACTTCGACCCGGCCAAGAAGTATCCGGCGATTGTCTCGGTCTATGGCGGTCCCCACGCCCAGCGCGTGATGAAGGGCTGGCATAGCCCGTCCGAGCGGACCTATCTCGAAGCCGGCTACGTGATCTTCAAGCTGGACAACCGCGGCAGCGGCAACCGTTCGGCGAAGTTCCAACGCGCCCTGGACCGCCGCATGGGCACGGTCGAGGTCGATGATCAACTGCAAGGCGCCAAGTTCCTGGCCGGTCTGCCCTATGTCGATCCCGACAAGCTGGGCGTCATGGGCTGGTCGTACGGCGGCTTCATGACCCTGATGCTGATGACGGCCGAGAACACGCCGTTCAAGGCCGGGGCGGCCGGCGCGCCGCCCACCGAGTGGAGCCTCTACGACACCGCCTATACCGAGCGCTACATGGGCAAGCCGGACGAGAACAAGGCCGGCTACGCCTATGCCGACATCAACACGCGTCTCGACAAGCTCAAGCCCGGCAGCCTGCTGCTGCTGCACGGCATGGCCGACGACAACGTGATCCTGGAAAACAGCACCCGCGTCATGGCGGCGCTGCAGAAGAAGGCGGTCCCGTTCGAGATGGCGCTGTATCCCGGCGAGCGCCACAGCGCCGGCAGCGGCAAGTCCAAGGGCCTCAGCGTGCTGAAGACCCACCTCGACTTCTTCGACCGCAAGCTGAAGGGCGGCCAGTAGACAAGCGTTCCCGCGCGGCTTCGGTCGCGCGGGCCCCGCGGCGACATGCGGCGCCCGAATGACCCTGTGTCGCAGCGCTTTTGGCTGTCTTAACCATTACTCTTGTCCTCAGGTTGTGAGGCAGGACCATGAGCAAGACCCACGCTGACGCCGTCGAATGGCTGATCGAGACCGTCAAGGAGGCCCTGGAGAACGGGACCGCGTCCGAGGACGATCTGCAGGAATGGCTGTTGGCCGCCGTACTTCTCGAGGAAATGGCCATCGAGGAAGAGACCGAGGAACGCAGCCTGGGCGCCTGGATCGAACCGTCGCCGACGATCCATTGATCGGGCTCGGCAGGCTTAAACCTTCGTAACTTGCGCGTTGTGGCGCGGGCGCCCAGAGTTGAGCTCCATCCGGGGAGCACCTCATGCGCACAATGTTCTTCGCCGCCGTCGCGGCGCTCGCGATCCTGCCCTCAGTCACCCATGCCCAGACGGCCGCTCGGACGGCCGCGCAGGCGGTCGCGTCGACCCCGCTGATCGAACGGGCGAAGCTGTTCGGCAATCCCAGTCGCGGTCGAGGCCTGATCAGCCCGGACGGCAAATGGCTGGCCTGGGGCGCGCCGCGGGACGGCGTGATGAACATTTGGGTCGCGCCCCGGTCCGATCCCAGCCAGGCCAAGCCGCTGACCAGCGAGAAGACGCGGCCGATCCGCAGCTTCTTCTGGTCGCCGGACTCCTCGTCCATCCTGTTCATCAACGACAAGGGCGGCGACGAGAATTTCCTGCTGTATGGCGTCGACGTCGCCACCGGCGTCCAGCGGGCCCTCACCCCCTTCGAAAAGACCCGAGCCCAGATCCTGGGCATAAGCCGGGAAGTCAAAGACCGCATTCTGGTGGGCTTGAACAACCGCGACCCCCGCTGGCACGACGTCTACAGCCTGGACCTCAAGAGCGGCGACCTGAAGCTGGTGTTCAAGAACGACGGCTATGCCGGCTTCGTCGCCGACGAGACCCTGACCCTGCGCCTGGCGCAAAAGGCGCGCCCGGACGGCGGGGCGGACTATTATCGCATGGCCGGCGACAAGGTCGAAGCCACGCCGGTGGTCAGCTACGGCCTCGACGACTCCCTGACCACCGCGGCGCTGGGCTTCACCACCGACGGCAAGACGCTGTACTGGCTGGACTCGCGTGGCCGTGACACGGCGGCCCTCGTCGCTCAGGAGGGCGACCAGACCAAGATCGTGGCGCAGGACGCCAAGGCCGACATCGGTCAGATCCTGGCCGACCCGAAGACGGGCGCGGTCCAAGCCTATGCCGTGAACTATCTTCGGAACACCTGGACCGCCGTCGATCCAGCCGTGAAGGCCGATCTCGACTTCCTGCAACGCGAGTTGAAGGGCGAGATCGGCGTCACGTCGCGCACCGACGCCGACGATCTTTGGACCGTCGCGGTGGATCCCGTCAGCGCGCCTTCGGCGACCTATCTCTATGACCGCAAGGCCAAGGCCTTGACCAAGCTGTTCGTCTCGCGTCCCGAACTGGAGGGCCTGCCGCTCCAGCCGATGCATCCCGTCGAAATCAAGGCGCGCGACGGCCTGACCCTGGTCTCGTACCTGACCTTGCCGCCAGGGGCGGACGCCAATGGCGACGGCAAGGCCGACAAGCCCACGCCCATGGTCCTGTTCGTTCACGGGGGGCCGTGGGGTCGCGACGCCTATGGCTACCACAGCTACCACCAGTGGCTGGCCAACCGCGGCTACGCGGTGCTGTCGGTGAACTACCGGGCGTCCACGGGGTTCGGGAAGAACTTCATCAACGCCGGCAATCTGCAGTGGGCCGGCAAGATGCATGACGATCTGATCGACGCGGTCGACTGGGCTGTCGCCAGCGGCGTGACCACCCGAAATCAAACGGCCATCATGGGCGGCTCCTACGGCGGCTACGCCACCCTGGTGGGCCTGACCTTCACGCCCGAGGTCTTCGCTTGCGGCGTCGACATCGTCGGCCCCTCGAACCTCGAGACCCTGCTCAAGACGATCCCGCCCTACTGGGAAGCCGGCAAGCAGCAGTTCTACAAGCGCATGGGCGATCCCACGACGCCGGCCGGCCTGGCCCTGCTCAAGGATCGCTCGCCCGTCTATCGCGCGGGAGCGATCACCAAGCCCTTGCTGATCGGTCAGGGGGCCAACGACCCGCGCGTGAACCAGGCCGAGTCCGACCAGATCGTGGCCGCCATGCAGGCCAAGAACATTCCCGTCACCTATGTCCTGTTCCCGGACGAAGGTCACGGCTTCGCCCGGCCTGAAAACAACATCGCCTTCAACGCGGTGACCGAACAATTCCTGAAAGGGTGCCTTGGCGGGCGCTCCGAGCCGATCGGGGACGCCCTGAAACCCTCGACGGCTCAAGTGAAGGCCGGGGCGGCTTTCACGCCAGGCCTGCGGGAGGCGCTGGGGGCGAAATAGCGCCCGGAGGGCGTTGAATTCCGTAGCGAAAGAAAACGAACCTCGCTGAATGACAAGCTACTCCGAACTGCTCGCCGGCGTCGTCGACACCGACGCCGGCTTCTCCGCCCACGTCACCGACGACTGGAAGCAGGGGCGCACCACCTATGGCGGCCTCTCCGCAGCGCTATGCGTCGAGGCCGCCCAGCGGGCCTTTCCGGAAGCCCCGCCGCTGCGGTCGGGCCAATTCGCCTTCGTCGGCCCAGCGGCGGGTGAGCTGTCGATCGCGGTCCGAACGCTGCGCCAAGGCAAGTCGACCCTGTTCGCCGCCGTGGACCTGGTCGGCGAGCAAGGCGTGGCCACCCACGCGACCCTGACCTTCGGCGCGGCCCGCGAGTCGCACGTGTCGCACGAGGACGTCCCTTGCCCGGTCGTCGCGCCGCCGGATCAGTGCGAGCCGTTCCACAAGGGCGACACCAGCATGGCGCCCAGCTTCATCCGGCAATTCGACTTCCGCGTCGCGGGCGGCGGACGGCCTGGCTCGGGCGAGCCGCCGGAATATCTGCTGTGGATCCGCCACCGCGATCCCGCCGCCACCTCGCTGACGGCCCTGATCGCCTTGGGCGACGCCCCGCCGCCGCCGGCCATGACCCTGTTCCGCCAATTCGGGCCGATCTCGACCATGACCTGGTCGCTGGACGTGGTCGGCTTGCCTGACCCGGGCGACGACGGCTGGCGCCTGCTGCGTAGCCGGGCCGAGACCATCGGTCATGGCTACTCGACCCAGGAGATGCATCTGTGGGACGCCAAGGGCCGCCCATTGATCCTGGCGCGACAGAACGTTGCGGTGTTCGTCTAGTTCGCGACAAACGACGTTCGCGCCTCTTGGCGAACGCGGAATTCTGCTTCCATGCTCGCGTCTCGGCCGCCAGAGTCGCGGCCGCGCGAGGGGAAACGTCCATGACCAAGATCGCCTGCCTGGCCGGCGCGGCCGCCCTGGCCCTGCTCGCCACGAGCGCCCGCGCCCAATCGGCCGAAGAGGCGACCAAGGCCGCTCTTGCGACGATCCAGGACAAGAACCCGACGCTGCATGCGGTGATCGCCACAAACCCCAACGCCCTCGCCGACGCCAAGACGCTCGACGCCGAGCGCAAGGCCGGCAAGGTCCGCTCGGCCCTGCATGGCGTCCCAATCCTCTTGAAGGACAACATCGAAAGCGCCGATCCCCTGCCCACCACCGCCGGCTCGCTGGCTCTGAAGGACAATGTCACCGGCCGCGACGCGCCGATCGCCAAGCGCCTGCGCGAGGCGGGGCTCGTCATGCTGGGCAAGGCCAACCTGTCGGAATGGGCCAACATCCGCTCCAACAAGTCGATCAGCGGCTGGAGCGCGGTCGGCGGCACGGTGCGCAACCCCTACGTCCTGGACCGCAGCGCCTGCGGCTCGTCCAGCGGCTCGGGCGCGGCGGTGGCGGCGGGCCTGGCGCCCCTGGCCATCGGCACCGAGACGGACGGCTCGATCACCTGCCCGGCGGCGATCAACGGCCTGGTCGGCCTCAAGCCCACGGTCGGCCTCGTCTCGCGCACCCACATCGTGCCGATCAGCCACAGCCAGGACACCGCCGGCCCGATGACCACCACGGTCGAGGACGCGGCCAAGGTGCTGACCATCATAGCCGGTTCCGACCCCGCCGACCCGGCCACCAAGGACGCCGACGCCCGCAAGACCGACTACGCCAAGGGCCTTTCCAAGGACGCGCTGAAGGGCGTGACGCTGGCCGTCGCGCGCTTCTACACCGGCTACTCGCCCAAGACCGACGCGGTGTTCGAGCGGGCGCTGAAGGAGCTGCAGGCCCAGGGCGCGATCTTGGTCGACGTGAAGGAGTTCGACGAAGGCCCGATCGGCAAGGCCGAGGGCGTGGTGCTCTACACCGAGCTGAAGGCCGACATGGCCGCCTACCTTGCCTCGACCGATCCCAAGAAGGTCCCCAGCCGCACGCTGGCCGACCTGATCGCCTTCAACAAGGCGACCCCGAAGGAGTTCGAGTGGTTCGGCCAAGAGAGCTTCGAGAAAGCCGAAAAGACCAAGGGCCTGACCGATCCCGACTACCTGAAGGCCCTGGCCGACTCCAAGCGCCTGGCCGGTCCCGAAGGCATCGACAAGATCCTGAAGGACACGGGCGCGGTGGCCATCGTCGCCCCGACCACGGGTCCGGCCTGGACCATCGACCCGCTGAACGGCGACAACTACGGCGGCTCCTCGACCACCCTGCCCGCCGTCGCCGGCTATCCGCACCTGACCGTGCCGATGGGCGACGTCACCGGCCTGCCGGTCGGCCTGTCCTTCATCGGCCCGGCCTGGAGCGAGAAGCTGCTGCTGAATCTGGGCTACGCCTACGAACAGGCGACCCGCCACCGCAAGCCGCCAATGTTCCTGAAGACGATCGCGCCTTGATGGCGCGTGACCCGAGGACCATTGCGCCTTAGACCGGACGACCTACTCCCTAGGTTGATTTTCCTCGCGCCAAGCTTTCGTCATATTACACACGTAATCAATAATCGACATAGCAGCTAAGGGAGATCGGCCATGCTCAGTCGCCACCTTCGCGCGGCCGGCGTCAGCGTTCTATCCATGGCGTTGATCGAGAGCTCTCCCGCATCGGCCCTGCCGCCGCCCGACGACGGCGCGGCTACGCCCGAAGCCTGCGCGGCGCTCGGCTTCTCGACCGGTCGAGACAGCGATCTTCATGTTTCGGGGATGAAACGCGCGACCACGAACGGCGCGCCCGTAATGGCGTACGCGGCTCCAGTCGGCGCGCCGCCACCGCCTCCCCCGCCGCTACCGATACCCCCTGTCCAGCCACGCCCGGCGCCATCGATCATCAGCGCCGCCCCGCCCGTCCCGACCAGCTATCCGATGCGCGGCGACGTCATTCCCCGCCAGGACACCGAGCGCTATCCCGGCGCGGCGGCCAATCCAGTCAAGCGCGTGGCCGAGGAGCCGGTTTCGACCTTCTCGATCGACGTCGACACGGCCGCCTACGCCAACACCCGCCGGTTCCTCAACGACGGCGCCGTCCCGCCCAGTGACGCCATCCGGGTCGAGGAACTGATCAACTATTTCGACTACGGCTATGCCCGCCCGGCCAGCGCCGAGACGCCGTTCCGCGCCACCGTGGCGGTCGCGCCCTCGCCCTGGTCCAGCCAACGCCAGATCCTGCATATCGGCCTGCAAGGCTACGCCGCGCCGCGCACCGACGCGCCGCCGCTGAACCTGGTGTTCCTGGTCGACACCTCGGGTTCGATGATGGGGCCAGACCGCCTGCCGTTGGCCCAGAAGGCGCTGAATATCTTGATCGACCAGCTAGGGCCGCGGGATCGAGTGGCCATGGTCGCCTACGCCGGTTCCGCCGGCGCGGTGCTGGCGCCCACCGACGGGCGCTCCAAGCTAAAGATGCGATGCGCCCTGGGCGCCTTGCGCGCGGGCGGCTCGACGGCGGGCGGCCAGGGCCTGGAGCTTGCCTACGCCCTGGCCAAGCAGAACTTCGCCAAGGGGGCGGTCAATCGCGTGATCCTGGTCACCGATGGTGACTTCAACGTCGGCATCGCCGATCCGACGCGACTGAAGGACTTCGTGGCCGATCAGCGCAAGAGCGGCGTCTACCTGTCGGTCTATGGCTTTGGTCGCGGCAACTACAACGACACGATGATGCAGGCCCTGGCCCAGAACGGAAACGGGGTCGCGGCCTATGTCGACACGCTGAACGAGGCCCGCAAGTTGCTGCGCGACGACTTCGAAAGCAGCCTCTTCCCGATCGCCGACGACGTGAAGATCCAGGTCGAATTCAATCCGCGTCAGGTCAGCGAGTATCGGCTGATCGGCTACGAGACGCGCCTTCTGAACCGCGAGGACTTCAACAACGACCAGGTCGACGCCGGCGAGGTGGGCGCGGGGGCGTCGGTCACGGCGCTCTATGAGATCACGCCCGTTGGCGCGCGCCCCTCCTCCGACCCGCTACGCTACGGCGACAAGACGTCCCCCGCGTCGAAGGTCCCCGCCGGGGAGCTGGCCTTTCTGAAGGTGCGCTACAAGCCGCCGGGCGGATCGACCTCGAAGGTGATCGAGCGCGCCATAGGGCCCGCCGACCGCTACGCCCCCCTGGCCGCCGCCCCGGAATCGACCCGCTTCGCGGTGGCGGTCGCCGCCTACGGCCAGAAGCTGCGCGGCGATCCCTGGCTCGAGCCGGGCTTCGACTGGCCGGCGATCACCGCTCTGGCGCAGGGCGCTCGCGGCGCCGACCCGGACGGCCTGCGGGCGGAATTCGTCCAGCTGACGAAGGCCGCCCGCGACGTGAAAGCGCGATAGCTACCGTCCCGTCGGCATGTCCTTGAACGCCACGTCCTTGTCGACGCGGACGTCACCCGGCAGGCCAAGCACTCGTTCGGCGATGATGTTCTTGAGGATCTCGTCAGTGCCGCCAGCGATGCGCAGGCCCGGGGCCCACATCAGGCTCTGCTGGAACGCCGCCTCGGCCGGGGCCTGGTCGGCATCGACGAGGATCCCGTACTGGTCCTCCATCTCGACGGCGGTGTTGGCCAGCTCCTGCAGCTGGTTGGCCGAGATGATCTTGCCGATCGAGCTTTCCGGTCCCGGGGTCTGGCCGCGCGACAGGGCGGTCATGGTGCGGAAGCGGGTGAACTTCAGCCCTTCGGACTGCACGTACCAGTCGGCCAGCTTGTCGCGGAAGCCCTGGTCCTTCAGCGCCGGACCGGCGACGCCCGACAGCTCGCGGGCCAGCTTCATGATCTCGCGATAGTTCGGGCCGGCCGAGCCGCCGACCGCCAGACGCTCGTTCATCAGGGTGACCAGGGCCACCTTCCAGCCGTCGCCGACCTCGCCAAGCCGCTGGCTGTCCTTGACGCGCAGGTCGGTGAAATAGACCTCGTTGAACTCGCGACCGCCCGACATCTGATGGATCGGCCGGCATTCGACGGCGGCGTCGCGCATGTCGATCCAGAACATGGTCAGGCCCTTGTGTTTGGGCACATCCGGGTCCGTGCGAGTCAGCAGGATGCCGTAGTCGCAATAGTGCGCGCCGGTGGTCCAGACCTTCTGGCCGTTGATCACCCATTCGTCGCCATCACGCACGGCGCGGGTGCGCAGGGCCGCGACGTCCGAGCCGCCGGCCGGTTCGGAGAACAGCTGGCACCAGATCTCCTCGCCGCGCACGGCGGGGCCGACGAAGCGCTTTTTGGTCTCGCCGTCGGCGAAGGCCATGACCGTCGGCACGCACATGCCCAGGCCGATCGTGAAGTAGCCGTAGCCGAGGCCCGCCTTGGTCTCTTCCTGGCCGAAGATCACCGACTGGATCGGCGTGCCGCCGCCCCCGCCGATCGCCGCGGGCCAGGTGATGCAGGCATAGCCCGCCGAGGCCTTGGTCGCCTGCCAGTCCTTGGCGGCGGCCATATGCTCGGGCGTGTTCGGCTTAACCTCGCCCCATTTGGCGCGGTGGGCGGCGGCGTTCTCGGCCAGCCAGGCGCGGGCCTTCTCGCGATAGGCCGCTTCTTCCGGGGAGTCGTTGAAGTCCATGATCCAGTCTCCCTTACGCCGCGTTCTTCTGTTCGAGCTGGCTGACCAGCCGTTCCTTCCAGACCTTGGGCGCGCCGGCGACCAGGCTGAGCTGCCGCGAGCGGCGGTAGTAGAGGTGGCAGTCGACGTCCCAGGTGAAGCCCATGCCGCCGTGCACCTGGATGTTCTCCTTGCTGGCGAACCAGAAGGCCTCGGACGCGGCGATGCGCGCCGCCGACGCCGCGATCGGCAGCTCCGGCGCGTCGTCGTTCAGGGCCCAGGCGCCGTAATAGGCATTGGAGCGGGCGACCTCGTTCTTGACGTACATGTCGGCCAGCTTGTGCTTGATGGCCTGATAGCCGGCGATCACGCGGCCAAAGGCGTAGCGGCCCAGGGCGTATTCGCGCGCCATCTCCAGGCAGCGGTCGGCGCCGCCCAGCTGCTCGAACGCCAGCAGGACAGCGGCGCGATCCAGGATCGCCTGGACGATCTCGAAGCCGGCGCCCGCGTCGCCCACCCGCTCGGCGGCCGCGCCGGCGAAGGTCAGCTTGGCGACGCTGCGGGTGGGATCGAGGCTCTTCAGCGTCTCGCGCGTCACGCCCGCGCCGGTCAGGTCGACCAGGAACAGGCCGGGGCGGCCGCCCTCGCTGGCCAGAACCAGGGCGACGCCCGCGACGTCGCCGTCGGTGACCGGGATCTTGGTTCCGGAGAGCTTGCCGCCCTCGACGCGGCACTGCAGGCTGGCGGGCCCGACCACGCCGGGACCTTCCGAGGTCGCCAGGCAGCCGATCAGCTCGCCAGCGGCGACGCGCGGCAGGATCGACGCCTTCTGGGCGTCGGAGCCAAAGGCCATGATCCCTTCGGCCAGAACGTAGACGGTCGAGGCGAACGGGATCGGCGCCACGGCGCGGCCCAGCTCCTCGGCGATGGCGCACAGCTCGACGCGGCCAAGGCCCAGACCGCCGAACTCCTCCGGGATGCAGGCGCCCAGCCAGCCCTGCTCGGCCACGCGCTTCCAGAGTTTCTCATCGAAGGCGCGCTCGGGGTTGTCGAGCACGCCCCGCACGACGCTGACATCGCAATGAGCAGCGAGGAATTTGCGCGCCTCGTCCTTCAGGAACTTCTGGTCGTCCGAATAGTCGAAATCCACTGGATCCTCCCTGGACCGGGCTCTTTCGGCCGGCCTCGGGAGCACACTGAACGACGTTCACGCGAAGGGAAAGCCTGCCCCGGCGTCAAGAATTTCAGTCGGCGGCGACCGTCTCGGGCGTCGCGTCCGGGCGCGCCTTGAACATGCCTTCGCGCCACGCCATCCAGAGCACGACCACCGCGACGGTGGTCCCGACGACCATGGCCGCCGGCGAGGCTTCCGGCCCGAACGCGCCGCCGCTGAGGAACTCCGGCGCGCCAGGCTTGGGCGTGCTCACCAGCCAGCTCTCCTTGACCGGAATACCCGAGACCGACGCGCCCCAGATCCAGCCCTGGGTGAAGTTCCACGCCGCGTGCACGCCAATGGACATCCACAGGCGTCCCGTCAGCAGGTAGAAGCCCGCCAGCATCAAACCGGCCTCGATCGCGATGGCGATGGCGGCGGTCAAGGTGGCGTTGGGGTTGGCCAGGTGCAGGGCGCCGAACAGCAGGGCCTGTAGCGCCAGCGCGGGCCAGATCCCGAAGGCGCGCATCAGCAGGCGCAGCACGATCGCGCGCATCAGAAGCTCTTCCATGACACCAGACTCGATCGCCATGGCGATCGTGCTCCAGGGCGAGGCCGAGCGCGGGCCGCTGATGTCGTAGACGCCCATCGCGTAGAGCCCCCCGACCGCCGCGCTGAGCATCAGAGCGCCGATCAGCAGGCCCAACGCCAAGTCCAGCGGCGCGTGGCGAAGGCTCAACTCCTCCGGCCATCGCCCTTCGGCGAGGCGGACGACGAGCGCGTAGAGCGCTAGGCCAGCCAGGCAGACGGCCGCGACGCCAAGCACCGCCGCGCCGTGGCCGGCCTTGCCGGAGATCGGGCTCTCGATGACCTGCGCGCCCGCGTAGATCATCGTGAAAACCACGAACAGCGCCACCATCCAGCCGAGCGCCCTTAGCCAGCGCAACGGCCCCGGATGCAACACGCGTCGGCGACCGACTTCCATACCCCGTTGAACGTCCGTCACGAGTCCCTCCGCCAAGATCGAAACAAAACCAGCCGTTGCTTCGCCCCTAGCTGTCAATCACGGACAGAGAGGTCCTTGCCGACGCTCCACGCCGACGACCTCCGCATATGATGGTCAGCCGTCTGACGGCCTTTGAGCAAACGGTACGCTCAGTTCAAAAACGACGATCAATCGGCATCAGCGCGGAGGTTGCTGTTCTCGAAACCCACAACAACTCAATCGATCAAGGTTAGTGAAGTCGTTACCAGGTTGTACAGTTATACCTGGAGTTGAAATCCGCTTACTACTGAGCTGAATATTTTGCCTTACGGTACGGGCATCATTGATGCCATGCTCGCAGAACGCGATTCTCCGAAAGCCATGACCAAGGCTCAGTTCAAGAAAAACCAGCGAGTGTGGGTGGACAGCGTCGGCGCCTGGGCGACCGTTGAACGCGTCGTGCCGACATGGGTCGGTGGTTTGCCGGAACCGGTTCGCGTCACCTATGACCTCGGTCTGGGCCGCATGTTCCACGCCTTCGAGCTGACCGCGGATCCCCGAGACGCCCCGGCCCCGCCGAGCCAGGAGCATTGGCGCCTCGCGCGCGGTCCCAACCGTTGGCGAAGCCAAGACGAGTCCCCTCGGCATCCGAACCCGGGCACCTATCCGATCGTGTTCACAGACCCCCAGGATTGGGGCGGATGGCGCGTGCCCAGAGCGGAGTACGACCGCGATCCCGAGCGTATCGAGGCGCAAGCGCGGATGATCGCCGCCGCGCCCAGGATGCGCGCCCTGATCCAGGACTTGATCACGCTGGTGGCCAACGGCGCGGCGACGCCCGAGGTGCTACGCGGCCTGGCCCGCCGCGCGGCGACCCTGGAGCTGGAGTTTCGCGACATGCACGGCGACGAGGCCGCTCGCGCGAAGACGACCACCGCTCCCGCCGCGGAGCGACCGCCCCCGCCTCGGCCGCGCTCTTCGCCCCCCGCGCCAGAGTCTTCGCCCGCCCCGCGGGGCCTGAGGGCGCCTTCCCTTTCCGAGCGGATGGCCGCGCTCGAGCGTGAGCTGAACCTGCGCCCCAACGCTTCCAGCGCCTTCGCTCCCGCGCCTCGCGCCGCCAGGCCGTCCTCGGCGGAGAGGCCCGAAAGCGTTCAACCGACGAATTTCCCGCGGCGACACCCCAAGTAATCGCGCCTCGCGCTGGCGCAAACGCGTGGACGGTCTTAGCTAGGGGTCATGCGCACCGACACGCCCCAGCCGATCCGGCTGACCGATTACCGCCCCTTCCCGTTCTCGATCGAGACCACGCGACTGGTCTTCGACCTGAATCCCTCCGCGACTCGGGTCCGGGCCGAGCTCGTGGTGCGGCGCACCGGCGACGCCGGCGAGCCCTTGGTGCTGAACGGCGAGCGGTTGAAGCTGCTGTCGGCGGCCATCGACGGGCAAGCGCTGGGCGCCAACCAATACGCGTTGGACGCGGAATATCTGACGATCCACGAGACGCCCGACCAGTTCGTCCTGACGACCGAGGTCGAGATCGATCCGCTGGCGAACAAGGCCCTGACGGGCCTCTACATGTCCGGCGGCAGGTTCTGCACTCAGTGCGAGGCCGAGGGCTTCCGCACCATCACCTTCTTCCCCGACCGTCCGGACGTGCTGAGCCGCTATAGCGTGCGGATCGAGGCCGACGGCGGCCTGCCCCACCTGCTCAGCAACGGCAACCTGGTCGACCAGGGCGCGCTGGACGGCGCGCGCCACTTCGCCGAGTGGATCGACCCCTTCCCCAAGCCGGCCTATCTGTTCGCCCTGGTCGCGGGCGACCTCGACGTCCTGACGGACAGCTTCGTGACAATGAGCGGTCGCGAGGTGGCGTTGAAGATCTTCGTCGACCCCGGCCAGGCTTCGCGCGCGACTTACGCGCTGGACAGCCTCAAGCGCGCGATGAAGTGGGACGAGGAGGCGTTCGGCCGCGAGTACGACCTCGACCTGTTCATGATCGTCGCGGTGCGCGACTTCAACTTCGGGGCCATGGAGAACAAGGGACTGAACATCTTCAACAGCTCCCTGCTGTTGGCCGATCCCGAGACCGCGACGGACGCCGACTTCGAACGGATCGAGGCCGTGGTCGCCCACGAATACTTCCACAATTGGACCGGAAACCGCATCACCTGTCGCGACTGGTTCCAGCTGTGCCTCAAGGAAGGCTTCACGGTCTTCCGCGATCAGAGCTTCAGCGCCGACATGCGCGGCGCGGCTGTCCAGCGCATCAAGGACGTGCGGGCCCTGCGCGCGCGCCAGTTCGCCGAGGACGCCGGTCCGCTGGCCCATCCGGTGCGTCCGTCCAGCTATCTGAAGATCGACAACTTCTACACCGCGACGATCTACGAGAAGGGCTCGGAGATCATCCGGATGCTGAAGACCATCCTGGGCGCGGAGGCGTTCCGGAAGGGTTGCGACCTCTACTTTGATCGCCACGACGGCGAGGCCACGACGGTCGAGGCGTTCATCGCCTGCTTCGCCGAGGCCTCCGGCCAGGATCTCTCCAACTTCTTCGCCTGGTACGAGCAAGCCGGCACGCCGTCCGTGACGATCACCAGCGACTATGACGCCGACACCCAGGCGCTGACGCTGAACCTGCGCCAATCGACGGCGCCCACGCCGGGCCAGCCGACCAAGAAGGCCCTGCCGATCCCCGTCGCCATCGGTCTGCTGTCTCATGACGGCGAGAGCCTGCGCGACACCGAGGTCGTGTTGCTCGACGAGGACGCCATGACCCTGCGTTGGGAAGGCGTGGCTCAGCCGCCGGTCCTGTCGGCGCTGCGTGGCTTCTCGGCCCCCGTCAATCTGACGACGGACGCGCGCCCCGCGGATCGCTACGTGCTGTTCGGCGCGGATCCGGACCTCTTCAACCGCTGGGAAGCCGGCCAGACCCTGGCGCGCGACCTGGTCCTGCTCCGCGCCAGCGGTTCGCCGGACGAGGTCGGCGAGGAGCGCTACGCGGACGCCTTGGGCCAGGCTCTGGTCGACGCCTCGTCCGAGCCGGCCTTCAAGGCGCTCCTGCTGAGCCTGCCGTCGGAACCCGACCTCGCCCTGATGTCGGAGCCGGCCGATCCGACCGCCCTGCACGAGGCCCGAGACGCGCTGCGCGTCCGGATCGCGGTCCACCTGGGCGACCTGCTGCGCCGACTGCATGGCGAGATGCAGGACGCGGGCGAGTTCTCCGCCAGCGCCGAGGCCGCGGGCCGCCGGGCGCTGCGGAACGCCTGCGCCGACATGCTGTCGGCCGATCCTCACGAAGACAATCTGGCGCGCCTGCTGGGCCACTACGAAGCCGCGCGCAACATGACCGACATGATCGGCGGGCTCTACCCTCTGGTCAGCATCGGCGGCGCGGCGCGCGACAAGGCGCTGTCGCGGTTCCACGAGACCTGGGCCGCCGAGCCGCAGGTGCTCGACAAGTGGTTCGCCATACAGGCGCGGGACCCCAACCCCGATGTTTTGGAACGCGTCATCGCCCTGACGCGCCACCCGGCCTTCGAGCCGACCAATCCGAACCGGCTGCGAGCCCTGGTGTCCACCTTCGCCAACTTCAACCCCGCGCGTTTCCACGACCCAAGCGGCGGCGGCTATCGCTTCCTGGCCGACCAGATCCTGGCCGTGGACAAGTTCAACCCAATGACGGCGGCGAGGCTGGTCGAGCCGCTGGGCGCTTGGCGGCGGTACAGGTCCGATCTTGGCGCTCTCATGCGGCAAGAGCTCGAGCGCATCGCGGCGCATCCGGATCTCTCCAAGAATGTCTTGGAGCTGACCACCAAGTCTTTGAGCTGAAGCCGCGAGCGTTGAACCGCGGATACATTGCGACCAATACGCCCATCCGTGCGGAAATGACGGTTCGGCGGTGACGCCACCATGGCCCGTAAGCTAGATTCACGTTCTGGCGAAGTGACTCGCCGGGGTGTTCCACGGGAGTCGTGCGTTTGGGTAGAGGCGGGGCGAGACACGGGGGGACGGCCAAGGCCGGACCGACCGCGCCCGCGGCCTCGCGGGCGAAGCCCGTGCGCGCGCCGTCTCAGACCTTCGCGCGCATCGCGATCCTGTCGGCTTTGCTTCTGCTGGCCGTCTACACCGCTTTCGGTCTGAAACGGATCGAGGACGAGAGCCGCGCACGGCTTGAAACACCCGCCCTGGCGGCGAAGGCTGGACTGATCGCGGGTCGCGTCGAGACCAACCTCGCCGCTCAACGCGCGGGGCTCTCAGCCGCCGCGGACGTTTTGACCCGTGATCCCGACGCCGCGGCGGACGCCGCCCAGATGGCCTTGCGGGCCGCCGGCGGCGAGGCGGCAGCCATCGCCGTGGTCGCCCCGACGGGAATTCTGGCCATCGCCGGACGGGACGAGGGCGCGGACTGGAAGTCGGCCGCCAGAGCGGCCCAGGCGTCCGGTCGGACGATCTGGACCGGCTCCGTGGGCGCGTCGGGACGGCTCTATGTCGCGACCTTGGCGTCGCTTGGCTCGACGCATGCCGTTCTGATCGCCAGCGGCGATGCTTCCCGTCTCATCGAAGAGCCAGTCCCGGGCGAAAGCAGCGCCCTAGCGCTCCCGGACGGCTCGCTGATCGTCGCCCGCGGCGCCCTGGCCCAGGGCGCGACAGGGCCGCGGCGGGCGTTCGCGCTGTCGCCGGCGGACCTTGGGCGCCCCGCGAGCCACCTGCGAGGCCGCGCCCTCGACGGAAAGCCGCTCGACGTCGCCGTCAAGCCGGTCGGCGAAGGCGCCCTCGCCGTCCTTTCGGCGGCGCCAAGCGCTCGCGATGACGGCGTTAGCGCCAGCGACGCCCTCGGCCTGCTGATCCCGCTGGCCGCCGGCATCGCCCTGGCGCTCCTGCTGGTGATCCAGAGCCGCAAGTCCGAGGCCGCCCAGCGCGAGTTCATCGACAGCGAACAACGTTTCCGGCTGGCGGTCGAGGCCGCGCGCTGCGGCATCTGGGAATGGGACCTGAACGCCGACGAGGTGTTCCTGTCCGACGTGACGGGGGCCATGTTCGGTTGGGGCGGTGGGGGCGTCGTCTCGGGCCAGGATCTCTTGGAACGCATCTCGCCGGATCACCGCGAGCGGCTAAGGAAGGCCCTGACCAACGCCGCCCTGTACGGCGCCTTCGACGTCTCGTTCCGCGTTCCTGCCGCGGCGCAGGGCCAGCGCTCGCTGTGGATCGACGCGCGTGGCCAGGGCTTTGGCAAGGCCGACGCCGACGGTTACGCCCGCATCATCGGCGTGGCGCTCGACGTCACCGAGGAGCGGGTGGCCCAAGCCCGCGCCCAGGCCGCGGAGAACCGACTGCGCGACGCCATCGAGAGCGTCTCCGAGGCGTTCGTCCTGTGGGACCGCCACGGGCGGCTGCTGATGTGCAACCGCAACTACCGCAACGTCTTTTCCCTCGACCCGAAGCTCCTGCGGCCGGGGGCGGCCCGCGCCGAGATCAACCGCCACGCCGCGCTCGCCATCCGGCAGGACCACGCCGCGCCCGACGGCGCCAAGGGCGCGCGCGAGGCCGAGCTTCGTGATGGCCGTTGGATCCAGATCAGCGAACGCCGCACCGCCGAGGGCGGTCTCGTCATGACCGCCTCGGATATCACCGCGATCAAGAACCAGGAAGAGTCCCGCCGCCTCAACGAGGAGCAGCTGCAGAACGCCGTCGCGGGCCTGGAGCGCAGCCAGGAGCAACTGGCCGAACTGGCCCGCAAGTACGAGACCGAGAAGGTCAGGGCCGAGGGGGCGAACCGGGCCAAGAGCGAATTCCTGGCCAACATGTCCCACGAGCTGCGGACGCCGCTGAACGCCATCAACGGCTTCTCCGAGATCATGATGAACGAGATGTTCGGCCCGCTCGGCGACGAGCGCTACAAGGGCTACAGCCAGGATATTCACTCGTCGGGTCAACACCTTCTGGCGCTGATCAACGACATCCTCGACATGTCCAAGATCGAGGCCGGCAAGATGAACCTGAAGTTCGAGCCGATGCACTTGGAGGATGTCGCCGAGGACGCCGTCCGGCTGGTGCGCAACCGCGCCGAGGCCGCGGGTCTGAACCTCGGCATCGACTTCCCGCCCCTGCCAGAGATCGAAGCCGACTATCGCGCCATCAAGCAGGTGCTGCTGAACCTGCTGTCCAACGCGATCAAGTTCACGCCGCGCGCGGGCAGCGTCACCCTGAGCGCCGAGATCCGACGCGATCCGTTCGGCGACATGGTCCGGGTGTCCGTCGCCGACACCGGGATCGGGATCGCCAAGGAGGATCTGGCCCGCCTGGCGCGCCCGTTCGAGCAGGTGGAAAGCCAGTTCTCCAAGACCACCCAGGGGACCGGCCTTGGCCTGGCGCTGACCAAGTCTCTGATCAGCATGCACGACGGCGTGCTGGACATGACGTCCACGCCTGGCGAGGGGACGACGGTCAGCTTCGCGCTGCCGATCCGCCAAAGCGAGCATGGCATCGCCAGAGACTTCGCCGCCGCCTAAGGCGGGATGTCGAAATATTACTTCTAATTCATAAGCTTAATTCGACGTCATGACGCCGTCGTAACGGGTTTTCCGCGCCCCTCCGAACTACACCTCCTCTCAACGGACCGCCGCGGGCGGCAATACGGAAGAGAGGGATCCATCATGAACAAGATCGTCAGCCGCATGGCCGCCGTCGCCGCCCTGGCCCTGGCCGCCACCCCGATCATCGGCCTCACCGCCGCCCACGCCGCCGAACGCCAGGAGCCCGTCGCCCGCATCACCGTCGGCGATCTGCGCCTTTCGGACCCGACGGACGCCAAGCGCTTCGCCCGTCGCGTCGATCTCGCCGCCCGCGACACCTGCGACGCCTTCGGCGCCCGAGGGCTCGCCGCCCGCGCTTGCGTGGCCGACTTCAAGGACGAGGTGAAGGAAGCGCTGTCGGAAAAGCAGGTCGCGGAGCTGCGCATGGCGAACCGCGCCGGCGCCAAGGTCGCCTTGGCGGCGAACTAGCTCCGGCGCATCCAGGCCGCCACCGCCCAGGCATGGGCGTCGTGGCGGAGAGCGACCACGGCGTCGCGCGGGTCAAGCCAGACCAGCGCGTGGTCGTCCTCCACCTTCAAGGCCGGATCTTCCCCGCTCAATCTGGCGGCGTAGATCCCGCCGTGATTGCGGACCGGCTGACCGTCGGACTTCAGAAAGTATTGGGAGACCGTGTCGATCAGACGGATGGCTTCGACGACCAGCCCCGTCTCCTCGCCAAATTCGCGCGCCACGGCCTGCTCTTCCGTCTCATCGCCATCCACCGCCCCACCCGGCAGGTCGAAGTACGGCGCCTTGCCAGGCTTGGTCACCTGGGCGAGCGCGATCTGGCCGACCGCGTTCTCGACCACGCCGAACGCCGCGCGCCGGTCGAGATAGGTCAGCCCCGGCAGGGGCGAGCCGAACCTCAGCAAGACCCTAGTCCTTGCCGTAGAGGTCGAACCACGGATCGGCCTTGCCGGCCTCGACATCCGCGACGCTGATCTCCGGACGGTAGCCGATCTTGCCGTTGGCGCTTTCGCGCCAGGCGTCGACGACCAGGTCCCGCAGAGCGGTCGCGCCCGCCGCGACCCGCATCTGGACGAAGGCCTTGGCGCGCGGATCGGTCTCCACCATGCCGCCAGCCTTTTCCAGCTGATAGAGCGGCTCGACCTGCTTCCAGGTCTCGGTGAGATAGCCGACCACGCGCGTCTCGATCGAGCAGTCGCAAGCCTTGTAGGCCGGCACCAGAGCCTTGATCGACGCTTCGTCCGCCAAGGCCTTGGTCAGCGGCCCCTCGAACTGCCCATGGATCGCGCGCGACTGGGTGTAGCCATTGGGATTGGGATAGTCGCCCCAGCCGTTGTAGTGCACCGACAGGTGCAAGGGCTGGCTGGCGTCGCCGACATAGTGGGCCCAGACGCCCAGGTCGCGCAGCAGCAGCTCTTCGCGACGGATGAGGTCGGCCTTGTAGTAGGCCAGCCGTGTCGGGTCCTTCTCGGTCTTCACGGCCGCGGTCAGGATGCGCCAATAGGTGAAGTCCTTCACCAGCTGCTGATAGCCGTCGATGATCGCGTACGGCAGATAGCCGGCCTTCCAGCTATCGACGCCAGCGGCCTGCAGGGCCTTTTCGTAGTCGGCGCGGGTCGGCGGCAAGGTGGCCACCGTGAAGGCCGGACCGCCGTACATGCGGCCCTGGTCATCGACGTCCAGGAAGTGCGCTGAATCGCGGTCATGATCGTGGATCTTGCCCGAGCCCTTCCAGCGATCCGGCTCGCGCGCGTACTCACCGATCGCGGCCACCGCTCGCGGCGTGCGCAGGAAGGCCGGAACGTCGCCCGGCAGCGTCGAGGCGGCGGCGACGCCGACGACCCGGTGGCCCGAAGCCCCCCAGGCGAGCGCCGACTGAGCCGGGGCGGAGACCGCGACGGCCAGGGCGAGAACTTTCAGGCTGGTCGAGAGACGCAAGGACGGACTCCGAGATCAAATAATGCCGAGGGCGGCTTCGGTCCGCCCGACCCAGGCCTTCACGGCCGGGAAGAGCGCGAGGTCGAACCCGCCCTCATGCGCGACGCGGGTGTAAGCCACCAGGGCGACGTCCGCCAGGGTGACATTGTCGCCAACCAGAAACGGCGTTTGTCGCAGCTGTGTTTCGAGGCGCGCCAGGGCCTGCCCTCCCCGCTCCACCAGTCGCGGCTCGAGATCCTCGCGCGGCTTGCCAAGGTACAGCATCTGGAACCGCGCCACGGCCACGTACGGCTCGTGGCTGTACTGCTCCCAGAACATCCACTCCAGCATCTTGGCGCGCGCATAGGGGTCGCCGGGGATCAGCGAGGAGCCGTCGGCCAGATGCAGGATGATGGCGTTGGATTGCGCCAGCGGACGCCCGTCGTCGAACACCACCAGCGGAACCTGCCCGGCGGGGTTCATCGCCAGGAACGCCGGCGTCCGCGTCTCGCTCGTGAGCACGCTGGTTTCAACCCAGTCGAAGGCCAAGCCCAGATGCTCGGCGACCCACTTCACCTTGAGGCAATTGCCCGAGATCGAGTCGCCGTAGATGCGCATCACCATGGCGGTTCCTTCCGTGAAGCTGCCGAAGCGGGGAAAATCGACGGGAAACAGCCAGGTTTCAAGCCGCTGAATCCATGCTCGTTTTTCGCTCATCGGGCGAATCTCGCCGGTCGTGGGTGGTGGCTGGGGTTGTCACGAGGCCGTGATCGGACTATCCAGACCCCCGCCCGACAGACACGCCGATAAGAGGACACCCTCGATGCGACGCAAGCTCGCCGGAATTTTGGCCACCGCGGTCATCTCCGCATTCGCCGCTCCCGCCCTCGCCAACGCCGCTCCGGACCAGGACTCCGCGTCCGCCCAGATGCAGCGCGTCGACCCGCTGGGCGAGCTGATCAGCACCGCCCTGGGCGGCGGCGCCCTGCCCGGTTCGGTCGAGTACAAGATGCGGGCGACGATGTACCACGCCGGCGCCAAGGGCATCCGCGCGTTCGACTCGCTGGGCTGCAAGGTCGCGGCCATGCGCACCGTCGCGGTCGATCCCAAGGTGATCCCGCGCCGCACGGTCATTTTCATCAAGGAAACCGTCGGCCTGCCCATGCCGGACGGCGGCAAGCACGACGGCTACTGGTACGCCTCCGACATTGGCGGGGCGATCAAGGGCCTGAAGCTCGACCTGTTCAGCGGCTTCGGCGCGGCGTCGATGAAAACCCTGCGCGGCATCGATCTCACCAGCCTGTCGGTCAGCAAGGTCGGCGAGTTCAAGGGCTGCCCGCCGCAATAGCAGTTTGCGTCCGCCCGCGCGGCGCGGACTGGCGTTGATCTCCAAACTCGGCTTGGATCGCGGTTCTCGCGGGGTAAGCGGTTTGGGGGACGATCATGCGAAATCTATCGGCCAGCGTGTTGGCCTTTGCCTTGAGCGCGGCCCTCGCCACGACACCGGCCCGCGCCGCTGACGACCTGCCCCGCTTGAAGGTCCGCGCGGCCGCCGTCTCCATCACCCGCGACGACTGGGGCATCGCCCACATCCACGGCAAGACCGACGCCGACGCGGTGTTCGGCATGGCCTACGCCCAGGCCGAGGACGACTTCAACCGCGTCGAGACCAACTTCATGACCGCGCTTGGCCGCACGGCCGAGGCGGAGGGCGAGAAGGCGATCTGGGCCGACCTGCGCCAGAAACTGTTCATCGATCCGGCGGTCCTGAAAGCCGACTACGCCAAAAGCCCCGCCTGGCTGAAGGCGCTGATGAACGGCTGGGCCGACGGCCTGAACTACTATCTGGCCACCCATCCGGGCGTGAAGCCCAAGGTCATCAAGCGCTTCGAGCCCTGGATGGCGCTCAGCTTCTCGGAAGGCAGCATCGGCGGCGATATCGAGCGCGTGGCTCTCACCCAGCTCGAAAGCTTCTATGGCCAGCGGCAATTGGCCATGACCGCCGACGAGAAAGGCCTGCTGTTCAAGGAGCCCAAGGGCTCGAACGGGATCGCCATCGCGCCGAGGAACACGCTGGAAGGTCACGCCATGCTGCTGATCAACCCGCACACCAGCTTCTTCTTCCGCTCCGAGATACAGGTCTCCAGCGATCAGGGCCTCAACGCCTATGGCGCGACGACCTGGGGGCAGTTCTTCATCTACCAGGGCTTCAACGCCAAGGCCGGCTGGATGCACACCTCCAGCGGCGTCGACGTGGTCGACGAGTTCGCCGAGACGATTATCGAGAAGGACGGAAAGCGCTTCTACAAGTACGGCGCGGAACTGCGGCCGCTGAAGACCGAGGTGATCGCCGTCCCCTACCGCGCCGCCGACGGCGCGATGGCCGAAAAGCGCTTCACCGTCTTCAAGACCCACCACGGCCCGATCGTCCGGGAGGCCGACGGTAAGTGGATCAGCATCGCCCTGATGAACAAGCCGGTGGAGGCCCTAGAGCAGTCGTTCCTGCGCACCAAGGCCACCGACCTGAAGAGCTTCATGAAGGTGGCGGAGCTGAAGGCCAATTCGTCGAACAACACCCTGTTCGCCGACAGCAAGGGCCAGATCGCCTATCTGCACCCGCAGTTCATCCCGATCCGCGACGACCGCTTCGACTACACCAAGCCGGTGGATGGCGCCGATCCCGCGACGGACTGGAAGGGCCTGACCCCGCTCGACAAGACGCCGAAGGCGGTCAACCCGCCCACGGGCTGGGCCTTCAACACCAACAACTGGCCGTGGACCGCGGCGGGCCCCTACAGCCCGAAGAAGGCGGACTATCCGAAGTACATGGACACCTTTGGCGAAAACCCGCGCGGCCTCCACGCCGAGCTCGTGCTCAAGGACGTCAAGGACCTCACCCTGGGCGGCCTGATCGAGAAGGCCTACGACCCTTACCTGACCGCCTTCGCCCGACTGATCCCGGCCCTGGAAGCGGCCTATGCCGCCACGCCCGACGGCGATCCGCTGAAGGCCAAGGTCGCCCAGCAGGTCGCGGCGCTGAGCGCCTGGGACCGCAAGTGGTCGGCGCGCTCGACCGAGACCTCTCTGGCCGTGTTCTGGGGCGAGGCGATGTGGGCCAAGGCCGCGCCGGCGGCCAAGGCGCAAGGGCTGAACACCTACGACTACATGGCCGAAAAACTGACCCCGGCCGAGAAGCTGGCCAGCCTGGCCGAGGCATCAGACCGCCTGACGGCCGACTTCGGGTCCTGGAAGACGCCATGGGGCCAGATCAATCGCTTCCAGCGCAATGACGGGTCGATCGTCCAGACGTTCGACGACGCAAAGCCCAGCATCCCGGTCCCGTTCACCTCGGCGCAGTGGGGTTCGCTGGCCTCGTTCGGCGCCAAGCGCTGGCCGGGGACCAAGAAGTACTATGGCACGCTGGGCAACAGCTTCGTGGCGGTCGTGCAGTTTGGCGACAAGGTCCGCGCCCGCGCCATCTCGGCCGGCGGCGAAAGCGGCGACCCGGCCTCGCCGCACTTCAACGACCAGGCGCCGCGCTACGCGATCGGCAACCTTCGGGACGTCTACTTCTATCCCGAGGACGTGAAGAAGCACGCGGTGCGGACGTATCGGCCGGGAGAGTAAGCGCCATCCCGCGAGGGCGAGGGAGCGGGATGACGCCAGGCGCCGTCTAGAACCGGATCACGGCTCCGAGGTTCAGGCGCGTCTCGCTCCCGTCCAGCTTGACCTTGTCGCCGGTCGAGAAGTTCACCGTCTTGTCGTCGTAGCGTACGCGCAGCAGCTCACCGCGCATGGCCAGGTTGGCGGTCAGCTGCTGCTCATAGCCGATGCCATAGACCAAGCCCTTTTCGGTGACCTTCTTCTTGGAACCGGTGATCGAGGTCTCGAGCTTGCGACGCTCCAGCCCGACCTTGGCGTACACCAGGGAGTCGTCGGCCACGACCAAGCCGGCGCGGGCGGCCACCCCATAGCGCAGGCCCGGGTCAATCGAGACCTTCGCGCCGGACAGGGTCCGCGATGCCTTGCCGCCACCCCCGCCCAGGCCGGCTTCCGCGCCGAAATAGAGCCTCTCGCCGACCACCGCGCCGTAGCCGATGAAGCCGCCATAGTCCAAGCCGGTCTTGTTGTTCGAACCTGACATGGGCGCGCCCATCTTGGGTGTGAGATTCAGCTTGGTCTTGGACTTGCCGTAGCCGACCTCGGCGCCGCCGTAGAAGCCGCTCAACACATCGCCTTCCTCGGCCATGGCGGGGGCGGCGACCGCGGCGCTCAGCAAGACCGCGGCGATGATCGTGGTTTTCAGCATGAAAGAGACTCCACATTCGTTGACTACGCCAGTCGAGAGGCTGGCTTGGATGGAGCCTAGGTGGCGGCGAGTGATGGAGGGTCCGCGGGGGAACTGTCGAGACCGTGTCGGGGCGACCTTAAGAGTAATTCATTTGCCACGACGCCAATCCGCGGGCCTTGCATGAGGCTCGCGCGCCGTTCGCCAAACCTCCACGAAATCTCGACAGTCCCCCGCCAAGATCGCCGCTCACGCCTCAGGACTCTAAGATGGAAAACGCGCTGATCTGCGTGGTCGAGGACGACCCCAACATCGCTCGTATCCTGCGGACCTATCTGGAGCGCGAACACCTGCGCGTGGTCTGCGCCGCCGACGGCGAGGCCGCTCTGGCCCAACACCACAGCCTCAACCCCGCGCTGATGCTGCTGGACATCAATATCCCGAAGAAGGACGGCTACGCCGTGCTGGCCGAGGTGCGGCGCCGCGGCGACACGCCCGTGATCTTCACCACCGCCATGGCCGAGGACATAGACCGCCTCACCGGATTGCGGATGGGCGCTGACGACTATGTGGTCAAGCCTTTCAACCCGGCCGAGGTGGTCGCGCGGGTCAAGGCCGTGCTGCGCAGGACCGCGGGCGGCGCCCGCGCGGAACTGCTACGCCAAGGTCCTATCGAGGCCAACCTGACCGCCCACGTGGCGCGGGTGATCCTGGACGAGCCCCCCACCGTGCTGAACCTGACACTCAGCGAGTTCCGCATTCTGGTGCGGTTCCTGGGCGCGCCGATGAAGGTGCTGAGCCGGGCCGAGATCCTCGACGCCTGCCTGCCCGAAAGCGACGCCCTGGAACGCACCGTCGACAGCCATGTCAGCAACCTGCGGCGCAAGCTGGATGCGGCGGGGGCCACGGGCTTCGTGATCAATGTGCGCGGCGTCGGCTACCGCCTCGTCGCCGCGTGAAGCCGCCGCCCACCTTCGCCCACCGTCTGGGGAGCGCGATCGCGGCCATGCTGGCAGGCGCGGTCCTCTTCGTGGCCACCGCGTCGGCCGGGATCGACAAGCTGATCGAGCTGGAGATCAAGGGCCGCCTTTCCGCTCGTCTCCTCCACGCCGTCGACCAGTTGAACCAAAACCGCGTGCCGTCCAACGCGGACATGCTGCTGCTGATGAACACCATGTCGGGCGAACAACCGCGCGCGACGGTGCTCAGCTATATAGGCGTCGCGCTGCTCTCTCTGATGGTCATCGCCGTATGCGTCTGGCTGGCCGGGCTAATCGCTCGCCGCTTCGCCGCCCCGGTCCACGCCGTCATCGAAGGCGCGCGCAAGGTGGCGGCCGGCGACTTCAGCCATCGTATCGCCCCGCCGCCCAAGCTGACGCGCGAGTTGCAGGGCTTGATCGACGGTTTCAACGCCCAGGCCGAGGCCCTGGAACACTCCGAGCGCCGCATGCGCTTCCAGACCGCCGCCGTCGCCCACGAGCTGCGCACGCCCCTGACCATCCTGAACGGGTACATCCAGGGCGCCCTGGACGGGGTCTTCCCACGCGACGACCAGCACATGCGCGCCCTGTTGACGCAGGTGGAGGATCTGTCGCGCATCATCGACGACCTGCGGACGGTCAGCCTAGCCTCGTCCGGAGCCCTGGCCCTGGAGATCGGCCTCTGCGACCTCGCGGCCGAGGCCTGTTCGGTGCTGCGCTCCATGCGACCACGGTTCGAGGCGGCGGGCATGAGCGTCGAGGCCGAGCTGGATCCAACGCCCGTTCGGGCCGACCCGGTTCGGGTGCGACAGATGCTGCTGGCCTTGCTGGAGAACGCGAGGCGCTATGCGGCCGACGGCGGTCGTCTCTGGGTCAGCACCCAGCGGCGCGACGGGGTCTGTCTGCTTCGCGTCGCCGACCGTGGACCGGGCTTCCCGTCGGACCACCGAGCGTTCGAAGGCTTCTGGCGCGCCGACCTTTCACGCACCCGCGCCACCGGCGGCTCGGGCCTCGGGCTGTCGGTCGTGAAGGCCTTGGCTGACGCGCATGGCGGCGAGGTCAAGATCAGCAACCGCCGCGGAGGTGGCGCCGCGGTCGAGCTGCGGTTCGCGGCCGAAGGAGGCTAAATATCCCCACCCACGTTCGGCGCGACGCCGGGCGCGCGGGCGACGTGGATGCCGCACTCGGTCTTTTCCTGGCCCGCCCAGCGTCCTGAACGGCCGTCATCCGACGGCTGGGTGCAGGGCCAGCAGCCGATCGAGGCGTACCCCTGGGCGACCAGCGGATGAGCTGGCAGCCGGTGCTCGGCGACATAGGCCTCTAGCTCGGCCTTGCCCCAGTTGGCGAGCGGATTGAACTTCACCTTGCCGTCGGCCGCTTCGACCACCGGCAGGCTCAGGCGGTCCCCGCCATGGAAGCGCTTGCGCCCCGTGATCCAGGCGTCGAAGCCGCCCAGCGCCCGGTCCAGCGGCAGCACCTTGCGGATGTTGCAGCACGCGTCGACGCTGGTGCGCCAAAGGTCGGATTGAGGATCTTGGGTGGCCAGATCGGCATAGGCCGGTCGCAGATCCCGGACATCGGTCAGGCCGAGCCGAGCGGCCAGGGTCTTGCGGTAGTCCAGCGTCTGGCCAAACAGCATGCCGGTGTCCAGGAACAGGACCGGAATGCTCGCGGAGACTTGCGAGGCCAGATGCAGCAGCACGGCCGACTCCGCGCCGAACGACGAGACCAGGGCGAGGCGCGAGCCGAAGTGGTCGTGCGCGGCGCGCAGCACGGTCAGCGGATGGGCCTCGCGCAGCTCGGCGTCCAGCCGGGCCGCGAGACCCGCGGCGGTCCCCGCGCTCTGGTCGTAGGCCATCAGGAGGCCCTTTCCTCGAACGCCACGGCGCGCGCGTCGGCCGCGCGCTGATAGACGTGGCGGAAGCGCTGGGCGGCCTTGCTCCAGACCTCCGGCGTGGCGCCGTCGGCCGGCTCGAACGCGTCGAAGCCGCAGCGGACCATGAAGCCGGCCTGCTCGCGCAGCACGTCGCCCACCGCGCGGACCTGCCCGTGATAGCCGAACCGCTCACGCAGCAGGCGGGCCGAGGTGTAGGCGCGACCGTCGCGGTACTTCGGAAAAGCCAGGGCGACCACGGCGATACGCGGCAGGTCATAGGCCAGCGCCTCGACCTCCTGGTCCGGCTCGATCCGCACGCCGACGCGGCGACTGTTCGAAGCCAGGAGCGCATCGCCCTCGGCCTGGAAGCGGGCCAGCGACAGGATCACATCGCCGCTTTCCGGGATGGCGTCCTCGTCGGCCACGGAGACAAAGGTGTCGTCCGTCCAGCGAGCCTCGCCGTCCACCAGCTCAATCAGCTTGGGCATAGACAGCCTCCTTGAAGGGCTCGAGGCCAACGCGGCGATAGGTGTCGAGGAAGCGCTCGCCGTCGGTCCGGACGGCGAGATAGGCGCCGACCAGCTGGTCGACGGCGGTGGCGACCTTGTCCGCGGGAAGCGCCGGACCCAGGATCTTGCCGATCGAGGCGTCTTCCGCGCCCGAGCCGCCCAGCGACAGCTGGTAGAATTCCTCGCCCTTCTTATCGACTCCCAGGATACCGATGTGGGCCACGTGGTGGTGGCCGCAGGCGTTGATGCAGCCGCTGATCTTGATCTTCAGCTCGCCGACCTGTTCGGCGCGATCGAGATCGGCGAATTGGCGGGCGATGTCCTGGGCGATGGGGATCGCGCGGGCGTTGGCCAAGGCGCAGTAGTCGAGGCCCGGGCAAGCGATGATGTCGCTGACCAGATCGATGTTGGGCGTGGCCAGGTTCGCGGCTTGCAGCGCCGCGAACACGGTCGGCAGGTCGTCCAGCTTGATATGCGGCAGGACGAGGTTCTGGGCGTGGGTGACGCGCAGATCGTTGAAGCCGTAGCGCTCGGCCAGATCGGCGACGACGTCCAGCTGGTCGGCCGAGGCGTCGCCGGGCGTCTGCTCCTGGGCCTTCAGCGAGATCTCGACGATCGCATAGCCCGGCTGCTTGTGGGCGCGGACGTTGTTGCGGACGAAGCGGGCGAAGGCCGGGTCATGGGCCTTGGCGGTCTCGAAGGCTTCCGAGCGCGCCGACAGGGTCTCGAACGGCGTCGTGGCGAAGGCGGCGCGGATACGGGCCAGCTCGGAGGCCGGCAGGTCGGCGCGCGCGGCGTCGATCTTGCTCCACTCCTCCTCGACCTGGCGGGCGAACTCCTCGGCACCCAGGGCCGCGACCAGGATCTTGATCCGGGCCTTGTAGATGTTGTCGCGGCGGCCGTGGCGGTTGTAGACGCGCAGGACCGCTTCCAGATAGCTCAGCAGCCGGTCGGTCGGCAGGAACTCTCTGATGGTCGGGCCGACATAGGGCGTGCGCCCCTGGCCGCCGCCGACGATCACCTCGAAGCCCAGCTGGCCGTCGCGCCCCTTGCGCATCAGCAAGCCGATGTCGTGGACCTTAGCCGCCGTGCGGTCCTTGGCCGAGGCGGTGATGGCGATCTTGAACTTGCGCGGCAGGAACGAGAATTCCGGGTGCAGGGTCGACCATTGGCGGATCACCTCGCACCAGACGCGCGGGTCGTCGACCTCCTCGGCCGTCGCGCCGGCATACGGGTCGGACGTGGTGTTGCGGATGCAGTTGCCGCTGGTCTGGATGGCGTGGAGATCGACCTCCGCCAGCTTGTCCAGGATCTCCGGCGCGTCCTTCAGCTTGATCCAGTTGAACTGGATGTTCTGCCGCGTGGTGAAGTGGCCGTAGCCCTTGTCGTGGTCGCGCGCGATCTGGGCCAGGCGGCGAGCCTGGGTCGGGTTCAGCGAGCCGTAGGGGATCGCCACGCGAAGCATGTAGGCGTGTAGCTGCAGATAAAGGCCGTTCATCAGCCGCAGCGGCTTGAACTGGTCCTCGGTCAGCTCGCCCGAGAGGCGGCGGGCGACCTGCCCTCGGAACTCGGCCGAGCGGTCGGCCAGGAATTCCTTGTCGATGAGATCGTACTGGTACATGCCGCCCTACTTCCTGCGGATCAGATCGACGCGGCCGGTCGAGCGCGCCGCGCCCGCGGCGTGGCGGAGGGCCTCGACAACGTCGCCGCCCTCGGCCTGCTTGCCGTGCGTGGGTTCATTGGAGGGGCCGAGCGCCCGGATGCGTTCGCGATAGCTGAGCGGCGCCCAGCGGCCCTCGGACTGGACGAGGTCGATCGGATAGACGTCGACCACCACGGTCGGCTGGCTCTTGCCGGTGGCGACGGCGGCCTCGACATCGGCGGCGTGGTGGTCGTCGAACAGCTGGGCGTCGCCGAAACGGTCCACCCATTGTCCCGACTTCCAGAACACGACCTCGCCGTCGATCAGGCGGTTGGCGGTGATCGCTTTCACTCGGTTACTCCGCTCATCCCCGCCACGGCCGGGAGCCATTCCGAAACCTCGCTCGCGCACTGGCGGAGCGAGGCTGAACCCTGTTGAGCCATCGCCATCGCCTCGCCGACCATCAGCAACGCGGGGCCTTTCACGCCTTGGGCGGCTTCGGCGAGGCCGGCCAGGGTGGTCAGGACCCGGCGCTCGTCAGCGCGGCTGGCGTTCTCGACGATCAGGGCGGGGGTCGAACCGGGGCGGCCGGCGGCCATCAGGCGCTCGGCGATCAGGCCGGCGGTCGAGATGCCCATATAGACGACGACGGTCTGGTTGGGACGCGCCAGGGCGGTCCAGTCCAGATCCGGCTCGCCGTGCGCCGCATGGCCGGTGACAAAGGTGACCGCCTGGGCGCTGCCCCGATGCGTCAGCGGCGCGCCGGCGTTGGCGCTGGCCGCCAGGGCGGCCGTGACGCCCGGAACCACATGGCACTCGACCCCAGCCTCGCGGCACGCGGCCAGCTCCTCGCCGCCCCGACCGAACAGGAACGGATCGCCGCCCTTCAGGCGCACGACGGTCAGGCCGTCGAGGGCCAGGGCCACGAGCAGTTGGTTGATGTCGTCCTGCGGCAGGGTGTGGCGCGACTTGCGCTTGGCGACGTTGATCCGCCGGGCGCGGCTGGGCGCCAGGTCCAGGATCTCTTCGGAGACCAGGCCGTCGTGAACGACGACGTCGGCGCCCCTCAGGGCGTTGAAGGCGCGGAAGGTCAGGAGGTCGGGATCGCCCGGGCCGGCGCCGACCAGCCACACCGCGCCCAGGGCGCGCCGGGCCCGCGTCCCGCCGATAGCGACGAGGCCAGGCTTCCTGTTTCGGGGCGGCTGGCGAGCCATGGGTTTTAGAACCTCTATCAGCGCACTGGGAATAAGACGGTGGAATGCAAGACGGGGTCGCCCCTAAAGACGACCCCGGCCAAAAACCTTGAAAATTAGTGGGGTGGCCTTGGAGGCCACCCCACGGTGTAAGCCGGCGAAAAGGGCCAATCCGCCAGCGAACGCTTGCAAACTCGGCCCGAAGAGGCCAATTCGCAAACAAGGACTTCTGCCGGGGCGTTCAGTAAAACTATGGAAAGACCCAACGAGCGCCGCCGCCTGCCGCCCCTGAACGCCCTGCGCGCGTTCGAAGCGGCCGCGCGGCATCTGAACTTCAGCCGCGCCGCCGACGAGCTGTCGGTGACGCCCGGCGCCGTCAGCCAGCAGATCCAGAATCTCGAAGACTATGTCGGCGCGGCGCTGTTCAAGCGCACGCCCAAGGGCCTGTTGCTGACTGACGCGGCCCAGACCGCCCTGCCCGCCCTGCGCGAGGCTTTCGACCGGCTGGCCGAGGCCGCCTCCCTGCTGACCGCCGCCGTCGATGGCCGCCGACTCACGCTGACCGCCGCGCCCTCGTTCGCCGCCAAGTGGCTGGTGCCGCGCCTGGGCAAGTTCGAGCAGGCTCATCCGCAGGTCGACGTCTGGCTATCGGCTGGCATGGAGGTCGTCGACTTCGCCACCGGCGAGGTGGACATGGCCATCCGCTATGGCTCGGGCCGCTATCCGGGCCTGGAGGTCATCCGCCTGATGCAGGAGTCGGTGGTGCCCGTCGCCAGCCCCGAACTGCTGGAACAGAACGCCCTGGAGCGCCCCGACGACTTGGCGCACCACATCCTGCTTCACGACGGCTCGCCCGACGCCGACGACAGCTGCCCCGACTGGGCGATGTGGCTGGCGGCGCGCGGGATCAAGGGCGTCGACGGCGCCCGCGGTCCGCGCTTCAACCAGTCCAGCCTGGTGATCGAAGCCGCCGCCAACGGCCGCGGCATCGCGCTAGCCAAGCGCACCCTGGCCCAGGCCGACCTGGACGCCGGGCGCCTGGTGATCCCGTTCGAGGCCTCCACCGCCGTGGACTTCGCCTATTACGTCGTCCACCCCAAGGCCAAGGGCCGCCTGCCGCAGGTCAAGGCGTTCGTGAACTGGCTGAAGGCCGAGGCGGAGGCGCACGAAGCGGCTCTGCAGACCATGGACAACGGCTCGGGCATTTAGCCTTTCGCGGCTCTGGTTTCTGTCACCGGAACCGGCTTTAAGAGGCCCATGAAAACGACGACTCTCACGGTCGACGCGCGTCTTGCGCCCGCCGACTGCCAGACCATGGCCGATGTGCGTCAGGGCGTGGACGCCCTGGACCGGGCCCTGGTCCAGCTCCTGACCGAGCGTCAGGCCTTCATGGACGCCGCCGCCCGCATCAAGCCGGACCGCTCCAAGGTTTTCGACCGCGCGCGGATCGAGGACGTGGTGGAAAAGGTCAAGGTCGCCGCCCGCGCGTCCGGCCTCTCCGAGGCGATCGCCGAACCGGTCTGGCGCACACTGATCGACCGCTGCATCGCCTACGAATACGACAGCTGGGACCGGACGAAGGGCTCGTAAGCCTTTCCCTCTCCCCCCGCGGGAGAGGGGGGTCCGAAGGACCGGATGAGGGGTCGCGCGGCGACGCCGAGAAACCCCTCATCCGTCAGCTTCGCTGACACCTTCTCCCGCAAGGGGAGAAGGGCGCGAGCATCAGTTCCCGTCGATCATCCGGCCCAGGCCGCCCAGGATCGAGCCTTCGCCCTGGTTGCCGCCCTGGTGGTTGGCGGCCTGCAGCATGCGGCCGGCCAGGCGCGCGAACGGCAGCGACTGGATCCAGACCTTACCCGGACCGCGCAGGCGAGCGAAGAACAGGCCCTCGCCGCCGAACAGCACGCTCTTCACGCCGCCGGCCATGACGAGATCGAAGTCGACGCTGGGCGTGTAAGCCGCGACGCAGCCCGTATCGATGTGCAGCTCCTCGCCCGGCGCCAGCTCGCGCTCGACCAGGGCGCCGCCCATCTGGACAAACACCCAGCCATCGCCTTCCAGGCGCTGCATGATGAAGCCCTCGCCGCCGAACAGGCCGGTCATCATCCGCTTCTGGAAGTGCAGGCCGATCGACACGCCGCGCGCGGCCGCCAGGAAGCTGTCCTTCTGGCAGATCAACGTTCCGCCCAGCTCTCCCAGGTTCAGCGGCAGGATCGAGCCGGGCGTCGGCGAGGCGAACGCCACGCGCGCCTTGCCCGAGCCCGTGTGGGTGAAGACGGTCGTGAACAGGCTCTCGCCCGTGACCAGACGCTTGCCCGCGCCCAGCAGCTTGCCCATGAAGCCGCAGCCTTGGTCCCCCGAGCCATCGCCGAAGACGGTGGTCATCTGGACGGTGGCGTCCTTCCAGACGAAGGCGCCGGCCTCGGCCACCGCGCTCTCGCCCGGATCGAGCTCGATCTCGACGAACTGCAGGTCATCGCCCTTGATCTCGAAGTCGATGTCATCGGCGACGTTGGCGCTGCGCTGATGGCTCCAGGGGCTGGTGGGCATGGACGTCTCCTCGTGTCTTGGAGCGCCGTTCTAGCCAGACCCTGGCGTCGGCGCCAATTACAGCTGGGTCAGATTGTCAGCCCTTCAAGGAGCGCAGCGCCCGTTCGTGGGCGTAGGCGGCGATATCCATCAGCGCGACGTCCAGGGCCGTCCGCACGCCGTCCAGGCTCTCCTGGCCCGCCTCGCAGCGTTCGCAGGCCTCTCCCAGCGCGAAGGCCCCCACCCCGCGCGCCGCGCCCTTCACGGTGTGGACCGCGTCCTTCCAACCTGGATGAGCCGGATCGAGCATCGGCGTCCACAGCGCGGCCTGTTCGCGGAAGAGCGCCAGCACCTCGTCGATCACCGTGGAATCCCCCGCCGCGAACCCTTCCAGGTAAGCGAAATCCACGGCTCCGCTAATATCTCGTCTCGCCATGAAAAAAGCTCTTGCGCTCCCAAAATCATTGCGTATGTTCCGCGCCTCGCCGCCGGGGCTCGCAAGTGCTTCGGAACCGCGAATGGGTGTATAGCTCAGTTGGTAGAGCAGCTGACTCTTAATCAGCGGGTCCAAGGTTCGAATCCTTGTACACCCACCATTCCTTCTAAAATCAGTATGTTAGACGGGGCCGCGCAAGCGGCCGCGAGCCGCCTCGCGGGCTCGCGGCGCTGACTTAACGGGAGTCTGGACGCGGCTGCCGAGAGGCTCGAAGCTGGCCTCATGTCCGCCCTCGCCGACCCCGAACTGATCGAAGCCCTGCGCCAGACGGTGCGCGCGCTTTGCCGCGATTTTCCGCCCGCCTACTGGCGCGGCCTGGACCGCGAGAAGGCCTATCCGACCGACTTCGTGGCGGCCATGACCAAGGCCGGTCTTTTAGGCGTGCTGATCCCCGAAGAGTACGGCGGCGGCGGTCTGGGCTTGGTGGCGGCGGCGGCGATCCTGGAGGAGGTCCACGCCAGCGGCGGCAACGCCGCGGCGCTACACGCCCAGATGTACACGATGGGGACGGTGCTCCGGCATGGCTCCCAGGCGCAGAAGGAAGCCTGGCTTCCCCGGGTCGCCGACGGTTCGATCCGCCTGCAGGCGTTCGGCGTCACCGAGCCCACCGCCGGGACCGACACCACCTCGATCTCGACCTTCGCTCGGCGCGAGGGCGACGCCTATGTGATCAACGGCCAGAAGGTCTGGACCAGCCGGGCCGAGCATTCCGACCTGATGGTCCTCTTGGCCCGCACCACCCCCAAGGATCAGGTGACGCGCAAGGCCGACGGCCTGTCGGTGTTCCTGGTCGACATGCGCGCGGCCAAGGGGAACAGCCTGACGATCAAGCCGATCGCCACCATGCTGAACCACGCCACGACCGAGGTGTTCTTCGACAACCTCGTCATCCCCGCCGACAGCCTGATCGGGGAGGAAGGCAAGGGCTTCCGCTACATCCTGGACGGCATGAACGCGGAGCGGATCCTGATCGGGGCCGAGTGTCTGGGCGACGCCGCCTGGCTGATCGACAAGGCCCGGGACTACGCCAACAGCCGCGTCGTGTTCGGCCGTCCTATCGGCCAGAACCAGGGCGTGCAGTTCCCGATCGCCCGCGCCTACGCGCAGAGCCACGCCGCCCGCCTGACCATCTACGACGCGGCCGCGCGTTACGACGCCGGTCAGCCGTGCGGCGAGCAGGCCAATATCGGTAAGATGCTGGCCTCGGAGGCTTCGTGGGCGGCAGCCGACATGTGCCTTCAGACTCACGGCGGCTTCGGCTTCGCCGAGGAGTACGACATCGAGCGCAAGTTCCGCGAGACCCGCCTCTATCAGGTGGCGCCGATCTCGACGAACCTGATCCTGGCCTATGTCGCCGAGCATGTGCTCGGCCTGCCCCGATCCTACTGATGAGCGCCCATGCCGATTGGATCGGCCGCCAGCGGCGACGGGCGGCGGTTCTGGAGGCTTCGGACCTCGCGCGCCTGGCGGCGGTCCTGGACCGCCCCGCGCCGCCCTCGGAGGTCCCGCCGGCCTGGCACTGGGCATGCCTGGGCGAGCCGGTCAGGAGGTCCGATCTCGGCCGCGACGGCCATCCCCGGCGCGGCCTGTTCCTGCCGCCGATCGACGCGCCCCGCCGGATGTTCGCGGCGGCCGAGATGACCTTCACCGGCCCTCTCTTGGCCGACGTCGAGACCGACCTGGTCGAGACGATCGTCAATATCGAGGAGAAGAGCGGCGCGAGTGGTCCGTTGACCTTCGTGACCTTGGAGCGGGTTTTCCGTCAGGCCGGCGCGGCGCGCGTCACCGAGCGACAGACGATCGTCTATACGGCCGCCCCGCCCGCCCCGCGAACGACCGACGCCGATCCGCCACCGGCCGCCGACTGGAGCCGCGACACGCAGACCGATCCGCTTCTGCTGTTCGCCTTTTCCGCCGCGACGTCCAACAGCCACCGCATTCACTACGACCTCGACTACGCCACGCGCGTCGAAGGCTATCCCGGCCTCGTCGGGCACGGCCCGCTCATCGCGCTGCTCTTGCTCGAGGCCATGCCCGCCAAGCCGCTGAAACGCTTCACCTTCCGCGCCCTCAAGCCGGCGTTCGCCGGCGAGACGATCACCGCCGAGGGGCGCTTGGACGACGACGGCGCCGACCTCTGGGCCAAGAGCGGCGGCGCGATCCTGATGAAGGCGAAGGCGACCGTCTGAGGCCGTCTAGTCCTCCAACGTCGACATGTCGAAGCCGTGGTACAGCGACAGGAACCGGAAGGGATGGCCGGGCATGTACTCGCTGAACATCAGATTGTTGATGTCGCTGAGGGTGTCGAAGGTCCCCACCTTCGCGTTCGGAACGTGCAGCGCCAGATGATGGCGAGCCAGATTGAGGGCGACCTGATCTATCCAGCGGGTGACGGTCTCGCGCGACAGACGCTCATCCAGATAAGCGCGCAGCCAGCGCAGCATCACGGCGGTCGCGGGCGTCGGGCGGGCCAGCAGCAGGTTGGCGGTGACGCGCGAGCCCGCCTGGGTGTTGCCCTCGTTCTCGTTGATCACGAAATCGGCGTCGCTCCAGCGCTCTAGGAGGTCTTCCACGCCACGCTGCAACAGCAGATCGATGTCGGACACGAAGACCGGCCGTTGCAGCAAGTCCAACAAGCCGCCCAGCCGCTGGAAGCGCACGGACTGGTAATGCGCCACCGGAATTTCGATCAACTCCGTCGGCGGCGCTTCATAGCAGCGCGTTGTCAGGGCCGAGGCGTCGAAGTCATCGCCGGTCAGGATCAAGCGGGCGTCGTCGACGCCGACCGTGGCGGCGGCCTCGGCCAGCCGCCCGGCGCCGCCGATGACGTGGATGACCACCAGGCATGGCGTATCGCTATGCTTGAACACCGAGCGAGCCAGCAGCCGTCCGTAGAGCTCGACATAGCGCGCGTCGGCGGCCGCGAAGAAGACGACCTGGGCTCCCAGCTTGTCGGCGTGCGCCTTGAGACCCTTGGCGTTGAGGGTCTTGCCCTTCCCCGTCAGGAAGGTCCCCGGCCCGTCATCGACCGCCGGGGGCGTCGGTCCGGCGATATTCGCGTCCGTCAGAGCGTCCAGCACCACGCGATAGTGCATGGCCCAGCCGTCCCATTGCGGACCCGGCGATTGGACATCCATCGCCCTCGCCTCGACGAGAAGCGCCTCGAACATCTCCAGACGCTCCGCCGTCAGCGGCGCGCAGAGGATCAGGCCCAGCGCGTCGTGGTAGAACTTCAGCCGGCCCAGCGGATGCAGTCCGGAATTGGGATCGCGCGCCTGCGCCAAGGCCGCCTTCAGTTCGCCCTCGATATCGATGGCCACCGGCGCCGAATGCGAAACGGGCCCGTCAATCACGCCGCCTTCGAGGAACCGCGACAGCAACGACACCGCCCGTTCGTGCGGCGGCAGAGCGCCCTCCCCGGCCAGAAGCTCGAAGCGTAGTCCGCCGCGCCATCCGACCTGCAGCTCGAACCGTTCGGGCGCCTGGCTCCAGGCCGCTTCGTCCGGAAAGTCCATGTGTTCGATCAGCGGGGCCTTTGGCGCCAGGACCAACGCGTTGTCGAGATGGTCGGCGATCCACCGATGATGGGCGTAGCCGCGATGCCGCCCTTCGGGCTTCAGGACCTCAAGATAACGCGACGGCGTGGTGATCCAACCCGCTTCCGCGATCAGCGGCAGGTGTTCCAGAAGCACCGACGGCCGAGCCAGGGTTTGCAGCACGTGCGGCGCGACGCAGTAGTCGAAGCGGCCGTGACGCGCCACATGGGCCAGGATCGCGCGATAGGTCCCCGCGTCGGACAAGTCGCCAGGAAATTCGCCGTCGCCCCCCAGGGTGGCGTCGCGCAGATCCTCGGGCCATCCGGCCGGGCCGCCGCCGATCAGCAGCACGCGGAAATCCGGGCTCTGGGCCTTGCGAGCGCGCAGATGCGCGAACAGACCGCCCAGGTCGTTGAGCGCCGTCAGACGGCCGAACTGCGACGGTCGCGCCGTGCGGCGGCGGAACAGCAGGTCGATCTGCAGCAGACCGCCCTCCTGGACGCCGCGCAGGCGATGGAAGTCGGTGACGTCGACCGGCTCGAAGCCCATCGCGGCCAGCTGGGCGAACACCGCCTCGGCCGGCGCGGCGCCGGCGTTGTAGTTGACCAGCGAGATCTCGATCAGGATGTAGTCCGCGCCGCGAAGGACGGTCTCGCCGCCGCGCAATACGTCCAGCTCGGACCCCTGGGTGTCGATCTTGACGAAGTCGAACCGACGCCCTCTGAACAGGTCGTCAAGCCGCGCTTTCGGCACGGTGCGCTTGATCGTCACCTCGTCACGGAAGAAGTCGGTGTTCTCGCGATAGAGCGAGGTGCCGGTCGACTGCAGCCACTCCTGGGTCAGGAACAGCTCGGCCTCGCCATTCTCGTCCGAGGCGGCGGCCATGTGGCGCTCGAACGGCAGCTTGGCCAGGGCCTCCTCGCAGAAGGGATTGGGCTCGACCATCGTGGGGACGCAGTCGGGAAACGCCTGCAGAAAGCCCAAGGAAAAGGTGCCGATATGCGCGCCGACGTCCAGCATCGTGCGCGGCGCGTAGCCGTCCAGCTTCAGGGCTTCCAGCTGCGCGCGGTTCATTGATCGCCGCCCTCCCAGAGGCGGCCATCAGCCGGTTGGGCCTTGACCAGATGGCGACGGGCCAGTTCGGACCGATACAGGGCGTCGAGGTCCGGCTCGGCCTGCATCTCGCGGTCGTCGCGATCCAGGGCGGTCCCGATCTCGAGATAGGTCGGAAGGTTGGTCAGGTTCGGCCGGGGGCGACGGCCGGCCTGGTATTCAGCGATCATCTCGCCGTATAGCGCCTCGAGCTTGCCGGCGAGCAGATCCATGTCGAAGAGCACGCAGCTGTCGCGGCTAGCCTCGAGGACTTGGCGCAAGGCCTTGGCCTTCTCGCGATCGGCACCAATTTCGATGGCCTTCTCGACATAGGCTTCGGCGCTGTCGACCACGAGTTCCGGAAGCCCCGCGCTCCGCACCAGGCTGCCACAGACCCGCGAGGCGAAGCAGCGGCCCGACCACGTCAGCACGGGCACGGCCATCCAGAGGGCGTCGGACGCCGTGGTGTGCGCGCCATAGGGGGTCGTGTCGAGGAACAGATCAGCCAGCGGATAGCGCGCCAGGTGATGCGCGTTCGGCATCTTCGGCGCGAAGACCAAGCGAGCGCGGTCCACCCCGCGTGCCTCGGCCGCCTCGCGTAGACGGGTGTTCGTTTCCGGATTGCTGTCCAGCAGCCACAGAACGCTGCCAGGCGCGCGCTTCAGGATCTCCATCCAACGGTCGAAGACGTGCGAGGTGATCTTCTGCGGGCCGTTGAAGCAGCAGAATACGAAGGCGTCTTCTGGCAGGCCGGCCTCCGCCCGGGTCGGGCAGGTCTCGGCCACTTTCCGGCGACGATCATTGGGCTGATAGCAGGGAATCCGGCGGACAGCCTCCGAGTAGTAGCGCTCCATCTCCGGCGGGATGATCCAGTCATCGCCGATGATGTAGTGGTGATAGTCGCTGCCCATCGTGCCGGGATAGCCCAGCCAGTTGACCAGGATGGGAGCCGGACGGCGCGCGAACACGGCGGTCCGCGCGTCGCGGGTGTGGCCATTGACGTCGACCAGGATGTCGATCCCATCGTCGGCGATGCGCTGGGCGGCTTGATCATCCGTCAACGGACGGATGTCGGTGAAATGCTCGACCGCCGCGCGGATGCGGGTGTTCAGGCCGTCGCTGGACTCGGGGCCGCAGTAGTAGGCGAAGACCTCGACCTTCTCCTTGTCATGCACCTCGAACAGCTCCGCCATCAGATAGCCGACGGCGTGATCTCTCAGGTCCGACGAGATGTAGCCAATCCGGGGGCGACGCCCCGTCGGATCGATCGGCGCGTCGCGACGATCGATCCGGATCTGCTCGGGCGTCGCCATGGCCTCGCGCTCGATGAAGCGATTGGCGGCGGCCAGCTGTAGCAGGGGATCATCGGTCAGGGCCGCGATCGACAGCGGATTGACCCCCTTCAACAGCACATCTCGGCTCAGCCGGTCATTGGGCTGAATGGGCGGCCACTTGCACTGGGTCATGCGGACCGCGACGAGCTGGCCCAGGACGTCCAGCGCGTGGGGATCCAGATCGGCCGCCCGCTGCAACGCGATCTCGGCGCGGGCGGTCTGATGCGTCTCGCTGAGCACGCGCGCGATCTGCTTGAGGCAGGTGAAGGCGTAGCCGGTGTTGACGCCGCTGGGCACAGCCGAGCGGTTGGCCCCGGCCTCCCACGTGGCGATCGCCAATTCGGTCAGGCCAGCGCGTTCCTGGATGCCGCCCAAATTGACATAGGCCGGAAGGAAATCGGCGTTCAGCGCGATCGCGGCCTCCAGAGACGCCGCCGCGCCCGCGGAGTCGCCCAAAACCGCCTGCAGAACGGCGCGATTGAAGTGGGCGACGCTCAGTTGCGGGTGCCCGGCGTTGAACTGAATCCAGATCTTGTAGGCCTGATCCGCCAGCGCCGGGCGATCCGCCATACCGGCCGTTAGGACGATCAGGTCGCCGAGCGAAAAGCTCTCGGCGGTCAATTGGGTCAGCAGGTCCAGCGTATCGACGTCGGCCATGGTCTTCCTGAAGCACTTGGACGGCGGACAGGCGTCGACGAGGACGGCGCGCGAGTCAGCCGAACGGGATCATGACATGTGAAGGGAGCCTCGACCAATGGGCCAGAGGCGGCGCCCGGCGCCCGCGCGTGAAGACGCGGGCGCCGGGAACCTCGACTAGATGACCTTGATGTACGATTCGACCTGGGCGGCGCTGAAGCTCTGCACCTGGGTCTGGGTCAAGGCGTTGGCCTGGGTGCTGCTCATCGCCTCGATGTTCGTCGTCGACAGTGAGTCCAGCTGGGTGATCGTCAGGCCCGCCATCTGGCTGGCCTGCAGCATGCCCACCTGGGTCGTCGTCAGCGCGCCGATCACCGTGGTGGTCAGCTGGCCGATCTGCGTCGACGTCAAGGCGCCGACCTGGGTGCTGGCCAGTTCGCCGACATCCACCGAGGACAGGCCCTTGATTTGAGTGCTCAGCAGCGACTTGAGCTGCGTGGCGGTCAAGGCCTTGGACTGCGTGGCGTTCAACGCCGTGAGGTTGGTCACCGAAAGCGCCGCCACCTGGCTCGTCGTCAGCGCCGCCACCTGCGTGGTGGCCAGCTCGCCGATATCCGTGGTCGTCAGCCCGTTCAGCTGCGCCGTCGTCAGCGCCGCGACCTGCGTCGTCGTTAGCGCCCCCGCCTGCGTCGCCGTCAGCGACGAGAACGCCGTCGTCGTCAGCGCGGTGATCTGCGTGGTGGCCAGCGCCGCCACCTGCGTCGTCGACAGCTGCCCGGTCTGGGTCGAGGTCAGCAGAGCGACCTGCGGCGTCGTCAGAGCCGCGATCTGGGTGTCGGCCAGTTCGCCCAGGTCCGTCGCCGACAGACCCTTCAGCTGATCCGTGGTCAGACCCTTGATCTGCGTCGTCGTCAGCGCCTTGGTCTGCGTCGCGCTCAGCGCCGAGACGTTGGTCGCCGACAGCGAGGTCAGCTGCGCCACCGACAAGGTCGCCACCTGCGTGCTCGACAGCTCGCCGATGTCGGTCGTCGTCAGACCCTTCAGCTGCGACGTCGTCAGCGCCTTGATCTGCGTGTCGGCCAGGGCTCCGATCTGCGTGGCGTTCAGCGCCGAGAAGTTCCCCGCGCCCAGGCCAGCGATCTGGGTCGAGGTCAGCGCCGCGATCTGGGTGGTGGCCAGCGCGCCCACGTTGGTGGCGTTCAACGCCCCCAACTGGCCCGCCGTCAGCGCCTTGACCTGCGTCGTCGTCAGCGCCGCCAGCTGCGTGGTCGCCAGCTGGCTGATGTTGGCCGTGCTGATCGCGCCAAGCTGCGTCGAGGACAGA
>NZ_JAVDRV010000005.1:0-319627 GCF_031454995.1 Caulobacter segnis | reverse complement strand
TCGGCATGCCTTGGTGTCCCGACTTGGCCTTGTGCACGGCGTCCATGGAAAGGACGCGGATCGCGTCGGCCATCTTGATGGGCGAAACGGGCATGATGGGACTCCGGGCAAGAGCGTTAAACGACATCTTCGAGCCTGACCTCTCGATGCGTTTCGAGCGCGGCGGTCACCCCGACGTCCATCTCAAGAAGCCCGCAGATGATGTGATAGAGCGAGCTGGCCGGCGCGGGCTCGACGACGAACGAACCGTCGGCTTGGTAGCGATCAACCCAGAGCCCGGCGACGGGCACATCAAGATACTTGAGCAACCCTTCGGCGCCGGCGGCGGCCGTGCTCCAGTATCGGGCATCTCCGGTCAACCGCGCGGCCAGTACGCCGGCCTTGATCCGTTCGGTCTGGGGCCAGAGGCGCGCGTTGGCGTCATGTACGGTGAGATCGTCCAGCAGGGCGAAGTAGGCAACGCCGCGCACGGGATCAATCCCGTGATCATCCGCTATGGCGATCAGCCGCAAGGCGTTGGATCTGGCATCTTCCCGCCCCGTGATTTGGCTCCAGCGCAGAAGAAGCCAAGCCCATTCGAATTGGTGGCCAGGCTCGACGAGCCGACCTTCGACGCCAGGCATGGGCGACCAGTCACCAGCGAAGAACTCTCGCAAAGCGCCGCTTCCATCTTGGATGAAGCGGCCAAGAGCCAACTCGGCGATCTCGTCGGCAAGCTCTCGCCAGCGCGCATCCCCCCCCCGTTCCACCCAAGCGAGAAACGCCTCGAACAGGTGCATATGAGGATTGGATTGCAACGGGAGGCTACGGGGATTTGTTTCCTCGAAGCCTGCCTCCGGATGCTTCAGAGAAGCAACTAGCGCTTCCCGAAGCCGCACGGCGACGCCGGTCAAATCCTCACGCTCCGGCAGCGCCTCGCTCGCCGCGGCCAGACAAAAGAGGGCAAAGGCCTGATCATACAAAGACACGGTCTCGTCCAGCACCTCGCCGCCAGGGGCAACAAGGGTGCGGATCAAGCCATCGGGTCTTACGTAGTGGTTGATGAAGAAGAATAGGGCATGTTCAAGCGCCTCACGCCAGGGCCCGTCCCAACCCAGGGCTTTCGCGGCCGCGTAGACATAAACTTGGCGCGCGGCGACCCTGGCCCGGCGAGGAGCCTCGAAGGCTAGCCCCTCCTGCGTGATCTTCTCGAAGAAACCTCCGCGCTCATGATCGGCGCCGACAGTCCACCAAATCGGCAGCGCCTTTTCGAGCGCCCAAGCCTTCAGTTGGTCGCGCAGCTCGACGGTGCGCTTGAGTGCGTTTTGCTCGCTCATCTGACGGCTCCGCTCCTTAAACTTCAAGGCTGTTTTCGGGGATTGCCCCATCAACCGAAATCTGGGCCCGATGCCAGCGCCACGCGCTGGAAAGGATCGTGTCGAGATCGCGAGAAGGAGCCCAACCGAGCATCTGGCGGGCCTTGGCGTTGTCACCGACCAGGCTGGGCGCATCGCCTAGACGACGCGGCGCCATCTGGAGCGGCAACGGCTTGCCCGTCGCGCGGCCTACGCCATCGACCAGCTCGCGCACCGTGGTGCCAGTTCCACTTCCCAGATTGAAGGCTTCGGACGATCCGCCGGCCAGCAGCCGCTTGAGCGCCGCAACGTGGGCGTCGGCTAGGTCCAGTACGTGGACGTAGTCGCGCACCGCCGTGCCATCGCGAGTGTCGTAGTCGTCGCCGAAAACCGTGAAGTGCGGCCGTTGGCCCAGGGCGACCTGGATCGCCAGCGGAATGGCGTGGGTCTCGGGCTCGTGCCACTCGCCGATGCGCCCCTCCGGATCAGCGCCTGCGGCGTTGAAGTAGCGCATCACCGCGCTCCGGAACCCGACATAGCGATCGTAGTCCGCAAGAGCCTGCTCAACCATCAGCTTGCCCCGGCCATAGGGGTTCAGCGGCGCCTGGGGATGGGTCTCATCCATAGGCAGCGTCACCGGTTCTCCAAAGGTCGCGCAGGTCGAGGAGAAGACCATGGCATTGACGCCGGCGCGGCGAGCGGCCTCGATCAAGGTGATGGTCCCGCCGACATTGTTGTCGAAGAAGGCGCCAGGATTCTTCACCGACTCGCCGACTTCGATACGGGCAGCGAAGTGCAAGACGGCGACCGGCGCGTGGGCGGCGAACACAGCGTCCAGCCGAGCGGCGTCGCGGATGTCGCCGACTTCCAGCGGCCCCCATTGGACGTGTTCGCGGTGGCCGTTCGACAAGTCGTCGAAAACGACTGGACGGAAACCCGCCGCAGCCAGGGCCATACAGCAGTGCGAGCCGACATAGCCCGCACCGCCGGTGACGAGAACGCTTTGCATGAAATTTCCCCGGCCATGGTGGGGGAGGACCCCACCATGGTTCAACGCCTAGTAGGCGTTTTCAGCCAACAGCAGATGCGGCACGGTCATCAACAGGATCTTGATGTCGCCGCTCAAGGTCCACCGCTCGATGTACTCGTTGTCCGCGTCGACACGGGCGGCCATGGCTTCGACCTCGTTGGTGCCGCCGCGCAAGCCCTTGATCTGGGCCAGCCCCGTCAGGCCGGGCCGCGCTCGAAAGCGCAGGTGATAGTTCGCGATCTGGGCTCCGTAGTGCTCGTCGTGAGCCAGAGCATGAGGACGCGGCCCCACGATCGACATGTCGCCACGCAGGACATTCAGCAGCTGCGGCAGCTCGTCGATGCTGGTCTTGCGGATGATGCGACCGATCGCCGTGATGCGATCGTCGTCGCGCTTGGCCTGGACAACCTTGGAGCCGTTTTCCTGGCACCGCATCGAGCGGAACTTCAGGATGGTGAAGGCTTGGCCGTTCAAGCCGCCACGCGATTGACGAAAGAGCACGGGGCCCGGGGATTCGAGCTTGATCAGCACGGCGATGAGCGCCAGCAATGGTGCGAAGAACAGCAAGGCGCCGCCCGCCACCAGGATATCCATCGCTCGTTTAAGCGGATCCTTCGCGACCGGAGACGCCTGTACGGCGCAAGGTAGCTGTTCCGCTGTCGGATTAGATACGATCAGCACGTGGTCCCCACCAGTCAAAGCGTTCGGGTCTTTGCCCGATGATTTAGAAAGCCTTTACTAAATCGGCGCTCCGCAAACAACCGCTCGCGGGGGTTGTTAACCAACCTTTTTTCGCGGCGAAGCGAATCCTGCGCGTTGAACGGACATTTTGCGCCCCAATGACGGGCGCCAGCCCAGCACTCCAATAGAGTTCAGTTAAAAAGAATATCGCTCGCGGACCAGCAAAGTGTGACGAAATGCACACGACCACCACCCAGCGTTGGAGCGGAACCCAGACAATTCTTAAGCGCGCGGATTCCTATTTGAGTCTGTTAAACGCTCAAGTTGAAATAGCGTCTCGGCGGGTAGATCGCGCGCCCGGGCCCGCGCGCCGGCCCGGCCCTATGAAGCCGCTTGCGCGCGTCCGCTCAAAGCGCATTCCGAATGTGCGTGAAGCGATGCGCCCTGATGCGCGTATCGCTATCGCAAAACATTGGTTTTTTCGACGTCAGATCGACACCGAACCTTAGCGGCCACGTCGTCGAAACGCCTTAACCGCCAACCGTCCGCAATGCTGGAGGGGTGGCGTGCAGAATTCCAATCACCGTGGGCTCATCGCCGCTCTGCTGGCCACCAGCGGGCTTTGCGCGCCGGTCGCCGCCCTCGCCCAGGAGGCGACGGCCGTCGAGGAAGTGGTGATCACCGGCCAGCGCGAGGCCCAGCGCGCGGCGATCGCGGTCAAGCGCGAGGCCTTCGTGGTGTCCGACGTCGTCTCGGCCGACGACATCGGCAAGCTGCCCGACCACAACACCGCCGCCGCCCTGCGCCGCATTCCCGGCATCTCGGTGATGGAAGACCAGGGCGAGCCGCGCTTCCCGGTCATTCGCGGCCTGCGCTCGACCTACAACCGCACCACCATCGACGGCGCCCTGGTGGCCTCGGTCGACGAGAGCGGCCGCACCGTGCCGATGGACATCGTCCCGTCGGTGATGGCCGGGCGCCTGGAGGTCATCAAGACGGTGACGCCCGAGAACGACGGCAACGCCATCGGCGGCGTCATCAACGTCACCACCCGCAGCGCCTTCGACGCGGGCCGTCCGTTCTTCAACGGCATGGCCTCGTATGGCGACTACGAACGCCATGGCGACGTGCGCAACGACAAGCCGTCCTATCGCCTGGCCTTCGCGGCCGGCCGTACCTTTGGCGCGGAAGACCAGTGGGGGGTGGTGATCGGCGCCTCGCACGAGCAACTGGACTACGACATTCCCCAGGTCGAGGCGGCCGACCCCTCGGTGCGCGAATACACCGCCGCCGGGGCGCCCGTGCTGTCGGGCGCGGCCACCGGCAACGGCATCCAGGTGCCGACCCAAGTTCGCCTGTTCTGGTACAACAACACCAAGCAGCGCAGCGGCCTGAACGGCAAGATCGAGTACCGCCCCAACGACGCCTTCCGCTGGGACGCCTCGGTGCTGGCCTCGCGCATGGAAGACGACGAAGAGCGGATCGAGTACCGCGTCGAGCCCCTGGGCAACGTCGCCAACCAGACCCAGACCAGCGGCGCGTTCGCGCGGGGCCGCGGCATCATCCAGCTGAACCAGCCGATCACCACCCGCGAGATCGGCCTGGCGCGCACCGGGTTTTCCTGGGACTTCGCCCCCGGTTGGAAGGCCCAAGGCGACCTCGTCTACTCGCTGGCGGGGCTGAAGGTGCCCAACCACTCGGTGGAGTTCCGCACCGTCGACGCCCAGGGCGCCAACTACGCCTTCACCTACGACACGACCAACCCGCTGTTCCCGGTCTTCACCCCCGTGAACGAGGCCGCCTCGCGCAATCCCGCCAACTATGCGCTGCAGCAGCACCGCGACGCCCTGACCAAGACCAATGAGACCACTACTCAGGCCCGACTGGATCTGGCCTATGACACCGGCGCGGCCTGGAAACTGAAGTTCGGCGGCGTGGCGCGCTCTAGCGAGCGCGACTTCCGAAGCTCGCAGGTCAACTACCGGGCGGGAACAGGCTTCACCTACACCCTGGCCGAGGTCGACAAGGCCGGTCCGAGCGAACTGATCGCGGGTCGCTATTTGCTGAACCCGCGCATCGACGCCGACGCGGCCATGGCGTTCTTCCAGGCCAACCGCGGCCGCTTCACCACCACCGTGGCCGCTCCAACCGGCAACTATGACGTCAGCGAGGACGTGTGGGCGGGCTATGTCCAAGGCAGCTACCAGGTCGGCGACCTGACGGTGCTGGGCGGCGTCCGCTACGAGCACACCAAGGTGACGTCGGACGCCGTGCGAAACGCCGGCGGCGTGCTGACCCCGGTGTCCAACGAAGGCGGCTATGGCAATTGGCTGCCGAGCCTGCATCTGCAGTGGAAACCGCGCGCGGACGTCATCGTCCGCGCGGCATGGACCAACACCATCGGCCGGCCCGACTATGGCTCGCTGGCGGCGACCGAGAACCTGAACTTCGACGGCAGCCAGCCGACCCTGTCGCGCGGCAATCCGGACCTGAAGCCGCGCGAGAGCGAGGGTTTCGACCTGTCGCTGGAATACTATCCGACCGACGGCATGATCTCGCTGGCGGTGTTCTCCAAGGACATCAAGAACGAGATCTTCACCCTGTCATCCAGCGCGCGGATGGATGTTGGCCGAGGCGTCGAGACCGTGCTGATCTCGACGCCGCGCAACGCCGAGACCGCCAAGATCAAGGGCGTCGAATTCGCCGTGCAGCAGGCCTTCACCTTCCTGCCCGCGCCGTTCGACGGCTTCGGCTTCAACGGCAACCTCACCTGGCTGGACACGGAGTTCACCTTCCTGACCTCGACCGGCCCGCGCGTAACGGGCCTGTTCCAGCAGCCCGACATCACGACCAACGAGTCGATCTACTATCAGCGCGGACCATTCGAGGCCCGGGTGTCGCACAACTACATCGGCGGCCAGCTGGAGACGATCAACGACGCCAACGTCAATTCCGACCAGTATTGGAAGGGACGCCACGTGTTCGACGCCAGCCTGTCCTGGCGCTGGAACGAGCGGGTGAGCTTCTTCGTCGAGGGGCAGAACCTGTCGAACACCGGCCGTCAGGAAGTGACCGGCCCGGGCCGGCGCTACCTCCAGGAATGGGCGAACTACGGCCGCACCTACTGGGTCGGCGCGGCCATCAACTTCTGATCGGCCGCCAAGGAGTCTTCGGACCATGCCCATCGCCCTGATCCTGGCGACCGCACTGCAAGCCGCGGCGCCCGCCGAACTGGCTTCCCCGCCGACCCTCGCCGGCTTCGAGACCGAGCGCCGCTACGCGAGCAACGCCAGCCAAGGCGTGGCGGTCGGGCCAAACGACCTCTACGCGGTCAGCAACTTCAATATCGCGCGGCTGGACAAGAAGACCGGCGAAAAGCGCGCCGAGTGGACCGGCGAGAAGGCCCGCTTCCCGCATATAAACTCGTGCGCCCTGATCCGCGCCGACCTCGTGTGCGCCAGCTCGAACTTCCCCGCGACGCCGCACGTCAGCACGGTCGAGATCTTCGATCCCGTCACCTTGACGCACCGCGGGAGCGTTTCGCTGGGTCTGGGCACGGGCTCGATCACCTGGGTCGACCGCAAGGACGGCTTCTGGTGGGCGATGTTCGCCAATTACGACGCCAAGGGCGGTGAAGCGCCTCGCGATCATAGGCACACGACCTTGGTCAAGTTCGACGACCAATGGCGGCGGCTGGAGGGCTGGGCCCTGCCGACGACGATCCTTGAACGCATCAAGCCGATGAGCATCTCGGGCGGCGGCTGGGGTCCGGACGGTCGACTCTATCTGAGCGGCCACGACCTTCCCGAGCTCTATGTCGTCGCCATTCCGGACGGCGGCGGCGTGCTCGACCATTTGGCGACCCTCCCCATGGAGGCCGAGGGCCAGGCCATCGACTGGGACGAGAGCGACAAGGGCATGCTGTACGGCATCACCCGCCGCACACGCGAGATCCTGCGGATGAGAGCGCCGACCTCGGTGAAACGCTAGCGCTCGACCGGGCCCTGGTCTTGGGCTCGCCCCTCTGGGCGATCCGCCGGCCAATCTGGAGCGATCATCGATCGCGAAGCCGCCGGACGGTCATCGCCGTGAGTCGCTCATGGCCGCGGGGCGTCGCCAACCGACACGCCCGCCCACGCCCGCTTCGCCCGCGCCTTGTCCATCATGGGCGCGGAGTGGAGCGGTCGCGTTCAAACGCGGAAGCGCGAATTTTCCCCGACAAATCAACGGATCCTAGACGCCCGTGGGCGCGACCGGATTGCGCTGGAATAAGCGAGGGGATGGCGGAGACGGAGGGATTCGAACCCTCGATACCCTTTTGAGGTATGCCGCTTTAGCAAAGCGGTGCCTTCAGCCTCTCGGCCACGTCTCCTCCTGAGAGGGAGCGGTTCGATAGCCTGTTCGGTGCGACATGACAACGGCGTCAATGCCAAAAATATGCGTGTTAACGTCGCACTTAGAACGCTCCATTAGATTGAACGATGTTTTCCGAACATCGGTCGCCATGCAGCCTATTCCAGAGCCTAGTTCCACGCGCGCTTCCACCCTGGCGTTCAACGCCTCGGGGGACGTTTTGGCGCGCATCGGCGATGAGACCGACCGTCGCGGCCGCCAGCGGCGACGCTCGCCACTGCGTCCGCGAAAACTGGTGCCATCGCGCTCGCGGATGGACGCCCGTTGGCTGGCGCGCGTGTTCCGACTGGTCGACATCATCAGCGTCCTGTTGATCGCGGCGCCGGTCACCTTGGCGCGGGATCTGTTGACGGGCGTCACATGGACGCTGGCCATTCCAATCGCCCTGCGCGTCATGGGCGCCTACGCCTTTCCGCGCAAACGGAGCCTTGGCCGCCATCTTGGTCATGTGGGCCAGGCGCTGGCGATCGCGGCGATTCTCGCGACGATGGCGTCGCTGGTTTTCAATCCGCTGGATGCCCGCTCGGCTCTTGCCTTGATGGGCGCCAGCGGCTTCGTCGTCGCGCTGCACGCGGGCTGGTGGAAGATCATCGACAACGCGCGGCGCCACGGCTTGCTGACGCCCAACGTCGTCGTTGTCGGCGCCACCGCCAACGCCCAGCGCCTGATCGAAGCGGCGATGCGCACGGGCGAGGTCAACGTGCTGGGCCTGTTCGACGATCGGCTGCGCCGCGCGCCCGTGAACATCCTGGGCGTGCCGCTGCTAGGCGACACCGACGCCCTGCTCCATCACCGGCTCGCCCCCTACATCGACCGCGTGGTCATCGCCATCACCGCGAGCGCCGAGGCGCGCGTCAACGAACTGGCCGAGAAGCTGGGCGTCCTCCCCCACCCCCTGAATCTCTTCGTCGACGGCGGAACGCCGGACGAGGACGACGCGACGCTGGCGCGCATAGCGGCCGGCGCGGAGCACCCACTGTCAGGTTGGAGCGATCTTTGCCGACGTCGCGTGCTGGCCAAACGTATCCTGGATCTGACGCTGGCCGTGATCGGCTTGGTCGTCGCCAGCCCGATCATGTTGGCGATCGCGCTCGCCGTGAAGCTGGACAGCCCCGGCCCCGTCTTCTTTCGCCAGCGCCGTCACGGTTTCAACAACGAGGAATTCCTGGTCTGGAAATTCCGCTCGATGCGGCAAGAAGCGGCGGACGCCCAGGCCTCGCGGCAGATCCGCGCCGGCGACGACCGCGTGACTCGCGTCGGACGCTTCATCCGCGGGACCAGCCTCGACGAACTACCTCAGCTGCTCAACGTGCTGCGGGGCGAGATGTCGATTGTCGGTCCCCGCCCCCACGCGGTGGGCATGAAGACCGCCGGCGTCGAGTCGGCCAAGCTGGTGGCCGAATACGCTCACCGCCACCGGATGAAACCGGGTCTTACGGGCTGGGCGGCGATCAAGGGCTCGCGCGGGCCGGTCGATACGCCCGAATGCGTCAGACGCCGCGTCGCTCTCGATGTGGAATATATCGAGCGCCAGTCGTTCTGGCTGGATCTCTACATCATCCTGATGACCGTGCCGTGCCTGCTGGGAGACCGCTCGGCGGTGCGCTAGGCGCACGGGTCGAAACGAGCCGTCGGCTCCGGAGGACGCGCGCGGAAAAGGACCCGGATCACGGGCGGGCTTCTAGCATCCCGCCCCAGCGAGGGACGGGACAAGGCGGCTTTCGCCGCGGGCGGCCTCGAGCGGCCGCCGAGGACGGACGCCTGGCTCAGGCGACCTCGGATGACGGATAGTGAGCCCGTAGAACCGGGCTCAGCCGTGGGCGAGCCATTCGCGGGCCTGGCGCTGGGCCTCGGCGACGTCTTCGCTGGCCATCTCCTGCGCCAGCTCCTTGCGATAGAGCTTGGCTTCCACCGAACCGCGCATGGCGGCCAGATTGAACAGCATGTGGGCCGAGACATAGTCGAGCGGCGCGCCGCCCTGACCGGTCGAGTAAAGCAGCCCCATGCGGAACAGCTCGTCGCCGGTGGACTCGGCGGTCGGCAGCGGCAGGGTGGCGACGACGGCCGGCGGTTCATTCATCAACATCATGGCTCATCTCCTTTCTTAGGCTCACCACGGCGTTCTGCCGGATCAGAGCACGAATGGAGCAAAGTCCAGCGCGACTGAACATATAGTTAATCGCGCCAACATGATGAATGCGACCAAATGTATACTCGACGCCCGGCCTGATTACTGGCTGTAAATGATAGTATATGACGCCTTAACGCGCCTTCCGGCCGAACAGCAGCTTTCGGCTCTCTTCCGTCGCTTTTTCCGACGCTTGAAGGCCTTTGACCGCGGTTTCGCGCCAAGTTCGCGGCCTTTCTGAACGGCGTCACGGGCGCCAACCCCGCTCGAACCAGCTCCTCAAATTGGGGACCTCATCCAGAATTATGCCCTGGCTCTTCCGCGGAACCATCCAAGGGCACTTCGTGAAGTCGGCGGTGGACAAAGCGCCGCGGATGAAATCGCGCGCCTCGAAACGCTTGTTCAGCACGCCATCGAGGCGATGCGTCTCGTTGGCGCTCTCTCAATCTTCAGCCGCCGGAGCATGGCCGTCTCGCCATCGCTCGCCGAAGGGCCGCGCGCGCTTCCCTGTCGCCGCCATTCAGGCTCGGTTCAGTCGGGCGACGCGATCATGCGTTCAAAGGTCGAGGGAACCTCTCGGCGGCTCCGGCCGCCGTCCATAGGAGAAGACGACATGAAACGTCTGCTGCTCATGATCGCCGCCGTCGCCTCGGTGGCCGGCCCGATGGCCCTGTCGGCGACGGACGCCAGCGCGCAGGACCGCGGACGCTGGGACCATCGGGACCGCGACTGGGATCGTGATCGCGGCCGCTGGGACAACGACCGTCACAACGGTTGGGACCGGCGAGATCGCTGGGATCGCCACGACCGCTGGGATCACGGCCGTCACAACGGCTATTACTACAACAGCCGCTGGCACTACGGCCCGCCGCCCTCGGCCTACTACGGCCGTCCCGGCTATCGACCGGGCTATGAAGCCTGGCGACGCGGGGCCTATCTGCCCCCCCACTATCGTGGCGGCGGCTATGTGGTGAACGACTACTATCGCTATCACCTGCGCCCGCCGCCCCGCGGCTACTACTGGTACCGCACGGGCAATGACTACGTGCTCGCGGCGATCGCCACCGGCCTGATCTTCGAAGTGATCGCCAACCGCTAGACCTCAAGCTGGCGAATACGCTGGCCACGGCGTCCTGGGCTATGCCTGGGACGCCGCTTTGCGGCCATGCTCGCCACAACCTTGCCGCGCATGGGGCGCAAAGGCCCGATTGCGAAGTCATTTCAACCGCATTGGCGGCCCAGCGTGAACGGTGCGTCACAACCCGACGCTGCCGAAACAGGTCCGAGACCATGAAGACCCCGCGCATCACCACCGCCGCCGTCGCTCTGGCCGCCGTCGCCTTCGCCGGCTCGGCCATGGCCCAGGCCACCCTGCCCCAGACTTCGCCGGCCAATCCGTCGCCGATGACCACGACGCCGGCGCCGACCAACGACGCGACGACGTCCACCGACGCGACGACCCAGAGCTCGCCCGAAACCGCCGCCCCGGCCGAAAGCGCCGGCTCGCCGACTTCCGCCACCGCGCCCACCAGCGACGACGGCGCGGCCATGACGGGCGAAAAGGCCGCCAAGAAGAGCAAGAAACACAAGGGCCATGGCGACGACGCCAAGACCCCGTCGTCCAGCGATCCGTCCTCGCCGACCACGCCGCAATAAGAAAAAAGTTCGCATCAACGAAGAAGGGCCCGCGGTTGTCGCCGCGGGCCCTCGTCATTTTCAGCGCTCTCTAGCGCCTATTCGACGCCGAGCTTCTTGCGCAGCAGCTCGTTGACCGTGGCGGGGTTGGCCTTGCCGCCGGTGGCCTTCATCACCTGGCCGACGAACCAGCCCAGGGCCTGCGGCTTGTCCTTCACGGCCTCGGCCTTGTCGGGGTTGCCGGCGATCAGGTCGTCGATGGCTTTCTCGATGGCGCCGGTGTCGTTGATCTGCACGAGGCCGCGCTTCTCGACGATCTCGGCGGGACGGCCTTCGCCGGCCCACATGTGCTCGAAGACCTCCTTGGCGATCTTCGACGAGATGGTGCCGTTCTCGATCAGCTCGACCAGTTGGGCGATGTCCGACGACGGCAGCGGCGAGTCCGTGAACGACGTCCCAGCGGCCGACAGCTTGGCCAGCAGCTCGTTGGTCACCCAGTTGGCCACCAGCTTGGCGTCGCGGCCCTTGGCTGCCGCCTCGAAATAGTCGGCGCGATCGGCGTCGATGATCAGCACGCCCGCGTCATAGGCCGACAGGCCATACTGGCTCTGCAGGCGCGCCTTCTTGGCGTCCGGCAGCTCCGGCAGGGTCTGTTCGATCGACTTCACCCAGGCCGGGTCCAGCACCAGCGGCAGCAGGTCCGGATCGGGGAAGTAGCGGTAGTCGTGCGCCTCTTCCTTGGACCGCATCGAGCGAGTCTCGCCCTTGGTGGGGTCGAACAGGCGGGTTTCCTGGTCGATCTTGCCGCCGTCCTCGAGGATCTCGATCTGGCGACGGGCCTCGTACTCGATGGCCTGCTGGATGTAGCGATAGCTGTTGACGTTCTTGATCTCGCAGCGCGTGCCCAAGTGCTTGAAGTCGCCGGTTTCACGGAACTTCTCGTAGGCGCCCGGACGGCAGACCGAGACGTTCACGTCGGCGCGCAGGTTGCCCTTCTCCATGTCGCCGTCGCAGGTGCCCAGATAGACGAGGATCGTCCGCAGCTTCTTGACGTAGGCGGCGGCCTCTTCCGAGGTGCGCATGTCCGGCTTGGAGACGATCTCCATCAGCGCCGTGCCCGCGCGGTTCAGGTCGACATAGGTCGCGTTCGGATCCTGGTCGTGCAGCGACTTGCCCGCGTCTTGCTCCAGGTGGAGGCGCTCGATGCGCACGTCGAAGGTCGTGCCGTCGTCGCGCTCGACGCTGACCACGCCCTCGCCGACGATCGGCTGGTCGAACTGACTGATCTGATAGCCCTGCGGCAGGTCCGGATAGAAGTAGTTCTTCCGGTCGAAGCGGCTCTTCAGGTTGATCTGGGCCTTCAGGCCAAGGCCGGTCTTCACGGCTTGCTCGACGCAGAACTTGTTCAGCACCGGCAGCATGCCCGGCATGGCCGCGTCCACGAGGCTGACTTGCTCGTTCGGGCCCGCGCCGAAGCCGACGGCGGCGCCGGAGAAAAGCTTGGACTTGCTGGCGACCTGAGCGTGCACCTCGAGACCGAGGACCATTTCCCAGGGGCCGGTGCGGCCTTGGATCTGTTTGGATTCTTGCGTCATGGCCGTCTCTCTACATCAAGCGCCCTAGGCCGGAAAAGCTTTCGGCGCCGCGCGCGGGGCATCTTCCGCTAGGACGGCGCGGGCCAAGCTTCAAAGCTCTCGATGAGATGCGGCGTCGTTCTTTTCCGTCTTTCTGAATTGAGGCCCGATTTCGTCAAATCTGGCGCCATTGCGAGGCAAGGGAACCGTCGAGTTATCGCATCGTTCATTTTCTGAACTGCTCACTCACGGAGGTAGAAATGCCCACCGCCCGCACTATCCGCCCTACCCTTAACTTCGACGCCGCTGAACCTGTCGTCACCACCGACGCCAATGCTTCGGCGCTGTTTCCCGCCCAACCCATCTATGCTCGGACGCCGAAGAAAAAGGCTTCCAACAATATGGCGCTCATGATCGGCGCGCCGATCGTGGCCGTCGCCGCCGGCGCCATGATCTGGGGCTTGACCACCCATCGCGCCGACGCGCCGACGGACACGCAATCCTTGCGGGTCGCCGCCGCCGAAAGTTCCGCGCCGTTGACCGCGCCGCTTCCGCCGGAGTCCGCCGCCACGCCGGCGCTGATCCCGCAACCGACCGAGATCGCCGCCAACGAGACGCCCGCCCCGGTCGCCCGTTCCACGCCCGCGCCTCGCGCCACCGCGCCCGCCCGCCGGGCCGGCCCGGTTCGCGAGACCGCGCCGTCGGTCGAGACCGCCTCGTCCAATGTCAGCGCCACCGTCCCGGCCACGCTGCCGACCGTCAGCGCCGCCCCGGCTCCGGCCATCGCCGAACCGGCCCCGCTGGTCGTCCCCTCGCCGGCCGCGCAACCGACGACGGCTCCGGCCGATCCCGCCAACCCGATGTAGGGTACGATACCCTCGAACGAAGAAGGGCGGCTCCACCGGAGCCGCCCTTTTCTAGATCACCACCACTTCTCGGCCTTAGCCTTGAAGCCGGCGGCCTTTTCGACCGCCCCGGCGACCGAGAACACCGTGCCCTCGTCGAGCGGCTTGCCGATGATCTGCAGACCCAGCGGCAGGCCGTTGGCGTCGAGGCCGGCGGGCAGCGACAGACCGGGCAGGCCCGCCAGGTTCGTCGTCACCGTGAAGACGTCGTTCAGGTACATGGCGATCGGGTCGTTGCTGTTCTCGCCCAGGCCGAACGCCGCCGAGGGCGCGGTCGGGGTGAGGATCGCGTCGCACTTGGTCCACGCGTTGTCGAAGTCCTCGGCGATGCGACGACGCACCTTCAGAGCCTTCAGGTAGTAGGCGTCGTAATAGCCGGCCGACAGCACGTAGGTGCCGATCAGGATGCGGCGCTTGACCTCGTCGCCGAAACCCGAGGCGCGCGTGTTCTCGTAGATCTCGGTGAGGTTCGCGCCCTCTTCGCGCAGGCCGTAGCGCATGCCGTCATAGCGGGCCAGGTTCGACGAGGCCTCGGCCGGCGCCACGATGTAGTAGGCCGGCAGGGCGTACTTGGTGTGCGGCAGGCTGATGTCGACGATCTCGCAACCGGCGTCCTTCAGCCAGGCGATGCCGTCCTGCCAGAGCTTCTCGATCTCGGCCGGCATGTTGTCGACGCGGTATTCCTTCGGAATGCCGATCTTCAGACCCTTCACCGACTTGCCGACGAACTGGGTGAAGTCCGGAACGGGGATGTCGAGGCTGGTCGAGTCCTTGGGGTCATGGCCCGACATCGAGGTCAGCAGCAGGGCCGCGTCCTCGACCGTCTTGGCGATCGGGCCGGCCTGATCCAGCGAGCTGGCGAAGGCGACGACGCCCCAGCGCGAGCAGCGGCCATAGGTCGGCTTGATCCCGACCGTGCCGGTGAAGGCGGCCGGCTGACGGATCGAGCCGCCGGTGTCCGTCGCCGTGGCCCCCAGGCACAGGTCCGCCGCGACCGCCGCAGCCGAACCGCCGGACGAGCCGCCCGGAGTCAGGGCCTTGTTCGAGCCCTGGGCGCGCCACGGGTTGGTCACCGGCCCGAAATAGCTGGTCTCGTTCGACGAGCCCATGGCGAACTGGTCAAGGTTCAGCTTGCCCAGCATCACCGCGCCGTCGCGCCACAGCTGGCTGGTCACCGTCGACTCGTAGGTCGGGACGAAGTTTTCCAGGATCTTCGAGCAGGCCGTGGTGCGCACGCCCTCGGTGCAGAAGAGATCCTTCACGCCCAGCGGCGCGCCTTCCAGCGGGCCGGCCTGGCCTTGCGCCCGGCGAGCGTCGGACTTGGCGGCCATGTCCAGCGCCTTTTCCGGCGTCTCCAGGATGTAGGCGTTCAGGCCGCGCGCGGCCTCGACGGCCTCGATGTGCGCCTTGGTCAGTTCGACCGAGGTGAATTCCCCCTTGGCCAGGCCATCGACGGCGGCCTTCAGGGTCAGCTTCGTGAGCGCGCTCATTATTCAACCACCTTGGGCACGACGAAGAAGTTGCCCACCGATTTGGGAGCGTTGCTGGTCACCTTGGCCGGGTCGCCGCCCATGGTCACGACGTCGTCGCGCAGCGGCAGGCCGGCGGCCACGACGCTGGTCAGCGGCTCGCAGCCATCGGTGTCCACCTCGGCCAGCTGCTCGATCCAGGTCATGATGCCGTTGAGCTCGTTGGCCAGGGCCTCGATGCGCTCCTCGGGTTCGGCGATGCGGGCGAGCCGGGCGACCTTCCGCACCGTGGCGGCGTCAATGGCCATGGGGATCTCCTGAAATTCGAACGCGTCGGTTACTAGGCCGGAGACAAGGTTTCAAGGAGTGGTTTCAGGCGGCGCGGCTCCTGATAAAGAGGGCCATGCCCGTTCTCGACATCGAAGACTTCGCCGCCGCCCTGCCCCAGTACGCCCCCGTGGTCGGCCTGGACCCCGGCGAGAAGACCATCGGCGTGGCCGTCTCCGACGTCACCCGCACGGTCGCCAGCCCCTTGGCCCTGATCGAAAAGACCAAGTTCAGCAAGGACGCCGAGGCCCTGTTCAAGCTGATGGACAGCCGCGGCGCGGTCGGAATCGTCATCGGCCTGCCGATGAACATGGACGGCACCGAGGGCGTGCGCTGCCAGAGCAACCGGGCCCTTGGCCGCAATCTCCTTCGCCTCAAGCCCGACCTGCCCATCACCTTCTGGGACGAGCGCCTGTCGACGGCGGCGGTGACGCGGGTGCTGATCGAGGAGCATGACGTGAACCGGAAGCGGCGGGCCGAGGTCGTGGACAAGATGGCGGCCGGCTGGATCCTGCAGGGCGCGCTGGAGCGGCTGCGGGGGTTGTGACGATCTCTGCTTCCCATCGGGGCCCGGGGGCCGCCGAGCCTGACACCCAACCCCTCCCTTCCCCTTGATGGGGAAGGGCCGGGGATGGGGTGATTGCTGAGGCGGCGGCCCCGCGCGGCGTCTGACGCTGTGTTCACCCCACCCCTACCCCTCCCCATCAAGGGGAGGGGGCGCTCTCAATCCAGACACACCCCCGCCGCTTCACGCGGCGGGCCGCTGAAGGGATGGAAAGGGACGCGGAGCGCCGGACGACGTCCGGAGTGCTTTAGCGTTGTTACCGTTTCGACGAAGCCCGACGCTCCGCGCGACCGTTATTCGAGAGCGCCCTGGTTTGGCGGTGTTCGCGCCTCCCCAGGCTCACGCCCCAGACGGGCGGGCCGGGCAACGAACCCGGTCCCGGACAGGAGCTATTAAGCCCCCCTGTACGCTCGCGGCCCACATCCAACGTCGTGAATGCGGTTGTGGAGTTTCCCCCACACCGACGAGCGCTCCGCTCGATCGCCCCCCGCCGCCACGATGGTCGCTGGCCATGCGCCCTTTCCTCGCGACGAGGTGGTTAGAGCATACGGGCGGTTTCAACGCGGATGATCCAGCGGCATGTAAAAATGGGAAGTTGCTGATTTCGTTGGGGTCCGTTCCGGATACGCGGATGAAAGAGCGCCGCGAACGCCCGTAAAATCCTCCCCCTAGCGGGGGAGGTGTCCGCGCAGCGGACGGAGGGGGAAGTCCTGCTGACCTTGCCTCTCCCCCCTCCGGTCCGTCGGACCGCCTCCCCCACGGGGGGAGGATTTATTCGCTAGCCATTCCCGTCCTCCACAGAGCGTTTCCCCTCCTTCACTTCCCTTCCTCGCCAAAGCCGCCTAAGACGCGGGCTCATGACGGCTTCAGCCCATGACCCCGCCCGCGCGGCCATCGAGACGATCCGCGCCCGCGTCTTCGCCTTTCCAAAGCGACATTTCCTTTCGGCGGGCGACCTGAACGCGATCCAGGCCACCGAACTGCTCGATCTGGCCGAGGCCTTTGTGGCGCTGAACCGGCAGACGTCCAAGACCCTGGACATCCTCAAGGGGCGGACCCTGATGAACCTGTTCTTCGAGAACAGCACCCGCACCCAGAGCTCGTTCGAGCTGGCCGGCAAGCGCCTGGGCGCCGACGTCGTCAACATGAACCCCAAGACCTCGTCGGTCGCCAAGGGCGAGACCCTGATCGACACGGCGGTCACGCTGAACGCGATGCGGCCCGACCTGCTGGTCATCCGCCACGCCTCTTCCGGCGCGGCCAGCCTGCTCTCGCAGAAGGTCAGCGGCCACGTGATCAACGCCGGCGACGGTCAGCACGAGCATCCGACCCAGGCCGTGCTGGACGCGCTGTCGATCCGCCGCGCGTTCGGCCGCGTCTCGGGCCTGACCGTGGCGATCTGCGGCGACGTGCTGCACAGCCGTGTCGCGCGCTCGAACGTCGCCCTGCTGCACACCCTGGGCGCCAGCGTGCGTCTGGTGGGTCCGCCCACCCTGATGCCGTCCCAGGCCGAGCGCTGGGGCGTCACCGTCCACCACGACATGAAGTCGGGCCTGGCCGGCGCCGACGTCGTCATGATGCTGCGCCTGCAGCTGGAGCGGATGCAGGGCGCCTTCGTGCCCTCGACCCGCGAGTACTTCCGCTTCTACGGCCTGGATCGCGAGAAGCTCTCCCGCGCGGCGCCCGGCGCGAAGGTCATGCACCCTGGCCCCATGAACCGGGGCGTCGAGATCGACTCCGACGTCGCCGACGATCCGGCCATCAGCCTGATCCAGGACCAAGTCGAGATGGGCGTCGCCGCCCGAATGGCGGTGCTGACCAGTCTCGCGGCCAGACTGGAGGCGGCCCAATGACCGCGTCCCAGCCCCTCGCCTTCGTCAACGCCCGCTTGGTCGATCCGGAAAGCGGCTATGACGGCCCCGGCGGCGTCATCGTCTCGGAAGGCGTCATCACCGACGTCGCCAAGGGCCGCGAGTTCGGCAAGCTGTCGAAGGCCGTCCGGGTCATCGACTGCGGCGGCGCCCTGCTCGCCCCCGGCCTGATCGACCTGCGCGTCCGCACCGGCGAACCCGGCGCCGAGACCAAGGAAACCCTGGCTTCAGCCGCCAAGGCCGCGGCGGCCGGCGGCGTCACCTCGTTCGTGGTCCAGCCCGACACCGCGCCGGCGATCGACGATCCCAGCGTCGTCGACTTCATCCTGCGCCGGGCGCGTGACATCGACAGCGCCCGTATCCTGGTGGCGGGCGCGGCGACGCGCGGCCTGAAGGGCGAGCAGATGGCCGAGATCGGCCTGATGCGCGAGGCCGGCTGCGTCTATGTCACCGACGCGGGCAAGCCGATCGTCGACAGCAAGGTCATGCAGCGCGTCCTGACCTATGCCAAGGGCTTCGACGCCCTGCTGGCCCACCGTCCGATGGACCCGTGGCTGGGCAAGGGCGGCGCGGCGATCGGCGGCGAGTTCGCCGGCCGCATGGGCCTGCCCTCGATCTCGCCGATGGCCGAGCGGATCATGCTGGAGCGCGACGTCGCCCTGCTGGAAGCCACCGGCGGCAAGCTGCTGGTCGATCAGATCACCTCGGCCCAGGCCCTGGAGACGCTGGAACGCGCCAAGAAGAAGGGGCTGCGGATCCACGCCTCGGTGTCGATCAACCACCTGTCGTTCAACGAGCTGGACATCGGCGACTACCGCACCTTCGCCAAGCTGAACCCGCCCCTGCGCGGCGAGGACGACCGCCAGGCGCTGATCGAGGCGCTGGCCTCGGGTCTGATCGATGTCGTGGTCTCCTCGCACAGCCCCGCTCCGGCGGAAGACAAGCGCCTGCCGTTCGACGAGGCCGCGCCGGGCGCGGTGGGTCTGGAGACCCTGCTGCCGGCCCTGCTGTCGCTGTATCACGAAGAGCGCATCGCCCTGGTCGACCTGATCCGCGCCGTCACCCTGGCCCCGGCCGAGCTGCTGGGCCTGCGCGGCGGCCGCATCTCGCCAGGCGCGCCGGCCGACCTGGTGCTGTGCGACATCGACGCGCCGATCATCGTCGACGCCGCGCGCCTGCTGTCGAAGTCCAAGAACTCGCCGTTCGACGGACGTCGCCTGCAGGGCCAGGTGCTGATGACCGTCGTGGACGGCCGGGTGGTTCACCGCGCGGAGGGCTAGACCCTCCGCGTCATCACCGCGAAGGCCACCGCGGTCGCCGCGCCGACCAGGGCGCCGGCGACGAGCCCGCCGATCGCGGCCAAGGCCCAGATGGGCCCCAGCGCCAGGCCCGAGGCGGCCAGATAGATGACCGGAAGGCCCAGCGCCCAGCCGACGGCGTTGCCGGCGATCCAGGGCCAGCTCGGCACGCCTAGGCCGCTCAGAGCCAAGGTCTGCACGCCGCCAAACAGGGCGCCGACCAGCACGCCAAAGCCAGACGCCATCAGGAACGTCGCCCCGACACCCGGATCGAAGCCACCCGCGGTCCCACCGTCGCCGGCGGCGAAGATCGAAAACGACGAGCCCACCGCCCAGCCCACCACCGCCACGACGCAGGTCGCCGTGGTCCAGCGCACGATCGATAGGCCCGGCAGACGACGGCTCATCAGATTGGCCTGGACCAGACCCAGCACAATGCCCTCGGGCACGCCGGACAGGGCCTTGAAGACGAGCATGGAGATTTGCTGAAACAGCCCGTCCGGCTCGGGCAGCAGGCCGTCGGCCCAGACCCACCAGGACGCGCCCAGCAGAATCCCAAACAACTCGGCCAAGGCGGTCAGCGCGATCCAGACCCCCCAGCCGTCGCGCCGCGCGTCCTGTCCGCCCACGCCCTGCGCCGCGCCCATAGTCCCCGCCATAACGACCCCCAACAGAATCCGCGCGACTTTGCCAGCGGATCGAAGCGATTTACACCATCCTTCGACACGGCGCGCTTGAGCTCGCACAAAACTCTCTCTAAGGTAGAAAACGTGGAAAGTCTCGCCTCTGCCGTTTATCTGACTCTCGCGATCGCCGTCGTCGGCGGCTATCTGCTGGGGTCGATCCCGTTTGGCCTGATCGCCACCCGTCTCGGCGGCGCGGGCGATATCCGCCAGATCGGTTCCGGCAACATCGGCGCGACCAACGTGCTGCGCTCGGGCCGCAAGGACCTGGCCCTGATCACCCTGCTGGGCGACGCCGGCAAGGGCGTGGTGGCTGTGCTGCTGGCCCGTTACCTGACCCACGGAAATCCCATGGTGATCGCCCTGGCCGGCGGCGCGGCGTTCCTGGGCCACCTGTTCCCGGTGTGGCTGAAGTTCAAGGGCGGCAAGGGCGTGGCCACCTTCTACGGCGTGCTGCTCAGCGCCGCCTGGCCGGTCGGCGCGCTGGCCGCCATCACCTGGCTGGCCATGGCCGCCATCTTCCGGATCAGTTCGCTGGCCGCCCTGACCGCGGCCGTCCTGGCCGCTCCCTTCGCCATCGCCACCGATCAACCGCGTCCGATCCTGGGCCTGGCGATCTTCATGGCCATCCTGATCTTCATCCGTCACCGCGAGAACATCGCGCGCCTGCTCAAGGGCGAGGAACCGAAGATCGGCAAGAAGAAGCCGGCCGAGCCGGCGCCCGCCGAGGCGCCGTGACCGTCGGCCGGCTCTCGGACATCCAGCGCCTGGCTGGCTTCGCCTGGCGCGCACCGAGACGGTCGGCCCCGTCGCCTTCGACCACCTGCTGGCCCGTTACGGCACGCCCGAGCGAGCCCTGTCGGCCCTGCCCGACCTCTCCCGCAAGGGCGGCCGCGCGGTCCCGCTGACCCTGCCGCCGCGCGAGGCGATCGAACGCGAGCTCGAAGCGGGCGAGAAACTGGGCGCGCGCCTGATCTGCGGCCGCGAGCCCGACTTTCCGCCGCGTCTGGCGGCGCTCGATCCGCCTCCGCCGGTATTGTGGGCGCTTGGCCGCGCCGAGCTGCTGTCCGAACCGTCCATCGCCATCGTCGGGGCGCGCATCGCCTCGGCCGCCGGCCAACGCTTCGCCCGCCATTTGGCGACGGACCTCGGAACCGCCGGCTATGTCGTGGTGTCGGGCATGGCGCGCGGCATCGACGGCGCGGCGCACGAGGGCTCCCTGACCACCGGAACCGTGGCCGTGCTAGGCGGCGGGGTCGGCGACATCTATCCGCCAGAGCACGACAAGCTGCACGCCCGCCTCGCCGCCGAGGGCTGCGTCGTCTCCGAGAGCGCCCCGGACCGCCGCGCCCAGGCCAAGGACTTCCCGCGCCGCAACCGGATTATCTCGGGCCTGTCGCTGGGCGTCGTCGTGGTCGAGGCCGAGCTGAAGTCCGGCTCGCTGATCACCGCGCGCCTGGCCGCCGAGCAGGGCCGCGACGTCTTCGCCGTGCCCGGATCGCCGCTCGATCCGCGCTCGAAGGGCACGAACGACCTGATCCGCCAGGGCGCGATCCTGTGCGAGGGCGCGGAGGACGTGTTGCGATCACTCGCCGGCGAGGCCCGGCTGCGCGAGCACGACCGCGCCTATGACGGCGAGCCGCCGGCCGACATCGACCCCGACGCCCTGCGCGAGCGCGTCGCCGCCCTGCTTTCGCCGACGCCGGTCCCCCGCAACGACCTGATCCGCGCCGTCGCGGCCCCGACCTCGGCGGTCATGGCGGCCCTGGTGGAGTTGAGCTTGGCGGGCCGGGCGGAGTTTGTGGACGGCGGGCTGGTGGCGCGGCCATAAAGGGCCGACACGGAGCGGCCTAATTGAGCACCCTGCAAGAAACCTTCGATCGCGCGATGGCCGCCACCGCCGAGGGGCGTTTCGACGCCGCGGTGTCCGACTTTCAAGCCGTGCTGGCGGCGCGCCCCGACGAGGGGCCGGTGTTGTTCAGCCTGGGCGTGACCCTGATGAACGCCCGGCGCTTCCCCGAGGCGGCCGAGGTCCTGAACCGCGCCGTGGCGACCCCGGACGTCGAGCCGCTGTGGCGCAACTGCCTGGCGCAGGCTCGTTACATGACCGGCGACTTCGCTGGCGCGGCGGCCACCTTCGAGACCGTCGGCGAGCCTCTGGGGGACGGCGCCGTCCTAACCTGGGCCCGCGCGGCCGCCTACGCGGCGGCGGAGACCTCGACCGCGGACGCGGCCTTGGCGGTGTATGGGCGGATCGCCGGTCCCCTCGCGGAAGACCCCACGACCGTGATCCGCGAGGGGTTCTCCATCCTCGTCGCGTTCAAGCGACTCGCGGCCGCTCGCACGCTGGGAGACTGGCTGGCGGAGCACACCGTCGACGACCCGATCCAGGGGCATGAGCGCCGCGTCCTGACCGAACAGGACATCGATCGCGCGCCGTCGGACTATGTCGAGGCCCTGTTCGACAACTTCGCGGACCGCTTCGACGAGCAGTTGGTCGACAACCTCGGCTACGACGCGCCAGCGCTGTTGGCCGACAAGGTGGCCGCGCATGGCGACCGGTTCGCGCGCATCCTGGACCTGGGCTGCGGCACGGGCCTGGCCGGACCGCATCTGCGCCGTTTTCAGGGCCGGATCACCGGAGTCGATCTTTCGAGCGGCATGCTGGCCCGAGCGGCCGAGCGTGGCGACTACGATCAACTCGTCCAGGCCGAGGCGATTGATTTTCTAGGCCGGGCTCCAGCGGGCTTCGACCTGATCTTCTCGGCCGACGTGCTGGTCTATTTCGGCGACCTGGCCCCGCTGTTCGCGGCGGCGGCCAGCGCCCTGCCGCCTGGCGGCGTATTGGCCGTCAGCACGGAACGCGGCGAGGAGGGCTGGACGCTGCTCCCCTCGGCCCGCTACGCGCATGGCGAGGCCTATGTTCGCCAGGCCAGCGCCCCCTGGTTCGACCTTTTCGACCACGCGGAGATCTCGCTGCGCCGCGACGCGACCGACACCACGCCGGGCCGCCTCTACGTGATGAGGCGAAAAGGCTAGCCGATCCTTCGCCGGAGCACCGTCGACCTTCGCCCCGCTCCAACCCAGAACGGCTCTAGCCGCCTCGCCGCGCGCCCTTCGCGAACAGCAAGTCCGACCACTGCCAGTGGCCGCCGCCCAAGGCGAAGCGGGCCGCGCCGGGGCCGTCGTTCAGCGAGATCAGGACGAGACCCCGCATCGGCTCGGCGCGGCAGGCGGCGGGCGCGAAAGCGACCTCCATCATGATCATCTCGCGCAGGCCCGACAGACCGTCGCCCTCCTCGCCGTCCGTGCGAACCCAATCGCCGCTCCAGACCAGGGGCGCGCGGCCAGCGTTCACGGTGGCCGCGTGGGCGCGCATCAGGGAAGCCCGGGCCCTGGGGTTCTTGCGCAGGCCCTCCTGCAGGAGGCGAACCATGTCGCACCCCGCCCCCCCTCCGCCGCCGCCCGCGCCCGATCCCGCCGTCGCCGCGCCCATCAACTCGGACTCCCCCAGACCCATCACCCGAGCCGGCGCGGGCTTGGGGCTGGCCGGCAGCGGCGTCACGTCCTTGGGGATCGGCGCCTTGGTCACGCGGAGCGGAGAGCGCGGCGCGGCCCTGGCGGTGTCCTTGGGCTTTTCGGGCGATGGCGGCTTCTTCGGCGCCTTCACCGGCGACTTGGGGGCCTCGTGCGGCGCGGGCGGCGGTGGAGGGGGCGGTGGCGGCGGAGGGGGCGGCGGATCGACCAGCGTCACCATGACGGACGGCGGTTCGGGCGGCGTGGGCGTCACATGGGCGGCCAGCAACACCGCCACGGCCGCGGCGTGCGCGGCCAGGCTCACGACCAGGGCCGCGCCCTTCCCGCCACGTCGTCTCCAGTGCGCCATCTGCTCGCCACGCCACGGACCGAAGCGCCGGCCCAAGGTTCTGTGGACCACGCGTCCGCGTCAGGAAGTGGGCGAATGGTCGAGCTTAAGAGAGCGACGTCGGCTCACGACCCTCTAGTGACGTTCTGATAGTTCGCTTTCCGTCGAGGCCCCCATCGACGTAGCGCGCGCGTCGAGATCGTCTGTCACATGCGTGATGGCCGGCCAGAAGTGTCCAGCGCAGACGAAGCCGACGACGTGATGTCCATCCGCCCGAATTGCATCGAGAGCGAATGTTCTTCGCCCCTTGAGGCAGCGGCCGCTGCTGTAAGTCCAATCAAGTTCGACTGCGCGGAACCCCTCCGCTTCGAGGTGCGATTCTGCGAGATGGCGGTCGATTATTGGTGACGCGACCGTGACGAACAGCAGTACCAGAACTGTAAGCCCTATGCCGAAAAGCGTCTGTTTCGGATGCTCCATGCGGCCAAGCTATCGCAGCGAGTGTCGGCTCACCACCCATCGCCGACCTTCGATCCGTCCGCTCTCTGGGATGTCAGTAAAACGCCGCTCCGCGGCGACAGCCAGGATGGCTCAGACGCTGAGATCCACCAGCAGCCCCGTCCCCGCGGCCGGCGCGGCGCGCACGGCTTCCTTCAGCTGATCGGCGATTTGCGCGCGATCAGCGTTCGAGGTCACGGGCTTGATCGGGCGGATCGGCGAGACATAGGCCTCGGTGGCGATCCTGTTGACGGTCAGGTCCATCGGCGAGCAGTCACAAAACCAGGCGATAAAACTCGCACAAGCGTCTTAACAAGCGGCTACCAGCGACTCAAAGCGCGGCCGTTCGGCAGAGCCCGCGTTGACAGACCCCCAAGCGGGCCCCACTTTCCCCGGCGCTCGCCTCCCGGGCGATCCGCCTTCCAGCCCAGAGTTAGAATGAACGTCGTCGTCGTCGAGAGCCCGGCCAAGGCCAAGACCATCAACAAGTACCTCGGGTCCGACTACACGGTTCTCGCTTCCTACGGTCACATCCGCGACCTGCCGTCCAAGGATGGCTCGGTGGAGCCCGACAACGACTTCGCCATGAGCTGGGAAGTCGACGCCAAGGCCTCCAAACGCGTCAGCGACATCGTCGACGCCCTGAAGAAGGCCGACCGCCTGATTCTGGCCACCGACCCGGATCGCGAAGGCGAAGCGATCAGCTGGCACGTGCTGGAAGTGCTGAACAAGAAGAAGGCGCTGAAGGACAAGTCGGTCCAACGCGTCACCTTCAACGCCATCACCAAGACCGCCGTCACCGAGGCCATGAAGGCCCCGCGCGATCTCGACATGGAGCTGGTCGAGGCCTACCTGGCCCGCCGCGCCCTCGACTATCTGGTCGGCTTTACCCTCTCGCCCGTGCTGTGGCGCAAGCTGCCCGGCAGCCGCTCGGCCGGCCGCGTGCAATCGGTCGCCCTGCGTCTGGTCGTCGACCGCGAGCTTGAGATCGAGCGCTTCAGGACCCAGGAGTACTGGACCGTCGAGGCCGACGTCTCGGCCGGCTCGGACCCGTTCCTGGCGCGCCTCGTCAAGCACGAGGGCAAGAAGCTCACCAAGTTCGACCTGGGCAACGAGACCTCGGCCCTGGCCGCCAAGGCCGCCGTGCAGGCCGCCGTCTTCAAGGTCGAGGCCGTCGAGAAGAAGCCCGGCAAGCGCTCGCCCGCCCCGCCCTTCACCACCTCGACCCTGCAGCAGGAAGCCGCCCGCAAGCTGGGCTTCAGCGCCCAGCGCACCATGCAGGCGGCCCAGAAGCTGTACGAGGGCGTCGATATCGGCGGCGAGACCGTGGGTCTCATCACCTATATGCGGACCGACGGCGTCTCGATGGCGCCCGAAGCGATCACCGAAGCCCGCGACGTGATCGGCAAGGTCTATGGCAAGGAATACGTCCCGGACGTCCCGCGCCTCTACAAGTCCAAGGCCAAGAACGCCCAGGAGGCCCACGAAGCCATCCGTCCGACCAGCCTGGGCCGGAACCCCGGCTCCCTGCGCCTGGATCCTGAGCTGGGCCGCCTGTACGAGCTGATCTGGAAGCGCACGATCGCCTCGCAGATGGAAAGCGCCCGCATCGAGCGCACCACGGTCGATCTGGAGAGCGCCGACGGCAAGACCGGCCTGCGCGCCACGGGTCAGGTCGTGCAGTTCCCCGGCTACCTCGCCGTCTATGAGGAAGGCCGCGATGACGAGGGCGACGAGGACAGCGCCCGCCTGCCCGCCATCATCGAAGGCTCGCCCGCCCAGGTCCGCGAGGCCCGCGCCGACCAGCACTTCACCGAACCGCCGCCGCGCTACTCCGAAGCCAGCCTCGTCAAGAAGATGGAAGAGCTGGGCATCGGCCGTCCGTCGACCTACGCCTCGGTGCTGGGCGTGCTGCGCGACCGCGAATATGTCCGCATGGAGAAGCAGCGCTTCATCCCCGAGGACAAGGGCCGCCTGGTCACCGCGTTCCTGGAGCAGTTCTTTAAGCGCTATGTCGAGTACGACTTCACGGCCGCCCTCGAAGAGCAGCTGGACCTGGTTTCGGACGGCAAGCTGGACTGGAAGCAGTTCCTGCGCGACTTCTGGAAGGACTTCCACGCGGCCGTCGGCGAGATCGCCGAGCTGCGCACCACGAACGTCCTGGACGCCCTGAACGAGGCCCTGGGCCCGCACATCTTCCCCGACAAGGGCGATGGCTCCAACCCGCGCCTGTGCCCGACCTGCGGCACGGGGCAACTGTCCTTGAAGACCGGCAAGTTCGGCGCCTTCATCGGCTGCTCGAACTATCCGGAGTGCCGCTACACCCGTCAGCTGGGCGTCTCCGAAGGCGACGGCGAGGCCGAGAGCGCCGACAAGGAGCTCGGCGTCAATCCGGCGACCGGCCGCGCCGTGTGGCTGAAGAACGGCCGCTTTGGCCCCTATGTCGAGGAGCTGGCGGCCGAGGGCGACAAGCCCAAGCGCTCGTCCCTGCCCAAGGGCTGGATCGCCTCGGCCATCGACCTGGAGAAGGCGCTGCGCCTGCTCTCGCTGCCGCGCGAAGTCGGCAAGCACCCGGACGACGGCAAGGTCATCACGGCGGGCCTGGGGCGCTTTGGGCCGTTCGTGCTGCACGACGGCACCTACGCGAACCTGGAGAACGCCGACGAGGTGTTCGACGTCGGCCTGAACCGCGCCGTCGCCATCCTGGCCGACAAGCGCGCCGGCGGCGGTCGTCCGCAACGCGGGACCGCGGCGGCCTTGGCGGAACTCGGTAACCACCCCGAGGACGGCAAGCCGATCCGCGTGCTGTCGGGCCGCTTTGGCCCCTACATCAAGCACGGCGACACCAACGCCAACGTGCCCAAGGGCAAGGACCCGGCCGCGATCACGCTCGAGGAAGCGCTGGCCCTGATCGCCGAACGCGCGGCCAAGGGCGGCGGCAAGAAGCCGGCGAAGAAGGCCGCGGCCTCCAAGGCCAAGGCCGCGCCCAAGGCGGAAGGCGACAAGCCGGCCAAGAAGACGGCGGCTAAGAAGCCGACCGCCAAGAAGGCCGCTCCGAAAGCCAAGGCCAAGGCGACCACCGCCTCGGACGACGGCGCCGCGCCGTGGGACGACGAGGCCTGAGCCTGTTCAGCCGGTTTGGACGAGAGTAGATTGCGCGGATGACGACGCTGGAACGTCCCCTGCCGCTGAATGTCGTGTTGACGGCGCTGGTCCTGTGCTGCGTCGGCGGCTTCGCCTTCGGCCTGACCAAAGCGATGAAGATCGATCGCGGCGGCGCGACCACGTCCACCCAGCCGCTGGCCGAGGTCTCCGGCGTCCCGGTCAAGGACGCCGCCCCCGCCCTCGCCTACGAGCCGCCGCCCGTGGAAGCGCCCAAGCCCAAGGCCGTCGAAGTCGAGACTCCGGAACAGGACGCTCCGGCGCCGGTGATCGAGGCCCCGCCCGTCGCGACAACGCCCACGCCCGAGGCCGCGCCCAAGCCGGCCGAGCCGGCGCCGCCGAAGTCGATCGAGGATCTGTACTAGGCGCTCAGCGCCCCACCTCGTGTTTCCCTAAGTCCGCCGAACGCGTTAAGGCAGGGCATGGCTAAACGTCGCCCGCCCAAAACCTTCAAGCCCAAGCCCGCCGCCGGACTGCCGGACCGCGAGACGCTGCTGGCGTTCCTGCGCGACGCCGGCGAGACGGGGAAGGCCGATATCGCCCGCCACTTCGGGCTCAAGGGCGCCGACCGCCGGGCCCTGCGCGAGATGATCCGCGAGCTTGAGGCGCAAGGCGCCTTGGCCAAGCGCGGTCGTAAAGGCTTCGCGGAAGCCGGCTCCCTGCCCCCGGTCGGGGTGGCCGACGTGGTCGAGCGCGACGGCGACGGCGAGCTCTACGTCAAGCTCACCAAGTCCGACGACGATGTCCCCAATGTCCGTCTCGCGCCGACCAAGGGCGAGGCCGCCGCCGGCGCGCCGGGGCTGGGCGACCGCCTGCTGGTTCGCTTCGAACGCCTGGAGAGCGGCGAGTTCGAGGCCAAGCTGATCAAGAAGCTGGGCCAGAGCGCGCACAAGATCCTGGGCGTGATCCGCAAGCACCGCCGCGAGGTCCGCGTCGAGCCGGTCGATCGCAAGTCCAAGGAGAGCCTGGTCCTCGATCCTAGCGTCGCCCACGAGTACAAGGACGGCGACCTCGTCGTCGCCCAGGTCGGCACGCATGGCGGCCGCTACGGCCCCAAGCCCGGCAAGGTGCTGGAGGTGGTCGGGACCGAGAATGATCCCCGCGCCGCGTCGCTGATCGCCATCCACAGCCACGGCATCCCGACCGGCTTCTCCGAAGAGGCCGAACGCGAGGCCAAGGCCGCCGTCGAACCGACGCTGTCGGGGCGCGATGACCTGCGCGACCTGCCGTTCGTGACCATCGACCCGGTGGACGCGCGCGACCACGACGACGCCGTCTACGCCCACCCCGATCCCGACGCCACCAACGTGGGCGGCTGGATCGTTTGGGTCGCCATCGCCGACGTCGCGGCTTACGTTCGCCCGGGCTCGGCCCTGGACCGCGACGCCCGCGAGAAGGGCAACAGCGTCTACTTCCCCGACCGCGTCGAGCCGATGCTGCCCGAGACCCTGTCGAACGGCCTGTGCTCGCTGCGCGAGGGCGAGAACCGCGCCACGCTGGCCGTGCGGATGGTGTTCGACAAGTCGGGCCGCAAGAAGGGCCACAAGTTCGTGCGCGGCCTGATGCGCTCGGCCGCCAAGCTCTCCTACGAGCAGGCCCAGGCCGCCATCGACGGTCAGCCCGACGACAAGACCGGCCCCCTGCTGGACCCGATCCTGAAGCCCCTGTGGGCCGCCTATCACACGATGAAGATCGGCCGCGAGGCCCGCTCGCCGCTGGCCATCGAGAGCGATGAGCGCCGGATCATCATCCGCGAGGGCGAGATCGCCTCGATCACCAAGCGCGCCTCCCTCGAAGCCCACAAGCTGATCGAGGAGATGATGGTGCAGGCCAATGTCTGCGCCGCCGAGAGCCTGGAAGCCAAGCGCTCGCCCCTGATCTACCGGGTGCACGACACGCCCAGCCTGGAGAAGGTGCAGAACCTCGCCGACTTCCTGCAGACGCTCGAAATCCGCTGGAGCAAGGGCGAGGCGCCGCAAACCTCGCGCTTCAACAAGCTGCTGGAAGAGACCCGCGAGAGCCCGAACGCGGCGATCATCAACGAGGTGGTCCTGCGCACCCAGATGCAGGCCCACTACAGCGCCGACAACATCGGCCACTTCGGCCTGAACCTGGCCAAGTACGCCCACTTCACCAGCCCGATCCGCCGCTACGCCGACCTGATCGTCCACCGGGGGTTGATCCGCGCCCTGGGCCTGGGGACGGATGGCCTCACCGACCAGGACATCGCCCAGATCAAGGACACGGCCGAGGTCATCACCCACGCCGAGCGCCGCGCCATGGCCGCCGAGCGCGACGCCACCGACCGCTACATCGCCGCCTTCCTGGCCGACCGCGTGGGCGCGACCTTCGAGGGTCGGATCACCGGCGTCACCCGCTTTGGCCTGTTCATCAAGCTGGCCGACACCGGCGCGGACGGCCTCGTGCCGGTCTCGACCCTGGGCCAGGAGTTCTTCATCCACGACGACAAGATGCACGCCCTGGTCGGCGAGCGGACCGGCAAGCGCTGGCCGCTGGGCATGGGCGTCGAGGTCAAGCTGGTCGAGGCGACGCCGGTGACCGGCGGCCTGCTGTTCGAGATGCTCAGCGACCCGCTGCCGCCGGATCCGAAGGCGCCCCGCCCGAGGCTCGGCGCGCGGCGGCAAGCGGCGGTGAAACCACGCGGCGGCCTGCCGAAGGGCGTCCGGCGCGGGAAGCGGCGGTAGCGCGGCGGATAGATGCTCCCCCGCGATGCGGGGGAGCTGTCGCGGAGCGACTGAGGGGGCTAACGCGGCATCGGAGGCGCTCGCCCCCTCCGGCCCTCTGGGCCACCTCCCCCGCGAAGCGGGGGAGGAACTAGTTCTCCAGGATCGCCGCCTCCAGCCGATCGGCCATCATCTTCTGATCGGCCGCTGACGGGTGCGAGTGGCACGCGGTCCGCTCCATGCCCGTGATCCGCACCGCCGTCGCGCCCGCGCGGGCGGCGACCTCGGCGACGTCGTCGACGAAGGTGTCGCCCTGGATCAGGAAAAAGCGCGCGCCCGGGCGGCTGGCCTTCAGCCCCTCGACGAAGGCGACGTAGGCCTCGCGATAGTCCTTGCGCAGGGCCGCCTCGTCCGCCCAGGCCTCGCCCGCGCGCAGCGAGGTCGAAAAGTCGTTGGTGCCAAGGCCGATCACCACGATTTCCGGCTTCCAGGGATCATTCGCGGCGATGCGCGGCTCGGCCTGGCCCGGGATCAGGCGCGGGAACAACGCCGGCAGCGGCTCCCCGGGCGCCAGACCGTTGTAGTTGCGCACGACGCCGCGTCCCGAGAAGGCTTCGATCCGGTAGTCGGCGTCGAGCCGGGCGGCCAGGTCAGGAGCGAACGACAGACTGGTGTCCGTCAGGTCGTGGACCTGTTGCTCGGTGCAGTCGCGGGTCGTCGAGCGGACGCCGTAGGCGACGGTGTAGGAGTCGCCGATGAACTCGATGCGGCGCGGCCGCGCGGGCGCCGGCAGCGCCCGGCCCTCGCGTCCCACGAAGAAGCCCTCGAACCGCGCCGAGCCGGTCTGGCTCTCGGTCAGCTTGTCGACGCGCACGACATGTTCGCCCGGGCCCAGGCGGTCGAGCTTCAGCCGCGTTTCGCCGGACTTGATGAGCTCGGCCTTGCGCACGCCGTCGACGCTGACGGCCAGGTGCTCCACGCCCGTATCGACCGCCACCTCGACGGAGGGGCCGCTGAAGCGCCCCTCGAAATAGACGCCCGGCCAGCCGAACGCGTAAGCCCCGCCGGGCGCTGGCGCGACCCTCCCGCCGATGTTCAGCGGCAGCGGGGTCTGGACGATGGCGGCGGCGAGCAGCAGAGAGAGCATGCCCCGTTCTATGTGGGATGCGCGCCGCGTCAAACCCCGCTAAACCGCGACCATGCGCGCCGAGATCGAACCCTTCCACGCCATCGCCATCAGCCGGTTGGCCCATGAGCTGAAGATGCAGGGCCGCTCCATCATCCACATGGAGTTTGGCCAGCCCTCGACGGGCGCGCCCAGCAAGGCGATCGCCAAGGCGCACGAGATCCTCGACGCCGAGGCCATGGGCTATTGGGAAAGCCCGCTGCTGCGCGAGAAGATCGCCCAGCGCTACCAGACGCTCTACGGCGTCACGGTCGAGCCCGAGCGGATCGTCCTGACCTGCGGGGCCTCGCCGGCCCTCGTCCTGGCGCTATCCAGCGTGTTCCAGCCCGGCGATCGCATCGCCATCGCCCGCCCCGGCTATGTCGCCTATCGCAACACCATCAAGGCGCTGCACCTTGAGCCCGTCGAGATCGCCTGCGGTCCGGAAGACCGCTTCCAGCTGACCGCCCAGTATCTGGCGCGGTTGGATCCCGCCCCCGCCGGCGTGATCGTCGCCAGTCCCGCCAATCCGACCGGCACGATCATCGCGCCCGAGGAATTGGAAGCCATCGCGCGCGTCTGTCGCGAGCGCGGCATCCGGATCATCAGCGACGAGATCTATCACGGCCTCAGCTACACGGGCCGCACGCCCTCGATGCTGGAGTTCGCGCCCGACGCCCTGATCGTCAACAGCTTCAGCAAGTACTTCAGCATGGCCGGCTGGCGCCTGGGCTGGCTGCTGACGCCCAAGGGCGAGGACCTGGATCGGGCCCGCGCCTATGTCGGCAACCTGTTCCTGACCGCCCCCTCCCTGGCCCAGCACGCGGGTCTGGCGGCCATGGATTGCATCGACGAGCTGGAAGGCCACATCGAGGTCTATCGCCGCAATCGCGAGCTGATGCTGGAGGCGCTGCCGGCGCTGGGCCTCCAGCGGATCGCTCCGCCCGACGGGGCCTTCTACATCTGGGCCGACATCGGCCACCTGACCAACGACTCGCTGACCTTCTGCAAGGACCTGCTGCGCGACACCGGCGTCTGCACCGCGCCCGGCGTCGACTTCGACCCGGTCGAGGGCCACCACTTCATCCGCTTCAGCTTCGCGGTGTCCACGGCCGAGGTCGAGGAGGCTATTCGCCGGATGGCTCCGTGGTTTTCCGCTCGAGCCGCCAGTCCAGCCCCATGGCCAAGAAGGTGAACGAGCCGGACCAGCCGATCAGGATCAGGCCGGCCAAGGGTTCGAGGCTGGCGATCAGACGCAGCGCGCCGACCGGATAGACGTCGCCGACGCCTTGAGTGGTGAAGGTCTCGATCGAGAAGAAGAACAGCTGGCTGGCGGTCATGGCCGGAACGCCCACGAACGCGCCCAGGCCCAGGACACGATCACCGACCCAGTAGCCGCCGGCGAACAATCCGGCTTCCAGGACGTGCGCGACGATCAGGCCGAAGATAACCAGCAAGATCTTCAGCTGGCGCGACAGCCTGGGCGAGGCCTGGCCGACGGACAGCAAACGCAACGCCTGATAGTGGATCATCACGGCGGCGAAAATCAGCGCCAGCGACAGCGCGAAAGCGTAGAGTTGGGCCATCGTCTTCCCTTCGAAGGCCAAGAAGGCGAGTGCTTCTGACGGCCTCAATAGGGCTTAATTTTGATCCCGCCCCGGCGAACGCGGAGCGCGGTGCTTCAAGCTACTTCTTCGCCAGATAGTCCAGCGCCATGAACGCTTCCGCCTTCACACCGGTCTCGAACACCGCCTCGTCGACGTCGAAATAGGGCGAGTGGTTGGCGGGCGCCGTGGCGGCCGGCACGTCGGCCTTGCGGCCACCCAGCTGGACGAACACCGCCGGGACCTTCTCGGCGTAGAGCGAGAAGTCCTCCGCGCCCGTCACCAGCGGCGCGTTGTCGTCGACCTTGGCCGAGGCCTTCAGCAGGCTGGCCTTCACCCACTTCGACAGCTCGGGATTGTTGTAGGTGACCGGATAAGGTTGGCTGAACACCGCCTCGGCCTTGGCGCCGTAGCGGTCACCGATGGCGGCGACGGCCTTCTGGACCTTGGCGATCAGGTCGACCTTCCGCGCCGGCGAGAAGGTCCGCATCGTCCCTTCCATCTTCAGGTCTTCGGGAATGATGTTCTGGCGCAGGCCCATGTTGATGGTCGCGACGGTGACGACCGAGGGCTGGACGCCGACGTCGACCTGGCGCGCGGCGATCTGGTTGATCGCCTGGATGATGTCGGCCGCGACGCTGGCCATGTCGACGCCCGCCCAGGGACGCGCGCCGTGCGTCTGGCGGCCCTTCACCGTGATCGTCAGACGATCGGCGCCCGCGTAGAAGCCTTCCGGTCGATAGTTCAGCTGGTGGGCGTCGCCGGGGCCGATATGGACGCCGAACATCGCGTCGACCTTGGGATTGTCCAGCGCCCCGTCCTGGATCATCAGCTTGGCGCCGCCTTCCTCGCCGGCCTGGGGCCCCTCCTCGGCCGGCTGGAACACGAAGACCACCGTCCCCTTGATGTCCTTCTTCATGCCGGCCAGGACCGTGGCGGTCCCCAGCAGCATGGCGACGTGGGTGTCGTGGCCGCAGGCGTGCATCACCGGCACCGTCTTGCCTTCCCAGGTCGCGGTGGCCTTGGAGGCGAACGGCAGCCCGGTCTTTTCGGCGACCGGCAGGGCGTCCATGTCGGCGCGCAGGGCCACGACCTTGCCCGGCTTGCCGCCGCGCAGGATCCCGACCACGCCAGTCTTGCCGACGTTCTCGCGGACCTCCAGGCCCAGCGCCTTGAGCTCCTTGGCGACCAGGGCCGCGGTCCGGACCTCCTGATTGCCCAATTCCGGATGCTCGTGAATGTCGCGTCGCCAGGCCACGACCTTGGGCTGGACCGCCTTGGCCGCCGCCGCCACCTGGCCCGGCGTGGGCGCGGCCATCGCCGGCGCGCCAAGCGCCAGGCCAGCGGCCAGCGCCAGGGTGGAAATCCGTCCGATCATCGCAGAGCCCCTCTGAATTGAGGCGCGAGCTTGGGACGGGTCGCGGCGGAGGGTCAAGCTGGACACCTTCAACACATCCAAAACTCCGCCTTCCTCGCCCTAGTGGCGAGGACCCATGCATCAACTGACTGGGCTTGAACGGAGGGCTTCGCTCGTGTCGGCGCACACCAGCCAGCGCTTAGGCGACTGAACGCTGGGTCCTAGGCGCAAGGCCTAGGAAGGCGAATTGAACGATAAGGTTGTGATTGACCCAACGTCCGCCTTTCCCACCGAGGCAAACCGTCTAACCTCCGCCCATGAGCCTGCCGCCGATCGACGCGAAATTCGACACGATCAACGACGGCGCCGTGCGCGAGACCGGCGCGGCGCTGAAGCCTAAGCACGCGGCCACCCTGATCATCGTCCGCACCGATGGCCCTCGGCCGCGCCTGCTGATGGGCCGAAGGAATCACGGCCACGCCTTCATGCCCGACAAGTGGGTGTTCCCCGGCGGCCGGGTCGATCGGACCGACTACGACGCACCCAGCGCCAACGAGCTCGCGCCCGAGGTCGCCGCGCGTCTCGAGCTAGACCCCCGCCACCCCAAGCCGGCGCGCCTGGCCCGCGCCCTGGCCCTGGCGGCGGTCCGGGAGACCTTCGAGGAGACCGGGCTCCTGCTGGCCCAGGCCGCGCCAGAGCGCCCCGGCGCCGGCCCCTGGCGGCCGTTCCTGGCCCAAGGCGCCCTGCCCGACCTCGCGCCGCTGAGCTTCGTGGCGCGGGCCATCACGCCGCCCTATCGCCCGCGCCGCTTCGACGCCCGATTCTTCATGGCCCCCGCCGAGGCCTTGCTGTCGTTGGACCGCCGCCCCGACTGCGGCGAGCTGGACGAGATCGCCTGGGTGGATTTCGAGGAGGCCATGGCGCTGGATCTGCCCAACATCACCCGCTTCGTGGTCCACGAGGTGGGCCAAAGGCTGGCCGAGGCTGGACGGCCCGCGCCGTTCATGCGCTTCCTGAACGGCCAGCGGCGCTTGACCCACCTATAAGCCCCCTCGGGAAGGAGCATTTCATGATCGCTTCGGCTCTCGTCCTGGCCTTGGCCGCGACGCCGCCCGCCCCGGCGGCCGAGATCGACCGCCTGGCCTTCATCGCCGGCTGCTGGACGCTGACGCGACCCAGCGGCGCGAAGATCGAGGAGCAGTGGCTCGCGCCAGCCGGCGGGGCGATGCTGGGCATGAGCCGCACCGTGCGCGACGGCGCGCTGCGCGAATATGAGTTCATGCGCATCTTGCCCGCCGCCGACGGCAAGCTGCAGTTCGTGGCGATTCCCTCCGGCCAGGCCGAGGGCGCGTTTCCGATGAAAGAGATCGGCGACAACACCGTCGCCTTCGAAAACCCCCTGCACGACTTTCCCCAGCGGATTCTCTACCGTCTGGTCGACAAGGACACCCTGGTGGCGAGGATCGAGGGCTCGGTCGGCGGACAGGCCCGTTCGGCGGACTTTCCTTACCGACGTTGCGCGGCCGGCAATTGACTTTGAGTCTCCGATGAGTATGTTCCGCGCCTCTTATTTCCAGCGCGCGGGAACCTGCGCGACCACCGCAGGGATTCGACCATGGCCAAACCGGCTTCTATCAAGATCCGCCTGAACTCGACGGCGGACACCGGCTTCTTCTACGTCACCAAGAAGAACGCCCGCACCAAGACCGAAAAGATGGTGCTGAAGAAGTACGATCCGGTCGTCCGCAAGCACGTCGAATTCCGCGAAGGCAAGATCAAGTAAGATCGCTCTTCAGCGCTGAGACACGAAAACGCCCGGCTATCGCTAGCCGGGCGTTTTTTATTGGTCGCTTGTCGAGAGCGGAGGGCCCCTCAGCCCGTCCACACCCAGCGCAGCAACGTGAAGCTACCCCAGAGCAGCGTCAGGGCCAGCAGGATCGGCCCGACGCAGACGGCGACGAACGCGCCGATCATCGCCAGGTTGGAAAACCCGCTGGCGGGCTGGTCGAAGGTCGCCCCACCGACCAAGAAGAGAACCGAGCAAATCGCCAGACCCAGAAGCAACCAGCGACCGGTCGGCGCGCGCTTTCTAAAACTGATCTTCGACTTCATCATCCCCACACTCCCATAGGATGTATCGGGGAGGATGCGCGATGAAGGTGTGCGAAAAGCTAAGAAAGCGCACTAAACAATGCTTAGCATTTCTCGCCGAGGACCAGGGGGCGGCAGACGCCGTCGATATCCGCGGGCGGCTTCAGGCCCGTCGCCGCCGCCAAGGTGGGGGCGATATCGACCGTGTCGAGCGGCAGAACGCGCTCGCGCGGGGCCGCGCCCTTCCACCAGAAAAGGATCGGCACGCGACGATCATAGTCCCAAGGACTACCGTGCGTCGAGACATAGGTCGCGCCCGCGGTGGCCGGAACGCGATCGGGCTTGAAGGCGATCAGGATGTCACCGACACGGCCCGGATAGGCGCTGCGGCGGACCCGTTCGGCGATCGAAAGCTCCTCGGGCGAGGCGTCGGCCGGAGCGGCCTCCATCGTGAAGATCGCATTGGAATCAAAGGCCTGCGCAACGCTGGGGTCGCGGTTGATCAGGGCCAGGGCCGCGGCGGTGACGCGGGCGCGATCGGCCAGCGACGGCGTCTTGCGATCGGGGCCGACGACGTAGATCTGGTCGATGCCGCCGTCGGCGACCAGCGGATCCCAGGCAAGGCCCAGGTCGGATCGCAGCTGGGCGTTCAGCTTGGCGACCCACGGCTTGCCGATCACCCGCTCGAAATCATAGCCCTCGTCGTGCAGGCGCTCGGCGAAGTCGGCGCCGCCGTGGTCGGCGGTCAGCACCACCAAGACGCCCCCCTTGACCTTATCCAGGCTCTTCAAGAAGACGCCCAACCGCTCGTCCAGACGCGCGATTTGGTCGCACATCTCCGGGCCGCGCGTGCCGTAGCGATGGCCGATGAAATCGGTCGCCGACAGGCTGACCGTCAGCAGATCGACCTGGGGGCCGTCGCCCAGGGCGTAGCTCTCCCTCAAACGTTGAGCCAGCTCCAGGGTCGCCTGGTCGGCATAGGGGCTGGCGTAGAGGTCACGCAGCTTGTCGGCGTCGCTGGTCGCCGCCGGGATCGGCAGGGCCGCGCGCCACTGGCGGCCGCCGGTCTGGTAGTCGGCCTCCAGCGCCTTGCAGCGCTTGGCCGAGGCCTTGGCGTAGTCCCAGGTGAACGGATGGGCCTTGAGGTCCGCCGCCAGCTTGGCGTTGAACGCCGCGACCGGCTTGAGGCGCTCCTGGGCGCTCTGGCCCGGCGCGACCCAGGTCGTGAAGCCAAAGCCGGGTTGGTACCAGAACTGGCCGTCGGCCTTGTGGCCAGACATGGTGATCGCGCCGCGATCCTTGCCCGAGACGCCGAACACGCGGCTGCCCGGCGACACGGCCTTCAGCCAGTCGCCATAGGTCGTGGCGACCATGTTGGCGGGCGAAACCGCCCTGCCCTTGGGATCATCGGCCAGGGTCACGGTCGGATCGGCCAGGCAGTAGACCGTCTTGCCCGTGGCGCGATCGTACCAGTCGTTGGCGCTGATGCCGGTCTTGTTGGGATGCTTGCCCGTCAGCAGGGTCGAGTGGCCGGGGCAGGTCTCGGTGAAGGCGTGCGACTGGTAGCCGTTGGGATAGACGATCCCCTGGCTCAGCGTCGCCAGGCCGCCGACGAACTCGGGCCGGTGCTGGGCGTAGAGATTGGCGCTGAACTGATCGACCGAGATCACGACCACCAGCTTGGGGTCCGGCTTGGCCTGGGCGGCGGCTTGAGCGGCGAAACCGGTCGCGAGAACGGCGGCGGCGAGCGCGCCGCAGGTAAGCATCGTCTTCATTCGAGCGATTTCGCCCGAATGGTTCATCCGTGCAAGGACGGAAGGGTTTCAGAGCTGAAATGTCGCTGGCCCGCCCGGAGGCGAGGCGCCGGCGCGCCTCAGGCGGCCTTGCCGACCACCGTGTTGCGCCCCGAGGCCTTGGCCTCGTAGACGCCCTCGTCGGCGCGCTTGAGCAGGGCTTCGGGGGTGTCCCCGGGGCCGCCGGTGGCCGAGACGCCGACCGAGACCGTGACGTTCAGCATCTCATCGCCATTGGCGACCTTGAACGGCGAGGCCGAGACGTGCTTGCGGATCCGCTCGGCGATGCGCAGGGCGTCGGCCATGCGCGTCTCGGGCATGATCACCGTGAACTCCTCGCCGCCGTAGCGGCACGGCAGGTCGATGGCGCGCACGTTCGAGGCCAGGCGCAGGGCGAACTCGCGCAGCACCTCGTCGCCGATGTCGTGGCCGAAGGTGTCGTTGATCTTCTTGAAGTGGTCGATGTCAATCAGCAGCGCCGAGACCTCGTCCCCGCCCATCGCCGCGCGGCGAACCAGCGTCTCCAACTGGCCCACCATGTAGCGGCGGTTGTGCAGGCCGGTCAGCTGGTCGGTGACGGCCAGCTCCAGCGAGTGGTCCAGGTTGTTGCGCAGATAGTCGGTGTAGCGCTTGCGCTGGATCTGGGTCTTGGCGCGGGCGGCCAGTTCCTGGGGGTCCACCGGACGGGTCAGGATGTCGTTCACCCCGATCTCCAGCGCCTTGACCATGCGGGCGCGGTCATCGGGATCGACCAGGGCCAGGACCGGCAGGTGGCGGGTGCGCTCGTCCGAGCGTAGGGCGGCGGTGAAGCGCAGGCCGTCGAAGCCCTTGGCCGCGGCGTTGACGATGACGAGATCGACCGGACCGCTGGCGCTGACCCGGGCCGTCTCGGGATCGGTCTCGACCACGGGACGGTGATCGGCGGCCAGTTCGCCGGCCAGGCGCTCGGCCTGGCGTTCGTTGTCGTCGACGACCAGAACCCGGCCGCCCAGGCCGTCCAGGCGCGCGGCGGCGCCGGCGATCACGCCGATGCGGCGGCCCGAGGCCTCGCGTTGGCGAAGTTCGTCGATGACCAGCTTGAAGCGCGTCAGGCTGCGCACGCGGGCGAACAGCATGACGTCGTCGATCGGCTTGGTGAGAAAGTCGGAGGCTCCGGCCTCCAGCCCCTGGATCCGGTCCGCGCGACCGTCGAGGGCGGTGATCATCACCACCGGGATGTGGCGGGTGGCGGGATCTTCCTTGAGTTTGCGGCAGACGGTGAAGCCGTCGAGGCCGGGCATCATGACGTCCAGCAGGATGATGTCGGGCGGATCGCGCTGGGCCATGTCGAGGGCCGTCTGGCCGTCCATGGCGGTGGAAACTTCATAGTATTCGGCCGCCAGCTTGGCTTCCAGCAGGCGGACATTGGCCTCGATGTCATCGACGACGAGGATCCGGGCGCTCATGCAGGCTGCCTTTCCAGCAGGCGCTTGATCGTTTCGAGGAAGTGAACCACCGAAATCGGCTTGGAGATATAGGCCTCGCAGCCGCCTTCGCGGATGCGCTCCTCGTCGCCCTTCATGGCGAAGGCGGTGACGGCGACCACCGGAATATGGGCCAGCTCCTCGTCTTCCTTCAGCCACTTGGTGACTTCCAGGCCCGAGATCTCCGGCAGCTGGATGTCCATCAGGATCAGGTCTGGCTTGTTGTCGCGGGCGATGGACAGCGCCGACAGACCCTCGCGGGTCTGCAGGGTCTCGTAACCCTGGGCCTCGAGCAGATCATGAAAGAGCTTCATGTTCAGCTCGTTATCCTCCACGATGAGGACCTTCTTCGTCATCCTTACCCCGACCGTACGGTCATGTGGCGACGCCTGCGGATTCGCGCCACCTTCCAGAAGTTGTTCGCACAAATATCCTTAAGCGCCCGCTAATCGCTTTTAGACCGACCGCCAAGAGCCCATGAAACCGCGCCTTACCGATCTTCAGGCCTGCCCCATCAGTCCCGCGGCGCCGCTGGTCATCGTCGATGTCGATGAGGTTCTGGCCCAGTTCATGTTCGGCTTCGGCGCCTTCATTTCGCGATACGGCTTCGAGCTGCGGGTGGATCGGTTCGCCTTGTTCCAAAATATCTATCGCCCAGGAGAGACCGAACACCTCGATCTGATCGCGGGCAAGGCCTTGTTCGACGATTTCTTCCGCGACGGCGCCGGGGATCTCCCGCCCGCCATGGGCGCGGCCGACGCCCTGGCCGATCTTTCGACCCGCGCCGAGGTGGTGATCCTGACCAACGCGCCTGAACATGGACGCCTGTCCCGCGCCCAATGGCTGAAGACCCACGGCTTCGACTACCCCCTGATCATCAACACGGGCCCCAAGGGGCCGGCGGCCGCGGAGCTTGCGGCGCGCACCTCGGGGCCCGTCGTCTTCATCGACGATCTTTTACCGCAGCTGGAATCGGTGGCGGAAAGGGCGCCCACGGTTGGACGCTTCCAGATGGTCAGCGACGAGCGCTTGCGCCCCCTCGCCCCATCGGCGCCCGACCGCCATGTCCGTATCGACGAATGGCCTCTCCTGAAGACGGCCATCGAGGAGCGTCTGTTCGCATGATCCGTTTTGGCATCGATTTCGGCGGCACCAAGATCGAGGCCGCCGCCATCGACGAGTCCGGGGCCTTTGTCGCGCGCGTGCGCAAGCCCAATCCGGGTGAGTATAAGGCCGCGCTCGATGTCGTCGCCGAGCTGGTGGCCGACGCCGAGGCGATGGCCGGCGCGTCCTGCGCGCGCCTGGGCCTGGGTATTCCCGGCTCGATCTCGCCCCGCACCGGCCTGATCCGCAACGCCAATAGCGTCTATCTGAACGGCCAGCGGTTCGGCGAGGACCTGGAGCAGCGCCTGGCCCGCCCCGTGCGCCTGACCAACGACGCCAACTGCCTGGCCCTGTCCGAGGCGGCCGATGGCGCCGGCGCGGGCGAAGGCGTGGTCTTCGCCGCCATCCTGGGCACCGGCTGCGGCGGCGGCGTGGTCGTCGACGGCAAGATCATCGACGGCCGCAACGGCGTCGCCGGCGAATGGGGCCACTCGCCCCTGCCCTGGCCCAAGCCCGAGGAATATCCCGGCCCCGACTGCTGGTGCGGGCGCAAGGGGTGCCTCGAGACCTGGATCGCGGGTCCCAGCTTCGCCCGCGACGCCGGCTTCCCCAACGGCCAGGCGACGATGGAGGCGATGGCCGCCGGCGACGCTTCCGCCGCCGCGGCGCTGGATCGTTATGTCGACCGGCTCGGCCGGGCCCTGGCCGTGGTTTGCGACCTGATCGATCCTGACGTCATCGTGCTGGGCGGCGGCATGTCGAACGTCGACGCGCTCTATGATCGCCTTCAGGCCGCCATCGCCCCGCACGTCTTCTCCGACGTCTTCGAGACGCCGGTCCGCAAGGCCATCCACGGCGACAGCTCCGGCGTGCGCGGCGCGGCCTGGCTGTGGCCGCGGGAGATCTAGGGAGCCCTGCATGAAATCCCTGTGCCGCGACTGCGGGTGGACGGGCGAGGCCAAGGCCGCGCGTTGTCCGTCCTGCGGCTCGCCGCGCACGGTGTTTCATGAAGAGCTGGGGACGCTCTCGATCGCGCACCTGGACTGCGACGCCTTCTACGCCTCGGTCGAGAAGCGGGACGATCCGTCCCTGCGCGACAAGCCGGTGATCGTGGGCGGCGGCAAGCGCGGGGTGGTGACCACCGCCTGCTACATCGCCCGCATGAGCGGCGCGAAATCGGCCATGCCGATGTTCAAGGCGCTGAAGCTGTGCCCCGACGCCGTGGTCATCAAGCCGAACTTCGCCAAGTACAAGGAAGAGAGCCGGCGCATCCACGAGAAGCTCGACAAGCTGACGCCGCTGATCCAGCCGCTGTCGCTGGACGAGGCCTGGATCGACCTGACCGGCACCGAGCGCCTGCATGGCGCGCCGCCGGCGGCGATGCTGGCCAAGCTGCAGGCCGAGATCGAGCGCGACATCGGCCTGACCGTCTCGATCGGCCTGGCCCCCAACAAGTTCCTGGCCAAGATCGCCTCGGAGCTGGACAAGCCGCGTGGCTTCTCGGCCATCGGCGCGGCCGAAGCTCAAACCTTCCTCGCGGACAAGCCGGTCGCCATCCTGCCCGGCGTGGGTCCGGCCACCGTCTCGGCCCTGGCCGAGATCGGCCTGCGCACCGTCGGCGACATCGCGGCCGCCGACCTGAAGCTGCTGGCCAACCGCCTGGGCTCGGGCGGCCTGCGCCTGCATCGCCTGGCCCACGGCCAGGACAGCCGCCTCGTTGATCCCGACCAGGCCCGCAAGACGATCAGCGCCGAGACCACGTTCAACGACGACCTCCACAAGCGCGACGATCTGGAGGACGAGCTCTGGCCCCTCTGCGAGAAGGTCGCCAAGCAGGCGCGCAAGGAAGGCGTCGCGGGCCGCGTGGCGACGCTGAAGCTGCGCACGCCCGACTTCAAGATCCACACCCGCCGCCGCACCCTGGCGGTGCCGACCCAGACCGCCCGCACCCTGTTCCAGGTGGCCCGCGAGCTGCTGGCGGCGGAACCCAAGGGTCTTTCCTACCGGCTGATCGGCGCCGGCCTGACCGAGTTCGTCGACGCCGAGACGGCCGGCTCGGACATGTTCGCCGATGAAGAGCGGCGCTCCCTGAAAAGCGAGACCGCCATCGACGCCCTGCGCGGAAAGTTCGGCGCCGCGGCCGTCGTCACAGGCCGCGCGCTGAAGAGCCGCTGAGTCGCGCGCCCCCCTCTTGCGGGGTAGGTTTTGGTTCACCATTTGGGCCTCTCCACCACGGAACCGTTCGCGCGCGGTCTTCGCTCTCCCAAACGTGAAGCCGATTTCCGAGGCGCCCCTGTGCTAAAGCGGCGCAGCGGCGCTTCAGGGCCTTCCAAAGACGCCGCGTTTCCATATCTAATCCAGAGTAGGCGGGTGATTTGCTCGCCAGGAGAGAACAAGTCGATGGCCGAGCGGAAGCAAGGCGGACAAAGCAACGGCGCTGGGTCGTCGGTCGTCACGGAAGTGAAGCCGAAGACGCAGAAGCCTTCGCTGTATCGAGTTCTGATTCTCAACGACGATTACACCCCGATGGAATTCGTCGTTTACGTACTCGAACGGTTCTTCAACAAGTCGCGCGAAGATGCGACCCGCATCATGTTGCATGTCCACCAAAACGGCGTGGGCGTGTGTGGCGTCTACACTTACGAAGTCGCAGAAACCAAGGTCGCCCAGGTCATCGACTCGGCGCGACGCCATCAGCACCCCCTACAGTGCACCATGGAAAAGGACTGAGGAGCCTCCCCGTTGCCCTCTTTTTCGCGCCCCCTCGAAGAGTCCCTGCATCGCGCCGTCGCGTACGCCAACCAGCGTAAGCACGAGTACGCCACGCTGGAGCACCTTCTGCTTTCCCTGACCGACGACGACGACGCCGCCGGAGTCATGCGCGCGTGCGACGTCGATCTCGCCGCGCTGAAGAAGAGCCTCTCGAACTATCTAGACGTCGAGCTGGCCTCGCTGGTCGTCGACGACGAGGAAGACGCCAAGCCGACCGCCGGCTTCCAGCGCGTGATCCAGCGCGCGGTGATCCACGTCCAGTCGTCCGGCCGCGAGGAAGTGACCGGCGCCAACGTGCTGGTCGCGATCTTCTCCGAACGCGAGAGCCACGCCGCCTACTTCCTGCAAGAGCAGGACATGACGCGGTACGACGCGGTCAATTTCATCGCTCACGGCATCGCCAAGAAGGCCGGCGCCTCGGAAGCCAAGAGCGTCAAGGGCGCCAGCGCCGGCTCGAACCAGACCGAGGACGACGGCGAAAAGCCCAACGCCAAGACGGGCGGCGAGGCTCTGGAAGCCTACTGCGTCGACCTCAATGAAAAGGCCCGCCAGGGCAAGGTCGACCCGCTGATCGGCCGCGCGAACGAAGTGGAACGCGCGATCCAGATCCTGTGCCGTCGCACCAAGAATAACCCGCTGCTCGTGGGTGATCCCGGCGTCGGCAAGACCGCCATCGCCGAGGGCCTGGCTCGCAAGATCGTCACGCACCAGGTCCCCGAGGTCCTGGAAGGCGCCACCATCTACTCGCTCGACATGGGCGCGCTGCTGGCCGGCACCCGCTATCGCGGCGACTTCGAGGAACGCGTCAAGCAGGTCGTCAAGGAGCTGGAAAGCCACCCGAACGCGGTGCTGTTCATCGACGAGATCCACACGGTGATCGGCGCCGGCGCGACCAGCGGCGGGGCGATGGACGCCTCGAACCTGCTGAAGCCGGCACTGGCCTCTGGCTCGCTGCGCTGCATGGGCTCGACCACCTACAAGGAGTTCCGCCAGCACTTCGAGAAGGATCGGGCCCTGGTCCGTCGCTTCCAGAAGATCGACGTGAACGAGCCGACGGTGGAAGACACCATCAAGATCCTCAAGGGCCTGAAGACCTACTACGAGGACTTCCACAAGCTGAAGTACACGGCCGAGGCCCTGAAGGTCGCGGTCGAGCTGTCGGCCAAGTACATCACCGACCGCAAGCTGCCGGACAAGGCGATCGACGTGATCGACGAGGCCGGGGCCAGCCAGATGCTGCTGCCGGAAAGCCGCCGCAAGAAGACCATTGGCGTCAAGGAGATCGAAAGCGTCGTCGCCAAGATCGCCCGCATCCCGCCGAAGTCGGTCAGCAAGTCGGACACCGAGGCCCTCAAGGAACTCGAGACCGACCTGAAGCGCGCCGTGTTCGGCCAGGAAGAAGCCCTGACCCAGCTGTCGGCCGCCATGAAGCTGGCCCGCGCCGGTCTGCGCGAACCGAACAAGCCGATCGGCTCGTATCTGTTCAGCGGCCCGACCGGCGTCGGCAAGACCGAAGCCGCCAAGCAGCTGGCGCAGACCCTGGGTATCGAGATGCTGCGCTTCGACATGTCGGAGTACATGGAACGGCACACCGTGAGCCGCCTGATCGGCGCCCCTCCCGGCTATGTCGGCTTCGACCAAGGCGGTCAGCTGACCGACGCGGTCGACCAGCACCCGCACGCCGTCGTCCTGCTCGACGAAATCGAGAAGGCGCACGGGGATGTCTACAACATCCTGCTGCAGGTGATGGACAATGGCACCCTGACCGACAGCAACGGCAAGAAGGTCGACTTCCGCAACGTGGTCCTGATCATGACCACCAACGCGGGGGCCTCGGACGCTCAGCGCAACTCGATCGGCTTTGGCCGCAGCAAGGTCGAAGGCGAGGAGGAGGCCGCCCTCAAGCGCCTGTTCACGCCGGAGTTCCGCAACCGCCTGGACGCCGTCGTGGCCTTCAAGCCGCTGACGCCGGAGATCATCCGTCAGGTCGTGCAGAAGTTCGTCATGCAGCTGGAGGCGCAACTCGCCGACCGCAACATCACGATCGAGCTGAGCGACGACGCGGCCGACTGGCTGGCCAAGAACGGCTTCGACGAGCTCTACGGCGCCCGTCCGCTGGCCCGGGTCATCCAGGAGCACATCAAGAAGCCCCTGGCCGATGACATCCTGTTCGGACGCCTGGTCCGTGGCGGCCACGTCAAGGTCATGCTGGTCAATGGCAAGATCGAGTTCGAGATCGACAGCAATGTCGATCCGAAGGCCGGCAAGACCGACGAGACCGAACCGGCCATGGCCGAGTAGGCCTCCGCCTCGACCTGAAACGGAAAGGCCCGGAGCGATCCGGGCCTTTTTCTTTGCTTACAGCGCCGCCGCGATCTTGGCCGCCAACGCCTTCAGTTCGTCGGTGTTGGCCATGCCGCCCTCCCCGTGCCGCCCCAGGGCTTCGCCCTCGTAGCGCGGGATCACGTGGAAATGCAGGTGGAAGATCGTCTGGCCGGCCGGCGCGCCGTTGAACTGGGTGACGACCACGCCATCGGGCTTCAGGGCCGAGACCACCGCTCTGGTGAGCTTCTGCGTCGCCGCGGCCAGCTCGGTCAGCACCTCTGGCTCGGCCTCCAGCAGATTGCGGGCCTGGCTGACCTTGGAAATCACCAGGGCGTGGCCGCGCGACTGCGGGAACACGTCCATGAAGGCCAGGACGCGGTCGTCCTCGAACACCTTCACGCTGGGGATCTCGCCCCGGATGATCTTGGCGAAGATGTTGTCCGCGTCGTAGCGTCCGTCGAGGCTCATGACCGTCTCCCTGTCTCGGATCGGTCGTAGCAAACCAGGGGACGGGCGCAACCATGGACGAGAAGCCTCAAGGCCTGACGGAGCAACAACAGAGGTGGTTCGCGTCCCTGCGCGCCAACCTCGAGCGCGAGACCGGCAAGACCCTGGACCAATGGGTCGAGATCGTCCGCCGCGAGTGCACGGAGACCAAGCCCAAGGCCCGCGCCGAGTGGCTGAAGGCGACCCATGGCCTGGGCCAGAACCGCGCCGCCAGCATCTTCGCCGTCGCCTATCCGGAGAGCGGCGGCTGGGACGACGCCGCCGGCCTGCGCGCGGCGCTGTGGACCGATCCGGCGTCGACCGCGATCCTGAGCGCCGTGGAGACCGCGATCGCGGACTTTCCGGGCCTCGTGACCGGCCAGCGCAAGGGCTACACGGCCTGGTCCCACAAGGCCCAGTTCGCGGCGCTGAAGCCCCTCAAGGGCGGCCAGGCGGTGCTGGGGCTGGCGGTGACGCCAGACGCCTCGCCGCGCCTCTCCGAACCCAAGAACGAAGGCTGGTCCGAGCGCCTCAAGGCCAAGCTCGCCCTCGCCTCGCCAGCCGACGTGGACTCCGAGGTCAAGGCGCTGCTGAAGGCGGCGTGCGACCGGTCCTGAAGTCGCCAAGCTTCACCCTAGGAACGCGGCTCCCTCGCCGCCGTTCGTCTCACGAGCAAAGGAGACGACGATGTCCAAGGAAGCCGAGCTGGCCGAGAAGTTCTGGAAGGCCCTGAAGTCCGACCGCACCGTGATGCTGGGCCTACCCGATCACGAGAACGGCCGCGCCCAACCGATGACCGCGGTGTTCGAGGGCGATCATTCCGGTCCGATCTGGATCTTCAGCGCGGTCGATGTGGATCTGGTCCGGGCGGTGGACAACGGCGAGCATGACGCCATCCTCCACTTCGCCTCGAAGGGCCACGACGTCTTCGCGACCGTCGAGGGCCGCATGCGGATCGACAACGATCGCGAGACGATCGAGCGCCTCTGGAACCCCTTCATCGCCGCCTGGTACGAAGGCAAGGACGACCACAAGCTGCGCCTGTTGCGCTTCGAGCCGGGCGACGCCCAGATCTGGCTGAACGAGAACAGCCTGTTCGCCGGCCTGAAGATGATGCTCGGGGCCGATCCCAAGAAGGACTACAAGGACAAGGCCGCAGAAGTCCGCCTGCAGTAGCCGCCCCGATCGGGAGGGGCCCTACCGCTCCTCCCGGAACGGCGAATATTCCTCGGTCAGCATCTCGATGTCGGCGGCCACCGCCTCGCGTTCGCGCTCGAGATAGCGCGCCACCGGCTCGCGGAGCGCCGGATCGGCGATCCAGTGCGCCGAGTAGACGGGACTAGGCAGATAGCCCCGCGCGATCTTGTGCTGCCCCTGCGCGCCGGCTTCGACACGCGGCAGCCCCAGCCGGATCGCGTGCTCGATGGCTTGGTAGTAGCAGAGTTCGAAGTGCAGGAACGGCACGTCCTCGACGCAGCCCCAGTGGCGGCCGTAGAGACAATCGCGGCCCAGCAGATTCAGCGCCCCCGCGATGAACGGCCCGCCCGGTCTCCGAGCCATCAGCAGCAGCACCTTGTCCGCCATCCGCTCGCCCAACAACGAGAAAGAGCGGCGGTTCAAGTAGGGCCGCCCCCACTTGCGGCTTCCGGTATCCATGTAGAAGGCGAAGAACGCGTCCCAGTGATCCTCGGTGAGATCCGCGCCGGTCAGGGCGACGATCTCGAGCCCCTCCTGAGCGTCACGCCGCTCTCGGCGGATCGTCTTGCGACGGTTGGCCGATAGGGCCGCGAGGAAGTCGTCGAAGGTCGCGTAGCCCTTGTTCTCCCAATGGTACTGCTGGTCCTGGCGAAGCAGCATCCCGCGCTCGCCCATCCAGCGCCACTCATCCTCGATTGGGAAGGTCACGTGGACCGACGAGGCGCCCATGCGCTCGCATAGGGTCAGAGCCCCACCCAGCAAGGCCGAACGCCCCTCGTCGCTGTCGATGTCGGGCCGCGTGATCAGGCGTGAGCCGGTCACCGGCGAGAACGGCGAAGAGCACTGAAGCTTGGGATAGTAGCGCCCGCCGGCGCGCTCATAGGCGTCGGCCCAGGCATGGTCGAAGACGTATTCGCCCTGGCTGTGGGACTTCAGATAGAGGGGCATTACGCCCGCCACGACGCCGTCCTCGTCCTCCACGGACAGGTGCTGTGGCGCCCAGCCGGTGCGCGCCGAGACGCAACCGCTTTCCTCCAGGATCGACAGGAAGTCGTAGGAGACAAACGGATCGCCGGTCGCCCCCGCGCAAGCGTCCCAGGCGTCCTTGCCAATCTCGGCGATCGCGCGATGGACGCGAACCGCCGGACGGACGCCCAGGGGACGTTCCGTCACGCGTGGAAGCCCTCGAAGATCAGGTTGTCGCAATGGTCTCGCACGCCTTCCCACTGGTCGGGGCCGCGAACGGTCCAAGCGATCACCGGCATGCCCTTGCCGCGATATAGGTCGGCGCGCGGGCTGGGCAACATGTCCAGGCCCAGCGACAGGAAGTCGGGTCGCGCCAGCTCGACCTGCTCCAGCGCCGCCAACGACTTGCGCATCTCCGGCGCCAGCTTGCGGGCGTTGTCATCGTTCCAGCCGTAGGAGTTCAGGCCGCGCAGGATCTGCGGGTGGTGGTCGGCGAACCAGGCGTGGGAATAGGGATTGAAGCCGATCACGGCGGTCGGGCCGTTATGGTCGACCAGTACGTCGGTCACGCGTTTTTCCAGCGGCCCGACCTCGCCGAAGGGGGTCTTCAGTTCGATGAAGACCATGGCGCGGTGGCCGATCATGGTCAGGGCGTCGGCCAGGGTCGGGATCGTCTCGTCCGTGCCCTTCAGGGTCATGGCCCCGAGGTCGGCGGCGGTGTGGTCGCGCAAGCGCCCTTCCCGGCCCGTCATTCGCTCTAGGCGGTCGTCATGAAACACCACCGCCTCGCCGTCGGCGGTCAGCTGGACGTCCAGCTCGATGGCGTAGCCGTGGGCGCAGGCGGCCTGGAACGCGGCCAAGGAGTTTTCCGGCGCGCCCTCGGGGCTCCAGAGGCCCCGATGGGCCGCCGGCGGGTCGAACAGGCGCTCCCACGCCTCGCCGAAGGTTTCGGTCGAGGGGCGTTCGCGCGAGCGCATCAGGCGATCTCCACCACCGCGTCGACCTCGACGGCGAAGCCGAGAGGCAGCTTGTAGACGCCCACCGCCGAGCGGGCGTGGCGTCCGGCGTCGCCCAGCGCCTCGACCATCAGGTCCGAGCAGCCATTGACGACCTTGGGGATGTCGATGAAGTCCGGACCGGCCTGGACGAAACCGCCCAGCTTGACGACGCGCACGACGCGATCCAGGTCGCCGTCGCAGGCGGCCTTCATCTGGGCCAGCAGGTTGATCCCGCAAATGCGCGCGGCCTTCTGGGCGGTCTCAAGGTCGACGTCGACGCCGACCGTGCCCTTGATGCCGCCGCCGGCGTCCAGCGAGATCTGGCCAGAGATGTGGACGAGATTGCCCGAGCGGACGAAGGGAACATAGTTGGCCACCGGCGCCACCGGCTGGGGCAGTTCCACGCCAATCGCCTTCAGACGCTCTTCAACCTTCGACATACAAACGCTCCCACGATTTCCATGGCATCCTTAACGCGGGCGGCGCGGGCGCAAAAGAAAAAAGCCCGGACCTTCCGGCCCGGGCTTTCTGGTCTTGGGTCGCGTCGGCGGGACGCGACAGGCTGCTCTTAGCGAGCGGCTTGGAACTTCTCGACCGCGGCGCTCATGCGCTCGTTCAGCGGCTTGACCGAGTCCTTGATCGAGGCCGAGACGATCTCCGAGGCCTTGCTGACCTGGGCGATGTAGGCTTCGAGGGCCGACTTGGCCCAGGCGGTCTGCAGCTCGACGGCTTCCTGCACGCTCTTGGCGGCGGCCAGCGACTTGGCGGCGGCGACTTGGTCTTCGGCCAGCTTCTTGCCGTAGGCGAAGGTCTCGGCGCCCAGGGCTTCGGCGCCCTTGGTGGCGGCCGTCACCGAGGCGACGACGGCTTCGAGGTTCTTCTTCGAATGGGTGTTGGCTTCGGCCAGGGCGGCCAGCGACTTCTCGACGCCGTCCTTGAACGCTTGGTTCGAGGCGGTGGTGAACTGTTCGACGGTGTTCTTGACGGTTTCGGCGGCGGCCATGGGGATCTCTCCTGGGGAGGACGGAGGCGGGGCCGATGGCGCGAGCTGCAACTCGTCCACCTGCGCTTGGGACAACGGCGGTTTGCCATGTTGCAGTGCAGCAGTCAAGGATTTTGTGCAGCGCACCATGACTTAAGGTCATGCTTCCGTGCCGCTCACCCAAGCTGCAGCATTGGAACCACGCGCTCATTTTTTTCGCCCCCGCGGCAAGTTCGCTCACCACTTGTTTACTTTAGCGAAAGGGGCCAGCCATCATGCTAAGGACACGCGTGTGGCGGTGCGGAACCGCTCAGTTCAAATGACGGACGTCCCTCATGTTCGCCAAGCTTACCTCCGCTCGTTCCGTTCTGGCAGCCGCCGGCTTGGCGCTGGCGACCCTGATTGGCGCTGTCGCGCCGGCGCCCGCCTCGGCCGCCATACCCTATCTCCAGCTCAACGCTTCGGAACCGAAGTACGCGGCCATCGTGATCGACGCCAATTCGGGTGAAGTCCTTTACGACAAAAGGGCCGACAGCCCCCGCTACCCGGCCTCGGTGACCAAGGTGATGACGCTGTACCTCACCTTCGAAGCGCTCGGCGAAGGCCGAATGAAGCTGACCGACCGGGTGGTGATGTCACCTCGCGCCGCCGCCCAGGCCCCGACCAAGATCGGCCTGCGCCCGGGCGACAGCATGAGCGTCGACGAGGCCATCAAGGCCATGACCGTGAAGTCGGCCAACGACGTCGCCGTGGCCATGGCCGAGCGCCTGGCCGGCAGCGAGTCGCGATTCGCCGCCCTGATGACCCTGCGCGGCCAGGAACTGGGCATGCGCAACACCCGCTTCGTGAACGCCTCGGGCCTGCCCGACAGCCGCCAGATCTCGACGGCTCGCGATCTCGCCATCCTGTCGCGCGCCGTCATGCGCGACTTCCCACAGTACTACAGCTACTTCTCGGTGCGGGGCTTCACGTTCCGGGGCAACTACATCAAGGGCCACAACCGCCTGCTGGACAACATGGAAGGCTTCGACGGCCTGAAGACCGGCTACACCAACGCCTCGGGCTTCAACCTGGCCGGCTCGGCCGTCCGCGACGGGCGCCGCCTGATCGCCGTGGTCCTGGGCGGCCCCTCGACCGCCTGGCGCGACAACAACATGGAAGACCTGCTGCTGACCGGGTTCGACGTGATGAAGCGTCGCTCGCGCGGCGAGCGGACCACCATCGCCGCCAACATCTATGAAGACGAGCCCTCGGGTCCGATCGATCGTCCGTCGGTCGAACAGGGCGACGGCGACCAGGCCGGGCTGAAGATCGTCCTGACCGAGAACCCGCACAATCCGGGCCCGATGAAGGTCTCCCCCACCCTGCGCGCGGCCCAGGCCAAGCCGGCCAAGAAGCCGCAAGGCGAATGGGCCGTGCAGGTCGGCGCGTTCAAGTCCAAGTCGCTGGCCAACGAGCAGCTGAAACTGGTGCGGGGCCGCTTCGCCAAGGTCGTCGCCGACGCCGAAGCCGCCGTCGAAGGCGCGGGCGGCACGTTCCGCGCCCAGTTCCAGGGCCTGACCGCCGACGCCGCTCGCGGCGCCTGCTCGACGCTGAAGGCCAAGCGCGTGCCATGCATGGTGCTGTCGCCGCGCTAGGCCCCACACGCTCCAAGAACAAAGAAAAGCCCCGGAAGGTCGTCCTTCCGGGGCTTTTTTCTGCCTAGGCCTCCGCCATCACCCGTCCGATCAGTCGGGCCAGGCGCTGGACGCCCTCCTCGATCTGCTCGTCGGTGGGCAAGGAGTAGCTGAGGCGGATCGCGTTGGCGCGCTGAACCTCGGCGAAGAACGGCGCGCCCGGCACGAAGGCCACGCGCTCCTCGGCGATCGCCCGCGCCAGCAGCTCGGCGCCGTCGATCCCCTCTGGCAGGTCGATCCAGACGAACATGCCGCCTTCCGGATGCGACCAGGTCACGCCCTTGGGCATGGTCTTGTCGAGCGTCGCCAGCATCACCCGCGCCTTGTGGCCATAGGCGCCGCGCAGACGGTGCAGGTGCTGGTCATAGCCTTCCGAGACCGCGCGGTGGGCGACCATCTGGTTGATCGTCGACACGTGCAGGTCCGCGCCCTGCTTGAGCAGCACGAGCTTCTCGATCACCGCCTTGGGCCCGCAGACCCAGCCGATCCGAAGGGCCGGCGACAGGGTCTTGGACAGGGTCCCCAGGAACATGGTGCGGGTGTTGTCGATGCCGCCCGCGCGAGCGATGTCGAGCGACAGCAGGGTCGGCGTCGGCTCGCCGATGAAACGCAGCTCACGATAGGCGGCGTCCTCGACCAGGGTCATGTCCAGCCGGTCGCCCAGGGCCAGCAGCGCCTCGCGCTCGGCCAGGGTCAGGCTGACCCCCGTCGGATTGGCGAAGTCGGGCACGAAATAGCCCAGCGCGCCGCGGGGCAGATCGACCGCCTCCGGCGCGGCGAGCGCGCCGTCCGGCAGGTCGCGATAGGCGGGCTCGTAGCCGTTGAAGGCCTGCAGAGCGCCGAGATAGGTCGGGCGCGCCACGACCACCGGGTCGCCCGGGCTGATGAACAGCTTGCCGATCAGGTCCAGGGCCTGCTGCGAACCGGCGGTCAGCATGATATTATGCGGCTCGCACGGCATGCCGTCGCGGGTCATGCGCTCGGCGATCCACTGGCGCAGAGGCAGATAGCCCTCGCTGACCGAGTACTGCAGCGCCTGGCGCGACAGCACCGGATCGGCCAGCACGGCGTGGTAGCCGCTCTGAATCTCCTCGGCCGGGAACAGGCCAGGATCGGGAATGCCGCCGGCGAAGGACAGGATGTCGGGCTGGTCCAGAAGCTTGAGAAGCTCGCGGATCTCGCTGGCGCGGACGCGGGCCATGCGGTCGCTGAAGCGCGCGGCCCAGTCGTGGGATTGGTCGGTCATGGGGCGATCAGAAGTCCGAAGGGGAAAGACACTGTAAAGAGACGCGCGACGGCGTCTCGCCTGAACAAGGGGTTCAGGGCGTCATACCGAGCAGGTCGGTCCCGAAGAGCGGCGGCGCCAGAAGCGTTCGCGATTGATCATGGCGTCTGTCCTAGCTCAGCCGCGCCGCTTGATCAAACGATCCCGCGCGGCGTTCAGTTGGGCGGCCAAGCCCTCGGTGCCGCCGACGTCGGGGTGGGCCATGCGGATCAGGCGGGCGTAGGCGGCCTTGATCTCGTCGAGGGTCGCATCGGCTGAGACGCCCAGAATGGCGCGCGCCTCGGATAGGCTGAGTTCGTCGCGCGGCGGCTGAACAAACTGGCGACGGATCACCGGCCGCCGGCGAGCCTCGGTGACGGTCCACAGACCCAGGACGCCCAGCACAATGCCCGTGCCCCACGAGCCCCGGATCGTGGCGTATCCCGCGAAAGCGAAGGCGACGATCGCCGCCACGCCGGCCCCGACCCGCCAGCCGTCGCCCTTCAGCAGGTTGCGACGGCGCGGCCAGAGCAGGAAGGCCAGGATGGCCGCGCCCAGCAGCAGATAGATCATCACGACTCCGGATACGAAACGGGCGGCAGGGTCGCCCCGGCCGCCCGCCCCAGATCATGTAGCCCTTGGACTACTGCGCCGCCAGCAGCGTCTCGCCCGAATAGGCCGACAGGCCCAGGCTGTGCATCAGGGCGCGGAGTTCCTGACGCGCGGCCAGATGCTGCAGCGAGACCGGCACCGGCCGCACTTGCGGCGACAGGTCGGCGATGGTCAGGCCGAAGGGGAACAGCTCGCGATAGATGACCCGGTCGCGCAGGCCAGGCCCGATGCGGAAGCCAACCCGCTTGGCCAGGGCCGTCAGACGATCCTCCAGGCGCTTGCGGTTCCGGGCCTCGGTGGTCGCCAAACGATTGCGCAACACGACCCAATCAAGAGCCTGACGTTGGCCCGACAGCGCCCTCTGCTTCCGCGCTTCCCAGACGGTCAGCGAATAGAGGCTGGGCTTGGTCAGCTCCATGGTCACCGGATCGACATGACCCAGCATGTCGAAGTCGACGAAACTGTCGTTCATCGGCGTGACGATCAGGTCGGCGCGGCCGTGGGCCAGGCGCGAGACGGCGGTGTCGCCTCCGGGGGTGTCGATCAGCACGAAGTCGCATTCGGCCAGCCCCTTGGCGAAGGCCGCCTCGAAGCCGGCGACCTGCTCCTCGTCCGACTTCTCGGCCAGGGCGATGTCGTTGCCCGACAGGCGCAGCGACAGCGGCTCGGGTAGCTCGAGCTTCTTGCTTTCCAGCCAAGCGCGCCGGTTCTCGAAGAACCGCGCCGAGGTGCTCTGGCGCAGGTCCAGGTCGATGACCGCGACCTTGGCGCCGCCGTACAGCAGCGCGGTGACGAGATGGACGGCGATGGTCGACTTGCCCGCCCCGCCCTTCTCGTTGCCGACGACGATGACACGCGTTTCAGCCATGAGTTCGATCCTTGATGCGTCGCGACTCGCGCGACCTTGGACGGAGGTTAACACGATGTTACCGCCGCCTCATGGGGTCAACGGCGTCAATCCACAGCCCTAATTGTCGCATCACTCCCGAATGAGGGTTTCCCTTGCGTCGCGGTGGACCTTCGGCCGCGCGAAGGCCATAAGCCCCGAGCGCGCCCGAGCGGCCAAACCGTTCGAGCGCGCTCTAAGTCTATGAATTCGAGCCTGTTTATCTGGCTTAGATGGTTCCATCTAAACCAGACAGGCTCGCCTGTCCGCGTGGAGGCCGCCATGACCCAACCGACCATCGTCCGCACCGTCGCCGAAATGCGCGAGCATGTCCGCGCCTGGAAGGCCGCCGGCCAGCGCGTGGCCCTGGTCCCGACCATGGGCGCGCTGCATGAGGGCCACCTCTCCTTGATCCGCCTGGCGCAAGAGAACGCCGACCGCGTGATCGCCAGCGTCTTCGTCAATCCCAAGCAGTTCGCCCCGCACGAGGACTTCGACGCCTACCCGCGCGGCGAGGCCGTCGACGCCGAAAAGCTGGCCTCGGTCGGCTGCGACCTGATGTTCGCGCCCAACGCCAGCGAGATGTATGCCCGAGGCTTCTCGACCCTGATCACGGTGTCGGGGGTGTCGGAGCCGCTGGAAGGCGCGGCGCGCCCACAATTCTTCGGTGGCGTCGCCACCGTGGTCGCCAAGCTGTTCATCCAGTCCCAGGCCGACGTCGCCGTGTTCGGCGAGAAGGACTACCAGCAGCTGCAGGTGGTCAAGCGCATGGCCCGCGACCTGGACATCCCGATCGAGATCATCGGCGCGCCAACGGCCCGGGCCGAGGACGGTCTCGCCCTCTCCTCGCGCAACGCCTACCTGTCGGCGGAAGAGCGCGCGGCGGCCGTGGCCCTGCCGAACGCCATGAAGGCCGCCGCCCATGCGGTGGCGGCGGGCGGCCGGATCGACGCGGCCGAAGCGGCCGCGGTCGAGGCGCTGAAGACGGCCGGCTTCCGCCAGGTCGACTACGTGGAGATTCGCGAAGCCAGCGATCTATCGCGGCTGGGACCAGGCCCGATCGGCGCCGCGGAGGGTCGCGTTCTGGTCGCGGCTTGGTTGGGAGGCACGCGCCTGATCGACAACATGGCCGTCGGGCCAGCCTGACCTCATCGGATCAGAGCATCGGGTTCAGCGCCATGAAGACGCCGACGGCAAAGCCCACGAACGCCATAGCCGCGCCCAAGATGGCGGAACCGGCCTTCATCGCGCCCTCCGTTTCCCTACGGAGAAAGAGAACACCCGCCCTGGTTGCCACTAAACTAACAACGCCCGCGTGAGTTACCAGGCGCCCAGCTCGCGCAGTTGGCGAGCCAGCTCCGGCGGCAGGTCCGCGGCTTCGCCTTCCGTCAGGTCCGGCGGCGCGTCCTCGGGGGTCAGGTAGCGCCACCCCTGGAACGGCCGCCGCGGCTGCGGCGCCACCCGCACGATGGTCGGATCGACCGTGACCTCGCAGCGCGACGACGGTCCCGAGCCGACCGTATCAATGGCCAGGATCTTCTGACGGCACAGGATCTGGCCCTTGAAGACCCGGTACAGCGAGCCGCCGTCCAGGACATCGTCGATCCGCTTGGGCGTCATGCGGGTGTGCATGATCCAAGGGTGACCTTCCTTGTGCCAAGCCAGGAGATCCTCGATCGTGTCGCAGCCGACGACCAGCTTGATGATGTGCAGCGCCATGGCCTGGTAGATAGCGCGCTGGCGTGGCAAGGCAATCGCTCAAGCCGGGTCCGCCATTCGCGCGAAGGGTGAATGCCCTCGCCGCCCCGCATCACGCCGGTATGCTGGAACCATCGCGCTTCACCAGGGCGCGATGACTCGGCGGATTCGTCCGCCCGGCGCCGCCGCTATGGACGTTGTCGCATGCGTCCAGAGCGGCGGTTCTCTTTTTCAGGCTCAAGGCGAGCCTGGTTTCGTGACGCCTGCCTCACCAAATAAGGCCTCTCGCGATCCAGTCGCGTCGTCGCGCGTTACTCCCCGCGGCGCGAACGACGCCCGCCCCCGCCCCGAAAAAGGAGAAGGCCCGTGAAGATCCTGATGGTTCTCACCTCGCATGATGAACTCGGCGACACCGGCAAGAAGACCGGCTTCTGGCTCGAGGAATTCGCCGCGCCCTACTACGCCTTCAAGGACGCCGGAGCCGAGATCGTGCTGGCCTCGCCCGCCGGCGGCCAGCCGCCCATCGACCCCAAGAGCGACCAGCCCGACTCCCAGACCGAACTGACGCATCGCTTCAAAGCCGATCCGGAGGCCCAGAAGGCCCTCGCCAGCACCGTGAGGCTGGACACCGTAAAGGCGGAAGACTTCGACACGGTCTTCTATCCCGGCGGTCACGGCCCGCTGTGGGATCTGGCCGAACTGCCCGCCTCGATCCAGCTGATCGAAGCCTTCGAGCGCGCCGGCAAGCCCATCGGCTTCGTCTGCCACGCGCCGGGCGTCCTGCGCCACGTCAAGGCGGCCGACGGCTCGCCGCTCGTGAAGGGGCGCAAGGTCACCGGCTTCACCAATTCCGAGGAAGCCGCGGTCGAACTGACCGACGTCGTTCCGTTCCTGGTCGAGGACGAGTTCAAGAAACTCGGCGCGACCTACGAGAAGGGCGCCGACTGGGGTCCCTTCGTCGTCGTGGACGGCAAGCTGGTCACCGGCCAGAACCCCGCCAGCTCCGAAGACGCGGCCAAGGCGCTGCTCGCCCAGCTCAGCTGAGGCGCGAGGGCCGGGCCGATCGCGGCCTGGCCCGCTCTTCCGCTCAGGCGCCTTCCAGCCGGGCCAGCACCACGCCCTCGCTGACCTGGCCGCCGGCCGAGGCCGAAAGCTCCGCCACCACGCCGTCGAACGGCGCGACCAGGGCGTGCTCCATCTTCATGGCTTCCAGGGTCAGCAGGGTCTGGCCCTTGCTGACGGTCTGGCCGGCTTCCACCGAGACCGAGACGATCTTGCCCGGCATCGGCGACAGGATCGCGCCGTCCGAGGCCGCGCCCTCGCCCGCGCCGCCGACATGGGCCTCGAAGTCGAACGCCTGGACGTCGCCGCCCTCGAACACGTGGATCGGCCCCGTGCCGTAGGTCGTCGGCAGGCGCGCGACCTCATCGAAGGTGCGGCCGTCGACATGACGGATGTCCCAGGACCAGTCCTCGGTCCCGCCGCCCAGCAAGGCCACGCGCAGCGGCGTCGGCTTGCCGTCCGCGGACATCGGCAGGGTCATGGCCGCGCGATCGGCGTTCATCCGGAAGCCTAGCAGCTTGGACGGCGCGCTCTCCCACGGATCGGGTCGCGCCTCGGCTTCCAGGAAGCTGTCCAGCCGCCAGCCGATCGCGGCCATGGCCGGCTCGTCGCTGAACGTCCGCTCGGTCAGCTCATCCAACCGCGCCTCGATGAAGCCGGTGTCAACCGCGCCGTCGACGAAGTCCGGGTGGCTGGCGCATTTGGCCAGGAAGGCGGCGTTGGTCTTGACCGGCCAGACCTCGACCAGGGCGCAAGCCTCGGCCAGGCGCTGGGCGGCGTCCTCGCGATCGACGCCATGGGCGATCAGCTTGGCGATCATCGGATCATAGAAGGGCGTGACCTCGCCCCCCTCCTCCACCGCGCTGTCGACGCGGACGTCGCCCTCGGGCAGGCGGAAGTGCTTGAGCTTGCCCGTCGACGGCAGGAAGCCGGTCGCCGGGTTCTCGGCGTAGAGGCGCGCCTCCATGGCCCAGCCGTCCAGGGTGATTTCGTCCTGTTCCAAGGGCAGTTGCTCGCCGGCGGCTACGCGCAGTTGCCATTCGACCAGATCCTGGCCGGTGACCATCTCGGTGACCGGATGCTCGACCTGCAGGCGGGTGTTCATCTCCATGAACCAGATGCGGTCGGCCCGCAGGCCTTCGCTGGCGTCGGCGATGAACTCGACCGTGCCCGCGCCGACATAGCCCACGGCCTTGGCGGCCTTCACGGCGGCGGCGCAGACCGCTTGCCGGGTCTTCTCGTCCATGCCGGGAGCCGGCGCTTCTTCGATGACCTTCTGGTGGCGGCGTTGCAGCGAGCAGTCGCGCTCGAACAGGTGGACGACGTCGCCGTGGCTGTCGCCGAACACCTGCACCTCGATATGGCGTGGCCGGGTGACGTACTTTTCCAAGAGCACGCGGTCGTCGCCGAACGCGGCCGAGGCCTCGCGACGGCACGAGCCCAAGGCCGCCTCAAAGTCCTCCGCCCGCTCGACCTTGCGCATGCCCTTGCCGCCGCCGCCCGCCACGGCCTTGATCAGCACCGGGTAGCCGATCTTGCCGGCTTCGGCCGCCAGGCGTTCGACCGACTGGTCCTCGCCCAGATAGCCAGGCGTCGTGGGCACGCCCGCCTCCATCATCACCGCCTTGGCGGCGTCCTTCAGGCCCATGGCGCGGATCGCCGAGGGCGGCGGGCCGATCCAGGTCAGGCCGGCGTCGATCACGCTCTGGGCGAAGTCGGCGTTCTCGGACAGGAAGCCATAGCCGGGGTGGATCGCGTCAGCGCCCATCTGCTTGGCCGCCGCCAGGATCTTGCGCGGGTCGAGATAGCTCTCCTTGGCCTGCGCGGGTCCGATCAGGATCGCCGCGTCGGCTTCCATCACGAACGGCGCATCGGCGTCCGCCTCCGAATAGACCGCGACCGTCCGCACGCCCATGTCGCGGGCGGTGCGGATGATGCGGCGGGCGATCTCGCCGCGATTGGCGATCAGGACGGAGGCGATCAAGCGGGACCTACATCTGTGTGAGGGTGAACAGCATCAACGCTGTGATCAGCATGGCGAAGGCGAAGACGCTCATGAACCAGACCACCAGCGTCTTGAAGATGGCCCCCACGATGGAGGAGCCGTAACCGCCGCGCAGAGTCTGGAAGAGATTGATCGGCGTCCAGAAGGTCAGGATGGCGAACCACGGGCCGATCAGCGCGGAGGGCAGCACCATGCCGATGGCGTTGGTCAGGAACGCGAACGACAGGAGGTTCGTCGCCACCAGCAGGTGGTCGTAGATATAGAACTGGCGGCGGTTCACATAGACCAGCGCGAGGCTGAGACCGATGATCGGCAGCAACAGCACCGCCAGGCGGTGAGCCCAACCGAACATGACGATGAGATAGTATTCAGGATTGGCTATGGCCTTCGCCAAGCCCTCCTTGGGCCACCAGGCGACGCTGTTTCCCTTGGAATGTCCGCCCAGATCGATGTCGGCCGTCACCTCTTTTTGAGTTGAGGCGCCCGCATGCGGCGCGGCTTCCTGCCGCGGCGCGCCAGTGGGCCTGACCACGTTGAAGTGCTGGCCGCCGATCTGCGCCTCGGCGATCTTCTGAGTGTTCTCGTCGATGTTGTCCGGGTCATCGAGATCCAACCCGCGGATCTGCTGAGCGACTTCCTCGCCGCGCTTCTCGATCTTGGCCTTGGCCTCGGCGGCGGCGTTGGGGTTCTTTTCCAGGGCGTCCGCCTCGGCGACCTTGGCGGCGTAACGGTCCTGAGCCTTCTTGGCCTTCTCGTCGTATTTGGCGGCGATCCTGGCCTTGTCCGCGCCGGGCTCCTTGAGCGCCTCGTCGCGCGCCTCGGCGGCGTCCCGGATGCGTCCGTCCCGGATCTCGACCGCTTCCTTGCGCATTTCGTCGGCCTTGGCCTTACGGCCGGCGGGCGTGACGAGCGCCGCGATCTCTCTCTCCTCCTTGAGCTCGATCTCGTGGCGGATTTTATGGATGGCGTGCTCGGCCGCGAAGATGAACAGCAGCAGGGCGACCAGGAAGGTGCGGAACGGCGGCGCGTGCCGCGCGATCCGTCCTTCCATCAAGTCCTTGGCCAGCACGCCCGGCTTGAAGAACAGCAGCGGCAGCGTGTTGGCCAGGCGACCATCGAGGTGGAACATCCCCTCGATGGTCTCCCAGATCAGGTGCAGGATGGAGCGATGATGCGTGTCGGCGTTCTGGCCGCACGAATAGCAGTACCACCCCTCCAAGGGCGTCCCGCAGTTCTTGCAAGGTTCGCCCTTGTGCGTGAACGGCTTCTTCTTCGACCGAGCGAAGCTCCCCGCCGAATCCGCCGCCGCCGCTTCCAGTTCCGCGCCTGTAACCACCCCATATCCCCCCGGTTGAATCTATTCAGTCCAGGACGGTTTACGACGGGCGAGGAAGGCGCGCACGCCTTCTTGTCCTTCCTCGGACACACGGCGGCGCGCGATCCGGCGGGCGGTCTCCTCGACGAGGCCTCTGTCGAGTTTCTGACCAGCGAAGTCGTTGACCAGGGCCTTGGCGTCGCCGATCGCGCCCGGCGCGCAGGGGACCATCTCCTCGATCAGAGCATCGCGGGCGGCTTCGAGGCCGGCCACGTCATCGAACACCTCGTCGACCAGGCCGTAGCTCCAGGCCGCGTCGGCGTCGAACACGCGGCCCGTGGCGAACAGAAGCTTGGCCGTGCGCGGGCCGAGGGCGGCGATGACATAGGGGCTGATGGTCGCCGGGGTGAGGCCGAGCTTCACCTCGGAGAACGAGAACTGGGCGTCGGCCGTGGCCAGGGCGTGATCGCATGCCGCGACGAGACCCGCGCCGCCGCCGTAGGCCGCGCCTTCGACCAGGGCCACGGTCAGGGCCGGGATGTCGTGCAGGGCCTTGAGCATGTGGGCCAACTCGAGCGCGTCGTCGCGATTGTCGTCCTCGTCCCATTCGACGGCGTCGGCCATCCAAGAGAGGTCCGCGCCGGCGCTGAACGCCCCGCCGACGCCGCGCAGGAACACCACGCGCACGCCTTCGGCGCCGTGCAGGGTCTCGAACGTCTGGCGCAGGGCCGCGATGGTCGCCGCGTCGAAGGCGTTCTTCTTTTCCGGGCGATTGATCCAGACGGTGACCGCGCCCTCGGGCGTGCTCTCCATGTGGACCAGCGGGCTCATCGCGTCGGTGTCGGGAACCTCGACGATGGGATCGGCGATGGGGTTGGTCATGGGAAAGCTCCTTTGAACGCTACATCCGGAAAACGCCGAAGGTCGTCTCCGGAATAGGGGCGTTGAGACTAGCCGAGATTGCAAGCCCCAGAACGTCCCGCGTTTGAGCCGGGTCAATGATCCCGTCGTCCCAAAGCCGCGCGGTGGCGTGATAGGGGTTGCCCTCGTCCTCGTATCGCTGGCGGATCGGGGCCTTGAAGGCCTCGGCCTCCTCCGGCGTCCATTTGGCCGCGTCCCGGTGGACGGTGGCCAGCACGCTGGCGGCCTGCTCGCCGCCCATCACCGAGATGCGGCTGTTGGGCCAGGTGAACAGGAAGCGCGGGGAATAGGCCCGGCCGCACATGCCGTAGTTGCCGGCCCCGAAGCTGCCGCCGATCAGAACCGTGAACTTCGGAACCTCGGCCGAGGCGACGGCGGTGACCAGCTTGGCGCCGTCCTTGGCGATGCCGCCGGCCTCGTACTTGCCGCCGACCATGAAGCCCGAGATGTTCTGCAGGAACACCAGCGGGATCTTGCGCTTGCAGGCCAGCTCGATGAAGTGCGCGCCCTTCAGGGCGCTCTCGCTGAACAACACGCCGTTGTTGGCCAGGATCGCCACCGGCTGGCCCCAGATGCGCGCGAAACCGCACACCAGAGTGGTCCCGTACAGCGCCTTGAACTCGTCGAACTTCGAACCGTCGACGATGCGGGCGATCACCTCGCGCACGTCGTAAGGCGCGCGGACGTCGGTGGGGACCACGCCGTACAGCTCTTCGGGGTCGTAGAGCGGCGGCTCGGCTTCGGCCAGGACCAGCTCTTGCGGCTTGGTGGTGTTCAGGTTGGCGACGATCGAGCGGACGATCTCCAGCGCGTGCTCGTCGTTCTCGGCGACATGGTCGACCACGCCCGAGCGGCGGCCGTGGGTCTCCGCCCCGCCCAGCTCCTCGGCGCTGATGACCTCGCCCGTGGCCGCCTTCACCAGGGGCGGGCCGGCCAGGAAGATGGTGCCCTGGTCGCGGACGATCACCGTCTCGTCGCTCATCGCCGGGACGTAGGCGCCGCCGGCGGTGCACGAGCCCATGACGCAGGCGATCTGAGCGATCCCGGCGGCGCTCATCCGCGCCTGGTTGAAGAAGATGCGGCCGAAGTGGTCGCGATCGGGGAAGACCTCGGCCTGATGGGGCAGGTTCGCGCCGCCGCTGTCGACCAGATAGACGCACGGCAGGCGGTTCTGGGCGGCGATCTCCTGGGCGCGCAGGTGCTTCTTTACCGTCATCGGGAAGTAGGCGCCGCCCTTCACCGTGGCGTCGTTGGCCACGATCATCACCTCGCGCCCCGACACGCGACCGACGCCGCAGATGATCCCCGCCCCCGGCGCTTCGCCGCCATAGAGGTCGCAGGCCGCCAGTTGACCGATCTCCAGGAACGGCGAGCCAGGATCCAGCAGGCGCTCCACCCGCTCCCGAGGCAGCAGCTTGCCCCGCGCGGCGTGACGCTCGCGGGCGCTCTCCGGACCACCCAGCGCCGCCTCGGCGACCTTGGCGCGTAATTCGGCGGCCAGGGCGCGGTTGTGCGCGGCGTTGCGGGCGAAGGCGTCGCTGGACGCGTCGATAACGGAGTTCAACTTCGGCATGACCGACGCTTAGCCTTTTCCACCCATCCCCGGAAGTCGGAGTTTTTTGGACCCCGAAGCCAGAGATTCAGGGTCAAAACCGTTCTTGGACATTTTATCTTCCAGAGCAATGATTGCGCCTGAACGCCCGAGCGGGGTCAAGCCTGCCGATCATTCGCGAGGCCGTTTACAGCTTTGCCCCGAGGGCTCTACGGTCCGCGCCGTGGAAACGCCCCTGCCTGATGACTCGGCACTAGCACGCCTGTTCGCCCGCGAGCGGCGGAAAGGAACAGCGGCGTGGTTCTCGCTGCCGGGCGGCGCAACTCTGTTCGAGCCAGGCGAGCCGGCCGATCAGCTCTATTTTCTCAAGACCGGACGCCTGGGCGCTTTCCGCCGCGAGCACGGCCAGGAGCCCCAGTTCCTGGGCCTGATCCGCCCCGGCGAACCCGCGGGCGAGATGGCGATGATCGGCGACACCGCCCATTCGGCCAGCATGGTCGCGTTGCGCGACAGCGAGATGCTGGCCATGCCGCGCGACATCTTCTTCGAGGCGGCCGAGGAGGATCCCAGCGTCCTGCTGGAGCTGTCGCGGCTGATGATCCTTCGAGCGCGACAGGCGCGCAATCAGCCGGCGGTCGGCGACCCTTCGGTGTTCGGCTTCATCGCCGTCGAGCCTGGCGCGCCGATCCGGCCGATCGTCGAGCGGCTCGGGCGCTGCATCGAGAACCTGGGCTACACGGTGACCGTCGAGGGCGGCGAAGCGCTGCTGGCGCCGACCGAGTGGTTCGGCAATGTCGAGCACGCGCACGACTTCGTCCTCTATGTCGCCGAGGCCGACGAAACCGCCTGGAAGCATGTGGTTGGTCGCCAAGTCGACCGGCTGTTCCGCGTGGGGCGCGGTGATCGGGCGCCGCCGACCGTGATCCCCAGCTACGCCTCCGGCCCGCTGCAGGCCCAGCGCCTGGTGGACCTCATCCTGCTGCAATCGGCCAGCCTGGAGCGGCCCAGCGGCTCGGAGGCCTGGGTCGCCGCCACCCAGCCCGCCCGACTGTTCCATCTGCGCGAGAACGGCGTGGCCGACCTGCAGCGCCTGGCGCGGGTCATGACCGGCCAGTCGGTGGGACTGGTGCTGTCCGGCGGCGGCGCGCGGGCCTACGCCCATATCGGCGCTATCCAGGCCATGCGGGAGCGGGCCATACCGATCGACTTCGTCGGCGGCGCCTCGATGGGCGCGATCATCGCCGCGGGCTTGGCGATGGGCTGGGACGACGGCGAGATGGAGGCTCGCATCCACAAGGCCTTCGTGGACTCAAGCCCGCTGGACGACATCGCCTTCCCGATGATCGCCATGACCCGCGGCGAGAAGGTCAGGATCCGGCTGGAGGAACACTTCGGCGGCGTCCAGATCAGCGACCTTTGGCTGCCGTTCTTCTGCGTCTCGTCGAACCTGACCTCCGGCGCCTATCAACTGCATCGCACGGGCGAGCTACAGGCGGCGCTGCGCGCCACGATCGCCCTGCCCGGCGTGATGCCGCCGGCCACGGACAATGGCTCGGTGCTGGTCGATGGGGCGGTGATGAAGAACTTCCCCGCCGACGTCATGCGCGCGCTTCAGCCCGGCCCGATCGTCGGCGTGGACGTTACCCGCGGCCGCAGCATCACGCCCGAGGACCTGGTGACGCCGCCCTCGTTGTGGAGCTGGATCACGTCGGGCGAGTGGCGGCGCGGTCCGCCCATCGTGGCCCTGTTGATGCGGGCCGCCACGGTGACGTCCGGCCGCGACATCACCGCCGCCCGCGAAGCCACCGACGTCCTGATCACGCCCAAGCTGGAGGGCGTCGACATCCGCGACTGGCGGGCCTTCGAGCCCTCGGTCAAGGCTGGTCGGGTCGCCGCCGGCTTCGCGCTCGACACCCTGCGCCAACCCGTCACGACACTGCGTCGCAGGCTGAGCCTGCGCGAGCGCCAAGCCGCCTCAAGCCGCGCTTGACCGTCGGGCGACGACGAACAGCCGCTTGAACGGAAACAGGGTCACCCCGTCGTCCCGACGCGGAAACCGACGCGCCAGACGCGCGCGCCAGGCGTCGAGGAAAAGCGGTCTCTCGTCGCCATTCAAGGCGTCGAGATAGGGCCGCAAGGTCGCGCCCATTGTCCATTCCACGATGGGATCCTCGCCGCGCAGCGCGTGCAGGTAGGTGGTGGTCCAGACGTCGATCTCGGCGCACAGCGGCGCGAGCCAGTCATAGTAGTCGTCGGGCGACGCGGTCGGACCGGCGCCGGCGACGTTCGCGAGCTTGGAGGCCCAGGTTCCCACCTGCATGACCTCGGCGAGGCTGCCGCGCCAGCCCAGGCTGTCGACCACCGGGATCTGGATCGCCAGCACGCCCGACGGCGCCAGGGCCGCGGCCAGGCGCGGGATCAACATCTTATGATCGGGCACCCAATGAAGAGCGGCGTTGGTGAAGATCAGGTCCGCCGGCGCGTCCGGAGCGAAACCCTCGATGTCGCCCTCGATCCACTCCACCTGCTGGGACAGCGCCCGGGCTCGCCGCAGCATGTCCGGGCTTGAGTCGAGACCGCGCACCCGCGCCCGCGGGAAACGCTCGGCCAGCAAGGCGGCCTGCTCGCCCATGCCGCACCCTAGGTCCCAGATTTCGCGGGGGGCCATCTCCGGGGGGAGAATCGACATCAGGTCCTGAGCGGGGCGCTCGCGGTATCGACGATAGAGGGCGTAGATGTCCGGATCCCAGCGCGCCATTCTATCCCTCCCCGGTGCGACAATCAGACACCGTGCAACTTCGCGGTTTGTGAAGAATTCTTCTCAACGAAGAAGATTCATCATAGTGTTCGAGACAGGCTTCCGACAGAGGGGCCATAGGGAAGGAAATCACGCGGAATGGTCACGCAGATTCATCTGGCTCCCGGCGGCGCTCCCGCCCCCGCCCCCAGCCTCCGCCGGCTTAACCTGAGCCGCCCCTTGGCCATCGGCGCCGCGATGGCGATGTGGGCCGCGATCCTGATTGGCCTTCGCCTGCTGACGCTCTGACCGCGACCTCGCGTCGCGCGCGGAGCCTCTTCCCATCGGGGAGAAAAGGCCCATATCCTCCTTGTGTTGTTCAACCACTGAAAGGAGGTGATCCAGTGTCTCATTGTCTCCAACCGCGGTCGCGAGTCGTGACCTGGAGCCTGAAGAACGAGGTTTCCGCCTAAGGTGTTGAGCACCTAGGTTTAAGTCACGCGCTGCGCGAGCGGCTACGACGATGGAAGGGCCGTCCCGATCGGGGCGGCCCTTTTTCGTGTCCGTCGCCTGCTTTGGCTGGTCTCAGGCCCCGATCAGCTCGCGACCGATCAGGAAGCGGCGGATTTCGTTGGTGCCGGCCCCGATGTCGTAGAGCTTGGCGTCCCGCAGCAGCCGTTCGACCGGCCATTCCTTGGTGTAGCCCGCGCCGCCCAGGGCTTGGATCGCCTCCAGGGACACCTTCACGGCGTTCTCGCTGGCCATCAGGATCGCGCCGGCCGCGTCGAAGCGCGTGGTCTTTCCGGCGTCGCAAGCCCGCGCCACGGCATAGACATAGGCCCGGGCCGAGTTCAGGGCCACGTACATGTCGGCGATCTTGCCCTGCATCAGCTGGAAGCCGCCGATCGGTTGGCCGAACTGCTTGCGGTCGCGCACATACGGCAGGACGATGTCGAGGCAGGCCTGCATGATGCCCAGCGGCCCCGCCGCCAGCACCGCGCGCTCGTAGTCGAGGCCGCTCATCAGCACCCCCACGCCGCCGCCAACGGGGCCCATGACGTTCTCTTCCGGGATCTCGCAGTCCTCGAACACCAGCTCGGCGGTGTCCGAGCCGCGCATGCCCATCTTGTCCAGCTTCTTGGAGACGCTGAAGCCCTTCATCCCCTTCTCGACGAGGAAGGCGGTGATGCCGCGGCTCCCCTCCCCCGTCTTGGCGTAGACCACCAGGGTGTCGGCGTGCGGGGCGTTGGTGATCCAGAACTTCGTGCCGTTCAGGACGTAGCGGTCGCCGCGCTGCTCGGCGCGCAGCTTCATCGACACGACGTCGGAGCCCGCCCCCGCCTCGCTCATGGCCAGGGAGCCGACATGCTCGCCGCTGATCAGCTTGGGCAGGTAGCGCCGCTTCTGCTCGGGCGTACCCCAGCGACGGATCTGATTGACGCAGAGGTTAGAGTGCGCGCCGTACGACAGGCCCACCGAGGCCGAGGCGCGGGAAACCTCCTCCATCGCCACGACGTGCTCAAGGTAGCCCAGGCCCAGGCCGCCGAACTCCTCCTCGACGGTGATGCCGTGCAGGCCCAGGTCGCCCATCGGGACCCACAGGGCGCGCGGGAAGGTGTTGGTCTCGTCGATCTCGGCCGCCAGGGGCGCGATGCGGTCGGCGGCGAAGCGGGCGGTCGTCTCGCGGATCGCGTCGGCGGTCTCGCCCAGCGCGAAGTCCATCGTGGGTGCGAAATTCGTCATGATAGTCCTCCCATGGCACGAACGCCCGCGGATCAGCTAGACCCGCGGGCGTTCTTGCTCAGCTTCCCTTGAGTAAGGAAACTTCTTATTCGCCCGCCCTATCCGGCCCGGCCAGTCGGCGCAACAGAAGATACGCCGAAACCACGAAGCAGATCGCGCCAACTATGCTGGCGCCATAGCCGAACAGCCGGACCTGATCGGCGGCCCCGACCGCGACGGTCAGGATCCACAGGACGCCGCCGCCGAACAGCGACAGACCCAACAGGCCCAGCACGATCAACAGGCTAGCGCTGCCGCGCGAGCGCGGGGGCTTGCGACGGCCACCCGCGATTTCGGCCGCGGGCGACGCATCCGTGGCGGCGCTGATCGAGAAGCCGTCGAGATTGAACGCCGAGCCGCCGTCCGTCGCCGCGCCGAACAGCGTCGGCTCGTTGGCGACCGGGCCCGGCGCGAAGGCTTCCGCGGCGGCCGGCTTTTCGGGCGCCTGGGGCGACGGGCGGAATGGGGTCAGCTCGACGACCGGCGTGTCCTGGAACAGGACGGGGCCGGACGCGGCGCCAGCGGCCTTCTCGATCCGCGGGACCGGCGGTTCGGGCAAGCCAAGATCCGGCTGCGCCTTGCTGGGCGTCGCGTCCGTCTCGGCGAGAATGGCCTCCAGCCGCGCGCTCACGGCGGCGGCGGACTGTTCCGTCGCGGAGGGCCTGTCCTCTTCCGGGACAGCGATACTGAAGGGCAAATCACCGTCGCGATGCGCGACGATGCGATCGCCTTCGGTGCGCGTGCTGACGGCGGCCGGCGTCTGCTTGGGAATGGCGTTGCTGGCGTCGTAGTCGATCTTGGGCCGCAAGACGGGGCTGGGCGCGGGCACCCACTCGCCGTTGGCGGGCGTCAGGAACAGGGTTTTCTCGGCCGATCGGCGGCGAACCAGGGCGTCGATGACGATCCGCTCGCCCTCGAAGTCAGCCTTGCGCCACATCTCCATGGCGCAGGCGGCCTGCAGCAGCGAGCCCTCGTTGATCCGGCGCAGCACGCCCGAGCGCAGGAAGTTCTCGAGACCAATATTGAAGGCGAAGCAGACCAGGGCGTCGAACTGGTTCTGGGTCAGCGGCGTATAGGTGTGCTCGTTGACCGAGTGGGCCACCGAGATCAGGTCGTACAGCAGCAGCGCCTCGGCGTCCTTTTCCGAGACAGTCGCGCCCGGGCGCGCGGTCAGCGTGTGGCCATAGCCGATCGTCCAGCGCCCATCGGGAAGCTGGGCGGACGACTGACGGTAGCCTTCGAATCTCTTGATGAGATCGACGGCGGCGCGGGAGACCTGATGACGCGGTTTCATCGCCTAGTTTGACCCAAATTGAGACAGACGCGGGTGTGCTCGCCTGTCCCGGCGCAAGGACCGCGCCAGTTTGGCTGGATTCCTCAGTGCAAAAGCAGGGACGCGATCAGCAATACCGCGAAGAAGCCCGTGAAGTCCGTCAGGAAGGTGACGAAGATCGACGAGGACACCGCTGGGTCGCGCCCCATCTTCTCCAGCGCCAGCGGCATCAGGATGCCGCCCACCGCCGCGGTGAAGATGTTGGCCACCAACGCCGCGCCGACGATGATCGCCAGCTTGTCGTGATGATCCGCCGGACCGAAGAACAGATAGGTCGCCGTTCCCATCACCAAAGCAAGACACAGGCCATTGACCAGGCCGACCAGCAGCTCGCGCAGGATGATCCGGCGGGCGTTGGCCGTGGTCAGCTCCTTGCTGGCCAGGGCGCGCACGGCGACGGCCAGGGTCTGGGTGCCGGCGTTGCCGCCCAGCGACGAGACGATCGGCATCAGGATGGCCAGGGCGACCAACTGAGCGATCTCGGCCTGGAAGATGGCGACGCCGCTGACGGCCAGGGTGGCGGTGGCCAGGTTCAGCATCAGCCACGGCAGGCGCGACTTGACGATCTCGACCACCGAGGCGTCGCGGCCCGCGTCGGACACGCCGGCCAGGGCCAGGATGTCTTCCTGGGCCTCGTCGCGAATGACCTCGACGATGTCGTCGACGGTGATCTGGCCGACCAGCCGCCCGCCCGGCTCGATCACCGGCGCGCTGATCAGGTGGTACTTGTCGAAGATGTAGGCGACCTCTTCCTGGTCCATGTCGACCGGAATTTCGGTGACCGCCTCCATCAGCTCGGCCAGCGGCGTCTCGCGCCGGCTGCGCAGCAGGATGCTGATCGGAATGGCGCCGACGGGCTTGTAGGTCGGATCGACCACATAGACGTCGAAGAACAGCTCCGGCAGCGTCTCGCCCGCCTCGCGGACGTGGTCGATCGTCTGGCCGACCGTCCAGAACTCGGGCGCGGCCAGGAACTCGCGCTGCATCAGGCGGCCGGCCGTCTCGTCCTCGTAGGACAGGGTCGTCTCGATCGCGGCGCGGTCGGTCTCGCCCATGGCGGCCAGCACCTGGAAGCGCTTGGTGTCGTCCAGGTCGTCGATGACGTCGGCGGCGTCGTCGGTGTCCAGCTCTTCCAGCGCGCGGGCCAGGGTCACCGACGGCGTGGCCTCCAGCACCTCCTCGCGGATGTTGTCCTCGAGCTCGGAGATGATCTCGCCCAGCGCCTCGGGATCGAGCAGCGGGATGATCTGCTCGCGATAGTCGGCGGTCAGGAAGCCCATCAGGTCGGCGACGTCGGCCGGGTCCAGGGCGCCCACCAGCTCGCGCAGGCGCTTGGCGTCGCCGCTGTCCGCGGCGTCGACCACCATCTCGACGTATTCGGGATTGAGGGCGTAGTCCTCGCCAAGGGCCAGGTCTTCCAGCTCCTCGGGGGTCTCGGATTTGGCCAGCGGGATGTCGTCCAGCACGTCGTCGGTCAGTTCGGCGGTGTCCCGGGTCATGGGGGCCTCCTGAGCTCTTAGAGCGCGTGGGTTCGTGCTGGTTGGTCCGATGAAGCGACCCCGAGGCGAAATCAGGGCCAGAAACGATTAGAGCGCCCCTTGCGAGTCGGAAACCGATTTCGCCGGAGCGCCCTATTCAAGTTCACCTGGTGCGGTCGAGAAGACTCGAACTTCCACATCTTGCGATACAGCGACCTCAACGCTGCGCGTCTACCAATTCCGCCACGACCGCTCGTGGTGAGGGGCGGCACGTAGCAAACTGAATCGGCTTTGGGAAGTCGGAAGTTCGCCTATCGCGAACTTCTCCCCCGCGACGAATTAGGTCCCGCCCGCCATGTAGTCGTAGACGTCGGCCGCGCGGGTCACCTGGATGGCGATGCGGTCGTCGCTGATCTGGATTTCGCCGCGGGCGATGGGATGGTTGTTGGCCAGGATCCAGACTTCGTCGTTCGTCTTGGCGTCCAGCGGGATCACGGCGCCACGGCCCATGCGCAGCAGTTGCTGCATGGGCAGGATCGAACGGCCCAAAAGGACGGAGATCTCGACATTGACGGCGTTGACCTGGGTCACGAAGTAAGGCCCCTGAACTGACACACGCGACCGACCGGGTCGCCGCGTCCAAGATTGCAAGATTAGGGCCGTATGCTTGCGCTCCCGTTAAACGCTGAAAACACTGGACTTCCGACCATGAGGCGCGATGACGCGGCGCCCGTTGGCTGGGCGGTTTCGACCGACTACGTGGATTACCCGGCAGCCGTTGCCGCCATGGAGGCGCGGGCCGCCGCCATCGCAGACGGGACGGCGGGCGAATTGATCTGGCTGCTGGAGCACCCGCCTCTCTATACCGCCGGCGTCTCGGCCAAGGCCGGCGACCTGCTGACACCCGACCGCTTCCCGGTGTTCGAGAGCGGGCGCGGCGGGCAGTTCACCTATCACGGCCCAGGCCAGCGCGTGGCCTATGTGATGCTGGACCTGACCAAGCGCGGGCGCGACGTGCGCGCCTTCGTCGCGGCGCTGGAAGCTTGGATCATCGACGCCCTGGCCGCCTTCAACGTCACCGGCGAGCTGCGCGAGGGCCGCGTCGGCGTCTGGGTCGAGCGCAAGGGCGCGGGCTGGAGCCGCGAGGACAAGATCGCCGCCATCGGCGTCAAGCTGCGCCGTTGGGTCAGCTTCCACGGGATCAGTCTGAACGTGGAGCCGGATCTGTCGCACTTCTCCGGCATCGTGCCCTGCGGCCAGACCGAGCACGGCGTCACCAGCCTGGTGGATCTTGGCCTGCCCGTCACTCTGGACGAAGCGGACGCGGCGCTACGGGCGAGCTTCGAGAAGGTGTTCGGGCCCGCCGAGGACGCCACGACGCCGGTCTAGGACCGACGACCTAGATCGAAATCGTCTTCAGAGGATTGGGACCGTAACGGTTCGCGCCCTGCTCGCCGCCCATCACGCCTAGCTCGACCACCGCCCAGGCGATGACCAGGCAGAACATGAAGTCCAGGAAGTGCTCGGGCTGGGGCCAGACGGCGATGAAGGCCACGAGGATCAACAGCGCCCACCAGCCCGACCGGCCGCGATCATGCAAGCGCTTGGACAGCACGCAGGCGCCCGAGAACAGCAGGGCCGGATAAACGACCCAGCCGGTCAGCCAGTGCAGGGTGTAGCCGGCGATGGCCTCGTAAAGCACCGCCACGCCCAGCAGCACCGCCGCGGCGATCAGGAACGGCGTGCGCGCCAGCCGGCCGTTCGACGACAGGAACAGCTCCGCCCACTCGCTACGTTCGCTCATCTCACCTTCGCTCCGACTCGGCTCACGCCCAATCTAAGCGCGGCTTCAGGCGAACTCCACCAGCACCTCGTCGGCCGCGACCGGGTCGCCACCCTTGGCGTTGACGGCTTTCACCACGCCATCGCGCTCGGCGCGGATGATGTTCTGCATCTTCATGGCCTCGAGCACGCAGACGACCTCGCCCTCGCGGACCTGTTGGCCGGCCGCGACGTCCATCGAGACCACCAGGCCCGGCATCGGCGACAGCACCAGCTTGGAGGTGTCGGCCGCCTGCTTCTCGGGCAGCTTGCCGTGCAGCTCGGCGCTGCGCGGGGTCAGGACCAGCACGCGCGCCTTGGTCGCGCGGTGGCGGATGGTGAAGCCCTCGGCGGCCGGGCTGGCCTGGACCGTGAAGGCCTTGCCGTCCAGCGCCGCCTTGAACACCGGCTTGCCCGGACGCCAGTCGATGTCGGTCAGGTTTAGAACCCGGCCTTCATCGAGCAGTTCGATGGTGATGTCGCCCTCTCCGGCCACCTTCACCCGACGCTTGGCGTGGCCGACGAACACGATCCACTCGTCACGCGCCGCCGAGGCCAGACCCGAGGCGTTGGACCGCGCGCGGGCGGCGTAGACGCGCTGCATGGCCGCGCCGACGGCGGTCAGGATGTCGATCTGCTCGGGGGTCGGTTCCGTTCCATGGAAACCCTCGGCGAACTCGTCCTTGATGTAGTTGGTCGAGATCTTGCCGGACCGGAAGCGCTGCTGGTCCATCACCGCGGCCAGGAACGGGATGTTCTGACCCAGGCCCTCGATGTGGAAGTCCTCCAGCGCCCGACCCATGCCGTCGATCGCCGCGATCCGGGTGGGCGCCCAGGTACAGAGCTTGGAGATCATCGGGTCGTAGAACATCGAGATCTCGTCGCCCTCGCGGACGCCGGCGTCATTGCGGACCTTGTAACCGTCCTTCTCGCCTTCCGAAGGCGGGTCATAACGGACCAGTCGGCCAATGCTGGGTAGGAACTTGCGGTACGGGTCCTCGGCGTAGATGCGGCTCTCGATGGCCCAGCCGTTGATCTTCAGGTCCTTCTGCTCGAAGGCCATCTTCTCGCCGGCCGCGCTGAGGATCATCTGCTCGACGAGATCCAGGCCCGTGATCAGTTCGGTGACCGGGTGCTCGACCTGCAGGCGGGTGTTCATCTCCAGGAAGAAGAAGCTCTTGTCCTGGCCGGCGACGAACTCGACCGTGCCGGCGCTGTCGTAGTTCACGGCCTTGGCCAGGGCGACGGCCTGGGCGCCCATGGCGGCGCGGGTCGCCTCGTCCAGCAGGGGAGACGGGGCTTCCTCGATGACCTTCTGGTTGCGACGCTGGATCGAGCATTCGCGCTCGAACAGGTGGACGACATTGCCGTGCTTGTCGCCCAGCACCTGGATTTCGATGTGGCGCGGGCTTTCGATGAACTTCTCGATGAAGATGCGGTCGTCGCCGAAGCTGGCCTTGGCCTCGGCCCGCACGGCCGGGAAGCCCTCCTCGACGTCCTGGCGGGTCCAGGCGACGCGAATGCCCTTGCCGCCGCCGCCGGCCGAGGCCTTGATCATCACCGGATAGCCGATCTCCTCGGAGATCTTCACCGCCTCGGCCGTGTCGGCGATCTCGCCGATGTGCCCGGGCACGCAGGAGACGCCGGCCTTTTGCGCGAACTTCTTGCTCTCGATCTTGTCGCCCATCGCCGAGATGGCGCCCGAATTGGGACCGATGAAGACGATCCCCTCGTCCGCGCAGCGCTGGGCGAAGCCGGCGTTCTCGGACAGGAAGCCAAAGCCTGGGTGGATCGCCTGGGCGCCCGTCTGCTTGCACGCGGCGATGATCTTGTCAGCGACAAGGTAGGATTGCGCGGCCGGCGACGGGCCGATGTGCACCGTCTCGTCGGCCATCTCGACCGCCAGGCTGCCGGCGTCGGCGTCCGAATAGACCACCACCGTGGCGATCCCCAGGCGACGGCAGGTCTTGATGACCCGAACGGCGATCTCGCCGCGGTTGGCGATCAGGATCTTGCTGAACATCGGCTACTTCCGCCCGTGATTTTTTGTGCTTTGCAGCATGGCCTATCAGGCCGCGTCGGGTTTGCAACCCTGCCCTTACGGCGCTACACCAAGGAAGTGGAATGACACCGGTTACCAAAAAACGGGACATCCGCTAGCCGGAGGAGACGGTTGCATGAAGGCGATTTTACTGGGCTCGGCCTGCGCGCTGATCGTGGCCAACGCGGCCGCCGCCCAAGCCTCGGCTGAGCCAGGCCTGCTGTTCAAGCTCTCGGGCGACAAGGGCCTCGTGGCCGACGTCGCCGCCGGCGATCCCGTTCCCAACTTCGCCGACAAGGTCACGCCGATCGACGGCAAGACCGGCAAGGGTTTCCGCGCCGCCGACGAGGGGATCGTCTCGTGGAACGCGCCCGGCAACATCCTGGCCCAGCGCGGCACGCTCTCGCTCTTCTGGCGCTCGGGCTATCCGGTGGGCGTCGCGCCGTTCGTCATCTTCCGCGTGGGCTATGCCGACCACTCCAGTTGGGACATGGCGTTCCTGCGCATTGACTGGAACGGCCACGGCTTCGACGCCTTCGTCACCGATAACGGCCTCTCGCGCACCCGCGTCTCCTTCAAGGTCGACAAGAACCCCGCGCCCGACGCGTGGACGCACCTGGCCTTCACCTGGGACGAGACGAGCGGCGTCCAGCTCTACGTCGACGGCAAGCTGGCGGCGAAGAAGGAAGCCAAGGCGGTCTATGACGCCGGTCTTGATCAGTTCGGCGTCGCCGGCCGGGTGATCGCCCCGCACCAGGTGCAGAGCCGTTACAACTTCACGCGCGGCGGCGATCTGGACGAGCTTCGGGTGTATGATCGCGCGCTGGAGGGCTCGGCCATCGCCGCCCTCGCCCGCGACGAAACACCAACAGTCGCCGCGCCGGTCGCCACGCTCGACGACCCAGCCATCCGCGCCGCCTGGAAACAGCGCCACGGCTGGAACAAGGACCTGCCGCCCCTCCTCGCCGACGCCCAGACCACGATCCGCAAGGTGGAGATCGCCGACGCCAAGGACATCAAGCAATGGATGTGGCGGGCCAATGACGGGATCTCGGAGACCACCTGGCCCGGCGTCTACAACCGCTCGCGCCTGCCCGGCCGCGACGACTATTTCCAGCTGCCGGACTGGAACGTCTATGTCGACGGCGGCAAGGCGCTGACGCTGACCCTGCCCGACGAGCCCATCAACCGACTGGAAATCCAGGGGCCGGCCTATGGCGCCCTCTCCTGGTCGGCCAAGGCGGGCGAGAAGGGAAACAGCGTCGGGACGCGGCCCAAGGACCAGCAGCGCACGGTCACCCCCCTCGCCCAGCCGCTAAAGGGCGGGGTGCTGACCTTCACCAACATCGCGCAAGAGACCCCGATCCAGGAGCTATGGACCTACAACGTCTCGGCCGGCGCCGAGCCGAAGGACGCGTTCAAGATGAGCTACACGGTCCGCGCCGACGTGGCGCCGGACTATCTGAACCTCGCCGAGCTCAACGCCTACATCGCCGGTCGTCATCCAGCGGGCGAGCGGGCCACCGTCGTGGCCATTCCGGACGCCGCGCCCGCGCGCCCGCGTCCCGCGACCGATCTGACCGCCAAGAGCCTGCCGATCGTCCACGTCCTGATCCCGTCCGGCTTCGGCGACGCGCCGGCGGCCAAGCCGCTGGCGCGCAACTGGGCCTATGGCTGGGAGAACGCGCGCGACGGCCTGGATGGGATCGCCATCGACATCCCCGCCCTGCCCGGCGCGGCCGGCGCGATCATTCCCCTGAACATTCAGGTGAAGGACCCGATCTGGCCGGGCCGCAACATGATCGACGTCAGCGTCTCGGTGAAGGCCGGCGAGGCCCGCACCGTGTGGCTCGACCTGCGCGACCGCATCCTGACCGCCGACAGCCTTTATCTCACCCTCGCCGCCGACAGCGCCGACTTTGGTCCCAAGGCCCTGGACGGCGCCAAGATCCGCCTGGTGCTGAAGGCCCGCGACAAGGCCAAGGTCGAGCATATCCAGGACCGCCTGAACCAGGTGAAGGACAACTGGGCCTTCCTGGTCGAGGAGCACACGACCTCGAAACGCCAGGGCCTCTATCGCCGCCTCTACGCCGACATCTCCGACCTGCTGCGCGTCGATCCCGACAACCAGATCGGTCGCGAGTACTGGGGCGACATCACCTATGGCAGCCAGGGCTGGCCGGCGTTCGAACAGCCCAAGCCCAAGGACGACACGCCGCTTTGGGCGTTCCGCCAGCTGGAGGACCTCAAGCTGGTCTCCAAGTACGTCAACTGGTGGATCGATGAACGCCAGGCCGACTTCGGCGACTTCGGCGGCGGCCTGTCGGACGACAGCGATCTCTTGCAGCAATGGCCCGGCGTGGCGCTGATGGGCGTGCAGCCGGACAAGATCACCCATTCACTGAACCGCCTGACCGACGCCGTCTACAAGAACGACATGTTCACCGATGGACTCTCGACCATCGTGACGGACGAACTTCACGCCTACGAAGAGGGCATCAACTCCAACTCGGAGGCGATGTACGTCAACTACGGCGATCCGCTGGCGGTCGAGCGGCTGTTCACGACGGTCAAGGCCCTGCCCAAGGTGGTCAGCAAGAACCCCGCGGGCCATGTCCACTTCAACACCAACTGGTACAGCGGCAAGGTCTTCTATCGCGAAGGCCCGTGGGAGTGGCAAAAGCCCTATTCGTTCGGCGTCACCCACCCGTCGATCCTGATCAGCGACTACAACGGCGATCCGACCGCGCGCGACACCGTGATTGGTCTGGCCGACGGCTATCTGGCCCACGTTCGGCCGGACGGCTCGTATCCCAACGAAATCAACTGGCGCACCGACGCCGAGCGCGGCGGCACGGTGCTCCAGGGCTCGGGCGCGGATGGTCCGTTCCAGGTGTTCTGGGCGGCTTATCGCCTGACGGGTGATCCGAAATACCTGGTCCCCGTCCAATGGCGGATCGGCAAGAACGGCTTGAAGTCGCTGCAGAACGTCAACGAGAACGCCCTGACCGAGCTGAAGCTCGGCGAGGCCAACAAGGACGCCCTGGTCAAGGCCGCGGGCAAGGGCGGCGCGTTCGAGCGCTACGCCGCCTGGTCGCTGACCGGCGACAAGTCGTTCCTGGAGGCGCTCTACGCCGACGAGATCCAGTGGAACGCCCAGCACATGTACATGCACACGGAGGGCCACTGGTGGTCCGACCGGGTGGAGCTGCCGTCCGACTACCTGCAACGCACCCGTCTGGGCGGCATCGCCAACAAGCGCGCCCAGATGACGCCGGGCCACGTCGTCTCCTGGCGCTTCGACAACGCCGACGGCACGGACGTGGCGCTGCTGGTCAAGGACGCGACCAAGACCCGCTTCAAGGTGATCGCCTACAACACCACCGACAAGCCGGTGACGGCGACCATGACCGGCTGGAACGTCGCGCCGGGCCAGTGGAGCCTGGCTCAAGGCCTCGACGCCAATGGCGATGACGCCATCGATGGCGCGGGGGAGGCTCGTTCGGTCGCCTTCGAGCGCAGCCTGGGGACCCAGGTGGTTCTGGCCCCGCGCCAGACTACGGTTATCGACATGAAGCTGGAAAGGGCGGGTGACGACCCGGCCAAGCGCGCGGACCTTGGCGTCGGTCGCGGCGATGTCGTGGTGAAGGGCGCGGCCGTCACCGCCACCGTCCACAGCCTGGGCGCCCAGGACGCCGCGCCGGCCAAGCTTGAGCTGGTCGACGCCGCGGGCAAGGTGCTGGCCAGCGCCCCCACTCCAGCCCTGAAGGCGCCGCGCGACCTGCTGCCCAAGACCGCCTCGGTCAAGCTGAGGATCCCCGCCGGCGTCAAGGCTCAGGGCCTGCGGGTGCGGATCGCCACCAGCCAACCCCAGAACACCCGCCTGAACGACGAGGTCGTGCTGCCATGAAGAAGCTTCTCCCTCTGGTCGCCGCCGGTCTCTGCCTAACGAGCGCGCCCACCCTGGCCCAGACCACCGCCCCGGCGGTCCATCCGACCTACGCGGCCCGCGTGATCACCTTGGCCGAGGCCAAGTCGGTCGTGGCCGCCGCCGAGGCCGAGGCGCGCAAGAACGGCTGGTCCATGGTCATCACCGTGGTGGAGTCCAACGGCGCGGTCGTGCTTTCCGAGAAGATGGACGGCGCACAGTATGGCTCGATCGACGTGGCGCTGAAGAAGGCCCAGACCGCCACCAACTTCCGTCGTCCGACGTCCTACTTCCAGGACGCGGTGAAGGCCGGCACGCTGAACGCCATCTTCACCGGCGCCATGGCCATCGAGGGCGGCGAGCTGTTGCTGGTGGACGGCAAGATCGTCGGCGCGCTCGGCGTTTCAGGCGGCTCGGCGCCGCAGGACGGGATCATCGCGCGCGCGGCCGCCGCGACGCTCAAATAAGCGACTTCAGATAGGCCCGGAACGCGGCCATGGTCATCAGACGGGCGGGGTCGGCCAAGGCTCCGCCCGGATCGTTCTTGCGGTTCGGCGCCACCTCGTCGTGGCCAAACACCCGGTCCAGGCTGAAGTTGGCGGGAAAGGTCCTGGCCAAATACAGGCACAGGTTCGTCAGCGCCTCGAACTGGTCGAAGCTATAGGGCAGATAGGTCCCGGCCTTGATGTTTCCGTCCGCCGTGACCGTGCGCACGTCGGAGGCCGAATACCACTCGTCATGGATCGACTTGCGCTGGCAGCGGCCGCGCGCGTCCAGCACGACCTCACCGTCGGCGTCGCGCACGGCGTTGAACCATGGGCAGAAGACGCCATCCTCCTGGGCCTCGTACAGCCGGCCCGGATTGTTCATCTCGAAGCCGACATAGTAGCGCGACACGCCCGTCCGCTGGGTCACGGGGCACTGGCTGACGCCGGCGTGCGAGCCCCACTCGCTCCACTCGAAATTCTCCGGCAGGAAGATCGTCCCGGTGCGGCTGATCTCGCCGTAGTGGAAGCCGTTGGCCTGACCCGAGCGCATCATGTCCAGCGTTCGCGCGTCGGAATCCTCGACCCCGTTGCCCGCCTTCCTGACGCGGTAGGCGTCGAAGTGGATGATCAGGCCTTCGAGGCCGTTGGGCCGGCGGCCCTGGATCCTGTGGCGGACGCCCCGCGCGATCTTGAAACGCGGCGGGACATAGTCGTGAAGCTGACTTCGGTCGGGGCGATCGGCGTCCTCTTCCACGAGCGGCTGGAAGTCCCGGCAGCCGCCGGCCCACGCATACTCCCCGCCGCCCAGGTCGAACCACTGGCTGACACCGGAGACGAGGTCTCCGGTCACCGAGTTCCTGACGGTGAAACGCGTCCCAGCCTCCAGCACCCGCGCCTTCGGCGAGATGGTGCGCGGCTTGTCGCGTCGGACGTTCAGCCGTCCGGCCGCCTCGACCGTTCCTCGCCCCGGTGGAAACGGATCCGCCATTCGCCGCCCCTCTCTCTACAGCATCGAGAACATAGAGGGAACGACGGTGAATTACAATCTATGAGGTATATTTATATCTAGGAAAACTCCCGGGCGAACAGGGCTTCGTATTCGGCGATCATCGCCTCGGCCTCTGGCGCCACCAGCCGCGCCACGGCGGCGGCGAAGGTGACGGGCGCCAGGCCCGAGGCGCTGACAACCCTGCCATCCGCCACCGCCTTGGACGTGTCCACGTAGTGCTCGGCTCCCGCGTAGCCGGGGACCACGCCCTCCAGCCAGTCCTTGCCGTTCGAGGTGTGCTTGCGCCCCTCGAACAGGCCCGCGCGCGCGAGGGCCGTCGTGCCCGCGCAGATGCCCGCCACCGGCTTGCCGTCGGCGAAGGCTTGGCGCAGCAGCGCGGTGATCGCCGGGTTCTCGCCCTTCGACCATTCGTCGCTACCGATCAGGATGAAGAGGTCGGCGTCGCCGAGCACCGGGTCGCCGAACCGGTAGTCGGCGGCGGCCAGAATCCCGCCGATCGAGGTTTCCGGATCGCCGGTCGGGGTGGCGATCTCGATCTGAACCTTCAGGTGCTCGCGCAGCAGGGCCAACACGGCGCCGGCCTCCCAATCGGCCCAGCCCGGCTGCAAAAAGGCGACGGCGACGGTCATGAGACGCTCCTGGTTCTACCGTTTCGGCGCGCGAGCGCCTACATTGGCTGTCATGACAGACGCAGCCATCCTTTCAACCGCCGGCTTCGATCTAACCCCGCCGACGGAGCCGGAACGCGAACGCCTGGAGGCCGACCTGACGGCCGAGGAGGCGCGCGTCCTCCTTCACCACGGCACCGAGGCGCCGTTCTGCGGTGGCCTGCTGGGCGAGAAGAGCCCGGGCGCCTATTGCTGCCGGCTTTGCGGTCTGCCGCTGTTCAAGCACGAGACCAAGTTCGAGAGCGGCACCGGCTGGCCCAGCTTCTACGCGCCGTTCGCCGAGGACCACGTGGTCGGCGTCCGTGACACCTCGTACGGCATGGTCCGCATCGAGACTCGCTGCGCCCGCTGCGACAGCCACCAGGGCCACGTCTTCCCGGACGGCCCGGCCCCGACGCGGCTGCGCTACTGCATCAATTCGGTCTCGCTCCAGTTCGTGACATCCGGCGATCCCCTGCCCGATCCCTTGCATCGCGGCGACAAGATCGCCTGATCAAGGCGCGAAACCACGGTCTCGCCCCAGCTTTTCTGAATTCCTATTGAATTCATATGAATTGAGCAGAGACCGCGAAAGGAGCCATGTGCGCTCGACGGCCACCCGTTGACCCGAGCGCATCCATGACCCCCGCCCCGCACATCTTCGAAACGCCGCGTCGCCGCGGTCGCGACGACGCCGACGGCCCGCCGATCCTGATCGTGCCGGGGCTCTACAATTCGGGGCCCGATCACTGGCAGACCCACTGGGAGCGCGAGCTCCCCAACGCCGAACGTGTCGAGCAGCAGGACTGGGAGCGCCCCCTGCTGGGCGACTGGACGATCAGCCTGGCCGAAGCCGTCCGCCAGCGCCCTGGGGCGATCCTCGTCGCCCACAGCCTGGGCTGCGCGCTTGTCGCCCACTTCGCCCAGGTGACCGGCGGTCGCGGCGTGGGCGGGGCGATGCTGGTCGCGCCAGCCGACGTCAATCGCGAGGGTCCGGCCGGCCGCCTGCTGGTCGGCTTCTCGCCGATCCCGCGCCAGCGCCTGCCCTTCCCCAGCCTGGTCGTGGCCAGCCGTAACGACCCCTATGTCGAGATCGAGCGCGCGGAAGCCTTCGCGCGCGGTTGGGGCTCTGAGTTCGTCGACCTGGGCCGCGCCGGGCACATCAACGTCGATTCGGGCCATGGCCCCTGGCTGAAGGGGCGGCCGCTGCTCAAGGGTTTGATCGACCGGGTCGGGGCGACGCGGCGGCTCTAGTCGCCACCGATGCGCCGCAACGCCTCGGGCGCCAAGGCGCGCGGCGTGAAGCGCGCCTCCCGAACAGCGCCCTTGAAGTAGTCGACTCTGTTCATCCGCGCGCCGACCGAGGAACGGCCTTGCCCTTGCGGCTTGAAGTCGATCTCGGCCTCGCCTTGCAGCTGGCCGTTCACGAACGCTCGGTAGGTCTTGCCGTCATAACTCTGGGCGACCCAGTACCAGCGCCCGACCGGGAAGGTCTTGTCCTGGAACAGAAGGGTCTGCTTGTAGCCGGGCCCGGTGGCGAAGGCGTCCAGGCTCCAGACCTCGCCGGTCACTCGGATTTCGAACAGCATGCGGGTCACGGACGGCGCCGCGCCAGGCGTCGGGTCCTCCTCGTTCAAGTGGAACCAGCGCTGGGCGAAGACCCCGCCGTCGGGCCGGAACAGCGCCTCGAACGTGAATTGCGACATGCCGGCCAGAGGATGACGGTCGATGACCAGCCGGTCGTCAACGCCGTCGAACTCCACGGCCTTGCCATGGGGCGTGTCGATCAAGCGCGGATCGCCCTCGATCGTTGTCGCGGCGCCGCCGATGTTCGAGAGCCGATCGAAGACCCAGCGCGTCTGGTCGGGCGCGTCACGCGGCGGCCGCCGGCCCATCGCGGCGGCTGGAAGGCCAGCCGATAGAACGCCCAGACCTCCCAAAACGACTCGCCGTCCGATCGGCGGCGAAAGCTCGCCAGCGCCCTTGAACACGGTCATGGCGTCTCCTCCCCCGATGCGTCTCCTGACACCGGTATCAGCATCGATGCTGCTGCGGCGCCAGCGCTTTTTCAAGCCGAATCCGGCGCTTGCATTTAAAGGGAAGACAGAGTTGGTGCGGGCGGTCGGGGTCGAACCGACACTCCTTTCGGAACCGGATTTTGAGTCCGGCGCGTCTACCAGTTTCACCACGCCCGCAGGCTTCGCAACGCGAAGGGTGGTCTTCCTAGCAGGCGTCGCGGGCGAATTCCAGTCTCGCGAAGACCGGTCTAGCATCGAAAATCACGGAGATTCCCGATGCCCCGTCCCGGCCCCCGCAATCTGATCACCGATGTTCCCGGCCTGACCGTCGGATGCGTCGAGGACGAAGCCGTCCGCACGGGCGTGACGGTGTTGCTCTGCCCCGAGGCCTGGACGGCGGCGGTCGATGTGCGCGGCGGCGGGCCGGCCGTTCGCGAGACCGACACCCTGCGCCCCGAGAATAGCTTTTCCCGCGCCCACGCGATCTGCCTGTCCGGCGGTTCGGTGTTCGGCTTGGGCGCCGCCGACGGCGCGGCGATCGCCCTTTCCGCCCGCGACGTGGGCGTGAAGCTGGCGGCTGGATCGCCCGCGATCCCCATTGTGCCGGCCGCGTCGCTGCACGACCTGGGCAACGGCGGCGACAAGGCCTGGGGGCTGTCCCCGCCCTATCGGGAGCTGGGCGTGAAGGCGGTCGAGGCCGCCGGGGTCGATTTCCCGCTCGGGTCGTTCGGCGCGGGGCGCGGGGCCATGGCGGGCGTGGTCAAGGGCGGCCTGGGCTCGGCCTCGCTGGACCTGGGCGATGGCCTGATCGTCGGCGCCCTGGTGGCGGCCAATCCGGTCGGCTCTGTCTACATGCCCGACGGCGAGACGTTCTGGGCCTGGCCATTCGAGATCGACGGCGAGTTCGGCGGACGTCGTCCGGGCCCGATGCCGGCCGCGATCGATCCCATGCCCGACGACACCAAGCTGGGCGCGATGGGCCGGCTTCGTCCTGGCGCCAACACCACCCTGGCCGTGGTGGCGACCACCGCCGATATCAGCACCGCCGAGGCGCGACGCGTGGCGATGATGGCGCATGACGGAATGGGCCGCGCGATCCGTCCGGCCCACACGACGTTCGACGGCGATATCGTCTTCGCCCTGGCCTCGGGGGCGACGGCGCTTGGCGAGGGTCCGGCCCGCGCGGCGGGGCTTGCGCGCCTGGGCTCGGCGGCGGCGGACTGCCTGGCGCGCGCGATCGCCCGCGCCGTCCACGCGGCTAGGGCGGCGTGATCGTCTCGCCGCCGGCCAACTGGATGGCGGCGGTCTCGAGGTGGTTCAGCAGACGCTTGAAGGTCGCCACCTCGTGCGGCGCCAGCCCCGCCAGCAACGTGGCCTCGTAGGCAAGCGCCAGCGGCGCGATTTCGGCGAACAACCGACGGCCCGCGGCGGTCAGCTCCAAGGTGTGCGAGCGGCGATCGGAGCGCACCGTGGTGCGGGCGATCAGGCGGCGCACGACCAGGTCTTGGGCCGCGCGGCTGACGCGGACCTTGTCCATCGCCGTGCGGGCGACGGCGGCGTGCGGGGTCAGCGCGCCTTCGGCCAGCACCGACATCAGCCGCCACTGGGGGATCGTGAGACCGAAGCGGTCCTCGTAAGCGCGCGCGATCAGACGACTGACCGCCGCCGAGGCGGTCGCCAGGCGATAAGGCACGTAGTCGGAAAGACTGACACCCGTTTCAGGCGCGTCCGGCGCGCCCGGCGTGATCGGAGAGACCGTGGCGGTCATGTCCCGTTCCTTTCGTCCTCCCAGGCGCGGCCGCCTTGAAGGAGCGGCCTTCGCCAGTCCATCGCGCGTATCGGACCCTGGCGTTATGGTCCGTGCGCGTCTTGATCTGAGCGCGGCCGGCTCGGGTCACAATGCCCCTCGGCGCCCGTCCCAACGATGACACAGTTTCGCACGCCCAGTGGGCAGAGAATAGCTGTCTCGCCTTCCTGATTGGCGTTCCTATGCCTCGACCGCCGAGAAATACGGATTTTTGTCTTAACGCCGACTGATCCGCGGCCCTAGGCCGGACGCGGAATCATCGCCGAGGCGCGCGCGCCGCCATCGTAACGCGAGGGGCCGCCATAGACGGCGACTTCGCAGAGAATGTCGCCGCCCTCCTCGGTCGCCCAGATGTAATTCCGCTCAACCTCGACATAGCGACCGGCGGGCGAGATTCCCTCGAAGGTGTCCCCCCAAGGGATGATCCCGCGCAGATCCTGCCATCGCAGAGTCAGGGCCCGCGAGAGCTCGTCGCGGGCCATCGCCTCGAGATCGGGATCGTCCGCCAAGACCTCAGCCTTCGGCGGTGTCGCGGAAATAGGCCTCGACCTCGCCCTGCAGCTTGATCGTCATCGGGTTGCCCTTGCGGTCCAGCGTCTTGCCGGCCGCGACGCGCACCCACTTCTCGCTGATGCAGTATTCCTCGACATTGGTCTTCTCGACGCCCTTGAAGCGGATGCCGATGCCGCGTTCGAGCAGATCGGCGTCGTAGTGGGGGCTGTCGGGATTGACGGAGAGGCGGTCGGGAGGCGTGTCGCTCATGGTCTTCCAACTTGGATGCGGGCGCGCGGCCCGTGTCTTGGCCGGCGGTGATACCCACGAAACGCCGAAAGTCCAAATCGAACGCCGCGCGCCGTGGCCAGCCTAGGTCTGCTGGTCGTCCTTGATCGGGTCGGCCGCCGAGACGACACCGTCCTCGTTGGTGTCGTGGTGGCTGAACATCCGCCAGCCGGAATAGTCGAACTCGGCCCGGGTGATGGCGCCGCTCTTGTCGCTGTCCAGCACGTGGAAGCGCACGTCGGTCTGGCGCATTTGGCGCTCGCGCTCTTCCGTCTTCTTCTCGGGCGTCCGGTCGGAGGCCGCCAGCTTCTTCTCGAGGCGCGCCTTGAACTCGGCGACGTACTCGGCCTGGGACAGGACGCCATTCTTGTCGGTGTCTGTCTTGTTGAACTGGATCGTGCGCGTGGCCGCGTACTCGTCCTTGGTGACGACGCCGTCGCCGTTCTGGTCCTGCTCCTGGATGAAGATGTCACGCGCGTGGGAGGCGGCGCTGGCGGCCCCGGCCAGCAGCGAAGCGCCCAGCGCGACGCTGGCGAAGAGAATGCGGGTGTTCATGGCGTGTCCTTGAATCGATGAGGGATCAGCGGAGGGATTCGAACGTCAGGGCGTAGGTGTGGCTCTGGCCGGGCTGTCCTGGTCCAGCCGACGCGACGCGATGGCGGGCCTGGATTTGGTAGACGCCGGAACGCTCGACCTTGAAGGACACCTGCCCTTTGGCGTCGCTGTAGAAGGTCTTCGGCGGGGCCTTGGCGTCCGCGTAGCGGTCATCGGCGGCGCTGAGCGTCACCGTCAGGCCCGCCAGGGGCTTGCCGTCGAACAGCGCCTCGAACACCACGGGCTGGCCGGTGACGATCTTGCTGGGATGCGTGATCGCTCGGAACTCAAGCCCCCGCCCCGTCGGCGCGAGCGCCGCGTCGCTGGGCGCCCCGCGCGTCACATAGACGTCGGCGGTCGTGATGCTTCGCATGTCGATGGCGTCGGCCGGCGCCTTGCCGTCCTCGAAGAACTTCCACTCGCCGTCGACCAGGGCGGCCTTGGCGACGCGGCCGGCGCGCTGGCCCGTCGTGATCCGGTAGGTGCCCGGCTTTTCCGTCACGACCTCGGCGATCGCCAGCTGGCGCAGATAGGTCGGGGTCAGCGGCGCGCGCGCGCCGTCCGGGCCGATCACGGCGTAGGCGTCGGACTTCATCACGACCTCGGGCGTGAAGAAGCTTTCGGTGAAAGCCCCCTCCACCGTCACCAGCGTGCGGTCCGAAGCGTCGAACACGCTGGGCAGCAGATAGGGCGAATGGGCTTGGGCGGCCGGCGCGACCAGGCCCAGCAAAAGGGCGCCGCCTAGCAGGCCGGCGCGAAGAGAACGGATCATCGACGACTTCCCTGACGCCGCTCGGACGCGGCGCCTTTCCGATATTGCGATTAGTTCTGAGAATCAATTGCAAATAGCTTGACCGGGCGGAGGCCGCCCTCTACCCCGTCGGCATCAATTGCGAATGGTTCGCATAAACCATCGAAGGGGATATCGATGTCTCGCCTGAAGCTGGCCGCCCTGGCCGCCGCCTCGACCGCCGCCCTGCTCGCCTCGACGGCCCAAGCGGCCGACAACGCCTCCACGCCCGCGGACGCCAATGAGGTCGATAAGGTCACGGTGACGGCCACGCGTTCGGAAAAGCCGCTGTCTCAGGCGCCCGCGACCGTCAGCGTCATCTCGGCGGACGAGATGGAGGACGGGCTGGTCAAGGACATCAAGGACCTGGTCCGCGACGAGCCCGGGGTCTCGGTGCGCACCGCCCCCGCCCGCTTCACTGCCGCCGGTTCCTCCACGGGTCGCGACGGGAACGCCGGCTTCAACATCCGGGGCTTGGAAGGCAATCGCGTCCTGATCGTGGTGGACGGCGTGCGCGTGCCGGACGGCTTCGCCTTCGGCGCCCAGTCAACCGGACGCGGCGACTACGTGGACCTCGACATCCTGAAGTCCGTCGAGATCGTCCGCGGTCCCGCCTCGGCGCTCTACGGCGCCGACGGCCTGGCCGGCTCGGTCAGCTTCATCACCAAGGATCCGTCGGATATCCTCAAGCCTGGCCAGAACGTCGCCGGCCGCGCTCGCGTGGCCTACGCCTCGGCCGATGAAAGCTGGAGCGAGAGCCTGGTGCTGGCGGGCCGCTCGGACCGCTGGGAGGCCATGCTGGCCTACACCCGCCGCGACGGCGAAGGCCAGAAGACGGCCGGGACCAACGAATCGGCCAACACCGACCGCACCACCGCCAATCCGGAGGACAACAAGTCCAACGCGGTTCTCGGCAAGCTGATCTACAGCCCCAATGACCGCAATCGCTTCCGCCTGACGGTCGACCATCTGGATCGCGACGTCGACTGGACGGTGCTGTCGGCCATCGCCAAGCCGCCGCTGGCCTCGACCAGCGTGCTGGGCCTCACCGCCTTCGACCGGATGAAGCGCGACCGCGTCAGCCTGGATCACCGCTTCGACAGCGGCCGGGGCCTGATCGAGGCCGCCCAGACCACGCTCTACTGGCAGCGCGGCAAGACCCGGCAGTTCTCGGCGGAAGACCGCAACACCGCCGCCGACCGCACCCGCGACGCGACCTTCGACAATCGCGTGTTCGGCGCGGGCGTTGAGTTGCACAGCCGCTTCGAGAGCGGGGACTGGAAGCACGAAGTGGTCTGGGGCGGCGACGCCTCGATCACGCGCCAGCAAGGCACGCGCGACGGCACGGTCCCGCCAGCCGGCGAAACCTTCCCCGGCAAGGCGTTCCCCACCACCGACTTCACCCTGGGCGGCCTGTATGTGCAGGACGAGATCACCGCCGGCCCGGTGACGATCTATCCCGCCGTTCGCTTCGACTACTACAAGCTGGACCCGAAGGCCGATCCGCTGTTCACGACGGCGGCTTCGGGCCAGAGCGACACGCACCTGAGCCCCAAGATCGGCGTCGTCTGGAACGCGACCGAGCTGGTGACGCTGTTCGCCAACGTCGCCGCCGGCTTCAAGGCCCCGTCGCCGTCTCAGGTCAACACCGGCTTCGCCAACCTGGTGTCGAACTACAAGTCGATCTCTAATCCCGATCTGAAGCCCGAGACCAGCCGCACCCTGGAGGCCGGCTTCCGTCTACATCGCGATCGCTGGCGCGTGGCGGTGACGGGCTTCACCGGCGAGTATGACGACTTCATCGAGCAGGTGCAGGTTTCGGGGAACTTCACCGCCGCCAATCCGGCCGTCTACCAGTACGTCAACCTGTCGGGCGTGAAGATCAGCGGCGCGGAGGCCAAGGGCTCCTTCGACCTGGGCGCCGGGTTCACGGCCAAGGCGGCGGTCTCCTACGCCCGAGGCGCGTCGCGCACCAACGGCGTCAGCACGCCGCTGGTCTCGATCGATCCGGTGAAGATCACGGGCGGCGTCAACTACCGCGCGCCTTCGGGCAAGTTCGGGGGCGAGCTCAGCGTGATCCATTCGGACCGCAAGTCGGCCGGCCGCGCGGGCGTGACTTGCGCCGGAACCGGGGGCAGCTCGGCCAACAACTGCTTCATGCCGCCCTCGTTCACGGTCGCCGACCTGACCGGCTGGTGGGCGGTGACGGACGCGGTGACGGTGCGCGCGGGCGTCTTCAACCTGACCGACGAGAAGTACTGGTGGTGGAGCGACATGCGCGGCCTGGCCGACAACTCCACCGTCAAGGACGCCTACAGCCAGCCTGGCCGCAACTACAGCGTCTCCCTCGCGCTGAAGTTCTAGCTGGAGGGCGCGCGCGGATGGGAAGCCGCGCGCGCCGACATCCTCGCGAACAATCGCCCGACGCCTCGCCCCAATTCGCCCGGATTGGGGCGTTCGTTTGCCGGGAGGCCAGATAGTCGCCGAAACCGCTTACACTTTTGGCGATCTCGCTTTAGCTACGGGTCCCTCACCTTACTCGGAGTTCGCATGCTGCGTCGCCTCTACGACTGGGTCATGAGCTTGGCCGCTTCCCGCCACGCTCCGACCAGCCTCTTCGCCGTGTCGTTCGCCGAGAGCTCGTTCTTTCCGATTCCCCCCGACGTGATGCTGGCGCCGATGTGCCTGGCCAAGCCGGAGAAGGCCTGGCGCTACGCCATGATCTGCACGATCGGCTCGGTGCTGGGCGGCATCCTCGGCTACGCGATCGGCTACTTCCTGCGCGACTTCGGCCTTTGGATCATGACCGCGACCGGCCATTCGGGCGGCCTGGCCGAGTTCCAGTGCTGGTACGCCAAGTACGGCGTCTGGGTGATCCTGGCCAAGGGCCTGACGCCAATCCCCTACAAGCTGGTGACGATCGCCTCGGGCCTGGCGATGTTCAGCTTCCCGATGTTCATCGCCGCTTCGGTGGCGACCCGCGGCGCGCGCTTCTTCCTCGTGGCGTTCATCGTCAAGAAATTCGGCCCCGCCCTGTTGCCGGTGGTCGAACGGCGCCTGGCTCTGTTCGCCGGAATCTTGATCGCCCTCATTGTCATCGGCCTGACCGCGAGCCATTTCATTGGCGGTAGCGGACACGGCGGAGCCTGCGTGGCATGACGAACCAGAGCGCCCAGACAGAAGCAGGCGGCCGCATCGGCCGCCTCTATGATCTGGTTACGCGCCACTGGCCGCTGCTGGCGTTCCTGTCGAGCGCCCTGATGCTGGCCATCGCCCACGCCTTCGAGCGTTTTGGCGGCTTGGCGCCCTGCCACCTCTGCCTGAAGCAGCGCGAGATCTACTGGGCCGCCGGGACCGTCGGCCTGATCGCGCTTATCCTTCAGCGCACGCCGCTCTGGCCACGTCTTCGCCTGCCCGCCAACCTGCTGCTGGGGGCGCTGTTCCTCTATGGCGCGGGGCTGGCGACCTATCACGCCGGGGCGGAGTGGAAATGGTGGCCGGGCCCCTCGTCGTGCTCGGGCCTCGGCTCGGCCGGCGCCGCCGACCTCGAGGCGATGCTGAAGGGGACGGCCAAGATCAAGGCTCCGGCCTGCGACAAGGCCGCCTGGGTGTTCCTGGGCCTGTCCATGGCCGGCTGGAACGTCCTGATCTCGCTGAAACTGGCCGTCTGGTCCGTCCTGGCGGCGTTGCGCAAGTCGGAAACCGCGGCATGACCAAGCCCACGCCCCCTCGCCCTGGCATGGGCGCTCAGGAGCTTCGCCTGGGTGAAATCCTCCGCGTCGATCAGGCCGGCGAGCTGGCCGCCGTTCACATCTATCGCGGCCAGGCGGCGGTGATGCGGAACGCGCCAGGTCGCGAGCGGATCGCCGAGCAATTGAAGGAGATGGAGGGCCACGAGCAGGTTCACCTATCGCGCTTCAACGAACTGCTGACCGAGCGCGGCGTGCGCCCGACGCTGATGTCGCCGATCTGGCGCGCGGCCGCCTTCGCCTTGGGCGCCGGCACGGCCCTGATGGGCGACAAGGCCGCCCACGCCTGCACCGAGGCCGTCGAGTCCGTGATCGAAAAGCACTATGCCGGCCAGATCGCCGAGCTGAAGGATCGCGATCCGGAACTGGCCGCCGAGCTTTCTCAGTTCCGCGACGATGAACTGGCCCACCGCGACCTGGCCGTCGAGGAGGGGGCCCACGAGGCGCCGGGCTATCCGCTGCTCAGCGCCGTCATCCAGGCCGGCTGCCGCGCCGCCATCAAGATCAGCGAAAAGATCTGAACCCGGCGCTTGGCGCCGCTCTCGCCGACGCCTACCGATGCGGCCCAACATCTTCGCGTTGGGAGTCGCCCGCCTTGTCCGTCCGTATCCGCGCCCTGGCCGCGCGCGCCGCCTCCCTGCTGGCTCTATCCGCCGCGACCGGCGCCTTCGCGGCCGAGCCGCTAAAGACCAGCGCCCTCTCGCTGGAAACCGGCGGCGCCATGCCTGTCGAGCAGCAGGCCCTGGCGTTCGACCACGCGGATCTGAAGTTCAAGATCCTGCCCGACAAAAAGGCGATCGAGGGCGAGGCGACCCTGACCTTCACGGCCAAGTCGCCGCTGGACAAGCTGGTCCTCGACTTCGACCGGGTGTTCGCGATCAGCAAGCTGACGATCGACGGCAAGGCGCTGAAGCCTTCGGCCTGGACCAATCCCGAAGGCCGCATGACCATCGCCCTGCCGCGCCGCGTGGCGAAGGGTAAGGCGGTCACGGTCGCGATCACCTATGCCGGCGTCCCGTTCGAGGCCAAGCGCGCGCCGTGGGACGGCGGCTTCGTCTGGAGCAAAACCCCGACCGGCGAGCCCTGGATCGCGACGGCCGTGCAAGGCGACGGCTGCGACCTCTTCTGGCCGTGCATCGACTATCCGACGGGCGAGCCCAAGCTCGTGGACCTGCACGTCACCGTGCCAGCTCCGCTGGTCGCGCCGGCCAACGGCGTCTTCCTGGGCATGACCGAGAAGGACGGCTGGCGCACCTACAACTGGCGCGCCAAGACCCCCAACACCTATGCCATCGCGCTGGACGTCGGCCCCTACGAGGCGCTGACCGCCACTTACAAGAGCCGCTACGGCGACACGATCCCGATGGCGTTCTGGCACCTGAAAGGCCGCGCCGAGAAGGCCAAGGCGCTGTTCGCCGAGTTCACGCCGATGCTGGACTTCTACGAGCAGATGATCGGCCCCTACCCGTTCCGGGACGAGAAGATGGGCGTGGTCGAGACCCCGCACCTGGGCATGGAGCACCAGACGATCAACGCCTACGGCAACGACTACCGCAAGGACGTCTACGGCTTCGACTGGCTGCTGCAGCACGAGTTCGCGCACGAGTGGTTCGGCAATCAGCTGACCAACGCGGACAACGACGACATGTGGCTGCACGAAGGCTACGGCACCTACATGCAACCGCTGTTCTCCCAGTGGCTGCATGGCGACATGGAGTACATGGCGCGCCTGAACCAGATGCGCGTCGACACCAAGAACCAGTTCCCGATCGTCTCGGGCCGTCCGCTGAAGGAGGACGAGGTCTATAACGGCGATCGCGGCCCCGGGAACGACATCTACTACAAGGCCGCCAACGTCCTGCACACGCTGCGCGCCCTGATCGGCGACGAGGCGTTCTTCAAGATCACGAAGATCGCCGTCTACGGCACGCCCGAACCCAAGCCGGGCAATTTCACGCCGCGCTATCTCAGCACCAAGGACTTCATCAAGATCGTCAACCAGGTGACCGGCAAGGACTACGGCTGGTTCTTCGATGTCTATCTGTATGAGGCCCAGCAGCCCGAATTGCTCGAAACCCGAGACGGCGCCGATCTGGTGCTGACTTGGAAAACGCCGAAGGACAAGCCCTTCCCGATGCCGGTGGAGGTCAAGGTCGGGGACAAGATCGTGACCGCGCCGATGACGGGCGGAACCGGCAGGGTCACCGTCGGCGAGGCCATTCCGGTGATTGTCGATCCGGCGTCAAAAGTCCTTCGCCGTCAACCTTATCTGGAAGCTTACCAAGTCTGGAAAAAAGCCAAGGACGAAGCCGACAAGGCGGCCGCCGAGGCAAAGAAGAAAGCCGAGTCCGGACAGAAATAATACTGGCGAGGACATGCCAAGAGACGAAAAAGTCATATTTGGCTAACCCCGTTCGTTCACCAGTTGGCGTAATCTTCACCCTAAGACGAGGACGCCATTTGGAGATCCTCGCATGTTCCTCAAGCCCCGCCATATCGTTCCCGTGGCCCGCGGCGTCCTCGTCCTGGGTGTTTTGGCTGTCGTGGCGCTGACCATCGGCCCGTTCGCGGGCGCCGAGGAAATCCTCGGCATGAGCGACAAGGTGGCCCACGCGCTCGCCTTCGGGGCGCTGCTGACGGTCGCGTTCTTCGCGTTCCCGTTCCGCCGCCGCTTTGACATGATGCTCATCGCGCTGGCGATCGGAGCCGTCATCGAGATCGCCCAGACCTACGTCGCGCGCAGCAGCAGCCTAGCCGACTGGGTAGCGGACGCCGTCGGCATCTACGGCGTCTATGTGATCAGCATGATCGAGCGCTGGCGCTGGATGATCCGCGAGCAAGGCGCCCTGACCTTCGCCGAGATCGCCGCCATGGACGCCCGCCGCGCGTCGCGTCGGGCCCACGTGACTTTCGAGCCCTCGGAAGGCGTCGCGGACGCGGCCAGCTTCGCCGAACGCGCCTCGCACCGCTTTCCGGCCCGCTAATCAGGTAATGCGTTTGACGCTGACCGGGTCGCTGCCCGGGAAGCTTTCTTCCAGACCCTCGTCGAGCAAGGCTTCCTGACGGTTCTCCGCCGTCTCGACCTTGTCGGCGAGTTGGTCGTGCTTCTCGCCCTCGCGGAGCGGTTCATCCGCCTCGCGGGCGTGAGGGGCGTCGAACGATTTTTCCTCGCGCCGGATCGCGCCATCAGCCGCCATGTCGGCGGTCGAGGCGGCATTGCCGTGAGTGAAGTGGCGATCGTCGCCCTTTTGGGTGTCGGGTCGGGTCATGGCTTGTCTCCGATGGCTTGAGCCTCGGAGATAAAACCCCGCCGCGATGGGTCCGGTTGCATCCAAACGCCGACCGACGCCCTAGGCCTCCAGTTCGATATCCCAGTACAGATAGTCCAGCCAACTGACGTGCAGCCTGCCCGGCGGGAAACGTCGCCCGCGCTCCTGCAGCTCGTGCATCGAGGGTCGGCGCGCGTGGTTATAGGGCTGCATCCCAGCTTCGCGCGGCGTTCGGCCGCCCTTGCTGAGATTGCAGGGCGCGCAGGCGGTGACGATGTTCTCCCAGGTGGTTCGCCCACCCCTCGACCGAGGGATCACGTGGTCGAACGTCAGATCCTCGGTCGAGCCGCAGTACTGACAGCTGAAGGCGTCGCGGAGGAACAGGTTGAAGCGGGTGAAGGCCGGCGGACGCTCTTGCGGCACATATTGCTTCAGCGCCACGACGCTGGGCAGCCGCATCTCGAACGACGGCGAGTGAACGACCTGGTCGTAGCTCGCCACGACATCGACCCGATCCAGGAACACCGCCTTGATCACCTCCTGCCAGGGCCAGAGGGACAGCGGATAGTAGCTGAGCGGCCTGAAATCGGCGTTGAGCACGAGGGCCGGCATGCCCGACGGCGGGCGTGTGAGGACCTGCATCAGATCCTCCCTTCGAGACAGGCGTCAAAACGCCTGAGGCTTAGCCCAACAGGGCGTCGGCCGAGGGTGTACGCGACAGGACTGAAGACGGGCCTCCTTCCTACGCAATTCTGGGAATCGGCATTCATTCCCGAACGCGAGGAAAGGATGGGCCAAGTCAGCGACAGAACCAAGACATCTGTCGCGATACCTCAGAAAGGCGCGATCTCCCGCCGCTTCACCGCCCCGTAACAGGCCCAGAGCAGGTGCGCGGCGACGCCCCGGTAGGGCCGCCAAAGCTCGGCGCGACGATAGGCCTGCTTCTCGTTCGGGCGGACCTCGGCCCTGTCCATCCAGCGCATGGCCTCCTGCAGGGCCACGTCGCCGCCGGGGAACATGTCCATCCGCCCCTGGGTGAACATCAGATAGACCTCGGCGGTCCAGCGCCCGATCCCGGTGATCGCGGTCAGCGCGGCCACCGCCTCGTCGTCGGAAAGGCCCGGCAGGGCGTCGAAGTCGCAGGTCCCGGCCACATGAGCCTCCGCGATCGCGCGGGCATAGCGCGCCTTGGACCGCGAAAGCCCCAGCGAAAGCAGGTGGGCGTCCTCGTGCGCCAGCACCGCCTCTGGCGTCAGGTCCGGCAGCCCCGCCTCGACCCGCGCCCAGATGGCGGCCGCCGAAGCGAGCGAAACCTGCTGCTGCACGACCATTTTCAGCAGCCCTGGAAAGCCGCCCAGACCCACGCGCCAGTCGAACGAAGGGGTCACCGCCTCTATCGCCGCCAACGCCGGATCGGCGTCGGCCAGGATCTTGCGGGCTTTCAGGAGGGCGTCTGCGGAGGGCGGAACGAACATGGATCGCAGGTGGAGGCCTTGCAGGGCGAAGGCAACCCGGAACTTGCGGCCTACTCTATCGCGACGATTTCGATCTCGCCGCCCGGGGCCGCGGCCGAGTCGCCGACCGCCTTGCCCAGCAACGCCCTGGCGACCGGCGCGATGTAGGACACCGAGCCCTTGGCCGGATCGGCTTCGTCCTCGCCGACAATGCGGAAGGTCTGTACGCGCCCGTCCTCGCGCTCGAAGGTCACGCGGTCTCCGAACTGGGCGACGGTCTTGGCCGGATCGCGCTCCATCAACTGGGCGGTGGCGCGACGCGCCGACCAATAGCGCAGGTCGCGCGTCGCCCGCGCCATGGCCGTGCGGTCGCCGTCGGCCGCGCCTCCGGCGCTCTGCGCGGCGGCATAGGCCGCGCGCGCCGAGGCCAGCTCGGCCTCGATCTGGGCCAGCCCTTCGGGCGTGACGAGATTGGGATGGGGAGAGATCGGGCGATCGGGCAGATCGGCCGCGAAGGCCTCGCTGTCGCCCTCTTTGGTGAAAGCGACGCTCATGGCCGCTCGGAAGTCTGGATCATCTGGAATTCGCCCGCGACGCGCGATCGCGGCGTCGAAGGCCAAACGCGTCCTAGTCTGGTTAGCTCCCTACACGGAAGGCTTCAAGACGTGGACGCGGCGGCGGGCGCCAAAGGCGGCCCGCCGATCACGAACGGATCGCTTACAGCACAACGCCAATGACGGCGCCGGCGATGGCCAAGGCGAGAACCAGGAAATAGGCGCCCGCGAGGCGATCGAAGGCGGTTTCAAAGGCATTCAACGAACGAAGCATATCGGTAGCCCCTCATACGTTTTCGCGTCCTGGTTCACGGTGAACCATCGGCTAACCATGGCCAAGCCAATCTGGACGATGCTTAGATAGCGCAAATCTAAACGCCGTCAAGATGATCTTTACAGCGTTTGGATGAAATTTTAGAAAGCTATGGTTAGAGTGAGGCCGATGACCACCGCGACCGCCGAATCCCGCCCCTATCACCACGGCGATCTCAGCCGCGCGCTGGTCGACGCCGCGCGGAAGATCCTCGAGACCGACGGCCCCGCGGCCCTGTCGCTACGGGCGGTGGCGCGCGAGGCCGGCGTCAGTCCCGCCGCGCCCTACCATCACTTCAAGGACAAGGCCGAGCTTCTCGAAGCCGTGGCCCACGAAGGCTGGGTCGAGCTGGACCTGGCGCTTTCCAAGGCGCGCGCCGCGACGGAGACCCCTGGCGAGCGCATGAGCAACCTGGGCGTGGCCTATGTCTGCTTCGCCCGCGACAATCCCGCCCTCTATCGCGTGATGTACGACTGCTCGCGCGACAAGGACGCCCTGCCCGACCAGCTGAAGGAAGGCGGCGCCTATTGCCAGGTGCGCGACACCCTGGCCGAGCAGTCCAAGACCCCCTTGGCCGAGATGGACCTTGAGCTGGCGACGATCGCCGGCTGGTGCGCGGGCCACGGCCTGGCCGAGATGATCGGCTTCAAGCAGTTCGCGCACCTGAAGGAAGTGCTGGGCGGCGAGGAAGCTTTCCTGCGCGCGGTGTTCCAGCACCTGGGCATGTTCGCGAAGTTCGCCGAAGACTGAGCGTGTCCTTCGTCACCCGGTTCGCGCCCTCTCCCACCGGCTATCTGCATCGCGGCCACGCCTATTCCGCGCTCGCGGCCCATGCGGCCGCGCGAGAGGCCGGCGGTCGTTTCCTACTGCGGATCGAGGACATCGACGCCACCCGCAGCCGCCCCGAATATGAGAAGGCGATCCTGGAGGACCTGGCTTGGCTTGGCCTGTCCTGGGAAAGCCCCGTTCGCCGACAATCCGAACACCTGGAGGATTACCACGCGGCGATCGAGCGCCTCCGCGCGCGGGGACTGGTCTATCGCTGCTTCAAGACCCGCAAGGAGATCGACATTGGCCGCGCCCCGCACGAGCCAGCCGTCCCCTATGTCGGCGCGCCGTTGCCGCATGGCGAGGAAGCCGAACGCCTGGCGCGCGGCGAGGCCTTCGCCTGGCGCCTGTCGCTGGCGGCGGCGCGCGAGGCCCTCGGCGGTTTCGAAGCCCTGACCTTCAAGGAGGAAGGCGCCGGCCCGAACGGCGAGACGGGCCTGATCCAGGCGCGCCCCGAGACCGCCGGCGACATCGTCCTGGCCCGCAAGGACGTGGGCGTCGCCTATCACCTGGCGGTCGTTCACGACGACGCCCTGCAAGGGGTCACCCATGTGATCCGCGGCCAAGACCTCTTCGAGGCGGCCCACATCCAGCGGCTGCTCCAGGCGCTGCTGGACCTTCCGACACCGACCTATCGCCACCACGGCCTGCTGGTCGGCCCCGACGGCAAGCGCTACGCCAAGCGCGACAAGGCCCAGACGCTGCGGGAGCTCCGCGCCGCCGGCGTCGGCCCCGAAGCGCTTCGGAAGGAACTCGGCGCGGCCTGATCAGGCCTTGCCGGCCTGCTCCACCAACTGCCCCATGGCCTTCAGATAGGTGGCGAAGGCCCCTCTCCCCGCCTCGGTCAGGCGCACGCGGGTCAGGGGTTTGCGGCCGACGAAGCTCTTGTCGATCACGACATAGCCGGCGTCCTCCAGCTTGCGCAGGTGGACCGACAGATTGCCCTGGGTGACCTCCAGAAGGTCCTTCAACTCGGTGAAGTCGGCGACCTCGGCGCTGGCCAGATAGGCGACGATCCCCAGCCGCACCCGGCCGTGGATGACGTCGTCCAGCCCGCTGATGTCGAACTTGGCGGCCACGTATCGTCTCAGCGCGCCGGCCGCGAGGCTTGCCGCATCATGTGGAAGCCCGGAACCATCATGAACGCGAAAAGACCCAAGGCGGCGATCAGCAGGTAGAGGTCCGGACGATCGATCAGCAAACCCATCGCGATACCCGCCACGAGCCAGCCGGCCGAGACCAGCGCCATCCAGGCCCGCTTGCGCAGGGTGAAGACCACGAACCACACCGCGCCCTGCACGACGAAGACCACCGCCGGATGGAACAGCCAGTACTTGAAGTCTTGGTTGCGCACCGCGGCCGCGGCGAAGATCACGATCAGGGCGAGGTTCGCCAGGCCGGTCGCGGAAAAGGCCGCGCTGACCGCGCGATTGGAGGCGCCGACCTGCGGTCTCTTGCGGTCGATGACGATCACCACGGTCATCAGGATCAAGAAGATCACGGTCGGCAGCCAGCCCAGCAGCAGGTTGCCGAGCGGCGGCATCGCCAGCACGCCCTTCACCTGGGCGAAGTGGCCCAAGGTCTGCGCGCCGTAGAGCAGGCCCGCCGAGCCATAGAGGCCCGCGCCTGGCGCGCCGAGGCCGCCGCGCTCGCCGCCACCCTCGGCGATGGCGCGCAGGAACGCCAGGTCGTCGCGCACCGTCTTCAGTTCGTCGTTCATGCCGCTTCCTTCTTGGACATCATGACGGGTCACAGGATTCGCCCCAACAGCGGCATGCGGCGCAGGGCCATTGTCGTCAGCCAGCCCAGCGTCACGGCGCCGGCGAAGACGATCACACCCTTGACCAGACCGCCCCAAGCCTGAGGCAGCAGAAGCCAGGCCAGCCACGAGGTGAAGACGTAGTGGGTCAGATAGAGGCCATAGGCGTTGGCCCGCAGGCTGCCCCCGACCGGTCCCGAGCGGCGGACGAAACGCAGGGCGACCGCCAGCGCCGCGAAGGACAGTGTCGCGCAGGCCAGGGCGAAGCTCACCCCGCCAGCCAGATCCAGCAACGCTCTGGGCGGCGGATTGGGCGAGAACGCGACGCCCAGGATGACCATGGTCGCGACGATCGGCGGGATCGGCGCCAGGCACCAGAGCCACCAGCGCCGGGCGAGCTTGCCGTCCGGGTCTGTCAGCCCCTGCCCCACGCCGGCCGCGCCGACGGCGATCCCCGCCAGGAAGTAGACGAAGTAGTGGCCGATCCGCGCGGTCTGGACGGCGAACGGACCGATCACGGTCCAGTGGCCGAACGGCGTCGTCATCACCAAAGGCAGGTAAGCCAGGGCGCTCACGGCGGCGAGCCCCCAGAAGAACCGCGCGGGCTTGCGATCCGCGCCACTGGCCAGGACGCCGAGTTCATCCGCGACGCCCGGGAACAGCGCGTGGACGCTAGCGACGATCCCGCCGAAGACCAGCCGCCCCCAAAGGAACCAGGCCGGACCACTCGGCCAGAATGGCAGCTGAACCCAGGCCCGGGCGAAAGCCTGCAAGGACGGCGCGCCGCCTGACTGCAGCCAAGCTGGAAAATAGGCCAAGGGCGCCAGGAAGGCCGCGCTCAGCACGAAGGGAACGCCCAACTTCAGCGCCCGCGCCTTCAGGAAGCCGCCCGCCCCCTTGGCCCGCAGCCCGCCCGCGACGAAAACGCCGGAGATGAAGAACATCAGCGACATGAAGAAGAGGTCGTTGACCAGGGTCAGCAGCCCGAACGGCGCGAACTTCTGCGGATCCACGACCGGAAAGACCGTCCACAGGATCGGCTGGGCGTCGAACGCCTTCGGCGGCGGCGCGTACGGATTGTAGGTCAGCACCGTGTGGTGGGCGACGACCAACAAGGTGACGAAGGCGCGAAGCGCGCCGATCGGCGCGTTGCGGCCGTCATCGCGGCTTCGCGGCGCGGTCTCCATGTCCTTGAGTGGCGCGTGCATCACTGGACCTCCTTCTCGAATTGGCGGCACAGTGCATCAACTTGTTTGTTTTGTAAACTTGTCTGCCGTGACGAGCCATCGGGACGGATCCGCGCGGTTCCGCGACGGCGGTCAGCGGCTCCAGTAGCGGTAGCGATAGGCGGGCTCGAAGCCCTCGTCGGCGTAGAGGGCCACGGCGGGGGCGTTGTCGGCCTCGACCTGAAGCCAGGCGCGTTCGACGCCCGCTCGGCGCGCCTCGGCCAGCAGGGTCCGCAGCACCCGACGCGCCAACCCCTTGCGCCGGCGCGCCGGAACGGTGCGCATGCCAAAGACTCCGGCAAACCCGCCGCCAAGGGCCGCGACGCCGATCGCGGCCGGCGCGCCTTCGATGTCCAGCCTGGCGAACAAGGCGGGCGGCGGAATTCGACCCAAGGCTTCGATCCGCTCCCGACCATCCTCCGGATCGCCGGCCGAGGCGGTGAAGACCGTTTCGAAGGTCGCATCGGGCGTGGGGAAGAGCTCCACCGCCGGATCGCCCTCCCCGCCTGTCGCCCCGGTCATGACCAGCGTGTCCTTGCCGGCCTGGAAACCGCGCGCGGCGAGGCGCTCGGCCAGGTCGGTCGGCGCGACCACACGGTCGGTCAGCTTGAAGCGCGGTGGAAGACCGCGGGCGGCGTACCAAGCCTCGACCGCCGCGATGGCTTCGTCCGGATCGCGATCCGGCGCCGCCAGCGGCCAGCAGGCGTTGATCCGCATCGAGTGGCCGGACGACGCGTTCAGACGCCAGCCGCCCAGCCTCTCCCGCTCGCGCGCGGGCCAGGCGTCGTCGGCCAGCGGTTCCAGGACCGCCGGATCGATCACTTCTCGGCCAGCAGTTTCTCGACCAGGCCGCGGACCTCGGGCGCGGACCAGTCGGCGGGTCCGGCCAGTCGGGCGCGTTCGCGGCCCTGGCGGTCGTAGATCACCGTGGTCGGATAGCCGGCGGCGCGCGGCTGCAGGTCGAAGGACAGCTTGTAGGAAGGGTCACGATAGGTGACGAGCGGCGGGTTGGCGGCCATCTCGGCCTGAACGAGGTTGAGGTCGCTGTCGCGATCGACGCTGATCGGCAGCACGGTCACTGGCTGAGTCGCGTAAGCCGCCTGCAGCTTGGCCAGGGTGGGCATCTCGGCCTTGCACGGCGCGCACCAGGTGGCCCACAGGTTCATGACGACCACGCGCCCCTTGAAGTCGGCCAGGGTGGCCGGCTTGCCGTCGAGGCTGGTGAACACGGTGGCCGGCGCGGCGCGTGGGGTTTCGGGCACATCCAGCTTTGCCAGCGTCCCCTTCTTGAATTCTCTGAGGTCGGCGGGCCCTTGGGATTTGAACGAAGCGGCGACGATGACGTATAGAACCGCCGCCACGCCCAAGAGGAGGACGCCCGCGAGCGCCAGCCTCAAGGGATTGCGCTTCGCGGCGCCCGGCTCATTCTGACCCGACTGGACTTCGCTCATATGACCGACAACGCCTCCGATACGCCCCAGGCCGCCAAGGGCCAGGGCCAAGCCATGTGGGGCGGTCGCTTCTCGGCCAAGCCCGCCGAGCTGATGCAGGCGATCAACGTCTCCATCGGCTTCGACAAGCGCCTATGGGCGCAGGACCTGGCAGGCTCGCGCGCCCACGCCCGGATGTTGATCAGCCAAGGTGTGATTGCAAGCGCCGATGGCGAGGAAATCCTGAAAGGCCTCGACGCCATCGAGGGCGAGATCGCCGCGGGCGCCTTCCCGTTCCGCGACGAATACGAAGACATCCACATGAACATCGAGGCGCGGCTGCGCGAGCTGATCGGCCCGACGGCCGGCCGGCTTCACACCGCCCGCTCGCGCAACGACCAGGTGGCCGTGGACTTCCGCCTGTGGGTCCGCGACGCCTGCGATCGCACGGTCGGTCAGCTCGAAGCCCTTCAGAAGGCGCTGCTGGCTCAGGCCGAAGCCCACGCCGACGCCCTGATGCCTGGCTTCACCCACCTGCAGCCGGCGCAGCCCGTGACCTTCGGCCATCACCTGATGGCCTATGTCGAGATGTTCGGTCGGGACGCCAGCCGCTTCCGCGACGCCCGCGCCCGCATGAACGAGTGCCCCCTGGGCGCGGCCGCCCTGGCCGGTTCGCCCTTCCCGATCGACCGCCATCAGACCGCGGCGAGCCTGGGCTTCGATCGCCCGACCGCCAATTCGCTCGACAGCGTCTCGTCGCGCGACTTCGCGCTGGAGGCCCTGTCGGCCGCCTCGATCACCGCCACGCACCTGTCGCGCCTGGCCGAGGAGATCGTGCTGTGGACGACGCCGATGTTCGGCTTCATCAAGCTGACCGACGCCTTCACGACCGGCAGCTCGATCATGCCGCAGAAGAAGAACCCCGACGCGGCGGAGCTGATCCGCGCCAAGGTCGGGCGGATCCTGGGCAGCCTGACCACCCTGACGGTGGTGATGAAGGGCCTTCCGCTGGCCTATTCGAAGGACATGCAGGAGGACAAGGTCCCGACCTTCGAGGCCTTCGACGCCCTGGAGCTGGCCCTGTTGGCCATGGCCGGCATGGTCGCCGACCTGACCCCGAACACCGAGACCATGGCCAAGGCGGCCGGCGCGGGCTTCTCGACGGCGACCGATCTGGCCGATTGGCTGGTGCGGACGTTGAACATGCCTTTCCGCGACGCGCACCACGTGACAGGTTCGGCCGTGAAAACGGCCGAGGGTCTTGGCGTCGATCTGGCCGATCTTACCTTGGAGCAGTTCCAGGCGATCGAGCCTCGGATCACCCAGGACGTTTACGCCGTTCTGACCCCGGCCGCCTCGGCGGCCAGCCGCATGAGCTATGGTGGGACCGCCCCCGCCCAGGTCCGCGCCCAGATCGCGCGTTGGAAGGAAGTTCTGGCATGACGTTTGGTCGCTCCCTCACCGTTCTGACGCTGGCGGCCCTGGCCGTCACGACCGCCGCCTGCGGCAAGCAAGGCGCTCTGGAGCGTCCCGCGCCCCTGTGGGATCCCGTCAAGAAGGCGGCGTGGGAAGCCGAGCGCCGGGCGGCCTCGGCCCAGGCCAACCAGCCGGCCCGCGCCGGCGGCACGCAGGAAATCCAGGACCCGGCCTCGAGCAACCGCACGATCCGCGCCGCGCCTCTGCCCGGCACCAAGGATCCGTTCGGCGGTCCGTCCGCCGCCGGCTTCCCCGGCGCCACGCCCAACTAGGACCTCGCGTTGAACCACTTCGAATACGGCCCCGAGGGCCTGGCCTGCGAGGGCGTTTCCCTGGCCAAGATCGCGGCCGAGGTCGGCACGCCGGTCTACGTCTATTCCCGCGCCACACTGGAGCGGCACTTCACGGTCTTCCGCGACGCTCTGACCCTGGCTGGCGTCGTCGATCCGCTGATCGCCTACGCGGTGAAGGCCAATTCCAACGTCGCGGTGCTGAAGGTGCTGGGCGACCTCGGCGCGGGGGCCGATACGGTCTCCGAGGGCGAAATCCGCCGCGCCCTGGCGGCCGGCATCCCCGGCGAGCGGATCGTCTTCTCGGGCGTCGGCAAGACCCGCCGCGAGATCGCCTTCGCCCTGAAAACCGGCGTCGCCGAGATCAATGTCGAGTCCGAGCCCGAGCTGGACCTGATCGCCCAGGTCGCCGCCGAGTTGGGCGTGAAGGCCAAGGTCGCCTTCCGCGTCAATCCTGACGTCGCCGCCGGCGGCCACGCCAAGATCGCGACCGGCAAGTCCGAGAACAAGTTCGGGGTGTCGTTCGCCGAGGCCGCGCGCCTCTACGCCAACGCCAGCAACAGCTCGAGCCTCGAGCCTGTCGGCGTGGCCTGCCATATCGGCAGCCAGATCACCGATCTGGAGCCCATGCGAGCGGCCTTCACGAAGATGCGCGGCCTGGTCGAGCAATTGCTGGGCGAAGGCCTGTCTGTCGAGCGCCTCGATTTGGGCGGCGGCCTGGGCGTGCCCTACTTCAACAGCCCCGAACCGCCCTCTCCCGCCGACTTCGCCGCCATGGTCGGCGAAGTCACCCAGGGTCTGCCCGTGACCTTGGCGTTCGAGCCTGGCCGCGTGATCGCCGCCAACGCCGGCGTGCTGGTCAGCGAGGTCGTCCACGTCCACGAGCGTCCCGAAGGCCGCAAGTTCCTGGTCATCGACGCGGCCATGAACGACCTGATCCGGCCAGCGATGTACGACGCCTTCCACGACATCCGCCCCGTGATCCAGCGCGGCGGCGAGACCGTCTACGATGTGGTGGGCCCCGTCTGCGAGACGGGCGACACCTTCACCCGTGATCGCGCCCTGCCCCCCTTCACGACCGGCGATCTGGTGGCCTTCATGTCGGCGGGCGCCTACGGCGCGGCCATGGCCAGCGAGTACAACACCCGCCCCCTCGTTCCCGAGGTGCTGGTGGACGGCGACCGCTACGCCGTGATCCGCGAACGTCCGACCTACGAGGAAATCCTGGCCCGCGATCTGGTCCCGGACTGGGTTTAAGTAATCCTACGGAAAAAATGTCCGTCGGATCGTCACGGTAGATTAACCGCGATCACCGACCTTCAAGCCGATTTGGGGCGTGGAGTGTCTTCGGTGAGTAGCTTCATAGAGTTCGACAGTATCGAGGCTCAACGAAAGGTGGGCGGGCATCTGGTGCTCGTCTGCATCGCGGCCCTGGTGCTGATCACGCCGGCCGCCAGCATGTTCACGGGCGGCAAGTCGACCCTGGCGCTCGCCGGCGGTTCGGTGCTGCTCGCCGCGATCGGCTGGGGAGGCTGGGCGATCTGGCGTGACAACGCCGCCCAGCGCATCTCGACCGCCGTCACCCTGATGGGCCAGGTCAGCCTGTTCGTCGCCGCCTTCGCTGGCCACGCCCTGCAGCCCGAGGCCCGCATGGCCTATCTCGCCGCCCTGGCTCTGATGGTGGCCTATGGCGACTGGCGCGCGGTGGCGGTGGCCGCCGGCACGATCATCACCGTCGAGATCGTCGCCGCCCTGTTCGCCCCGAACCTGCTGATGGCGGGCGAGGTCACGTTCCTCCGCGTCGCCCTGAGCGCGGGCGTGACCCTGGCCACCGCCTGGTCGCTGATCTGGCTGACCGCCAGCGTCTCGCGCCTGTTCGTCACCGTCACCGCCCGCACCGACAAGGCCCTGGACGCCGCCGCCCGCGCCGACGCCGCCAACGCCGACGCCGAGGCCCAGCGCGCGGCCCGCGACGCCGCCAACGCCGAACAAGCCCGCCAGAAAGCCGCTCTCGAAGCCGAACAGACCCAGGTCGTCGAGGAACTGGCCGAAGCCCTGGCTCACCTGTCGCGCGGCGATCTGACCTGGCGCCTGACCAAGACCTTCGCCGCGCGCTACGAGCCCCTGCGCGCCGACTTCAACGAAGCGCTGAGCCGCCTTCAAGCCGCCATGCGCGAGATCGCCGGCAACGCCGCCAGCATGACCGCCGGCGTCGCCGACATGTCGCGCGCCTCGGACGAGCTCGCCCGCCGCACCGAGCACCAAGCCGCCAGCCTGGTGCAGACGACCGCCGCCCTCGGCGAGATCACCGTCGCCGTGCAGAACACCGCCGAAAGCGCCAACCAGGCCAACGCCGCCGCCGCCGCCGCCCGCCAGGAGGCCGAGCGCTCGGATCCCGTGGTCAGCGAAGCCGTCGAGGCCATGACCCAGATCGAGACCTCGTCGGGCCAGATCGGCAAGATCATCGGGGTGATCGACGAGATCGCCTTCCAGACCAACCTGCTGGCCCTGAACGCCGGGGTCGAGGCCGCTCGCGCTGGCGAAGCCGGTCGCGGCTTCGCCGTCGTCGCTCAGGAAGTGCGGGCCCTGGCCCAGCGCTCGGCCGACGCGGCCAAGGAGATCAAGGACCTGATCAACGTCTCGGGCGACCAGGTCAGCGCCGGCGTCGAGCGCGTGGGCCGCACGCGCGAAGCCCTTCAGCGGATCATCGCCCGCGTCGCCGAGATCAACACCCAGGTCAACGCCATCGCCGCCTCGGCGCGCAACCAGGCCGAGGGCTTGGGCGAGGTCAACAGCACCATGGGCGAGATGGACCGCGTGGTGCAGCAGAACGCGGCCATGGTCGAGGAGACCACCGCCGCCGCCCATGCCCTGCGCAACGAGGCGGAGGAGCTGGCTCAGCGGGTCGACATGTTCGAGATCGGCCGCGAGGCGGCCGTCTCGGCCGAGCAGCGCGCGGCTTAAGGCAGCCGCGCCCTAAGCTCTCAGTCCATCGCGCCGATATAGGGCAGGCCGCGGCTCTTGCCCTCGTCGTCCAGACCGTAACCCACCAGATAGCGGGCCGGCGCTTCCCACGCCACGAAGTCGGGCTCCATGCCGCGCGAGGTGGCCCAGGGCTTGCGGGCGAAGACGGCGGTCAGCACTTCGCTGGCGCCGGCGTCCTTCACCAGGCGGGCGGCCTCGGACAACGACAGGCCCGTATCGAAGACGTCGTCGACGACCAGGGCGCGACGGCCGACCAGCGGACGCTGCAGGTCCGCGCGGACCTCGCAACGGCCCGAGCTCTTGCGCTCGTCGTGATACGAGGCCAGCCACAGCGCGTCGAAACGCACGTCGCGGCCGGCCTTGTAAAGCGCCCGGGTCAGGTCGGCGGCGAACCAGAGGCCGCCGGTGAGCAGGCAGACGACCACGGTGTCGTCATCGATGCGTGGCGCGATCTGTTCGGCCAGGGCCTTCACCCGTTCGGCGATCTCGGCTTCCGAGATCAGGACTTCGGGTTTCTTGGAGTCATTCATGGTGAGCGGGTTCGTGAGAGGCTGTAGGGACGGTTTTGTCCCCGCTCTCATGTCCCGGGGGGGCATGTCCAGCCGCTTCTGACGCCGCCGACGTCTCCTGGGCGCCGCGCAAGGCCACGTCGGGCTTGTCGCCGTGCCCTTCGGCGGCCTTTTCGTGACCCGCCTCGTGACCCGCCGGCGGGTGGATCGACGCCTTCACGCCGCCCTCCTCGCTCGCGAAGCCGATCCGCAGGTCCTTGGCCGTGCGAGGCGGATCCAGGAAGGTCGCCGAGAAGTGCCGCACCTCGCCGGGCGGGATCTTCGCGTCGTGGGCGGCGGCGAGCTGTCCGGAGACACGCTTGCCCTCGCCATTCAACAGCTCGATCCGCAACGCCGGCGCGAGCACCGCGTGTTCGGTAATGTTGCGGATGGCGCCGGTGACCGTCACGGCCGCATGACCATCCTTCATCAGGGGTTGGGCCTTGATGCTACCCCGGTCGATGACAAGGCCCACCGTGTTCACCGGCAGCCCCACGGCCGCGTAGGCGCCGGCGGTTCCAGGCATGATCCGGACGATGTCGATGCGGAAGATGAGGGCCCCGATGACCAGAGCGGCCATCACCGCCGCCATGCCGGCCCAAACGATTCCCGTGACGGTCGCCTCGCGCAGTCGACGCGCGGCGTCGGCGCGCGCGCGAAAGACCTTGGGGAGCTCCTCGCCCGGCAAGGCGCTGACGGGCGGCTCCTCGACCGCTTCGTTCTGAGGCGGGTCGCCAGCCTCTGTCGTCGCGGCGGCCTCCGAGCCGGCCCGGCTGGCGAGGCTAGGGTTTTCGGGATCCTCGAAGAGGTCGGACGCCTCTTCGTTGCGCGCCGTCCAGCGGTGGCCGCAGGCGGCGCAACGCACGACCCGGCCTTCCGGACCGACCTTGGAGTCGTCCACGAAATAGCGGCTGGCGCACTCCGGACAGGTCAGTATCATGGCCGCGAATCGAACGATCCCCACACGCTTCCTACGGGGTCGCCCATTTTAACCCTGATGTCCAGAAAGCCCAGTGACGCGCCTTGCGGATCGACACAGAACAGGGCGATGACGCCCTACCGGTGGTCCGCTTCGAAGGCGTCTCCATGCGCTACGGTCGGGCGCCGGAAACCCTCAAGGATATCAGCTTCTCCCTCCGTCAGGGCTCTTTCCATTTCCTGACCGGAGCGTCCGGCGCGGGCAAGAGTTCGCTGCTGAAACTGATCTACTTGGCGCACCGTGCGTCACGAGGCCGCGTTGAGCTTTTCGGCCGCGATATCAGTCTTCTGCACGCTCAGGACCTGCCGTTCGTGCGCCGCCGGATCGGCGTGGTTTTCCAGGAATTCCGGCTGCTCGAGCACCTGTCGGTGTTCGACAACGCCGCCCTGCCGCTGCGCATCCTTAAGCGCAAGCCCGCCACCTATCGCGATGACGTCGCCGAGCTTCTGAACTGGGTGGGCCTCGGCGAGCGCATGCACGCCCTGCCCGCGACCTTGTCGGGCGGCGAGAAGCAGCGCCTGGCCATCGCCCGCGCGGTCGTGGACCGTCCCGACATCCTGCTGGCCGACGAGCCGACCGGCAACGTCGATCCGGCTATGTCGCTGCGCCTGCTGCGCCTGTTCGTCGAGCTGAACCGCCTGGGCACCACCGTGCTGATCGCCACCCACGACGAGGACATGGTGGCGCGCGCCGGAAGACCCGCCCTGCGTCTGCTGGACGGCCGTCTGATGGGCGCGGAGGCGACGCCGTGACCGCGTTGTTCGACGTCTCGCGCTGGCGCCCCGGCCCCTTGCTGCCGCCCCGCGACGCCCGCGATGGCGCGCTGGTGTTCGTCGTGGCCGTGCTGTGCTTCCTGGCTTGCCTGACGGCGTTCGCGGCCTTGGCCGCCAACCGCGCCGCTCATGGATGGACTACTCAGCTGACCGGCTCGGCCACGGTCGTCGTCCGCGCGCGCGCCGGCGAGACGCCCGACAGCGCCGCCGCCCGCGCCGCCGAAACCCTGGCCGGCGTCCGCGGCGTGATCGAGGCTCAAGCCCTGACCCGCGAGAAGGCCGAGGCCCTGCTGGAGCCCTGGATCGGCAAGGACGCCCTGGTCGAGGACCTGCCCACGCCGCGCCTCGTCACCCTGGACCTCGATCCCAAGGCGCCGCCGACCGCCCAGACCCTGGACAAGGCCCTGCGCTCGGCCGGCGTCGACGCCACGGTGGACGACCATGGCCGCTGGATCGCCGATATCGAGCGCGCCGCCGACATGGCGCGCTTGGCGGCCCTGGGCGTCTTCGCCTTGATCGCCGCCGCCGCCGCCGCCGTGATCGCTTTCGCGACCCGAGCGGGCCTCGCCGCGCGCCACGAGGTGATCGAGGTGCTGCACCTGTCCGGGGCCGAGCGCGGCTTCATCGCGGGCCTCTTCCAAGGACGGTTCGCCGGCATGGGCGCGCTCGCGGGCTTGCTGGGCGGCGGCGCGGCGGCCGCGGTCGGCGCGATGCTGCGTTACTTTGGCGGCGGCGCGGGTCTCGCCCCGGTCTTGCCCCTCGCCTGGACGGACCTTCTGGCCGCCGCGCCCGCCCCGATCGTGGCCGCCCTGATCGCGGGTGTCTCGGCGCGCCTGGCCGCGTCGCGGATCGTGAGGGAGATGGCGTGAAGTCGCTGGCCGCCCTTCTGATCGCCCTGATGATCTGGGGCCTGGGCCTGGTGGCCTTCACGGGCCGGGTGGATCTCTCCACGCCCGCGCCCGAGCCGCCGCAGGCCGATGGCGTCGTGGCCCTGACCGGCGCCTCCAGCCTGCGACTGGAGGCCGCCACGCGACTGCTCGAGGAAGGCAAGGGCAAGCGGCTGCTGATCTCGGGCGTCAACCGCGAGGCCACCCGCGCCGACGTCCAGAGCGTCACCAAGGCGGTCAAGCCGATCTATGACTGCTGCGTGGACCTGGGCTTTACCGCCGCCAATACCGTGGGCAACGCCTTGGAGACCGCCGAATGGGCGCGATCGAAGGGTTATGACAGCCTCATTGTCGTCACGGCCGACTATCACATGCCGCGCTCGATGCTGGAGCTCGGCGCCGCCATGCCGGGGGTGAAGCTCTACCCCTATCCTGTGAAGACCGATCTGAACGCCCATCGCTGGTGGAAAACCAGCATCAGCGCGCGGCGGATGATCGTGGAATATTGTAAGTACCTGGCCATCCTGGGACGCGAGGCGTTCCTGGGCCTTGGCCCCAAGACGAAGGCCGCCCCCGAGGCGAAGGACGCTCCTTGATCTACCTGCGCTCGTTCCTGTTCCAGCTCGTTTTCTGGCTGTGGTCCGCGACGATGGCGATCCTGATGGTCGCCACCTTCCCGCTGCCGCGCGCGGCCAACCGCGCCTGTCTGAGCCTGTGGTCGAAGGGCGTCACGCTGAGCCTGCGGTGGCTAGCGGGCGTGCGCGTCGAGATCCGGGGGCGCGAGAACCTCCCGACCGGCGGGGCCCTGGTCGCGGCCAAGCACCAGTCGATGTTCGACGTCTTCAGCCAGTTCTCCATCCTGCCGGACGCCTGCTTCGTGATGAAGAAGGAGCTCCTGATGGTGCCGCTGTTTGGCTGGCATGGACTGAAGGCGGGCATGATCGTCGTCGACCGCGACGGCCACTCGGCGGCGCTAAAGAAGCTGGTGCGCGACGCCAAGGACCGCATGAAGGGCGCCCGCCAGATCGTGATCTTTCCGGAGGGCACGCGGGGCGATGTCGGTCAGCCGGGCGACTACAAGCCCGGAATCGCCGCGCTCTATCGCGAGCTCGACATGCCGGTGACGCCGCTGGCCTTGAACTGCGGCAGCCACTGGGACAAGGGCTTCCTGCGCAAGCCCGGGACCATCGTCTTCCACTACCTGGAGCCGATCCCCGCGGGCCTGAAGCGCGCCGAGTTCATGCGCGAACTGCAGACCCGTATCGATGGCGCGACGAAGGCGCTGGAGGACGAGGGTCTCTAGGCCCCGCCCCTCTCGGCCGCCTCGACCATCTTCAGCAGCTTCTCCATGGCGTGGTCGCGCACCCCATCCTCGCGCAGATGCGCGACGAGATCGCTGAGATAGTCGATATTGCGGCCCGAAAGGCCCGTCGCCCCGGCGATCAGCTTCGCCTGTTCTTCCAGCGTCAGCGCGCCCGCCCATTGGGCGTGCTTCATGTCCGAAAGGAAGACCAGCGCTGGAACCTTCGAAGCGCCGTCCAGCTTCACGTCGCGCCAGGTCTCGAAATAGGTCTCGGTCGGCTGCTCGCGCTCGCGCAGATAGGCGTAGACGTCTTCCCATTCGGAGGCGGCGACCCGGTAGGCCATGCCCCGCACCGCGCCGCCCGGCGCCAGACCCAGCACCAGGCCCGGTCGTTCGTAGGTGCCGCGATGATGGACAGAATAGATGCAGAACGCGCGTCGCCGCCCGTGGAGCACGGCGGTTGTTCGGTCTATGAACGGGAACCCGGGCCGCCACATCAGCGATCCGTATCCGAACACCCAGCGATCTTCGCCGCCTGCCAAACCCATCACCATTCCCGACTGGACGCGCCTTTCATGACCCATAGCGACGCCGCCCCGTCCCGCAAAGCCCGCCGCGGCAGACTGTTCGCGCCTTTCATCCTCGCCGCCCTCGTCGCGGGCGGTTGGAGCTACGGTTGGTTTTGGCTGCGCGGCCAGGCCGAGCAGAAGATGGACGCCCAGGCGGCCGACCTGAAGTCGCGCGGCTATGACCTGTCCTGGAGCGCGCGAACCTTTCACGGCTTTCCATTCCGAATGAACGTCGACCTGACCGACGCCCGCGTCGCCGAGCCGACCGGCTGGGCGGTTCGCGCGCCGGTGCTGAAGGGCGAGGCCGCCATCTTCGACGTCACTCATTGGGTGCTGGTCGCGCCCCAGGGCGTGGTGCTGACCCGGCCCGAAGCCGGCGATGTCGCGATCACGGGCCAGGCGCTGCGCGCCAGTATCTCGCACGTCAAGGAAACCCCGCCGCGCATCTCGGTGGAGGGCGCGGGCCTGACCTTCACGCCGGCGCCCAGCGCCAAGCCGTTCCAGCTGGTCTCGGCCGATGGCATGCAGCTGCACCTGCGCGCGGGTCCCGACGACCAGGGCGCGATCCTGTTCAAGGCCGATGGCGCGAAGACCGCCTTCACCGGCCTGCTGGGCCGCATCGCCCAAGACAAGACCGCCTCGATGGTGCTGGAGACTCGCCTCTCCCACGTCTCGGCCCTGCGTGGCCGCAACTGGGAAGCCGCCGTGAAGGGCTGGAGCGCCGCCGGCGGCGAGATCACCTTCCAGCAGAGCCAGATCCTGGCCGGCGACGCCGAGGGCAAGGCCAAGTCCGGCGTCCTTTCGGTCGACTCCCAGGGACGTCTCATCGGCGATCTCGAGGTCGCCATCACCGAACGCGTCGATCTTTCCAAGCCGATCCGCACCCCCGAACAGGCCCTGGCCGCCGCCGCCCAGGCGATGGGGCGCGAGCCCGTTATCGAGGCCAGCCTGCATTTCCGCGACGGCCGCAGCTTCCTCGGCATCCTCGACACCGGCCCCGCGCCGACGGTCTACTGATCGAGCAACGATCGCCCAAGGCGCAATTTTCTTGCCGCGGGAGCTGGCTATTGCGTGTTCGGCGGCAAAGACTATGGTCCGCCCTCCAATTTCGGGGAAGAACATGGGCAGCGACGCGACGGACGCCACGCCGTCTCTCGAAGAGGTCCGATGGCGGCTCGACGCCATCGACGGTGAACTGCTGGCGCTGCTCGACGAGCGCGCCAGCCTGGCCGGCGCGGTCGCCGCCGCCAAGCGCGCCTCGGGCGACACCGGCTTTGGCCTGCGCCCCGGCCGCGAGGCCCAGATCGTTCGCAAACTGCTCGACGCGCCCCGCACGGGCGCCTCCAACGCCCTGGTCATCCGCATCTGGCGCGAGATCATGGCCGACAACCTGGCGCGCCAGGGCCCGTACCAACTGGGCGTCTTCGGCGGCCGCGAGCCTGTCCGCGCGGTCGAGCTGACCCGCCTGCGCTTCGGGACGGCGCCGCGTTTGTCGCTGGTCCCCACGGCCCAGGACGCTCTCGCCGTCGCCCGGGCCCCGTGGGGCGTCGCGGTTCTGCCGCTGGCCAGCGACACGCCCTGGTGGGGCCGCCTGCTGGCCGAGCCCAAGCTGAAGGTGTTCGCAGCCCTGCCCTGCCTGGCCGCCTGGGGGCCGCAAGCCGCGCTCGCCGTCGCCGAGGTGGAGGTCGAGCCGACCGGCGGCGACCAGACCTTCTGGGTCAGCGACTCGCCCAAGAGCGCGGCCGCCATCGTCGAGGCCTTGGGCCTGGACGGCGTCGCCGCCGAACTGGTCGCCGAGGCCGGCGGCCTCAAGCTGTTTTCGCTGTCCGGCTTCTTCCAGGCAGATGACGAGAGGCTGGCCCGCGCGCCGGGCCAACTAACCGGCGTCATCGGGGCTGCGCCCGAGCAGTTCGACGTGTAAGAAGCGGCCGCCGTACATCTGAACCGTACGAAGCCTGAGTAGTCCGATGACCGTCTCCGCCGCCGACCGCTTCGCCGCGCCCCGCCCCGTTCCCAAGGCCGGGATCCTGGACATCCACGCCTATGTCGGCGGTAAGTCGAAGGTCGACGGCATCGCCCATCCGGTGAAGCTGTCGAGCAACGAGAACATCCTGGGCAGCAGCGACAAGGCCAAGGCGGCCTATCGCGAGGCCGTCGACCGCCTGCACATCTATCCGGACGGCAAGGCCAATATCCTGCGCGCGGCGGTGGCCGAGCGCTTTAAGCTCGAACCCGAGCGCCTGACCTTCGGCGACGGCAGCGACGAAATCTTCGCCCTGCTGTGCCAGGTCTATCTGGAGCCGGGCGACAACATCGTCCAAGGCGAGCACGGCTTCGCCGCCTACGCCATCGGCGCCCGCGCCTGCCAGGCCGAGGTCCGGATGGCCAAGGAGATCAACCACCGCATCGACGTCGACGAGGTGGCCAAGTGCGTCGACGAGCGCACGCGTCTCGTCTTCATCGCCAATCCGGCCAACCCGACCGGCACCTGGCTGACGGGCGAGGAGATCCGCGCCCTGCACGCGGCCCTGCCGCCGTCGGTGCTCCTCGTCCTGGACGGCGCCTATTCGGAATTCTGCGGCGATCCGCGCTTCGAGAACGGCCTCGACCTGGCCCGTACCGCCGAGAACGTGATCGTCACGCGCACCTTCTCGAAGCTGCACGGCCTGGCCGCCCTGCGTGTCGGCTGGGGCTACGCGCCCCCCCACATCATCGAGCCGATCGAGCGCATCCGTCCGCCGTTCAACACCTCGATCCCCGCCCAGGAAGCGGCGGTCGCGGCGCTGTTCGACGACGACTTCCAGGCCCGCTCCCTGGCCCTGGTCGAGCAATGGCGCCCGTGGCTGACCCAGCAGTTGGGCGGCTTGGGCCTGGAGGTGACGCCGTCGGCCGCCAACTTCGTGCTGGCGACCTTCCCGACCACGCCGGGCAAGACCGCTCTGGAGGCCGAGGCCTTCCTGGCTTCGAAGGGTTATCTGGTCCGCGCCGTCGCCAACTACGGCCTGCCGAACGCGATCCGGATCACCGTGGGCCTGGAAGAGCAGAACCGCGCCGTGGTGGACCTGCTCGCCCAGTTCATGGGCCGCTAGATGTCGCAGCCGGGTATCCTCTATCCCAAGATGACCGTGATCGGCGCGGGCCTGATCGGCGGGTCGATCATCCGCGCCGCGCGCGAGCACGGCGTCGTCGGCGAGATCACCGTGGCCGACGCCAGCGAGGCGCACCGCGCGCGCGTCGCCGAACTGGGCATCGCCGAACACGTCACCGGCGACATCGCCGAGGCGGTCAAGGACGCCGATCTCGTGGTCATCGCCACGCCGGTGCTGTCGATCCCCGACTTGGCCGCCCAGGTGATCCCGGCCATGAAGGCGGGCGCGACCCTGACCGACGTCGGCTCGACCAAGGGCAATGTCGCCGAGGCGTTCCGCGCCCAGGACTGCTCGAAGATCCACGCCATCCCCGGCCACCCTATCGCGGGCACCGAGCAGTCGGGCCCCGACTCCGGCTTTTCCGAGCTGTTCGAGAACCGCTGGACGATCCTGACGCCGCTCGACAGCGAGGACGAGGCCTACGCCGCCGCCGTCGCGCGCCTGTCGACCTTCTGGCGCGCCTTCGGCGCCCAGGTTGAGCTGATGGACGAGAAGCACCACGATCTCGTCTTGGCCGTCGTCTCGCACCTGCCCCACCTGATCGCCTACACGATCGTCGGCAGCGCGGCGGACCTGGAGAACGTGACCGAGAACGAGGTCATCAAGTACTCGGCCTCGGGCTTCCGCGACTTCACCCGCATCGCCGCCAGCGACCCGACCATGTGGCGCGACATCTTCGTGGCCAACAAGGACGCGGTGCTGGAGATGCTGGGCCGCTTCACCGAGGACCTGCAGGCCATGAGCCGCGCGATCCGCTGGGGCGACGCCGACACCCTGCACACCCACTTCACCCGCACCCGCGCCATCCGCCGCGGCATCGTGGCGGCGGGCCAGGAGAGCGCCGAGCCGAACTTCGGACGAGACCGGGGCAAGCACTGACATCGTCACAGGGTCTCCACTTCACGCGGCTGGACGCTGAAGGGATGGAAAGGGACGCGGAGCGCCGGGCCACGCCCGGAGTAGTTTGAGTAATACCGTTTCGACGAAGCCCGACGCTCCGCGCGACCGTTATCCACCAGCGTCCCGTCAGGTGGCCCTGTTTGGGCCTTACCGGGACCTGGGCTCCCTCGTTTCCGAGAGGCCCAGAGGTCGGAGAGGACGAGCCACTACAGGCTAAGACACATCCCTTTGCCTCCAACCACGCCGACGGCGGGCGGGTCTGGCCAGCAACCAGATCCCCGGACCGTCCGAGTATCCCCCTCGAACCTGTCCCCGCTCGATCGCCCCCCGCCGCCACGATGGTCGCTGGCCACGCGCCCTTTCCTCGCGACGAGGTGGTTCAAGGATAAGGGCGGTTTCAACGCCGGGGACAGAACGGCGTGTAAAAGTGGGAAGTAATTGAAATCGCTAGGTTCGATTCCGGATACGCGGATAACAGAGCCCCGCGAACGCTCGTGCCGCCTCGATCACGCCACGCCGTTTCTCGCCGTAATCGCGAAACACAGACGTAACAATCCAGGCCCATGCAAAGCGTCCAGGGACAATCACCCGGAAGGAAACGACCACCATGCGCCGCATGCTTCTCGCCGCGCTCGCGACCTGCGCCACGGTCGCCGCGGGCGCCGCTCTCGCCCAAGAAGGGCCGCCGCCCGGAATGCGGATGCCGGCGCCCGAAGACATCTTCAAGCGCTGGGACACCAACGGCGACGGCGCCGTCGACAAGGCCGAGTGGACCGCCGCGGGCCGGCCAGAGGACCGCTTCGCGATGATCGACGCCAACAAGGATGGCAAGGTCGCCCTCGACGAACTGAAGGCCGCCTTCGAAAAGATGCGCCAGCGTCGGATGCAGCAGGGTGACGGCCCGCCCCCCGGACCGCCCCCGGAAGGCGCGCCGCCTCAGGGCAACTGATCGGCGCCCGCTACAGCACCCTTTATCCGACCTGATTGACGCGGTCAGATCGGAAAGCGCTCCAGATCCAGAACGCCGCCTGGCCCTCGGCCAGGCGGCGTTTCTGTTTGTCGGCGGGGAGCCACCACCACCCGAACCGGCTGTGCACCGTACCCGAAATGAGGCTACGGATCGTCGTTCTTTGCGCCATGCCGAAGCCGAACCCTGACGGATAGTCTAGCCTTCGCTCAATCTCCGAGAGCAAGCTCGAAGGGTGCAAGTACATGGTTTCCAATGTGTTTGTCATTTCGCGCGTCGCTTTGTCGCGAGACCGCCGCGATGACTTGCCCCACCGCGCGATGCATAAGCTTCGGCGACCTCAGTCGTGACCCCCAAGATAGACATGACTCCGGCGCGAGGACGTTCGAGCATCCGCGACAACCCTTTGACCTTGGCCCTTGTTCGGCAGGCGTCGCGCAACAGCGTCGCGACGATGGGTGTCCAGGCGGCCGCCGCCATCGGCGTCACCCTGACGACCCTGCCCTCGGAGCGACCAGTCTACTGGATGTGGCTGGCGGCGACCCTTGCCGTGCTGGCCGCGCGCGTCGTCGTGGACCGCATGCTCGCCTCCGCGCTGAAGGGGGGTCCGTTCGCCAAGCGATTGGACCAGGTCGTCATCGCCTTTTCCGCCGGCCTTCTCGTCAGCGCCGCCTTGTGGGCCCTTCTGGCCTGGCTGCGGTTTCCCATCGACAGCCAGCGCACCCGCTTCGTGATCATCGTGGTGCTCTCGGCCCTGGCGGGCGGCGCCACCGGCGTGCTGTCGCCGATGAAGCTGACCGGGCGGATCTACATCTCGCTGATCCTGCTGCCCGCCTCGTTGGCCTTGCTGCTGGGTCCGGACCGGGCCCTGGGCCTGCTGGGCGCGGCGTTCTGGCTGGTGATGCTGACCGGCCATCGCAACAACCACGCCCTGCTGGTCGACTCCATCCAGCTGCGCGACCAGAACCGCGACCTGGTCGAGGCCCTGGCGCGCCGTAGCCACGACCTGAACGCCCTCAACCAAGGCCTCGAGGCGCGGGTTGAATTGCGCACCCGTCAGCTGCGGGACGCCACCGAACGCGCCCAGACCGCGAACGAGGCCAAGTCACGCTTTCTGGCCACGGTCAGTCACGAAATGCGCACGCCATTGAACGCCATCCTCGGCGTCGGCCAGATTCTGACGCGCTCGTCCCTGAGCAAGAAGCAGCGCGAACAGGTCCTGGAGGTGAAGGGCGCGGCGCGACGCCTGCGCATGATGATCGACGACGTGCTGGACCTCTGTCAGCTGGACGATGGCGCGCTGCGGCTGAAACCCCGCCCGTTTCGCCTGACCGCCCTGGCCCAATCGCTGGACAATCTGCATCGCCCCGCGGCCGAGGCGCGGAATCTGCGCCTGACCATGCGGTTGGACGCGGCCCAGGGTGAAATCCGCTTCGGCGATGTCGATCGCCTGCGGCAGGTGATCAGCCTGCTGATCGACAACGCTCTGAAATTCACCCAGGAGGGCGGCGTTGACTGCCGGATCCGCTGCGCGGGCGATGATCTGTGGATCGAGGTGGTCGACACCGGCGATGGCGTCGCGGCGGAAAAGATGGCCGTGATCTTCGAGCGCTTCAGCCAGATCGACGACTCCACAAAGCGCGCGGCGGGCGGCATCGGGCTGGGTCTGGCGTTGTGCCAGGGCCTGGTCGGCAAGATGGGCGGCGACATGTCGGCCTCGTCCCAGCCCGGCCAAGGCTCGACCTTCACCATCCGCGTCCCCTGCCCGGCGGTGGCGCGGGAGGCCCCGAAACGCGCACCCTCGCCGCGCGCCGGCGGCGAGGGTGAGGATCACCCGACCCTGCTGGTGGTCGACGACAACGCCATGAACCGCGAGATCATCGCCGCCCTCGTCGAGCCCTTCGGCATCGCCTGCGGCTTCGCCGCCGATGGCCGCGAGGCGGTGGAGGCCTGGCGGCGCCAGCCCTGGGACGCGATCTTCATGGACGTCCACATGCCCGTGATGGACGGCGTGGAGGCCACGCGCGCCATACGCCGGGAGGAAGGTCGCCTGGGCCGCCGACGCGTCCCGATCGTCGCCGTCACGGCCAGCCTTCTGGAACAGGAGACCGCCAGCTATCAGGCCGCCGGCATGGACGATGTGCTTCCCAAGCCGATCGAGGTGACCGCTCTGGCCGAAATGCTGGCGCGCTGCGTGGGCGCTGGCGAAGCCCCCGAGGCGGCGCCCGACGCCTAGCGGCGACGAACCTCCGCGAAATCAGATCGCGCCCGCTTGAGTGCGGTGACGAGCCGGGCTAAACGGGTCGTCCCTTTGGCGGGCGTAGTTCAGAGGTAGAACGTCAGCTTCCCAAGCTGAATGTCGGGGGTTCGATTCCCCCCGCCCGCTCCAAGGTTCCCAACCCATGACGACCGTCGCGGCGCCGCGTGCTACAGCGCGCGGGAGGACTGTGCTCTGGGCAGGGAAGTTGCGTGACGCGGATCGTTTATCTGTCTTTTCCGACCGGCGCCGTGGCGGGCGGGCAAAAGGTCATTCTGCGCCATGTCGAAGCGCTCAACAGAATGGGCTTCGAGGCGATCTGGTGGCGCAACACCGACAAGGCCGAACTGCCCTGGCTGGATTTCGACGCGCCGACCGAGGTGGGGACACTGTTTCGCCCGGATGACATCTTGGTGGTTCCGTCCGACGCCCCCAACGCGATCCGCACCCTGGCCCAGAGCAGGCGGCGCACGGTCATCTTCGAGCAGAACCAGTTCAGCTTCCTGAACCTGGGACTTGAGCAGATCGACGCGTTCGCGCCGGGTCATGCGCCGATCTTCTTCGCCGTCGGCTCGATCAACGCCAACACGATCCGCAGGGTGGTTCCGGGCGCCCAGGTGGAAATCGTCCCGTGCTTCGCCGACGAGCGGGTCTTCAAGCCTGGGACCAACGACCTGCCGCGAGTGGCCTACGCGCCCCGCAAGCGGATGGGGGAAGCGAGGATCATCCGGCAGTTCCTGGGCAAGGCCCATCCGCGGCATGTCGATCTGCCCTGGGTCGAGATGTCCAACCTGCCCGAAGCCGCCGTCGCCGAGATCCTGGGACGCTCGGCGCTCCATCTCAGCCTTCCGCGGTTGGAGTCGGTCGGTATGACGACCCTGGAGGCCATGGCGTGCGGCTGCGTATCCGCGGGCTTCATGGGCATCGGCGGCCGCCAATACATGACGGCCGACAATGGCTTCTGGGTCCCGGACGATGATTGCGAAGCCGCCGCCGACGCCCTGGCCGAGGCGGCGGATGTCGTGGCGACCGGCGGCGCGCGGTTGACCGCCCTGCGAGACGCCGGCCGCGCGACGGCCGACGAGTGGTCATACGCGCGCTTCCTGGCCAAGCTGGAAGAGGTCTGGGAGCGTCTGGCCCCGGAGGCTCGGCGTCTGCCGACCCGGGCCTAGGCCAGCCAAGCGGTCGTTGACGCTCGCCGCCTTCGGGCGCACGATCGCCTCAAACAGACGTTTGGGAGAGACGCCATGGCCGACGGCGCGGTCGATCCGCACGCCCACGATCGGGCCAAGTTTCACGCCATGGTCGACGGCACGGCCGAGGACTGGGCGATCATCGCCAACGCGTCCATGGAATTCGGGCGCGACCTGCCAAAGCGGCTGATCGCGCACTTGAACCTCCTGAAAGGCGACTGCGGCGGCTTCGCCATCGATCGCCTGGAGCACAGCCTGCAGACCGCCACCCGCGCCCATCAGGCTGGCGAGGACGAGGAATATGTCGTCTGCGCCCTGCTGCACGACATCGGCGACATCCTGGGCCCGCGCAATCACGCCGACATCGCCGCGGCGATCCTCCAGCCGTTCGTGTCGGAGCGGAACCACTGGATGGTGGCGCATCACGCCATCTTCCAGGGCTACTACTTCTTCCACCACCTTGGGCTGGACCGGAACCTGCGCGACCAGTTCCGTGGCCATCCGGACTTCGAATACACGGCCAAGTTCTGCCACGTGTACGACCAGGAAGCGTTCGATCCGAGCTTCCAGTCGATGCCGCTAGAGGCGTTCGAGCCGATGCTGGGTCGGGTGATGAGCACGCCCAAACGCTCGATCTACATGCCCTCGCGGGCGGCGGAGTAGACGGCCCTCCCCTTCGAGAGGGCCGCCGGAAGCTACTCGATGCGCTGGGCCTTGATCCCCAGCTTGGCCAACTGGGCCTGGACACTGTCGGGCCCCACCAGATGGCCCGAGCCGACCGCGACGAAGCTGACGCCCGAACCGGCGAGCTTGGTCTTCAGCTGGCTGGCCCAATCCTGGTTGCGCTTGACGAGCAGCAGCTCATACAGCTCGGGATAGTCGCCCTTCATCTCGGAGACGAATTCCTTCTCCAGCTCGGCGACGTCGCCGGCGGCCCAGGCGGCGACCATCTTGTCGATCTTGGCGACGCCCTCGTCCACGTCGTCCAGCGTCGCGCGCAGGAAGTCGGCCTCGGTCTTGGGCGGCAGATCGGCGAAGAAGCGGATCTGCTGTTCGGGCGTCTCAAGGGCGTTCTTGGCCTTGCCGGTCTCGGCGGCGGCCTTGACCAACACCTGCTCGACGCCGCTCTTGGGGTCGTAGCCGGCCTTGATCACCGGCGCCATCGACAGCGAGATCGCCGCGAGCCAGGGGCGCATCGTCTCCAGCGCCTGGGGCGGCACGCCGCCACCCTGGGCCAGCTCGGCGGCGTGCTTGAAGGCTTCCGGGCCGATCTTGCTGGACAGAGGCTTGGCCGGATCGAGCCCGTACTTCAGCACCAGAGGCTGCATCACCGCCGGGTCGTCGGCGCCCACGATCTCCAGGGTCAGGTCGGCGCTGCTCTTGAAGGCCTGGTCGATCTTGGCCGAGCGCCATTGGGTGTCTGGCCGCAGCACATGGATCGTGCCGAACAGATAGATCGTCGAGTCCTTGTCCTTGATCGCCCACAGCGCGGGTTCGGCCAGGGCCGGCCCGGCGACCGCCAGGGCCATGGCGGAGATCAGGCCCGCGCACAGGCGGCGGGCGTGGCGGTTCAGGTCGCGAAGCATGGAAACTCCCGTTGGATGAAATGAGGGTTGGCGCGAGGCGCGGCGATGGCAAGCATCGATCGCCGCGGGGGCTAGTTGAGGAAGGTCTCGACCGCCTCGGCGAAGGCCTTGGGCTGGTCCAGCATGATGAAGTGCCGGCTGTCGTCGACGCGCTTGAGCGTGACGCCCGGCAGGCCGGCATAGGCGTCGCCGTAGGTCTTCTCGATCATCGCCGCAGGCGCGCCCATCGCCGGATCGTAGGGATAGAGCAAGATCGTCGGCGCCTTGACCGCCCCCAGGCCTGGGCGCGCATCGGTGGTCAGCAGGTCGTACATCGCCCGACCGACAACCGATTGGGACGAGGCCTTCGACCAGGCCAGCATCAGCGCCTGCCCCTCCGGCGACTTGACGTAGCGCGGCGCGGCCATGGCCTGCTGGCTGGCGAAGGTCTCGGCGCTCATGGCGATCGTGGCGTCGCGCATGGCGGCGGCGCGGGGCCTGACGCTCTCGGGCGTGGCGGTCGGCGAGAACAGCAGCGAGAAGAACGGCAGGCTGTCGACGATCATCAGCCGGCCGACATCCTCGGGATGGCGCTGGGCCAGCAACAGGCCGGTGAAGCCGCCCATCGAGTGGCCGATGATCGCGGGCGACTTTAGATGGTTGGCCTTGATGTAGGCGTCGACCGCCTCGACCAGGGGTTCGACCACCGGGCCCTCGGCGTTCCCGGCCGCCGGCACGCCGGCGAAGCCCGCGACCTGCACGACATGGACGCGGTGCGAGGCCGACAGCTGCTTGACCGTCGCGTCCCAGACATCGGCGGACGAGGCCAGGCCGGGGATCAGCAGGACGTCGGGCCCCTTGCCCGTGACGGTGACGGTCATACGGTCGGCGGCCTGGGCGCGACCGCCGAAGACGCCGAGGGCGGCCAGGATCGCCATGATGACGGCGAACAGATGGGCGCGAGGCATTAGATTTTGCATCGTGTTCTCCTTGGGAACAGGGCGCGCGGAGGGGTTCGGCGACGGGGCGCCGAGCGAAGCGGAGACGTCAGCGGTTGGGGCGTTCCGCCCCCGGGGAGAGGACGAAGCGCCTAGGCTTCGTCCTGAAAGATCGCCTCGATCGGCTGCCCGAACAGGCGGGCGATCTTGAAGGCCAGCGGCAGGCTGGGATCGTACTTGCCCGTCTCCAGGGCGTTGATGGTCTGGCGAGACACCTCGAGCCGGTCGGCCAGATCGGCCTGGCTCCAGTCCCGCTCGGCGCGGAGGACCTTCAGGCGGTTCTTCATTGGTACCGCCTCCGGATCAGGGGCTGGCTGAAGCCCCAGGCCAGACAGAACAACGGGAAGATCAGGAACAGCGGCGGCGCGGGAACCACATTGGCGTTGCTGAGGAAGCCCCAGACGGTGGTCACCGCCAGCACGACGCCCAGCCCCCAGATCATCGCCTCGACATGCACGGTGCGTTCGAACTCGTCGGGCTCTTCCTTCAGGTACAGCCCCATCGCTAGCAACACGCCCAGGATCGGGATGGCTGGGGCGGCGGCCACGATCCACAGGAGCGGTCCCTCAAGATGGGCGCCGCGCAGCAGAGACAGAGATCCGAGCAGGGCCACCGTATAGGCGAGCATCGACACGACCAGGCGACGGCGGTAGCGCTTCATCACCGGACCGATCTTGCCGCCTTTCAGCCGCGCGGTTCCGACGAACATATAGGCGGTGTAGACAGCGACCCAGGCGAGGATGGCGATCACCATCGCCGGTCCCGAGAACGGCCTGGCCAGTCGCAGCCAGAACGGGATGGCGGCCAGGGCGACGGCGCCGGCGGCGAACAGGGCCCACTTGGTCCAAGTCGGCATAGTCTGTGTCATGGAGACCTCCTCTTGGCTCACGATCAGCGCTGGCGCAGCCACCAGCCCGCCCAGGCGAGGCCGTAGCCAATGAGTTGGGCGGCGATCACCGTCGTCACCCCGAAGGAGAACCACTCGGCGGGCGACTGCTGTCCCATCACGGCGACCAGACGCGTATCACCCACCAGCAACGCGACGAGGAGGGTCAATAGCATCGCGCTCGATCCACCCCAGAACCAGGCGAACTTGTGGGCTTCTCGGGCGGCTTCGTCGATATTGCGCCAGTAGACGATGCTGGAGCCAACCGCCAGCAGAAGTAAAACGGCGCAGCCCGCGCTAAGAAGAAGCGGAGACATCGCGATCCGCAAGTCCTTGGCGACGTAGTATCCCGCCCCAGAGACAAAGCCGAGGATAAAGGCCCCGAACAGCACTCGCTGCGCAATGGCTTGGCGACGGGCCTGGCGGCCAACATTCTCACTCATTGAGAAATTCCTTTTGCAGATACGGCGACTACAGCGCCGATAGCGCCTCGACGGCGCCGTTCTGATCGATCTGGGTTGGAGACTCCGGCGAGCGCTTCCAAAGGACGAGAACCAGCGCCGCCGCCAGCGCCACGAGCGCCGCGCCAACGCCCGCCGCCAGCGCCGGGCCGCCCATCTGGCGAGCGGCGCAAACCACCACCACCAGCGCGTTGGAGCTCGCGGCCATGCCCATGATCAGCTTTTCGCCCTGAGCAAGGCGTGCGCGGCGTTGGGTTCTCTTCATGACAAGCTTCCCCGTCGAAATGACAAGGACGTTTGTCATAGATCGCCACAGACATGTCAAGCAATCTTGTCATTTTGTCGTGTAGACGAGACTAAATGACAGAGATGCTTGATGTTTCAGGCCGCGCGGCGGCCCAGGAATGGGTCGCTGATGATGGAATCCCCCATCACGCCGCGCCAATGCACGGCCTCGAGCCGCCTGACCGCCAAGGCGCGTCCAAGAACGCCCGGGCGCGGACGGCTGATCATCTCCCAGCCATAGCGCGAAAAACGGTCGCCGAAGTCGGACCAGCGGATCACGCGCCCCTGGGCGTCCTGTCGCCAGATCGCCTTGTCGCAGCCCGGAATGCGCGCGCAGCGCTCCCAGGCGTCCACGCGACCCTGAAGGATCAGGAATGGATCTTGAGCATGACGGGCCAAAGGGGTCTCCGAGATCTTCCGCCGCCTCCGCGCCCGGCGACTCAGAAGATCACCGCCCGCGAGGACGAGACCAGGATTTGTGCAACGACACGCACTGTCCACTAGATGTAGTGCGGCGCGTTGCCGCGCGACCGACCCGCGACAGCCGCTAGGACCAGACCTTGAAGTGCTTGGAGAGTTTCAGGCCCTGGCGCTGATAGTGCGAACCGCCCTCGCCGTATAGCCGGGCCGGACGCGCCGTCAGGGGCTCGTAGACCAGGCGCGCGACCGTCTGACCGTCTTCCAGCAGGAACGGCGTCTCGTGGCTGCGCACCTCCAGCACGCCCTTCGAACCGCGGGCCAGCGCCTCCTCGGTGCCGAAACCAGGATCGAAGAAACCGGCGTAGTGGACACGGAACTCGCCAACCGACGGATCGATCGGCGTCATCTCGGCCGCCTCCATCACCGGGATCTCGATGTCGTCCTTGCTGGCCAGGATGTAGAATTCGCCCGGATCCAGCAGCAGTTCGCCGTGGCGCGCCTCCAACGGCTCCCAGAAGTCGCGCGGGTCGTGGCCGTCCTCGTGGTCGAGATCCACCACGCCGGCGTGACGACGCCCCCGGAAGCCCACGATGCCGGCGGTCAGATCAACGCCCACGCTGCGGATCGACAGCTTGGCCGGCTCGCCACGCTTCAGGCGCAGTTGGTTCAGGCGCGTGCCGGCGCGCACCAGCACCGAGAAGGTCTGCGGCGCGATCTCGAGATACAGCGGGCCCTCATAGCCGGCGTCGACGTCGTCGAAGGCGCGGCTGTGGTCGGTCAGCAGGCGCACGAAGACGTCCACCCGCCCCGTCGAGCTCTTGGGGTTGCCGCGCGCGGAGATATTGCCCGGCAGGGCCAGGCGCTCCTGGACCTCGGCGATATAGACGCAGCCCTTCTCCAGCACCGCGCCCTGGGTCAGGTCCAGCTCGTGCATCGCGACGTCCTTGAGGCGCTCGGGCACGCGGCGATGCAGGCCGGGCAGGAACGAGGCGCGGACCCGCCAGGCGCGAGCGCCCAGGCGCAGGTCCAGACTGGCGGGCTGCACCTGATCGGCGTCGAAGGGCGTGGCCGAGGTGATCGCTTCTTGAGCGATGAGATCCTCGATCGTTTGGCAGGGCAGAATCCCTGCGGCGTGTGCATCGGTCATCGGCGCGACACTCGCCAAACGCGGCCGCAAACGCAAGGCTCGCCGCGAATTGGCGCAAGCGGGACAATCGGCGGGCGGAGCGTGACAATTCTTCCCCCGCCGCGGCGGTGTTGTGGCTTGACCCAGGCGCCCCTCCCGCTCCTTATGCCGGCGTTTTTAGGCGTGGGAGGCAAGGCGGTGGCCGAAGATCCGAAAGACTGGGATGTCGCGACGAAATTGATCCGCGGTGGGATCGCGCGCTCGCAGTTCATGGAGACGGCCGAGGCCCTCTACCTGACCCAGGGCTTCACCTACGACAGCGCCGAGGGCGCCGACCGCCGCTTCGCCGGCGACGAGCCCGGCTTCGTCTATTCGCGGTTCAACAATCCGACCGTGAAGATGTTCGAGGATCGCCTGGCGCTTCTGGAAGGCGCCGAGGTCTGCCGCGCCCAGGCGACCGGCATGGCCTCGATCCACGCCTCGCTGATGGGCCTGGTCAAGGCCGGCGACCACGTCGTGGCCGGCCGCGCCCTGTTCGGCTCGTGCCGCTGGATCATCGCCGAGTGGCTGCCGCGCTTTGGCGTCGAGACGACGCTCGTCGACGCCACCGACCTCAAGGCCTGGGAGGCGGCGATCCGCCCGGGCACCAAGGCCGTGTTGATCGAGACGCCCTCGAACCCCGTTCTGGAGATCACCGACATCGCCGCCGTCGCCGAAATGGCCCACGCCGTCGGTGCCAAGGTCATCGTCGACAATGTCTTCGCCACCCCGATCTTCCAGCAGCCGCTGAAGCTGGGCGCCGACGTCGTGGTCTATTCGGCGACCAAGCACATCGATGGCCAGGGCCGCGTCCTGGGCGGCGCGATCCTGACCAGCGAGGCGATCAACGAGGAGTTCTACCGCGACAGCCTGCGCCACACCGGCCCGGCGCTGTCGCCGTTCAACGCCTGGGTGATGCTGAAGGGCCTCGAGACCCTGGACCTTCGCGTCCGCCGCCAGAGCGACACCGCCGCGGCCCTGGCCGACGTCATGGCCGAGCACAAGAAGGTTCGCCAGGTCCTCTACCCGTTCCGGGCGGACCACCCCGGCTACGAGGTCGCCAAGAAGCAGATGAGCGGCGGCGGCACGGTGATCGCGATGGACCTGGGCTCCCGCGAGGCGGCCTTCAAGTTCCTGAACGCCCTGGAGATCGTCGACATCTCCAACAATCTGGGCGACGCCAAGTCGATGGCGACCCACCCGCCGACCACAACGCACCGCTCGGTGCCGGAGGCGGAACGTCCGCTGCTGGGCGTGACCGAAGGCGGCGTGCGCCTGTCCGTGGGCCTGGAAAGCCTGGCCGATCTGACGCGAGATGTGACCCGTGCGCTCGATCAGGCGTGAGACCTCCCCGCCGATGCAGCGTATGCGCCGGCGGCGCGGCCAAGCCGCGACCAGTTACGAGGCCCGCACGCGCGACATCGTCGTGCGCGTGTTCCCGACCTACGCGGCCGAGGAATCCTCGCCGGAGGACGGCGTCTACCTGTGGTCCTACACGGTGGAGATCGAGAACCACGGCGCCGAGACCGTCACCCTGGTCTCCCGCCGCTGGACGATCACGGATGGCTTGAACCGGGTGAACGAGGTCGAGGGTTCGGGCGTCGTCGGCGAACAGCCGGAACTGAGGCCCCGCGAGGCGTTCCGCTATATCTCCAACTGCCCGCTCTCCACGCCCTCGGGCGCGATGCGCGGCAGCTACCAGATGGTGACCGAAGAGGGCGAGCTGTTCGAGGCCGAGATCCCCGAGTTCTCGCTGCACCTGCCGGGCGCGGCGATGAAGGTGAACTGAGGCCGAAGCGCTAGGCTTCAGCCTCGTCTTCACCCAGCCGTCGGCGGGTCCAGCTTATAGACCCGCGAGCAGTACTCGCAGGTCACGTGGATCTTGCCGTCCGGCTCGATCATCTCCTCGACCTCCTCGGCCGAGAACGAGTCCATCACCACGCCGATCCGATCCTCGGAGCAGCGGCAGAAGGCGCGCAGGGGCTTCTCGTCGAGCAGGCGCACGCCGTCCTCGTTGAAGAGGCGCCACAGCAGGGTCGGCGTCGTGACGGTGGGATCGATCAGCTCGTCCTCGCCCGTGGTCTCGAACAGCGCCGTGACGTGTTGCCAAGCCTCCTGGGTGTCGCCGCGCGCCTGATCGCCCGCGATGACCTGGATCAGGATGCCGCCCGCGCGCCATCGGGGCCCCTCGCCCGTATCGACCTGACCGACGGCCAGGCGAATACGGGTCGGGGTCTGCTCCGACTGGGCGAAGTACTGCTCGGCGCACAGGGCCAGCGTCTCGCCCTCGATGGGCGTGACGCCCTGGTAGCGGTCCATGTCGGGCCCCTGGTCCAGGGTCATGATGAAGACGCCGCCGCCCAGCAGGGTCTTGGCCCCGGGGCGTGCGAAGCCTTCCGACACGGCCGCGACCTCTTCGGGGTCGAACCGGCAGTAGCCGCGCAGGCCGCCCGAGGTGTCGTAGTCGACCACCACGTAGCGCACGGGGCCATCGCCCTGGGCCTGGATGATCAGGCGGCCTTCGAACTTCAGGCTGGAGCCGACCAGGGCCGCCAGCGCGCAGGCTTCGCCCAGCAGGTTGGCGACCGGCTCGGGATAGGCGTGGCGCGTCAGCACCTCGTCCACGGCCTGGCCCAGCCGCACGACGCGGCCGCGCACGGGCAGTCCTTCGATCTGGAACGCGGAGACGACGTCGTCGAGGACGCCCGGAGTGGAAGCGATGTCGGTCATGGGGCGGTTAAATAAGGGGTCTTTTGGAAATTGCGAGCCTGTCCCGATGCGACGGCGCGAACGACGCCTACCCGATCTGTGCAAAGCGACGTCCTGACGCATTGCGACGCTCGCGGAGTCGGCTCACCAATGAGTGGCCGTCGCTTTTGCCCATATGCGCCGGCGCAGTCGGCCAGCGCCGTCCAACCGGGCGCTGGCCGGCGCCCTATCCCGCCGCCTAGCCGATCGCGCCGAACGCCCAGGCCAGCACCGACTTCTGGGCATGGATGCGGTTCTCGGCCTCGTCCCAGACCAGCGAGCGCGGACCGTCCAGGACTTCGTCCGTGACCTCCTCGCCCCGGTGCGCCGGCAGGCAGTGCAGGAAGACGCCATCGCGCTTGGCGAGATCCATCAGCTTGTCGTCGACCTGATAGGGCTCAAGCGCCGCCAGGCGCTCGTCGTGGTCGGTATCGCCCATCGAGACCCAGGTGTCGGCCACGACCACGTCGGCGCCCCGGACGGCCTCTTTCGGGTCGGTCATCATGCTGACCTTGGCCCGCAGGCCTTCGGCCCGGGCCAGGTCGTGCAGGTCGGGGTGATAGACCGTCGGGCAGGCGATCTTCAGCTCGAAGCCCAGCAGCGACGCGGCGTGGATGAAGCTGGAGCAGACATTGTTGCCGTCGCCGACCCAGGCGATCGTCTTGCCGCCGATGTCGCCGCGATGCTCCTCGATCGTGAGGATGTCGGCCATGATCTGGCACGGGTGGCTCTTGTCGGTCAGGCCGTTGATCACCGGCACGGTGGAGACCTGGGCGAAGCGCTCGACGTCGGCGTGGCTGTTGGCGCGGATCATCACCGCGTCGACCATGCGCGACAGCACCTTGGCGGTGTCCTCGATCGTCTCGCCGCGCCCCAGCTGCATGTCCGACGAGGTCGAGATGATCGCCGAGCCGCCCAGTTGGCGCATGGCCGCGTCGAACGAGAAGCGGGTGCGGGTCGAGTTCTTCTGGAAGATCATCGACAGCACGCGGTCCTTGGCCGGCGCGTCGGCGTCGACCTTGCCTTGCGGCCAACCTTTACGGGCGGTCTTGCGGGCCTTGGCGTCGTCCAGCAGCAGGCGCAGCGTCGGGCCGTCCAGCTTCCACAGGTCGATGAAGTGGCGGGGGGCGGTCATGGGCCAAATCCCTCACGCCCGCTCCGGCGGGCCGAAGCGGGCGATCTCAAAGGTTCAGGGTGTCAGGCGGAGGCCTTGGCGCGAGCCGCCTCGCAAGCCTTTTCGAGCTTGACGATCGCTTCGCGGGCTTCCTCGATGGTCAAGTTCAGCGGCGGCAGCAGGCGCACGCAGTTGTCGCCGCCGCCGGCGACCAGCAGGTGCTCGTCGCGGGCCAGGACCATGAACTCGCGGTTGTTCGGGATCAGCTTGATCCCGATCAGCAGGCCCTTGCCGCGGATGTCGACGATGACGTCCGGGAAGCGATCCTTCAGGCCGTTCAGCTGCTGGGTCAGGAAGCCGGCGACGGCGTTGACGTTGTCCAGGATCTCGGGCGAGTTGATCAGGTCGAAGGCCGCCTTGCCGACGGCCATGGCCAGCGGGTTGCCGCCGAAGGTCGAGCCGTGGGCGGCCACGGTCATGCCCTTGGCCGCCTCGGTCGTGGCCAGGCAAGCGCCGATCGGGAAGCCGCCGCCCAGGGCCTTGGCCACCGCCATGATGTGCGGTTCGCCGCCCTCGGCCCACTCGTGGGCGAAGAGCTTGCCGGTGCGGCCCATGCCGCTTTGCACTTCGTCATAGATCAGCAGCACGCCGTGCTCGTCGCACATCTGGCGCAGGCCCTTCAGGCACTGGGTCGGGATCGAGCGCGCGCCGCCCTCGCCTTGCACCGGCTCGACGATGATCGCCGCCGTGGTCGGGTTGGCGATCGCGGCCTTGATGGCCTCGTGGTCGCCGAAGGTCAGCTGATGGTAGCCCGGCAGGCGCGGACCGAAGCCGTCGACATAGCTGGGATTGCCCGAGGCGTTGACCGCGGCGTAGGTGCGGCCGTGGAACGAGCCGTCGAAGCCGTAGATGTCGATCCGCTCGGGCTGGCCGTTGGCCGAGTGGTACTTGCGGGCCGTCTTCAGCGCGCATTCCACGGCTTCGGTGCCGGAGTTCGTGAAGAAGACCACGTCGGCGAAGGTGGCCGCGCAGATCGCGTCGGCCAGGGCTTCCTGCTCGGGAATCCGATAGATGTTCGAGACGTGCCAGAGCTTCTCGGCCTGGGTCTTCAGGACCTCGACCAGCACGGGGTGGGCGTGACCCAGGCCGTTGGTGGCGATGCCCGCCACGCAGTCCAGATATTCGCCGCCGTCGGTCGAGAACAGGCGCGCGCCTCGGCCTCGCTCGAACGCCAGCGGGGCGCGGTTGTAGACGCCCATGATGTGCTGCTGCGAGGAATTGGACGACGTCGCGGTGCTCAAGAGACCGACCTCCCTAAAAAGGAAAGAAGCCCCCGCGCCTTAAGCACGGGGACCGGAAGGCCGCAGGTTGTCGCCGTGGAGCGGCGTCGTGTCAATCAATGGACCGTGAAACCGCCTGAAAACCCGGCGAAAATCGCCAGCTTTTTTTCGCGAGGGCCACGCGGCTCAGCTCTTCAGCCGATAGCCCGTCACGAACAGGCGCCAGCACCACAGGAACAACGCCACCGCCAGCAGGCCCGTGGAGACCACGCCGATCGCGATCGAGCCGTCGGCGTGGCCGATGAAGCCGTAGCGGAAGCCGTCGATCAGATAGAAGAACGGGTTGAAATGGCTGGCCGACCGGAAGGGCTCGGGCAGCTTGTCGACAAGGTAGAAGGTGCCCGACAGGAAGGTCATCGGCATGATCAGGAAGTTGGTCACGGCCGCGAGCTGGTCGAACTTCTCCGCCCACAGGCCCGCCGCCACGCCCGCCAGACCCAGGATCAGCGAAGCGACGGCGCCGAAATAGACCACCGCCCAGAGGTGCGCGATCGAAAGCCCCGCGCCGGGCAGAACGCCGACCACCAGAGCCGTCACCGCGCCGACCACCACGCCGCGCGTCGCCGCGCCCAAGGCGAAGGCCGAGACCTGCTCCAGCGCCGACAGCGGCGGGGTCAGGAAGTCGGGCGTCAGGCCCATCATCTTGGCCTGGATCAGCGACGACGAGGAATTGGCGAAGGCGTTGTTCAGGATCGCCATCATGATCAGGCCCGGGGCCACGAAATGGCCGAACGTCACCCCGTCGACCGCGGGACGACTACCGCCGACCGCGACCACGAAAACCAGCATGTAGAGCAGAGTCGTGACCACCGGCGCGGCCACCGTCTGTGTGCCGACCTTCCAGAAGCGGCGGATTTCGCGCTGATAGAGGGTGAAGAAGCCGCTCCAGTTCCAGCCGTGATAGTCGCGCGGCTGCGGCGGAATGACGCTCTCGGCGATATCTCTCATGCGCTCAACCCGTTGTTCTGCTTGGCCATGTGCGCCCTCGCCCCCCTTTTCGCAAGCTCGGGCTTGCGTGAATCAACATCTTGTTTCTGTGGACAGAGTCGTTGGCGCCCATTGTGTGTTTTAATGCATTCTTTACGATTAGTAGTAGGACGACCGCCGGCGGGGCGGTTCGATCACCAGATATGGGGTGACGGGCGTGGGGACGCCCTCTCCCCGTTCTATATGGCGGAGACGGGCTATGAGCTGGACCGACGAACGGGTCTCGACCTTGAAGAAGCTGTGGCTGGACGGACTGTCGGCCAGTCAGATCGCCAAGCAACTGGGCGGCGTCACGCGCAACGCCGTCATCGGCAAGGTTCACCGCCTCGGCCTGTCGGGCCGCGCGGCCCCCTCGCAACCGGCGCGTCCGGCCTTTAAGGCGCCGCGCCCCGCGCGTCCAGCCGCCCAGGCCATGCCTTCGGCGCCGCGTCGCGTGACCCCGATCGAGGCGCCGTCGATGCCCGTGGCCGCCGCGCCCGCGCCGCTGCCGGCCTTCCGCCACGAGGAGCCGGGCTCGGCCACCGTGCTGACCCTGGGCGCGCACATGTGCAAGTGGCCGATCGGCGATCCGTCGTCGGAAGGCTTCACCTTCTGCGGCCGCCGCGCCTCGGACAGCCTTCCCTACTGCGTCGAGCACGCCCGCGTGGCGTACCAGCCGCAGCAGACCAAGAAGAAGGGCGGCGCCACCGAGCTCGCCCGTTCGCTTCGCCGCTACATCTAAGAAGAACAAAAGTCTCTCAGGGCGGCGGATCCCGGACGGTTGGAAGACCGTCCGGGATTTTGCATTTTCGGACTTCCTAAATCCGCCTTCCCAGGCCTTGTGCCTGGGATCCAGCGTTCCGCCGCGAGGCCTGCGTCGAAGCGCGCCGTCAGCGCCATGCTTCACCTTCACGCCCCCGCGCCAAGCCGAACCATGGGTCCTCGCCACAAGGGCGAGGAAGGCGATGAAAGGGTGATCGGGATGGATGACCTCTCCCGACTTCCGCCCTAAAACAGCCCCATGACGGACCTCGCGCCGAACGATTCCAACGCCCCGCCCTATTCGGTCTCCGAACTGGCCTTCGCCCTGAAGCGCACGCTGGAGGATCGCTACGGCTTCGTGCGGCTGCGCGGCGAGCTCAGCAAGGTCACCCACCACGGCAACGGCCACGTCTATCTGACCATCAAGGACGACAAGGCCGCCATCGACGGCGTCGTCTGGAAAGGCAATGTCCGGAGCCTGGGCGTGCGCCCCGAGCACGGGCTCGAGGTGATCGTCACCGGCAAGATCACCACCTATCCAGCCGGGTCTCGCTACCAGATCGTCATCGACAGCATGGAGGCCGCCGGCGTCGGCGCCCTGCTGGCCCAGCTGGAACGCCTGAAGGCCAAGCTGGCCGCCGAGGGCCTGTTCGCCCCCGAGCGCAAACGCCCCCTGCCCTCGATGCCCGCCGTGGTCGGCGTTATCACCAGCCCGACCGGCGCGGTGATCCGCGACATCCTGCACCGCATCCGCGACCGCTGGCCCTGCCAGGTTCTGGTCTGGCCGGTCGTGGTGCAAGGCGACGCGGCCGCCGCCCAGGTCGGCGCGGCCATCCGAGGCTTCAACGCCATCGCGCCGGGCGGTCCCGTGCCGCGTCCGGACATCCTGATCGTGGCGCGCGGCGGCGGCTCGGTCGAGGACCTGTGGGCCTTCAACGACGAGGCCCTGGCCCGCACGGTGGCCGAAAGCGCGATCCCGCTGATCTCGGCGGTCGGCCACGAGACCGACACCACCCTGATCGACTTCGTCTCCGACCGCCGCGCGCCAACGCCGACAGCGGCCGCCGAAATGGCGACGCCGGTGCTGGCCGAGCTGCGGGCGCTGATCTCGGATTTCGACCGTCGCCTGAGCCGCTGCGGCGCGCGGACGATCGAGGAGCGCCGCACCCGCCTGACCAGCGCCGCGCGCGGTCTGCCGCGTCCCAACGATCTGCTGGCCTTGGCTCAGCAGCGCTTCGACATCGCCTCGGGCCGGCTGGACGCCGCCCTGCACCGGAACACCACCGTCCACGCCCAGGACCTCCTGAAGGTCACCGCGCGCCTGACGCCGGACGCCCTGCGCCGCCAGCACGCCGCCAAGGCTGACCGCGTCGCCGACCTGGGCGGCCGCCTGAACCTGGCCGCCCGCCGCGCGCCGGATCGCGCGGCCCAGCACGCCCGCCTCCCGGCCCTTTGGGATCGTCTGAACGCGGCGGGAGGACGCCGCCTGCAACGCGACGCCGATCGCCTGGCGGGACTGGAAAAGCTGCGCCAGTCGCTGAACCCGGAGCGGCCGCTGGAACTGGGTTTCGCCCTGGTTCGCAAGGGCGACGGAACCCTGGCGCGGTCGGCGGGCGATCTAGCCGCCGGCGAACGCGTGAACCTGAAGTTCAAGAGCGGCGATCGCGACGCGGTGATCGAGGGCGAAGGCGGGCTTGTCCCGACGCCCACGCCTGTCCCCGGCCCAGCGCCCAAGCCACGCCCCAAACCCGCCACGCCCTCAACCAAGCAGGGCGATCTGTTCTGAAGCGCCGCTCTGGCGTAGAGTATGGACCATGAACGCTTTCGATCGTGATCTCGGCAAGTCCGACGGCCTGGCCGTCCTCCACTATGGCGACGGCGAGTACGCCGTGCTCTCGCCCGGCCGCTTCGTGCTGTGCGCCGTCACCAACGCGAAGATCCCGCTGGAGGCGCTGCGCTATTGGAGCCCCGAGCACCAGGAGGCCTATGCCGGCGCGGGCGAGGCCCTGAAACGCTGGCAAGAGCGCTAAAGCGGCTCGCCGTCTATGCCGCGGCGGTGCTCGCGTTATTCGTGTCTAGCTTGAGTTTAAATCATTCGTTAGCAATGCCGCCCCTGTCGGTACGATAGGTCGCGGGGAGCGGCCGAGGTGTCGATTCTTCCGCGAGATCGTTGAGGAGACGGCTCCCGCATGTCTGCGGCGTTTGAAAAGCTGCGTTTCCTGCTGGTGGATGACAACCAGCACATCCGGGCGATCGTTTCGACGATCCTGAAGGGCGTGGGCGTGCGGCAAATCCGCGAAGCGATGGACGGGGCCGAGGCCCTGCAGATCCTACGCGACTGGCGCCCCGATATCGCGATCGTCGATTTCAAGATGAGCCCTCTGGATGGCGTGCAGTTCACCCATCTGGTCCGAAACTCCCCCGACAGCGTCGATCCATTCCTGCCGATCATCATGCTGACGGGCTTCGCCGAGCGTCACCGCGTGTTCGAGGCGCGCGACTCCGGCGTCACCGAGATCGTGGTCAAGCCCGTGACGGCGCGATCGCTGCTCGACCGGATCAACACCGTGATCTTCCATCCGCGGCCGTTCATCCGCTCGCCGGACTATTTCGGCCCTTGCCGCCGACGCCGGAACGATCCGTCGCACAAGGGCCCCTTCCGCCGGGCCGGCGAGGCGGACGTTCCCGCTCCCCCCAGCGACACGATCGAGATCTAGGCGGCCGGCGGCGCGGCGGCCCGCTCGCGTTCGGCCAGGGCGGCGTAGACCTCGTTCGGCCAGCGACGGTGAACCCAAAACCACTCGGCCGGCCGTTCGCGGATGCGGTCTTCCATGAAGGCGTTGATCATCCGCACGCCGGCCTCGATGTCGGCCGCGCGGTCGCCGGTCTTGGGCGGGACGATCGGCTCGTGCACCACCGCCCGGAAGCGCGCGCCCTTCAGGCGCTGCACCGACATCGGCTGCAGCACCGTGCCAAACCGGATCGCCAGCCGCGTCGGGCCCGGCGCGGTGCGGGCGTCGTGGCCGAAGAACGGCGCGGCCACGCCGCTGTTGAACTTCTGGTCGTTCATCAGGGCGACCGACCGCCCCTCCTTCATGCCTTCCAGCAGCTCGCGCGCGCCGTCCCCTCCCTTGGGGGCGAACAGGCGCACGCCATAGCGGAAGCGGCTGTCCTTGATGCGCTTGTCGACATAGGGATTGTTGGCGGCGCGATAGGTCATCTCGCAGATCACGCCGCTGTCGACGATGGCCGCGGGCATGACCTCCCAGTTCGACAGGTGGCCCGAGACGAAGACGACCGGGATCTTGTCCTGGGCGATCTGTTCGAGCCGCTCCTTGCCCACCACCTCGACCCGGCCGGTCGAGGGCAGGATCTTGTCCATCAGCGGAAACTCGGCGAACGAGCGGCCCAGGCCCTCCCACTGCTCATCCAGGATCCGAGCGTGCCAGGCCGCGTCCTCTTCGGGGAAGGCCAGCTTCAGATTGCGCGCGGCGACCTTGTGCGCGCCGCTCATCGGCCCGAACGTCTTGCCCAGCCAACCGCCGAAATCGGAGGCGCGATCCACCCCCATCAGACGCACGGCTCCTATGAACAGGTCGAAGCCCAGGGCCTCCAACCGCCACAGCAGATCCTGAACCCAAGGCGGACGCTTATCGGACATGCCCCTTAGTAGGCTTGGCCGACCGCTTCGCGCAACGGCACGCGACTTGCGGCTGCCGGGCCATCTCGTTCTGTTTCGGGACGGGAGAAGGTTAAGGGGGCAAGAAGTTCCATGGGTAACGACATCGACGTCCACCTGGGCAAGCGCCTACGTCGGCGTCGCCGTCTGCTGGGTCTGACGCAACAGCAGCTGGCCGAGACGGTCGGCGTGCGGTTCCAGCAGATCCAGAAGTACGAGTGCGGCGCCAATCGCATATCCGCCGCGCGTCTGTGGCAGTTGGCCGAGGCTCTGGAGGTGCCGGTCGGCTACTTCTACGATGGCCTCTCGACGGCGCGACGCGAGATCGGCGAAGCCGCCGAGAGCGGCGAGATGTTCGCCCGCAAGGAGACGCTGGACCTGGTCCGCGCCTACTACCTGCTCGGCGAGCGTCCGCGTCGGCGCCTTCTCGATCTGGCCAAGTCGCTGCACGGTGGCGAACTCGTGGACGCCTAGGGTCCCGCGCGCAACCGACACGCGCGGAAAGGCGTGGCGCGGCGGCGGTTGGAAAGCTAAACCCGCGCGCATGACTCTTTCCGCTGATCGGCTCGCGGCGCTCGACGCCTTCGTCATCGACCTGAACAAGGCCTCCGCGGCCGCCATTCTCCCGCTGTTTCGGGCGGATCACGGTCTCGAGGACAAGGGCGCGGGCAAGAACCTGCCGCGCGAGTCGCACGCCGCGTTCGATCCGGTGACCGAGGCCGACCGCGGCGCCGAGGCCGCGATCCGCGCCCTGATCGCCAAGCGCTTTCCCGAGCACGGGGTGATCGGCGAGGAATATGGCGAGGATCGTCCGGACGCCGAGTTCGTCTGGGTGTTGGACCCGATCGACGGCACGCGCGCCTTCATCTCGGGCCTGCCGCTATGGACCACCCTGATCGGCCTGCGCCACCAGGGCCGACCGGTGCTGGGCTCGATCGGCCAGCCGTTCACCGACGAACTGTTCATCGGCCACGCCGGCGGCGCGCGCCTGATCGCCAAGGGCCAGAGCGCGCCGATCCGCGTGCGTGAATGCGCGAATCTGAATGACGCGGTGATCGCCACCACCGACCCAGACGCCTGCTTCGACGGGGCCGAGCGCGGCGCCTGGCTGCAGGTGCGCGCGGCGTCCAAGTTGGCGCGCCTCGGCTGCGACGCCTACGCCTACGCCATGGTCGCCATGGGCAAGATGGACATGGTCATCGAGGCCGGCCTGAAGTCCTGGGACATCGAGGCCGCCATCCCGCTGGTCGAAGCCGCCGGCGGCGTGGTCACCAACTGGCGCGGCGACACGATCGGCCCGAACGGCGGTCAGATGGTCATCTCTGGCGACCGTCGTCCGCTGGACGAAGCCCTGGTCAGCCTCAAGCGTTCGGCGAAGTAGGCGCGACGGCTTCGACGGTCTCGTCGAACGCCTTCCAGAAGATCGCCCGGCGCGGATCGGTCTCGATCAGGATTTCGTGGAACGCGCCCGCGACCTCGACATAGCGGCCGCGCGGCAGGCGCTCGGCGATCGCCTTCAGCGCCGGATTGCGCACGCGGTCGTCCAGCTCGGCCGCCACGATCGTGACCGGAATATCGAGCCTCTCCACCGCGCCCGGTCGCGCCAGCCAGGCGCAGGCCGAGACCGCGAAGTCCAGCCACCCCCAGGTCACGCCACCCAGGGCGATCCTCGGATCCGCCCGAAGCTGCGCCCGATAGCGATCGTGGCGCGCGCGATCGTGGGTGAGCTTGTCGGCCTCGAAGGTCTGGGTCAGCGGATCGTAGGCGCTGTTGACGTACTGGCCCGCGAGACCGATCCGGGACAGTGTCCACGACAACGCGGTCGTCGCCCAAGGCGGGACACCGCCCGTGTTGATCCCCAGCATCGGCGCCGAGAGCACGCAGGCGGCGAACCGCCGCTCGCCCTTCGCCAAGGCCAGCAGGGTCAGGCACCCGCCCATCGAGTGCCCCATGGCGATCCAGGGCTTGGGCATTCGCGCTTCGAAGGCGTCGAGCAACGCCTTGTAGTCGGTCAGAAAGGGCTGGTAGCCCCGCGCGTGGCCCTTCAGCCGATCGGGCAGGTCGCGCGCCGAAAGCCCCTGCCCTCGCCAGTCGTGCGCCAGCACCGCGAAGCCGCGCTTCAGCAGGTCTTCGACGACCTCGAAATACTTCTCGATCGGCTCGGTGCGACCGGGGCTGAGCACCACGGTTCCACGCGGCGCGCCGGCCGGAAAAAACGTCGCGGCGCGGAGGGTGATCCCCTCCGCGCCGCGGAACCATTCAGCCCCAAAACTACCTGGGCCATGATCGGGAACCGGGGCCTCGGGGACCGAGACCAGATAGGCCGGTTCCGTCACCGGGCTTAGCGCATCTTCGAGAACAGGGCGCCCATCTTGGGCTGCAGGGCCATGGCCACGCCCATGTCCGACAGCTTCAGCTTGCCGGTCATGACCGCCATGGTCGGGTCCAGCTTGCCTTCGCCGATCGCCAGCAGGTCGTCGAGCGCCAGCGTCATGGTCAGGTCGGCCGGCTTGTCCTCGTTCGTCACCGAGCCGCCATCGATGTGGATGACGCCCGCGTCCTTCAGGTCGAACTTCAGGCTCTTGCCCAGGCCGCTGTCGTCGCCGACGGCGGTTTTGATGCGATCGGTGATTTCCTGGATGGTGGCCATAAGCGCGATCTCCCTTGCGCGAAATGATGTCGCGGATAGCTAGACCGGCCGACCCGAACAAGTAAACAGCGTTCAGACGGCGCGGCCCCTTATTTCTTCCCGCTGTAGAAGGCGACCTTAGTCGGCGTTTTTGTCAACTTTACCCGCACGGCGCCCTTGAAGTCGGCCGGACGAAAATAGGGACCGCTTCGGATCAGAGGCAGGGGCTGAGCGCGACCGTCGGCGAACATCACCATCCCGCCTTCGGCCTTGGGAAAGGCGATTCCGCTCAGCTTGGGCGCCATGAAGGCCATGACCCCGGCGCTCTTTCCGATCACCGCGTTGGCTTCGTCGACCGTCGCGGCGAGGTCTTGAACGTCGTATTCGCCGGAAGGCTTGAGCTGGGGCGCGATGTCCATGGCCGAGCCAAGTTTCTGGTCGGCCGGCACGTCGAACGCGATGCTCGCGCCCTTCTCCAGTTGGGCCAGGGTCGGCAGGCGCTCGAAGACGCCCTCGTCGTTCAGAGGCAGCGGCGTGCGGGCCCCGCCCGGCTCGACCAGCACGGCCTTGAGGTTGGGCATGCGCTTTCCGTCGCGCAGCACGGCATAGGAGAGCTTCATGCGGGACCGCTCCGCCGGCGGCACCCTCAAGAATTTGTCCAGGTAGGGCATGACCTTCGTCGCCGGGACGACCTTCTCCGCCGCCGCCGGGCCAGCCACCGCCATCACCGCCGACGCGAGGCCGACCACCAGCGCTCCCGCCATGCGCCTCATTTGGGCTTCACGAACTTGAGGGTCATGCGGTCGCTCTCCCCGATCGCGTCATACTTGGCATGGTCGAAGCCCGGTTCGGCCGGCTCGCCCCGCGGCGCCGACAGCCGCGTGGGCGGCAGGGTCCAGACGCCGAACGGATGGTCCTTGGTGTCCTTGGGATTGGCGTTGATCTCGCTGGTCGCGGCCAGGACGAAGCCCGCCTCCTTGGCCATTTGGATCACGTAGTCCTGCTGGACGTAGCCGTCGGCGGCCAGGACGTCCTGCACGCGACCGGACTCGCCCCGATGCTCCTCGATCCCCAACACGCCGCCCGGCTTCAGCGCCGCCAGCGCGTCCCGGAAAGCCTTCTCGGCGATGCCGCCGGCCATCCAGTTGTGCAGGTTGCGCAGGAAAAGCACGAGGTCGGCGCTTCCCGCCGGCGCCACCGGTCCGCTGGTCGGGCCGAAGGCCGTGAAGGTCACCTCGCCATAGACCTTCTTCGCGCCGATGACCTTCCGCCGATAGGCCTCGACGATCTCGGCGGCGGCGGAGTCGGCCGGATTGTTGGTCTCCAGCAACGCCTCGTAGAGGTGGCCCTTGGTCTCGGCCAGGTAGGGGGCGAGGATGTCGGTGTACCACCCCGCCCCCGGCCAGAACTCGACGACGGTCTGGCCGGGCGCGAGGCCCCAGAACTTCAGGGTCTCGACGGGGTGTCGCCAGCGGTCTCGGTCGCGGTCGGCCGGCAATCGCCAGTCGCCGGCGACCACCGCCTGGAGGCTTTCCGGACGCGCCTTTTCAGCGGGCGGGGCCTTGTCGCCGTCGGACTTGCCACAGGCCGCGAGGCCAAGCGCGCCCGCGCCGACCAGGACGCTCCTGCGCGACCACTGCTGGATAGACCCCATCATGCCCCCATGTACGCGTACGCTACGATGCCCAGAGCGTGGCCGCCGACCTTGGCCAAAGTCAGGCCGGCTTGCGGAAGCGCAGGGTCATGCGGTCGCTTTCGCCGATGGCGTCGTACTTCGACCGGTCGAAGTTCGGGTTCGCCGGCTGACCACCGGGCGCCGTGCGCTTTACGGGCGGCAGCGTCCAGACCCCGAACGGGTGGTCCTTGGTGTCCTTGGGGTTGGCGTTGATCTCCGACTGGGCGTCCAGCTTGAAGCCGGCCTTCTCGGCGATGGCGATCACGGTCGCCGTGTTCAGATAGCCGTCGGCGCCCGCGTCCTTCTCCGAGCGCGGATCGGCGCGGTGATCCTCGACCGCCAGCAGCCCGCCCGGCTTCAGCACCGCGAAGAAGTCGGCGAACGCCTTGTCGGCCATGCCGGGCGCGCCGGTCCAGTTGTGGACGTTGCGGGCGGTCAGGACGAGGTCGGCCGAGCCCGGCGCGCCCAGGGGGCCCGAGCTCGCGCCGAAATTGACGAACAGCGGCTTGCCGTACTTGGCGGCGTCGGAGAAGCGGGCCTCGAAGTCGGCGCGACCCTTGCGCGCGCCTTCCGACAGCTTGGGATTGGAAAGGTCGGCGACGCCCGCGACATAGGTCCCGCCGGTGGCCTTGGCGTAGGGGGCCAGGATCTCGGTCCAATAGCCGCCGCCCGGCGAGATCTCGATCACCGTCTGCTTGGGCTTCAGTCCCCAGAAGGTCAGGCTCTCATAGGGGTGGCGCGCGCCGTCGCGAGCGACATCGGCGGCCGGGCGGGTCGGCGAAGCGATGGCGGCCTTCAGCGCCGGGTCGGTGGCTGCGAAGGCGGCGGGGGCGGCGAGGCTGACGGCGGCGGCCAGCAGCAGGACGTGACGACGAAGCGGCATGGGGGAATTGTCCTTCGGTCCGGGGTTGCGCGGCGACCTTAGCCGGGGCGGGCGGCGCGTCAAAGGATTCGCGTTCGATGAAACGAGCGCCCTCTTGAACCGGGAATTCGACGCACCAACTATTTTCACGAAGGCGCTGGGAACCCGGGCCTTCCGGACCGCTGGCGACGCCGATTTCGGGTCGCCGAAGGGACGCACATTCAAAGACCTTGCTTGATGAGAAGGATCTGACTCATGCGTACGATCGACCTTTCGCCCCTGTACCGCTCGCTCGTCGGTTTCGACCGCCTCGCCGCCCAGCTCGACGCCGCGGCCCGCACGGAAGCCAGCTCGGGCTACCCCCCCTACAATATCGAACGCACCGGCGAGAACGACTACCGCATCGAGATCGCGGTGGCGGGCTTCAAGCCGGAAGAGCTGAACGTCGAGGTGAAGGAAAACCTGCTCACCGTCACCGGCCGCAAGGCGGCGAACGACGACGCCAAGCAGTACCTGCACCGCGGGCTCGCCGAACGGAATTTCGAGCGCAAGTTCCAGCTGACCGACTACCTGGTGGTGGTCGACGCCGCGCTGTCGAACGGCCTGCTGTCCGTCTCGCTGAAGCGTGAACTGCCCGAGGCCCTCAAGCCCCGGACCGTGGAGATCAAGTCCAGCGCCTCGCCGCTGATCGAAGGCGAGAAGGCCGCCTAAGCGGCCCTTCCCCTAGGCCCTCATTCCCTCTGAAACTTCGGCGGCGCGGCGACGCGCCGCCTTTTTCACGTCAGCGTTCCATCGGGCGTGGAAAGGTCCAGCCCCTCCACCTGGCTAAGGTCCACGTCGCGCAAGCGCGCCTTGGTCATTCGCGCGCCGGTGAGGTCGGCCCCGCGCAGGTCCGCGCCGTCCAGCACCGCCCCCGCCAGGTCCGCGGCCTGGACCGAGGCGTAGCGCAGGCGAGCCCCCTCCAAGTTCACCAGGGCCTGACGTTGAGGTCCCAGGGGCAGCGGCGACAGACAAGCTTGGCGGAGATCGGCCTTGGTCAGGTTCGCGCCCGTCAGCTTAGCGCCGCGCAGGTCCGCGCCTTGCAGATTGGCGCCGCGCAGATCGGCGTTCCGCAGGTTCGCGCCTTGCAGGTGAGCGCCCGACAGGTCCAGCCCGACCATACAGGCGCCCCGGGCGCTCATCGCCGTCAGCCGCAGCCCGCGCAGCCGGTCGCCGAGCGGTCGCAGGTCCTCGCCGTCCAGCCGGGCGGCCGCGCCCTGCTTGCCGTCGGTCTTGCACCAGAGCTGGTTGGCCAGGCAGGCCTGGTGCAACGCCTCGGCCTTGGAGATGGCCTCCGGGGTCGGAGCGCGTAGCACGCCGACCAGGGCCGACCGTTCGACCTTCGCGGTCGAGGTGTCGACGCCGGCCATCACCGCGCCGGCGAAATTCACGCCTTCGAAATTGGCGCCGCTGACGTCGGCGCCGTCCAGGATGGCGCCGGCGAGATTGGCCTCCTTGAGGTTCGCGCCCGACAAATTGGCCCCGCGCAGGGAGCAGTCGCTGAAGTCGGCCCGGAACGCCGACACGCCGGCGAATTCGGAACCGTCCAGAGTCGCGCCCGAGAAGTTTGCCTCGTCGATCTCGCCCCGCCGCGTCTCCTGGCGCAGGGTCTCGAGACCGTTGCGCGGATGGGGGATGGTGATCTGGCCCTCGCGGAAGTCGGCCTGGGTCAGATCGGCCTGAGCCAGATTGGCGCCGCGCAGGCAAGCGCCGCGCAGATCGGCGTGGACCAGGGACGCCTGGCGCATGTCGGACTTGCGCAGATCGCACCCGAACAGGCTGGCGCGATCCAGCCTCGTCCGCACCATCCGGCAGCCGTCCAGGATCGACGCGGAAAGGTCCGCCTCGGTCAGGTTCCGGAACGACAGATCAAGGCCCGACAACCGCACGAAGCGGAGGGAGGCGCGGCGGCCGCCCGGCTTACCGGTAACGAATTTCTCGTGCGCCGTTACGATCATGTCGAGCTCGGCTTGGCTCAGGCGACGCCGCCCGGCCACGCTTTGCGCGGCGTTCATAACGATGGTCCCTATGGTGGTCTCGTTGGATTGGCGGGACCCTATCGGGACGAAGACAGCGAACAGTTAAGCTCGCGGCGAATTGTCGCGTTTTTTTGACAATCGCTAGATGACGTCGTCGAGGCCGCGCGCGCCCAGCCGGATCGCGCCGGTCACATCGACATCGCGCATCTGGGCGCCCGTGAAATTGGCGCGGGAGAGGTCGGCGCCGGCCATTCGCGCCTGACGCAGATCGGCCCGCGCGAAATCGGCGTTGGCCAGGATCGCGCCGGTCATGTCGCAGGGCAGCACCCGATCAGCGGTGATCAGTAGCGGCCCCATCTGGGCGTCGCGCAGGTCCGAGCCGGTCAGCTTGGCGCCCTTCAGCCGCGCGCCCCGCAGGTCGGCGCGACGCAGGTTGCAGGCCCGCAGGTCCGCGCCCTCGAGCTGGGCGCCCTGCATCTGCACGCCCTCCATGTCGAGGCCGTAGAACACCGCGCCCTTGGCCGAGAGAGCCGTCAGGTTGAAGCCCCGAACCGAGCGCAGATTGCGCAGATCGGCCTTGTCGAAGACCGAAGGCTTGCCCTCGGCCCCTCCGGTTTCGATCCAGCGGGCATGGTCGGCGATCATCTGCTCGTAAGGCATGTCGGCGACGTTGGTGCCCGCCGGCTTGTCCGTCAGGGCGCCTTCCATGTTCGTCTGGCTGACGTTCCAGGACATGGTCTTGGCGCCGACCAGGACGGTGTTGCGCAGGTCCGCCCCGGCGAGGTTCGCGCCCGAGAGATCCGCGCCCGCCAGGTTGGCGCCGTTGAAGTTGGCCTGCTTGAGGTTGGCCCGGATCAGCTTGGCGTCCTTCAGGATCGCGTCGCTGAAGTCGGCCTTGGTCGCGACGATGCCCGACAGGCGCGAGCGCTCCAGATTGGCGCCGCTGAGGTTCGCCCCGATCGCGTAGGCCTCGCGCTGGGTCAGCTCGATGACCTTGTAGCCTTCCTTGCGGTCGGCGGCGGCGATCGCCCCTTCGCGCAGGTCGGCCTCGAACATGTCCGCGCCAGTCAGATTGGCGCCGCGCAGGCTGGAGCCGCGCAGGTCCGCCCGGCGCAGCGAGGCGTCCGTCAGGTCGGCGCCCTGCAGGTCGGCGCCATAGAGGTTGGCGTTGTCGAGCTTGGTCTTGCGCAGGTCGCAGCCGACCATCATCGCACCGGTGAAGTCGGCGTCGCACAGGTTCCGGCCCGTCAAGGACAGGCCGGACAGATCACAGAACGTGAAGACCGCCCGCGCCCCGCCCAGCTTCGCCGACCACAGGCGGTCGTGCTTGGCGCAGATGATGTCGAGATCATGCTGCGTCAGGCGCTTGTATTCTTGGGCTGTGGGCGCGTCGGCGCTCATGGGCGGCATGGGATCCTGAATGACGCGTCAACCCTGCGCAGAACAGGATTAACGTCGTCTTTCCAAGAGCTTCCGCCTCGCCTCAGCCAACCTGCGGAAGCGCCTCGGCTCGGCTCTCGTCCAGATAGCGGGCGCCGGTGGGCTTCAGCTGGCCGTCCAACTCGATGACCAGCGGGTTGCCCGTCGGGATCTCGACCCCGACGATCTTGTCGTCCGGCACCTGGAACAGATGCTTGACGATGGCGCGCAGCGAGTTGCCGTGGGCGGCGACCAAAACCGTCTCGCCCGCCTTCAGGTGCGGGGCGATGTCGCTCTCCCAGTACGGCAGCACGCGGACCAGGGTCGTGGCCAGGCTCTCGGTCGACGGCAGGGTCGCGCCCTTGTAGCGGCGGTCCTTGGCGAAATCGTACTCGCCGCCCGGGGCCAGCTCCGGCGGCGGAATGTCGTACGAGCGGCGCCAGATGGTGACCTGCTCGACGCCGTGCTTCTCGGCCGTCTCGGCCTTGTTCAGCCCGGTCAGGCCGCCGTAGTGGCGCTCGTTCAGGCGCCAGTCCTTGGTCACCGGCACGAAGCTCTGCTTGGCCGCGTCCAGCGCCAGGTTGCAGGTGCGGATGGCGCGGGTCTGCACCGAGGTGAAGGCCTGGTCGATATCGAGGCCGGCCTTGGCGATCAGCTCGCCGCCCTTGCGCGCCTGGGCCTCGCCCTCCGCCGTCAGGTCGACGTCGACCCAGCCGGTGAAGCGGTTTTCCAGGTTCCACTGGCTCTGGCCGTGGCGGAGCAGGACGAGGGTCGGCATCGGGCTTCCTTCAAGGTGGAGGCGAGTTCGGGCGTGTGTCTGGGGCGGGCTAAGGCCAGCGCCGCCCAGCGTCAAGCGCGTATGGCGTCCGCGCCCCCTCCCCCACGCCGCCGCCCGTGCTATAGGCGGGTCATGCCTGATCGCATCTTCATGCCGTTGATGGGTTTGATCGCCCTCGTGCTGATCGCCTTCTCCCTCGTCTGGCCGCAGGGCCAGGGCGACCGCTCCTGGGGCCCCTTCGGGCATACGCCCGTCCAGCAGACGCCGGAGATGAAGGCCAAGATCAAGCGCGAGCAGGAGGCCGCCGCGCGCCGCGACGCCGCCGCGCGCAAGGCCATCGAAGCCGCCGGCCAAGCTCCGCCCGTCCTGGAAGAACCCGCGCCCGCTTCGCAGAGCCAGGTTCCGCCTGATCAGGTTCCCCAATGAGCGCGTTTGACGCCATCGCCGTCGGCCGGCGCGTGCTGAACGTCGAGGCCGACGCCCTGAGAACGCTGTCTCAATCGCTGGACAACGCCTTCGTCCAAGCGGTCGAGACCCTGTTCAACGCCAAGGGCCGCATCGTCTGCACCGGCATGGGCAAGTCGGGCCACGTGGCGCGCAAGATCGCCGCGACCCTGGCCTCGACCGGGGCGCAGGCGATGTTCGTGCATCCGGCCGAGGCCAGCCACGGCGACCTTGGCATGATCGGTCCGGACGACGTGATCCTGGCGCTTTCGAAATCGGGCGAGGCGCGCGAGCTGTCCGACGTCATCGCCTACGCCAAGCGCTTCTCCATTCCGCTGATCGCCATGACGGCGGTGGAGGGCAGCCAGCTGGGTCGCGGCGGCGACGTGGTGCTGCGCCTGCCCGACGCGCCCGAGGCGACGGCCGAGGTCAACGCCCCGACCACCTCGACCACCCTGCAGATCGCCCTGGGCGACGCCATCGCCGTGGCGCTGCTGGAACGTCGCGGCTTCACGGCCAGCGACTTCCGGGTCTTCCACCCGGGCGGCAAGCTGGGCGCCATGCTGCGCACGGTGGCCGACCTGATGCACGGCGGTGAAGAGCTGCCGCTGATCGGCGCCGACGCCCCCATGCCCGACGCCCTGCTGGTCATGAGCGAGAAACGCTTCGGCGCCGTGGGCGTGGTGGAAAGCGACGGCCGCCTGGCCGGCCTGATCACCGACGGCGATCTGCGCCGCCACATGGACGGGCTACTGCGGCATACCGCCGGTGAGGTCATGACCCGCGCCCCGCTGGTCATCGCCCCCGGCGCCCTGGCGGCGGAGGCGCTGAAGCTGATGAACGACCGCCGGATCACGGTGCTGTTCGTGGTCGAGGCCGAGCGCCCGGTTGGCGTGCTGCATGTCCACGACCTGCTCCGCGCCGGCGTGATCTAGGTCACATCCGTATTTTCCGAACCTTGTCATGTGCTCGCGCTAGTCGCCCAGGACCTGGGCGGCTAAAGCGATCTTGTCATAACTGAAGCGAGCTTCTTGATGTTCTCCGCGCCGCGCGCCGATCTCGTTCCCAATACCGCCGCCTATGAAAACGAGCCGCTGGTCAAGGCGACGGGCTTTCGCGAGTACGACGCGCGCTGGCTGTTCGGGCCAGAGATCAACCTGCTGGGCGTCCAGGCCCTGGGTCTGGGTCTGGGGACCTACATCCACGAGCTGGGCCAGTCGAAGATCGTGGTCGGCCACGACTTCCGCTCCTACTCGACCTCGATCAAGAACGCCCTGATCCTCGGTCTGATCAGCGCCGGCTGCGAGGTGCACGACATCGGCCTGGCGCTGTCGCCCACGGCCTATTTCGCTCAGTTCGATCTGGATATCCCGTGCGTGGCCATGGTCACGGCCAGCCACAACGAGAACGGCTGGACCGGCGTGAAGATGGGCGCCCAGAAGCCCCTGACCTTCGGTCCGGACGAGATGAGCCGCCTGAAGGACATCGTGCTGAACGCCAAGTTCGTCGAGCGCGACGGCGGCAAGCTGATCCGCGTCCAGGGCGAGGCCCAGCGCTATATCGACGACGTCGCCAAGCGCGCCAGCATCAGCCGCCCGCTGAAGGTCATCGCCGCCTGCGGCAACGGCACGGCCGGCGCCTTCGTGGTCGAGGCCCTGGAGAAGATGGGCGTGGCCGAGGTCGTGCCGATGGACACCGACCTCGACTTCAACTTCCCCAAGTACAATCCCAACCCCGAAGACGCCGAGATGCTGCACGCGATGGCTCACGCCGTCCACGAGCACAAGGCGGACCTGGCGTTCGGCTTCGACGGCGACGGCGACCGCTGCGGCGTCGTGGATGACGAGGGCGAGGAGATCTTCGCCGACAAGATCGGCCTGATGCTGGCCCGGGATCTCGCCCCGCTGCATCCCGGCGCGACCTTCGTGGTCGACGTCAAGTCGACCGGCCTCTACGCCACCGACGAGATCCTGAAGGCGCATGGCTGCCAGGTGATCTACTGGAAGACCGGCCACAGCTACATCAAGCGCAAGAGCGCCGAGCTTGGCGCCCTGGCTGGCTTCGAGAAGAGCGGCCACTTCTTCATGAACGGCGAGCTGGGCTACGGCTACGACTGCGGCCTGACCGCCGCCGCCGCCGTCCTGGCCATGCTGGACCGCAATCCGGGCAAGAAGCTCAGCGACCTGAAGAAGGCCCTGCCGGTGGCCTTCACCTCGCTGACCATGAGCCCGCACTGCGGCGACGAGGTGAAGTACGGCGTCGTCGCCGACGTGGTGAAGGAATACGAGGACCTGTTCGCCGCCGGCGGTTCGATCCTGGGCCGCAAGATCACCGAGGTGATCACGGTCAACGGCGTGCGCGTCCACCTGGAGGACGGCTCCTGGGTCCTGGTCCGCGCCTCGTCGAACAAGCCCGAGGTCGTGGTGGTGGTCGAGAGCACCCAGTCCGAGGACGACATGCGCGCCCTCTTCCGCCAGGAGGTCAAGCCGCGCCTGGGCGACCGGGTCGGCAAGTACAATCAGGAAATCTGACCGGGTTTCTTCCCCGCCTTCCCGGGCCTTGCGCCCAGGAAGGCGGGGAACTTTGAGGTCTGGTCTTCTTCTTCGAGCGTCCATCGTCTAACCCAAGCCATGATCAAGCTCCGCCCTTCCCGCCCCGATGACGGCCCACGCGTCGTCGAGATCTGGGCCGCCGCCGTGGACGCGACGCACGACTTCCTCTCGTCCGAGGACTGCGCGGCGATCGGGCGCGAGGTCGAGGACTTTCTACCGAGCGCGCCGCTGATGCTGGCCGTCGACGATCGTGATCGGCCGCTGGGCTTCATGCTGGTCAACGACAGCCACATGGAGGCGCTGTTCATCGATCCCGAGCATCGCGGGGCCGGCATCGGCGCCATCTTGATCGAGTACGCCCTGGCGGTGCATCCGATCCTGACCACCGACGTCAACGAACAGAACGCCCAGGCGGTCGGCTTCTACGAACACATGGGCTTCGAGCGAACAGGCTGGTCGGCGACCGACGGCCAAGGCCGCGCCTATCCTCTGATCCATCTGCGCTTTGGCGCCTGAGCGGTTCGGGTTTAGCTGCTCGCTCACCCGCGAAACGAGTCGCCCATGCGCCGCCTGCTCACCGCCCTCGCCCTGATCCTGACGCCGGGCCTCGCCATCGCGGCCCCGTCGATCCTGCTCAAGCCCGCTCGAGTCTGGACCGCCGAGGACGCCGGGCCGCCCCACGCGGGCTGGGCGGTGCTGGTCAAGGACGACAAGATCGCCGCCGTGGGTCCCCTGGCGTCGATCGACGCGACGGGCGCCGAGGTCATCGACCTGCCGGGCGCCACGGTGATCCCGGGGCTGATGGACCTGCACAGCCACCTCTTCCTGCACCCGTACAACGAGACGTCCTGGGACGATCAGGTGCTGAAGGAGAGCCCGACCACTCGGACCCTGCGCGCTGGCGTGCAGGCCAGGGCGACGCTGGAGGCGGGCTTCACGACGCTGCGCGATCTTGGCACCGAGGGCGTCGGCGCCGCCGACGCGCCGCTGAAGAAGGCGATCAACGAGGGGCTGATCCCCGGCCCGCGCCTGTTCGTCGCCACCAAGGCGATCGTGGCCACCGGCGCCTATGGCCCGGCCCGACGCAACTTCAATCCCGAGGCCGAGATCCCGCAGGGCGCCCAGGAGGCCAGCGGCGTTGCCGAAGTGGTCAAGGCCGTCCGCGAGCAGGCCGGCGCCGGGGCGGACTGGATCAAGGTATACGCCGACTATCGCGTCGGTCCCGACGGCGCGACGCAGCCGACCTTCAGCCTTGAGGAGCTGAAGGCTCTGGTCGACACGGCCCATTCCAGCGGCCGCCCGGTCTCGGCGCACGCCTCCAGCGACGAGGGCATGCGCCGCGCGGTGCTGGCCGGCGTCGACACGATCGAGCACGGCTACGGCGGCTCGGAAGCGACCTTCAAGCTGATGGCCGAGAAGGGCGTCGTCTTCTTCCCGACCCTGGCCGCGGTCGAGAGCACCTCGACCTATTTCGGCGGCTATGTCGCCGGCCGGACGCCTCCAACGGCCGCCATGCGCAACGCCGACCGCGCCTTCAAGCTGGCCCTGAAGAGCGGCGTCACCATCGGCATGGGCAGCGACGTCGGCGTCTTCCGCCACGGCGACAACGCCCGCGAGCTCGCCCTGATGGTCAAGGCCGGCATGACCCCGGTGCAGGCCCTGCTGGCCGCGACCGCTGTCGACGCCAAGGCCCTGGGGCGCGGCGAGACATTGGGCCAGTTGAAGCCCGGATACCTGGCCGACATCGTCGCCGTGACGGGGGACCCGACGCAAGCGATCGAGGCGACGCGGTCCGTGGTGCTGGTCGTCAAGGGCGGCCAGATCGTCCGCCGTCCCTGATGAGACCGCGTCTAATCGCGCTTCAGGCCGCCCTGCCGTTGGCGATCGCCTGAGACATGGCCTGAACGAGGCCCGACGCGGTCATCGGCTTGTTCACGTGGCCGCTGAACAGCGGGTCGGCGATCGGCGCCGACGCGTCCGCCGAGAAGGCCAGGATCGGCTTTCGGCGATTGACGCCCGGCCCCGCCCGAATGCGCGCGGTCGCCGTCCGGCCGTCCATCCTCGGCATTCGCAGGTCCATCAGGATGATGTCGAACGGCTTGGCTTCCGCCGCTTCGATCGCCTCGTCGCCGTCGGCGGCCTCGGTCAGAACAGCGCCGAACGGCGTCAGGATCGCGCGAACCAGCTGGCGGTTGGCGGTGTTGTCGTCGACGACGAGGACCCGGCAATCCTCGGGCAGGCTGATGACCTCCGTCGGCGTCGCGGGCTCGCTCGCCGGCTCGGCCGGGATCGCCGGGATCGTGAACCAGAAGCGAGATCCCTCGCCGGGCCGGCTGTCCACGCCGATCGTCCCGCCCATCGCCTCCACCAGCCCCTTGCAGATCGCCAGTCCCAGCCCCGTGCCGCCATGCTTGCGCGCCGCCCCGGCGTCGACCTGCGAAAAGCGCTGGAAGAGGCGCTTGCTCTGGTCGGCGCTCATGCCAGGCCCCGTGTCGGAAACCTCGAACACGATGTGACCCGCGCGGGGGTCCACATCGGCCTGAACCGCGATCTCGCCGATCTCCGTGAACTTCACGGCGTTGCCGATCAGGTTCAGCAGGACCTGCCTCAAACGATCGGGATCGGCCTCGATCAGGGGCGGCAGCTTGGATAGGTCGGCCAGGCGGAGCACAACGCCCTTCTCCCGCGCCTGGGCCGCGAACATTTCGACCGCCTCGCGGGTCAGCTCGGCCACCGACATCGGCTGCGGCTTGATGTCGGCCTGACCGGCCTCCAGCTTGGAGAAGTCGAGAATGTCGTTGATCGTCGCCCGCAACGCCTTGCCGGCGCTGGTCACGCGCTGGACATAGGCGCGGGTTTCCGGGCTGAGTTCGGGCTGCCGCTCGACCAATTGCGCGAAACCCAGCACCGCCGTCAGCGGCGTCCGAAGCTCGTGGCTCATATTGGCCAGAAAATCGGCTTTGACGTGGGCGGCCTCCTCGGCCTTTGCTTGAAGACGGCGGCGCTGAGCACTGCTCGAAGCCAAGGGCAGCGACGACAGGATGGACACGCCCAGAAACAGCTGCAGGAAAAGCGCGCGCTCCGTCAGATCGCCTTGCACCAGGGTGATCGGCCCAGAGCCAGCGCCGGTGAAACACACCGCCACGGCGCCCACGATGATCACGCCTAGAGCCGCCCCCAGCACCTCCAGCTCCAGAGCCAACAGCGCCAGGGCCGGCGGAATGACGAACAACAGCGGATAGCGGCTCTGCGCGAACACGGCGATCGACGTGATCGTCAGAGCCGCCAGGGCCAGCCAGCCGCCGCGGGTCACCGGGCGCTCCTTCAGGAGCTCGCGGGCCCGGCTCAGCGCCAAGAGGCATGGGACCAGGGTCAGAAGCCCCAAGGCGTTCCCCGCGATCCAGCTGACCGCTCGCAAGCCTAGATGATCGCCGCCGCGCAGCACCCAGAAGACCAGGGCCGCTAGCCCTCCGGAAACCACGGTGGCGCCCAGGCTCGCCGCGACGACGAAGGCCAGATGCCGCGGACGGCCGACCGATAGGTCCGGGCCCACCAGCTTGAGCAGCACGACGGCGCACAGCAGGCATTCGATAAGGTTGGCGGCGGTCAAGCCGAGGGCCAAGCCCATCGCCGCGCCGAGCGCCACGGCGGCGCCCCAACACGCCACGCCGGCGGTGGCGAGCAACATTGGCCATTGATCACGCGACGTTCTCAACAACGCGGTGGCGATCAGCGCGTTGGGCATCCAGACCGGCGAGCTGTGTCCGGGCCGCCTGGGCAATTCTATGGACAGGGTCGCGAGCGCGAACACCGCCACCCCGAAGGCGAGCACCAGCAGAGCTCCCTTCGGTCGTCCCAGGTTCAGCGGCAAGCCTGATCGCACGGGCATGTCATCCACATTGCCAACACACACTCGCCTTCGCAACTCCGGTTCTCGCTATGCGAGCGGCGCGATCCCCGTTCTGTGTTTCCGCCGCTTAGGGCTTTGGGTTGCCCCGGGCGAGCCGCTAAGTTCCGCGCGCCACAAGGATTCGCCATGCGCCTGCCCGCCCTCGTCCTCGCCTTCGTCGCGCTTTTCGCCTCGCCCGCCCTCGCCCAGCGCCTGGACGAGACGCCGCGCGTGGCGGTCATCTCGGCCTTCCCGCCCGAGATCGGCGCGCTGAACGCCGCGACCCAGGACCAGAAGACCTTCGACGTCCAGGGCGTGAAGTTCATGACCGGCCAGATGGAGGGCAAGCCGGTGGTGGTGTTCCTCAGCGGCGTCTCCATGGTCAACGCGGCCATGACCACCCAGATGGCGCTGGACCGCTTCAACATCACCCGCATCGTCTTCTCGGGCATCGCCGGCGGCGTCGACGAGGGCCTCGACATCGGCGACGTCGTGGTGGCCGACCGCTGGGCGCAAAACCTGGAGAGCGCCTTCGCCCGCGAGACCGACAAGGGCTTCGAGGTCTCGGCCAGCATCCGCAACAGCACCCTGCCCAACTACGGCATGATCTTCCCGCGCGCGATCGTCCTGCCCTCGGCGCCGGACGGCCGCGTGTGGTTCCCGTCCGATCCGACCCTGCTGGAGACCGCCAAGACGGTCGCCGCCTCGGTGGCCCTGCAGCGCTGCGCCGCCGACAAGTGCCTGGTCCATCCGCCCAAGGTGGTGATCGGCGGCGCGGGCGTCTCGGCCCCGGTGTTCCTGGACAACGCCGCCTATCGCAAATACCTGCGCTCGGCCTTCGAGGCCCGGCTGGTCGACATGGAGAGCGCCGCAGTGGCTCACGTCGCCCTGGTCAACAAGACCCCGTTCATCGCCTTCCGCAGCCTGTCGGACCTGGCCGGCGGCGGCGCGGGCGCAAATGAGATGCACACCTTCATGGCCCTGGCCTCGGACAATTCGGCGACGGTGGTGAAGGCGTTCGTCAAGGCGCTGCCGAACTAGGCGCGCGGCTCCCTCGCGATTGTCAGCCGCAGTCCTCGATCGACTGGGCAAGCGCCTCGTTATCGATCGCGATCTGGGTTGGATACACGACCCAGGATCCGCCCCTGGCCGCCGCGGAAACAAAAACCGAGGCCCGGCGTCCTCGATACGAGAACTCGATTGTCCATCCTTCATTGCGCGGCGAGGCCGTGAACGGCGTCACGGCCGGCTTGGAGTCGCGAAGAACGCGCGCGATGCAGCCGCGAACCTTGTCGGGAGCCTTGACCGTTTCATAGGTCGTCAGGCGCAGATCCGCCTTCGCGGAGCCGGCGAGAACCGCGAACATCAGCGCGCCCGAGCAAAGCAACTTCATCATCGCGACCGACCAATCCACCTGGAGTTGTCAGAGGATAGGTTGGACATTTTCGGTAAAGGCCTAGTTTCCACCTGTCCCCTTGGCAATCGCGTCAACCGCTGGTCATCCTTGCCGCATCGCGCGACCTAGCCGCGCCCGAAGCAGGAACCGCCCATGTCGTCTTTCGATCGCCGCGTCCTCATCTCCGGCGGCCTCGCGGCCGGCGCCGCCCTCGCCACGCCGGCGAGCGCCGCGACCGGCGCCCCCATCGTGCTCCACCAGGTGTTCTTCTGGCTCAAGACCCCCGGCGCCAAGGCCGATCGCGACAAGCTGATCGCGGGCCTGAAGGCGCTGAAGGCGATCGACTTCATCCAGCAGCTGCACGTCGGCGTCCCGGCCTCGACCGAGAAGCGCGACGTGATCGACAACAGTTACGACGTCTCCGAGCTGATGGTCTTCAAGAGCGTCGAGGACCAGGACCGCTATCAGACCCACCCGCTGCACCAGAAGTTCGTCGCCGACTGCGGCCACCTCTGGAGCAAGGTCGTGGTCTACGACTCGTTGGCGGTGTGAAAGGACGGACGCCCTAGCCTCTAAAAACGCGTGTCATCCCGGAAGCCTCGCGGAGGCTATCCGGGACCCAGGGGTTGCAAGAGCGCCGTACGCGCCGCCCCTGGGTCCCGGCTCTACGCTACGCTCCGGCCGGGATGACGCGGAAATGGTAAGCCCCTACCGCGTCCCGAACGTGCGGTCGCCGGCGTCGCCCAGGCCCGGAACGATGTAGCCGTGCTCGTTGAGCTTTTCGTCGATCGCCGCCGTCCAGATCGGCACGTCGGGGTGGGCCTCGCGCAGGGCGTCGACGCCGGCCTGGGCCGCCAACAGGCAGACAAAGCGCAGGTTGGTGACGCCGTAGTGCTTCAGGCGCGCGATCGCGGCGATGGCGGAATGGCCGGTGGCCAGCATCGGATCGACCACGATCGTCAGGCGCCCGGAGATGTCCTCGGGCGCCTTGAAATAGTACTCGATGGCCTCAAGCGTCTCGTGGTCGCGGTAGAGGCCGATGTGGGCGACGCGCGCCGACGGGACGAGGTCCAGCATCCCCTCGCACATGCCAAGACCCGCCCGCAGGATCGGGGCGAAAACCAGCTTCTTGCCGCCGATCTCGTAGGCGCTGGCCTTGGCGACCGGCGTCTCGATCTCGACCTGGTCCATCGGCAGGTCGCGGGTGACCTCGTAGCACAGCAGCGTCGCCGTCTCGCGCATCAGCGCGCGGAAGGTCTTGGTCGAGGTTGTCTTGTCCCGCATCCGCGTCAGCTTGTGCTGGACCAGCGGATGATTGACGACGGTGACCTGGGACATGGCGGGACCTGGCTAGGAGCGTGTCTGAACGCTCCTAGCACGCAGGCTCGAACTCAGGCCAGTTGATCGCCGATCGGCAGGGACCGGATGCGCTTGCCGGTGGCGGCGAAGAGCGCGTTGACCAGCGCGGCCGGGGTCGGCGGATAGGCCGGCTCGCCCAGGCCCGTCGGATTGTTGTCCGACAGCTTGAAGCGCACCTCGACCGGCGGCGCGTCGGCCATGCGCAGCAACGGGAAGTCGCCGAAGTTGCTGTTCACGGCCGCGCCGTTCTCGAAGGTCATGCCCTGGTAGAGGGCGGCGCCGATGGCGTCGAGCACCGAGCCCTGCACCTGCTGCTCGGCGCCCGCCGGGTTGACGATCTGGCGGCCGCAGTCGACCGCGGCCCAGGCCTTGTCGAGCTTGATCGCCCCGTCCTTGACGCTGGCCTGAATGACCACCGCCACATAGCCGAGATGGCTGTAGTGGCAGGCCACGCCCAGGCCCGTGCCCTGGGGCACCTTGCGGCCCCAGCCGGACATCTCGGCGGCGAGGTCGAGAACGCCGCGCATGCGGCCGGTGTCGAAGCTGTCGCCCTTGCCCGGCTCGCCCAGCAGGCGCGGCGCGCCCAGCATCTCGCGGCGGAAGGCGACCGGGTCCTTGCCCGCGGCGTGGGCCAGCTCGTCGGTGAAGCCCTGGATCACGAAGCCGAAGGCGTTGTTGCCCGGCGCGCGCAGATAGCCCGTCGGGAAGCCCAGCGGCATCACCGAGACGTCGTGGCGGTAGTTGGCCACCGCCCGGCTCGGAAACTGCGTCGAGTTCATGCCGGCGGACAGGTTGAAGGTCTCGCCCTCGCCGAAGGTGACGAAGTGGTCCTTCCAGGCGACCACCGCGCCGCTCGCGTCCAGGCCGGCGGTGAAGTTGTGCCAGCCGGCGGGACGGTAGAAGTCGTGCTGGATGTCCTCCTCGCGGGTCCAGACCAGCTTGACCGGGGCGGCGACCTTTGAGGCGATCACCGCGGCCTCGACCATGTAGTCGTTCATCAGACGACGGCCGAAACCACCGCCGCCGCGGATCAGGTGGATGGTGATGGCCGAGGGGTCGACGTTCAGGGCCTTGGCGACCAGGGCGCGGCCGGCCTCGGGGTTCTGGGTCGGGGCCCAGATCTCGACCTTCCCATTCTCGACCCTAGCGGTGCAGTTCTGCGGCTCCATCGGCGCGTGGGCGATGAACGGATAGCTGTAGGCGGCGCTGACCGTCTTGGCCGCGCTCTTCAGCGCCGCGTCGACATCGCCGTCGTTTTGGAGGGTGCGGTGCGGCGGCGCCTTGGAGAGCTCGGCGGCCTTGGCCTCGAAGCCCTTGCTGCTCTGGGCGGCGGTCGGATGGTCGGCCCACTTGATGTCCAGCGCCTCGCGGCCCTTGCGGGCGGCCCACCAGCTGTCGGCGACCACGGCGACGCCGGGGAGGATGCTCAGCAGGTTATCGCCGCCCTCGACGACGAAGGCGTCCTTGACGCCCTTGACCGCCTTGGCCGGCGCCAGATCGACGCTGGCGACCTTGGCGCCATAGACCGGGGCCTTCGCGAAGGTGGCGTACAGCATGCCCGGCAGGCGCGTGTCGATGCCGAAGGTCGGCGCGCCCGTCGTGATGGCGTCGAGGTTCTGGCTCTTGTGGCTCTTGCCGATGATCCGGAAGGCCTTGGGGTCCTTCAGGGTCAGGGACTTGGGATCGGGCGGGGTCAGCTTGGCGGCGTCGCCGGCCAGCTCGCCGTAAGACGCCCGGCGCTTGCTGGCGGCATGGACCACGACGCCCAGCTCGGTCGAGAGGCTGTCGGCCGGGACGCTCCAACGGGCGGCGGCGGCCTGTATCAGCAGGGCCCGGACGCTAGCGCCGACGCGTCGCAGGCCATCGTACTCCAACGTCGTCGCCATGCTGCCGCCGGCCACTTGGCGGCCGTAGATCTTGCTGTCGGCGATGGCCTGCTCGACCGTCACCGCCGACCAGTCGACGTCCAGTTCCTCGGCGATCAGCATCGGCAGCGCGGTCTTGATCCCCTGCCCCACCTCCGGGACCTTGGAGGCGATCGTGACCTTGTCGTCCGGCGCGATGCGGACATAGGCGTTCACCTTGGTGTCGCCGGCCGCCTGGCCCTCGGCGGTCATGGTGAAGCTCAGCAGCAGGCCGCCGCCAGCGGCCGCGCCGCTTTGCAGCACGAAGCGACGGGTCGGGTCGCGGAGGATCTCGCCGTCCATCACGCCTTCTCCTGGCCAGCGGCGACCTTGATCGCCTTCTTGATGCGGATGTAGGTCGCGCAGCGGCAAAGGTTGCCGTTCATGGCTTCGTCGATGTCCGCGTCGGTGGGCTTGGGCTTGGCGGCCAGCAGCGCGGTCGCCGACATGATCTGGCCGGCCTGGCAATAGCCGCACTGGGGCACGTCGATCGTCTTCCAGGCTTCCTGGACCTTGGCGCCGACCGGCGTCTTGCCGATCCCCTCGATGGTGGTGATCTTCTTGCCGCCGATCTCGCTGACCGGAGTCGCGCACGAGCGGATGGGGGCGCCGTCCAGGTGCACCGTGCAGGCCCCGCACAGGGCCGCGCCGCAGCCGAACTTGGCGCCCACGAGGCCCAGGGTGTCGCGTAGCACCCAAAGCAGCGGCGTATCGCCGTCCACGTCGGCTGTCCTGGGTTCACCATTGACGGTCAGCGTGAAGGCCATGCGGAGACTCCCGTTCTCTGAGACACCCCAATCTGCCTCAAGCTGGCCGCTCGCGCGAGAACTGTCACATAAGTTTCACAGATAGGATTTGACGGCCAAATCCTTCCGTGGTTCCGGTGCGCCGCGCGGCGATCCGACCACGGACGAACGCGATCTCGCAAGGAAAGACCGACACCATGCTGGGCTTGTTCAAGGCCGTCATGCCGAAGGAAGACGCGTTCTTCGACCTCTTCTCCGCCCACGCCAAGACGCTGGTGGACGGCGCCCACGCCCTGCGCGACATGACCGAGGGCGGCGACGCCGTCGAGGCCGCCAGCGCCCGCGTCTATCGCCACGAGGAAGAAGCCGACGACATCACCCGCCAGGTGATGCTGGCCGTTCGCCGCAGCTTCATCACGCCCTTCGACCGCAGCGACATCCAGGACCTGACCACCTCGCTGGACGACGCCATCGACCAGATGCGCAAGACCGCCAAGGTCGTCAGCCTGTTCGAGGTCAAGAGCTTCGAGCCGCAGATGAAGGAGATGGCCGGCATCATCGTCGAGGCCGCGAAGCTGACCGAGGAAGCCGTCGCCCTGCTGCCCAAGATGCGCCAGAACGCTCAGAAGCTCAGCGAGATCTCGGTCCGGATCCGCGAGATCGAGGAGCAGTCCGACCACATGTACGACCAGGGCCGCAAGGACCTGTTCCTGGCCAGCCGCCAGGGTGATCCGATGACCTTCATCGTCGGCATCGACATCTACAGCCACCTCGAGAAGGTCATGGATCGTTTCGAGGACGTCGCCAACCGCATCAGCGGCATCGTCGTCGAGCAGGTCTGAGCCCCGTGGACGCCACGCTCCTGATCCTGGTCTTCCTGGTCGTCGTCGCCCTGGCGTTCGACTTTCTCAACGGCCTGCACGACGCCGCCAACTCGATCGCCACCATCGTCTCGACGCGCGTGCTGTCGGCGAAGTGGGCGGTGCTGTGGGCGGCCTTCTTCAACTTCATCGCCTTCCTGTTCTTCGGCCTGCACGTGGCCAAGATGGTGGGCTCGGGTATCGTCGATCCGCACGTGATCAGCGACCGGCTGATCTTCGCGGCCCTGATGGGCGCGATCAGCTGGAACCTGCTGACCTGGTGGGCGGGCATCCCCTCGTCCAGCTCGCACGCCCTGATCGGCGGCCTGGTCGGCGCGGCCATCGCCAAGGTCGGCGGGCTGTCGGCCATCCAGTGGGCGGGCCTGGGCAAGACGGCCGCCGGCATCGTGGTCTCGCCGACCATGGGCTTCGTGCTGGCCCTGCTGCTGGTGCTGATCGTGTCGTGGCTGTTCGTGAAGAGCTCGCCGTTCTTCGCCGACAAGGTGTTCCGCAAGGCCCAGTTCGTCTCCGCCGCCCTCTACAGCCTGGGCCATGGCGGCAACGACGCCCAGAAGACCATGGGCATCATCGCCGCCCTGCTGTTCGCGCACGGGGCCACGGGCAAGCCGGGCGAGATTCCGTTCTGGGTCGTCATCGCCTGCCAGACCGCCATGGGGCTGGGCACGCTGTTCGGCGGCTGGCGCATCGTCCACACCATGGGCAGCAAGATCACCCGCCTGACCCCCATGCAGGGCTTCTGCGCCGAGACGGGCGGCGCGATCATGTTGTTCATGGCGACCCATGTTGGGGTTCCGGTCTCGACGACTCACACGATCACAGGCGCTATTGTAGGCGTCGGCGCTTCGCGCCGAGTCTCGGCCGTACGCTGGGGCGTGGCCAAGGACATCGTCATCGCCTGGATCGTCACCTTGCCGGCGGCGGCCCTCACGGCGGCGGGGTTCTACTATCTCGGGTTCTGGATGACGTGACGGCCTCGCGAGGCAAGCAGGAGGGACGCAAGTCCGGTGGCGGCAAGCGCCGCCAAGTCGCCGCCCTGCCTTGGCGGGGTGAGGGCGAGGCCTTGCGCATCCTGCTGGTTTCCTCGCGCGAGACCCGCCGCTGGGTGATCCCCAAGGGCTGGCCGATGAAGGGTAAGACCGACTTCGCCGCCGCCGCCCAGGAAGCCTATGAGGAGGCCGGCCTCGACGGCGTCATCGCCGACAAGCCCGCCGGCGAATACGAGTACCTCAAGCGCCTGAAGAGCGGCGCGGCCAAGCTGGTCAAGGTCGACGTCTATCCCCTGCGGGTGACGGGCGAGCACGCGACCTGGCCGGAAAAGGGCCAGCGCACCCTGCGATGGATGACGCCGGTCGAGGCCGCCCTCGCCGTCCAGGAGCCCGAACTGCGCGACCTGATCGCCCGCTTCGCCGACGTGGAGCTCTCGGAAGAGGACCACCCCGACCCGACCCCCGCTCCGACGCCGGGCCGCGTGACGTTCCAGCGCCTTCGCCGCCGGATCACCGCGCTGTGGGGGCGTTACGGGCGGTAGCTCCTCCCAAACGCCAAAATACCTCCGCCTTCCTCGCCCCTGTGGCGAGGACCCATGGCGCCGCTGGACTCGGCGGAGATGTATGCGCACCGGGAGCGAAGGCGCGCCCCTTCCAGCTCAAGGCCTGCTGAACGCTGGGCCCTAGGCACAAGGCCTAGGGAGGCGGGATGCGTTTAACCCTGTGGACAACTCCGCGCCACGCACATAATGTTCCCATTATGTTCTCGCGCGGCGGTGTCCCATGCAGCTATCCTTAAGCCTCGCCCGCTCGCCGTTGGAGAGTGTGCGCGACGCCCTGCTGTGCGAGTTCGGGCCACAGCGGCCGGTCACGCGGATGGATCCGGTCTCGCAGCTGGTGAAATCGTCGATCAGCGGCCGAACGCTGGACGCCGTCTCGTGGGGCGCCTTCCTGCGCCTGCGGGCCGAATTCAAGAACTGGGACGACTTGGCCGACGCGCCCGTCGCCGCGGTGGCGCGGATCATCGAGGACGTCACCTTCCCCGCCGACAAGGCCCGTTACCTGACCACCGCCCTGCGGATGATCCGCGACAAGGTCGGCTGGCTGTCGCTGAGCCACCTGAAGAGCCTGACGGTCGACCAGGCCCGCTGGGAGCTGCAGGCCCTGCCCGGCGTCGGGGTCAAGGTCGCCGCTTGCGTGCTGAACTTCAGCGATCTGGCCATGCGAGCCTTGGTGGTCGACAGCCACGTCGACCGCGTCGCCAAGCGCATCGGCCTGGTCGGCGCCGGCGACACGACCCATACCTACCACACGCTGATGGGCCAGGCGCCCGACGCCTGGACCGCCGACGACCTCTTCGAGCTGCACTGGCTGATGAAGCGGGGCCTGGGGCAAATGCTGTGCCCGCATGAGGGGCCCAAGTGCGGAGCGTGCCCGGTCAAGGCGATGTGCGCCAAGGTCGGGGTTGGGCACAGCGCCGACGTGCTGAGTTGGCGGCCGCGCGAGGTTGAGTCCAATAACTAATTCGATTCAAAGTGAACTTCACGGCGCTGAAGTTCATTTCATGTTATAGTTTGTTTCGACAGGCTCACGGTATCTCGCGCAAGAAGCCATCAGATCAAAAAGCTGATTTGATCCAACGTCAACAAAACCTGGAGGGCGCGCCTCATAGTATACGCTTCAGGCGGTGCAGACCCGTGACTAACGCTATGACGCGCGGCTCTATCGGTACCCAAAGGGTCAAAACTCTCGAAGATGTTTAGCATCAGGTACCGTTGAAACTCCGGCGGCAACGATAAGGTATCGCTTGCACCGGCTCGGGCGATAGCGTTGCTAGTGGCAAACTCAACTAGATCGCGAGTCTTGGCGCTAAGACCTTTGGCTTCAATGTGGGCGTCCTGAAGCACGCCCTCTATTTCAGTGATCAAAGTCTTGATGGCGGCGATTGCAGAACCGGCCAGAAATGCTTCGACTCCGACCCGCAACACTGCTTCACGCCGCCTAAAGGCGGGTTGCCGAAGCCATCGCTCCAACATGGCTTCTACGCGAGACGCGGTGAAGGCTTCCACTGTCGAAAGCTCGACCTTATCCAATTCCGTCTCATCGTCCAGCGCGCCGAAGATATGGGCGAATTCCTGATGGTTGATTTCGATGAACGGGAACCAGCCGCGCGCAATAAGGATGTCGAACAGCTCGGGATTTGATTGAACGGCATAGGCTTCCGTATAGCGCATATAGCGTAGGAGCCGACCTAGAGAACTGGTCATATCTCCGCGGTCGAAGTTGCGACCCAAATTCACGTACAATGCATGGCGGAAACGCTCACGAAAGAGAACGATCACCTGGTCTTCGGATGCGATTTCAACGTTAGGAAAGTCTATCGAGATAATATCGCTGATGTCTTGAAGGTAGAGAGCCTCGCCAGCTTTGACATCACGCTTGATGCGCGCGCTCATCACCACGTCAGTGTTATCTAGATACAGCTGAGCGCTTTCGTCCGCTTTAATAACAGCCAAAGCAAAAGACGCTCCTTCGACCCTAGATCCAAGGGCCCTATCACTCGAGTTTTGGGCGAGAACATCGACAATGCCGCTAGCGATACGGTGAAACGTGTAGTTATCAGACGTGCCTGCGTATCGGGTTATTACAGTCATCATCTCGCCCGGACGACCGCTTGAGGCGGCGATACCCGATATTTTTACTGATCCGAGATGAATAGGGACTTTGACCACATCGTCCAAAGCGCTCCTAGTCATGCGTCGATCTCCTCTCCCTCCCCCAGCTCCGTGAACGTCTTCGTCCCGATGGCGTACCGTCGCCAATCCTTGAAGTCGAAGTGCCACCATTCCTCGGCATAGACCTCGAAGCCCTGGGCGGTCATCGCCTCGCGCAGGACTGCCCGTAGCGCCCGCTGCTTCGTCGTCCCGCCCACGAAGTCGGCATGGGCGCGGCCGGAGAACTCGTCGTAGCGGCTGGGCATCTCCACGACCTTCCTCGTCTTCAGGTCGTACAGCGTCAGATCCACGGCGCAGCCGCGGTTGTGGCGCGAGCCCTTGGCCGGGTTGGCGACGAACATCCGGGCGTCCGGCGGCGTGGCCTCCCAGAACATCCAGGTGACGAACCAGGGTCGATAGGCGTCGTGGATCAGCAGGCCATAACCCTGGGTCGCCAGCGCCGCCTGCGCCCGCTTCAGCGCCTCCGCCGCCGGCCGCTGCAGATAGGCCGCCGCGCGCTCGTAGAGCGGTATGCCCATGAAGTTGTTGGAGCCCGCGTAGCGGATGTCGAGCTTGATCCGGGGATCGACCGTGGTCAGGTCGACGAGGTCGGCGGGCAGGAAGTCGCCCGTCTCGACGGGCGGCGTCGCGGCCAAGGCCTGCCGGCGCAGCGCGGCGGGATCGGCCCGGACACCCGCGTGGATCGCCGCCTCCGTCTCGGCCCCGAAGTCGTGGAAGGCCAGCCGCGTCCCGTTCAGCTGGACGGCGCCGGGCTCCAGAACAAGCTCCCCGCCGCCGGCGACCGCGTAGCGGCCGCGCCCCGTCGCCGTCAGCCGGGCCGAGGCCTGGCCCGCGCCGTCGACATGCAGGGCGCCATCCTTTTCGAACACCGTCAGCGGCGCGGCCTTGTCGCCGTACTGGCCGATCGCCGCCCGCTCGGCGCGGGTCTGGGCGAAGGCCGTGGGCGCGACGGAGGCGGCGGCGGCGAGCGCCAGGAAGGATCGGCGTGCTAGACCTGCCATGTTGGACACTCCACTAAGCTTGGCAAATCCACCGTGTCATCCCGGACGCGCCGAAGGCGTGATCCGGGACCCAGGGGGTGACGGAACGCCGCGCAAGCCGCCCCTGGGTCCCGGCTCTCCGCTGCGCTCCGGCCGGGATGACACGGGTGATCGCTACTTCATCGTCGGGATGACGAAGCTGCTATCCGCCACGTCGCCCTCGGGCCAGCGGGCGGTCACCGTCTTGACCTTGGTGTAGAATTTCACGCCCTCGACGCCGTGCTGGTTGGTGTCGCCGAAGGCCGAGCGCTTCCAGCCGCCGAAGGTGTGATAGGCCACCGGCACCGGGATCGGCACGTTGATCCCGACCATCCCCACGTTCACGTTCGCGGCGAACTCGCGCGCGGCGCGGCCGTTGCGGGTGAAGATGGCGACGCCGTTGCCGTACTGGTGCTCGGACGGCAGGGCCATGGCCTCTTCCATGCTCTCGGCGCGGACCATCTGCAGCACCGGGCCGAAGATCTCCTCGTGATAGGTCTTCATGCCCTTCTTGACCCCGTCGAACAGCGACGGGCCGATGAAGAAGCCCTTTTCGAAACCCTGCAGCTGGAATTCGCGGCCGTCGACCACCAGCTCGGCGCCCTCTTCCTGGCCGATGCGGATGTAGTCGGCGATCTTGGCCCGGTGTTGGCCGCTGACCACGGGGCCATAGTGCGCGTCGGGGTCGGTGGAGACGCCGACCTTCAGCGTCCCGATCTCGGCGACCATCCGCTCGCGCAATTCGTCGCCGGTCTTCTTGCCGACAGGGACCACCACCGGCAGGGCCATGCAGCGCTCGCCGGCCGAACCGAAGGCCGCGCCCGACAGGTCCTTGACCACCTGGTCGAGGTCGGCGTCAGGCAGGACGATCCCGTGGTTCTTGGCGCCGCCCATGGCCTGGACGCGTTTCCCGTGCGCCGTGCCCGTTTGATAGACGTAGTGGGCGATGTCGCTGCTGCCGACGAAGCTGACCGCGCGGATCAGCGGGTGGGTCAGGATGGCGTCGACGGCGCTCTTGTCGCCATGGACCACGTTCAGCACGCCAGCGGGCGCGCCGGCCTCCATCATCAGCTCGGCCAGCTTGACCGGCACGGTCGGATCCTTCTCCGACGGCTTGAGGATGAAGCTGTTGCCCACGGCGATGCTGATGCCGAACATCCACATCGGGATCATGGCCGGGAAGTTGAACGGGGTGATGCCCGCGCAGACGCCCAGCGGCTGGCGCATCGAATAGACGTCGATGCCCGGGCCCGCGCCTTCGGTGTATTCGCCCTTGAGAATGTGGGGGATGCCGCAGGCGAACTCGATGACCTCCAGGCCCCGCTGGATGTCGCCCTTGCTGTCGGCGATGACCTTGCCGTGCTCGGACGACAGGATCTCGGCCAGGGTGTTCATGTCGCGCTCGATCAGGCGCTTGAACTCGAACATCACCCGGGCGCGACGCTGGGGATTGGTCTGGGCCCAGCCGACCTGGGCCTTGGCGGCGACCTGGACGGCGGCGTCGAGCTCGGCGTCGGTCGCGAACTGGACGCGGGCCTGGACCTCGCCGGTATTGGGATTGAAGACGTCGCCGAAGCGGCCGGACGAACCGACCAGGGCTTGGCCGTTCACGAAATGGGCGATGTCTCGCATGATGCGCTCCCTAACGCTTGTTTTGCGCGTCAATAGCATCCCCGGGCCAAGCCGTACCGCGCGAAATTATGCCGCCCTACTCCGCATCGACATGCACCCGCCGGAAGCGGCCCTGCAGATAAACGAGCGGCTCGTGGTCGGGGTCGTAGCGCAGCTTCACCACGCGCCCGACATAGACCCGGTGATCCCCGGCGTCGAAGGTGTGATGCGTCTCGCACTCGAAATTGGCCATGCAGCCGGGCAGGATCGGAACGCCGGTTCGCCAGGTCTCGGTCTCGACCCCGGTGAAGCGGTCGACGTCCTTCCGCACGAACTGGCGGGCCAGTTCCTGGTGCTCGGCGTGCAGCACGTTGACGGCGAAGCGCCCCGCCGCGTCCAGGGCCGGCAGGCTGGCGGACTTCAGATCGACGCAGATCAGCGCCAGGGGCGGGTCCAGCGACACCGACGTGAAGGAATTCGCCGTCAGCCCCACGCGCTGGCCATCCTGACCGATCGTGGTGACGACCGTGACGCCGGTCGTGAAGCATCCAAATGCGTTGCGCAGGGCGCGGGCGTCATGGACGCCGCCTTCTCCCAGCTCGATCGTAACCGCCCTACTCATCGCGCTAGCAGTGGGGCAAAGCGGCGGCGGGGGCAAGCCGAGGCGCGCGGTGGGTCAAGCGAATGTCGCCTTGAGGATCTTTTCCAGCCAAGCCTGGTCGGTCTCGTCGAAGGCGGCGGGCTTGTCGGAGTCAACGTCGAACACGGCGATCAGCTGGCCCTGGGGGTCGAACACCGGGACGACGACCTCGCTCTCCGAGCGGCTGTCGCAGGCGATGTGGCCGGGAAAGGCGTGGACGTCGGGCACCAGCTGGGTCTGGCCGGTCTCGGCCGCCGCGCCGCAGACGCCGCGCCCGAAGGCGATGCGCAGGCAGCCCAGCGTGCCTTGATACGGCCCCACCACCAGCTCGCGCGGCTTGGCCGGATCGACGACGTAGAAGCCGGTCCAGAAGTAATGGTCGAAGCTGTTGGCCAGCATCGAGGCCACCGTCGCCATGCGGGCGGTCAGGTTGCTCTCGCCCTCCAGCACGGACGCGATCTCGTCGGCGACCTCGGCGTAGCGGGTCGCCTTGTCGGCGGAGAGGGTGATGTCGTTGAACGCTTCGGCCATGGCGGGGATATAGCGCGGCGGGCGCGGGATGCGAGGGGGAAGTTGCCGCGATGGACAGGCGGCGCGGCCCAAGCCATCGTCGAGCAACCTCTAGCGGACGACATGATGCGCCTCGCCCTTCTGTACGCTCTCGCCGCGTTGATCGCGCCCGCCCTCGCGTTCGGACAGCCCGCCTCGACCGCGCCCGCTCGACTAACCGACGCCGAGCTGTCCAAGGCCGTCGCGGGGCGACTGGCCGAGATGGGCGAAGACTATTCAGGGGTCGTGCTGGTCGCGCGCCGGGGCAGGCCCATCGTCGCCATCGCCCAGGGCTGGGCCGATCGCGAGCGCGGGATTCCCAACACGCTGAAGACCAAGTTTCGCGTCGGCTCGATGAACAAGATGCACACCGCCGTCGCGGTGCTTCAGCTCGCGCAAGCCGGCAAGGTCGACCTGAATGCGCCGCTGATCACCTATCTGAAGGACTATCCGAACGCCGCCTGGGCCCGGAAGGTCACGCTGCATCAGCTGCTGACCCACACCGGCGGCGCGGGCGACATCTTCGGCCCTGCGTTCGACGCCAGGCGCGACCAGCTGCGGTCCTTGCAAGACTATGTGGCGCTTTACGGCGGCCGCGCCGCGACCTTTGAGCCCGGCGCGGAGAACGACTACTCCAACTACGGCTTCATTCTTCTGGGCAGAGTGATCGAAGTCGTGTCGGGCCAGACCTATCCCGACTACCTTCAGGAGCATGTGTTCGCGGCCGCCGGAATGACCGACACGGGTTTCGAGCCAGAAAGCCTGCCGGTGACTGGACGAGCCGTCGCCTACGAGAAGACCGAGACGGGTGTCCGGCCAGTCGATGGTCTCCCTTGGCGAGGCACGTCGGCCGGCGGCGGCTATTCGACCGCTCCGGACTTCTTGAAGTTCGCGATCGCTCTCCATGACGGCGGACTTCTGGACGAGACGCACCGGAAGCTGTTGCTGACGCCCTGGCAGGATCTGGGCGACGGCATGCATTACGGATACGGCTTCGCGCTCTATCCGGGCCCCTCCCCCATCCCTGGGCACAACGGAGTCGCGGACGGGATGAACGGCGACCTGCGGATCATCGACGGCGGCGAGGGCGTGATCGTCACGCTGACCAACGTCGCGCCACCGTTCCTGGCGGGCAAGCTCGGCAAGTTCGTCTCGGACCGCTTCACGGCGCGGTGACTAAACCGCCGCTACGTCGGCGGCCCCGCCGTCAGCAGCCAGCCGACGATCATGCGTTCGAAGTCGACATAGGGGATGTTCGCGGGGTCGAACTCGAGATCCTCGGCGAGCGCCGGCAGGTCGGCCATGAAGGACTGGAAGAGCCGCGCGACGCGATCGGCGCTCGGCAACTGGCGCCGCGAGACGTTGGCCAGCCAGTCGCGCGTCTTGCGCAAGGCCACCGTGGCGTCGCCGTCGTGGCCGTGAATGTCCATGCCGGCGAGATCGGAAATGAAGCGCTGATAGCGGTAGCGCTCGACGTCCAGGATCAGCAGGCGCTTGGCGCTCTGGGCCTTGCCGCCAAAACGCTTGGCCCCCAGGAAAATCCCCAGCTCCAACGGCATGTTGAAGCGCGGAAGCTGGTTGGCCGCGTCGAGCTCCGTCCGCGAAAGGTCGTGGATTCCGTAGCGGCACTCGCCGATCAGGCCATAAAGCTTGTCGATGCGGGTCTGGCCGCCGTCGTCGAGCTCCATCGCCGATCGAGGACGGAAACCGCAGGCGTAGATAACGAAGATCAGCGCCCTGAAGGTCGGGCCGTAGGCGCTGTCGAACGGGCAGTTGATGAACACGTCATCCGCCGATGTCCCCGTCTTGGCCGCCAAGGGCTATTTCTTCTTGCTCTGGACGTCCCTGGCGACCCGGCTGACTTCGCGGATCGTGATCGAGCTTCCCTTCGACGCCGGGCTCAGCACGAAACGGCCCGTGGCCGCGCTGCGGCCAGCCACGAGGCTGCCGTGCTTACCGGCCTTGGACGAGGCTGAATTGGTCGAGGTCGCCATGCGAAGACTGTGCGCGGTCGCCCCTCGAAGCGCAAGGGACAAATCGCGAACGCCCTAGAACTCCTGCCACTCACCCGGACGCGAGCTGGGGGCCACTTTCAGGGCGTTCGAGCCCTGGACGTAGCGCTGGCGGAACGTCTCGCGGGTGGGCGCGGCGATCGTCGAACGGGGCGCCGGCGCGGCCGGACGGCGCTCGACGCGGGCGGGCATCTCGTGGATCTCGGCGCCGACCCGGTAGCGGCCGACCAGACGCTCCAGCTCGGCGGCCTCATCGGCCAGGGCGCGGCTGGCGGCGCTGGACTGCTGGACCATGGCCGCGTTCTGCTGGATCACCTGGTCCATCTGGTTCACCGCGTGGTTCACCTCGGCGAGACCCGTGGCCTGCTCCTTGGACGAGGCGGCGATGTCGCCGACCAGTTCGTTGATCTCGGCCACCTGCACCAGGATCTCGCGCAGGGTGTCGCCGGTCTCGCCGACCAGCTTGACGCCCTTGCCGACCTGGTCGCTCGAGGCGGTGATCAGGCCCTTGATCTCCTTGGCCGCGTCGGCCGAGCGCTGAGCCAGAGCCCGCACTTCCTGCGCCACCACGGCGAAGCCGCGACCAGCGTCACCCGCGCGGGCGGCCTCGACCCCCGCGTTGAGGGCCAGCAAGTTGGTCTGGAAGGCGATCTCGTCGATGACGCCGATGATCTGGGTGATCGACTGCGAGGACTTCTCGATGCCGCCCATGGCCTCGACCGCCTCGGTCACCACCGTGCCGCTGCGCTCGGCGGCGGCCTTGGCGGTAATGGTCACCTGCCGCGCCCGCTCGGCGCCCTCGGCGCTGCGCTTGACGGTGGCGGTGATCTGGTCGAGCGCCGCGGCGGTCTGGGCCAGGCCCGAGGCCTGCCGCTCGGTGCGCTGGGCCAGGTCCTCGGCGGCGTCGCCCATCTCGACGCAGCCGCCGCGAATGTTGCGGGCCGCGTTGAGAACGCCCGCCAAGGTGGCCTGAAGATCTTCGACCGCGGCGTTGAAGTCGCGGGGCGTCTGGACGTCGTCGCCCTGGAAGGCGTCCTCGCGCATGCGCCAGATCAGGTCGCCCTCGGCCAGGCGCTCCAGCCCCTCGCCCACGGCGTCGGCCGCGCGCGCCTGGGCGTTCGCCAAGGCCGCGGCCTCTTGCGCCTGACGACGATGCTCGGCCTCGGCGGCGGCCCACTGGGCCTCGCGCTCGGCCTTCCGGCGCTCGCCCTCGGCCAGGGTGTCGCGGAAACCGTCGAGGGCGCGCGCCACGGCGCCGATCTCGTCGTTGCTCTCCACGCCATGGACGGCCTGGTCATACCGACCCGCGCTCAGCGCCTCGACCGAGCGCGACAGCCCGCCCAGCGGCTTCTTGACCACCGCCTTGGCGGTCATGGCCAGGGCGATCAGCACCACCACGGCGAACACCCCGCCGGCCGCCAGCAAGGTCAGCGCCACGGCGTAGCTGCCGCCGGCCTGCATCGCCACGCCGCCCGCCGCCGCGATCAGCAGCGCGCCCATCGTCAGGCCGGTGGCCAGGATCAGCTTCCGAGAGAGGGTCGATCGACGGGACATGAACGCGGGCTCCGGCCAGAACCATGGCTGTTAACCCTCTTTGACGATCGATTCCTGAATCGCCCGTTAACCACGTTGGCGATAGGCGTGGATGGGGTGATCCGAGGCCAAATTACAGCTTCTTCGCCCGCTCGGCGGCGCGGCGCCGCACGACGCTGAACACCAGGGGCAGCAGCTCCCAGCTGAAGGCGCCGACCGCGAAGCCGAACAGATAGGGCTCGCGCGCCGCCGGCCAGGGGATGACCGGCAGCGCCGCCTTGACCAGGAAGGCCGCGACGATGATCGCCGCGCCGGTGGCGCAGGCCAGGCGGATCATCAGGTCGCGCGACGTCGCGCGCTCGGCGACGCTCAACGCGCCAATCTGCACCAGGCCGTAGACGACCACGCCGCCCAACGCGCCCACGACCGCGCGCAGGCGATCGGGATCGATGTCCATCGAGGCCTCCTCCAGCCCGGGATCTTGGGGTGATGGCTCAAGGACTGTTCCGGTCTTCGCGCCGCGGCCGCGACCGCGCTCGGAACGTCCTCGCCATTAACGACTCTGCCGATTGGCGCGGCCGGAGTCGAGGTGGGACGGAGGTGCCTGCGTCCGGTTTTGACGTCGAAGCGGCTGAAGCTCGACGCATCGAAAAACGGAACAAAATAAGAACAATTCGCGCGTCGTGCTGGACGGCGCGGCCATCCCTTTAAATCCGGAAGGCGGTGGTAGGCCCGGAGGGCGAAGCGGAACCCTATAAATTCAGGGACTTATGGTGCCTAACCTCGCATCGCGTGGATGCTACGATATCAATATCTTAGCATCCAACTGACTAACCGCACGCCGGGCACCGCCCTTGGACAGCGAGTATTCAACTGTTGGTCGCCTGTGGGCGGACAGACTCAATGACGGCTATAGGTGCAGAGTGGGCATTAGCATCAAGCCGGATGGTGCCTTTCAACTATCCTGAAGGAGCTGCGCGGAAATCAACGCGCTCAGTCGCGCACCCCTTCAAGTTCCCAGCGGAACCTCAGGTAATTGGAGCGGTATTGAAAGGCCCAGGTAATCGCTCGCGTAGGCACGAAGCACTAAGACATCAGGGTGTGAGACCCGCTGGAACTGCGCGTCAGACCGCTCAACCAATAGGTGATACTCGCCTGACCGAACGCAAAGTCGGCATTCAGATGCCCCTTCGCTCCAGCGCGCGTAATCCAACATGCCTGATCCGACATCTGCCTTGGAAGACAGGATTGGAAGCGGAAGTCTCTGCTGAGTTTCCGCAGTCGTAAAATTATAGAGCTCGCGAAATCCGAGGGGGCGACGCGCATCCGCCGCATTGATCAGCTCTCGGTTCGTATCGCCCGGCGGGTACCAAAGGGTCACAAACATGCCGTTCTGTACGAGAGCGTCGAGCAACGGCTTAAAGTCCACATCGCTGGTAAGAAGCGTGGCTCGTTGCATGTTTTGCCGAAAGGTGTGCGAGAGCATGTCGACCGCTATCATTACGTCGACCTTCTTTTGTTCTAGGCCACGCTTTCGCCTTCTGTGAGCATCTCCTTCGTATACATGAATGCCGTCGACTTCAGCTAGCTCGTCTAGAAAGTCGCGGTGCGGCTTAGTGCGCTCTAAGTAAGCGGATTCCGGTTCGTCGCGCCCGCGAACCTCCAAAGCATCGTAATAGAATACCTTGGTGAACCCCGCCTTTATCCCAGCTAGCTTCAAGTCTAGAGGACGGCCTGGGCTGTAGCGGTCGGACACGTTTTTTATTGTCGCTCGCAGACAGCCACCATCAACGAATAGATAATGAGGCTCAGTCTGCCCGCGCCGAAGCATCGAGGAAATGATACCCACGGAGGCCATGTCGCTTACCATGGCCCTCTATAACATACTCTTCAATTGAGTCGCGGGTGAGTATTGCTAGATGCCAGAACTGCGCCGCTCATCGGTAAACACGGCAACCGCCCGAGCGGAAAACGGCTCATACTCCAACAGCGGTGCCCTGACGCGTCCATTCGCTAGCGCTGATCGGGCCATCGCAGCTTAACCTCGACAGTGGCGAACCGGTTCGTAAATTCGGCACGCTTGGCCGCGCGATCAGCCCCCTTTTTCACAGGGGTGATAGGCCGCAATTGACTAACCTTTTTTAAGCGATTGTAATTGTTATCATTTTCGGAGGTTTTGGTAGGCCCGGAGGGACTCGAACCCCCAACCAGACCGTTATGAGCGGTCGGCTCTAACCATTGAGCTACAGGCCCGCGCGGAGTCGCTTCACGGCGCACGCGAGCCGGCGGATTAGCACGGGCCGAACGCGGCTTAAAGGTCCGGTTCAGGTTGGAGCTGTCATCAGGGAACCATAGCTGCCTGGCCACGCTTCGACCGAGCCGGACAGATCTGGAGAAAAACGATGACCAACACCGCTCGCCGCCCCGCCCAAGGCCCCGCCAAGTTGATGGCCGCCTTCGCCGCCCCCGCCCTGCTGGGGGGCGCGCTGCTGATGGGCGCGGCCGCCCCGGCCCTGGCCCAGACCAGCGCCGACGCGGCGTTCAAGGCCACCACCTTCAACCTGTCGGCCTTTGGCGAGACCCGCGTGGCGCCGGACATGGCGACCATCACGCTTGGCGTGCAGACCGAAGCGCCGACCGCCGGCGAGGCCCTGAAGGCCAACGGCGCGCGGATGAACCAGGCCATGGCCGCGCTGAAGAAGGCCGGGATCGCCGAGCGCGACATCCAGACCTCGAACCTCAACCTGAACGCCCAGTACGCCTACGAGCAGAACCAGCCGCCGAAGCTGACCGGCTACCAGGCCTCGAACCAGGTGACGATCACCGTGCGCGACCTGGCCAAGCTGGGCGCGACGGTGGACGCCGCCGTCGGCGCGGGCGCCAACACCGTTAACGGCATCAGCTTTGGCCTGGTCAACCCGCAAGCGGCCGAGGACGCCGCGCGGCTGGAGGCGGTGAAGGCCCTGCAGGCCAAGGCCGAGCTCTATGGCCGCGCCACCGGCTACAAGGCCGTGCGCCTGGTCAATCTGAGCGAAGGCGGCGGCTACACGCCCCCCTCGGCGCCGATGCCGGTGTTCGCCATGGCCAAGCGCGAGATGGCCGACTCGACCAGCATCTCGGCCGGCGAGCTGAAGGTGCGGGTGGACGTCAGCGCCGTGTACGAGGCGGCGCGGTAGGCGTTCTCATCCTGTGTCATCCCGGAAGCGCGTAGCGCTATCCGGGACCCAGGAGTCGCCGCACCGCCACTCGCCCCTGGGTCCCGGGTCGGCTTCGCCGCCCGGGATGACACGAGCTTTTTCGGCTCTTAGAACCCGGCCTTTTCGAAGGCGCGCTCGGCGCGTTCCTTGATTTCCAGGCCCGGCAGGGCGCGTTCGCCCTCCATGACCGCCACGTAGGTCAGGTCGCGCTGGGGCTTGCCCTCGCCGGTCGGCACGGGTCCGACGGCCCAGCCGACGGTGTTGACGCCGGTCGTCGGGCAGCTGGTGAAGCGGGCCGGCTTGCCCAGGCCCGCCTTGAGCACCTCGGCCGCCGTGGTCGTCTCGCCACCCTGGCAGGTCGGCAGGTTGCGCGAGCAGGTGATGTAGCCGCCGCCGCGCCAGACGGTCCGCCCTTGCGCGTCGGCCACGATCACGCAGGTCGACGGCGAGCCGATCGACTTGCCGATCGCCTGGGTCAGGGCGGCTTCGTTGATGTCGGCGGGCAGCTTGGCCGAGCAGGCCGAAAGGCCCGCGGCGGCGATCGCGACCAGGGCCAGGCGACGGACCATGCGTCAGGCCGCCATCTTGATCAGGTTGCCTTCGTCCAGCAACACGACGGTGGGGGCGTAGTTGCGCGCCTCCTCGGCCGGCATCTGGCAATAGGTCACCACGATGACGAGGTCGTTCTTCTGCACCAGGCGCGCGGCCGCGCCGTTGACGCCGATGACCTTCGAGCCGCGCGGGGCCTCGATGGCGTAGGTGGTGAAACGCGCGCCGTTGGTGATGTTCAGCACGTCGACCTGCTCGTTGGGCAGGATGCCCGAGGCGTCCAGCAGGTCGCGGTCGATGGCGATCGAACCCTCGTAGTCGAGGTCCGCCTGGGTCACCGTGGCGCGGTGCAGCTTGGCCTTCAGCATGGTCAGGAGCATGGCGGGGAAGACTATCCCTTTGACTAGAATGAGATAATTAGGGCCGCCACACACAAGGCCCAGCGATCAGCTCCCGCCATATAGCCACGAAGCCCGCGCCATTCAATCACGGCGCAAGGTGACGTCGGGGCAGGCCCGGGCGGTCTACAGCTTGTAGCCGCCGGCGTGGATCTTGGCGAAGACGGCCTTGGTGATCTTCACATAGCCCTTGGCCGGATCGCGGAAATACAGCGGATCCTTCGTCCGGGTCGGGTCGAAGCCGTCGCCGACCAAGTCAACCTTGCGGTACTTGAAGGTGCCGGTCGTCTCGATCGCCTGCTGCAACCGCAGGAAGATCGGCCGCGCATAGCTGGGCAGGTGCTCGTCGACATATTTGGCGAAGGCGGCCAGATCGAACTCCGGATCGGCGACCAGGGCCGCCATGCCGGCCTTGCCGTCCAGGTCGCCGACCGGCACGCCGTAGACATTGACCTCCAGCACGTGCTCGACGGCGGCCAGGCGCTCGGCCACTTCGCTGGTGGCGACGTTCTCGCCCTTCCAGCGGAAGGTGTCGCCGATGCGGTCGACGAAATAGATGTAGCCGTCGCCGTCCACTCGCATCAGGTCGCCGGTGCGGAACCAGGCGTCGCCCTTCTGGAAGACGTCGTGAAGGACCTTCTTCTCGGTGGCGGCCTTGTCGGCGTAGCCGACGTAGTTCGAGCGGGCGTCGCCCCCGATATGGCCAATGCACTCGCCGACCTCGCCCGGGGCGCATTCGATGCAGCAGCCGTCGGGGCCGCGCACCGGCGTCTCGGTCTCGACGTCGAACTTGACGACGCGGATGTTGAACTTGCCACGCAGATAGCCGGGCACGCGCCCGATCGCGCCGCGTCGTCCGTCGAAGTTGAACAGCGAGACGTTGCCCTCGGTGGCGCCGTAGAACTCCAGCACCTCGCCGACCTTGAAGCGGTCCAGCATGTCGTTCCAGACGTCGGGACGCAGGCCGTTGCCGAAGATCAGCCGGATCTTGTGCGCCCGCTCCAGCTCGTGCTCGGGCTGGTTGGCCAGATAGCGGCACAGCTCGCCGATATAGACGAACATGGTGCAGTTCTCGGCGACGATCTCGGGCCAGAAGTGCGTGGCCGAGAACTTCTTGCGCAGCACGATCGAGCCGCCGTTCAGCAAGCCCGCGCCCAGGGCGCAGAGGCCGCCGGTGGCGTGATAGAGCGGCAGGGTCACATAGATGCGGTCGGTTTCCTTGGCCCCCGTCGAGCCGGCGAAACCGCGCATGTAGAGCTGTGCGCGCATGTGGGTGATGCGCGCGGCCTTGGGCATGCCCGTGGTGCCGCTGGTGAAGATGTAGAGCGCGGTGTCCTTGGCGGTGAGGCCGTCGCGCGCGGTGACGCGGTCCGGCCGCAGCTGGCTGCAGCTCTTCAGCGCCTTGACCAGGTCGCGCTGCTCGCCATGGACCGGCCCCAGCACCCACTGCTGCATGTGGCGGTCGAGCTGGCCCTTCACGTCCTCGAAGCAGGGCGAGGTCTCGGGATCGACGATGCAGTGCAGGGCCTGGGAGATGTTCAGGCAGTGGGCCAGGGCCGCGCCGGTCAGCTGGTTGTTGATCAGGGCGGTGGCGACGCCGACCTTGGTCAGGCCGTACCAGACCGCGAAATATTCCAGGCGGTTGGGCATGAACAGGGCCACGGTCTGGCCGCGCGTCAGCCCCTGCCCCTTGGCCCAATGGGCGTAGCGGTTGGCCATGCCGTCGAGCTCGGCATAGGTCACCGTCTTGCCCTCGAAGGTCATGGCCGGGCGATCACGCCACTTGTCGACGGCCGCCTCCAGATCGTCGCAGATCAGGTTGGCGCTGTCGGGAGCGATGGATTTCACGCGCTTGAGCGTCCGGGTCAAACCCTTGAGGAACTTGACCTCGCGACGGATCTTTTGGCGCAAACGCATTCGGCTCTCCCTTCAAACAACCATTGGAGAGCGCCGCGCGAGCGGTCAAGCGGCCGGACGCCGCACCGCGAACCTAACGCCGTTCTCGGAGCGACGAGCTCCCGTCCGGCACGCGAAAACGCACTTCATTGCGCTTGAAGTCGATGGCCACGGTGTCAAAGGCCCGCAGGATATCGACGCCGATCACGATCGCCGGCCTGTCGTTCAAGCCCCAGTAGTCGAAGGTGTGGATAGGCCCCACGATCAGGGGCGCGTTCCGGAGTGTCATCTCGCCCAGGGTCAGTCGGGTCAGGGTGGCGGCCCGGCCGTGCATGACCTGCCCAGTAACGCCGCGCAGCTCGGCGTCGCCGGCCGCGCCCAATAACGACCCGCCGCGGATGGCCGCCTCCATCAGCGCCAGGTTGCCGGCGGTGGTCGTGGAGCCGGTATCGATGAAGGCGATGATCCGCTCCCGCGGAATACGGGCGTCGATCAAGGTCAGGCCGCTGCGGATCAACCGAGACTCGACGATCGCGGTCTGGGCGTCGGGAATGGGGAGGGGCTGGCCGACAACCATCCGCTGACGACCAAAGTCGAGGAGCAGGCTGGCCTTGCCCAGCCAATCCAGCCCCAATACGCCATCAATCAATAGCAGGGCGCGCGGCAGCACCGCGACGGTCATGTCCCGCCTCAGACGCTTGCCGACCGCCAGGCTGGCCACGTGGGTCATCGCCACGGATTCGGCGCCGGCGATGCTATGCAGCCTGCCGGTGCTGGTGCGCCGAAGGCCAAGCCGATCAGTAATTTCGGAAGCGATCACCGATGCGGTGGCGCCGGTGTCGATGAGGAAGTCGAACGGCCCCTCGCCGTTCACCAAGGCCTTGACCGACAGCCGGCCGGCCGCGTCGAGATAGCGGAGGCGATCTTGCTCGTCCGCCGCTTGCGACCGCGCGGCGTCCGCGCCTGGGGCAAGCCCGGCGCTCGCCAGCGCCCCCACCAGGACGCGACGCGACAGCGGCTTCGAGGCCATGGCTTCCTCCCTCGAGGAAGGCTACAGCCGACCGGCAAGCGGCGCCAGATAGCGCCGTTCGCTGATCAACCGCGCTTTAGCCGGCCGCCAGGCGACGCTGGTCGTCGCGGGCGGCCTTCAGCTTCTCGGCCACCAGGAAGGCCAGTTCCAGCGCCTGCTCGCCGTTCAGGCGCGGGTCGCAATGGGTGTGATAGCGGTCGCCGAGGTCGGTTTCCGACACGGCGCGGGCGCCGCCCAGGCACTCGGTGACGTTCTGGCCGGTCATTTCCAGGTGGACGCCGCCCGGGTGCACGCCCTCGGCCTGGGCGATCTCCACGAAGCTCTTCACTTCGCTCAAGATGCGGTCGAACGGACGGGTCTTGTAGCCGGTCGAGGCCTTCAGCGTGTTGCCGTGCATCGGGTCGGTGGCCCAGACCACCGAGCGGCCGGCGCTCTTGGTCGCCCGCATCAGGCGCGGCAGGCGGTCGGCGATCTTGTCCGAGCCGAAGCGGCCGTAGAGCGTCAGGCGGCCCGGCTCGTTGTTCGGGTTCAGCACGTCGATCAGGCGCAGAAGGTCGTCGCCTTCCATGGTCGGGCCGCACTTCAGGCCGATCGGGTTCTTCACGCCGCGCATGAACTCGATGTGGGCGCCGTCCAGCTGACGGGTGCGCTCGCCGATCCACAGCAGGTGCGCGCTGGTGTCGTACCAGTCGCCCGAGGTGCTATCGACGCGGGTCATGGCTTCCTCGAAGCCCAGCAACAGGGCCTCGTGGCTGGTGAAGAACTCGACGCGACGCAGGTCGGGCTGGGTGTCGGGCGTGACGCCGACGGCAGACATGAAGGTCAGGGCTTCGCTGATCTTCTCCGACAGCTCGCGGTAGCGCGCGCCCTGCGGGCTGTCGCCGACGAAGCCCAGGGTCCAGCGGTGGATGTTGTAGAGGTCGGCGTAGCCGCCGCTGGCGAAGGCGCGCAGCAGGTTCAGCGTCGCGGCCGACTGGCCATAGGCCTTCAGCAGGCGGTCCGGATCGGGAACCCGCTCGGCCTCGTTGAAGTCCATGCCGTTGATGATGTCGCCGCGATAGGACGGCAGGGTCACGTCGCCCTGGACCTCGGTCGGCTCCGAGCGCGGCTTGGCGAACTGGCCGGCGATGCGGCCCACCTTCACCACCGGCTTGCCGCCCGCGAAGGTCAAGACCACCGCCATCTGCAGGATCAGGCGGAAGGTGTCACGGATGTTGTCCGCGTGGAATTCCTTGAAGCTCTCGGCGCAGTCGCCGCCTTGCAGCAGGAAGGCGCGGCCCTCGGCCACGTCGCCAAGCAGGCTCTTCAGCCGACGCGCCTCGCCGGCGAAGACCAGCGGCGGCATCTGGCGAAGCGTCTGCTCGACCCGCTCGACAGCGCCCGCGTCCGGATAGTCGGCGGGGATGTGCTTGGCGGGTTTGGCTCTCCAGGCGGCGGGGGTCCAGCGGGCGGTCATGACAGGCTCGATAACAACAAGGGGCGGCGTAGATACCGCGAATGGAAGCGAAAGGCAAAATCGTGCGGCGAAGCCGCGTCGATCCGCCAAGGCGGGAAAGTTCGTTGTCGCTCTACCGCGCCGAAGCGCTCGTTTTTTGCGCGATGCCGCAGGCGATGACGGCCAAGGCGCCGAGGGCCAGCCACCACTCCTGCCAGACCCCGAAGCTGAAGCCGCTGACCACCAGATAGGAGACCAGCGCGCCAGCCGCCATGGCGCCGTCGCGACGGTCCACGCCGGTCCACCTCACCACGCCATACAGGATCCAGGCGTAGAAGGCCGCCGCCATGGCGGCTCCAAAAGCGCCGAGTTCCAGCCAGAGCTGCAGGGGAGCGTTGTGGGTGTGCAGCGGAATGGCCGAGCCGAACGTGCGGCTGGCGTCGATCCCCCACCCGCGCATCGGATGCTGCAGGATGCGGTCGGTGGCGAAGGCCCAGATGTTCAGGCGATGATCCCAGGACGGCGGCGCCAGTGTGTGCAGCCAGGCGACGAGGCCTGACTTCTCGCCCCAGAGCATGGCCATGGGCGCGAAGATGAAGGCCGCCGAGACCAGCGGGATCAACACTCGCGCGACCGGCTTGCCGATGAGGCGCACGCCGAGCCAGACCAGCCCTCCCAACAGCAGGGCGGCGACCGGCGCGTCGGCTCCCGTGACGTGCGCGACGATCAGGATCAGCCCAAAGAGAAGCGCCACCAGGACATTGCGCCCCTTGAACGTCGAGGCGCCCAGCACGCGCGCGCACGGCCACAGCAGCAGAACCAGCGGATAGGCCCCCATCGACACCTTGACCATCGCCAGATCGGGCGTCAGCGGATCGCCGCTGGCCTCGCGGATCGCCTGGTAGATCGGCGCGCCCAGCAGGCCATCCAGGCAGGTGATCAGCGCCAGCAGGCCAGCGCCGATCAGCATCACCCGCGACGCCAGCCGCGCCGAGCGCGTGGACATCTGGCCCAGCATGGCCACCGCGGCGCCATACAGACCCAGCTGCAGAAAGAGTTTGATCGCCGTGAAATTCTCCACGGCGCCGAACTTCTTGAGCTTGGCAGGATCCGGTAGGGCGGGCGTCCAGCTCAGGCTGATCAGCGACCACAGCGCCAGCAGCGCCAGGGCGAACATCGGCAAAAGCGGCGGTCGCGACCGGAACAGACCCGGCGCCGCCAGCAGACCGACGAGGCTGAGAAGCGCCGCGAACTGCTTGGGGGCGAGGTAGCCCAGCAGCGGCGTCATCACCATCATGAAGACGGCCAGGCCGCCCAGCCAGCGTGTGCGGCGCTCCGGAGCGTCCGTCAGGACGCCAGCGCCCGTCATCCCACCCCGCCGACTTCGACCGGCACGTACTTCTCGCGCATCGTGACGAGTTCCTCGGCCAGGGTCGGATGGACGGCGCAGGTGGAGTCCCACTGCGGCTTGGTCACGCCCATCTTCACGGCGATCGCGGCCATCTGAATGATCTCGGGCGAGTCGGGCCCCACAACGTGAACGCCGACCACCTTCTGGTCGTCGGCCTTGACCACCAGCTTGATCAGGCAGCGTTCCTGGCCGCCGTAGAAGGTGATCTTCATGGGACGGAACACCGAGCGGTAGATGTCGACCGCGCCGAACGCGTGCCGCGCCTCGGCCTCGCTCATGCCGACCGCGCCCACCGGCGGCTGCGAGAACACCGCCGAGGCGACCATGTCGTGATCGAAGGTCGTCGGATTGTCGTAGAACTCGGTCTGGGCGAAGGCCGCGCCCTCGCGGATCGCCACCGGCGTCAGGTTGATCCGATCGGTGACGTCGCCGACGGCCCAGATGCTGTCGACATTGGTCTTGGAATGGGCGTCGACGGCGATCGCGCCGCGCTCGTTCAGCTTCACCCCGGCCTTCTCGAGGCCCAGCCCATTCACATAGGGCTCGCGCCCCGTGGCGAACATCACCGCCTCGGTCTCGAAGGTCAGGTCGTTGTTGAGCACGCTGAGCAGCGTCCCGTCGTCCTGCTTCTCGATACGGGTGTGCGAGCAACCCAGCACGACCTTGATCCCGCGCTTGCCCAGCTCGTCGGCCAGATGCGCGCGCACGTCGTCGTCGAAGCCGCGCAGGATGTTGGCGCCGCGATAGAGCACCGTCGTCTCGACGCCGAGGCCCGCGAAGATGCCGGCGAACTCGACGGCGATATAGCCGCCGCCGACGATCATGATGCTCTTGGGCAGGGTCGGGAGATGGAAGGCCTCGTCCGAGGTGATCCCGAACTCGGCGCCGGGGAACTCGGGCTTCACCGGACGGCCGCCGGTGGCGATCAGGATCTTGCGGGCGGTGTAGGTCCCCGCGTCGTCGGACCCATCCTTGGGCAGCACCTCGACGGTGTGGGCGTCCACGATCTGGGCCCGGCCGTGCAGCAGATCCGCGCCGGCCTTCCGAAGGTTGGTGACATAGATCCCCGACAGGCGCGCGATCTCGACGTCCTTGTCGTGCAGGAATTTCTTCCAGTCGAACTTGGCGCCCTCGAACGTCCAGCCATAGCCCTCGGCCGTCTTCAGGTGGCTGGTGACCTCGCTGGCGTAGACCATGAACTTCTTGGGCACGCAGCCGCGGACGACGCACGTGCCGCCGACACGGTATTCCTCGGCCACGCCGACCTTTGCGCCGCTCATGGCGGCCAGCCGCGCCGCCCGCACGCCGCCGGACCCCGCGCCGATGACGAAGAGATCATAGTCGTAGTCAGCCATCACCGGTCTCCGAACCTAAAGCGTGGGGCTCTATGTAGGACGTCAGGGAACCAGACGCACCACGCCCTCGTCCGTGCCGACCAGCGCCTCGTCGGCGAGGTCGAGGAACAGGCCGTGATCCACCACGCCCGTGACGCTCTTCAGCGCCGTGGCCAGGGCGGCCGGCTCGTCGATGCGGCCCGAGGCCATGTCGTAGATCAGGTTGCCGCCGTCGGTGACGACGACACCCCGCTCGGCCGTGCGCAGACGCGGCGGCGGCAGGTCGAACTCGGCGGCGATGTCGGCCAGGCGATGGCCGGTGTGGACGTGGCCGAAACGCACGACCTCGATCGGCAGCGGGAACTTGCCCAGGGCCGGGACGCGCTTGGCGGCGTCGGCGATCGCCACGCAGCGGGTCGAGGCTTCCCAGACCAGCTTCTCGCGCAGCAGGGCCGCGCCGCCGCCCTTGATTAGGGAAAGGCCGGGCCCGATCTCGTCGGCGCCGTCCACGGTCAGGTCGATCGTCTTGACGTCGTCCAGCGCCACCAGCGGAATGCCCAGCTCCCGCGCCAACGCGGCGGTGGCGTCCGAGGTCGGCACGCCCTTGATGTCGGTCAGCTTGCGCGCGGCCAGCGCCTTGACGAACCAGGCGGCCGTCGAGCCGGTGCCCAGACCCACCACCATGCCGTTCTCAACGAGTTCCGCGGCGGCCTCGCCCGAGGCGCGCTTCTGATCGTCGGCGCTGCTCATTTCGTCTTCGCGTCCTTCTTCTTATCTTTTTGGGCTTGTTTGAGGGCGCGAAACTTGGTCGCCCACCCCGCCTTGATCGTCTGTTCCGGACGCGCCAGGGCCAGCGCCCCGTCCTCGACGTCCTTGGTGATCACCGAGCCCGAACCGGTCATGGCCCCGTCGCCGACCCGCACGGGCGCGACCAGGGCGCTGTTGGAGCCGATGAAGGCGCCCTTGCCGACATGGGTCTCGAACTTCTCGAAGCCGTCGTAATTGCAGAAGATGGTTCCGGCCCCGATGTTGGCCTTCTCGCCGATCGAGCCGTCGCCCAGATAGCTGAGATGGTTGGCCTTGGCGCCCTTGCCGACCTTGACCTTCTTGACCTCGACGAAGTTGCCGATGTGGGCCTCCGGCCCAATCTCGGCGCCGGGCCGCAAGCGGGCGTAAGGGCCGATCAGGGCGCCCTCGCCGACATGAGCGCCTTCCAGATGGCTGAAGGCCTTGATCACCGCGCCGCTCTCGACGCTGACGCCGGGACCGAAGACGACGAACGGCTCGACCACCGCCCCGCCAGCGATCTTCGTGTCCCATGACAGATGGACGGTGTCGGGCGCGGGCATGGTCACGCCCTCGACCATCAGGGCGTGGCGGCGGGCCGCCTGCCAGACGGCCTCGGCGGCGGCCAGCTCTCCTTGCGAATTGACCCCCTGCACCGAGGCCTCGGGCGCGAAGGCCGCGCGGGTGACCAGCTTGCGGTCATGAGCCAGGCCGACGACGTCGGTCAGGTAGTACTCGCCCTTGGCGTTGTCATTGCGGACGTTGGCCAGAAGGTCGAACAGGATCGCCCGATCGGCGGCCAGGACGCCGGAATTGCAGTGCTTGACCTGCCGGGTGGCGAGGTCCGCCTCTTTTTCCTCGACGATGCGCAGCAGCACGTGGCCGGGCGCCAGGATCAGGCGGCCATAGCCGGTCGGGTTGTGCGCCTCGAAGCCCAGCACCGCGACATGGGCGCCGCCGGTGATCTGGTCGAACAGCGGCGCGATCACCCCGGCGGTGGTCAGAGGGCAGTCGGCATAGGTGACGACCACGTCGCCGTCGAAGTCGGCCAGCGCGTCCTTGGCCGCCAGCACCGCGTGGCCAGTGCCCAGCGGCGGGTCCTGGACCACGGTCGCGTTCGGCCCCAGGCGCTTGCGCGCGGCCTCGCCGACCTGAGGGCTGTGCGCGCCGACCACGACGATGATCCGCTCGCAGCCCAGGCCCTCGGCCGCGTCGATCGCGTGGTCCAGCAGGGTCCGGCCGGCCAGCCCGTGCAGCACCTTGGGCGTCGGCGACTTCATCCGCGTGCCCTGCCCGGCCGCCAGAATCACGGCGGCGCGCGGCCGGATGGGCTTTGAGACGGGGACGGTCATGGCTCTCGCGACTCCCTAGAGGCGAACCAAAGTTGCATTAGCCGTGCAATTGGCCGAAAGGCCAGACCCATGCACGCGCTTCATGACCTGAACGGGGCGACCATCGCCTTCGACCTGGACGGCACGCTGGTGGACACCGCGCCCGATCTGGTGGGCTCGCTGAACTCCATCCTGGCCGAGGAATCCCTGCCCGCCCTGCCCTTCGACGAGGTCCGGCTTATGGTCGGACGCGGGGCGCGGGCCCTGCTGGAGCGGGGCTTCGCCGCCGCCGGCGCGCCGCTTGACGCCGAACACGCGCCGGCCCTGGTCCAGCGCTTCATCGCCCTCTACCTGACCCGCATCGCCGACGAGAGCGCGCCCTTCCCCGGCGTGGTCGATGTGCTGACCGAGCTGAAGGCCGCCGGCGCGCGCCTGGTCGTCTGCACCAACAAGCTGACCCATCTGTCGGTCGCCCTGCTGGACGCCACGGGCCTGACACCCTTCTTCGACGCGGTGGTCGGCGCCGACAGCGCCCCGGCCGCCAAGCCCGACGGTCGGCACGTCGCCGCCGCCGTGGCGGCTGTCGGAGGCGAAGTGACACGCGCGGTGATGGTCGGCGACAGCATCAACGACGCCCTGGGCGCCAGGAACGCCGGCGTGCCCAGCGTGCTGGTGTCGTTCGGCTACACCGAGGATCCGGTCGAGACCCTGGGCGGCGATTTGGTCATCCACAGCTTTTTGGACGTGCCCAACGCCTGCATGACGCTTTTGGCCTCTTGCCCCGCGCCGAACACCGGGCTATAGGCCCCCTCCTCTCGCGGACGGGTTCGTTTCGAACCTCTCCACACGGCGGATGCGTAGCTCAGCGGGAGAGCACCTCGTTCACACCGAGGGGGTCACAGGTTCAATCCCTGTCGCATCCACCATTTTTCCAAATAAAAACAATGCATTATGGCCCGGTAACCCGATACCGGCCGGCATTTGGCTTTGCTTGCCAGTTATTTGCCAGAAACGATGGTTCGCACGCCGCGCGTGAGGGATTTACCGACTAGCCGCGGCGGTCTCCCCGCCGCCGCAAAGGCCATTGTTATGTCATAACACGTGGGCTCTAAGGCGATGCTCGCTATGGGAGACGCCCCGATGTTCAAGCCGCACGCCATCGTGGCTATAAGCCTTTTGCTGACCGCCTGCGCCACGACGCCGTCGTCGCCTCCCGCGCCTCTGCGCATCGCCACCTGGAATATGGAGCACCTATCGGAGGATGGCGCGCAGGGCTGCAAGGCGCGCACCGATGCAGACTACGCGCTGATGCGCAGCTATGCCGAACGCCTAAACGCCGACGTCATCGCCTTCGAGGAAGTTCAGTCCATCAAGGCCGCCGCCCGTGTTTTCGATCCGGCCAAGTACCAGCTGATTATCGAGCACAGGCCCGCTGGCGATCACTTTGCATGCAGCGGCCAGGAGGGTCGCAAGCTAACCCGGCAGGCTGTCGGCTTTGCCATCCGCAAAGGCGTCGCCTTCGACCGCGCTCCGGATCTCGCCGAACTGGCGATCGGCAATCCCAATCTGCGCTCAGGCGTCGACATCACTATCCGCGCGCGGGGCCACTCTCCGCTGCGCCTGCTGGCTGTCCACCTGAAGTCAGGCTGCTTCAACGGCCTCAAAGGCGACGCCTGCGAGACCCTGCAGCAACAAGTTTCGGTTTTGGAGAAGTGGATCGACGCGCGCGCCGCCGAACCCGTCCGGTTCGCCGTGCTGGGCGACTTCAACCGCCGGCTCGCTCGCAAAGACGATGTCCTGTGGACTGACCTCGACGACAGCCAGCCCGCCAATGCCGACTTGTCGCTCGCCGAGGGGCTGGCCACGCCCAAGTGCGACCCGCGCTTCAAGGAATTTATCGACCACATCGTGCTCGATGCTCGCGCCACTCGCGACCTGGCCGGGTTCGAGGAGCTGACCTACGCGCCGACCGACGGCCACCCTTCCGATCACTGCCCGGTCTTGGTCTCCCTGAAGTAGGCTGCGAACGGCATTGGGCCAGCACGCCTGAGGCAGAGCCTCAGCCAGGCGAGCGTGGACGCCCCGAAAGGCTATGGGACCTCCGAACCTCCGGTACGTGCAGGACCTGGGCAGCTTAGGCGCCCCCCCCCTTCGGCTAGCTTGCCACTAACGACGCACTAGTGTTGGGGTTGGCCTTAGCGAGCCACCTCATCGTAAGCACCCTTATACGGGTATTTAAGCCGGATTTTAGCCAATAAAAACCCTTATATGGGCCTTTAAAATAAGACTTATCATTGGCGTTATGGATATCGCCATAAAAGCCATTATATGGGTTGTTACGCACGCTGATCCTGACAAAGGCCCATAAAAGGGTTCTTACATGCCAGTACCCGATATCAAACTCGAAGCTCGCCTTAGCCAAATTGGCGAAGGTGTCGCCGCCTACAGGCTCAATCACAACCTCACTCAACGGCAGTTGGCTGACGACGCTTCGGTCTCGCTCAATGCGTTGCGCCGGCTTGAGGGTGGGCAAAACACATCGCTCGATACGTTGATTAGAGTTCTTGAGGCTTTGAACCTGGGTGATCGGCTCGAGATTCTAACTCCGGCAGCCGAGGTGCGTCCTGTTGATCGGGTACGCCTCGCCACAGGCTCCGAGCGTAAGCGCGCGCGTCCTACCGACCATAAGGTAACGACGACGTGGACTTGGGGCGACGAGGAGTGACCGACGCGACGGTTCGTCTTTGGGGTCGCGATATCGCCGCCGTTAGCTGGCTGGAAGATCGCGACTATGCGGTGTTCCAGTACACGCCCGAATTTGCCCAAAGCGGTATTGGCGTCTCGCCGATTGTCATGCCGCCGCGCACAGCGCCATACGAGTTTCCGGCTCTGCCGCGCGACGCCTTCAAGGGCCTGCCGGGGCTGTTGGCCGATTCCCTGCCGGATAAGTACGGCAACGCACTGATCGACGCCTGGCTTGTGCGCGAAGGCCGCGACCCAGCATCTTTCAACCCGGTCGAGCGACTCTGCTACATTGGGACCCGAGGCATGGGCGCCCTTGAATTTCACCCCACCCTACTCAAAGCGCCCCACAGGTCCCGCCAGCTCCGGATCGACGCACTCGTCGATCTGGCCAATCAGGTGCTTGATCAGCGTCTGGGCATGCGGGGCAAGCTCGCCGGGACCGACGACCACGAAGCGATCGAAGAGATACTGCGCGTCGGGACCTCAGCCGGCGGAGCTCGGGCCAAGGCCGTCCTGGCCTGGAACCCGGAAACCGGCGAGTTTCGATCTGGTCAGGCTCCCGCCGAAACCGGCTTCAGCTACTGGCTGATAAAGTTCGACGGCGTCAGCAACAATCGCGACAAGGAACTGGTCGACCCGCAGGGTTTTGGCCTGATCGAGTACGCCTTCTCGAAAATGGCCAGCGACGCCGGGATCGAAATGTCAGAATGCCGCCTGCATTATGAGGGCGGCCGCAGCCACTTCATGACCAGACGGTTTGACCGCACCGCCGCCGGCGGCAAGCTGCACATGCAGTCACTGGCGGCGCTGCGCCATTTCGATTTCAACCTGCCGGGCGCCTATAGCTACGAACAGGCGGTGGAAACGATCCACAAACTCGACGCCGAGGCTGATGCGATCGAACAGCAATTCCGGCGCGCGGTGTTCAACATCTTCATCCGCAACCAGGATGATCATGTGAAGAACATCGCATTCCTCATGGATCGCAGCGGGCGCTGGCGCCTGTCTCCAGCGTTTGACGTCGCCTACTCATATAACCCGACCGGCGAGTGGACGAGCACGCACCAGATGGCGCTTAGCGGCAAGCGCGACGACTTCACGATCGAAGACCTGATCACGTTTGGAGCCTATTGCGGCTTCAAGCGTCGCAAGAGCCTGTCCATCATCAGTGAAATTGCAGACCGAGTACGCGACTGGCCGGCCTATGCGCGGGCTGTGGGTGTGCACGAGCCTGATGGTCGTCGTATTGGCGAGCAACTGCGCCTCGACCTTGCGCCGCCCGCCAACGCCTAATCGGCCCTGCTGACGATTGTAGCCGGCCGACGCGCCGCATCACCGTGCGGCTAGCCGCACGCGATGCGATACGGACTCAACGCGATCGGCTGCGCCCGCTTCTGCCGCGCGTGAAGCCACGCGCGACCTTGGTCGTGGAGGGCCGTCCAGGGCAGTCGCTGATGGAAGCCGCCGTCCAGAACAATGTGCCCGGCATCGACGCCGACTGCGGCGGCGCCTGCGCGTGCGGCACCTGCCAGGTCCATGTGCAAGCGCCCTGGCAAGAGGCCCTGACGCTGCCCAGCGCCATGGAAGCCGAGATGTTGTCATTCACGAGCGACCCGCAACCCTCTAGCCGGCTGGCCTGCCAGATCATCCTCGAAGAGCGACACGAGGGTCTGATGGTGCGCGTGCCAGCCCACCAACACTAACCCTCGGAGAGCCAAAATGTCCGCATCCTCTTCGCCCTTGGCGTCCGTTGTCGGCCCGTCGCACATCGCGTTGGAAGTCAGCGACCTCGAGCGCTCGTTGGCGTTTTATCAGCGCGTCCTGGGGCTTGAGATCTTCTATGACGAGCGCCAGACCGGAACGCCGCCGAGCATCAAGGGCATCGTCGCCGGCTTCGCCATCGAACTGGGCCAAATCCCCCCCCCGCCGGGCTCAGGCAACCCCTCCCAGGTGCGGCCGCAAGCGGGCGCGCCCTGCATGGCCTTCACGATCGAAGACGCCGTCGGCGCTCACGGTCGTCTCAAGGCGGAGGGTGTGTCGGTCGAGAGCGCGGTCAAGGAAATCCAAGGCGTCAAATTCTTCTATGTCTACGATCCCGATGGGTATCCGTTCGAACTCATAGAATTCCCGCTCGGGGCGAGGGCGTTGGCCGACCTACGCGCCTACTTCGACGTGACGTCATCGGGATAGGCCTGCAGTCGCACGTTCTAACTTGTGAAGCCCCGATGGGGACGGAGTGCGCCAGAAGCCGCCGTTGGCACTCCTCCCGACACACGACGTTCAGCGGGCGCGCGTCTTCCATTGAGGCCGCGTTATTGCTGGTGGACTCATGGGCTCGGTGATCTCGAACGAGACGGGCTGTCCGGTTTTCCGCTGGATGATCGTGGCGCTTGCGCGTAGCGCGCCGTCCGGCGCCACGTCACCGACACGGAGCTTCACTAGGTCATAGCCCCTGAGATTGGCGTCTATTGCGCAATTGAACATGTCGAGGTCGCGGAGTCGCCCGTTCGCTTTGAGCTGCTGTCGGATCCCCCAAATGTGCCTGGGCTTGAACGGCGGTTTGGGGCCGATCACCCGGCCCGTGTTCCAGGGGCGCTTGGGCGGGAGGAAGAGATCAAATTGAGCCATGTTCGCCTCCTGCGAATTGGCTACTCCCCTCGCTTCATTCTACCACGTTTGAGCGCTTCACGCGCGGGCGGCGCTTAGCCGACATTGGGTCGCGTCTTCGGCCCGCGAGATAATTCCGCTCCAGCGCGTTCCAGATCTGGCAAGGTCATACCGTCGGGTGGCTGGACATAGAGCCTTGCTGGTGGGCGCCATCCAACCGATCTTCGCGCATAGAGTGGACGCACCATATCCGAGCGTCACCGGCGCGCACATTCGTGCGCGCCGGGTTTCCTGCGGGCAGGCCTATTCCGCGGCGACCGGGCTAGCCGCCTTGCCGATGGCGCGGCGGCGCGCGCCCACCAGCAGCTTGGCGGCGAAGATAGCCAGGGTGAAGGCGCCGCCGGCGAAGACAACATCGCCTGGCACCCGCATCCAGACGAGGACCTGGACCAGCGGCGAGTGGATGACCGCGGGAGAGCGGGCGAACCAGAGGCCGTGCTCGATGCTGGCAATCGCCTGAATCACACCCACCGGCAGCAACGACAGGAACAGCATCATCGCCAAGCCGCCGTTTAGCATCCAGAAGGTCGCGGCCAGCAGCCGATCGTCCCAGGCTTCACGCCGCGCCAGACCTCGGAAGCAGAACAGCAGCAGACCAATGCCCAGCATCCCGTACACCCCGAAGAGCGCCGCGTGACCGTGGGTGGCCGTCGTGTTCAGCCCTTGGATGTAATAGAGGCTGATCGGCGGATTGATCATGAAGCCGAAGACCCCCGCGCCGAGCAGGTTCCAGAACGAGACCGCCACGAAGAACAGGATCGGCCAGCGATAGGTCGCGACCCAGGGCGCGGCCCTGGTATGCCTGAAGGTCTCGAAGGCCTCGGCGCCGATCAGGGCCAGCGGCACGACCTCGAGCGCCGAGAACACCGAACCGATCGCGATCACCGAGACGGGCGTGCCGGCGAAGTACCAGTGGTGGGCCGTGCCCAGAACGCCGCCGAACAGGAACACGATGGTCCCGAACAGAACCGCGCCATTGGCCGACTTGGCCCGCACCAAGCCGAGCTTCACCATCAGCAGACTGATGACCGCCGTGGCGAACACCTCGAAGAAGCCTTCGACCCACAGGTGGACCACCCACCAGCGCCAGTACTCGACCATGCTGATGTGGGTGTGCTTGCCCCACATGAAGCCAGCGCCGTAGAACAGGCCGATGGCGATCGTCGACAGGAAGAGGATCCAGAGGACGGGCTTGCTTTCCGAGGGCGCCTTGAGGGCGGGCCACAGAGCCCGGCCCACCAGCACCAGCCACTTCATCAGGCCCACGAAGAGCAGAATCTGCCAGAAGCGGCCCAGGTCAACATATTCCCAGCCCTGATGGCCGAACCACCAGTTGGCGTTCAGGTCGAAGACCTGCTGCACGCCCAGCCACTCGCCGGCCATCGACCCCAGCACGACAACCACCAGCGCGACCCAGAGTAGGTCGACGCCCAGCTTCTGGCCCTTTGGCTCGTGACCCGAGATCATCGGCGCGACATAGAGACCGGTGGCCAACCAGGCGGTGGCGATCCAGAAGATGGCGAGCTGGGTGTGCCAGGTGCGGGTCACCGCGTAGGGAATGATGTCGGAGATCGGCACGCCGAAGAAGGCGTGGCCCTCCACCGAATAGTGGGCGGTGACGGCGCCCAGGCCGACTTGCAGCAGGAAGAGGCCGATCACGGTCAGGAAATACTTGCCCGTCGCCTTCATCGAAGGCGTCGGCTTCATGGCCGCCAGCGGGTCCTTGTCCGGCGCGACCAGGTGGTCCTCGGACTTGGTGCGGGCGTGCCAGAAGGCCAGGGCGCCGACGGCGAAGATCAGCAGGATGACGCTGGCCACCGACCAGACGATGGTGGGGGCGGTCGGCGTATTGCCGATCAAGGCCTCATGCGGCCAGTTGGCCGTATAGCTGATCACCTCGCCGGGACGGTTCGTGCTGGCCGCCCAGCCGGTCCACCAGTAGAACGCGGCGATGGCGGTCCGGCGGGTCGGATCCTTCACCGCGCCATTGGCGATGGCGTACTGCTCGCGCAGCGCCTCCAGCGCCGGGTCCGATCCTAGCAGCGTCTCGTAGTGGCCACGCACCTGGCGCATGGCCTGGGCGCGATCGCCACTGACCGTGACGACGCCGGTCTTGGCGTCATAGGTGTTGGTCCGAATCTCGCGCTTCAGGCGTTCGCGCAGGGCCGCCTGACGCTCGGGCGACAAGGCGTCATAAGCCGCCTTGAAGTCGCGCCGGGCCCAGATATCGAGCAGGGCCGTGGCCTCGCGGTGGACCTGATCGGCCGACCAGTCGGGCGCCACATAGCCGCCGTGCCCCCAAATGGAGCCGACCTGCTGACCGCCCATCGACTGCCAGGCCAGTTGGCCGGTCTCGATGTCCGCCTTGGTGAGCAGCACCTGCCCCGAAGCGTCGACCACGCGGGTCGGGATCGGCGGGGCCTGTCGGTGAATTTCGCGTCCCATCAGCCCCAAGACGGTGAAGGACACCGCCATCACCAGGGCGAGGACGAACCATAGTCTTCGGGTGTTCATCTCGCTTCCCCTCGCCGGTCGGGACCGTCCCATTCGGCGTTCGGGATCAGGATGACGACTGGCGGCGGAGCCGACGTTGCTCGGGAGCAACCTCGCTCCGATCAAACCGCCTTTGCGTGGCGCGCGGCGGCCGCCGGCAGACGCGCGTCGAAGGCCGCGGCGACCACGCGCATCAGGCGGCGGGCCGCCTCCGGAATCGAGACCACGGCGCCGTCGCGGGCGCAGAGGCTCGCCAGTCGCAAAGCGTCGACGGCGGAGAGCTCGGCGTCCAGATGATTCTCGGCGAAGCCTTGCTCGCGGCAAATCGCGGCCACGTCCACGCGCATGTCGCACATCAGCCGCTCGATCACGGCCGCGCGGAGGCGGTCCTCGGCGTCGAGAACCAGCGCCCGGCTAAGGGGAAGCTCGCCGCGCGCGACGGCGGCCGACCACTGGTCGGTCGGCACAAGATTGCCGACGAAGCCTTCCCGGAACTGGCCGATCGACGACGGGCCGATCGGAACGAGCACGGGCGCTGGATCGTCCGTGTACCCCTGGAAGTTCCGACGCAGCCGCCCTTCCGTCGCCGCGTGGGCCAGGGCGTCGCCCGGCAAGGCGTAATGGTCGAGGCCGATGCGGACATAGCCCGCCTCTTTCAGCGCCGCGTCGGCGGCCTCGGCCTGGGCCCAGCGACCGTCCAGATCGGCCAGGTCCGCCTCGCGGATCATGGTCTGGTGCTTCTTCATCCAGGGCACGTGAGCGTAGCCGAACACGGCCACCCGATCGGGCCGCAGCTGGACCGCCAGGCGCGCGGACTCATGGACGTTTTCGGGCGTCTGCCCCGGTAGGCCGTACATCAGGTCGAAGTTCAGGCCTTTGACGCCGACGGCGCGCAGGCGCTCGGTCGCGCGAGCGACGTGGTCGTAGGGCTGGATGCGATTGACCAGAGCCTGCACGGTCGGGTCGAAGGTCTGGACGCCCAGGCTGACTCGATTGACGCCCACGGCGCCGGCCGCGTCGACAAAGGCCTCGGACAGCATGCCCGGGTCCAGCTCGGCGGCGATCTCCGCGCCCGGGCGTGGACGGAAGACCGTCTTGAGCCGGGTGACCAGGGCGGCGAAATCCTCGGGGCTGAGCGCGTTGGGGCTTCCCCCGCCGAAGTGCAGGTGCGCCAGGCCGTCATGCTTGCCGAGGCGCGCGGCCACCAGGTCTACCTCGCGCATCAAGGTCTCGAAGAAGGTCCCGACCCGCTTGTAGCTATGGGCGATCGACGTGTGGCAGCCGCAGTACCAGCAAAGGCGCCGACAGAACGGCACGTGCACGTAGACCGACAGCCGATCCTCGACGCGGGTCCGACCGAGCCAGGACTTGGCCGCGCTTGCCTGCTCGGCGTCGAAGGCCAGGGCGGTCGGATAGCTAGTGTAGCGAGGAAGGTTCCGTTCGGCGTGCTGGCGCTGGGCCGGGGTCAGGACCGAAGGGGTCATGCGCAAAGTCCTAGAAGCTCGTCCTGCCGGCGCAGACGCACGCGGCGGGAGGCGCGCGCGTCGATCAGCCCCTGGTCCTGGAGATGCGACAAAGTGCGGGAAACGGTGTGGATGGTCAGGCCCAGATAGTCGGCGATGTCCTGGCGGGTCATCGGCAGGTCGAATTCGTCGTCCGCGTCGAAGCGCTGGGCGAAGTCGATCAGGAAGGCGGCGACGCGCTCGACCGCGCCTAGCCGCGCCAGCATGGTCGCGTGGTTCTGGCTACGTTGCAGCCCATGTGACGCGATCGACAGCAGGCGCTGGCCCAGCAAAGGATCATGGGCCGACAGGCGGCGCAGTGTGGCGACCGGAATGGCCAGCATGATCACGTCGGTCATACCCTCGGCCGAACAGGCATATTCGCCGCCTGGCTCGAGTCCTAGGACATCGCCCGGGACGTGGAAGTCGCAGACGTGCCGACGTCCGTCGCCCAGCAGCCGGTAAGTCCGCACCGCGCCCGCCAGGAGCTGATAGACGGTGTCGACCGCTTCGCCCTGAGCGAAGATTTCCTCGCCCGTCGCCCTGCGAATACTGACCCCGGCGGGGACCAGCGTCGGGGAGGGCGGCGGATCAAACTTGGCGAAGGCGAGGGTCATGAGCGGCCCGGCGGCTGAGGCTTGTGTCGACCTGAGCCTTAGCAACCGCGCCGGTCGCGCCGTTATTCGGGAAATCGCCCTAGGTAGAATTCCGGGATTAAGCTCGAGCACGGTCGGGCTTAGGGCAGGCGCCAGGATTTCACTTAAGGTCAGCCGCCCCCCATGTTCGCCAGCATCGCTCCCCATAGTCTCCGTGGCGCGGACATGTTCGGCCATCTGGACGACGTCGCCGCCGCCGACGTACTCGGCGCCGGAACCGTGCGGCCACTGGCCGCCGGGCGCGTCGTCTTCAGCCAGGGCGATCCCGGATCGACCTGTCACACGCTGCTCGAAGGGCGGATCAAGATCGTGCAGGCGCGCCCCGAAGGCAGCCAGTCGGTGATCCGCTTTATTGGCCCCGGCGAGATGTACGGCACCGTCGCCGCGTTGATGGGTAAGCCGTTCCCCGCCGACGCCGTGGCCGTCGTAGACAGCCTCGAGATCTACTGGACCGTCGCGGCCATGCGTCAGCTGATGGCGCGCTACCCCGAGATTGCCATGGGTTCGGCCGCCTCCGCTGGACACCGGCTGTTCGAGTTGCAGGACCGGGTGGGCGAGATGGCTGGAGAGAAGGTCGAACAGCGCATCGCTCGCACCCTCCTGCGTCTGGTGCAGCAGGCCGGTCGCAAGACCGAGGGCGGCATCGAAATCGACTTCCCGATCACCCGACAGGAGCTGGCCGAGATGGCCGGCTCGACCCTGCATACGGTCAGTCGGACGCTGGCGGCTTGGGATGAGCGCGGCGTCACCGCCAGCGCGCGCCGCCGCATCGTCGTCCGCCGGCTGGATGTTCTGACGAACCTGGCCGAGGCGGGCTAAGCTCTCCAATCCGAGCAAGGTGACAACGCCGCCGCTCCGGGAGCGATGGCGCTTTGGCGACATCACTTGATCGCGGCGAAATCGGCCGTCAGGCGCTTCTTGGCCATGCTGGGAGCGGTGGCGATGGCGGCTTCCGCCTCGGCGGCGTTCGGCTTGCCGTCGCCGACCTTGGCCACGAAGGCCATGCCCATCGCCCAGTGCGGCGCGCACTTGAAGCCATAGACGCCGGGCTTGGCGACCTTCACTACGACTTCCTTGCCCAACAAGCCTTTGACCGGCGCCGCGCCGGCCGGCCACATGCCCGGGATCGTCTCGGCATTGTGGCCGACGTCGGTCGGGATGAAGCGGACGGTGTCGCCCACCTTCAGCTTCGCGGTCGCCGGCTCGAACACCATCATGCCTTGCGAGCCCTGGTTCAGCATCTTGACCTGCAGCTCGGCCGCGCCAGCGGTTCCGGCGATCGCCACCGCGCCGATCATGGCGCCGGCGGCGAGAACGGATTTCAACATCTTCACTCACCTTTGTCTGGGCGCGGGCGATCAGCCCGCTCGCCGCCACCGATAGACCGGGCGCGAGACGGGAACCTTGCTCCAAAGCAAGCTGGCGCGAATTCGCCTCGGTCGTCCGAGCGCGGCCTCCTTGTCGATCGACAATCCCCCGCCGGCTCGAATCCGCCAGCCTCCTGGTCTTTGGAACAGGAGCCGGATCATGGCCTTCGACATTCCCCTGGCCGCGGAGATATGGGCCGCGAAATATCGGTTCGCGCCGGACGCCGGCGACGGCGACGTCACCGTCGAGGACAGCTGGCGACGGGTGGCCGAAGCGATCGCGCAAGCCGAGCCCGCCGAAGCCCGGGAGGCCTGGCGCGAGAAGTTCCTCGACGCGCTGGGCGACTTCCAGTTCATGCCCGCCGGCCGCATCTTCGCGGGAGCCGGCACCGGGCGGGCGGTGACCCTCTTCAACTGCTTCGTCATGGGAACCCTGCCCGACGACCTGCCGGGCATCTTCGAGCACCTGCGCGAGGCGGCCGTGACCCTGCAACAGGGCGGCGGCGTAGGCATGGACTTCTCAACCATCCGCCCTTCCGGCGCGCCGGTGCGCGGCGTCGGGGCCGACGCCTCGGGCCCTTTGAGCTTCATGGACGTCTGGGACTCGATGTGCCGCACGATTCTATCGGCCGGCCAGCGGCGCGGGGCGATGATGGGCTGTCTGCGCATCGACCACCCCGACATTGAGGCCTTCATCGACGCCAAGCGCGAGCCGACCCGCCTGCGCAACTTCAACCTCTCGGTCCTGGTCACCGACGCCTTTCTTGAGGCGCTGGCCGCCGACGCGGACTGGCCGCTGGTGTTTGGCGGCGAAGTGTTCAAGACGGTTCGGGCCAGCGATCTCTGGCGGCGGTTGATGACGGCGACCTATGCCTACGCCGAACCGGGCGTGATCTTCGTCGACCGGGTCAACGCCCGAAACAATCTCGCCGATTGCGAGACGATCTGCGCCTCCAACCCCTGCGGCGAGCAGATGCTGCCGCCCTATGGGGCCTGCCTACTCGGCTCGATCAACCTGGCGCGCCTAGTCGCCGCCCCCTTCACGGAGGGCGCGGTCCTGGACGAGGAGAAGCTGGCGGAACTGACCCATGTCGCGATCCGGTTCCTGGACGACGTGATCGACGTCTCGCGTTTCCCGCTGGAGGCCCAGGCGGAGGAGGCGCGCGCCAAGCGGCGCCTGGGTCTGGGCGTTACGGGGCTGGCCGACGCCCTCATCTTCTGCGGACAGCGCTATGGCTCGCAAGAGGCCGCCCAGACGATCAAGCGGTGGCTGGGGATCATCAAGCGCGAGGCCTACCGCGCCTCGGCCGCCCTGGCCGCCGAAAAGGGCCCCTACCCGCTCTGGGACCCGCGCGTGCTGGATCGGCCAAACCTGCTGGAGCTCGACGACGACACCCGCGCGCTGATCGCCAAGCATGGATTGCGCAACGGCTGCCTGACCTCGATCGCGCCCACGGGCACCACCTCGCTGGTGGCGGGCAACGTCTCTTCGGGCGTCGAACCGGTCTTCGCCTACGCCTATAGCCGCAAGGTCCGGCAACCCGACGGCTCGACCCGCCAGGAGGCTGTCGAGGACTACGCCCTGACCGTCTGGAAGCGGCTGCATGGCGAGACCGAGCCCCCGGCCGATGTCTTCGTCTCGGCCCAGACCCTGACGCCGCGCGAGCATCTGGTCATGCAGGCGGCCGCCCAGTCGATGATCGACAGCTCGATCTCCAAGACCGTCAACTGCCCGGCAGACATCGCCTTCGACGCCTTCTGCGACGTCTATCTCGAGGGCTGGCGGATGGGCTGCAAGGGTCTGACGACCTATCGCCCCAACGCCGTCACCGGTTCGGTCCTGTCGGTGGATACGCCGCCCGCCGAGCCCCCCGCGTCGACGCCCGAGGCCACGCTTGGCGAAACGCCGCTGATCGCCCGCGACGAGGCGCTCTCGGGCATGACCTACAAGATCAAGTGGCCGCACAGCGCCCACGCGGTCTACGTGACGGTCAACGATGCGGTCGTGGACGGCCAGCGGCGACCTTTCGAGATCTTCGTCAACTCCAAGAACATGGAGCACTACGCCTGGACGCTGGCCCTGACGCGAATGATCTCGGCCGTGTTCCGGCGCGGGGGAGACGTCGGCTTCGTGGCCGAGGAGTTGAAGGCGGTGTTCGATCCGCAGGGCGGCGCCTGGCTGTCGGGCCGCTACGTGCCCTCGCTGCCGGCGGCGATCGGCGGCGTGGTCGAGCGGCACCTGCGCCAGGACCTCGCGACGCCCGCGCCCAGGGTCGCCGAGGCCCTCGCGCCCCAGGCCGACGCGCCCCGCCCCGCAGTCTGTCCGCGCTGCGCCAGCCCCGCCCTGATCCGCAAGGAAGGTTGCGACACCTGCACCGATTGCGGCTACTCCAAGTGCGGCTAGACCCCACGAAAAAGGGCCCGCTTTCGCGGGCCCTTCCTCTTTCCAGGGACAATGCGATCAGAGCTTGAAGTCGAGGCTGACCCAGGCCCGGGTGGCGTCGGGATAGGTCCGGCTTTGCGTCTCGAACCGGGCGACGCCCAGCTCGAACGTCCAGCCCTTGGCGATCGGCGTCGAGACCATCGCGTCGACTTCGCGCCCCAGGTTCTGGGATCCCACGGTGGTGTCGAAGTCGTGGGCTTCGCCCGTCAACTTCAGCGGCTGCTTGACGCCGACGGTCGTCGTTCCGCGCAGGAAGACGTCGCGCACGCCCTTGGCCGGCGTGGCGCCGATCACGTCCGACAGGCCCTGGAAGCCATGCAGGGAAGCCAGCGGCGTCTGGAAGGCGTGGACGCCGTCGCCCTCGAGCCGTTCGAGGTTGAGCGAGAGCGCTGATCGGGTCGTCTTCAAGCCCAGGGCGGCGACGTCATAGTCCAGGGAGAAGCCTTGCGGGTTGCCGCCCCAGTCGGTCTGGTGGGCGTGCTCCAGCTCCCAGGTTCCGCTGAGGCCGGGCCCCAGCACACGGGCGCCGGCCAGCCTCGCCCCGAAGGTCTTGGACGACTGGCTCGCGGCGTTGTCGAAATCCAGCAGCACGGCGTAGGCTGTCGCCCTGCCGATCGCGCCCAGATCGGCCTCGGCATGCAGCATATGCGCGTCGCCGCGCCAGACGCCTTGCGACGACTTTCGACCCAGCGGCCGGCGCACGCGATCGGCATAGGCGTAGGTCAGGGTCACGCTCTGGGCCGGCTTGGCGGTCAGCTTGACCGCGTCGAAGGTCTGCTCGTTCTGCCGCCAGCCGCTGTTGCCGACGAAGCGGGCGTTGCCGAAGACGATGCGCTGCCGGCCGACATCGACGCCCACGGCGGCGGTCGGCTTCCATTCCAGCGCCGCGCGATTGAGCTCGACCGTCTCGGGATCGGGAAGGGTCGCCTTGCCGGACTTGGCGTGGACGCCATCGGCATAGTCGTCGACCAGGGCGCGGACGGCCTCCATCTCGATCAGGGCGGTCAGGGTCTTGGCCAGGGGCTGACGCCAGCCGAGGCGCAGCCGCGTCGTGACGGCCTCGGCGTTCGGACCGTCGGGATCATAGAGCTCATAGCGCGTGCGCGCCTCGAGCAGGAGCTGGCCGGTTTGCGCGGGCGCTTCGGCGGCCCGCGCGGACGCGGCGAAGGCGAGCGCGCTCACGCCCGCCAGCGCCAGCAGGACATGCTGTCTCATGGATCAATCTACTGTCTGTCGGAGAAGAAAAAAGGGGCGGCGAACGCGCGCCGCCCCAGGGGACATCGTCTTAGTGGCCGCCGCCCTTGTGCGGGTTCGGCGGAGCGTTGAAGACCTCGGGATTGGCGGGGCCCTCGACGGTCAGGATGCCGGCGCCGCCACGCTCCAGGCGGCTCAGGGCGTGATCGACCAGGATGTAGTTGCCGGGTACTTCCAGCTTGAAATCGACGACCGTCGCGCCGCCTGGAGCGACCGTGACCGTCTGGACGTCCTTGATCGGCGTGCTGGTCAGCGAACCGTACGGATAGACGTGGTCGAAGATCTCGCCGATCACGTGGAAGCTGGACGTCTTGTTGGGACCGCCGACGCCGAAGAAGATCCGGACCGTCTCCCCGACCTTGGCGCGTAGCGCCTTGTCGCCGGTCAGCGCCTTGGAGCCGCCGTTGAAGATGTAGAACTCAGGTTGCTCGTTCAGGAGCTTCTCGATGCTCTCGTTCAGCAGGCCTTTCGAGCCCATGGCCTCGTCGGTATAGACCTCACCCTGCATGACGTAGAACTCGTGATCGACCTTGGGCAGGCCCTCCTCGGGCTCAACCAAGATGGCGCCGTACATGCCGTTGGCGATGTGCTCGGCCACCATCGGGGTGGCGCAATGATAGACGTAGAGACCCGGCGCCATCGCCTTGAAGGTGAAGGCCTGCGTTTCGCCTGGCGCGGCCATGGTGGCGACGCCTCCGCCGCCGGGGCCGGTCACGGCGTGGAAATCGACATTGTGCATGTGTTCGCTGTCGGCGGCGTTCTTCAGCGAGACCTCCACGGTGTCGCCGACCCGGACGCGGACCATGGGTCCTGGCACCTTGCCGTTGAAGGTCCAGAATTTGAAGTTCGCGCCATCGGCCAGCTTGCCGACCACTTCCTGGGTGACAAGGTCGACCTTTACAGTCGCGGGCGCGCGGCGCGCGATCGGCGGCGGCAAGTCGGTCGCCAAGCGGACGGTGTCGGCGACGGCGGGGGCCGGGGCGTCCGGCGTGGCGCCAATGGCGGCGGTCCCGATTAGGGCGAACGCCGCGGCGGTGGCGAAGAGAGCGAGGGCTTTCATGTTCCTATCCTCCGACGCCCGAACGGCGCCGATGAACGGACGGGTAGACCTCCGAGCATCCCGATCTTTGTGCATGGACAAACTGCGCCTTACGGATTGCTGGTCGCGCTGGGGGGTCCTCTGGAGGTTCTCTCGCTCCAAAGCCTTGGGCGTTGCGGCCTTCTTGCGTTCGAGACAGCGCAAAACGCCGCTCCGCCGCCGCCAAGGCCGCGCTTCCTTAAGTAGCGGCGCGTGGCCGCCGTTGGGCCGCGCGCGAACTTGGCGGCGCGCAACGTTCCGCACCCTCCGGCCGCCTAATCAGGTCGCAGAGGAGACCCGTCATGGACATCACCACCGCGCCGCCCCTTCTTGATCAACCCGTTCGCGACATCGCCATCGGCCGCCCCGGATCCACCGCGATCTTCCGCCGTCACAAGATCGACTATTGCCGCGGAGGTGGAACGCCCCTCGCGAAGGCCGCCGAGGAACGCGGGATCGATCTAGCGGGGCTCATAGCGCAGTTGGACGCCCTGGACCGGGCCGAGGCGGCGGCGCCCGCCGACACCGAAGCCCTGATCGATCATCTACTGGATCGCTATCACGAGGTGCACCGGCGGCAGTTCCCCGAGGCTATCTTCCTAGCGGCGCGGGTTGAGAGCGTACACGGCGATCGCCCAGACTGTCCGACGGGGATCGCCCAGCACCTGGCCTTCATGTTCGACGACCTGGAAGCGCATCACCAGAAGGAGGAGATGATCCTGTTTCCGATGATGCGGCGTGGCGAGCTCCGTCTAGGCGCTCCGATCTCCCGCATGGAGGCCGAGCATGATGACGTTGTCGAGCAACTGAAGGGGCTGGCGCGACTGACCAACGACTTCACGCCTCCTGAAAACGCCTGTGGAACATGGCGCGCGCTCTACGCCCTCTGCCATGAGATCGACGCCGATCTGCGCGACCACATGCACCTGGAGAACAACGTCCTGTTCCGGCGTTTTGGCTAGCCTCTGACCGAGAGGGCCATGCGCACCAATTCGGACAGACTGCGAGCCTGCATCTTGGACATCAGGTTGGCGCGGTAGATCTCGACTGTGCGTGGGCTAATGCCCAGGTCGAAGGCGATGACCTTATTGGCCTTGCCGTCGACCAGCCCCTCAAGAACGTCGCGCTCGCGAGGGGACAGGGCGGCGATGTGCCGGCGCGTCGTGGCCAGAGCCTCGTCCTGCTGGCTTCGCGCCTTGCCCTTCTCAAGCGCGGCGCGCAGGGCGTGGAGCAGCAGGTCCTCGTCAAACGGCTTTTCGATGAAGTCGAACACCCCAGCCTTCATCGCCTCGATGGCCAGCGGCACGTCGGCATGGCCGGTCATGACGATGATCGGCGCGCGGTAGTCCAGCTCCTTGAGCTTGCGGACCATCTCGATGCCGTTCATCTGCGGCATGCGCACGTCGGAGAGGACGCAGCCGCCATCCTCGGGCAGGTCGTCCAGGAAAGCGACCGCGGACTCGAAGATGCGATACGGGATCCGGTTCACCTGCAGCAGGAAGGCCAGGGAATCGCGCATGGCCGCATCGTCGTCGATGATGTGAACGACAGCCTCACTCAAGGTCGATGTCTCCTTCGACGAGCTTCAGGGTGAACTTGAACGTCGCCCCGCCGCCCGGCGTGGGCTCGACCCATAGCCGGCCGCCATGGGCCTCGATGATGGTGCGCGAGATTGACAGACCCACGCCCATGCCGTCCCGCTTGGTCGTCATGAACGGCGCGAAGAGATTATCGGCGATCTCGGGCGCGATGCCGGGACCGGTGTCGGCGACGGTCATCAGCGCCTGATCGTCCAGGCGCCCGACGCTGATGGTCAAGTCGCGGCGCGGACTGGCTTCCATGGCGTCGACGGCGTTGCGGACGAGGTTGACGATGACCTGTTGGACCTGAACGCGGTCGGCCAACACCCGTTCACCGCCCGCGCCATGGTCGAGACGCACATCGACGCCCACCTCGCGCACGCCGATCAGGGCCAGGGCCACCGCTTCCTCGACCATGCGGTTGAGGTCTTCGACCTGCTTTTCGGTCTCACCGCGCGCGACGAAGTCACGGAGCCGGCGGATGATCGCGCCCGCGCGCAACGCCTGTTCGCCCGCCCGCTCCAGGGCCGCGCCCAGCAGATCGCGGTCGATCTCAGCGGCTTCCAGCAGCCGCCGCCCGCCCTTCAGGTAGTTGGTCAGGGCCGAGAGGGGCTGGTTGATCTCGTGGGCGAGGGCCGAGGCCATCTCGCCCATCGAGGTCAGGCGCGCGATGTGCACCAGCTCGTTCTGCAATTCCTGCAGCCGCGCCTGGCTGCGCTGAGCTTCCGTCAGGTCGCGAACGAAGCCGGTGAAGAACCGACCATGACGCGCGCGGATTTCGCCGACCGAAAGCTCCATCGGAAAGGTCGAGCCGTCCTTGCGCTCGCCAATCACCACGCGGCCCAGGCCGATGATGCGGCGTTCCCCGGTCTCATAGTAGCGGCTCAGATAGCCGTCGTGCGCCGAACGGTAGGGCTCGGGCATCAGGCGGCTGACGTTCTGGCCGGTAATCTCGGCCGCCGTCCAGCCGAACAGCCGTTCGGCGGTCGAGCTAAACGAAACCACGCTTCCGGCGTCGTCGATCAGCACCATCGCGTCCGGCACCGTGTCGAGGATCGACGCCAGATGCGCCTCGCGGACCAGGAGGTCCTCGGTCACCGCCTCGGTGCGTTGACGCGCGATCCGGAAGCGCTCGCCGCCGAAGCTAATCGCGCTGCAAACGGCGACGTAGAGCGCCGCGCCGGCCCAGTCGCCGAGGTCCAGGCCATCGCCGCGCGCGCTCAGCGCCAGCAGGCTGACAAGACCCAGCGCGCAGGCGACGAGCCCCCCGTGCAGGCCGCGAAACGCGGCGGCAGCGACGACGGCGGGGAAAAAGAAGAGATAGAGACCGCGATCGCCAAGCAACGGCTCAAATAAAAGGCGGGTGGCCGTGCCGATGACCACCAGCCCGGCCGCGATGCCCACGGCCATGCTCCATTCCCGCACGGGGTCCGGACGGGCCTTTAGGAACTCGTCGATGGTCATCGCTCCGCGCTAGTCCCCTCGGGCGCCTCCGGCCACTCAGGGATTCTCCTTAGGATCAGACCAGAATGTCTGGGTCAGGCAGGCGGCGGTATCAAGCGCTTCATCGGCGGCCAGGGGGTCGCCAGAGGATGAAAAGGCGAAAAGCCATGACCGCTCCGCATATCGATCTCGACGTCCACCACCAGCCGAAAGGCGTTTCGGACGTCATCGCCTTCGGCTTCGTGAAGGCCCTGCGCTTCTGCGCCGACACCTTTTTCGCCAAGCGCTACGGCCACCGCGCGGTAGTCCTGGAGACCGTCGCCGCCGTGCCGGGAATGGTCGGCGCCACGCTGAACCACCTGAAGTGCCTGCGCCGGATGGAAGGCGACAAGGGCTGGATCAAGACCCTGATGGACGAGGCCGAGAACGAGCGCATGCACCTGATGACCTTCATCGAGGTGGCCAAGCCGACCCTGTTCGAGCGCTTCGTGGTCGTCGCCGCGCAGTGGGTCTTCTACCTGTTCTTCTTCGCCCTCTACCTGATCTCCTCGAAGACCGCTCACCGGGTGGTCGGCTACTTCGAGGAAGAGGCGGTGATCAGCTACACCCACTATCTCGCCGAGATCGACGAAGGCCGCAGCGCCAACGTCGCCGCGCCCCAGATCGCCCTCGACTACTGGAAGCTGCCGACCGGCGCCACGCTGCGCGACGTGGTCGAGGTGGTCCGCGCCGACGAGGCCCACCATCGCGACGTGAACCACGGCTTCGCCAACGAACTGTGCGGCCTGCCCGTCGGCGAGGTGGCCCCTTGCCCGCCGCATGTCGTGCTCGAGCCGAACTGGAAGGCCGCCGCCTAGACCCGCGGCCCACAAGGACGACGACTGTGTCCCAAGCCCCTCCCGTCCGCGCGCCCCGCGTCCTGGTGCTCGACCAGGACGCGGCGGTTCGCCAGGCGCTTTGCTTCTCGCTGGGCCTGGAGGGTTACGGCGTCGAGCCGTTCGGCGACGCCGAGAGCTTCGTCAACCGGCTGCAGGCCGGCGGGGTGGACGCCGTGATCATCGGCCATGCCCCGCCGGCGATCGCCGGACCGCCCATGGCCAAGGCCGCCCGATACGCCGGCGACGACATTGCGATCCTGATGACCGCGACCCATCCCGCCGCCGATCTGCGCCGCGCGGCCCGCCGAGACGGCGTGTCGCTGATCGAAAAGCCGCTGATGGGCGACGCCCTGCCGCAGGCGCTCGAGGCGGCTCTGCGGGGAGTTGTCGACGCACAACGACCCGGCCTCGACCGCTAACCAGAGTCTCGCCATGAGCACCGCCCAACAACGCCGCGCCTATGCCGGCCCCGCCCTGTTCAGCTATGGCTTTCGGCCGTTCTTCCTGTCCGGCGCGATCTGGTCGGCCCTATCGATCCCGCTTTGGATCTGGTCCCTGTTTGGCGGCCAGACGGTCGCCGGACACCTCGACTGGCACGTCCACGAGATGCTGTTTGGCATGCTCGGCGCGATCCTGGCGGGCTTCCTGACAACCGCCATTCCCAACTGGACAGGCCGCATGCCGGTGATCGGCGCGAAACTGGCGGCGCTCTGGTCGCTCTGGTTAGCCGGTCGACTGGCCATGCTCTTCCAGGTGTTCATCGGGCCGGCCGCGGCCTGGATCGACGCGGCGTTCCTGTTCGTCTTCGCGGCGGTCGTCTGGCGCGAGGTGCTGTCGGGCAAGAACTGGCGCAACCTGCCGATCTGCTTGCTCACCGCCCTGATGGCCGCCGCCAACATCGCCTTCCACCTGGACGCCGCCCTAGGACTGCAAGGCTTGGGAACGCGTGTCGCCCTGGCCGTGGCGGCCGTCATGCTGGCCCTCATCGGCGGCCGCATCACGCCCAGCTTCACCCAGAACTGGCTTCGTCAGCGCGGCGAGACAAAACTGCCCCCGCCGTTCGGAACCTTCGACAAGGTCGCCGTGATCAGCGCCGCCGTCGCGGCTCTGAGCTGGGCGATCGCGCCCGGACACGCGGCGTCGGGCCTGCTGCTGGTCGCGGCCGGAGGCGTGAACCTGGCGCGCCTCACCCGCTGGCGCGGAAACAGGACGACCGCCGAGCCCCTGCTGTCGATCCTTCATCTCGGCTATGTGTGGCTGGGTCTTGGCCTGCTGCTGTTGGGCGCGAGTGTTCTGACGCCTCTGGTCCCGCGCCCGGCTGGCATCCACGCGCTGTCGGCCGGCGCGATCGGCGTCACCTGCCTGGCGGTCATGTGCCGGGCCAGTCGAGGCCACACCGGCCGTCCGTTGAGCGCCGACCGGGCGACGGTCGCGATCTTCGCGGCGATCAATCTGGCCGCGCTGCTGCGCCTGGCCGCCGCTTTCAGCGCCGACTACCAGGCGGGTTTGCTCGTGCTGGCGGCGCTGTGCTGGACGCTGGCCTATGGCGGCTTCGCGGCCTTCTATGGCCCCATGCTCGTCGGACCGCGTCCCCATCGCGCCTGAGAGTCGAAGGCGCGAGCCCTTAAGCGTCTGCCTGCCGAGGCCCCCACGATGACGTCGTAGGGGCCTTTCGCACGCCGCCAGAGCTGATGCGCCGCCCCTGGCTCTGGTTCTGGATACGACGGCTTCCGCAAGGTGATGACGCGCGCCCGAGATGGACTTGCTCACGGGCAAAGACGGGCGGGCGCGCCGGTCCAGACTAGACGCGGATCAATACGACAAGGCTCGCTTCCATGTCCTTCCGCCTTACGCTTCTGAGCACCGCCACCCTGTTGTTGGCCGCCCCCGCGCTTGCCGAAACCACGGCCTCCGCGCCACCGCCCGCCGCGCCCTCGGCCGCCGTCGAGGACGCCTCCGGCGCGCGCGATGGCGTGTCGTTCACGGTCGGCGAGGTGCTGATCACCGCCGCCGGCGCCGCGGGCTCGGCCAAGTCGCTGCTGACCTCGGTCGACCGCCTTGGCGGCGATGTCGCTCAGGCGGCCAATGTCGACTACGCCTGGGAGCTGATCGGCAAGATGCCTGGCGTCCTCGTCACCGACTTCAACCAGGGGACAACCAGCGGCAAGTTCTCCTTCCGGGGCTTCAATGGCGAGGGCGAGATCAACGCGGTCAAGCTGGTGATTGACGGCGTTCCGTCGAACGGCAACGACGGCAACATGCCCTATCTCGACATGGTCTTCCCGCTGGAGATCGCCGGAGTCGAGGTGGTGCGCGGCACCAGCGATCCGCGTTACGGCCTGCACGCCATCGCCGGCTCGACCAATATCCTGACCCGTGCCGGCGGAACCTACCTGGACGCCAAGGTCCTGGCCGGCGCCTACGCCACCTACGACGGCCAAGTTTCAGCTGGCTACGAGCACGGCGACATCAGCCAGAACTACCTGGTGGCCTATCGCCAGTCGGACGGCTATCGCGACCATGCCGCTCTGGACCGGGTGAGCCTAGCGGGCAAGTGGTTCTATCAGCCCAATGACGCCCTGCGCGCGGGCGTGATCGCCCGCTACTACAAGGGCAATGCCGACGAGCCGGGCTACCTGACCGAGACCCAGGTGTCCGCCGCGCCGCGCTCGACCAACGCCTACAACCGCACCGACGGCGATACGCGGAAGATGGGCCAGTACAGCCTGCACCTCGACTGGACACCGACAGGCGCCCTGTCATGGTCGAACTCGCTCTACCTCAACACGCTGCGCGACGACCGCTATGTGAAGTACTCCGCGGGCGCCAGCCAGCAGCGCCGCTACGCCGACGAGGAGCATTGGGGCGCGATGACCGCGCTACGCTACGAGCCTCAGGTCGCGGCTCTGTCGCGCCTGGTTTTCGAGGTCGGCGGCGACGTGCAGCGGCAGGACAACATCTCGCTTCGCTACAACACCGTCGAGCGCGTCGTGACGTCCCAGACCCGCGACCAGAAATTCAACCTGACGGTCGGCGGCGTCTATGTTCAGAGCGTAATCGAGCCGACGCCCTGGCTGACCTTGACGCCGGCTTGGCGGATCGACTGGGTCGACGGCCACTTCCTCAACCGCCTGACCGGCAAGGCTTCGCCGGTGAACGACTACGGCGCCATCCAGCAGCCGAAGTTCAGCCTGGCCCTGCGCCCGGCCGAAGGCGTCACCGTCTACGGCAACTGGGGCAAGAGCTTCCAGATCGGTGTCGGCTCCGGCGCCTATCTGATCCCGCCGCGCACCACCGACCTGGATCCCTCGATCAACGAGGGCTGGGAGGCTGGCGTTCGCTACGCGCCGACCGACGCTTTCACCACCCGCCTGGCGGTCTGGGGCCAGACGGCGACCGGCGAGCTCAAGCGCAAGCTGAATGATCCCAGCGGCGACTTCGACAACCTCGGCTCCACCAAGCGCGAGGGTGTGGACCTGCAGGTCGACGCCAAGCTGACGCCGCGCCTTGCGATCTGGGGCGCGGCCGCCTGGCAGCGCGCGCGCATTCGCACCCCCGATCCCGCCACGCCCAACCTGGCCGGCAAGAAGATCGACCACCTTCCGGAGCGGATGTTCTCTGGCGGCGTGAACTTCAAGGCGTCCCAGCGCCTGACCCTGTCGGCCTCCGCCTCGGACCAGAGGGCCTATGAGCTGACGACCAACAACGACCATGGGCGCTTCGGCGACTACGTGTCGGTCGACCTGGACGCAGCCTATCGCGTCAATGCCCGGCTGGAGCTGCGCCTGCAGGTCAAGAATTTGACCGACGCCAGCCGCGAGTACGTCTGGTGGGACGGCGCCCAGACCCTGCATAGCCCGGGCGAGGGCCGCGCGGCCTATGTCTCGGCGCGCGTCCGATACTGACGATGGCGCCGCGTCCGACAGTCTCGGCGCGCGCGCTCGCGCGGCAGGTCCACCTGTGGCTGGGCCTGTCGATCGGCGTGCTGTTCGCGATCCTTGGGCTGACCGGATCGATCCTGGTGTTCTACACCACGCTGGATGACGCCCTGCACCCGGAGATCAGCCTGTCGGGCGCCGCCCCGCCGCCCTGCTGGGAGCATGTCCTTCAGACGGCGCGGACCACCTATCCTGACAAGAAGGGACCCTGGCGTTTCGAGGTCACCGGCAGCGGCGGCGACATCCCCGCCCGCTACTACGCGCCGCCCGAGCGCGCGGGCCGCGCCTTCGCCCCGATGATGGTGTGGTTCTCGGCCGACGGCGCGCGGGTGCTGCGCAAGGACTATTGGGGCGACTACGCCGTCACCTGGATCTACGACCTGCACCACAGGCTGCTGATGGGAGAAGTCGGCGCCAGGATCCTGGGCTGGTCCGGGACCGCGATGCTAGCGCTGCTGATCAGCGGTCTGGTCGCATGGTGGCCGCGCCCCGGAACCCTGGTCAAGGCGCTCAGGATCAAGCGCAACACTTCGCCGATCCGCAGGCTCTATGACGCGCACAAGCTGGTGGGCCTGGGCTCGATGGGGCTGCTGGTCCTTCTGACGGTGACGGGGATCATGCTGGCCATGCCCAAGGAATGCATGGCGGTCCTCAAGCCCGTCCTCGGCCCGGCGTCGCCGCCGTCGGCGATCGATACGTCCGCGCCGTTCAGGCCTGAAACGAGGATCAGCGTCGACCGCGCCATCGCCGCCGCTCACACGGCCCTTCCATGCGCCGAGCTCGTCTGGATCGAGGCACCGGCCGTCGATCACGGGGTCTACCGCCTACGCATGCGCGTGACCGGCGATCCCAGTCCACGCTTCCCGCACAGCTTCGTCTGGGTGTCCCCCGCGAGCGGCCGGGTGTTAGCGATAAGCGATGCGCGCCAGGGCAACTCGCATGACCAGGTGCTCCACTGGATCCATCCACTGCATGACGGGTCGGCTGGCGGCCTTCCGGCGCGCATGCTGGCGCTGCTCATGGGCCTCGCGCCAGTCCAGCTCTTACTGGTCGGTGTCTTGCGTTGGCGGCTGCGTAGTCAACGGTGATTGATCGGCGCTAGCGCGGTTATGCTCCGTCTTGAGACCGGTCGCGGGATGCCGTTGATGCTCCCGCCAAGACGCCGGAGCGTTTGGAGACCGCCGCCCAATGTGACCAGCGCGGTTCGGGAAAGACCCATGACGAGAACGAGCCGACCGAAGTTGAGCCATTGACGATGGCGCGGCTATGAACGACGCCAAATCCGCCATCGCCCATGACAGGCGGATCGCAGATCTGACCTAGCCGCTGATGCTCCAGACCTGTCAATTGCCGCAACAGACTGCGCTTGGGCGCGAGAAGCAAAACTCATGACCATACTTGTCGATCGGGACGTAAAGCGAATCCGCCGTCTGCTGCGGGCAAAGGACCGCATGGACGCCGCGCCGCATGAGGACTGGCCGATCACACGTCTGGCGGAGGTCAGCGGGACCTCCGAAGCGTATTTCGCAAGATCATTCCGCGCAGCGTTCGGTATCCCACCTCACCGCTACCTGCTGACCCGTCGCGTCGAACGCGCGGTGGCGCTATTGCGCGATACCGATCTAGCGATCACCGAGATCGCGTTTCAAGCGGGCTGGAACAGTCTTGGAACATTCTGCCGGACGTTCCGCGACATCACCGGCGAGCCCCCCGCGATCTACGCCAGCGGATCCAAGCGACACCGGACGCGCTTGATCAAGTGCCGCACTGCTTCGTCCGCGCGGCGCAACGTCCCGACCTTAGAATGGCAGTTTCGGAGAAGCGCCGCGGACAGAGCGGCGATAGCAACGTCGCCATAGAAAAGGAGGTCCCATGACCCAAAGCATTCAAGTCGCAGGCCTATACGTCCACGATCAGGACGAGGCGCTTCAGTTCTACGAGAAGCTCGGCTTTGCGGTTCACACCGACGCGCGCAACGGAGACTATCGCTGGCTGACGGTGCACCACCCTGATCAGCCTGGGCTTCAGTTGGGCCTGTTTCGCCCTCAAGCGCCGACTGTGGATGAGGTGACCGCCAAAGCGTTGCTTGAAGCCGTGGCGAAGGGGGCGATGCCGCCTCTTGTGATGGTGGTTGACGACTGCCGCGCCGTCTACGAACGGATGCGGAACTGTGGCGTCGAGTTCACACAGGAGCCAACCGAACGCTACGGCGCGGTCGACGCAAGCTTCCGGGACCCATCGGGCAACGGCTGGAAACTCGTCCAGGCCCGTAAGGTCTAGCCGTGTGCTCGATCCCGTCGTGGATGATTTTTACCGGAGGCCGACATGATCTTGCGAACCTGGATTCGACAAACCCATCGATGGCTGGGGATCATCTTGACCCTTACCATCCTCGCCAATTTCGTCGTGAGAGCGCTTGCTCCGCCGCCGCTGGTGATCGTCTACGCTCCGCTTTCCCCCCCTGGCGCTCTTGGTGCTGAGCGGCCTCTACATGTTCTTCACCTCTCGCCCCGCCCGGCCTGAACGGGCCTAAGCGTGAGGTTGCGCCCAGGTGTCGAAGGCCTCCCCGGTCATACCGATTGGAACGACGCCCTTGTGCGCCAAGTGGTCTTCGTTAGCGCGGTCAGGAGCAGCGATCAGATCTCGGCTCACCCAGAGGCACCGCCCTCAGGATCAGTGACCTAATATGGGGCGGACGGCCATCGAGCGGCGCGAACTGGGAATGCACCAACAGCATCGAAGCGAAACAGCAGCAGTTCTTGCTAGTTCCATTCAGGAGGGTTGGGCGCTCGAGTTCTCAGTTCGCGGCGACGGCCCCGGGGGCACTTAGACTAGTCAAAGCGACATCTCGCACCCCCGCACCGTGCGCATAGAGAATTTATCTATAAATCGCACCCATAAAACAGGACCCTATGGAGATTTCAGTGATGTCAGTGGCGTTGATGAACAGCAGCAATGCGTGTGTACGTCGATGAGTTCGTGCGCTGTCCCCGAGATAATCAGAGAAGCTACAAAGGCGGACTACGACGCACTCCTCTCCGATGAAGCGCCGGCTGGCTTGCGGTTAGCGGCTACGGAAATCGCTCCGCACCAAATACTTGTGATGCTCGCTGGAGTGGCCGATGACGTGCGGCCCGGGTTCAGCCCAACGTCCTGGTTGATAGTGGATGGAGATCGCCTTGTTGGTCTCTGCTCGATCGTGAAACCGCCATCCGACGGTGTTGTGGAATTGGGCTATGGGATCGCGCCCAGCGAGCGTCGCCATGGCTATGCGACCAAAGCCGTCGCCGCCATTGCGGTTTGGGCCCGGTCCCGGCCCGATGTCACAGCCCTTGCGGCGGAGACGTCGCCAACGAACGCGCCCTCTCAGGCAGTGCTTTCGGTCAATGGCTTCCAACGGGTTGGCGAGCGGATCGATGAGGAAGACGGGTTGGTGTACTGTTGGCGCCTCGACACATGAGACGAACCCAGCCCATTGCTCATTTAGGGCAAAGTTCCGCTCTTTTGGCTCAATGTACCATTTAATGGCCTCGCCCTAACACAGCGCCGACGCAGACGAGGCTCTGCTAGAAAGCGGATGACACGCCATGATCGCCCGACGGCGTACCGGGCTCCCAGACCGGCGGTTCGAAAGGGGCCCGCTATACGCCCGGCCGTATACGCGCTCGTCATACGTCGAAGCGTATAAGTTCCGCGCTCATCGTTCGAGCGCCACGCCGGCCAGATAAGCCGTCGGCCCACGCGGATTTGCGCGGTTCACGTCGACGCGACAACGCACACCCTGCGCCGACATCGAGGCGCTGGTCTGATGGCGGGCGCGGGGCGCCGCAAATGGATCAGGCGACCGGCTTGGCCCCAGGCGTCCCGCACTTGGCGAACTTGCCTTTGGCGTCCTTGCACTTGGTGGGCTTGGCGGGCGCGGCCGCGGCCGGACACTTGATGAACTTGCCCTTGGCGTCGCGGCAGGGCGCGGCGGCTAGGCTCGCACCGGCGGATGAGAGGGCGATGGCCAGGGTGGCGGCCAGAACGAGAGCCTTGCGCATGGTGTCCTCCTCGCGACGACCTGGGGATGATCGGACGTTTCCTGTGACGCTTTCAAGGCCACGCCGCCGGCCCCCATGCCGAATCGCGTACTGGCCGCGCATGAACCGAGCCGAGATCGACGACATGTTGGACGCCATCGCCGCCGAGGCGGCGCAGGCGGGTGACGAAGCCCTGAAGCCTGGCGCGATCACCTTCAATTCCGGGACCTGGGTGAAGATGTCGCTGGCCGACCTGCCGACCACCTGTGTCAACACCATCGTCGGCATCCGCTATCGCGGCGTCTCGGTTCTGATCAGCAGCCAACACGAGAACAAGGTCCTGAACCGTCGCGAAGACGGCGGCGCCGGCGCCCCGTATTTCGACCTCGAGCCTAGAGCCTAGAGCCTAGACAAGGGTGCTAACGCATCGCCGGCCTCATCGAGGGCGACGAGCGCTCATGACAATGAAGCCTGTACAGGAGAGCGCGCGACGCGCGCTCGGGAAGCGGCGTTGAGCCGCCGGCGGCCGGGCAAGCCGGCCCGCAAGGGGCGCGCCCTTAGGAGCCCGAGCGAGAGCGGCGCCTTCAGAGGCGCGGGGCGGGACAGAGCGCGCCCGACGGCGGCTCACCGTATAGAGCGGCGGGCCTGCGCCAGGAGCCGCCGTTGGCGCCGTACCAGAACTCAGACACTCAATCGCCATTCGCAAATGGTGGCGGACGCACAAGAGCGATGGACTGTGCGGCTGGCGACATGAAGCCGCCAGCCGCCATGGCCTACCAGCTATATCGCAATGTCGCCGTGACCGTCCGCGCCGCGCCGAAGTAGCAGCTGTTGTTGAAGGGGCAGGCGGAGACATAGGTCTTGTCGAACAGATTGGCAGCGTTCAGCGCCCCCTCCCAGCCCTTCAGGTCCGGTGAGATCTGGCCCAGATCGTAGCCGATCAGCGCGTCGACGAGCACAAAGCCGTCCGTGCGGAAGCGCCGGAACGTCGTGACGTTGTTGATCACGGCGTAGGTCGTCGTGCCGTCCGAGCCACCGACATAGCGAACGCCGGCGCCCAGTCGCAGCCCGGCCAGCGCCCCCGTCGCCCATCCGCCGCGACCGAAATCATACGAGACGAAGCTCGAGGCGCCCCACTCGGGAACGCCCAGTTGACGCGTGCCGGTCGTCGTGGGCGTGCCGCTGTTGGTGGCTGTCGCCGCCACCGCGGGCGCGCCCTGGGTAATGATCGCGTCCGTATAGCTAACGGCGGCGACCACGCTGAGGCCGCGCGCAACCTCGCCGCGACCTTCCAGTTCGACGCCGCGCACCCGGACCTCGCCGATCTGCACCTGCGAGGTGCTGGGAATCCCATTCGTGCCGGCCAGCGGATCGGCGACCGGCACCTTCTGGCGCTCCAGTTCATAGGCGGCCAGGGTAAAGAGGGCCGAGGTCCCCTTGGGCTGATACTTCACGCCGCCCTCGATCTGGCGCCCCGTGACAGGCACGAAAGCCTCACCCTGCCAGGTCGCGCCGGCCTGGGGCTCGAACGATTCCGAATAGCTGACATAGGGCGCCAGGCCGTCGGTCAGCTCGTAGAGGCCGCCGACCCGCATGGTGAAGGCGTTCTGCTTCAAAGTGCTGCTGGTGGCGGTCTTCTTGTTGTCGGTGATTTGCTCGTACCAGTCGTAGCGGCCGCTTGCGATCAGCTGCAACCGGCCGATCGACATTTGATCCTGAGCGTAAAGCCCCTTCTGCTCGCGCCGTGTGTAGGTGTTCACGTAGGCCGACGACAGCGTCTTCAGATCGAAGCTGGGCAGCGTTCCGCCGTAGGTCGGGGCGAACAAGCTCAGGTTCGGGATGCTGGTCAGCGGGTTGCTGGTCTGACCCGTGTTGAACTGCTGGAAGTTCTCGCCGGTGATCCGCTGATAGTCGAGACCGGCCAACACCTGGTGCTTGATCGCGCCGGTGGCGAACTGGCCGCTCAGCTGGTTGTCCAGCGTCAAGGTGTTGAAGTCCTCGTCCGCACCGCCGCCGCCGCGAATGATGGTCGAGTAGTCGGTGTTGCGGTTCGCGCCTGTCCCGGTTGTGGCGAAACCGGCGACATACAACTGGCGATACGAGAGCGTGTTGTTTTGAAAGCGCGCGTTGGAGCGGAAGGTCAGGTTTTCGTTGATGTCATGGCGGAAGAAGGCCGCCAGCGACTTGGCCTTATGGTCGTAGCGCTCATAGCCCGGATCACCGGTGTTGATGTCGCGCGGCAGCTTGCCGAACGGGTTGGTCAGCACCGAGCCATAGGCCGGGACGCCGGAATAACCGCCGCCGCTGGGGGATTCCTGATAGGCCGCCACCAGGGTCAGGCTGGTGTCAGCCGTGGGCTCGAAAGTGACCATTGGACTGACGTGAAAGCGCTCGCTGAAGGTGCCTTGGGTGAGGCCGTCGCCCTTTTGCCAGCCGGCGGCCAGGCGGCCCAACCACTTGCCCTCGCTATCCAGCGGCGTGTTGATGTCCGCCGCCAACCTCCGTGAATCGTAGTTGCCCAGCTGACCTTCCACGCGGCCAAACCGGCCCTCCTCGGGCATCTTACTGGCCAGGTTGACCAGGCCACCGGGCGTGGCGTTGCCGTACAGCACCGAGGCTGGTCCCTTGACGATATCGATGTGGTCGATGCGATTGAAGTCGATCTGCGGCATCGAGTACGGCCCGGCGATCAGGCGCATGCCGTCAAGGAAAACCCCTGGCGTAAAGCCGCGAACCACCAGTTGATCATAGCGTGTGACCATGCCGCCCCGCTGGTTAGGGGCGACGCCGGCGACGAAACCCAGCGCCTGGTTGATCGACTGCACGTTGCGTCGCGACAACTCGGCGCCGTCGATCACGGTGATGCTCTGGGGTGTCTCGATCAGCGGCGTTTCGGTCTTGGTCCCGGCGGCTGCGCGACGGGCCTTCAGGCCGGTGATCTCGACGCGCTCGACGGCGTTCGGATCGCCGTCGGCGTCATCCGCGCTTGCCGCGCCGACGCACAGCCCCTGCAACGCGGCGGCGGCGGCCAACGTCATGGCCAGCCCTTTCCAGGCCTCCCGGCCAGTGGTCGCGCCGCGCACGGACTTTGAACGGATGATCATGAACGCCCCTCACAGATTGTATTAAGATTGCGAATTAGTTGCAAATACAGAGGCGAGCCGTTAGACGCAAGCCAGCTTCTGGAGGGCGCGTGAGTCACGATCGACAGCCGAGAAAGACGATTGCCTGGCACAGCGCGGCGCGGATGACCGCGCGTGGACTCACCGCCTTGGCGGGCGGATACGCGGCCGCCGCCGCCTTGTCCTCGCTGCTGGCCAGGCTGTTGCCGGGACCGCCGGCCGAGGCCTCGGCCTGGGGCATGATCGTGTCGTTCCCGCTATTCGCCGGGCTCGGGCTGTGGGCTTTCCACGCGCGTCGGCTGACCCATGTGGCGGCCGTGCTTTGGGGTGCGGCGCTGCTGGCCGGCGGCGCGGTCTTGCTGCTCGGAGTCAGGCCTTGAACACCCGGTCGAACCCGAATGAGAGCTCGCTGGCCGTCCGGGGCCTTCGCCAGTCGATGGCCTGGATTCACGCTTGGCTCGGCTTGCTGGCGGGCTGGATCCTGTTCGCCATGTTCCTGACCGGCACGGCCAGCTACTTCCGGCCTGAGATCACCCGTTGGATGCAGCCCGAGCTGCGCTCGACCCACGCCTCCGCCGAGCAGGCAGCCCAGGCGGCCATCAACCACCTGCAGGCGACCTCGCCGGGCGACCAGCAGTGGTTCATCTATCTGCCCGACGACCGCACCGGGGTGACCCGGGTCTTCGCCCGCGCCAAGCCCAACCCCGCAAAGCCCGCGCCGCGTCGTCCCGAACTGAAGCTAGACCCGGTCACGGGTCAGCCGCTGACGGCCCGTGACACCAAGGGCGGCGAGCACTTCTACCGGTTCCACTTCCAACTCCAGTTGCCCCATCCGTGGGGGCGGTGGCTGGCGGGGGTCTGCGCGACCTTCATGCTCGCGGCGATCATCTCCGGCGTGATCACCCACAAGCGCATCTTCACGGACTTCTTCACCCTGCGCTGGCGCAAGGGTCAACGCAGCTGGCTTGACGCCCACAACGCCTCGGCGGTGCTGGCCCTGCCGTTCCACGCCATGATCACCTACACGGGCCTGATCACGTTGGTGGCGATGTACATGCCCTGGCCCGCGCAGGCGAACTTCAAGCGGTTCGAGGACTTTACGGCCGCAGCCTATGGCGCGCCGGCGGAAGGCAAGGCGTCCGGACAGGCCGCGCCGCTACGACCGGTGGGCCCGATGATCCAAGCCGCAGAGCGCGCTTGGGGCGGCGATCGGCCTCGCACCGTCGTGATACGCAATCCGAACGACGCGGCCGCCACCGTCACGGTTCTACGCACCACGGCCAGCCGTCTTAACGCGCGGCCGGACTCGATCACCTTCTCCGGCGTGACCGGCCAACAGCTCTCCAAATCGCCACCGCCCGGCCCGGCCATATCCACCGCCGGCGTCATGCTGGGTCTGCATCTTGGCCACTTCGCCGACCCCGCCCTGAGATGGATCTGCTTCCTTCTGGGCCTTACCGGCGCGGCGATGGTCGGGACCGGTCAGGTCCTTTGGGTGGTCAAGCGCCGCAAGGCGAACGCTCCGCCCTTCTTCGGGCTGCGCCTGGTCGAACGCCTGAACATCGGCGCCATCGCCTGTCTGCCCGCAGGCATGGCCGCCTTCCTAATGGCCAACCGCCTGATTCCCGCCGACCTACCCGGTCGTGCAAATCTCGAGGTCTCGGCGATGTTCTGGGTCTGGTTCGGCCTGGCGGCGCTTTCGCTGCTACGCCCCGCCCGTCGCGCCTGGATTGAGACCCTAGGACTAGCGGCCGTCGCCTTCGCCGCGATTCCGGTCGTCAACGCCCTGACCACCGATCGTGGACTGGTCGACAGTCTGGCCGCCGCCGACTGGCTGTTCGTCAGCTTCGACCTGGCCATGCTGGCCATCGCCGCGCTCTGCGGCTTCGGCGCGCTGAAGGCTGCCCGCAAACCGGAGCCGCGTTCCTTCGCGCCCGCTCGCCAGGCTCGAGTCGCGACGCCCAAGCCCACATCTATCCAGGAAAACGCCGATGCCGTTTGACAGCGGCCTGATCAGCTACGCCGCCTTCGCCAGTCTGGCCCTGGCGACGAAGAAGCACGGGAGCAGCCTGGGTTGGAGCGCCCTGCCCCCTCAGCGCGTTCTCCGGGTGCTGGGATGGGCGCTGCTGGCCCTATCAGCCATCGCCGCCATCGCGCGCCTAGGCCCGGCCTTGGGCGTCACCGCCTGGATCGGCCAGATGTGCGTGGCCGCGCCCCTGCTGGTGCTCATGTTGTCGTGGCGGCCAAGGCTGTCAGCGATCGTGGCCGGCGTCAGCCTAGTCTGCGCCCTCTTCACCGCGATCCGCTGATCGTGGGCTCTCATCGACATCGCCGTGATAACCTTGTCATCAAGCCCATTCGCCTTACGCGCCGCACAGCGCCAGAAGCTGACTTCGGTATTCCTCCAGAAACGATATTCATCGATCGGCGCACCCCGTGATGACCGCAATATCGGCTACTTCAACGGTGGCTACTGGGACGAACCGCTCCGCGTGCTGTTCAACGTTCGCGCCCGCGACTGAGCCCTTGAGGCGTGCGGCTCACCGCGCGCCTCAAGCCGCGTTTCCAGGCTCGCCCCCCCTGGCGTATCGCCCTGCTCGGGGAGACTCCAAAGGCCCGCCGATAGAGGCGCGCGAAGTGGCTGGGATTGGCGTAGCCGACTTGTAGCGCCGCTTCGATGACGCTTACCTCTTGCTCTGTCATCAGGGCGCGGGCTCGCCAAAGGCGCTGATCCTGCAGGTACCTTCCCCGGCCGATCCGAAGGTCTCTGTCGGCGGCCGTGCAGCGGCAGAAACTCGCGCACCGTGCGCACAGGGTTTAGGTTCCAGCGCGCAGCGCCCAGAAGTAGACCTTCCGAACGGAAGCGATGAGTCATGTTTCCCCGCTCTCGGGAGGCGCGTCAGCGGGACTCTGCGTGCGCCCGCAGAGCTTTGCGCGCCAGGACGATCGCGCCCAGAACACCGGAATTCTCGCGGAGCGCCGGGGCGACGAGATAGGCCTCAATGGCTTGCGCGCTCTGAAGCGCCGGCAGGTAGCCGCCAAGCCACGAAGTCAGGCGTTCGCGGGCGCGGGACAGGACGCGAGGGGTCTGGCCAACACCGCCTCCCAGCACGATCCGACGGGGAGCGACCGTGTAGGTGAGCGTGGCGGCCATCTGCGCCAGATAGTCTCCGACCAGGCCCCAGACGGGATCGTCGGCCGCCAGCGCCTCCCCGGGACGCCCGGCGCGGGCGGCGAGCGCAGGCCCGCTGACCAAACCTTCCAGACAATCGCCGTGAAAGGGACAAGACCCCACGAACGGATCCAGGGCCGGATCGCGACGCACGGGCAGATGGCCGAGCTCGGGGTGCAACGCTCCGTGCACCGGCGCGCCATTGACGACCACACCGACGCCAACCCCCGTCCCCACCGTCACATAGGCGTAGTCGTCGAGGCCCGCGCAGGCGCCCCAGCGCCCCTCGCCAAGAGCCGCGCCATTGACGTCGGTGTCCAGGCCGATCGGGACCCCCAGCCGCCTCAAGGGGCCCAGGATGTCGGCGCCCGACCAGCCCGGCTTCGGCGTCGGGAGAATGTGGCCATAGTCGGGGGCCTTCGGATCCAGCCGCACCGGCCCGAACGTCGCCACGCCGACGGCGTCGAGGCCGAGACTCCCGCGCCGGGCCTCCAGCACGCCGACGATGGCGTCGATCGTCTCTTCCGGCGTCGTGGTCGGGATGCGTACGCGCTCGCCGAGGTCTTCCGGCCCCGAGCCGAAGGCGACCACGACCTTCGTTCCGCCGATTTCCACGCCCGCGTAGGTCATTGCCTCTCCCTCAAGAAAGCGTCGCAGCCCCTCACGCGATCGCCGCGCGCTCGATGGCGTCGGGATCCGGATCGAACCGGGACTTAGCGTCGAAGATGAGCGTGGCGGCCCCTTCCCGCGTCACCGGACGCCAACGCGGCAGGCCGGGGTGGTTGGGATCGCCGCTCCGGGCGAAGGCCACGAAGGCGTCGGCCACCTGGGCGCTCAACGCGCGGGCGTCCTGCCCCCCGCCGGTCATGGAGTCACAGCGGTCGGTGTTGGCGAAGGCGAACGGAATATCCAGGCAGTGGAACGCCCGTGGCCGGCCATCCAGCACCGGTGAGCGCCAGTTGAACCGGTAGAGATAGGCCGGCGCTCCGCCCTGACGGGCCTTGGTCGCCGCCTGATCGACCGCGGCCTTACGGATCGGGGCGGTGGCGATGCGAGACCACAGATCGAAGGGGCTGGCGTCAGGCGTCCGCTGGCGGAAAGCCGCCACGAGGCTCGCGCCCTTTCCGGGCAGGAAGCGCTCAGCCCGCGCCGTCAGCTCCGCCAAGCTCATCGCCTCGACCTCGGGGGAATTGATCCCGTGGACAAACTCGTTGAGCGTCGTGCCGACCATCAGCGGCACGTCGGCGGAAATCGCCGGCGCGTCCGGGTGGAAGGGACAGGTCGGCAGGATGGCCCCGTCGACCACGGGCGCGAAGTCGAGGTGATCGGGGATAAGGCGGGCGTCGACGAAGCCGTCGAACGGCTTGTTGACCCGCGCCCGGACCCGTTGCCCCGCCTCCAGAAGGCGCGCGTGCGGCAGGGTCTGGAGACGAGCGACGTCCGAAGTCGAGAGGCCCAGTTCAGCCAGGGTCAGATCGGTCAGGCGGCGCGCCTTCTCCTGGGAGACGGCGCGGCTGAAGGAGCCGCTCATGACGATGGCGCGGTGAAAGAGACCGCGGGCGGCGGGCATGCCCATCAGGGTCGAGACCTTGGCCCCCCCCCCGGACTGACCGAAGATCAGAACCCGGTCGGGATCCCCACCGAACTGGGCGATGTTGTCGCGAACCCACGCCAAGGCGGCGACGATGTCGAGCATGCCGACGTTGCCAGACTGGGCGAACCGCTCATCGCAGTGGGACAGGTCCAGATACCCCAGGACGTTCAGGCGGTGATTGAGCGTCACGACCACCACGTCCCCCCGGCGCGCGAGGTTCTCGCCATCGAACGCCGGCAGATCATGGCCGGAGCCGGCCGCGAAGCCGCCCCCGTGGAGCCACACCATGACCGGCCGTCGTCCGGAGCCCTCAAGGCCCGGCGTCCAGACATTGAGCCTCAGGCAGTCTTCGCTCTGGACGGCGTCGTTCCATTGAAAGACGAAGGCTTCCTCATCGTTGAGGCGGCCTGTTCCCTGATCCTGGGGGCAGATTGGGCCATAGTGGCGAGCGCTGCGGACGCCCTTCCAGGGCTCCGGCGCGCGCGGCGGCAGAAAACGGTTTTCCCCGCCGGTCGGACCGGCGTAGGGCACGCCCTTGAAGGTGAAAATCCCGCCGCGAACATAGCCCGCCACGCGGCCGGCGGCGGTCGAAGCCTGGGCCAGGGCGCCGCCGGCGGCCAGGCTGAATGGCGCGGACTTCGTGGCGGCCGCGGCCGAGCCCGCCGCCGCGCCTTGGACGCCCGCGATCAAGCCCGCGCCCGCGAGAACGGACCGGCGGCCCACGCCGAAGGCGCGACGATCATCGAACAAGCCGCTCACGGTCAAACCCTCCCAGGCCATCGCGACGCCGCAGGGCGCCGCGTTCGGTTTGGAGAAAAGAAGTCGCGGGGCAAGCAGCAGGGGCTCCCCCCGCGCGGGGAATGAACCGCATCGGCCTCTCGATCCCACGAGCGGCGCGCGGCCCCCTCAGTTCGGGGAATCGTCAGGCGGCGGGACCTTCGCCCCGCCGCCCGCCCGGTCGGGCCTAGTTGAAGTCGAGGCTGAGGTTCACGCCGATGGTTCGCGGGCGCGGCCCCGCCAGCAAGGTTGGGCCGTTCGCGGCGGTGGGGCCACGCTCGTCCGAGAGGTTCTCGCCGAACAGCTTGACCTCGTAGGCGCCCTTTCGAACCCCGACGCTGGCGCGATAGAGCTGATAGGGATCGAGCGTATTGACGGTGGCGTCGCTGTTGCGCGCCCGGCCGACGGCGGTGGCGGAGGCGTTGGCGAACACGTCGTAGAGCCCGACGCTCTTCTGATAGTTCACGTCCAGACGCCAGTTGTAGGGCGGCGTGTTGAACAGGTCCTCACCGTCGCCGTTACGCGGATTGGCGGCGGCGAAGGCGGGGATGACGTTGGTGAACTCCGAGGTGTTGACGTTGCCGATCAGGGTCAAGTTGAGCCCCTTGACGGGGGTGTCCCACGACGCCTCGATATCGATGCCTTTAGTCTTGGCGTCGCCGAGATTGGCGAAGGCCGAGAGCCCGATAGACGTGTTGAAGGCGCTCTGAAGGTTCGTGTACTTGATGTCGTAGGCGCTGATCGACAGATGCAGCCTGTCGTCGAACAGCTTGCCCTTGGCTCCAATTTCGATGTTCCGCAGCTTGTCGGGCGTCAACGAGATGCTGGTCGGCACGCCGTCGGCGATCACCGCGTTGGCTTGGGCCTGCGACTGCAGGATCCCGCTCCGGAACCCGGTGCCCGCGTTGAAGAACAGCATCCACTTGTCGGTCGGGTAATAGGCCAAGTTCGCCCGCCAGGTCAGGGCGTCCGGTTTGGCTTGGCTGGTGATCAGCTCGCCGTTCGTCACCGATTCCGACGAACGATCGTCCTTGAAGTAGCGAAGGCCAAACAGCGGCACCAGCTTGCCGTCCATCAGGTCGTAGCTGATTTCTGAGAACACCGAGGCGTTCTCGGTGCGGGTGATGGTGCTGCCGCCGAGCTTCAGGCTGGGGAAGTCCAGGGAGAAGGTATAGAGGCCCCGGGCCTTCTGGTAGAAGGCGCCGCCCACCCAGTGCAGCGGGCCGTCGCCCGAGGTCGCGAGCCGGAACTCGTTGACGAAACTGTGGGCGTCACCGCCGTTGATCAGCGTGCCAATACCCAGCGGCGCGCCGAGATTCAGGGCCACGCCAAAGCCGCCCGGCAGCGACTTCTGATAGGAGGTGGCGTTCGTCAGGGTCAGACCGTCGAACTCGTGGGTGATCGTCCCGGAATAGTAGTTCGCGCGCCGGCGATCATAGCCGCTGACCGTGCCCTGGTAGGCCGCATAGGGCGGATCCACCGAGTTCATGACGTTCAGATAGTCCTGATCGGTGCTGAACCGCCAGGCCCGCAGCCGCACGGTCGAGCGGTCGGTGGGCTTCCACAGCAGCACCGCCTGAAGGTTCTTGGCGACCACGCCGTTGGCGTCGGTCTTGTAGGGCGTGCCCGTGGGGGCGCCCTGGTAGATGTCGTTATAGCCCGCCCGCTTGTCGTAGCCGCCGCTGACGCGCAGGCCCAACTTGTCTTCGATGATCGGGATCGAGACCGCTCCCGCCACGCGATAGTTGGGATCGCCCGCGTCGCGCGTGCCCGACAGTTCGCTTTCGGCGGTGAAGCCCATGCGGCTGAGACTGGGGCTCTTGGTGCGATAGATGATGGCGCCGCCCATCGAGCCCGAGCCGTACAGCGTGCCCTGCGGCCCGCGCAGAACTTCCACCCGCTCGATGTCGAAATACTGGAGGGGCGGGGCGGCCTGGTTGTTGGGGACACCAAAGGGGGTGTCGTCCAGATAGTAGCCGATCATGCCGTCGCCGACCGGACCGCCGGCGCCGGAGCCCCGGAACGAGAAGATGCGATAGCCCGCGCCGATCTCCTGGGCCTGGGACGCCCCGGGGATCATCTGGATCAGGTCCGCGCCGTCTCGAACGCCGCGCTCGGTCAGGACCTTGTCCGAGAAGGCCTGAATGGCGACGGGCGCGCGCGCGATGACCTGGGACCCGCCCTTGAGCGCGGTGACGACCACCTCGTCGAGCTTTTCTGACTCGGTCGCCTCGCCCTGCGCCTGCTGGGCCAGGGCCGGCCCGCTGGCGGCGAAAGACAGACCCGCCAACGCCGCCAGGCTCACGCCGCGCCAAAGCGCCGAACGCGAACCCGCGTGGAACGAAGTTTTTCTCACGACGATACCTCCCCTTTTTATTGTTTAGCGTCAAAACCGCAATCGATTGCCACTTTCAGTGGCGTATAGATTTCCGCGTGAACTGCTTCGCCCGCCGCGTCCGCGTCAGGCGAAGGCGGCGCGCAATCCGCTCATCCAGGCGGCGGTGAACGCCTTGGACGGGCGCGACTGTGGCGCGATGAAATCAAAGCCGTGATACGCGCCCGGCGTGAGGTGAAACTGGGTCGGCACGCCCGCGAGGACCAGGCGCCGGGCGTACTCCAGATCCTCTTCGACGAAGAGGTCGATGGCGCCGACGCCGATGAAGGCCGGCGCCAGGCCGCGAAGGTCGGAGAGCCGGGCCGGCACGGCGCCGTGGGGCGGCTGCCCCTGGCCGGCGGGCGCCCCCAGGAAGCTCGTCCATCCAAACCGGTTGCCAGCCTCGTCCCAGCCGATACTGCCGATGAACGGCGGGACGCGGCGCGTGCTACCGGTCCGATCGTCGAGCATGGGATAAATCAGGACTTGATAGCGCAGCTGGACTTCGCGGCGGTCGCGCGCGGCGATGGCGACCATCGCCGCCAGGCCGCCGCCGGCGCTCTCGCCCATCACCGCGATGCGATCGCGATCGACGCCCAGGGACTCGGCGTTTCGATTCAGCCACGCCAGGGCCGCGTAGCAGTCCTCGACCGGTCCCGGGAAAGGCGTCTCCGGGCAAAGCCGGTATTCCACATTGACCACGAGACAATCCAGTTCGGCGGCGATTGTCTGGCACAGAGGCGTGGAGTCCTCGGCGCGTCCCAGGATGAAGCCACCGCCATGGATGTGCAGCAGCGCCGGCCGCGCCTTGCCGCGCGGGGCGGCGCCGATCACCTGGACCGACACGTCCGGCCCGCCGGGAGCGCCCGGAATGACGCGGCGCTCCACTGGAGGACTCGCCAAGGGCGCGGGGGGCGGCGGAATCCGCGCCCTCAAGGCCTTGAGCTCGGGCAGGGTCCACTCCGGAGAGGGCCTAGCCAGCAGGGCGCGAGCGCCCTCGCGCAATTCCGGGTCGACGCGGGCCAGGATATCCTCGCCGCCCTCGCCCACGGCGGCCGCCAAGGACTGGCCGGCGCCCGCGGCGAACGCCGCGCCCAGCATCATGACGTGCAGATCGCGTCTCGATACAGTCAAACCGGCCTCCCCGACTCCGAACACTTCGGTTCTTGCACCAAGTGATCCCTGAAAAAGCAATCGATTGCAACCCCTCTAGAGAAGGAACTTGCAATCGATTACCCAAGACGCTCTAGTTCGCCCCAGCCAAGGCTGCGGCGCGCAGCAAAACAGGGCTAGGCGGCCAACAGCCAGCCATAGGGAGAAAACGAGATGGAAACGCGAAACGCGCGCGGACGCGGTGTGGCCAAGGCGATGATGATCGCGCTCTGCGCTCTGGCGGCCAGCGCCGCCTCGGCCCAGGATCGCAAGCCGTCGCCGGTGAAGGTCGATCCCGACGGCACGGTCCACGCCCCGGCCATGAGCGTTCCGGTCTCAAGCCTGCTTTCGCCCGAGGGAAAGGCCTACATGGCCGAGCACCTGCGCCAGATGCAGCAGCCGGAACTGCTGGTGCAGAAGGACGGGGTTCCAGTCTTCATGGAGCCGTACCTGGCCCGGCAGCGTGTGCTGTTTCCCCACGAGAGGGTCGACACCAAGATCGGGGGCGTGCACGTCTATGACTACACCCCCAAGGCAGGCGTAGCGCCCGAGAACCGCAACCGCGTCCTGATCAATCTGCACGGCGGCGGGTTCATGGGATGCTTCCAGGGCTGCGGCGAGCTTGAGTCGCTGCCCCTGACCAGCCTGGGACGCGTTCGCGTTGTCGCGGTCGACTACCGCCAAGGCCCGGAGCACCGCTTCCCCGCCGCCAGCGAAGACGTGGCCGCGGTCTATCGCGAGCTTCTGAAGACCTACCCGGCCCAGAACATCGGCATCTATGGCTGTTCCGCCGGCGGCATGCTGACGGGCATGTCGGTCGCCTGGTTCCAGGCGCACGGCCTGCCAAAGCCCGGCGCGATCGGCATCTTCTGCGCGGGCGCGACCTTGTCGTCCTCGGGCTTCGGCGGCGACGCGGACTTCTTCACCGGCCCCTTGGGCGACGCGCGTCCGCCCGCGCCCTGGCCGCCCGTGCGCCCGGCCTCCGATAGTTCGGGCATGCCCTATCTGGCCGGCGCGAGCATCAAGGACCCGTTGGTGTCGCCGACCGCGTCGGACGCCGTGCTGACCCAGTTCCCGCCGACGCTCCTGATCACCGCCACGCGTGGCTTCGAGCTGAGCTCGACGGTCTACACTCACACCCAGCTCGTCCGCCTGGGCGTCGAGGCCGACCTGCATGTCTGGGAGGGCCTGTTCCACGGCTTCTTCTACAACGCGGACGTTCCAGAATCGCGGCAGGCCTACGACGTGATGCTGAAGTTCTTCGACAAGCACCTGGGCCGTTGAGCGGGTTTCCAGGACAGGAGCCCACCGATGTCTAAGGCCAAGCCAGGCGCGCTGAAAGGCGCGCCGAAGGGTTGGATCCAACTGACCGCGCCGTCGGGGCGCGGTCAGCTTTACGTCCTTCGCGACTTCGCCTCCCGCCACCTTGCGGCGCGCGATCTCTATGTGTGGAGGCCTGATGGGGCGGACGAGGACGGCCCCCTGCCCGTGCTCTACATGCAGGACGGCCAGAACCTGTTCGACGCCCGGCTGGTGCCGTTCGGCGTGGCCTGGGAGGCCGACGCCAGCCTGTCACGGCTGATCGACGCCGGTCAGGTCGCGCCGACCCTCGTCGTGGGCGTGGCCTGCACCAAGGACCGGTTCGCCGAATACGCCCCGGCGCTGCTCCTCGACCAACTTTCCTCTCCGGCTCGTCAAGCCGTCCTCGACGCGTGGCCCGGGGCGCCGAAATCGGCGGCCTACGCCCGGATGCTGGTCGAGGAAATCAAGCCGCTCATCGACGCGACCTTCCCGACCCGACCTCAGCGCGAAACCACCTTCATCGCCGGCTCGTCGATGGGCGCTGTCGTGGCCAGCGAACTGCTCGCGCGACATCCGGACATCTTCGCCGGCGCGGCCCTGTTGTCGGCCCACTTCAGCCTGTTGCCCGTGACCGAGACCGAGCGCCTGCCGGAAGGCTTCGCCAAGGATGTCGCGGAGGCTGTCGGCCTCTTCGCCCAGCGCCATATGCCGCGCGCGGGCTCGCACCGCCTCTGGCTGGATCGCGGCACGCTGAGCATCGATCGGTTCTATCCGCAGGCGCACGCGGCCCTGGTCAGCGCGCTCCTCGCGCTGGGCTATGTGGAGGGCGTGGACCTGAGCGTCCGCGCCTATGGCGGCGCCAGCCATGACGAGGGCGCCTGGCGCGAGCGCCTGGACGAAGCGCTCGCCTTCCTGCTCCGCCCGCGAGGTTAGACCGCGGCCTCCTTCGCGCTCGCGGCCGGCCCCGTCGAGCGCCCCGCCCACAGCACGCAGAGCGCCGCGGCTCCCATCAGCACGCCGCACAGCATCAGGACCCGGCGTGGGTCGCCGCCCAGCAGGCTGTCGAAGTACAGGGGCATGGTCACGGCGTTCAGCAGCATCGGCGTGACGATCATCATGTTGAAGATGCCCATATAGACCCCGGTTCGCTCGGGCGGGATGCTCTCGGACAGGATGATGTAGGGGTTGCCCATGATGCTGGCCCAGCCCAATCCGACCCCGATCGCCGGGAGGAACAGCCAGGCCTTGTCGGCGACATGTGGAATGGCGAACATGCCAAGGCCGGCCGCCAGCAGGCAGAAGGCGTGCATCACGGGCGCGCCGTACCGCCGCGTGAACGGCACCATGGCGAAGGCGGCGACGAAGGCCACGCCGTTGTAGAAGCCGCCCACCTGGCCGTTGTCCAGAACGGCCCGACGGAAGTTCTCCGACAGCGGATTGGCCTCGTCGTACACCGACCGGCTGATCGAATAGATCACGTAATTCCAGTAGCCGAACATCGCGTACCACTGGAAAAGGCTCATCCAGGCCAGCCTGCGCATCGTCGTCGGCATGGTGACGATGGCGTCCCAGATCTCGCGCAGGGTCGCGGTCACCGTCAGCGGCAGGGCCTTGAGCCTCTCCCTCTGGTCCTCGCTCAAGGGCAGCTCCGGCACACGGAAGATCGACCAGAGGATCGTCGTCAGCGAGAGCACCGCTCCGACGGTGAACGCCAGTCGCGTGATCACCGGAATATTGTGGGCGTCGACGGCGTTGATGTCGAAGCCGATGATGTTGACCATGAAGGTCGGCGCCAGATAGGCCAGCATCTGGCCAAGCCCGGTGAAGGCGCTCTGCGATAGAAAGCCGAAGCGCCGCTGCTCGGTCGAGAGTCGGTCGCTGACATAGGCCCGATAGGGCTCCATGGTGATGTTGTTGCCGGCGTCGAGGATCCACAGCAGGCTGACCGCCGCCAGAATGGTCGGCGAAAGCGGCATGAAGAACAGGCCGATGGCGCACAGCACCGCCCCGAACACGAAGTAGGGCGTCCGCCGTCCCCAGCGCGAGGCGGTGCGGTCGCTCATCGCGCCGATGATCGGCTGGACCAACAGACCCGTCACGGGACCGGCCAGCTGCAGAAGCGGAATATCGGCCTCGCGGGCTCCCAGGTAGGAGTAGATCGGCGCCATGTTGGACTGCTGCAGGCCAAAGCTGAACTGCAGCCCCAGGAAGCCGAGGTTCATCTCCACGATACGAAGCCAAGGCAGCCTAGGCTTCAGCGCGTCTTGCATCCTGGTCTCTCCGTGGACGCGACCACCGCGTCTCGATCATCTTGTTTTGCGGGCGAGGGCTCGCGGCGGGAGGCTGACCTCACCCGGCGAGGGTGCGCCGGAGCCACCGGTCGAACAGGTCCAACCACAGGCCATCGGGCGCGTTGGGCGATCCCAGGCCAAAGCCGTGTCCGCCCTCCTCCAGCAAATGCGCCTCGGCGCGGACCCCGGCCTTACGAAGGGCGTCCAGCATCATCAGGCTGTTTTCTGGAGGAACGGCGGTGTCGTCCAAGGCATGGGTCAGGAAACACGGCGGCGTCCGGGCCGAGACATGTCGCTGGGGTGAGCGGCGCGCGACCTGATCGGCGCTGGGCGAAGCCCCCAGCAGCGACAGCCGCGTCTGAGGGTTGGTGTCGGGGAGCTCCAACGTGATCACCGGATAGATCAGCCCGACCGCCGCAGGCCGGGCGCTGAGCGCGTCCGCCGCATCGCTCGCGGGATAGAGGGTCTCGGCGTGATCGGTCGCCAGCGAGGCGATCAGGTGCCCCCCCGCCGAGAAACCTAGAGCCGCGACCTGCTCAGGCTCGAAGCCGAACCGGGCCGCCTGGGCGCGGATGAGCCGCATGGCGCGCTGAGCGTCCTGAAGAGGAACGTCCGAGAAGCCGCTCCAGCCCTCGGCCGGAAGTCGGTAGATCAGGACAAAGACGGTGTAACCCCGCGCGGCGAGCGCCTCGGCGACCGCCGCGCCCTCATGGGTGCCGACGACGAAGCCATAGGCGCCGCCGGGAGCGACCAGGATCGCCTTGCCGTTGCTCTGGGCCGGCCGGAATACATGCAGCAACGGCTTGGCGACATTGCGGAAGAAGCCGGGGGGAAAGCCGGCGGGAACCGGCTGGGCCTTGAACGGGCCGTTCGGCGGCGCCCCCGGCCAGAGCGGGATGACCTCGGCGCTCAGCCAGCTGGCGGGCAAAGGGCCCAGCGCGGGCGGCGGGACGAGGGGCTTGCGATCAGCGAGCGCCGGGCCCGCGCCGACAATCGCCAGGCCCGCGCCCAGAACGAAGCGCCGCGACATCGCCAGACGGCCTTGCGTCATCATGCTCATGAAGGTTCCCGAGGTGTCCAAGTCCAAGTCCCCGTCAGGCCGCGAAGGCGGTCTTGAGGGCGGCCTTCCAGGCCCGCGTGAAGTCGCGCGAGACGCGGGCTTCGGGCGCGACGAAATCGAAGGCGTGGAAGGCGCCGGGAACGACCACCAGCTCTGTCGGCACGCCGGCCAGCACCAGTCGCCGGGCGAAATCGAAGTTCTCCTCGACGAACAGATCGATGTCGCCCACGCCGATGAAGGTCGGCGGCAGTCTCGAGAGATCGGCCACGCGCGCGGGCGAGGCGCCGGCCGGCGCGCGAGCGCCGCCCGCCTCGCCACCCAGGAAGCTCTCCCAGCCGAAGCGATTGGCGGCGGCGTTCCAGCCGATGGTTCCCACGTGCGGCGGCGGCATGCGTGTCGCGCCGGTGCGATCATCCAGCATCGGATAGAGCAGGATCTGGCCGCGCACCGGAATCTCGCCGCGATCGCGCGCCAGAAGGGTCAGGATCGCCGCGTGCCCTCCGCCGGCGCTCTCGCCCATCACGACGATCCGAGCGGGATCTACGCCCAGGCGCGGAGCCTCGCGGTGAAGCCAGGCCAGCGCGGCGTAGTTGTCCTCGACCGGCCCCGGATAGGGCGTCTCGGGCGCCAGACGATAGTCGACATTGACCACGACGCAGTCGAACTCGGAAGCCAACTGCTGGCAGAAGGCGGTCAGGTTCCGCGCCCTCCCCGAGACGAAGCCGCCACCGTGGATATGCAGGATCGCCGGGCGGAGCTGGCCCTTCGGCGCGGCGCCGATCAGCTCGACGGGCACGCCCGGATCGCCACGCCGTCCTGGGACCGTCAGGAGCCGAACCTCGGGCGCCTGGAGCAGCGGGGGCGGAACCCACAGTGCGCGGATCGCAGCCAGGTTGGCGCGGGTCATGGGCGCGGAGGGCTCGCTCAGCACCTGAAGCGCCGCGGCGCGCAATTCGGGATCGACGTGCGAAAGGTCGGCGGGCCCGCTTGGCTCGGCGATCAACTCCGCCCCCAGGATGGATCGCGGCATATCCAGAACTCCTCCCAGGGCGCGCCGCCACCGTCTTCGGGCGGTCGGCTCGCGGCAATCGTTTGCCCGTCTTTTTGATAAGGGATTGTCCCAGGCCACGCAACGCGGCCTGACGTAGGCTGAACCCGGCTGAAGGGGATGAGCGCTTTGACTTCGCGCCCATCCCCTTCACCGCCTGTCGCGCTAGCGTGACGCCACACGGAGGCGGAAGCCGAGGGTTCGCGGCGTTGGGCCGGAGCCCGACAACGGCCCATTGGTGCCAACGAAGGTCGGGCCCCGCTCATCAGCCAGATTGTTGCCGACGAACGCGAACTCCCACGCCCCGCGCCGCACCCCGATTGTCGCGCTGAGCTGGTCGTAGGGGCGGGTCGGAAACCCGTTGGTCTGCAGGCGGTCGCCGCTGTGGCTCAGCGCCAGATTGCCGAACCCTTCCAGATCGTTCGCCAGGTCGCGGCTGTAGTTGATGTCGATGCGATAGTTTTGATCCAGCGTGTTGATCAAGCGCGCGCCCGGGCGAAGCAAGGGCTGGGCGGCGGCGACGACGGGATTGACGCTGTCGTACTTGCTGTCGTTGAAGTTGCCCACGAAACCCAGAGCCAGCCCCCTGATCGGCGTGCGCCAGTGCAGCTCCAGATCGACGCCCTTCGTGGTCGCGTCGCCGAAGTTGGCGAAGCCGTTCACGCCGTTTATGCCCCCGGTCACCGAGGTCTGAAGATTGGTGTACTGTAGCTGATAGAGATTGACCCCGACGGTCCACGCCCGATCGTCGCTGCGCCACTTGAGGCCAAACTCGTAGTTCTTGGACTCTTCTGGATCGAGGGCCACCGAGACCGGCACCCCGGCCAGGGTTAGGGATTCGACCTGGACGCGGGACTGCACGATGCCCGGGCGGAACCCCGTGGCAGCCGAGACGAACATCGTCAGATTGTCGTTGGGCAGATAGGCCAGGTTCAGGCGCCAGGTGTTGACGCTGGCCTTGGTGGGCACCTTGGCGGTCCCGTCCGCGAACGAGCGATCGTCATGATAGGTTCGGAGCCCGACCAGGGGCACCAGCTTGCCGCCCATCAGGTCGTAGCTCACCTCCCCGAAGAACGCGTAGTTCTTGGTCAGCGTATTGTTGCTGGCGTTGATGTTGGCGGCAGGTAGAACCAGCGCGTTGATCTGCGGCCCTTCCCCGTCCTGGTAGGAAGCTCCCGCGACCCAGTGCAAGGGCCCGGACGTCGTGGAATTCACGCGCAGTTCCTGGGCGAACATCTTGGGCAGGAAGCGGCTCGAGAATGACCCGGATGGGGACAGCGGAATCTTGATCCCGAAATCACCCTCCAGGTTGCTGGTCGCGCTGGTCAGCGAGAACCCGTCGAAGTCGACCTTGGCGGCCAGGCTCCAGAGCTTGAAATCGCCATTCGAGAAGCCTTGCTGACCTGCGGTGTTCTCGAAATAGGGCGGCTTTACCGAGGCCGTGAAGCCGGTGAAGTCCTGACGGGGCTGGAAATGCCAGTACTGGGCGCGGATCTCGACGTTGTCGCTGGGCCGCAACAAGGCCACTAGGCGCAGGTCGTCGTTCTTCGCCTTGTTGACGCCCTTCTGGTCAGGCGTGCCGTCATAGGGGCCGTAGTACGCATCAGCCCAACCCGCATCGCGCGACGTGCCGCCGCTAATGCGGATCGCCAGGCGGTCCTTGACGATGGGAACCGAGACCGCGCCCGAAACGCCGTAGTTGAACCCTTCGGCTCCCACCGTGCGCGAGCCCTCGCTTTCGGCGGCGTATTCAATGTCGCTGAGGTTTGGGTCACGGGTGTGGAAGATGAACACCCCGCCCGAGGACCCCTGGCCGTAAAGGGTGCCTTGCGGCCCGCGCAGCACCTCTACGCGATCCATGTCAATGAACCGCACGGGCGGCGCGATGCCGAAGTTCGTGACGATGAAGGGAACGTCGTCGAGATAGTAGCCCAGCGGCGAGTCGCCGTTCTGCGTGACGCTGCCCCGAAGATTGTAGAAGCGCGAGCCCACCGACTGCCGGAACCCTTCGAAGGCGCCTGGGATCGTCGACACCAGGTCGCCGACGGTGGCGATGTTGCGCGCCTTCAGCTCCTCGCCCGAAAAGGCTTGGATCGCCATGGGCACCGTCTGGAGCGCCTGCCCGCCGGTCTTGGACGCGGTCACGACCACTTCCTGGACGGCGTCGGTCGCCTCCGGGGAGGCCTTTTGAGCCCCCTCCTCCGCGCTTGAGGATTGTTGCGCCTGCGCGACGCCCAGAGGCGTGCACGTCATTAAGGCCGCCGCGCTGACCGCGAGCCACTTCAGATTTTGCATTCCCTCAACCTCCCCAACGCCTAGCGCGTTGCTTCGCTGTTCCCCCGCTCGTCGTTGGCGGGAGTTACGCCCGAGCCCCTTCGAAGGCGCTGCTTGACGACTAAAAGCACAGTGAACCGCAAACGATTGCCGGTCAACTGAGCTCGTGACCTGCTTGGAAAGGTCGAGGCAGAACCCCGGTTATGTGCCTATAAGTCTCGAATTCTGCCGTGTTGGCGCCGCGCGCGTCCTACCCGCGTGGCACAGAGTCGTTACAGAGTGACAATCGATTGCCAGCCCCGATGTCCGAGAGTTCCTCCGGCGAGCCCGCGTCGCGTAAGCTTGTGGGCGAGACCGACGGCCTCGCTTTTCCGTTTGAAGAGGCTAGGCGCCCGAAGTCGTGGAGGCGCGCGGCGTCAGGGTCGGCGTCAGAAGCACCGACGGCGCGTCCTCATCGCGCATGAGCGCCAGGAGCGTGTCGACCAGCGCCTCGGCGCCCTTGCCCAGATCCTGGCGGATCGATGTCAGTGGCGGCAGAGTGTGACGCGCGATCTCCAGATCGTCGAAGCCGACAACCTTGACGTCCGAGGGCACCACACGGCCACGCTCCGCCAAGGCCTGGATGGTCATCATGGCGATGGTGTCGGACGCGGCGAAAATCCCGTCGACCCCATCGGCGACGCCCAGATACTCGGAGATGGTCGCAAGAGCCATGTCCGGCACGAAATGCACCGGCAGCAAGGCGCCCGCCACCCCCTCGCCCGCCCCCTTAATCGCTTCCCGAAAGCCGGTCAGGCGCTCCTCGACCTCGGGCACGTTGGGGTCGCCAAAGAAAGCCAGCTTTCGACAGCCTTGGGCCAGAAGGTGTTCCGTCGCCAACCGCCCGCCAAGACGGTTGTCGCTGCCGACGGTGTGATAGGCGTGCCCCTCGATCCGCGAGCCCCAGACGACCATCGGCTTGTAAGACTTGGCCGCCTCGTCGAGAACCAGCGCTTGATCGGACTGCCCGATGACGATGATGCCGTCGACGCGGCCCGATTGGGCGATGCGGTCCAGCCAGTTACCGTCCGTGGGGACGACGCGGCTGAGGAGCACGTCATAGCCATGGTCAGCGAGCCGGTCGGCTACGTGACTGATCAAGGTCATGAAGAAGGGGTCGGATAGGTGCTGGGTGCGCTCGTGACCGAGCGGCACAACCACGCCAATAGCGCCGGTCCGCCCGATCCTCAGATTACGGGCGGTCATGCTGGGCTTGAACTGCAGTTCGGCGGCCAGCTTTTGAATGCGCTCGCGCGTCGCCGTCGACAGGTGGCCAGCGCCCGTCAGGGCGCGCGACACCGTCGCCGTCGACACGCCGGCGATCTTGGCCAGTTCCTGGATATTCTGAGGTCTGGCGCCGGCTGTCTTGGAGCCGGGCCTAGTCTTCGGGGGCAATGCAACCTCGATGAAAGACGCGTAAGCAGCTCAGCGGACGGCAAGGCCGCCTGTTCGTCAAGGCCGCCGCGCCAAAGCCCTTACCGGTTGAGTTAATTCGATTCCGACGCCTGTTCGAGGTCAAGCAGCCCCTCGATGATCGCGGTCTCCGCGCACCCCGGCTTGAGCCGCGACGACACGACCTCGAAGGTGTTCTGCGCGAAGGCCTCGTCATGAGGAATATAGCCCGTCGGCGCCAGGCCGTTGGTCAAGGTCGCCATCATCGTCCGGCTTGAGCCGCTCCGGGCCTTGAAACGCTGGGCGATCGGGTTGAACACCTCGGCGTTCACCCCGGCGATCTCGATCCCGCCGATCCTGAGCAAGCTCAGACGGATCGGCGCCTCCGGCCCATCGACATAGGTTCCCGGATAGCCAGCCCGGCCCGTGTCGGTCCTCACGCGCCCCGGACAGACCACCATCTTGGTCGCGCCAAAGATCCGCGGATTGATCTCCGGCCGGTCGAGCCCCTCGCGTCCGACGCGCAAGACCTCCTCCCCCAGGAGTTGCCCCATCGACTGGACCATCTGCCGCTGCTGCGCCATCAGCCGAGCGACCCGCGGATCGTTCCTGTCGAGCCCCACGCCCCCCGGCGGCATGGCGTTGCTGATGTCCTCGCCCCGCTTGGCGTATTCGGCGATGCGTATGTTCCGCAGGTCGTAGGTCTGCTGGAAGAAAATCGGATTCTGGTCGCCCGCCGCGCCTTCGCTCCAGATCGCCACCGCGCCGTCGCCGAGCGAGTCTTCGATGTAGCGGGAGGCCGCGCCTGGGATATCCCCGCTGACCTGGTCCAACTGGCCGTTCACCACCGCGTGGACCGCGTAGTTGTAGTACACCGCGATCGGCTCGCCAGAAGCCGAGGTGATACTGATCACCCCCACCGTCTTGTCCGATGGCCCTTCGTAGTTAGGGCCCTCCCACCACCGACGGGTCTTCGGATCGATGATGTTCCGGTTGATATTGATGTGAGAGACACCCTGGCCGTAGGCGATCGTCGCCGGCCGCAGCTTGGCCTCGGCTTGGCGCAGGGCCTCGATGATCTTCTCATCGAGTTGCGGGATGGCGCGCGGAACGCTGTGGGAATGGGTGGCGGTCAACATCAGGTTGGCCGATGGGATGCCCAGGCTCTGCGCGCCCCGCGCCACCGCCATCCAGGTGGCGTCGGACATGGCGCCGATGTCCACCGTGACCAGGGCCGCCTTCCGACCGTTATGCTCGAGCACCGCGGCGCGCGCGTAGATCGGATCATTGATCCCGTCATAGCCCTTCGGAAGCTGGCTCTTGGACGGCGTTATGTCGATACGGGCCGCGCCCGCTCGCAAGGACGCGGACGCTGGGGCGCAGAGCGCGGCGGTCGCCTGCAGCGTGGTCATCCCCACAGCCAGGGCCAGAATGGCGTACTTCACGTTTTCCTCCCGGTGCAGCGCGCTTGAGCGCGTCTTTGTACAATCGATTGCGGTGGCGACTTGGCCTCGCCAGACCGGAGGCGGTCGCGCGCTAGCCCTGGAGCTTGGCCTGATCGCCCGACAGGCTTAGACGCAACGTCGGCGCGAAGGTGGCGCCAAACCGCCGCGAGCCGGTCGCCTCGGCGGCGCGCCCCCAGTCGTCGATGAAACTGATCACCGACCGGTCCGGCAGCACCAGCCAGCTATAGGCCTGGCGCGGCGCGGCCTGAGGGTTGGCGAAGACCAGGCCCGTGCCGTTCAGGGGCCGCCAACCGTGGCTCAGACGATCGGAGACCATCCCGTAGAGCCCCGTCGGCGCGTGGCGAAGGCCGGGTGCGAAGACATGGGTCTGGGTCGACCAGAACATGTAGTAGAGGCCGTCCGCCATGACGACATGGGGCCGCTCCAACTCGTTGTTGACCTCGGTCGCGTCGATCAGCGGCGGAGTAATACGCCAGTCGTCCGCAGCGCCCGAAGAAGACACCGCCGCGCCGATCACCCCATTGAACTCCGCGCCATTGGCCGCAGAGCCGGCGAAGAACAGGTAATGCCCGCCCTCCCGGGGATCGTGGAAATAGGCCGGATCGCGAAAAGCCTTGATGGTCCCGACAACGCCCACGCCGCCGTCGCTGGCCATATAGTGAGCGGGGTCGCGCTGGACGATCTCGCGCAAGTCCCGCCAGCCGGAGAACCGCGGACGATCAGCGGCGATCTCGAGGGTGGCGCGCGCGCCGAACAGCCTCTGCTCGAACGTCAGGGTCGCCTCACCGCGCCGGCCCGTCGCCGTGAAATACAAGGTGAGAGAGCGCTCGTCGGCGTCCAGCACGGCCGAGCCGGACCATTCCCGGCTGCCGGGGGAGAAGCCGTCCGGCATCGCCGGGCCAAGGTCCGACCAGCCCGCAGCGTCGCGGCGAAGCAGATGGATCCGCGCGTGGCCATGGCGAGCGTCGGGATCCTCGAAGCGCGGCGACGCCAGGGCCATCCAAAGCGTCATTCCGCCTTCAAACGCCATGGGCGCGCCGGATTGCATCTGAACAGGCCAGGCGTCCCAGATGTCGAGGTCGGCCGCGACGCGGACGATGTCCTTCTCGACGATCAGCGGCGCCGCGCTGACGCGTTGAAGATCAATTCGCGCCACGTCGGCCGTCGCCCAGCGATCTGGCGCAGCCCACTCCGAACTGACCGCTGAAGGAATGACACTGGACATGCGCTCTCCTGGCCGGCTGGAGGACGGCGCGCTCCAGCCCGGTCGGTGTAGAAGAAAGAGATCGCGTTGGCAAACGATTGCCGAAGACCTTCACCCCACAATTAGTCGGGCCAGATGCCGTTGTTTGCGCCGCAGTCTTCCACTAGCGGTAGAATGCGTCCGAGGCGCCGAAATCCAGCCGGCACAGTGTCATGCTCGGGACCGCCCACTCCAAATGTCGGCGATGTATCACGTGTTGCAGATAACGGCTTACGGGCACGGCCATCCGGATGAGCTGCCCCCCTAGGGTCAGCGAAGAGTCAGGATTTCCCGGCCGTGCGGTCCGGTGGGAAGGCGTCATAGCCATGCCCAAAAGCTGAGTTTTCAAAGCTCAGCGATGAGTCTTGAGCCGCTAGTCTGACCGTCAATGCAGCCCGGATGGGTCAGCCTCAGGCCTGTAGTTCAACGGCGACGGACCGCCGGCCCGTCAATCTGCTTGCCAGTTATTTGCCAGAAACGAACCGAAATGGACCGAACGGGACGGCACCGATCCAACCGTAACGCCTTATTCTACTTGGATTTCAGCTAGATTTACGATCGTTCACACCGAGGGGGTCACAGGTTCAATCCCTGTCGCATCCACCATTTTTTTGAATAAAACAATACATTGCGAGCCGACAGCCCGATGCCGAGCGGCATTTGGTTTTGCTTGCCAGTTGTTTGCCAGAAACGATTGTTTCCCATGCTGCGCGTGCGGGATTTTCCGGCCTAACCGCAGCGTCTTCCTGAGCTTGTCGCACACCGTCATGGCAGCCCTGGCGGGGCTGGCCTGATCCCGGCCCTGCCAGGCGCGCTCGAAGCGATGCTGGCGCCGACCGCGATCCAGCGATCGTCACCTTTCTGGCCCCGGCATCCGGGCTGGCGTTGTTTTGGCGTGGGCTCGGCGTTTTGGGGCCTGACGGCGGGCTTCTTCGCCCTCGGAGCCCGAGCGCTCCCGCGTCGACAATCGTCGACCGGCAAGGCGTCCCAGACCTAAGCCGACTGGCCCTCGGTTACGGCTGAAACCCAAAGTTTCCCCACCCGACCTTTTTCGGTAGCCGGCGCGCGCCATCAAGCGACCGACATCGCTCGTATGGAGTCGACCATGAAAGTCGTGCCGCCGCTTTTTCTCGCCGGCTTGCTCTGCGCCTGTTCCCCGCCCGCCTCTGCGCCAACGAGCGCCGAGGTCGCGGGTCCCAGCGACATCGAGATCGGGCGCTATCTCGTCCGCATCGGAGGCTGTAACGACTGCCATACGCCTGGCTACCTGCAAGCGGACGGCCAAATCCCGGAGTCCCAGTGGCTTACCGGCAATCCGGTCGGTTTTCGCGGCCCCTGGGGCGTCACCTACGCTAGCAATCTGCGCCTTGCGACGCAGATTGTTTCAGAAGACGATTGGGTGGCCATGCTTGCGCGGCGCGGCGACGCCCCGCCCATGCCCTGGCCGATCACCCGGGCGATGAGCCCCGCAAACCACCGCTCACTCTACCGCTACATCCGCTCGCTTCACCCGACTGGCCGGGCCGCGCCCTCCCGTCTGGCGCCAAGCGTAGAGCCGTCGACGCCCGTCGTCGATATGGTTCCAGTCGAACCCAACGCGAATTGAGCGCATGTCTCGCCTCCTAAGCCGGCTCGCCCTTAGCTTCGCGTTGGCAGCCGCGTCGATCGCGCCGGTGTTGCCCACCCACGCCTAGGCAGCCGTGCGCCCCAGATAACCGAGCGCGGCAACAAACCTTCGCGACTATTGCAGCTGAAACCCTCCTTTGATTGCGAAGCGGACCCGCAACAACGACAGTCGAACTCAAGAAAGCGCCACATTTCTTCGCCCCCTTAGAGCATCGGGACGGTGAGGCTTAAGGCGCTCAACCGTTCGTCCCCGCCCCCGACCCTTGGGACGACAACTTCGACGCGACACCTCCAGCGCGCGTCCTTCCGGCCCAGACGGAAGATCGGCGCCCCCGACCCTCGCCGTGAGATCTGGCTTAAACCGGCCGAGTGGCGGCGGGCCTCCAAGCCCGCCGCCGATGTTTCAGATCTTCTCCGACGTTGCGGCGCTGGCCCGGGCCAGAACCGCTTCGGCCGCCTCAAGGCGCAGTCGAACGGAGAGTGACTTGAGCGGTTCGATCGAGACGATTTCGGCGCCGTGTCCGTCCAGAACCTGGATCCTCAGCGGAGTCTCGGAACGGTGGGAAAGCGCCCGCCAGGCCATGAGCTCGGCGAAGTCCTCACCCGCCGACGACGTGGAATAGAGTGACACGAACGGCGTCTGAGCCAGCGATCGGTAGAGCGACGGGCTTTGTGAGAAAGGAAGTTTGGGTGCGCGTCGATAGACGGAGCGAGAAACCACACTCGCCGCGTAGGGCCGCGCCAAGCTCCGATAATCGACCCACACCGCCTTGAAGGGACCTCCGCCCGTGGTGACATCCAGCGTGCGATCGACCACATGCGTGGCCTCGTGCAGCAGAATATAGGTCAGGGCCGAGGCGTCGCCCGCCGTGACCCGTACGCTGTAGCCCGACCCATCCGGAGAAAAAAGCGCCGCCTCCTTCCGCGTGAGGAACTCCGACAGCGATTGCTCGAGCACCTCGGCGCGTATTGTGATGTCGAACATCGGCTCGCCGTTGGGCCCCTCGGAAGCGCGCGTCAAGGCCGTGCCCAGGCTGGACGGCGCGTCGACGAAACTGAGCCGCGCCAGGCGTCGCTCTAGGACTCGTCGGTACAGCTCGGGAAGATCGGCGATGGCGCCCTCGACCAAGGCCCATTCACGCTCGGTGAGGACATGGGCCTTGGTCTCTTTCGCGCCCGCGTCGACATAGGCCTTGATGGTTTCGTCGTGTGGCGGAACGATCCGTCCACGGAGGACCGAGGCGGTCTGGTCGCTTCGCGTCGTCGTCCGCGCCACGGCTGCGGTCTGGGCGAGACCATCGCCGGGCCAGGCCAACAACAGCAGGCCGCTCGCGAGAAACGCGCGAAATATCGGAGCTGGACGCGACGAAACTTTCGGCATGCGCGGTCTTTCTTCTCCATCTGGGGTCATCAACGGACGAGGATGTCGGGCCAAGCGAGCCTGGCCAAGCCCCCATGGGCCGCCGCCTTGTTACGGCGGTAACGGCTTTGCGCTTTTCCGCAATGGAGCCGATACGCGCGCCGATCAGGATCGCCGCATGTCGATAGCCCCCTTGACGATCGAAGGCGACCCGACGCGCCGTCATGCCGCGGAGGATCACGACCGTCTGTTCGTTGGCCCCGCTATCTTGGCGGCCGGAACGCTCGAGGCCTTGCCCGAGCCTTTCGTCCTCCATTTGCGGGAGGCTGGCATGCGCGTCGCCATCGCTCAGGATCAAACGGCGATGTTCGCGGCCCTAGACCCCCCGCCCCAGCCTTGTCGTGCTGGATCTCGACAAGCTGGGCGAGGATGGCCTCGATGTCATGCGCCGCCTGCGGGCAGGTTACGACGGCGCCCTGATCCTCGTGACGGCGCAGCGTCGAGACCTCGCCGACTGCGTCCTCGGGTTGGAAATGGGGGCTGACGACTATCTCGTCAGCCCGATCGCCTGCGTGAGTTGACGGCGCGCATTCGAACCATTCTCCGGCGGCGAAGCCTCGCGCGACGCCTCATCGAGGGCGCGGCCTTCACGCGCCTGCGCTTCGGCGCCTGGGACCTGGGACCTGGGACCTGGACGGCGCCACGCGCCTTCTGCGCCAGGACGGGCAAGCGCCGGTTCGGCTCACGCGGAGAGAGTTCGACCTGCTCTCGGCGTTCCTGCGCGCCCCGCGAAAAGTCCTGTCGCGCGAGGATCTGCTCCGCGCGACCGGCGCCCCCGCGGATCTTTTTGATCGGGCCATCGACACCCAGATCCGGCGGCTACGGGGCAAGTTGAGGAGCGGCCGCCAAGGCCGCGCGGTGATCGAGACGGTGCGCGGCGTGGGCTATGCGTTCCAGGCCGAGGAGGAGCCGGCCTGAACCAACGAATTGCCCGTCAAGACGGCGCGGCGTCAGACCGTTTCGACAGGCACGGCGAGGGCGTACCCCTCGCCGCGCTCGGTGCGAATGATGCGCTGACCATCGGGCCAGCCGGCCAATTTTCGACGCAACCGAAGGATCATCACGTCGATGCTGCGATCGGTGACTTCGTCGGGATGCACGCGAGAGGCCGCCACCAATTGCTGACGACTGAGCACCTGACCGGGCGCCTTGAGCAGCGCCGCGAGCAGGTTGAACTCGGCGGTCGTCAACTTGACCACCTCGCCGGTCGGCGCGGTCAGACTTCGCCGGCGCATGTCGGCTTCCCAGCCGACGAAGCGCCAGCGGGCGCGTTGGCGCAAGCGGGCCGAACGCGCCGGTCCAGCGCGCCGCAGCACGGTGCGGATCCTGGCGAGCAGCTCCCGAGGACTAACCGGCTTGCTCATGCAGTCATCGGCGCCCAGTTCCAGCGCCACCACCTTGTCCGGACCTTCGCCCCGCGCGCCGGTCAGGCTGATGACCGGCGCCACGTCGCGGTCGATGACCCCTCGCATCAGGTCCAGCCCGTTCTCGGCGCCCAGCTCAAGATCCAGGACGACAAGATCCACAGGCCGGGCGGCCAGGATCCGCTTCATGGCCGCGCCGTCCGGCGCCGTGCTGACCTGAAAGGCGTAAGCGCTCAGATAGTCCTGAAATTCGTCTCGGGTCCGGGGGTCGTCGTCCACCACGAGGACGTGTCGTTGGGCGTGCTGCATGCATCCGGCCTTCTTGGAAATTCAAATCCACGGAACGGACGCGGCCGCCACCTCGGAGGCGCGGCCGCGTCGTGGGTCAGAGTCCGTGAGCGGCGCGGATGAAGCGGGACGCCTTTTCACCGATGATCACGCAGGGGGCCATGGTGTTGCCCGTCACGACCTTGGGCATGATCGAGCCGTCGGCGACGCGCAGCCCTTCGACGCCGTAGACGCGCAGGCTGGCGTCGACCACCGACATCTCGTCCCGCCCCATCTTGGCCGAGCAGGTCTGGTGCCAGTAGGTCACCGCCGCGTCCCGGACATATTGCTCCATGTCCGCCTTGTTCAGCGGCCCCGGCATGGCTTCACGGGTGACCAGGGGGGCGAAGGCCTGGGTGTTGCCCAGGTCGCGGCAGAGCTCCACGCAGGCGAGCGCCGCCTTCAGATCGTCCGGGTGGCTGAAGGTGTTCAGCTCGATCCTCGGAGCGATCGTCGGATCGGCCGACGCCAGGCGCACCCTGCCCCGGCTCTTGGGATGGGCTAGGCCCGCGAACATGGTCCAGCCGTGCTCGGGAACGCCGCGGGCCGCCGTCTCGGGGCTCGGAACCGGGAACTCGACCTGACAGAACAGCAGGTCCGGCTCGGTCAGAGCCGCCTCCGACTTCCAGTAGAGCGTGGCTTCGCTACCGCTGTTTCGCGGCGCGATGGGTTCCTTGTATTCCCAGATGCAGCCGAACGAGACGTGGTCCTGAAGGTTCGCGCCGACGCCAGGCAGGCTCCGCGCCACCTTGATGCCGTGGGCGCGCAGTTCCGCCTCGTCGCCAACGCCCGACCGCATCAGAACGGTCGGCGTCTGGATCGCGCCCAGGCACAGGATCACCTCGTGGGCCGCGCCAAAGCGATGGAGCACGCCATCGCGAACGGCCTCGACGCCGATGGCCCGCCCGCCCTGGATCATCACCCGGTTGACCTGCGTATCGGTCAGCAAGGTGAGGTTGGGCCTGTCGAGATAGGGATAGGTGAAGGCCCGGAAGATGGAATGACGCTTGCCGCCGCGGATCAGCACATCGCTGATCGCGCAGCCGCCCACGGTCTCCATCATCTCGCCGTTCGGCGAGGCGTAGGTCGGAATGCCAAGCTCCTGGGCGGCGTCGATCATCGCGTAGGCGGCCGGACCGGGATTCGGCGCTGATTGCACGTAGACCGGGCCGCCCACGCCCCGTCGCAGGGGGTCGGGCGCGCCCTGCCAGTTCTCGATATCCCGGTACACACCCAGCACCGCGTCGTATCCCCAGGAGCTATCACCGCTTTCCTCGGCGAAGTGGTCCCAGTCCGCGCGGTGGCCGCGCGACCACACCATGACGTTGATGCTGGAACCGCCGCCGCAGACCTTGCCCATCGACATCGGCATGGCGCGGCCGTTCAGCGCGGGATTGGACTCGGCCACGAAACCCCAGTCGGTATCGCTACCCAGGTTGGTCGGCCAGGCCGCGGGCTCCATCACGCTGACGCGCTCGTCGCCGCCGCCCGCTTCGATCAGCAGCACCTGCACGGCGGGGTTCTCCGCCAGCCGCCGGGCCAACACCGAGCCGGCGCTCCCGGCACCGCAGACGATGAAGTCGTAGGTCGCCTTCAAGGAGGCCGCCCGCTCGGCTTGGTTGGCCGCGACTCGGGCGGCGAAATCGGGATGGTCACTGGGGAGGTGGTCGATCATGGTCATGCTCCAAACTCGGAATGGGGTATCAAATCTATCAATTTAATCAAATGCATCGAATTTAGACCTTGTCAAGGCAAGGCGGGGTAGGCATCTGTTCGCAAGCGGCGCTAGGCCCGGAGACACGATGGACACGGCCGAGAAGGACATCCTGACCACCACGGACGTGGCGAAGATCCTGGGCGTGTCCGTGCGCACGGCGCAGTTGCTGATCGAGGGCGGATCGATCCCCTCGTGGAAGACGCCGGGCGGTCATCGCCGCGTCTATCGATCCGACGTCCTGGCGCTGGTTCCGGGCGAGGCGGTGGCCCTGCCAGTGTCGGCGCGCGTGATCGTGATCGCTGGCCCCAACGCCCTACCGGCTTTGACCGCGCGACTGGCGGACGCCCCCTCCTGCTTCGTCGACGCCTATCCCGAGCCGTTTTCCGCCCTGTTGAACATTGGCGGCCGCTCGCCAGCCGCGGTGGTGATCGACGCGGCTTCGTTGCCCATGGCCGCCGACCTGCTGAGGGCCCTGGCGTCGGACCCGGCGCTGTCGCAGACCGCGATCTTGCTCGTCGGTCCCAAGGCCCAGACCGAGGCCTTCGCCGGGACGGCCAGCAGTCGGGTCGGCTTCGTGGAGGATCTGGACACCCTGGCCGAGGCCGCCGAGATGGCGGTGAGAGGGCCAGCGCCGGTTCCGACGGCTCCCGAAGACGGCTCCGGCATCCCGCTACCCGCCAACGAGGCCCAACGACTCCTGGCGCTTGAGCACTCGGGCCTGGTCGACACCCCGCCCGAGGACGCCTTCGACAAACTGACCTGGCTGGCCGCGCGGACGCTAGGCATGCCGATCTCGCTGATCACCCTGCTGACCCCGACCCGCCAGTGGTTCAAGTCGCGCCATGGCCTGGACATGGCCGACACGCCTCGCAGCTGGGCCTTCTGCAACCACACCATTCTGCAGAGGCGCTGCATGGTGTCGGAGGACCTGTCGCTCGATCCGCGCTTCGCGGACAATCCAGCCGTCGCCGATGCGCCGCATTTCCGGTTCTACGCCGGCTGCCCGGTCGTCGATCCCGACGGCTTCACGCTCGGTTCGCTCTGTGTTATCGACACCCAGCCGCGTACGCTGGACGAGACCCAGCAAGCGATCCTCACCAACCTGGCGTCCCTGGTATCCGACGAGATCAAGCTGCGCGTCACCGACGGGCGACTGCGACGCGCCATGGATGTGCTGGAGCGCAGGCCGCGCTAGGGCCTCCCGGCCTCGCGGCGACGACGGTTACAATGGTCATCAACAAGCGCTCCGCTGCAACGCGGACGTGACATCCGATCGACAGGATCGAGCGATCGGTCGTCGCCATCGTCTGGCCCGGCGGCCGTCTCGCCGAGGACTTACGATGACCGCATCCCACCCAGTTTCCGCTCACTCCCAACAGGACGACCGCTCGGTGGGCCGCCCACCCTTCGTCTCATCATCGGAGCTGGAGAGAGATCCGCACGCCGTCTTTCGACACTGGCGGGAGCGCACGCCGGTGATCCAGCGCGAGGACGGCGCGTGTCTCGTGCTGCGCGCCGCCGATGTCGAGGCCCTTCTCATCGATCTTCGAACACGACAGATCGACGGCGCGCTTTACAGCCGCGTTCGCGGCGTTCCCCCGGGGCCGTTGCAGGACCTGCTGGTCGCGTCGCTGTTGATGTCGGAGGGCGATGCACACCGCCGCCGACGCGCGCCCATGTCTCGCGTTCTGGCGGTCCGCGCGGTGGAAGCCTTGCGCGACACCGTCCGCTCGGCGGCCGAAAGCCTGATCGACGATGTCGAGGCCAAGGGTAGGATCGAAGACGAGATCGATCTGATGAGCACCTTCTGCGCCCCCTTCCCGCCGCTTGTGATGAGCCGGCTTCTGGGCGCGCCGTCGGAAGAGGCCCGGGCGTTCGCGCGATGGGTCTATCAAGTCTCCCCGGCCTTCGCGCCCGCCCTGCCCAGCGAGGACATGGCGGCGATGGTCGAGGGCGCCACGCGGCTCACGGCCTATGTCGAACAATGCCTGGCCAAGGCCATGGCTGGCGAAGCGCTGCGGTCGGACCTGCTGGAAAACATGGCGGCGGCGGTCGCCGTCGATACACTCACGCCGGGCGAGGCCGTCGCTCAGCTCGTGACCCTGATCATCGGCGCCAGCGACACCACGCGAGCGGCGATGGCGATCCAGGTCGGCCTGGTTCTCGCGACCGGCCAAGCCTGGAGCCGGCTCGGCGACGATCCGAACCTGGCCCGCGCCGTCGTCGCCGAGGCGCTGCGTCTGGAGCCGCCCGTCGGCTCGGCGCCGCGGTTCTCGATGGAGGAGATCGCGCTGGACGGAGCGACGATCCCCGCGGGCCGGCTGGTGTCGCTCTCGACCCTGTCGGCGATGCGCGATCCCGCTCGCTTCTCCGATCCCGACGCCTTCCTCATCGACAGGACCGACCACACCCGCTGGCCCTTGGTGTTCGGCGGTGGCGCGCATCGTTGCATCGGCGAGGCGCTCGCGCGCATGGAGCTCGAGGAGGGCCTGATGGCGCTCAGTCGTCGACTGCCCGGCCTGCGGCTAGCGGGTCCCGCGCCGAAGATCGAAGGCTACGCCGGGATCCGCCGCGTCGACGGTCCGCGAGTGACCCTGTGATCCGGCGGCGGATTCTCGCCAGCGCGGCCAGCGGCCTGGCCGTGCTCGCGCTCGGTGGCCTGGCGGGATGCGGGGCGGAGCGGAACGACATACGTGACCGATCCGCCGCCCCGCCGCCGACGCTGGCCCAAGGCTATTTTGAGCGCGACGGGGCCCGCCTCTGGTACGGCGCGGTCGGAGAAGGCCCACCGGTGATCCTTCTCCACGGGGGCCTCTCGAGCCACAAGGCTTGGAGCGGCCAGGTCCCCGCGCTGGTCCAGGCGGGCTACCAGGTCATCCTGTTCGACAGCCGCGGACATGGCCGCAGCACCCTGGGCACGGCGCCATTGACCTACGAGCGAATGGCCGCCGACGTCGGCGCCCTGATCGCGCGCCTCCGCCTCGAGCAACCCGCCATCGTCGGCTGGAGCGACGGCGCCATCGTCGCCCTCGTGCTGGCCATGGATCCTGCGGCCGAACTTGGGCCGATCTACGCCTTCGGCGCGAATATGAATCAGGAAGGCGTGCGTGCGAACGCTGGGAACGCTCCGATCTTGAAGCAGGTCGGGCCGCGGCTCGCGGCTGACTACGCCGAGCTCTCACCAGCGCCAGATTTCGCCGCGCTGTCTCAGGCGGTCAGGACGATGCAAAGTTCAAGCCTCAACCTGCCCGCACATCAGGTCGCCCGCGTCCGATCGACCGCTGTCAAGATTGCGACAGGTGACAGCGACGAGTTCATCCTTCCAACGCATGCGGTCTGGATCGCGCGGACAATCCCAGGTGCTGAACTCGAAGTTCTGTCCGGGTGCGGTCACTTCGCGCCCTGGGAGGCGCCGGCGACCTTCAACCGCTCTATCCTAGCGTTCCTGGAGGCACGCGGTCGCCGCTGACGCCCCCTAGACATCCCGACCGCACCAGCGTGACCAGGATATCGTCATAAGCTAGAGACTCCCCTTGATCTGCCGCCGCACCTCATCGGCTATAGGGTGGAGCGCCTGGGGCGAGCGCGGTGCGACAAGGCTATAGCCCAGGCCGTCGGTAGCCCACGATACGCCGCCGAGGTCAGCATCCTCGCGCTCTGTCATCGCAACGTTCCTTTCCAACTGCATCGGCCGCACCATTACCGCCAGACGCAGACCGTCGGCGCCGTCGTAGATGAACATCGCCGCCGGCCCATGCGGCGTGGTCACCAGCCGTCCGCCGATGAAGCGGTAGCCCGCGGCCTGCAGATCGGGCACCGCGACGGGGCTGCGGAGACGATTGGACACCCAGCGCACCAGGTCCGCCTTCTGGGTTGAATCGATCTCGACGGGCCGATGAACATCCGAAGCATAGACCCGGTAGTTGTCGGCTGCCTCACGCGACAGAGCGCCGACCCCGTTGATCGGCGGTGCGACGACGCCCCTGGCTGTCCATCCGGCTAGCCCGCCGGTCGCCAGCACGGCCGCCGCGGCGATGGCGGGGCGCCAGTAGGATTGGCGGGCGCGACGGGCCTCGACCAAGGCGCGCAAGCCTAGCTCCGGCGGGATCGGTTCCTCCGCGATCGCGCTCAAGGCGACGCGCAAGGCGACGCGATCAGCGATATAGCCCTGGATCCGCTTGGCTTCTTCCGGATGTGCGGAAAGATAGGCTTCTACCTCCTCGCGACGTGGTGATGAGAGAGCCTGGTCGACATAGGCTTGCAGATCGTCTTCGCTGATGGGGCGCGGGGCGCTCATTTGATCCTCCGCAAACGCGGCTTTCGGACTTGGGCGGCCGAACCATTGGCCATGATCTGGGCGAGGCGCTCGCGGCCTCTCGACAGCCGCGACATCACCGTGCCGATCGGCACGTCCAGAACCATGGCTGCCTGAGCGTAGGAGAGATCCTCCACGCCGACCAACAAGAGCACGGAGCGGTAGTCCTGCGGCAAAGCCGCGAGGGCCCTTAGGATGTCGCTCTGGTTCATGCCGTCCTGTTGGGTGGCCCGCTCAGCCAGATCCGCCTCGTCTAGCACGTCCAACGACACCTCTCGCCCACGACGGCTTAGACGACGCCAACGGCTGACCGCGAGACTGTGAAGGATCGAAAAGAGCCAGCTGCGTGCGTCGCTAGCCTCCCGGCGCTGACTCCAGCGCCCGACCGCCCGCTCCAGACAGTCCTGCACGAGATCGTCAGCGTCCGCGGCGTCATACACGAGCGACCGCGCGTAGCGCCGCAGACTCGGGATCGATGGCTCGATCAGACGAATTATATCGTCCACGGTGGGCCTCCCAGGCGCATCCTAGCGAGTCTGAACCTGCACCGGCTCGCCGAGCTTATCGGCTGTGCCCGGCGCGATCACCAGATAGCGTCGATCCGTGATGCTCGCGGCCTGCACCACTTGGCGGATAGGTCCGATCGCATTGACGATCGCCGCGCCGGCGGGATTGGTCGTAAAGCTGGCGAGCGGTTCCAGTCGGCCAGAGCCATCGGCCTGTCGCGCCAAGGCCAATACGTAGGCCCGCTTGGGCGCTAGGCCCGTGACCGACGCCTGCATCATCTGGATTAGCCCCTGGTCGAAAAGGCTCACGCCGGTCGGTTCATCACTGCCGCCTCCGATCGACCCCAGAACTAGATACGTGCTGGCGCCGCCCTTACCGAGCGGCTCCAGATTCTGTGTTCCAGGGCCTGCGGGAACCGCGTCGGGCACGTAGCTTAGCGCTTGGGGAGCTTGCCCGATCGATACGTTGGCGACGACTCTATTGGTCGCAGTATCGATCACGGCGAGCGCGTCGGCGTTCTCCAGCCCGACATAAATCCGCGCGCCATCTCCCGAAGGCCACACGCCGTGCGGCAGTTTGCCGACGGGAATGGTCGCGATCTTGGTGAAATCGTCGGTTCGGAACACCTGCACCTCGCTCTTGCCCCCGACGGTGACGTAGGCGAACTGGCCCCTGGCGGTGCGGACGAAGTTCACATGGTTGGTGATCGGTCCGATGTCCAAGGTCTTTAGCACGTTGAACGGCGGACGTGCGTTGAAGGCGACGGCCTTGCCGACGTCCTTCAGCGTGAACCAAACCTGCGCGCCGTCCGGTGTCGCGGCGATGTTTGGACAGAAGGGACTTGGTTGGGCGACGCGTCCGACGATCTCGCGGGTGGCGACGTCGATAACCACGGTCTCCGGATTGAATGATGAGCACACATAGCCGTAGCGGCCGTCGGGCGAGAAGATCGTCATGCCGGGGCCGGCGGGTGTGATGATCCGGGCGATCTCGGCATAGGTCCCCGCATCGATCACCGAAATGTAGTTTTCGCCCCGCACGGTGACCCAGACCTCCTTGCCGTCGGGCGTGAAGAACGCCTCGTGGGGCGAGCGTCCGACATAGGTGGTGTGTTTGACAGTGTTCGTAGCCGTATCGATGAAGGAGACGGCGTTCGAGCCGATGGAGACAACGGCGAGGGTCTTATGGTCGGGCGATGCGCCGAGGCCGTGGACGAGCAACTGCCCCTTGTAGAGCGGACTGAGATTGCCGGGCGCTGGATCGCCCAACTTGATGAAGCCCAGGACGCGGTTGTCGACGGGATCGGTCACCGAGACGGTGTTGGAGAACTGCTCGGCGGCATAGACGCGATCGCGATGCGAGATGGCGATGTCCGGGGCGTTGACCTTTCTGGGCGCCTGTCCGGCGGTTGCGGACGTGAAGGCGAAGAGCGCCAGGGCCGAGCCCAGCAACAGGAAGCTCTTCATCTCAATGCTCCTGGCCATGGTGAGCGGCGCTCGGCGAGCCGTGCGGGACCGGCGTTGTCGGGGAGGGATTGGAGGCCGGCAGCGGGTGGCCGACGGCCAGGCGCATGGCCGCGATCTCCTGCCGCTGGGCGACGATGATCTCCTGGGCCAGCCGGCGCAGTTGCTCGTTCTTTCCATAGCGCAGCTGGGCGACGGCCATGTCGATGCCGCCCTGATGGTGGGGGATCATCATGTTCACGAAGTCACGGTCCACGTCGCCGGACGGCTTGATGTCCATATCCACCATCATCTTGATCATGGCCGCCTCGTTGGCGCTCATGAACTCCTTGTGCGGCGTGCTGGCCGCCAGCGGCGTGGCGGCCAGCATCGCGGTGAAGGCCAGGGACCATCCTCCCGAACGTTTAGAAGGCGTTTGACGCGAGGACATGGAAGGTCTCCGGACCGCGAGGCGATCAACCGCCTCGGTCGTTAGACGCCCTCGACACCCAGGTTATTCCCGGGACATCCACGATGACGAGAAAAACGTGGGCCGGGAATAATCGTCGATGGCGGGCGTCTAACCGTTCAGGTCGATCCCGACCGCTGGAGTTGCCTCATGCCAAGACCCCTTATCGTCGGAACCTTGGTGGGCCTGTGCCTCATCGCCGCCGAAAGCGCCCGCGCTCAGAGCTCGGCGCCGCCTCTAAAGGTCGGCCAGACCACTAAGGGGCTGTCCTTGGTCGATGAAGCCGACATGACCCTTTACGTCTTCGCCAAAGACACCCTCGGCAAGTCGGCTTGCAACGATCCATGCACGCGCAACTGGCCGCTGGAGGCCAAGATCACCGCGGTCGCTGTTGGCGACTACACCCTGATCACGCCGGTGATCATCATCGACCCCAAAGGCGCAACGACGGTGCGTGACCTCGTCACCGGCGCGTCCGAGCGGCTCGACTATCGGGCGCCATAGCGTCTCAGGTTTACGGCTCTCCTGACGGCATTGCGCCTAGTCGAGGCAGCGCCAAGAGAACGGTGGTGGGGCCGGTGTCTCCCCACTGAAAAGCGGACCTTCCGAACGTCGCGGATGAGCCAGGATTCCCCGCCGTGCGGTCCGGTGGGAAGGCGTCATAGCCATTGCCCAAGAGCGGAGCTTTCGAAGCTCAGCGATGAGTCATGAGCCGCTAGCATGACCGTCAATGCAGCCCGGATGCGTCAAGCCCAGGCCTGTAACTCAACGGCGACGGATCGCTGGTCGGCAAGATGCTCGCCAGTTATTTGCCAGGAACGTGGTTTCGCCCCGCGGATCGACGGACCGTCGCCGCTCGATCGCACCACTTGTCCGGGGCGAAACTTGTTCAACGACGGACAGCGGGTCGCACCCGCCGCCAGACTGGACATTCATCCTCCAGGCGCGCGGCGCCTAGTCGCCACCGGCCGCCCGGAGCAGCGTCGGCAGCAGCGCCAGGGCGATCCCGATCCCGGCCAGGGCGGGCCAGCGCCAGAGCCCCATGCCGCGCCAAGCCCTGGTCCAAGCCGCCCAGGCGCCGCCCTCGCGCGACAGCCGCAAGGCGTAGACCGCCACGCCGGACACCGACAGCGAGGTCAGGGCCAGGCCGAACACGAACCAGATCAGCTTGGTCCAGACCCCGCCGAACGTGCCGAAATGCAGGGGATCGGCCATTTCGGAGATGCGCTGATGCGCCGAGAGGTCGCGTCCGTCGGTCGTCAACACCACCTTGCCCGTGGCCGGGTCGGTCCAGGCGACGTTGGCGCGCTCCCGGACAAGCAGCGCCCGGTGCTGGCCCTGGAACTGGAACGCCCCGACCTTGCCGGACGGAAAGACGATGCGTTGGATGCGCAGGCCCGGATAGGCCGCCTGGGCGGCGACTAGGTTGCCTTCGAGCCGGGTCGCGACGCCCCGCGCGTCGAGCTTGACGGCCGCGACCTTGGCGCGCGGGGCCGGCGGCGCCTTGGCCACCGTGCTCTCGGCCAGATACCAGAGACCGGTCGCGCCGATCAGGGCCACGAACCACAGGCTCCATACTCCGGCCAGACGGTGCAGATCCCCCATGGCCGTGCGGGCGTCGCGCCATCGCACCGGCCGCAGGAAGCCTCGCCACCATTTCTTGTAGACGACGAACGAGGTCGCCAGGCTGATCAGCAGCAGGACCGACAGGGCCGAGACGATCGGTACGCCGACCGCCGTGGGCAAGTTCAGGTGCCGGTGCATGTTGCGCAGGACGCGTTGAGCCCCGACCCAAGAGCCCTCGCCCCGCACCGCGCCCGTCGACGGATGCAGATAGACAAATCCGCGTCGCCCATCCGGCGTCTGGAGAGTGGCGATCATGGCGAAGCCGCGATCGACCGGCGCGTCCAGCAGCAGGATCTTGGCCTCGGGGCGCAGGGCCGCGACGTTGCGGGCGGCGGCCGACCAGGCCAGCGGTCCTTGAACCGTCGCCGGATCGACCCGCAAGGCGGGCCGCAGCAGCCAGTCGATCTCGTGACTGAACACCGCGATCGTTCCCGTCAGAAAGACGAAGCCCAGCAGGATCGACAGCTTCAGCCCGACCCACTGGTGAACCCGCCACCACAGGCGCGAGCCCTTGGCCTTGGCGACGCGCTTGGGCGGGGATGATTCCGCCCCCTTCCCCTCCGGGACGGACGCGCGCTCCAGGCTCACCATTCGCGCGAAACCTCGAGGAACACAGAACGCGGCTCGCCGGGGAAGTGGCCGGTGCGATCGATGAAGCCCGAGGCGGCGTAGGTTTTGTCGAACAGGTTGTCCACCCGCAGGAGCATCGACCAGGGGCCGACCTTTTGGATCACCGAGGCGTCGAACACCGTATAGGGACGCACCTTCTGGCCGCTGATCGAGGTGCGGACGTCGACATAGTCTCCGCCGAACGCCAGAGCCAAGCCCCGCTGGGGGAACTGATAGCGCGTCCAGAAGCCGGCCTTGTGCCTGGGCGCGTTGGCGAAGCGATCCCCGACGCTGTTGGTGATCACCGTATTGCTGTTGGTCTTGGTGATGCGCGTGTCGTTGTAGGCGTAGGACGCGGTCAGCACCCAGTTCCGGGTCAGGTCGGCGGCCAGGTCGAACTCGGCCCCCTTGCTGGTCACCTCGCCAAACGCGACCATGTCGTTGACGCCGTCGCCGCCGACGTCGCCGCGCGGATCGCTTTGCAGAATGTTGCTGCGGACGATCTCGTAGACGGCGAGCGTGGTCTGCAGCCGACCGCCCATCAGCTCGGTCTTGACGCCGCCTTCCAGGATCTCGCCTTCCGTGGGCGCGAAGGGGCCGCCCGCTAGCGGATCCTGGCTGGAGACGCTCTGTGGCTCGTAGCTCTGGGCCCATTGGCCGTAGACCGAGACATCGGGACGGGCGCGCCAGACCAGGCCGGCCCGCCACGTCGCCTTCTCGTCCTTGAAGCCGCTGGCGTCGGAGGTGTCCTCGTAGCGGTCGAAGCGCACGCCGGCGGTGGCGATGAACGGCCCGACCGTCGCCTCCTCCAGCAGATAGGCGCCGGACCGCTCCTGGATCGCCGAAGTACGCACGCGGGGTTTGAGCTTATAGGTCTTGGGATCCATGGCGCCGTAGACAGGCTTGGTCAGGCTGAGCGGCGCGGGCAAGCCGGCCACGGCCGTGAATCCGCCCAGCAGCGAGGGACGGTTGTTGTTGACCAGCTCGCTGCGATAGGCGTCGACACCCAGCAGGACGCGATTGCGCACCGAACCCAGGTCGCGTGACCACACGGCGTTGGCGCCGAAGCTCAGTTGCTCGAGGTCCCGCTCCTGGTCGCGGAATTCCCGACGCGACAGGTCCAGAACGCCATCCTTGTCGCTGTCGGTCAGGCCGCGGGGCTCGTGATACTGCTGACGCTCCAGGCTTTTCGAATAGCGCAGGCCGGCGTCGACCTTCAGGTCCTCGGAGACAGGCCATTCGACCCTGGCCTGCAGCACATTGGCGGTCAGATCGAGGAAGTCGCTCTTCTCGTTGTGGTTCCAGCGCCGGTCGGCGAGGAAGTGGCCAAGATTGTCGGTCGGCACGCCGCGCAGGCGGTTGCCTTGCAGGTTCTGTTGGTAGCGGGTGGCCTGCAGGGTCAGGGCGGCCGGGCCGAGGTCGGCCCGAACGCCGCCGTCGAGGATCAGGACTTCGCTGCCGGAATTGCGGCGCGGCGTGTTGCGGTCCTCGTAGAACACGCCCAGCCGGGTGGCCGGAGCCTTGTCGCCTGGCAGGAAGCCCTCGACCTCGACCGAACCGCCCTTGCGCGCCTCGGTCCCGACCACCGCCGTCGCCCGCGCCGAGAACTCGTTCTTGGGCGTCTTGGTGATGTAGTTGAACAGGCCACCGGGCGCGCCGGGGCCATACAACATGCCCGCCGGCCCCTTCAGGAATTCCAGTCGCTCGACATTGAAAAGCTGCGGCACCGAGAACGCGACATAGGGATCGCCACGCAGGCCGTCGAAGAAGATTTCCTCCTGACGGAAGCCGCGGGCCGTGACGCCGGCGTAGGAGAACAGGCTGACGCCGGCGATGTTGCGATACAGGTCCTGGGCGTCGCGCGCGCCCTGGTCCCGGATCAGCTGTTCGTTCAGAACCTGGATGTTGAGGCTGGACTCCAGCGGCGCGGTCGCCAGCTTGCCGCTCGTGGTCTCCTGGACGCGATAGAGCTGACGGGCGCGGGCGGTGATGATGATCGTCAGGTCGGGCTCGTCTTCGGCCGCCGCCAGCTCGGCGCCGCTCGTCTCGATCGCCGCGGCGTTGTCCGCGCCGGCCAGGCCGAGGGCCAGCACCAGCGCCGCCGCCGAAGTCTTCAAATGTCCACGAAAGTTCACCACGCCTACTCCGCGCCCCAGGAAAGGCGCGTCGATTATAGCAAGTGATAATTATTTGCAATAATACCACTTGGGGAAGCGCCCTGGCCGCCGCCGGCGCGCCGCGCCCCCGGACCGCGCGTCATTTCCTACGCGCTAAGCGCCTTCCGGCCGCGCTCGACCGACATCCGATGCGTTCCAGCCAGCGTGGTGTCGCGGTCCTTGATCGTCTTCAGGAACAGCCACTCGCAAGTTACGCGCTTGTGGGTGATCTCGATCGCCATGTAGCCACGCTGGCTGGTGTCGGCCCATTTCAGCTCGGGGTTGGCGGCCATGAAGCCTTGGGCCACGAGCTTGGGATCGGCGCCGAAGTCGCCCTCCGCCCCGGACGAGGTGACGGCGTGTCCGGCGAACTCGACGCCAGCCGGACGCCCGCCTTCGCTTAGCGCATAGGCCCAGGCGTTGTGGCTGTCGCCCGACAGCATGACGAGATCGGCGTCGGCGGCCTGAGCGGAGTTGAGCAACCGCGATCGGGCCGCGGGATAGCCGTCCCAACGGTCCATCCACATGGGCAGGCCCTGGGCCGCCGCGCGGATGTTGTTGCGGTAGCCGGCGATCTTCTTCTCGGAGACGGTCGGACGCAACCAGTCGATGGCGTCCTTGGGCATGACGGTCCGGCCCAGGATCGTGCCCATGCCGACCAGCTGCCAGCCGGGATTGGCCTTCATCTGGTGCGCCAGCCAGCTTTCCTGGGTCGAGCCCATCATCGTGGCCGAGGGATCCTTCCAGACGCCGTCGCGGAACGCCTTGAGGGCGGCGTCGGGATCGGCGGCCTTGAAGGCCGCGCCGATATCGGCCGGCTTGGTGCGGGCCAGCAACCGGGACTCGGTTCGGTAGAGCGTGGCCAGCGTCCCGATCGGATAGGCCTTCCAAGGCTCGTCCGAGACCGGCATCCACTCGCGATAGACCTGCATGGCCGCGGCCCAGCGAATGTTCCAGTCGCCTTCCTTGTCGGGTTGGTGGTTCTGGGCCCCGCCCTCCCAGCTGTCGTTGGACGACTCGTGGTCGTCCCACAGCGCGACCATGGGCGCCATCTGGTGCAGGCGCCGCAGGTCGGGATCGGCGCGGTAGCTGGCGTAGCGCAGCCGGTAGTCGGCGATCGCCAGGATCTCGGTCGAGGGTTCGGGCAGACGGCCGGCGACGAGGTCGGCCTCCTTGATCGAGGCCGAGCCGTACTCATAGAGGTAGTCGCCGGTGTGCAGCCACAGATCGAGATCGGCGCGGGCGGCCGCGTGGGCGTAGGCGTTGAACCAGCCGTAGGGCAGGTTGGAGCACGAGAAGACCGCCAGGCCGAAGCGGTTCACCGGGCCCAGCGGCAGGGTCTTGGTCCGGCCGACTGGCGACTTGGTCCCATCGGGCGCGACGAAGCGATACCAGTAGACGGTCCCTGGCTTCAGCCCGTCGACGGTCACCTTGACGGTCCAGTCGCGGTAGGAGCCGGTGCGCGCGACGCCGCCCGAGGCCACCTTGGTAAAGCCAGGGTCCAGGGCGACCTCGACCTCGAGCCGAACGACATTGGTGTCGGCGGCGGGGACGTAACGCGTCCACAGCAACATGGAGTCGGCCGCGGGCTCGCCGCTGGCGACGCTGTGAGTGAAGCCGGTCGCGCCCAACACCTGCCGGGCCAGCGCCTGGCCGGCGGGAAGGGCCAGGCCGGCGAGGCCGAGGCCTCCGGCGATCAGGCCGCGACGATCGATCCTTGGAGCCATGTTAGGTCCTTCGCCAAAAGAAAACTCCCGCGGCCAGCAAGCCGCGGGAGATGAAGTTGGTCGGGGAAGTCTAGAAGGAGCCCTTGAGGCCGATGTTCCACATCGACCCGTAGATGCTGTACTGCTGAACGCGGCTACGGACGTTCGAGTAGATGACGTCCGGCGCGTTGAAGATGTTGCGGCCAGCCAGCATCACCTCGAACTGCCTGTTGATCTTGTAGCTGGCGCTGACGTTCCAGAGCTCGCGGGCGGCGTGATAGAGGACGCCGTTATTGGCCGTGGTCGGCGTGTTGCTAAGCGCGCTGGTCCGGTACTTGGACTGGGCGTTGCCGGTCAGTTGGACATCAAACTTGCCGTAGCTGTAGCGCAGGCCCCAGTTTCCCGAGGTCTTGGGCAGGCTGACACGCTCGCCATCCGGATCGATCTTGGTGATCGAGGCCCGCAGGCCAAGGCCCCGAAGGGCGCCGGGCAGGAAGGTCAGCTGCTGGTCGTATTCCAGCGTCAGACCCTTGTTGGTGTTCGTGCCGGGCAGGTTCTGGGCGCTGCGGAACGCATAGCCGGCATAGTCGGCCGGATTGTAGCCGACATCCTCGGGGTTCACGGTGACGCCGGTGACCTGCATGTCCTTGACGTCCAGCTTGTAGGCCGAGACGCCGATCACGCCCGAGGGCTCCAGATAGTACTGCAGGCTGGCGAAGGTCTTGGTTGAATGCTCGGGCTTGAGCAGCGGGTTGGGCACCGAGACGATCAGGGTGTCGTCGTTGACCGAGACCACGCCGCCCAGGTTGCCGTAGTCGGGACGCAGGATCGACTGGCTGAACGCCAGCTGGCCGACCAGTTTCTTGGAGAAGTCGTACTTGGCGCCGCCGCTCCAGAACCAGTCGTCGTACTCGCCGTGACGGGTCGAATAGGCGCCGTTGCGGTACTGGTAGAGCAGGCCCGGCACGGTGCTGGTGGAGAGGCCGGCGGCGGTCACCTCCTTGGCGGGCCGGATGTCGGCGACGCGCGCGTCGGTCTTGGTCTTTTCGTAGCGCAGGCCAAGGTCGAACGAGGCCTTGCCGATGCGCGGCTGGACTTCGAAATAGGCGGCGTTGATCGCCTCGCCGACCTTCTTGTTGTTGTCCAGGCGGCGCTTGAGATTGCCCACGGTGTCGGGGACGAAGTACTCCGGGTGGGCCTTGTAGATGTCGTAGACGGCGTAGTTGCTGTCGGCGCGCCAGTTCTGGTCGTTCATATTGCCGGCGTCGAAGCCCAGCATCTTGAACTGGTAGTTCTGGGTCCAGGGGATGACGGCCTCGGGCGCTTTCTGGGTCAGGTCGCCGGTGGGGCCGACATACTGGAACTGCCGGTAGGAGCCCTCGTTGGTCTTCCAGACATTGGTGCGGTAAGCCGCGCCGGCCAGCACTTTCAGCTGCACGTCGCCGATGTTCAGCTTCTTCTTCACGTCGAAGTTCAGGGCGTACATCTGGTTTTGCGCGTCGGACTCCGACGTGCGGATGTTGTTGCCGATATCGTCGTCGCGATTGAAGCTGGTCGGGTCGCCCCAGGGACGGCCGGCGGTCTGGCGCAGGGTCCAGGCGTTGGAGTCTTCCGAGGCGCGGTCCAGCGTGAAGCCGATCCGCGTCAGATAGTTGTCGGTGCGCTGGAAGAAGCCCTTCGAGTTGTCCCGGAAATTGAACTCCGAGCTGGAATAGCTCCCGCGCAGCAGGGCCTCCCAGGTGTCGCCGCGGTACTCCAGCTTCGGCGCGACCAGCCATGACGGCGTGCCGGCGTAGCGGTGCGAGTACTGGGTGTGCAGGCGGGTGTTGGTCCCATTCGGATTGACCACGATGTGGGTCGGGGTCGAGTCCGCCGTCGTCTGCGACGCGCTGGTCGTGCCGAAGATCAGGTAGGTGTACTGGTTGAAGTACTCGACGTCATAGAACGAGTAGGTCGAGCGCAGCGACAGGGCCCACTGGTCGGTCAGCTTGTAGTCGACGCTGAGGTTGGCGGCCTTGCGGTGGGTCAGCTTCGGGCCTGGACGCCACATCACCTGATAGGGAATGACCCGGCCGCTGGCGAGGTACGACCAGTCGGTCTGGATGCGGTCCTGCTGGACATAGTTGGCGTTGTAGCTGGCGTTGAAGGCGATCCCCAGGCGGCCGTCCAGGAACACGTCGGCGTAGCCGACCTGGGCCGAGGGGAAGATCGTCGAGTGCTTCTTGTCGTCCGGCAGATACTGGCGCGACAGCTCGCTGTCCGAGGTGCCCACGGCGCCGACCTGGAAGCGCAGCAGGCGGCTGGTGCGCTGGAAGGCGTACTTGCTGCGCAGGTTGATGGCGCCGCCGGGGCTGTCGGCGTCCATGCTGGCCTGCAGCGTGTTGTTCAGCTCGATCGAGTCCACGCCGGTGATCGACATCTGCTCGAACGAGTTCTGGCGGCCGCTGTTGTTGTTCGAGGTCGCCGTCGCCATGCGGGCGCCGTCGGTGGTGAAGGTCGAGTACTTGGGATCCAGGCCCCCGATGCGGACGGCGGTGGCGTCGACCTCGGTATAGTCCAGCGAAACGCCCGGCATGTTCTTCATGAACTCGCCGACGTCGCCCATGGTCAGGGCGCCGAAGTTGTCGGCCGCCACGACGGTCTTGGCGTTGGTCGAGGCGCGGCGCTCCATGATGGCGGCCGCCTGCCCCTCCCGCTTGGCGGTGATGGTCACGGCCTCGACCTGGTCCAAACTGGACAGCGGGCTCAGCGACACGTCCAGCACGGACGTCTGGTTCGGCGCGATCGAGGCGACCAGGATCGCCTCCTGCAGGCCGGCGTACTTGACCCTGATCGTCACGTCGCCGGAGGGAACGCCCGTGAGGCGGAAGTCGCCGTCCTCCTCGGAATAGGCGACGATCGGCGCGCCCTCGACCCGGATCTCGGCGTTGCGGACGTATTCGCCGGTGGCGGTGTTGAGGACGCGGCCTCGAACGCTGCCGCTACCGACTCCGGACTGGGGGCGCGAGGCGCTCGCGGTCGAGCGCAGGGTGATGATCTGGCCATCGTCGGAGTCGACCCGCAGCGGCGTGTCGGCGATCAGGCGGCGCAGCGCCGCGCGGACGTCCATCGTCCCTTTCACGGCCGGCGTCTGGATACCGTCCAACTGGCGGGCTGGCGCGATGATCTGCACCTGGCCTTGCCGGGCCAGTTCGGGAATGGCGCGGACCGCCGCCTGCGCGGGAATGTCGAACACGCGGTCCTGCGCGAAGGCCGGCGCGGCGATCGCCATGGCGACGACCGACGCGCCGCGGGCCAGAAGGGAAGAGCGAGAAATCATTGGCTATACGGCCCCCAAGCATCGCGTTGCTCGCGACGTCGCGGGTTGAGAGCCGTCGGACGAAGGCTTCCGCTATCCGTTGCAAAAACTTCTTATTGCGCCGCGGCGGGAGGTTGCGCGGCGCGGCTCAGCACAACCGTGTCGCCGTCCCGCTGGAGGCGCGCGTCGAACACCTGAGCGACGGCCCGGCCGAAGCCCACCGGATCGCTGGCGGCGAACAGGCCGGTGACCGGCTCGCGCGCCAGGTCAGGGTCGCGGATCTCGATCCGGGTGTCGCTGTAGCGGGCGAAGGCCAAGGCGGCCTGGCTCAGGGTCTCGCCCTCGAACGCCAGCTTGCCGTCGCGCCAAGCCAGCTCGCGGGTGACCGTCTCGGGCGCGATGGGGCGGGGCTGTTCGGCCGACCGATGCACGGGGTCGGCCAGGGCGAGCCGCGTATTGGCGCTGAGCGTCAGCACCTTGCCGGCGCCGAACAGGGGTGCGGCCGAGACATTGACCAAGCCCTGGCTGACCAGCAGATCGACCGGGTCGTTGGCGAGCTTGCGGACGCGGAAGCTGGCCTGGGTCGTCCGCAGCCCGCGACCATCCACCTCGACGACGAACGGACGTCGCTCGTCGCGGGCCACCGAGAAAAACGCCTCGCCCCTGAGCAGGGTGACGTGGCGCTGGCCCTCGTCGTAGCGCACGCGGATTCGGCTCTCGGTGTTCAGCAGTACGGTCGAACCGTCCTTCAGCGGCACGAGGCGGATCTCGCCCCGCTCCGTGCTGATCACCGCGCCGGCGGCCGAGGTCGCCAAGGACAAGGCCCCCAGGGAGGCGGCGGCCACCGCGGCGCCAGACCAGGTCAGGACGCCACGGCGGGACAGGCGCGCGCGCCGGGGCTCGGCGAAGGTGTCGGGATCGAAGTCGGGGCCCAGCGCCTGGGCCGACTCGCTCATCAGCGACATCGCCCGCGCGCGCAGCAGCGCTCCACGTCGGCGCGGATCGCCGCGCAGCCAGGCCTCCAGCGACGCGGCGGCGTCCGGCGAGAGCGGTCCGCGATCCTGCCGCGCCGACCAATCGGACGCCGCGCGGTCAATGTCGCGATGGGTTTCTCGCACGGCCATGTCTCGAGGCGCTCTCCCGGTTCGTCATCTTAGAGGTTTGGGACCGCTTGTTTCCGCCACGACCGAACCAATCAATCAAGAAAAGCACGCCGCGCGAGATGTGCGTCTCGACGGTGTTTTCGGAAATCCGCATCCGCGCCGCCACCTCGCGCTGGGGCAGCCCCTTGACCCGGCGCAGCACGAAGGCCTCGCGCGTCTTCGTCGGCATGGCGGCGATGGCGCGCGCCAGTTGCCGAAGCTCGTCGCGGTCGATCGTTCGTTGCTCGGGCGACGCCTCGTCGTCGAGCGGGTCCAGCCGCTCCAGGTCCTCGACCGCGTGGATGGGCACGATCCGGGCGCGGCGGACATGGCGCGTGATGATCGATCTCGCGACCTGAAACAGATAGGCGCGAGGATGGCGGATGCCGTCGACCGACTCCAGCTCGGCGAGGATCGAATAGGCTTCCTGAATAATGTCGTCGGCGTCGATGCCCGGCGGCGCGCCACGCGACAACCACCCCCGCAGAGCCGGTTCGTGCGGGAGGATGTTCCGCAGGAACCACAGTGTCCTATCCCTGTCGGCGCTGCTCATCCGTAATCCGCTGAGTGGATATTCCGCTAACCGGCGCGCGCGCCACCTCGATTCGAGCCCCTGCCTAGCCGGCTATTGTGACAGTCAGGCCTAGCCTGACGCCGATCGTCTCGAAATCACCGCGGGGGCGGAGCGGCGGCCAGGGCTCGCGCGTCGTCCTCCGTGGCCGGCGCGAACGGCTTCTGGGCGTCGCCGGTCCAGCGCATCAGCGAGAGATCGGCGGTCTGCTTGCCATCGATCTTGGCGTTGGCGGCGACATAGAACAGGCCTTGGCCGACGGGCTGGAAGCCGACATCGGCCTTCTGGTTCCAGCCGCGCACGCCGGTGGCGGGGTCCTTCAGGCCGTCGTCGGCGAGCGCGATCAGCATGCCCCGCTCCCATCCCTCGCCGCCCGGACCAGGCACGCCCACCAAGTCGGTCATCGCCGGCTTGGCGCGCGCCTCGACCGCGAACAGAAGATAGTTTGGAAAGGTCGGCTTGCCGCCCGGATAGACGCCCATGAACCAGCGCCGTTGGCTTTCGTCATAGGCCAGGTTCTGGACGCCGTAGCGGGTGTTGCCGGTGCGGACGAAATACTTGCCGTTCGGAGCCGCCGGACCGTTGCGGTGCGGCGCGGCCTCCGTCAGGGCGCTGGCGTAGCGCCCCCAATCATCGACATCGTACTGCAGCAGCAGCTGATGGTCGTTGTCGGACCGCGAGGTATTGCCATAAATCCCGTAGGCGACGGTCAGGTAGCGCGGCCCGTCCACCTGGCCGAAGGCCGGCCCGAACGACACCCCGTCGATGCCCGAGCAGCCATAGCGATGATCGGGCGAGGCGATGACGTCGCCCTTGCCGTCGTCGCCGTCGAACCGCCCGTCGCCGTTCAGGTCGGCGGAATAGTCCTTCACGACCTCGGGCAGATAGACGGTGCGGAAGATCTCGCTCTGGCTGGCCTCGACCCCCACCTTGTCCAGCCGCGCCACGTCGATGACGGCGATGTAGAAGGCCTTGTCCTTCTTGTACTCCAGAGAGCCGTAAACCTTGCCATCGGCCGGGTTGAAATCCAGGTCGCCGAGGTGCCCGGTCCAGCCGACGAGGGTGCCGATCAGCCTTCCGTCGAAGTCGTACTTCGCGAGCAGGTTCGTGAACGAGTAATAGACATAGCCGCCCCTCGCATCGATCGCGACGCCCTGCACGTGCCCTGACGCCCAGGTCCCGCCGTTCTGGGTCAGCGGCGGACGAGCCAGCCCACCGGCTCCCGCGACCGCCGAGGAGGCCAGGCCCAGGACCGCCATCGAAACGGCGGCGGCGAGACAAACACGACTGAACATGACCAGAACCCCGCTTGATGCGGGGCCCGACTAGAGGGCGTTGACGACAGATACGTGACAGCGCGACGGCGCGACGGCGTGGACGCCGATCATCGCCCTGGCCAAGGTCGCCCCGCCGCCACACCCCGAGCTATCGCAACACCTCCACCGGCGCCTTCCGCGCCAGTTGGACCATGTCGGGGTCCCAATTAAACTCCAGGTGGCAATGCAACATTAAGGCGTGGGCGTCCATTCTGCGCCCCACGCAGTCGAGTAGGGGCTTGGTCATGGACTTCACCGCCACGCAGACCGCCGCCGCGCAGCCGGCGCCGCAGGCCGCCTTCAAGAACCAGGATCGTTTCAACGAACTGATCGAGAAGGTGAATAGCGCCTCAAGCACCGAGGCCGAGCAACTCGACGCCTATGTGTCACTTTCGAACATGGCCAGTTCCGGCGGCATGCTGGGCATGGGTGACGCTAATCAGAAGCTCTACAGTCAGGTTGTCTCGACTTCAGCCGCGGCCCAGAAGGTCAAGCAGTTGGGCCAAGCCTACACGATGGCGCTGAGCGCGGGCGCCCAAAGCGGCGGCGCTTCGGGCGCGCGTCAAGCGGCCCTCGACTTCTTCGACACTCTGGGCGGCGTCGAGCAGGACACGCTGTTTCGCGGGCACATCAACGTCGCCGACATGAGCGGCGCGACGCCCTTCGCGGACGTGGACAGCTGGCGCAATGCGATGCTGGCCGGAATCAAGCTCGATCAGTTCATCGAAAGCGCGTCCAATGACCCCGAACGCGCTGGCGGAGCGGCGAAAGGCTCCAAGCTCGCGGCAGCCCTGAAGCTGTCGGAAGCCAAGACGCAAGACGCCAGTTGGATTCAGCGGATCGCCGATCTCCTCGGCCAGCGCGACCCGATCAAGGACAAGGTCGACCTGTCCGAAGACGCCAAGCGCGCCGTCGGCGACCTGAAACCCGCCGCCCCCGCCGGCGCCCAGGGCTACGAAGTCGGATCGATCGCCTCGAAGCGCATCTGAACTGGCGTCGAACGGACCATATCGTGACAACCGACGAGCGGATTTCCTGACGTTCCGAGAAGAGTCGGGCGCGGACGCGTTTGACGTAGGCGGTGGAGCGTCCGACCGCGCCGATGACCCGTATCGCCCTCGAGCGCGCGCCAAGCGCTCGGCCTGAGGAGCGGAAAATATGTCTCGCGCGGAAGCGGATGGTCACCAGCACGCACAAGCCAAGCTGATGACCTGGCTGGGCGCCTTCGGGCTTATCCCGTTTCTGGCCCCGCCGGTGCTTCGCATCGACTGGTTCGAACCGACCCTCGCCTGGAGCAGCCTGCAGATCGTCTACGCCGCCGCCATCCTGTCGTTTCTCGGCGGCGTCCGCGCGGCGCAGGCGGTGTTCAGCGACGACTGCCGCTCGGACACCCTGGTCCTCGCCATGGCGCCGCCCCTGGTCGGCTGGGCGCTGGCGGCGATCGGCGTCATGGGTCAAGGCGAGCCGCGACTCGCGGCCAACGCCCTGCTGGGCATGACCGCCGCCCTGGCCGCGCAAGGGGTCTGGGACCTGACCGCCAAGGCCCTTCCAGACTGGTACCGGCAGCTTCGTCTGCCGCTGACGGCCATGGCCTGCGTGGGCTTGGTGATCGGCGCCGCGGCGGCGGGCGGCTGAGATGACTTTTGACGATGAGGCCGGCGACCGCCTGGCGGTCGTGGTCGGCGCGGGCGGCGGTCTGGGGCGCGCCTTCGTGGAGGAACTGCGCGGCGAGCCTGGCTGGGCCAAGGTGGTCGGCGTCGGACGCCGGCGACCCGACGACTGGCCGGACGATCCTCGCCTGCCCTTCCTGGCCGCCGATCTCCTGGATGAGGACGCCCTGGCGAATCTGGCGAGCGCGTTGTCGAAGCTCGGCGTCCCTGGCCTGATCCTGATCGCCACCGGCATGCTGCACGAGCCCGGCGTCACGCCCGAAAAATCGATGAAGGCGGTGACGGCGGCTAGCCTCTCGCGCCTGTTCGAGGTCAACGCGATGCTGCCGGCGCTGGTCTGCAAGCACCTGGCGCCGCTGCTGCCTCGCGCCGAGCGAAGCGTGATCGCCGCCCTCTCGGCCCGCGTGGGCAGTATCGGCGACAATCGCCTCGGCGGCTGGCACGCCTATCGCTCCAGCAAGGCGGCCTTGAACATGCTGATCCGCTGTCAGGCCATCGAGCTGGCGCGCGAGCGGCCGCTGGCCATCTGCGCCGCGTTGCATCCCGGCACGGTGGACACGCCGCTCAGCGCCCCGTTCGCGCGCGCCAGCCGGTCGGTGGAGACGCCAGGCGTCGCCGTTGCTCGGCTGTTGAAGTTGCTTCACCAACTGGAGCCCGCCGACAGCGGCGGCTTCTTTGACTACGGCGGCGCGACAGTTCCCTGGTGATCCAGGGCGCCAACCCAAAGAAGATGACGCCTCCGTAGCCGCCCGCGCTGCGCGCGTCGCGCGCGATCTGCTACCGCTGCGCCGATCACCAAGGAGCGGACCATGCGGGTCGCGATGTTCTCGGCCAAGGCCTACGACCGGAAGTTCTTCGACGCCGCCAACAGCGGGTTCGAGCATCGGATCGACTATTTCGAGGCCCGGCTCGACGCCTCCTCGGCCCCGCTGGCGGCCGGCTATCCGGCGGTCTGCGTGTTCGTCAACGATCGGCTGGACGCCGCGACGCTCGAGGCCCTGGCGACCGGCGGCACGCGGACCGTGGCCCTGCGCTGCGCCGGCTTCAACAACGTCGACCTGGCGGCGGCCCAGCGGCTGGGCGTCACGGTCGTGCGCGTGCCGGCCTATTCCCCCGAGGCGGTGGCGGAGTTCACCCTGGGCCTGCTGCTGGCGTTGGATCGCAACATCCCGCGCGCCTACGCCCGGGTGCGCGAGAACAACTTCGCCCTCGATGGGCTGATCGGCCGCAATCTGGCCGGCCGCACGGCCGGGGTGGTCGGCACGGGCCGCATCGGCGCGCTGGTGGCGCGGATGCTGCGCCTGGGCTTCGGGTGCGAGGTGCTGGCCAGCGATGTCGTTCAGGACCCGGCTCTGGTCGCCGCCGGCGTTCGCTATGTCCCGGTGAAGACCTTGCTGCGCGAGGCCGAGGTCATTTCGCTGCATTGCCCGCTGACGCCGGAGACGCGTCACCTGATCGACGACGACGCCATCGCGGCGGCCAAGCCTGGCGTGCTGATCGTCAACACCAGCCGCGGCGCGCTGATCGACACCACCGCCTTGATCGCGGGCCTGAAGTCACGGCAAGTGGGCGGCGTGGCGCTGGACGTCTACGAGCAGGAGGCGGACCTGTTCTTCGAGGACCTGTCGAACGAAATCATCCAGGACGACCTTTTCCAGCGCCTGCTGACCTTCCCGAACGTGCTCGTGACGGGCCACCAAGCCTTCCTGACGGAAGAGGCGCTGACCGCGATCGCGGAGACGACGCTGGGCAATCTGGCCGATGTGGCGGCCGGACGGCCGTCGGCGAACGCGGTTTCCGCGGACGCCGTCCGGCCAGCGCACTAGAAGCGCGCCAGGTTTAAGCGTGAGCGGCCAACCCGCTCGAACGCGCTCTAAGTCGATGAATTAGGGCGTGTTTATCGGGTTTGGACGAGTCTGCCCAAACCCTACGGGCTCCAGCCTCGGCGCTCTACTCCGCCTTCTTCAGCGAGGCGCGGAGGCGGGCGGCGACGTCGCCCAGCGTGATCGCGTTCAAGGCGTCGTTGACCTCGAGGCGGCCGGTGTGGTGGCTCTCGTGCAGCACGCGACCAGTGAAGTCGGTGATGGCGGTGATGTGCTGAGCCAGCATGTCCACCATGTGCAGCTCGTGCATCACGGCCAGGCGATGCTCGGCAGGCACGACCTCGAGGATCTTGCCCAGCGCCACGTCCAGATGCCCGCACGCCACGGCAGCGATCGACATCTCCGCCGAGATCGCTTCCAGCACCGTCTCAACGCCTACCGGCGCCAAAGTCTCAGACATCCCAAACCCCCTATTTCGAAGGCCGCAAAACAGCACACGCTCCCCGATAGGGGCAAGACCTAGGTGTGTGCGGCCAATGATCGCGCCAAAGCGAGGTCATTGGCCGTCAACAACGTCAGATCGAGGCGAGATGCAACCGTGATCGCGACCTGAAGAGGGTTCACTTACACTGGCCTTGGACAGCCGAGCACATCAGGCCGCTTGCCGAAGTCCCCAAGGATGGGCCGGGTAGAACTGGCCCATCATGCGCCCGGCATAGGTGACGAGGCGCGGATAGCTCTCGGCCTCGCGCCGCAACGGCGAGTCGAAGAAGGGCGTCAGGATCGCCGCCAGCATGGCGAACGCGATGGCGTCCACGCCGACGGGATGGCTGTCCCGCATCAGATAGGCCTTGTCCTCGAGCAGCTCGTCCAGCGAGCGCAAGGACAGGCTGCCCAGCCAGGCGATCTCCTCGCGCAGGTGCCGTCCGACGCCGACGGCCCGCACATTGGCGGTCACGGCCTCCAACAGACCGTGGCGAAGGCCCTCGCGCAGGTGTTCCGGCGCCTGGTCGAACCAGCGCGCCGGGCCCTTGGCGAAATTGGCCGGCTCCAGGAAGCGGAAGTAGCCGGAGACCCAGCCGAGTTGGTTCTCGATCATCCGCTCGATCGCCCAGGCCTGGGCGCGCTCCTTGGCGGTGAGGCCGACGTCCAGATCGACGCCGTACTTCCGCTCGATGTGGGCGCGGATGAAGGTGGAATCGCCGATCGCCTGGGCGGCGTCCTCGATCCAGGGCAGCTGGCCTTTCGGCGCGGTCTCGCGACTGCCGACGGTCTTGCGATAGGCGAGGCCGGCCATCATCAACTGGACCTCGGTCTTGGTCACATAGGGGCTGATTTCCGGCAGCCCGAACCCGGCCCCCGCGGCGAACAGCGTGATCATCGTCCCTCTCCGATCTCGAATGTCGTGATGAACACTTGCTACCGCCACCCTACTGCCAGCATGCTGTCAGTAGCGATCGCCGATATGTGAGCCATGAGACGCGCCGAACGCCTTTTCCAAATCATCCAGATCCTGCGCCGCAGCCGCGCGCCGGTGACGGCCGACGCCATCGCCGCCGAGCTGGAGACCTCCAAGCGCAGCGTCTATCGCGACATCGCCGCCCTCGTGGGCCAGCGCGCGCCGATCCGGGGCGAGGCCGGCGTCGGCTATGTGCTGGAAGCCGGCTTCGACATGCCGCCCCTGATGCTGACGCCCGACGAGATCGAGGCCGCGGTGCTAGGCGCGCAATGGGTGGCCGGACGCGGCGACCCGGTGTTGGCCAAGGCGGCCAAGGACCTGATCAGCAAGATCGCCTCGGCCGTGCCCGACCGCCTGCGTCCCTATGTGCTGGAGCCGGCGGCGGCGGCCTCCCCCGCCTGGAAGCCCCAGACCGACCGCATCGACGTCGCCCAGGTGCGCGCTTGGATTCACGCGGGCCGGAAGATCCAGCTCGACTACAGCGACGAGGCGGGCGCGGTCAGCAACCGCGTCATCTGGCCGGTCACCGTGGGCTATCGCGAGACGATCCGGATGATCATCGCCTGGTGCGAGCTGCGCCAGGCGTTCCGGACCTTCCGCACCGATCGCGTGGTCGGCGCCGCGTTCCTGGACGAGCGCCACGGCAAGCGCCCCGCGGTGCTGCGCGCCGAGTGGATCAAGTTCCGCGACGCCGAGATCGCCGCCTGGAACGCCCGGGAGCGGGAAACCTGCTGACCCTCTAGATGCCGTGCCGCTTGGCAAAGGCCTCGAACAGGTTGGGCCAGGCCGAGACCGGCTGGTCGGGCGTGAAGCGCAGGCCAAAGCCGTGGCCGCCTTCCTCGAAGACATGCAGCTCGGCCGGGACCGACTTGGCCTTGAGCACGGTGAACATCGTCAGCGCGTTGGCCACTGGCACGGTCTTGTCGTCGGCCGCGTGCAGCAGGAACACCGGCGACAGGCCTTCGCGCACCTGCTTGTCCGGCGACAGGACCGCCTCGCGATCGGGCGAGCCGTCGCGGGTCAGCAACTGCTTGCGCGAGCCGCCGTGAGCGATCGACAGGTCCAGGCTGATGACCGGATAGATCAGGGCCGAAAGGTTGGGCTTGGCCGGCAGCTGGTCGGCGGCGTCGATCGGATCGTAGGTCGGCGCATCGAACCGAACCGTCAGATTGGCGGCTAGATGCCCGCCGGCCGAGAAGCCCATGATCGCCACGCGGTCTGGCGAGAAGCCCATGGCGGCGGCCTTCGAGCGGATCAAGCGGATCGCGCGCTGGGCGTCCTGCAGCGGCGCGTCGCCGCCCGCCGCCCAGCCGTCGCCCGGCATCCGGTAGAACAGGACAAAGCAGGTGTAGCCGCTGGCGTTCAGCCGCCGGGCGGTCTCGTAGCCCTCCTTGTCCAGCACCACCCGCTCATAGCCGCCGCCCGGGATCAGCATGACCGCCGCGCCGTTCGGCTTCTTCGGGCGGAAGACCGCCAGGGTCGGCTTGCGCGTATGAACCTGAGCGCGGTCGCGCGGACCGGCGGGCGTGGTGCGGTCGATGATCCGCTCCTCGACCGTCACGCCCTCCCCGCCCGGCGCGCCATTGGGCCAGAGGGTGATGATCTCGGTGGGATCGGCGGGCGCCGACTTGGAGGGCTCCGCCGCCTCCGCCTTCCGCGCCGCCAGGGATCCCAGGACGCCGGTGACAAAGGCCGCAAGGGCGCCGCGACGGTTCAGCATGGGATCGAAGCCTTCTGACGGGTTGTTGTGGGCGCGAGCCTAAAGCGGCTTCGGTCGATTTGGAAACCGGTTTCCAGCCTCGCCTAGATCTTCGCGAAACGCAGATGGTGCAGCACGATCCCGCTGGTGGTGGCGACGTTCAGCGAGTCGAAGCCGTTGGCCATGGGAATGCCCACGGTCCGGGCCCGCGCCATCACCTCGGCGGACAAGCCCGGTCCCTCGGCGCCCAGCAGGACGGCGGTGCGCGGCGCCGGCTTGAGCTGGGCCAGGATCTCGGACGCCGACGGACTGAGCGCCAGGGCCTCGAAGCCGGTCCGGGCCAGCAGGTCGGCGATGTCTTCGTCTCGCGCCAGCCGCGCGGTCGGGACCGACAGCGCCGCGCCCACCGAGACGCGGATCGCCTTGCGGTACAGCGGGTCGCAGCAGTCGGCGTCCAGGATCACCGCGTCCGCCCCGAAAGCCGCGGCGTTGCGATAGATGCCGCCGATATTGTCGTGATTGGCGATGCCGCACAGCACCAGCGCCACCGCCCGCGCGGGCAGGCTGGCCAGAAGCTCGGCGGCCGCGACGGGCTCGGGCTTGCGCCCCACCGCCAGGACGCCGCGATGCAGGTGGAAGCCGGCGATGGAGTCCAGCACGGCCTGGTCGGCGAAATGGACTGGCGCATCCTCGGGCAGGCTCGCGAAGACGTCGTCCAGCTTGTCCCGGCGCTTGGGATCGATCAGTAGCGAGACCACGCGCTCCGGCGCGTCGCGGACGAAGGCCCGCAGGACCGTCTCGCCCTCGGCGATGAACAGCCTCTCGCGCCCGACGAGGTCGCGCTCCTTGATCGCGCGGAACGGGGCGACGGCGGGATCGTCGGGATCGGTGACGACGCGGAACTGGGGCAAGGGGGCCTCTGGAAAAGGGTCAGCGCACCCCTCGTATCGGCAGGATCGCCAGACCGCCAGCCAGGGCCAGCGCCGCCGCCGTCAGGAAGAAGACGTGATAGTCCATCTGGCTGGGCCCCAGGGCCCACACGGCCAGGCCGGGCGCCAGGGCCTGGGGCAAGGTGTTGGCCAGGTTGATGACGCCCAGGTCCTTGCCCGCGTCGCGCTGCGAGGGCAGCACCTGGGTCACCAGGGCGATGTCGACGGCGTAGAAGCAGCCCGCGCCGCAGCCCAGGATGACATAGGTCGCCACCAACAGAGGCCAGCTGGGCGACAGCGAAAAGACGGCCATTGTCGCGGCGATCGCCAGCGCCGCCCCAAAGGCGAACAGCTTGCGTCGCCGCAGCCGGTCCGACAGCACGCCGCCCAGCATGGCGAAGGCGACGTTCGAGATCGTCGAGACCGTCGTCAGGATCGCCAGCCCCTCCTCCGCCCGTCGCCCCGGGAACAGGCGCGGATAGTCCAGCACGTCCTGCAGGAAATAGAGCATGTAGTTCTGGGTCAGGCACAGGGCGACCAGCACCATGAACCGGCCCGCCCAGGCGAAGGCGAAGTCCGGGTGCTCGCGAGGGTTCACCCAAAGGCCCGACAGGAAGGCGCCCAGCCGGAATGGCGGCACGCTGCTCTTGGGCAGCGGCGGATCGCGCAGGCTGATCACCAGCGGCAGAAGCCCGATCAGCAGCGCCGCCGAGATCGCCGCGTACCGTTCCCCCTCGGCGACGAGAACTCCGCCGATCAGCACCGCGCCGGCTGCGGTGCCGAGCGGGTTGCCAAGACTCTGGAACGCCGCCACCAGCCCCTTTTGCCCGTCGGGCACACGATCGGGCATCACGGCCACCAGCGCCGAGAAGCACAGGTTGAAGGTCAGTTGGAACAGGATCATGCCGCCGACCAAGGCCATCGGCGTGGTGGCGCGCATGATCGCCAGATAGGCCAGGGACGCGCCGATCGCGCCGACCACGATCCACGGCCGCCGCCGGCCAAAGCGCGAGGTGGTCCGGTCGCTGATCGCTCCCGCCAGCAGGTTGGCGACGCTGGCGACGATCGCGCCGTAGAAAGCGACCTGGCTGAGAACCACGGCCTTGCCGGCCGGATCGATCGCCTGAGCCTTCAGCGGCAGCAGCACCTGAAGCAGGGGCTGGAACGACACGAACGCCCCGATCTGCGCCAGGGTGTAGGCCGTGATGAAACCCGCGCGCACCGGCTCCTTGGGCCGGGCCCGATCCTCTGGCCGCATATCATCTCCCCCCGAGCGGACGATCGGCTTCGCCCGCCCAGATTCTTGAACCGGCCCGGACGGGTCCGCGCGGTCTGCGCCGCGTCTGTCCGCACAGTGGCCGTCCAACCCTTGCCGCACAAGGGCCACCATGCTGTCGTCCAGAGGTTTCCACCCATCCCGATCCGGCTCCGGTGTTTCCATCGGAGGCGGACAAGCTCTAGGCTGCGCGGGTTGGGGTGAGTCACTCGAGGGGGCGTGACGGACTATGGCTTCGGTGACGATCTACGACGTCGCCGCCCGGGCGGGCGTCTCGATCAAGACTGTCTCGCGGGTGATGAACAAGGAGCCGAACGTCCGGCCCGCCATGCGCGACCGCGTGCTGCTGGCCGCCGGCGAGCTGGGCTACAGCCCCAATCTATCGGCCCGCAGCCTGGCGGGCTCTCGCTCGTTCGTGATCGCCGTGTTCGTCGACGCCGCTCTGACGATCGATCACTGGCGCAGCGAGCGGGGCGCGGACTATCTGAGCCGTATCCAGCTGGGCGCGACGTTGGAATGCCGCGCGGCGGGCTATCACCTGCTGATCGAGCTGATCGACCACGAGGGCCCGCAGGTCCGGCAGGAAGTCGCCGCCCTGCTCGCGGCCCTCAAGCCGGACGGCGTGATCCTGACGCCGCCGTCCTCGGACAACCCCGTGGTGCTGGAACTGCTCGACAAGGCCCGTACGCCCTATGTGCGCCTTGGGCCCGAGCGGGCCGAAGGCCTGGGCCCCCGCGTCCACATGGACGACGTCGCCGCCGCCCGAGAAATGACCGAGCACCTGATCGGCCTGGGGCACAAGCGGATCGGTTTCATCGTCGGGGAGCCGCGCTACGGCGCCAGCCAGGCGCGGCGCGAAGGCTATCTGGCGGCGATGAAGACCCACGGCCTGCCCGTGTCAGAAGGCTTGGTGCGCCAGGGCGACTTCACCTTCCAGTCGGGCATGGCCGAGGCCAAGGCGCTGCTGGCGCTGCCGGACCGGCCGACCGCCATCTTCGCCAGTAACGACGACATGGCCCTGGGCTGCGTCGCCGCGATCGCGGAGGCGGGGTTCATGACGCCGGGCGACATCTCCGTGGCCGGCTTCGACGACAGCCCCAGCGCGCGCTTCAGCCGCCCGCAGCTGACCACCGTGCGCCAGCCGGTGGCCGAGATGTCGTCGGTGGCCGCAAAGCTCTTGATCGCCCAGGCCAAGCCCAGCGAGTCCGCCGAACGGCCGCGGGACATCCTGCTACCGTTCGAGCTGATCCATCGCGCCTCGACGGCGCCGCCGCCGCGCTAGAGCCCGGTATCAGCGCCCAGGCCGGGCGAAAGCGGCGATGCGGGCATGAGCGGAATGGACCGCGTTGTCGTCCGAGGCGTCCTCCGAGCCGAAAGACCCGCCCGACGCTCGCGCGGGCTCTCCGCCCAGGCGGAAAGCGCCAACGTGCTCGGAGAGGTCGGACGCCTCGGCCCTCAGGGCGTGGGTCGCCTGGGTTGACTGGGCCACCATCGCCGCGTTGCGCTGGGTCACCTGGTCAAGCTGATTGACGGCCGAATTGACCTGGCCGAGCGCCTCGGCCTGATCGCTGGCCGAGGCCGCGATCGCGGTGACCATCGCCCCGATGCCGCCGACCTTTTCGACGATGCCGCGCAGCGCCGCGCCCGTCTGGCCGACGAGCTCGACACCCTCGCCCACCTGGCGGCTGGATTCGGTGATCAGCGACTTGATCTCCTTGGCCGCCTCGGCCGAACGCTGGGCCAGGGCCCGCACTTCCTGCGCCACCACGGCGAAGCCCTTGCCCGCGTCGCCGGCCCTGGCCGCCTCGACCCCCGCGTTCAGGGCCAGCAGGTTGGTCTGGAAGGCGATCTCGTCGATCACGCCCAGGATTTGGTTCACCTGTTGCGACTGGGCCTCGATCTTGGTCATCGCCTGAGCGGCGCGGTTGACGACTTCGCCCGAGCGTTGAGCGTCGGCGCTCGCCTCTTCGACCTGGAACGAGACCTCGCGGGCGCTCTGCGCCGTCTTGCCGACGGCGGTCGTCAGCTCCTCGACCGCGGCGGCGGTCTGCTCCAGGGTCGAAGCCTGCTGCTCCGTGCGCCGCGAGAGGTCCTCGGCGTCGCGCGCGATCTGTTCGGCGCCCGAAAGAATGCCGCCCGCCGAGCGATCAACCGCGTGCAAGGCCGCGTCCAACGCGCCCACCGCCTTCTCGAAGTCGATCTTCAGGCTCTGGAACTCCGGCGAGAGGCCCCCTTCCACCCGCGTCGAGAGATCGCCGTCCGCCAGGCGCGCCAGCGCCACGCCAAGGGCCCTGACCGCCTCGGCCTGGCGACGCTGGCCGTCCTGACGTTCAGCCTCCAGCGCGCGGCGCTGCTCGTCCATGAAGGCGATGTAGCTGGAGATGGCCAGGTCCATGTCCAGGAAGATGGCCTTGACCATGGCCGAGAGCCCGTCGGCCAGTTCCTGGTCGGACTTTCCAGCGTTGAACAGCCCCTTGGCGCGCTTGGTGATGACCGCGCGGATCAGCTCCTCGGCGACCACGGCGTAGCCGCCGACATACCAGCGCGGCTCGAGCTCCGCCCTGACGTGGGCGCGGCCGATCCGCTCCACGTCGGTCACATAGCTGTCGCCGTACTCGGCCTGAGCGATGCGCCGCCAATGCCCCGCCTGGGCGCGCTCGGCCGCGGCGATATGAGCCTCGTCGCGGAACTTGCCGCGCGTCTCGGGAAAGGCTCGGACCTGATCGTAGAACTGCCCGAGCGCGGGCTCGATCTCGGTGTCGATGACGGGCTGGATGGCGCGCAGGGCCGAACGGGCGCGCGCGTCGAATCGCATGAAGGCCATCCGCTGATCCAGCTTCGCGTCCGCGCTCATGCTTCTACTCCGAACTCTTATTCGTATTTTGGATTGAGTTCGTTGCTGCGCCCAATGTCTTAACCGAAGTTAAATCCAAAGCGTGAACTTCACCCACTTTTCACGCCGCCGCCGCCTCGGCGTCACATCCTATCGAAACAAGCTGCGCTTTGACGCGTTTTGCACTTGTCAGGTCCATGGCGGGGCTTGGATATAACCGAGAGCACACCCTCAAGGACCTCATGGCGCTTCCTGCGGACTTCACCTTGGCCGAACAGGATGGCCGCCCGACGGCGGTGCTGTCGGGGGACTGGACCGCCCGCGGGCTGTTCGACGCCGGCTTGCGCCTGGCCGAGGCCTTGGACGGGGTGGACCGTCCGGCCTTCGACCTGACGGGCGTCAACCGCTGCGACACCGCCGGGGCCTACGCGATCCTTCGCGCCGCCGACGACCGGTTGAAGCCGGAAGACGTCCAGGCGCGTCATGGCGTGCTGCGCCTGCTGGAGCTGGTCTCGGCCGCCATCAAGGTGCAGACCGAGCCGACGGTGCGCCCGGGGGGCTTCAAGGCCCTGCTGGAGCGGATCGGTCGCGGCGTCGTCGGCCTGTTCTCCGACGCCTACAGCACCATGGTCTTCCTGGGCCATCTGCTCACCGCCTTCGGCCGCAGCATCGTCAATCCCAAGCGAATCCGCTGGGCGCCGATCGTCGCCCTGTGCGAGCGCGCCGGCCTGGACGCCATGCCTATCGTGGCGACCACGACCTTCTTCATCGGCGCGGTGGTGGCTCTGCTGGGCGCCAACATGCTCACCGACTTCGGCGCCCAGGTCTATTCGGTCGAGTTGATCGGCATCTCGGTGATGCGCGAGTTCAACATCCTGATCACCGCCATCCTGCTGGCGGGCCGCTCGGCCTCCAGCTTCGCGGCCGAGATCGGCTCGATGAAGATGAACCAGGAGATCGACGCCATGCAGGTCATGGGCGTCGATCCCTACGAGGCGCTGGTGCTGCCAAGGTTCGCCGCCCTGCTGCTGACCATTCCGATCCTGACCTTCGTTGCGACGCTCGCCGGGCTCGCGGGCGGCATGCTCGTCGTCTGGATCGTGCTTGATCTTTCACCGAACTTCTTCCTGCAGCGGATCGTCGACTATGTCGGCGCCACCCACTTCTGGATCGGCATGTCCAAGGCGCCGGTCATGGCCGCGGTGATCGCCGCCATCGGCTGCCGCCAGGGCATGGAGGTCGGCCAGGACGTCGAGGCGCTGGGCCGCCGGGTCACCGCCTCGGTCGTGCACGCCATCTTCGCCATCATCCTGATCGATGCGGTGTTCGCCCTGCTCTACATGGAGCTGGACATATGACCGGTCCCGCGATCACGCCGCCCGCCGTCGAAACCGCCGACAGCGAGACCTACCCGATCGAGGTGCGAGGCCTGGTGTCGCGCTTTGGCGAGCACGTCGTCCACGACGGTCTGGACCTCAAGGTCGAGCGCGGCGAGGTTCTGGGCGTCGTCGGCGGCTCGGGCACCGGCAAGTCGGTGCTGCTGAACACCATCATCGGCCTCAAGGCGCCGGAAGGCGGCCATGTGCGGCTGTTTGGCGGCGACATGCGCACGGCCTCGCGCCGCCGGTGGTCGTCGATCGAGCGCCGCTGGGGGGTGCTGTTCCAGCAAGGCGCCCTGTTCTCGAACCTGACGGTGCGCGAAAACGTCGCCGCGCCGCTGCACGAGCACACCCGCCTGCCCCGCCGCGAGATCGACGAGATCGCCGACCTGAAGATCGCCATGGTGGGCCTGCCCGCCCACGCCGCGCTGCTGAAGCCGGCCGAGCTGTCGGGCGGCATGCGCAAGCGCGCCGGCCTGGCCCGCGCCCTGGCCATGGATCCGGAACTGCTGTTCCTGGACGAGCCGACCGCCGGCCTCGACCCGATCAGCGCCGCGGCGTTCGACGAGCTGATCAAGGACCTGTCCGAAAGCCTGGACCTGACCGTGTTCATGATCACCCACGATCTGGACAGCCTCTACGCCATCACCGATCGCGTGGCCGTGCTGGCCGACAAGAAGGTAGTCGCCGTGGCGCCGGTTCGCGAACTGGAGCGTTCGGATCATCCCTGGATCAAGAAGTACTTCCTGGGCCCGCGAGGACGCGCCGCCGCGTCCGCCGAGTCCCTGGCCGAGGCGAGGATCGACTGATGGAAAGAAACGCCAACTACGCTGTGGTGGGCGCGATCACGCTGGCCCTTTTCATGGGGCTGATCGTCTTCGCCGTCTGGCTGGCCAAGATCAGCTTCAACCGCGACTACGACCTCTATGACGTCCTGTTCGTCGGCCCCGTTCGCGGCCTGTCGCAGGGCGGCGAGGCGCACTTCAACGGCATCAAGGTCGGCGAGGTGACGCGCATCGAGCTGGACAAGAGCGATCCCAACCGGGTGATCGCCCGCATCCGCGTCACCTCGGACGTGCCGATCAAGGTCGACAGCTACGCCACGCTGGAGCCGCAGGGCATCACCGGCGTGAACTACATCCAGATCACCGCCGGCTCGCCGAACAAGGAGCTCCTGAAGGACACCGTCAAGGGCGGCCGCGTTCCGGTTCTGCGCAGCCAGCGCAGCGCCCTGTCCGACCTGCTGGAAGGCGGCGGCACGGTCCTGACGCGCACGATCGAGGCGCTGGACCGCGTCAACCGCGTGCTGTCCGACAAGAACATCAAGACCTTCAGCGCCGCGCTGGGCGACGTCCAGGCCGTGACCGCCGAGATGCGCGAGCGCAAGGAAGTGATCGCCGACGCCCAGAAGGCGCTGCAAAGCATCGACCAGACCGCGCAGTCGATCAGCGAACTGGCCAATAGCGCCAATGGCCTGGTCAACGGCGACGCCAAGCGCACGCTGAAGGAACTGGGCGACGCCGCCGCGGAGCTGAAGGCCGCCGCCAAGGACGCGCGCGGCATGGTCGGCAAGCTGGAAGGCCCGACCAGTGACTTCGCCAGCACCGGCCTGCCGCAACTGTCGGCGGCCATCGTCACCCTGCAATCGGCCGCCGAGTCGCTGGACCGACTGGTCGGCGACATCGAACAGAACCCGCGCGGAGCCATCAGCAAGGCGCCCGCCAAGGAAGTGGAGGTCAAACCATGAGCCGCATCCGCAACCTCGCCCGCCTCACGGCGGTCGCGGCCCTGGCCATGGGCCTCTCGGCCTGCATCAGCGTCTTCCCCAAGACCAAGCCGGTGGGCCTCTACCGGTTCGGCGACGCCGAAATCAGCGCGCCCAAGGGACCGCCCGGCGCCATGTTCGGCGTGCTCAAGTCGCCCTCGACCTTCACCCGCGCCGCGGCGAGCGACCGGATCATGACCGTCAGCGAAGGGAAGATCGCCTATATCGCCGACGCCCGCTGGGTCTCGCCAGCCTTCGTGCTGTTCGAGGAGGCCGTGGCGCGGGCGTTCGAGAACGATCCCGGCCGCGCCCGCCTGATCGGTCGCGGCGAGGTGGCCAAGGCCGATCTGGTCCTGCGCCTTGAGGTGCGGACCTTCGAGACCGACTACGTCAACGGCCCCAAGGCCGCGCCGGAAGTCGTGGTCCGCGTGCGCGGCGTCATGAACCGCAACACCGACCGGGCTCTCGTCGGCGACCAGGTCTTCGAGGCCAGGGTCAAGGCCGCCGACAACCGCGTCTCGGCGATCGTGCCGGCCTACGACAAGGCCGTCGCCCAGGTGCTTGGCCAGGTCGTGGCCTGGACCAACGCGGCCGGCCCGGCGATCGCCAACTAGAGGGCGGCCAGGGGCTCGGTCACGGCGCCGTAGCCCGCCTCGGGCGGGATGCGCAGCACCTCGCCGTCCACCCAGGGCTCGACCGTGACCAGCGGGCGTTCGGCGGCCCGCCGGACAGCGTCCGCTGGACTGGCGCTTTCGGCCAGCAGACTCAAGTTCATGCGCGTGGGGAAGATCACCTTGCGCGCGCCCGAAGCGGCCAGCTCCAAAGCGTGGCGCGGCGCGATCCATTCGGCGTCCACGGCCTCGTGCCCATCGCAGATCGCCTGCTGCGCCAGAGGCGCGCGGGCGACATAGAACCATGTGTCGAAGCGCTTGGGCATCAGCTTCGGCGTGATCCACCGCGCGAAGACGGTCAGGGCCGACAGGTCGAGGCTCAGGCCCAGATCCGCCACCACCTCGAGGAATGGGACCTGGTCCTCGGCCACCGCCGCCCGGATATCCTTGGCGGCCTCCCCCGCGTAAAACGCGCCGTCTCGATCGCGCGCCAGCAGGACGCCGGCCTCCTCGTAGGCCTCGCGCAGCGCGGCGATCCGCAAGGCCGCGTCGTCCGGGCCGATCCCCTCGAAGCCCAGCGTATGATCGCGCCAGCGCGGGTCGCTGTCGCCCCGGTGGCTCTTGCCGCCGGGAAAGACCAAAGCGCCCGCCGCGAAGTCGATCTGATGGTGACGCTTGACCATCAGGACTTCGAAATCCGGCGCGTCTCGAAGCAGCAGTATGGTCGCGGCCGGGCGGACCTCGCCCTCGGAAGAGTCAGACATCCGGACAGTCTGGCGCCAGGCGGGCGGGGCCGCCAGATCGCCATCGAACAATTGTTCGATACTAGGCCGAGGCCGATCGCCGCTTCTCGGCGCCGCGGTCCATGCGCTCGAGCAGATAGTCGGTATCGTCGCGCGAGGCGGCGTGGGACGAGGTCAGGAAGCGCTGGATCATGTGCTCCTGGAACCGCTCGCGGTCGTGATCGCCGCCGTCCAACTCCAGGCCATGGAAGGCGTCCACCCCCGCCCGGAACGCCGAATGAAGGCGCGGCGGCAGGCCGGCGCGCTCGCAGATGGCCTTGAGTCCCAGCGGACCGGCGTCATGGATCATCAGCCAGGCGCGATGATGCGGAATACCCGCCAGCTCCGACACGCCCCACTCGAAGAAAGACATGTGCCCGTGCGCCAGGGCGCGCAGCAGCAGCGAGGGCGACAGACGCCCCACGCTGTTCAGGTGCGCGACGAACGCCTTCGGATCGGCGGTCCGGCCGGCCTGATCCACGAGGTCGATCGTCGCCCGCTCCTTGGCGTCGACGATCAGTTCCAGCGCCACCTCGGCCGACAGCGCGTGGTGGGTCAGGATGTGGTCGCGCAGCTGTTCGCCGACCATGTCGATCAGGCGCTCGGCCACGGCCAACGGCAGGGTGGCGCGGTAGGCGATGGCTTGCAGCACCCGCTCGGACTTGGCGAAACGGGCCAGCGCCTTCTTCAGCGAGACCTCGGAGAAGCGGGCGTTGTCGTTGGCGCAAGCCGTGGCGACGACCTCCTCGCCGGCCTCCTCGACGAGCTGGGCGGTGATCCGGCTGGAAAGCTTTGGTCGCTTGGCCACCGCCAACTGGCGCGCGGGACCACCAACGCGGATGATCTCGGCGAGGTCCCCATCGCTGAACACCGGCGAGAAGCCGATGATCGGCAGACTGACCGCCTCGACGTCGCGGGCCAGTCGCATGGCGACATCGTGCGGCAGGACCTTGGAGTTCTTCAGGGTCACCGCCATCGCCCGGCGCACCAGCTCGGCGGCGTCGGCGGCCATCACCCGCAGGATGTCGTGAGCGACCTGGCGATCCTCCTCGCTCAGTTCGGCGCGGTCGATGTTGCGGCACAGCTTGTGCGCGGCCAACGCCCGCTCGTCGGCGGACACGCCCTTCACGAGCATCCGGATGTCGGATTCGGTCAATGCTGCGCGCGTCGTGGCCATGGCTCGCCCGTCTAGACCGGAGGTGTTTCGAAACGGCCGTGCGTCTCGGCGAAGCCCCGTCCAGGGACGTCCGCGAGTCACGATCATCAATTGTTAGGCTTAACGATTGTTTGCGCCGCGAAGCCAGCGATTAACGATGTGCCGTAACGCCGAGCAAAGGACGCGCTCCTAAGGTGCCCAGCCCATCACGAGGAGCGCCCCTTTGCTCGCCGAGCGCCGCCAGAACGAAGATCCCATCGGAAGCGCGCGGTTGGCCAAGGCTCTCGACGCCCAGGCCGCGCTGCTGCCTTACGCCCTGGGGGTTTTCGCGGTCAGCCTGCCACTGTTCGTCTGGGTCGCGTCCTTCGCGAACAACAGCATCTGGATGACGGCCAGCTTCGCGATTTTCGCGATCAACTGGGGCGCCTTCTATTTCGCCGTGAACTGGATGCGCGACGACCGGTCGCGGAACCTGGGCCGTCGGGCGCGTATCCACGTGGTCTGCGGCTCGCTTTGGGCGATGGCGGTCGCGCAGATCTCGGCCTTCGCCGTCGGCGCCGGGCCGGCGCGCGAGACTCTCCTGATGCTGGCGACGGCCGGCGCGGTGCTGTGCGCGTTCTTCTCCGCGCCCTACCTGCCCGCCCTGTTGATCGTCACGCCCCTGGCCGCCGCCGGTCCGCTGATCGCCCAGTTCACGGGCCCCGCGCCGCATTCGGGCGGAGAGCTGACCTGGGGCGCCACGGCCCTGGCCTTGGCGCTGGCCTTGATTCACAACCAAACCCTGCGCCGGCAGCACGACCTCTCCGTCGTCCATGAGCGGCTCGTGGACGAACGCTTGCGCGTGCTGGAGACCGCCGAGCGCACGGCGCGCTCGAAGTCCGACATCGTCGCCACGCTCAGCCACGAAATCCGCAACGGCCTGACCGGCGTCACCCACGTCCTGGCCGCCGCCGCCGGTCGAGGCGGACGCGCCGCGCCCTCGCGCGAGCAGCTGAACGCCGCGCTGGACGCCGCTCAGGACCTGATTTCGGTGCTGAACGCCACGCTTGATTCCGAGACGGCGGAAACCGGCCGTCTCAACGTCGAACGGCAAGCCTTCGACCCCGTCCGCCTGATCCAGGACCTCGTGCTACTGGAAAAGCCGCACGCCGGCGCCAAGGGGCTGGAGCTGTCGATCCACATCGACCCGATGCTGCTGGGACGCGATCGCGGGGCCACGGTCGCCGACCCCCTTCGCACGCGCCAGATCATGTCCAATCTGCTCGGCAACGCGGTCAAGTACACGGTGCGCGGCCGGATCGAGGTTCGCCTCGAACTGCGCGACGACCATGTCGCGGTCGAGGTCGCCGACACCGGTCCGGGCCTGACCGCCGAGGAACTGGAGCTGGCCTTCGAGCCGTTCCGGCGCGTGGAGCGCACCGGCGCGGGCGTCAACGGCGCGGGCCTTGGCCTGTCGCTCTCGCGTCAGCTGTCGCGGCTGATGGGCGGGGCCCTCGAGGCCAGCAGCGCCATGGGCGTGGGCAGCTGCTTCACGCTGCGCCTGCCTTTCGACCCGCTGGCGGAGCGTGGATCCCACGAGACCGCGTCGTCCGCCGACCCGCTGGGCGCCCCGCGCGCCCTGCGCGTGCTGATCGCCGAGGACGACGCCCTGAACGCGGCCATGCTGCGCGCCATCCTCGAGCAGCTGGGCCACCAGGTCGTCCATGCGCAGAACGGGCGGCGGGCGGTCGACCTGGCCAGCATCGCCGAGTTCGACCTGCTGATGCTGGACGGCCGCATGCCCGTGATGGACGGTCCCGCCACCGCCAGGGCTCTGCGCGAAGCCGACGGCCCCAACCGGCGAGCGCCGATCATCGCCATGATCGACGGTGATTCCGAAGAGGCCCGCGAGAGCCTCGACGCCGGCGCCGACATCGTGCTGCGCAAGCCGGCCAGCGTCGCGGGCGTGGCGCGGGCCGTGGCCGACGCGGCCGCTCTGGAGCGCCCCGACGCCCTCCGAACCGCCGCGGCCTGAAACCATCTGCCGTAGAGTAAGCCTTTCGCGATCCGCCCCCCTCCCGCATGGTCCTTCGAAAGAACGGAATGGGAGGACGCGATGCTGGAAGGTCTGCGGGTCGTCGAATTGGCGACCTATATCGCCGCCCCGGGCGCCGCTGGGATCATGGCCGACTGGGGCGCGGACGTAATCAAGGTCGAGTCGCCCGAAGGCGATCCGATGCGTCGCTTCTTCGACACCATCGGCTCGGACCAGGACGCCAACCCCGTCTTCGAACTGGACAATCGCGGCAAGCGGGCCGTGGTGCTGGACATCCGAAGCGACCTGGGCCGAGAGGCGCTGAAGGCGCTGGTCGCCACGGCCGATATCTTCCTGACCAATGTCCGTCCCGCCGCGCTCGCGCGCGCCGGGCTCGACCACGAGGCGCTGAAGGCGGTCAATCCGCGCCTGATCTACGCCAGCCTCACGGGCTATGGCCTCACGGGTCCCGACGCCGACAAGCCGGGCATGGATGTCGCCGCCTTCTGGTCGCGCGCCGGGGTGGGGGCGATCACGGCGCCGAAGGGCTCGGAGCCCTTCCCGATCCGCACGGGCATGGGCGACCATGTGACCTCGCTGGCGACTGTCTCGGCCATCCTGGCGGCCGTGTACGAGCGCCAGCGGACCGGCGTCGGCAGGCTGGTGGAGACCTCGCTGCTGCGGACCGGCGTCTACGCGATCGGCTCGGACATGGCGATCCAGCTGCGCCTCGGAAAGCTGGCCTCGACGCGGGGACGGCGCGAGGCCGTGCAGCCGCTCGCCAACTTCTACAAGACCGCCGATGGCCGCTGGATCTGCCTGCTGCCTCGACAAGGCTCGGTGGACTGGCCGCGCATCGCCGCCGCCGCTGGACGCCCCGAGCTGGTCGATGACCCGCGCTTCGCGTCCGCCAAGGCCCGACGCGAGCATGGCGAGGCGCTGGTGGACATCCTGGACGCCGCCTTCGGGGCCATGACCTACGCCCAGGCGGCCGAGGTCCTGGACGCCGGCGACATCACCTGGGCCCCTTACCAGACGCCGCGCGAGCTGGCCGATGACGCTCAAGCCGAGGCGGCGGGCTGCTTTGTCCAGACGCCGGATGGACGCGGCGGGACCTTCCGGGCGCCGGCCGCGCCTGCTCGCTTCCCTGGCGCGGCGGACGGACCGCGAGGCCCCGCGCCGACGCTCGGCGCCGACACGGCGGCGGTGTTCCGGGAACTGGGGTGGAGCGAGGAGAAGGTGGCGGCGCTGACAGCGGTCAGCGCTGCTTGACCTTGTCGTTGGCGTCGGCCAGCACGCGCAGCATCTCGGCGGAGAACATCGAGCTGGCCAGACGCTGACCCGCGCCCATGCCCGACGCGCCGGAGGACCCCGCGCCGCCGAAGGGATCGCCGACGTCCTGCGAACCACGCAGGATCAGGTTCATCACCGCTTCTTGCTGTTGGATGCGCTCCAAGCGGCGACCGCTGGCGTACTGCATGAAGCCCTGGTCGTCATCGGCCGCGCGTGACGGGGCCGGATCGGCGATCCGCGTGGACCCGCCCGTCTTGGTCAGGTTGGCGTAGAGCTCGCCGACGGTGGTGGGCCGGCCTTCGCGGTAGAAGATCGAGCGGTTGGCCTGGGCGGCTTCGGGGAACATGGACGCGGCGCTGGCGCCGGGCGAGGCCGTCGCCGCCTGGATCAGTTTCGCCGAGCCCTGCGGTCCCAGGAAGTGGGCGGCGTAGAGTTCGCCCGCGGTGGGCGAGCGCCCCACCCGGCCGCGCAGGTACGAGGCGTGGTCCGAAGTCAGCTCGCCGGCCATCAGCGACGCGGCGTGCGGATCCATCTTCAGGCCCAGCACCGCCTTGCGCGCCTCGTCGCCGTCGACGCGATAGCGGCCATCGGAGCTCTGCGTGATCAGGTCGGCGTAGCGGGCGTAGCCGTACTTGGAGCCGTGCTTCTTCAGCGTGGCCAGCCAGGTCTGGTCGACGAACTGGAACAGGCCCGAGGCCGACGAGGTGCGCGCCTTGGCGGCGGGGTTGAAGCCGCTCTCGCGTTTGGCCGTGCCCATCAGGAACGTGAAATCGACCCCCGTCGCGCTGGAAGCGCGCTGGATCGCCGACTCGACGACGCTGCGAATGGAACCTACGGCGGGCATGGGCCTCAGGAGTCGACGATCATGGTTAATTCGCAATTAACCACGATCCGCGACGCATGTCCGGGAGACGAGATGCCGCAGCCGGTCTTACGCCCGTAAGAGAAATCTCGGACAGGATTACGATTGTCAATTTACAGCCGCGCGAGCCCGTGCTGATCTGATCCTACGAATGTAATTTCGTTAGGGAGATCGACATGGCGCTGGCCCTGAATCCCAATGGTTCCGGCATTCCCGGTCTGGACGACGCCCCGCGCAAACCGTCCCGCGTGCTGATCGTGGGCCTGGGCGTGTCGGCCGCCGCGCACCTGATGCTGATCGGCTACCTGGCCTATCAGAAGTGGACGGCCCCCCTGCCGTCCGCCGAGCCCGACAACCCGTTCGTGATCGAGCAAGTCTACACGCCCAAGCCGCCGCCTCCCCCGCCGCCGACGCGGAGCGCGCCGCCGAAGAATCAGATTCGGCCGCACACGCCCGTACCGACGGCCCAGCCCACACCCGAGCCGCTGCCGATCAAGCCGGTGGAGGTCGAGGGACCGCCCCAGCCAGGACCCGTGGTCCTGCCGACCGTCCCGGCCGCCCCCACCGCGCCGCCCGCGCATCGCCCGAAAGTGATCACCCGCGCGAACTGGCTGCGGGTTCCCTCGGGCGAGGAAGTCGCGCGCTACTACCCCGATAGCGCCCAGCGGCGCGGCGTTTCGGGTATGGCGACCCTAAGCTGCGTCGTGTCGGTGAATGGCGCCGTTCGTGACTGCTCCGTGGCTTCCGAGACTCCCGCGGGCGAGGGCTTTGGCGCCGCCGCCCTGAAGATCTCGCGCTTCTTCAAGATGAAGCCGCAGATGGAGAATGGCGAACCGGTCGACGGCGCCAGCGTCAGCATTCCCATCCGGTTCAACGCGGGCTGATACAGCCCCCTCCGGCGTTGAAACGGCGGCCGGGTCGTCAGCTACCCGGCCATCTTTCGCTTGGCCCTAGTAGCTCTTGGGCAGGCCCAGCACGCGTTCGGCGATGTAGTTCAGGATCATCTCGCGGCTGATCGGCGCGATGCGAGCGATCATCGCCTCGCGGAAGTAGCGCTCGACGTCGTATTCCTTGGCGTAGCCCATGCCGCCATGCGCCAGCACCGAGGCCTCGCAGGCGTGGAAACCGGCCTCCGCGCCCAGATACTTGGCGGCGTTGGCCTCGGCTCCGCACTCCTTGCCCGCGTCGTAGAGGGCGGCGGCCTTGAAGGCCAGCAGGTTGGCGGCCTCGAGCTCGGCCCACGACTTGGCCAGCGGATGGGCCACGCCCTGGTTCTGGCCGATCGGCCGACCGAACACGACGCGCTCCTTGGCGTAGGTCGCGGCCTTGGCCAGCGCCGCGCGGCCCAGGCCGATCGCCTCCACGGCGAACAGCACGCGCTCGGGATTGAGGCCGTGCAGCAGGTACTGGAAACCCTTGCCCTCCTCGCCGACCAGGTCCTCGGCCGGGACGAACAGGTCCTCGATGAAGAGCATGTTACACTCGACCGCCTTGCGCCCCATCTTCGGAATCGGCTTGGCGTCGATCTTCTCGCGGTAGGTGTAGAACAGGCTGAGGCCCTGGGTCGGCTTGGCGCACTGATCCTTGGGCGTGGTGCGGGCGATGATCAGGATCTTGTTGGCGCGCTGGGCGCCGGTGGTCCAGATCTTCCGGCCGTTCAGGCGATAGCCGCCGTCCACCTTCTCGGCCCGCGTCTCCAGGCTGGAGGTGTCGAGGCCCGAGTTCGGCTCGGTGACGGCGAAGCACATCTTGTCCTCGCCCGAAATGATCCGGGGCAGCAGGCGCTCGCGCTGCTCATCCGTGCCGAACTTCACCAGAGGCATGGGGCCAAAGATGTTGAGGTGGATCGCCGAGGCGCCCGAGAAGCCCGCGCCCGATTGGGCCACGGTCTGCATCATCACCGCCGCCTCGGTCAGGCCCAGGCCCGCGCCGCCAACGCTTTCGGGCATGGCCACGCCTAGCCAGCCGCCCTCGGCGATGGCGGCGACGAATTCCTCGGGGAAGTTTCCGGTCTCGTCGGTGCGGCGCCAGTACTCGTCGTCGAAGGCCGCGCAGACCTTGGCGACGCCCTCGCGGATGGCTTCCTGCTCTTCGGTCAACCAGAATCCGGACATCCGGCCCTACTCCCCTGCGCTATGCGTCATCCCTTGAAGCCTTCTCGAAGCGCCGCGGATCGAAGGCGGCGGCGTCGGGGCCTGGGTTATCATCCGTCAGATAGGCCGCCACCATACCCGCCACAAGCGGCGCGAACAGCCATCCATTACGTCGCGCGCCAACCGCCAGCATGACGCCGGGCGCTTGGCTCCAGCCGACCAGGGGCAAGCCGTCGGGCGTCGTCGCCCGCACGCCCACCTCCACGACCGCCTGGTCGAGGTCCAGCGCCGGGCGCAACGCTTGGGCGGCGCGGCGCAAGGCCTGGGTCGCCGTCGCCTCGGGGGCCAGGTCGTCTCGGCCCGCCTCCATGGTCGCGCCGATCGCCAGGGCTTCCCCGGGCGCCAGATAAACCCCCTCGCCGCGCACCACCGCCGCGTCGTCGTCCAGGGGCTCGGCGCGAAGGAGCTGACCCTTGATCGGCGCCAGCGCCGAGGTCTCGGGCGCGATCCGGCCGTCGCGAACGCCCGGCCCGGTCGCCAGCACCAGCACGTCGAAGGACTCGACCCGGCCGTCGGCCAGCGTCAGGGCGCCCGGCTCGAAGGCCGTGACGGCGCCGGCGTCGAAAGCCACGCCCGACCGCTCGGCGGCGGCGCGCAGCGTCGTCAGCGCGGGGCGGGCCTCGAGCCGCCAGTCTTCGTCGATCGTGTCGCTGGAAGCGACGCCCAATTGCTCCAGGCGCTTGGCGATCTCGGCCCGCCAGGCGTCGGATCCCTCGATCCGCACGCCGGCGCGCGACAAGGTGATTCCCAGTGCGTCGGCGAAGTCCGGCCAGAGGTCGCGGGCGCGGCGCATCAGCGCCAAGTGATCGCGCGAAACGGGGTCGAACAGCGCCTCGCTGACCGGCGCCAGCATGCCGGCCGCCACGCCCGACGCGTTGTCGCCCAGCGGCGCGGGATCGAACACGGTGACCGATCGCCCGGCCCGCGCCAGACGTAAGGCCACCGCCAAGCCGAAGGCGCCGGCTCCAGCCACCGCGATCCTTGCTCTTTTTTCAGAGTACATTGGGGGCAAACACCTCCCCGCGTCGTCTACGTCAAGTCCGGGCAAAGCCATAATGTCCGAGGAGGCCCGTTACGTGTACGCGCGGACGTGACGACTCCGTAAAGCTCGGTCTATATCGTTAATACTCGCGTTTATGCCGCCTCGCGGCGTTGAGGGATTTGAGTCGGATGAACGATCGACCCGCGGCCGAACAAGCCCACCCCGTGGACCTCTACGTGGGCGCGCGGCTGAGAATTCGTCGGAAGTTGATGGGTCTCAGCCAGACCCAGGTCGCCGACGCTCTTGGGATCACCTTCCAGCAGATCCAGAAATACGAGCGCGGCGCCAACCGCATCAGCGCCAGCAAACTCTATGACGCCGCCAAGCTGCTGCAGGCGCCGGTGTCGTATTTCTACGAAGGCCTGGAAGACACCGACGGCGGCCTGGACGACGGCTTCGCCCAGCGCATGACCGAATTCGTCTCGACGCCCGAAGGCCTGGAACTGGCGGGCCTGTTTCCCCGCCTGGAGGACCGCCGCCTGCGCCGTCGAGTCGTGGACCTGGTCCGCGCCATGGTGGACGACGAAGCCCCCTAACCGCCCTCGAGACCGATCGGAACCGCTGGCTCTCGCGCCCCGTTGATCCGCCAACGAAACGGCGACGAGGGCTGGCGCCATGCCACGCGACACGATCGAGCTTCAGCCGGAGACAACCGGCCTTTCCTACGTCAACGACGACGACGCTGGCATAAGACGCGTGGCGGCGGGCGAAGGCTTCGCCTATCGCGATCCCGACGGCCGGCCGGTCAAGGACCACGAGACCCTCGACCGCATCCGATCCCTGGCGATCCCTCCCGCCTGGACCGACATCTGGATATGCCCCTCCCCGCGCGGACACATCCAGGTCACCGGCCGCGACCAAAAGGGCCGCAAGCAATATCGCTATCACGACGCCTGGCGGCGTGACCGCGACGGCCTGAAGTTCAGCCGCATGATCGCCTTCGGCCGCGCCCTGCCCCGCCTGCGGGCCCGGGTCGAGGCGGACATGGCCCGTCGCGGCCTGCCGCGCGAGAAGGTGATCGCCGCGGTCATCCGGTTGATGGAGCTGACGTTGATCCGCGTCGGCAACGAGGAGTACGCCCAGGCCAACAAGAGCTTCGGCCTGACGACCCTGCGCGACCGCCACGCCAAGCTGTCCAGCGTCGGCGGCGTGTTCGAGTTCCGGGGCAAGAGCGGCAAGGTCCACAAGACCGGCTTTAAGGACCGGCGGCTGGCCCGCATCGTCAAGGCCTGCCAGGACGTCCCGGGCCAGCGCCTCTTCCAGTACCTTGGCGAGGACGGCCAAAGACGCTCGATCGAGAGCGCCGACGTCAACGCCTACATCCGCGCGGCGATCGGCGAGGACTTCTCGGCCAAGGACTTCCGCACCTGGGCCGGCACCCTGGCCGCCGCGCGCGGCCTCTGCACGGTCCCCAAGGCCGGCAGCGCCACCGAGGCCAAGCGCAACGTCAACACCTGCGTGAAGGCGGTGGCCGGCCTCCTCGGCAACACGGCCGCCGTCTGCCGGGGCTCCTACATTCATCCGCTCGTGCTGGAGGCCTACCAGCGGGGCGTCCTGCCGCTGAAGCCGGGGCGGTCCGAGCGGGCCTTCGAACTGGCGGTGATCCGCTTCCTGGAGGCGGCGAAAGCCTCGTATCAACCTGACTAGGGAACGGGCCGCGGCCACGCTTCGTTGAGTCGGCGCTAACGGAGAACCGCCCATGGCCGCCGGACGACCCACCTGGCAGGGCCACCTGCGCCTGTCGCTGGTGACCTGCCCCATCGCGCTCTACACCGCCACCGACGCCAGCGGCGACGTGCACTTCAACATGCTGCACAAGAAGACGCACAACCGGATACGGATGATCCCCACCGATCCGGACATCGGGCCCATCGAGCGGTCGGACATCGTCAAGGGCTACGAGTACGAGAAGGGCGAGTACATCGTCGTCACCCAGGACGAGATCGACAGCGTCCGGCTGGAAAGCACCCGCACGATCGACATCGAGCGCTTCGTGCCCGCCGACGACATCGATCGGCTCTATTGGGACAATCCCTACTTCCTGGTCCCCGACGGCAAGCTGGCGGCCGAGGCCTACGGCGTGATCCGCGAGGCCATGACCAAGGCGGGTCAGGTCGCGCTGGGCCGCGTCGTCATGCACCAGCGCGAGCGCCTGCTGGCCATCGAGCCGCGCGAGAACGGCATGGTCGCCTGGTCGCTGCGTTCGAACCGCGAGGTACGCGACGCCGCCAGCCATTTCGACGCCATTCCCGACAAGAAACCCGACGCGGCGATGATCCAGATCGCTCAAAAGATCATCGAGCAGAAGGAAGGCCCGTTCGATCCCGAGCAGTTCAACGACCGCTACGAGGACGCCCTGCGCGCGCTGATCAAGGAAAAGCAGAAGGGCAAGGGCCGCAAGGTCACCGCGCCGGAAGAGCCGGCGGACACCAATGTGGTGGATCTGATGGAAGCCCTGCGGGCCAGCCTCGGCAAGGCGCCGGCCAAGGCCGCCGCCAAGAAGCCGGCGGCGAAGACCGCGCACAAGCCGGCGGCGCGGAAGAAGGCGGGCTAGGTTCCGCGTCGGCTTCAGCCGGGCTTGCCGAGCAGTTCCTTCAGACGCGGCCCAGCCTTGGCGGCCATGGCCTCGCCCACCGCCACGGCGGCGTTAGCCGGGCGGATCATCACCTCGAACTCGCGGATCTTGCCCGCGTCGTCGAAGGAGATGATGTCGATGCCTTTCAGCTTCTTGTCGCCAACGCGCGCGCTGAACTCCAGCACCACGGCGTCTTCGCTCTCCGACCAGAACTGTCGGTGATAGGCGAAGTCCTCGAAGATGGTGCTGACGGTGGAAAGGATGTGCACCAGCGGCTCCACGCCTGGATAGGGTGAAAAGAACGCCGGGGAGCGGAAGACCACGCTCTCGGACGCCAACGGACGAAGGCGATCGAACTCGCGCTTCTCCAACAGGTCGTGCCAAGTCTCCAGCGTTCGCAGCGCCTGCTCACGGGCCATGTCTTCCCCCTCCTGAACCGGCGTTCGAACGCGCCGCTAGAGACACTGTAAAATCCGCGAAGCCACGGTCAACGTCGTGGCTACGATGCGCTAGTCCTTGCCGAGCTTCCTGATCGCCGCCTCCAGGCCCCGCTCGCTTTCCGCGTAGGCGTCCCAGGCGTCGAGAGTCTTCAGCAGGCTCGGCGCTGTGCGGATGTTGAAACGCTTGGGGTCGAGGCCTTTGCGCACCTGGGTCCAGGACACGGGCCAGGACACCGGCGCGCCGGGGCGGCCGCGCGGCGACAGCGGCGCCACCGCCGTGCTCATGCGGTCGTTGCGCAGGTAGTCGAGAAAGATCTTCCCGCCCCGCTCCTTCTTGGACATGTTCAGCAGATAGAGGTCGGGGCTATCGGCGGCCATCTGCGCGCAGACCTCCCGGGCGAAGGCCTTGGCGGCGTCCCAATCCACTTTCGTCGGCTTCAGCGGCGTGACGACGTGCAGGCCCTTGCCGCCGGTCGTCTTGCAGAATGGCGCGAGGCCCAGCGCCTCAAGCCGGTCCCGGATTTCCCGCGCGCCCTCGACCACGGCGTCGAATGACACGTCGGGCGCGGGATCAAGATCGAAGACCAGGCGGCCAGGAATGTCTTGTTCGTTCGGCCGGCAGTTCCACGGATGTAGTTCCGTGGCGCCCCATTGGGCCGCCGCGACCAGGCTCTCGACGGTATTGAAGACGAGGTAGGGCTTGCGGTCGCCGCTGACGACAATCTCGTCGATCAGGGCCGAGACGCCCTTTCCGGAATGGCGCTGGAAAAAGGTCTCGCCGTCGATGCCATCGGGCATGCGGATCACCGAGCAAGGCCGCCCTTTGATGTGCTCCAGCATCCAGTCGCCAACGGCTTCGAAATAGTCGGCGAGGTCGCGCTTGGTCCCCGGCGTCCCGTCGCCCGCGTCGGGCCACAGGGGCTTGTCGGGGTTCGAGATCGCCACGCCCCGCACCGACGCCTTGCCGCCGGCCCGTCGCTTCGGCGCGGCCATCGCCGGCTCGGCCAGTTCGACGTCCTCGGCCGGCGCGGGCGCTTCGGCCTCGACCGCCTGGGCGGGCTTGTCCTCGCGCAGACCCTTGAACGACGCCTGGCGCACCGAGCCGTCTCCCGTGAAGCCGGCGAACTCTATCTCCGCAACGAGCACGGGGTCCACCCAGTGGATATTGGCCCCGCCGCGCGGCGCGCCCTTTCCCGTGAATGGCGAGGTCTTGCGTTCGGCCGCCTTCAGCCTCGGCAGCAACCGGGCGACCTTGTCGCGGCCATAGCCCGTGCCCACGCGCCCCACATGGACGAGATCGCCGTCGCGATAGACGCCGACGATCAGCGAACGGAAGGCGTCACCCGTGGTGGTCCAGCCGCCGATCACCACCTCGTGCCCGGCCCGGCACTTGGACTTGGTCCAGGTTCCGGGCTTGCCGGAGCGGTACGGCGCGTCGAGCTTCTTCGACACCACGCCTTCCAGCGACATCTTGCAGGCGGACCGCAGCACCGCCTCGCCGCCGCTCTTGAAGTGCTCGACGTAGCGGATGCGGTCGCCGTCGGCCGGCAGCAGCGCCTTCAGCCGCGCTTTTCGCTCCGACAGCGGCAGACCGGTCAGGTCCTCGCCGTCGACATGGAGCAGGTCGAAGGCGAAGAAGATCAGGTCGTCGGTCTCCTCCTCGGCCAGGGCCGCCTGCAAACCAGCGAAAGAGGGCGAGCCGTCGGCGTCCAGCGCCACCACCTCGCCGTCGATCAGGGCGTCCGGCAGATGCGAACCATCCTTGATCAGGCGAGGAAACTTCTCGCTCCAGTCCAGGCCCGCGCGGGTACGCAGGGTGGCCTCGCCACCCTCGACGCGCATCTGCATGCGATAGCCATCGAACTTGATCTCATGCGCCCAGTCGGAGCCGCCGGGCGGACGATCGACGAGCTTGCAGAGCTGCGGCGGGATGAAGGCCGGCATGGCGCTCGTCATGGCCGCCTTGGCCGGCTTGCTTGGCGGCTTCGCCTTCGCGGAGGCTTTCGTCTTCCGTCCCTTCGCCGCGCCGGCCCCCTCGGCCGCCGTCTCGGCGGCAGCCTCGGGCGAGCCCTTGGTGTTCCACACCGCGTCCGAGGCGGTGGTCTTCTTTGTCATGAACGGCGTGGGGGCCTTGCCCTTCCCCGCCGCGATGTCCTCCATCGTCCGCCCGGAGGCGATCGAGAAGGCCGCGTCCTCCAGAAAGTCGAGATCGCCTTCGATCGCGAACTCGTCGCGATGCTTGATCAGCAGCCAGTTCTCGCGCTTCCCGCCTGACTTCCCCTTGGCGAACTTGTCGTTGTTGATCCGGACGAGCACATAGCCGCCCTTCATCCGCTCGCCGGCGAAGACCAGTTTGATCTCGCCCTTCTCAAGGCCCTTCTGGAGGTCGAAGCCCGGCTCCGGCGCCCACCAGCCGCGGTCCCACAGCATGACCGTGCCGCCGCCATACTGGCCTTTGGGGATCGTCCCTTCGAAGTCGCCGTAGGCCAGGGGGTGGTCCTCGACGCGCACGGCCAGGCGACGATCATGTGGGTCGCGCGAGGGCCCCTTGGTCACCGCCCACGACAGAAAAACGCCGTCGTGCTCCAGCCGCAGGTCGTAGTGCAGCCGCGTGGCGTCATGTTTCTGGATGACGAAGCGCGCCCGCTCGGACGCGACGACGGCGATCTTGCCCGAGGGCTCGGCCGTCTTTTCGAAGTCGCGCTTGGCCTCGTAGGCCGCGAGCTTGCGCGTCGCCATCCTTGAACGCCTATTCGCCGTCGAAGACCCGCGGACGCTCGTCATCGACATCGCGACCGTCGCCGGGATCCTCGTCCCGCTCCAGCTCAACGATTTCCTCGTCGTCGAGGTCCTCGCCGATCAGCGCGTCATCGTCATCGGCGTCGCCCTCGGCCTGGGTGACGTCCAGGACGTTCGGCAGCTCCTCGAAGGTGCGAAACTCGCCGTCGCGACCGATCACGTCATCGTCCATCGCCTCGGCGCCATCCTGGTCTTCCCATCCGCTATCGACATCGGTCATGGCTGTTCTCCTGTGCTCGCGGGAGGAATGAATGGGATGCGGCGACGTTCCGCCGATGATCAAGGTCCCTATCCTCCGATGGGGAGCGGGACGCTCTTCGGGAAGCCGCGACGCGATTCGTTAGTGGAATCGCCCATGACGCGAAGCGACCCGAAGTCTACTTTTGAGACTAAAATTAACGCTTTTGCCCCGAATGGCCCCGTTCCGGAGGCGACGATTCCGTTAAAAACCCCGCCCCACGGGCGTTTTGCCCCCACAAATCGGCTTTTTAACCTTCCCTAACGGGTGACAAACGCAAAACGCCTGGGCAGGCTCGCATTTCCCTGATTCACAGGACATGAGCTTAGAGATGACGAACGTTTCCGACCTGGTCGACGCCGCTGTCGCCGCTGACGACAAGCTGACCAAGACCCAAGCCAAGGCCATCATCGACGGCGTCTTCAAGTCGATCTCCGACGCCGCCGTGAAGGGCGAAGAAGTCTCGATCCCGGGCTTCGGCAAGTTCAAGGTCCAGGCCAAGCCGGCCCGCACCGGCCGTAACCCCGCCACCGGCGCGACCATCGAGATCGCCGCCAGCAAGAAGGTCGCCTTCACGCCGGCCAAGCAACTGAAGGACGCCGTCAACGGCTAACTCGGTTTGGGAAGCGGATGCCGCGAAGTGTCCGCTTCCCGACGCTTCCCTTCACGCGCGACGTCTCGCCTCATGCCAGCGTCGCGCGTGAAGACTTTCCAGAACAAATCAAGAACGATACCGTGCCACGCATGGCCGTTCTCGATCTCAGGCGCAAGCTCGCCATTCTTTCCGACGCCGCGAAATACGACGCCTCTTGCGCGTCGTCGGGGGCCCGGAAGCGCGACTCCCTGGGCGGGACGGGCGTGGGCTCGACCGAAGGCATGGGCATCTGCCACGCCTACGCTCCGGATGGCCGCTGCATCAGCCTGCTGAAGATCCTGCTGACCAACTTCTGCATCTACGACTGCGCCTACTGCATCAATCGGGTGTCCTCGAACACGTCCCGGGCGCGGTTCTCGGTGAAGGAGGTCGTCGACCTCACCCTGAACTTCTACAAGCGCAACTACATCGAAGGCCTGTTCCTGTCGTCCGGCGTGATCCGCACTGGCGACTACACGATGGAAGAGATGGTCCGGGTGGCCAAGTCGCTACGGCTGAACCACGATTTCCGAGGCTACATCCACCTGAAACTGATCCCCGAGGCCTCGCCCGAGCTCGCGGCCGAGGCCGGGCTCTACGCCGACCGGGTGTCGATCAACATCGAGCTACCGCGCGACGACAGCCTCAAGGCCCTGGCGCCCGAGAAGGACGTCACCGACATCAAGCGGGCCATGGGCCGCATGCGGCTGGCCATCGAGGACAAGGCCGAGCCCGCGCGCAAGGCGGGGCGCCGGACCTTCGCCCGCGGGCAGTCCACCCAGCTGATCGTCGGGGCCGACCAGGCCAGCGACGGCGACATCCTGGCTCGGAGCGCCAACCTGTACGGGTCCTATCGGCTGAGCCGGGTCTACTATTCCGCGTTCAGCCCGATCCCGGACGCCAGTCACCGCCTGCCCCTGGCCCGCCCGCCGCTGCTGCGCGAGCATCGCCTGTACCAGGCCGACTGGCTGATGCGCTTCTACGGCTTCGAGCGGCCCGAGATCGTCGCCGAGGGCGAGGATCTGGATCTCTCCGTCGATCCAAAGACCGCCTGGGCGCTGAGGAACCGGGCGAGCTTCCCCGTCGACATCCACACCGCCGACCGCGAAACCCTGCTGCGCGTCCCCGGCTTGGGCGCGAAGGCCGTGGCGCGCGTCCTGACGGCCCGGAAGGTGGCGCGCCTGACGCTGGATGACCTCAAGCGCGTCGGGGCCGTGGTGAAGCGCGCCAAGGCCTTCGTGGTGACCGCCGACTGGACGCCCGGCGCCTTGACCGACCAGGAGGGCCTGAAGGCGGCTCTGGTTCAGCCCCAGCAGCTGAGCCTGTTCTGATGCGCGTCGCCCGGCTGGCCTGCGAGATCGACTTCGCCGGCTGGCGGTCGGCCGCGCGCGCGCTGCGAGCGGAAGGCGTGGAGCCGCGGGCGGTGGTCTGGACGGTGGAGCGCGAGCTGTTCGATTTGGCCGAGACCGCTCCCGCCGCGCCCGCCAACTTCACCGTCCCCGCCGCCTTCCTCGAGCTCGCCGAGCAGGTGATCCTCCACCGCGCGCCAGATCGCTTCGCCCTGCTCTACCGCATCCTCTGGCGGCTGAAGCGCGAGCCGCGCCTCGTGGAGAACCCGGCCGACGCCGACATGGCCCGCGCGCGCGACATGGCCAAGGCCGTCAGCCGCGCCGCGCACAAGATGAAGGCCTTCGTCCGCTTCCGACTGATCGAGGGCGCGGCGACCGAAACCTACGCGGCCTGGTTCGAGCCGGCCCACCGTGTCACCGAGGCCGTCGCGCCGTTCTTCGTCCGCCGCTTCACCGCCATGGATTGGACGATCCTGACGCCCGACGCTTGCGTCGCCTGGGACGGCGAGCGGTTGCTGGTGTCCGAAGGCGCCGATCCCGCCGACGCGCCGTCCGAGGACGCCCAGGAGGAGCTCTGGCGCACCTACTACGCCTCGATCTTCAACCCGGCCCGGTTGAACCCCAAGCAGATGCGGCAGGAGATGCCGAAACGCTACTGGCGGAACCTGCCGGAAGCCGCGCTCATTCCCGAACTGATCGCCACCGCCCAGGACCGCGCCGCCGCCATGGTCGCCGCCCCGCCTCGCCAGCCGTCGGATCGCGTGCTCAAGGCCGCCCTGCGCCATTCGCGTGACGCCTCGTTCGGCCAAGGCGCGCCGACGACGCTGGAGGAGGTCGAGGCCGGGGTTCAGTTCTGCCGCCGCTGCGAGCTATGGCGCGACGCCACCCAGGGCGTGCCGGGCGAAGGGACTCGCCCCGCGCCGGTGATGTTCGTGGGCGAACAGCCGGGCGATCAGGAGGACCTCGCCGGACGCCCCTTCGTCGGTCCGGCCGGTCAGGTGTTCGACAGAGCCCTGGCCGAGGCGGGCGTGCCCCGCGATCAGACGTTCGTCACCAACGCGGTGAAGCACTTCAAGCATGAGGTTCGGGGCAAGCGGCGACTTCACAAGACCCCCGATCGGGGCGAGGTCACCGCCTGCCGCTGGTGGCTGGACGCAGAGCGCCGGATCGCGCGGCCTCGGGTCATCGTGATGCTGGGCGCGACGGCGGCGCTGGCGGTCATCGGCAAACCCACGCCCATCACCGCCAATCGCGGGAAGGCGCTGCGATTGCCGGATCAGGCCCAGGGCGTGGTGACCTATCACCCCTCGTTCCTGCTCCGCGTTCCCGACGCCGAGGCCAAGGCGAAAGCCCATGCGGAGTTCGTCGAGGATCTGCGGATGGCCGCGGAACTGGCGGGGCTATAGGTCTCCAGCGCTCTCTTCGTCATCCCGGAAGCCTCGCGGAGGCTGTCCGGGAGCCAGGGGTCAAGCGTATCGCGGCCGCCCCTGGCTCCCCGTGTCGGCCACGCCGCCCGAGATGACGAGTGAGTTTCGCCTGGGCGCCGCTAGTGCGCCTTGGCCGCGCCCATTTCGGCCATCAGCTCTTCCTTGCGCGCCTTCATGCGCTCGCCGATCGCCTCGAGGTCCTCGTCGCCCTTCTTGGCCTGGGCGAAGAAGCCGCCGGGCTGCTCCTCTTCCTTGACGTGGTGCTTGATGTACTCGCCCAGCACCTTGACCTTGGCGTCGTAGAATTCCTGGCCGGGCTTCATCGCCTCGATCTCGGCGATCAGCTTCTTGGCGCCGTCGTGCTCGACATAGGCCTCGTCGATCAGGTCGTCCTCGACCTCGCCGCGGCTCTCCGGATAGAGGATCTCTTCCTCGATCTGGGTGTGAACCTTGAGGGCCAGGGCGATCTCGTTGAACAGCGCCAGCTTCTCGGCGTCGCTCTCCAGCTGCTCATATTCGTCGAACATCTTCTCCACCTCTCGGTGGTCCTGCTTGAGCAGTCGGATAGCCAGCGGATCGCGGCGACCGGTGCGGCGGGTCGCCTTGCGGGCCTTGGTCTTGCCAGTCGCTTTTTGGGTGGACGAGCTCTTGGTGGCGGCGGCCATGTGAATCTCCTGGATAATCCCGACCGCCAACCAACACGCGCGCCACGCTCGACGTTCCGGCGTCGCCGAAGTCTCACATGCGAGGCATATGCAGGAGGGCCTAGCCGGGTCGGGACGGTCCCGCCAGCACCGCGTCCAACTCGGCCGCCAACGCCTCGATCCGGTAGGGCTTGACCAGCACCCGCCGCCCCTCCTTGCTCGCCGCCGCGGCGGCGGCGCTATAGCCGGTGGTCAGCACCACCGGCAGGTCGGGGCGCAGGCGGGAGATGTCGCGCGCGAGGTCCAGGCCGCCGATATCGCCTGGCATGACCATGTCGCTGAACACGAGCTGGAAGCCAGGATCGGCCCTCAGCGCCTCCAGCGCGCTGGCGCCATCGCCGACCCGCCTCACCTCGTAGCCGAGCTCGCGCAGCATTTCCTCGACCAGATGGGCGACGCTGTCGTCGTCCTCCACCAGCAGCACGCGCTGACGCACTCCCTCCAACAGAGGCGGTCTCGCCGCGATGGGCGCGGGCGCCAGCAGCGCCTTTGTGGAGCGCGGAATGCGCAGCCAGACGGTGGTCCCCTCGCCCAGCACGCTGTCGACGCCCACCTCGCCGCCGGAGGCGCGCGCGAAGCCGTAGACCTGGGAGAGCCCCAGCCCCGTGCCCTTGCCGACCGCCTTGGTGGTGAAGAACGGCTCGAACAGCCGGCTGATCATGTCCGGAGCGACGCCGACGCCGGTGTCGCGGATCGCTAGCCGCACCATGTCGCCGACGCCATCGGGGCGACCAGAGAGCTCGTTGCGCGCCTCGATGGTGATCGTCCCGCCGTCCGGCATGGCGTCGCGGGCGTTGATGGCGATGTTCAACACCGCGACCTCCAGCTGCGAGGCGTCGACCTCCACCCGCCAGAGGTCCGGCGGCAACCGCATCCGCACCGTGATGTCCTCGCGCAGGGAGCGATCCAGGATGGCGAGCATGCCCGAAAGGCGCTGCCCGATATCGACCACCTCGGGCTTGAGGGGGGAGCGGCGCGAGAAGGCCAGCAGCTGCTGGGTCAGGCTGGCGCCGCGGTCGATGGCCTGCCGGATGCCGTCCCTCAGGCGGTCTCGCCGGGCCGGATCGGACGTGCGCTCCAAAAGGTCGAGGCCACTGGAGGCGACCATCAAAAGATTGTTGAAGTCGTGGGCGACGCCGCCGGTGAGCTGGCCCATGGCCTCCATCTTTTGCGATTGGCGCAGCGCGTCCTCGGCCTTCTCGCGTTCGCGGATTTCGGCCTTCAGCTTTCGATAGGCCTCGGCCTCGCGAGCGCTGGCGGCGCCCAGCACGGCGACCAGCAGAGCCGCCATCACGATCAGCAGAGCGAAACCCGCGTAGCGCATGACACGGCGCGTCGGGGACTCCAGCACCGTCCGCAGGTAAACCGAGCCCAATACGGTGTCGCCCTCCGTCACCGGGGCCGTGAGCACCAACCGCGCTCCGGCGATCCGGGGCGGGCCAAGCGAGTTGCGAGCGGGCGGCGGCGCGCCCTCGCGGGTGTACCCCGCGGCGAGGGCGCCTTGCATGTCATAGGCCCCCACGGCCTCGACGTCGGGATTGGAGCTTTGGGCCCCAACATATTCGCGGGCGGCGGAGCGGTCGTCGAAGGCCAGCGGGGCGGCCATGCTGCCGGCCAGGATGCGCAGCTGCACCTCGGCCTGCCGAAGCTTCTCCTGCTGGCCGAGGCGCTCGTTGTAGACGGCCATGGCGAAGGCGGCGACGACGATGGCCACGGCCAGTCCCACCGCCATCGAGACGGTAAGGGCTGGTCGCCAGCGACGGCGTGGGATCGCCGTCTCGCTCATCGATCGGCGCCCGCGCGGGGCGCGGAGAGCGACAGCAGCTTGGAGCTCACCGTCAACCCCTCGGCCTGGGCGGCGTCGGCGCTGATCTCGAACCGGGCGCGCCCCGCGACGGTCACGAACTGGATCATCGCGCCGGAGACGTCCAGCCCTTCGTCGACGACGGTCAGCACGGGGCGGCCCGCGACGGCGGCCAACATCTCACGCGGCGCCTGGCCCCGCGCGACCGAGACGAACAGCAGATGGCAGTCGGCGGCCTTGGGCACGACCGGCAGCCGCGCGACCGTCATCGGATGATCGCCCACGCGCCCGGCGCTCGCTAGGCGGTCGATGATCGGACCGAACGGATCACGGCCGCCGATGCACAGGCGAAAGGGACTGTCGGGCGCCTCGAACGCGCCGTCCGGCCAGGCGACGAAAGCCGGGAACTTGACGAGGTGGCTGGCCTTCACCGCGTTGGAGCCGTGAGGCTGGTGCCGCTCATGCGTCTCGTGCCCGCCCTCCTGGGCCCGGGCGGCGGCGGCGATCAGGCAAAGCGCGATTCCCGCCGCGGCCCCGAATCGGCGCGACTGAAAACGCCCTTCTCGCGTCAAACGCGGGCCGCTGGGCGGAATGCCCGAAACCATACGCCAGTCCCCTCCACGCGCTCGCGACGCCAGCCCGGGGCGACCCAGAACGTCAACGACTTCATCGTTGATCCTGTTCGCGGCCACCCCGGGGGTCCAGCCTCGAATGATCGGCCCGAACTTGCCAAGCTCCAAGCCTCGCCGTTCGATCCCATTCCCATGACATTTTGGAGGCCAAGCGGCGCCGGAGGCCCAAAAAGCAAAAAGCCCGGGTCGGAACCCGGGCTTTTCAAAGGCTTGCGATGGTACCAGCTCTCGGGCTCGAACCGAGGACCTCTAGATCCACAATCTAGCGCTCTAACCAACTGAGCTAAGCCGGCTCATCGCGAGGCGTTGTCTTTAGTGAAATCGCCCCGCGGGATCAAGCGTCCATCCAGCGGTTTTCGTCAGGAAAACGTCCCGAGGCCAACCGCCAGGCCAAAGAAAACGCCCCGGAGCCGAAACTCCGGGGCGCTTCCTCGTTTTGGACTGGATCCAGGTCCTATTGCGGGACTTGGAACACCAGCGGGACGGTCACCTGGCCACCATCGACGGGCGCGCCGTCGAGGGTCTTGGGCTTCATCCGGAACAGGCGCGCCAGACGCAGAGCCGCGTCGCCGAAGCCCATGTCCGCCGGGGTCTCGGAGACCACCGAGCAGCTTTCCAGCGTGCCCTTCGCCGTGACGGTGCACGAGATCGTCGCCTTGCCGCTGACTTCCATCCGCTGAGCGCGGTCGGGGAAGTAGCGGGCCATGTCGTCCGCGCTGGGCTTACGGGCCCAGTCAGGACGGGTCACGACCGAGGCGCGAGCCGGCGGGTTCGTCGGCACCGGCGGAGCCTGCGAGATGACCGGCGGAGCGGTCGTCTCGACCCGCTTTTCAACGGGCGGGATCGGCAGCGGCGGCGGCGGCGTCACGTCCGGCGGCGGAGCCACCGGGGGACGCGGCTGGACCACGGCCGGAGGCGGCGGCGGTTCGTTGGTCGGCGGCGGCGGCGGAGGAGGCGGCGGAGGCGGCGGCGGAGGCGGAGGCAGCTCCACATCCACGGCTTCGTCCGAATACTCCTGGAACACCGCTTCGAACTTCTGCTTCGCGAGGTAGGCGAAGAGGAGCGCGTGCAGACCAACCACGACGGTCAGGGAGACGCCGAGCGGCCCCAGTCCCTTCTTGCGACGCGGACCGTCCGAGGTGAGCGGATCGTAGTGGCGATGCTCGGGCGTTTGTTGTTCAGCCATGCAGCACCCCTACTTAGCTATCATCCCGTCCAACGAGAGCCACGCTGTAGAAGCCGTTATCCTGGAGAGTGTTCATCACCTCCATGAAAGCCCCGTAGCGAACCTTTTCGTCGGCCCGGATGAAAATGCGCTCCTTGGTCGGATCACGGCGCCCCATGCCCTTCACGATGTCCTGACCCATCTCGTCGATGGAGGTCGGGTTGTCACCGATGTAGAGCTGCCCGGATTGCTTGATCGTGATGTAAACCGGCTTCGGCGGGTTGGGAGTTGCTTTCGCCACCGCCGCGGGCAGGTTCACTTCGACCGACACGGAGGCGAGCGGAGCCGCCACCATGAAGATGATCAGGAGAACCAGCATGACGTCCACGAAGGGCGTGACGTTGATCTCACTGTTCTGTTCGACGTTGAACCTGTCGCCCCCACCGCCTGAGAGTTTGGCGGCCATGGGTGTTACGCCCCCTTGTCGAGCTGACGCGAGATGGCGTTCATCAGTTCAGCAACGAAGCCTTCCGAGCGAGTGCCGTAACCCGAGATGCGGGTCTGGAAGTAGTTGTAGAAGATAACGGCCGGGATAGCGGCGAAGAGGCCGATACCGGTGGCGAGCAGGGCTTCAGCGATACCCGGCGCCACGACGGCGAGGTTGGTCGTGTTGGTGTTCGCGATACCGATGAACGACGTCATGATGCCGTAAACCGTACCGAACAGACCGATGAACGGACCGGCCGAACCGACCGAGGCCAGGAACACCATGCCGCCCGACAGGCGCTTGGCCAGCGAGGCTTGCACCGCGTTGATGGCGTAGGTGGCGCGAGCCAGGGTCGAGTCACGGTGCTCGCCGGCGACTTGCAGGCCAGCTTGACGCGACAGTTCAACTTCCTGCGAGGCGGCGGCGGCCATGTCGGCCATCGGGTTGCCTTCGAATTCTTCCGACGAGCTGATGCGCGCGATGTCGGCGATCGAGCGAGCGCCGCGGAAGGCTTCCAGGAACTTGTCCGACTGCTTGTTCAGGCCGGCGAACTCGAAAATCTTGGTGAGCAGCAGCACCCACGAGAAGACCGAGGCCAGGATCAGGCCGATCATGACGACCTTAACGACGGCGCCGGCGGCCAGGAACATGCCGACCGGGGTCAGCGAGTGAGAGGCCTTCTTCTCGCCGCCTTCTTCGGCGGGAGCGGCTTCCGGAGCGGGCGCCGCGGCGGCGTCAGCGGCCGGAGCGGCCGGAGCGGTGGCTTCCGAAGTCGCGGGGGCCGGAGCCGCGGCGTCTTGGGCAAAAGCCGGGGCGCTCGCCATCAGCGCAACGGCGCCGACGAGAGCGATGAGGGGGGTCTTCCGTTTAATGTCGAGCATCTGTCGCCAGTTCCTGATTGGTCTAGCACGTTTGGACCGAGGGTCGTCGCGCGAGAGCGTCTCCACCCTAACTCTGAATAGCCCGTTCCTAGGATTGATTTCTCTCCCCTCGGGACGGACCCGCTTCGCTGCGCTCGACCCGTTACGCCCCTCAACGAGGACTAGGCCTCCAGAAGGATCGTTTCGAAGCGCGTGCGACCGACGCCCCTCTGAAGGGGCTCCGGTCTTACCGCAATGTTAGAATTGCGGCTGTGGTCCTTTGGCAACCCCTTTTCGCACCGTCAAGGGGCTCGTTTGGGCACAAAATCGTCGTACTTCCCTGGCGACCCCGCCATTTACCGCGACGCACAAAGGACTTTTCGGGAAAACGGGGCGTTTTTCCCCTGACAAGAAGATTAGCGATGCTGCACTGCAGCAAGGCAACAAAACAATGGTCGATGAGGCAAGGCGCCCGCCGACTTGGCAGATGGCGGTGTTGGCGGGCGATCAAAACCTCGCCCCAGAGCGAAGACACCACGCTTGGCCGGGCAAAGCGGCGCCATGAAAATCCGTCAAACGCGGCGGTGAAGTTTAGGAGGGAGGTGGTGCCTGGGGCCGGAATCGAACCAGCGACACGCGGATTTTCAATCCGCTGCTCTACCAACTGAGCTACCCAGGCATCTGCGCTTGGCGGTCCGAAACCGCCCCGGCGACCTCGCCGTGAAGCGAGGAGCCGGGTCTATAGAGAAGGCGCGCGGCGAAGTCCAGCGCCCTTTTATCATTCCCTGTTGATGGCTTCCGAGGACGGATTCTCGTCGGAGTCCTCGCCGCCCGGAACGACGTATCGGTCGCTCAGCCACCGCTGCAGGTCGACGTCCGCGCAACGCTTGGAACAGAAGGGGCGGAAAGCCTTTTCGACCGGCTTGCCGCAAATAGGGCATCCCGTGCTCATGCGGCGAACACCTCCATGCGGTCATCGGGCCAATTGGTCATGGGTTCGATGGCGAAACGGCGCCCGAGACGCTCGGCGACGCCCCCGTCCAGCTCGGCGACGAAGGCCTCGGCCACGGCGGGCGAGCAGCGGGCCGTCAAGCGCGCGCCCCCCTGCGCCCTGCCCTCGCGCTCCAGCGCGCGCGCCAACCGGCGAGCCTGATGACGAGGATTCGGGGCGCCCGTTGGCGTCAGGAGGCGATCTAGGATCGGCGGCGCGCGGCGCGGCACGATCATCTCCAGCGTGCCGAACTTGCTGATCGCGCCCACGCCGACTCCGGGATTGTCGGCCGCGAAGGCGTTGCGAGCCGCCGTGGTCAGCGCCTGGCCGTCGTGGCCGCGACCGACCAGGTCGAAGACGATGATTCCCCCGAGCCCCTTGAGGCGTAGCACGCGCGCCGCGACGCTGAGCGCCGCCATGTTGGCTTGCCGCGCGGCGCGTTTCGAATCGGAAGCCTCGCGCGCGCCGAGATCGACATCGACGGCGGTCAGGGCCCGCGTCGGCTCGACGGCGATGTCGCCGCCGCCCGGAAGGGCGAAGATCGTGGCCAGGGCGTCGGCCTCGGCCTCCTCCACCGCTTGCAAGGCCTTGTCGCCGGTCGTCGGCGAGCCCGCCTTCACGGATTGCCGAAGACGCTCCTCGACGGTCGGCGCGGCGGCCAGCACGTGCGGCTCGCCCTCGCCTTCCGCCACGAAGCGGGCGACGGCGGCCTTGCCCTGGCGCGAGGCGGTCTTGATCTCGATCTCGACGAGGCCGCCCTCGACGAGCTTGGGCATGTCGGGCCGCAGCGGCAGGATCACGTCCTGGCCGCCTGGCAAGGCGACGAAGGCCGAGGCGAAGGTCTTCTCGATCTTCTTCACCCGCGCGACGCCGCTCACGCCCTCGGCGTCCAGCGGATCGTCCGTGGGCCAGGAGACGAACAGGCGCTCGGGACGACCGTCCAGGGTGACGACCCCGACGGTCTCGCCGACGCCCTTGTAAAGATAGGCCCGTCTCTCGCTCATGATTTGGCGCTCATGATTTGGCGCTCATCCGCGATAGCCCAGGCCGGAGAGCAGGTTCAGCGTCTCGTAGAGGGGCAGGCCCACCACGCTGGGATAAGAACCTTGCAGGTCGGTGATGAACCCGCCGGCCAGGCCCTGGACACCGTAACCGCCCGCCTTGCCCTTCCACTGGCCGCTGGCGACATAGCCGTCGCGCTCGGCGTCCGAGAGGCGCTTGAAGCCGACCTTGGTCTCGACCAGGCGCGAGCCCTGGCGGCCATCCGGCGCGATCAGGGCCACGCCGGTTAACACCTTGTGGTTCCGCCCAGACAGCAACTTGAGACAGTAGAGAACGTCGGCCTCGATCTCGGCCTTGGGCAGGATGCGACGGCCGACGGCCACCACGGTGTCGGCGGCCAGGACAAAGTCGCCTGGCGCCCGGACGGCGACGGCGCGCGCCTTCTCCACCGCCAAGCGCAGGGCATGGCGGCGCGGAGTCTCGTCGAGCAGCGGGGTCTCGTCGATGTCGGCGGGATCGACCCGGTCGGGCGTGACGCCGACCTGGGCCAGCAGGTCGAGGCGCCGGGGGCTCGCGCTGGCCAGCACCAGCGCCGGCTGGGCGGCCGTCGTCTGAGCCATCGGCGTCTTACTTGAAGCGGTAGGTGATACGGCCCTTGGTCAGGTCGTAGGGGGTCATTTCGACCAGGACCTTGTCGCCGGCCAGGACGCGGATGCGGTTCTTGCGCATCTTGCCGGCGGTGTGGGCGATGATCTCGTGATCGTTTTCCAGCTTCACGCGGAACGTGGCGTTGGGCAGCAATTCGCTGACCGTGCCGGGAAACTCGAGCAGTTCTTCCTTAGCCATCAGGCCTCTCAAAGGGACGAATCGGATTGCCGCGAAGACGAGGGTCCTCGCGGCGAGGCGCCTCTATAACGCAATTACCCCCCAAACGTCGATGGCGCGCCGAAACGTTGCTTGATGGCGCCCGCGAGGGCGTCTCGGACCTCGCGATAGGCCTCCATCCGAGCCTCGCGCGAGCCATCGACAAGGGTGGGATCGTGGGTCGGCCAGTACTCGATCTCGACGGCTCGGTCTCGGGACAGCTCGACCGCCCGGTGCTGCGCCTCGGGTGTCAGCGAAACCACGACGTCGAAGCTGCCGTCCTCGAGTTCGGCGAAGGTCTTGGGCTTGTGGTCGGAGACGTCGAGGCCCAGCTCATCCATCACCGCCACGACGAACGGGTCGACACCCTCGCCCGTCGGATCGCCTTTCAGCCCACAAGAATCGACGAAGGCCCGCTTGCCGTAGAAGCGCTTGAACAGCCCCTCGGCCATCGGCGAGCGCACGCGGTTGTAGTTGCAGGCGAACAGCACCGCGTCGGGCAGCGAGTCGGGCACTGGCGCTATCCCCGCCAGTGCAGGGCGCAGATCAGGGTGAAGAGCCGCCGGGCGGTGTCGAGGTCGGTCTTCACCTTGCCCTCCAGCCGCTCGCGCAGCAGGTTCGATCCTTCGTTGTGCAGGCCGCGCCGGCCCATGTCCAAGGCCTCGATCTGCTGCGGCGTCGAATTGCGGATCGCCGCGTAATAGCTGTCGCAGATCAGGAAGTAGTCCTTGATCACGCCCCGGAACGGCGACAGCGACAGCAGGTGGCGCCGTGCATAGCCCGGCCCGACGATGTCGAACGCGAGGCGATTCTCGATCAGCGACAGCTTGACGTCATACGGCCCGCCCTGGGCCTCGGCCGGCTCGAAGTAGTTTCCGTCCAGCAGATCGAAGATCGCGACCTGACGCTCCTGCTCCTGGTCGCGTGAAACGGCCGCGAGACTCTGCTCGTCGATCTCGATCGATTGGATCCGTTGGCGGGCGCGGTCGTCTGGCGGGCTCATCTGGCGCGGGAGGTTCGCGCGTCAGACGTCGGAAGGCAACCTGCCAGGAAGGCGGATTTCCGCCGAAAGGGCGTGCGCCGGCAGACCCTCGGCCTTGGCCAGCGCCACGGTGTGCGGTCCCAGAATCCCGAACGAGGCGGCGTCGCACTTCACGATCGAGGTGCGCTTGATGAAGTCGTAGATCGACAGACCCGACTGGAAGCGTGCCGCGCGGCTGGTCGGCAGCACGTGGTTGGACCCCGCCACGTAGTCGCCGATCGCCTCCGGCGTCACGCGCCCCAGGAAGATCGCGCCGGCGTGGCGGACGCGGTCGGACAGCCGCTCGGGGTTGTCCATCGCGAACTCGACGTGCTCGGGCGCGATGGCGTCGACCAGGGCCGGGCTCTCGTCCAAGGGAGCGATGATCACCGCGCCGTGGTCGCGCCACGAGGCGGCGGCGTCCTCGCCGGTGGCCAGGGTCTTCAGACGGGCCGTGACCGCTTCCTCGACGGCGGCGGCGAAGGCTTCGTCGTCGGTGATCAGGATCGACTGGGCGGCCGGGTCGTGTTCGGCCTGGCTGAGCAGATCGGCGGCGATCCAGTCGGGATTGTTCTTGTTGTCGGCCACGACCACGATTTCCGAGGGACCGGCCAGGGCGTCGATGCCGACCACGCCGTACAGACGGCGCTTGGCGGCGGTGACGAAGGCGTTTCCCGGCCCGACGATCTTGTCGACCGGCTGGATCGGCCCCGCGCCATAGGCGAGCGCGGCGACGGCCTGGGCCCCGCCGATGCGCCAGATCTCGGTGACGCCGGCTTCCTTGGCGGCGGCCAGCACGGCCGGCTGCAGCTTGCCGGGCGGGGTGACCATGGCGATGCGGTCGACGCCCGCCACCTGGGCCGGCACGGCGTTCATCAGCACGGTCGAGGGATAGGCCGCGCGGCCGCCCGGAACATAGACGCCCACGGCCTCCAAGGGCGTCCAGCGCCAGCCGAGCTCGACGCCGGCCTCGTCGGTCCAGGCCTGGTCGGCCGGGTGCTGGCGGCTGTGATAGGCGCGGATGCGAGCGGCGGCGAAGGCGATGGCCTCGCGCACGTCGGCGGGCGTGGCCGCCCACCCGGCCTCGATCTCATCCGGCGTGACCCGGATCGTCTCGGCGGTCAGCTCGACCTTGTCGAACTTGCGGCTGAAGTCGAGCACCGCCTCGATCCCATGCGCCTTGACCGCCTCCAGCACGTCGCGCGCGGCGGCGTCGACATCGGCCGGCGAGCCCCGGCGTTCATCGAGGAAGGCCTTGAAGGCGGCCTGGAAATCCGGAGCGGAGAAAGAAAAGCGGCGCATGCGCTGCTAGATGCGGCTTTTACGCCGGTATGCAAGAGCCAAATCCTCCCCCTGGCGGGGGAGGTGGTCCGAAGGACCGAAGGGGGAAGTTCTTGCGAGCCTGCTTTCCCCCCTCCGTCGTCTCTTCGAGCCGACGCCTCCCCGGCTAGGGGGAGGATTTTAGTCGTGCCCCGGCGTGCGCGGCGTGCTCCACGGATCGGAGACGTCGGCGAGGGCCACGTCCAGGCAATCCACCGTCACCCGCATGTCGCCGCCGCCGGCGAAGGTCAGGGTGACGACGCCAGCGGGCGCCTCCTGCCCCGCCTCGAAGCCGATCGACAGCAGCTCGACCACCGCGCCCTTGGCGTCGCGGCGGAGGTTGCGGGCCTGGACGCCCGTCACGTCGCCGAACTGCAACGCCGAGCGCACGCGCTCGCCCGCCTTGGCGCGCTGGCCCGTCGCTTCCCAGCGGAAGCGGTTGCAGGCGACGGTGAGGGTGCGGCCCTGAGCGTCCCAGCGGATGTCGCCGATCTTGGCGACCGCGTCCTGCAAGGCGGCCGACAGCACGGCCAGATCCTCGGCGTCATGGGCCAGCAGGCGAAGGGGCTTGGCGGCGTCGGCCACGGCTAGAGCTCCGCCTCGCCGTCGCCCTTGATGCGACGGACCTGAGCGCCGCAGGCGCCCAGCTTTTCTTCCAGCCGCTCGAAGCCGCGGTCGAGGTGATAGATGCGCGAGACGGTCGTCTCGCCGCGCGCGACCAGGCCGGCGATCACCAGGCTGACCGAGGCGCGCAGGTCGGTGGCCATGACCTCGGCGCCTTCCAGCTGCTCGACGCCGCGCACGCGGGCCTCGCCGCCGGACACCGAGATGTCCGCGCCTAGGCGCATCAGCTCGGGGGCGTGCATGAAGCGGTTCTCGAAGATCGTCTCGCGGATGCGGCTTTCGCCCTTGGCCGTCGTCATCAGGGCCATGAACTGCGCCTGCAGGTCGGTGGCGAAGCCCGGGAACGGCGCGGTCTCGACATCGACCGAGTCGAGGCGCTGGCCGTTGCGGCGGATGATGACGCCATCGGCGGTGGGCTCGACGCCCGCGCCGGCTTCCTTGAGCTTGTCCAGCAGCGCGTCGATCAGGCCCGGACGGGCGTTGGTCAGGCGCACCTCGCCGCCAGCCATGGCGGCGGCGACGGCGTAGGTGCCCATCTCGATCCGGTCGGGGATCACCGCGTGGGTCGCGCCCTTCAGGCGGGCGACGCCGGTGATGGTGATGGTCGGCGTGCCGGCGCCCTCGACCTTGGCGCCCATGGCGTTCAGGCAGTCCTGCAGGTCGGCCAGTTCCGGCTCGCAGGCGGCGTTGTGGATCACGGTGACGCCATCGGCCAGAACGGCGGCCAGCATGGCGTGCTCGGTCGCGCCGACCGAAACGATCGGGAAGGTGATCTCCGCGCCCTTCAGGCCGCGCGGGGCCTGGGCGTAGACGTAGCCTTCGTGCAGGTCGATCTTGGCGCCCAGGGCCTCAAGCGCCTGCAGGTGCAGGTCGACCGGACGCGCGCCGATCGTGCAGCCCCCCGGCAGCGAAACCTTGGCCTGGCCCGAGCGGGCGACCAGCGGGCCCAGCACGTTGAAAGAGGCGCGCATCTGACGGACCAGGTCGTAGGGCGCGAAGCCGCTCATGATCTCCGGCGCGTGCAGGAGGGTCTGCTGGCCATCGGGGCCGTCGCTCTCGGTGACTTGGACGCCCAGGCGCGTCAGCAGCTTGCCCAGGAAGCGCGTGTCCGCCAGGCGCGGCATGTTCGTCAGGCGCAGCGGCTCGTCGGTGAGCAGGCTGGCCGCCATCAGCTTGATGGCCGAGTTCTTGGCGCCGCTGACCGGGATCGTCCCGTTCAACCGCGCGCCGCCGGTGATGGCGATGCGATCCATTAGGTCCCTCGAACGCGTCCAAGCGGGGGGTGCTCGGCGCGGCTCACATGTGAGGGGCGGGTTCTATCCGTTGCAAGAGGGGTTGCAAGGGCTTCCCCGCGAAATTTGGCCCTCTAGATCGGCGCGGAGAGGTCGTAGGGCCGCTCGTCGTCCGGCCAGCGCAGGTCATGCGTGGCGCCAGCGATGTCCAGCGCCACCTGGGCGAGATCGATCGCCTTACGGGTCGCCGCCAGCCCGTCGCGCCCGAACGCGGCCTTCCCGAAGTCGGTGTCGAACTGGCCGCCGTCGCCGGTCAGGCGCACCGCGACCGCCCAGCCCTCCCCGTCCGGATTCGGGAACGGGACGGAGAATTCGACGCACAGCTCGGTTCGCGAACCATCGCGGTGACTTATCCCCAGCAACTTCCGAACGACGTTATACGGCAGGGGCGCGGCGCGCGCGGCCTCGATCGCGGGGTCGAAATCGCTGGAAACCCCACGCGACGCGGCTTTGCGCTTGCGGAGGTTGGTCCTGAGCGCCTCGGCGAGCTTGGCCTCGCGGGTCGTCTTGTCGTCGCTGGTCGGCATATCGTCGGGGTGCGGCGACAAAGTTGTCCGGTCAAGACGATTTTGGGCTTGGCGTTCGCGATTCTCCTCGCTATACGCCCCCTCCTCGTCGCCGCCGTAGCTCAGTGGTAGAGCGCATCCTTGGTAAGGCTGAGGTCGGCAGTTCAATCCTGCCCGGCGGCACCATGGGGACCCAAGTGACTTCACTTGGGTCCCCACCACTTCCCCAGACAATCTAGATATTGCAGCGCCTTAGGCGCGAACGCGCGTTTCCCCGCGCGGACGCTGTCCGGCGGGTGAGCAGCCCCATGAGCGCTTCCGGCGACCGCCAGGAGGCGGCCGCCGGCGCATGGGCGTGTGTCAGTGGTTCTCGTGCGTCGGAACGTCCTCGGGCGCGGCGAGGCGGAGCTGGTCCAGCGCGACACGCCCCGTCCGGGCGACCACCTGGACCGTGTGCGCGCCGGGCGACAGCGTGGGTCCCACGGAGGCTTTCAGCAAGTTGTCGAGCACGCCCTGCGCCCAGGCCGGCGACCCCACGGCGCGCGGCCAGGACACGCGCTGAACCGGACCCCCGTCGATGCTGACATCCAGAGCGATCTCGCCGCCTTGCCCGTCCGGGAAGATCGGCAGCACGCCCAGTTGCAGGCCAAGCCCTGGGGAGGTCGCCTCGACCTTGAAGGACAGCGACGCGCCGGCGGCGTCGGCGATCATGACGCCCTTCCCCCGCCCGACGCCCTCGACCAGACGCCAGCCGGTGTTGGCCGTGAAGGCCTCGGCCTCGGTCGTCAGGGAGCCCGTGGGGCCGGCGTTGTCGACGACGCTAAGGAACTTGCCCGAGTCGGCGGTCAGGCCCGCGCCCGGCAGCGGGATCGAGCGGGCGCGATAGATGCGCCACTGGCTGTCGGCGGGCTCCTCCGGCATCAACCAGCGCCACTTGCCGCCGGCGATCTGGTTGTTGAAGCGATCGGTCAGGGCGGTGATCTCGGCCTGGGCCTCGACCGCCGCGCCGCCGGCCGAGCGGGCCATGGCCTGCTGGCTGTCGATCAGCTCGTTGTACCGCTCGGCCGCGAAGAACCGCGTGTTGGCGGCGGCCGAGATACGGATCGGGAATTCCACCAGCTCGAACCAGGCGTCGCGCAGATCGGGCGGGACCCGCTGGCCCGCGGCCTTGGTCTCGTCCACCAGGACGCGGAAGGCCTTCAGGCGGGCGTTGACCTCCTCGGGCGTGTAGCTCGACAGGTGCCGGCTTTCGGCCTTGGGTTGCCATTCCAGGTGCTCGGGCCGCCGCTCGAAGTTCAGGCGGTAGTAGCGGTCCATCAGGTCGGCGGTCTTGGCCGCCAGATCAGGGCCCAGGTTGCGCGCCGTCCAGTCGCTCAGGAACTGCTTCTGGGTCTTGCCCCGCCAGCGGTCGATGTCCCAGGCCATCTCCAAGAAATGGCTGGTCCCGATCTCGGCGGGCTTGATGTCGCCGACATTGGCGATCCAGACGTTGCGGGCGCCCTTGTCCCAGGCGTGGATCATCTCCTCCTGCACCAGGGCCGGCGGCGTGGTCGAAAGCCACATATAGGCTAGCGGATAGCCCAGGTACGACAGGTGATAATAGACCCCCGCCCCGCCCTTGCGCGCGGCTTCCTCGGCGCTGGCGAACTGGCGGATGTAGCCGAAGTTGTCGTCCGGCCAGACAATGGTCACGTCGTCGGGGACCTTCAGCCCGGCGCGGTAGACGCCCAGCACTTCCTTATAGGGCACGAAAATCTGAGGGACCTTGGCGACGTCCGCGTTGACGTTCCGGCCGAGGATCTCGCGCTGGTCGGCGATGATCTTGTCCAGCAGGGCGACCTTTTCCTCGGTGGTCTTGGGGCCGACCATGCCCGTGTCGTGGATGCCGCGCATGCCGACGGTCCACAGGCTCTCATAGCCGGCGTTGGCCTTGGCGCGCTCTTCCCAGTAGGCCTTCACGCCCTCGGGATTGGTCGCGTAGTTGAACTTGGCCGGGTCGTCCTTCCACTCGCCGACATTGTTGCGCAGCATGGCTTCGGCGTGGGACGAGCCCATGACGATGCCGTACTCCTCGGCCAGCTTGGCGTTGGCCGGATCGGAATTGAACGGCGCGGTGGTGTGGTGCATCGCCGGCCACAGGGTGTTGGCCTTCAAGCGCAGCAGCAGGGTGAAGACCTTGCGGTAGGTCTTGGGACCGATGTCGCCGCGCTCGGGATCGAAGGTCTTCACCGCCCAGGGATAGAGCCCCCAGTCCTCGTCGTTGACGAAGACGCCGCGATAGCGGACCGACGGCGGGCCGAAGCGATGGACGCCGGCGCGAACGAACAGGGTCTCGCGACGCTTGGGCGTCACGTCCGCCCACCAGGCCCAGGGCGACACGCCCATGGCCTGAGCCACTTCGTAGACGCCGAACGCGGTCCCCCGTCGGTCGCCGCCGATCACGACCAGGGCCTTGTCGACGCCGGGCAGGGGACGGTCGACGGCCGCGATGACGAAGCTCTCCCAAGCGCCCTTCAGGCGCGAGACGTCGACTCGCTTGGCGGCGACCAACCGGTCGATCAGCTGGCTCTGGCCCAGCGTGCCGACCAGGATCGCGGTCTTGCCCGCGGGCGCGGCGGCGACCGCCGCGCGCTGGCCGGTGACGGTCTGGATGTCGTCGGAAAGATCATTGGCGGCGTGGCGCACGACGGCGGCGTCGGCCGGATCGACCACGATGGTCGGGACCACGCCGGCCCCCACCAATTGAAAGCCGCCCCGGACGGGACCATCGGCGAAGATCGGCGCGGACTCGGCGACGGCGCGGCTCGATACGCTGGCGGCCAAGACCGCGCGGCTCGGAACGGCCGAGGAGGCCAAGGCCAAGGCGCAGACCGCCGCGACGTGCATCCACTTCATCACCATACTCCCTACTCGCGACGCTAAGCGGCGTCGCCTTCGCGCCCATTCGCTGGGCGACGTTCCCGTGGCCGCCTGAGCGGCTTTCAGCCGTCCGCGCGAGTCGCGCGACGCACGACCGCTTCGAAGTCTTCCAGCCGGCAATCGAAGGCCGGGGTCGCCGTGCCACAGCCCTGGATGAACACCGGCGCCGACAGCGGCGGGGTCTTGGCGTCCAGGGTGGTCATGCTCCGCAGCTGGGACAGACTCTGGCCGGTGAAACGGACGCGAACCACGCGCGCGCCGTCGTCGCGCTTCCAGCGCTCGAACACCAGGGCGCCGCCCGGCTGGATCTGGTTGGGCTGGTAGCCCGGCAAGGCCCACTCCATCCGCAGCAGGCCGCCGAGCGAGGCGAGCGTGCCGTCGTGGCCCGAGATCACCACCAGCTTCGCGTCGGCGGGGCCGATCGAGGCCGCGTTCGGTTTGACGCCGCTCTCGACGGTGGCCAGCACGCGGTCGGCGAGATGGCCGGCGAGAACGCGCGCGACGTAGGGCGTGCGCAGGCGCAGGTCGAACTCGGCCTGGTGCAGGAAGAACGAGCGGGTCAGGGCTTCCTCGTCGAGGCCCTTCCAGCCCAGGCCGGCGAAGTCGCGACCGTCGGCCCAGGCCATCAGCAGGCTCTCGGTGACGCCGGACGCGAAGGCCTCGGGGCCAGAGACGCCGGCGAGGTCTTCGCCATCCACGAAGCCAGGCCTGGCGTCGAGCACGCGGCGCTTGCCAGGCGACGGCGGGCACGGGCCCTTGCCGCATTGCATCAGCAGGGCGTCGAGCTGCTCGGCCTCCTGGCGATGGCTGGCGCTCCAGGCGGTCAGGTCGCCACCGACGCGGCCCGCCACGGCCGCTCGGGCCAGGGCGTGATCGACCTTGACGAACCCGGCCTTCGCGGGCTCGAACATCGGATCATTATTGCCCTCGCCCACCGTGTTGACGGTGATCGCGCAGCCAGGGGCCAGGGCGTCGGCATAGGCCCGCCCCGTGGCGATGGTGCGCTGGGTGACGTTGGCCCAGGCATAGACGGCCGAGCAGTCGCCCGGCTTCAGCAGCCCCTGGGCGACGTAGTATTGGCGATAGTAGTCGCCCATCCGCGCGACGAGAGTCCCGCCGCGCTCCGTTAGATGGCCGGCGGGAACCTCGAAGCGCGGCCAGGGCCGAGCCGAGGCCTCCTCCAGGCGCTCCGGCGAGGACATCGCCGCGCGGACGCCATGACGGCTGAGGATCACGACCTTCTCAAGCGTGTCGGCCGACGCGGCGGTCGCCGACGCCAGGGCGATGGCGACCGCCGCGATGCGAGAGGACAAGCGCATGACGGCTCCTACAGCTTCACGACGATACCGCGACGCGCCATGACATAACCCAGCAGCCAGCAGACCAACAGGTAGGCCACCGCGCAGAGCAGCGAGCCGAACGCGCCCGGAGCCATCGCCTGGAAGATGTTGACGCCGACCCACTCGTAGATCCCCACGCCCGGCGCCACCTCGATCATGCCCAGGACGATCACGAACAGCTCGGAGAAAAGGTAGATCACCAGCGGATTGAGGCCGAACACCTGGAAGAAATAGGTCCCGGGATTCGGATCGCGGCCTTCCAGCAGCTTGGTCAGTCCGGCGAGCAGGACGAGGTCGATGCCGACGGTCAGCAGCACGAAGCTGCCGGTCCACAGCTTCTTGGCGATCGGGAACAGCGGGCTCCAGGCCAAACCGGCCAGGATCAGCACGACGCCCGCGATCGCCATCCGCGCCATGGCGCTTCGCGATCCGGGATTTTCCTTCAGGAACCGCGCGGCGAGGTAACCGGCCAGCACGTTGACGGTCGACGGCAGCGTGCCCAGCAGCCCCTCGGGATCGAAGCCACCGTCCTTGCGATAGAGGTGGTTCTGGCCGATCAGGAAGAGATCGAGATGCGTGCCGGCGTTGCCCAGCTTGGACAGCGGCGCGGCCGGATCGCCAAGCGTCATCAGAATCGCCCAGTAGCCCAGCAGCAGCACGGCCGACAGCGCCACGATCAGACGCGGCGACAGCCAGCGCACGGCGAAGGCGGCCAGCATGTAGCAGAGCGCGATCCGCTGAAGCACGCCCATGACCCGGGTGTCGGCGAACGGGATCAGCGCCCAGTGCCCGTCGACCTTCTTCACGAACGGGAACCAGTACATCAGGAAGCCGAGCAGGAAGATCAGGGCCGCGCGCCGCAGCACCTTGGCCAGGAACTCATTGGTCGGGATCGGCCGCGAGAAGGCGAAGGCCATCGAGCAGCCGACCGCGAACAGGAACGAGGGAAACACCGCGTCCGCCGCCGTGAAGCCGAACCACGGCGCGTGCACCAGCTGGGTGTAGGCCTTGGCGCCCGGACCCGCGGTGTTGACGACGATCATCAGGCAGACCGTCAGCCCCCGGAACACGTCCAGGGATAGGAAACGGGCGGCGGGCTTGCTCATGCGGTCTTCTCCCCGCCCCGGCCGATCATTGTGACCAGGGTCTTTATCTCGCCGATCGGGTCGGCGGGCTTGTCGCGGCGATAGGCGACCTCGGCGTCCACCCAGGCGCGCTCCCAGGCGATGCTGGCGCGGACGGCCGAGGCCTCGTCGAACGTCCCGGTCCCAGCCGCCTTCAGCGCGTCGAGGAACATCGACCAGCGCGGCAGATAGAAGCCGCGATAGAGGCCTTGCCAGGCCTTGGAGGCGTAGTCGTTGAGGTTGCCCTCCCCGCCCCAGACGGTGACCTGGGCCTTGGCGTTGGCGACATAGGCCGCCGCGTCGGCGGGCGTGTCGCCATAGGCGCGGGCGTCGTCGATCCAGGTGGCCAGGGTCTCGGGCTGGACGCCCAGCAGCTTGTCGATCGACAGCGCCAGCGCCTCGATCTCGACGCGCGCCCGGTCGCCGGCGGCCACGTCGCCGCGACGATAGGCGGCGACGGCCGACTGCAGATGGTCATCGATCTTCATCGTCGCCAGGTGACGCGTGGCGTCGACCAGGTCCAACGTGAACAGCGGCTCGTTCGCATAGGCCGGGGCCAGCGCCGTCAGCGCCTGGACGGCCGCCTCCAGCTTGACGCGGTCGCCCGGATGCGGCGGGAACTCGCCGATCGTCGCGGTCGGACGCTTGAAGAAGAGATAGGCCCCGGCCTTGCTTTTCCACCAGCGCGGCGACCAGTAGCGGGTCGAATAGGCGGCCTCGACCAGCTGCCCCAGCGCCGCGTCCAGCTGCGGCGAGGTCTTGCCGTAGCGCGCGCGGGCGTAGGTCGAAAGCCAAGCCGACAGCGACTCCTGCCCCGCGCCCCAGGCCAGATCATAGACCGCGTCGTAGACGATCGAGTTGTTGTGCAGGCCTTCGGGGAACATGCCGAAACCCGCCAGCTTGCCGGCTTCCGGATTGGCCGCGATCGCCGGGATGTCCCGACGATAGTAGTCGAGGTCGCCGTAGACGGGATTGCTGCCGCCGTAGTTGTGGACGTAGCCATAGATCCACGGCTTGCCGCCGAAGGCCTTGGCGTTCTTCCAGACCGCCGGATAGCGGTCGTTGCCGATATCCAGGATCATCAGCTTGTCGTCGGGAACCAGGCTCAGATAGGCCGAGATCGCCGTCGGATCCCAGAAGTGGCTGTCTGCGCCGAACAACCAGCCCTGCATCACCCAGACCGCGTCGGGCCGCGCCTGACGGATCGAGTCGTAGATGGCCTTGCCGTAGGCGGCCAGGCGCTTGGCCTTGAGCGCCGGATCGACCTCGACCTTGGTCTTGGTCGCGGCGGTGTTGGCGGCTCCATCGCCATAGGCCGCGTCGCGCGCGTCGGCGCCGTCGGCGTTGATCGGCGGCAGCATCTCGTTGAACGAGTCCGCCAGGTAGTAGGTCCCCGTCCCGTAGGTCTGGGTGTAGAGCGCCAGGAACCGGCCGGCGATCTTGGCGAACAGCGGGTCGGCCGGATCCAGCCAATAGGTCTCGTGGAAGCCCTCCCACGGCCGCATGCGATAGATGCGGGCCTTGGGGTTCTTCTGGGCGAAGGCCTTGGGCACATAGCCCCCGAACGCCGGCAGGATCGGGGTCATGCCCAGCGAGCGCATGCGGCCCAGAATCTGGACCTGCAGGTCCTTCTTCTTGTCGATCCAGTGGGTCGGCAGGGGCGCGCGATAGCCCTCGATGTTGCCCATGCGCTGCCAGGGCGTGAAGGCGGGCCCCGAGAAGTAGTCGGCCAGTTCCGCCTCGCTCAGACCGAACTCGCGCCACAGGGCGCGCCAGACATACTCCTGGCCTTCCATGGCCAGCGGCATGTCGATGCCATGCGCCGCCATCCAGTCGATCTCGCGGGTCCAGCGGTCCCAGCCCCACCAGGGGGTCGTGTAGCCGTAGGTGCAGGTGTTCAGATAGGCGCGGTGGCGGAACGGCGTCTCGACGCGCGCGCCGGAGGCCGGGGGCAAGGCGCCGCCTTGGGCGATCCGATCGCCCTCCCAGCTGATGTGCGCGAGGCCCGCCTGGTTCAGATAGGCATAGGCGCCGCGCACGAGGGCCACGGGCGTATCGCCGGAAATGGAGAGTTGGCCGGCCTTGCCGCTGACCGAATACCAGGAGCGCCCGGCGCTCGGGGTCAGGGACAGGTTCACGCCGGAGAGGCGGGAGCCAAACAGTCTTCGCAGGCTCGCGCGCGCGGCGGCGGCGCCCTTGGCGGAGGGGGCGGCGAAGGCGGGACCCGCGATGGCGGCGGCCGCCGCGGAGATCAGCGCCTGACGTCGGTTCAGAGAGGCTTTCATCGGCATCAGGATCTACGAAAAAGGACGCCCGCCGCCTAGGAGAAGGGAAACGGCGGGCGCCAGGGGGACGGCCTCGTCCGACGGGCGGACGAGGCCAGGAAAGACACGGCGCTCAGGGGAGGAAGAGAGCGCCGCGCCGAACGCGTTACATCTTGTACTGGAACGACAGGTAGTAGCTGGGGCCCGTCGCGGACGACATCTGCCAGCGGCTGGCGTTGCCCAGATAGGCCTTCTCCTGAGCGTTGTTGATGTTCATCGCCGCGAAGGCGAAGCTCAGGTGTTCATTGAAGTTGTAGCCCAGGTTCAGGTCGACCTGGGTGCGCGACTTGACCGTGTGGCCCAGCGGACCCGAGAAGAAGCTCTCGACCGAGGTCTGGTCATAGGCGCTGCGGTAGTTGGCCGACACACGGGCGCTGAAGGTCTGGTTTTCCCAGTACAGCGTGCCGTTGGCGGTGTGCTCCGACAGATTGGCCAGACGGAAGCCCGTCGTCGAGGTCGCCGGGTTCACGTGGGTGTAGTTGGCGATCAGGCCAAAGCCGTCGATCGGCAGCAGGGCGTCGAACGACTGTTGCCAGTTCAACTCGTAGCCGTGGATGTCGACCGTCTTATCGTCGTTGAAGCTCTGGGTGATCGAATAGGTGTCGCCCACGCCCGAGACGCAGACGCCGGTGGCGTCCTTGGACAGCGAGACGCCTTCATACGAAGCCGGGCAGATGACCGACGTGAAGACGCCGTTCTTGACCTTCTTCGAGAAGTAGCCGGCCGACAGGCCATTGCCTTGGCCGTAGTACCACTCCAGCGTCAGGTCGAGCTGGTTGGCGGTCATCGGATCCAGATCGCCTTGGCCGATCGAGATCGTGTTGACCTTCTTGCCCGTCGTGTCCGTGGTGGTCGTGCGGGTGGTCGCCAGCTGGTTGTTGGAGTCGATGATCGGACGCACCAGCACCTTGGCGGCGGCGAAGCGCAGCAGCAGGTCGTCGGTCAGGTCCAGGCTGAAGTTCGCCGACGGCAGGATGTTGTCGTACGACTTCTTGGTCGTGTAGGTGCCCGCGATCAGCTTGACCTCGGTGTTCAGCGGGTTGGCGGCGCCGCCGACATAGCCCTTCACCGTCTGGTCGGTGCTCTCGCTGCGGACGCCCACGTTGCCGCGGAAGGTCTTCGACAGCACTTCGCCCTTCAGGTTGGCCATGGCGTAGAACGAGGTCAGGTCACGCTCGACGCGGAAGCTGCCCGAGGGATCGAACGCGTTGTAGACCGTCACGCCCTGGGCCTTCAGCGCATCGCGATACGCTTGCAGGTTCGGCGAGACCCAGGCGGCCGGCAGGGTATTGTCGCCGTCCAGGAAGTTGGTGATCGCGATGCCCGTCGCGGCCATCGTCGGCGAGTAGGACGCCGGGATGGTGTTCTGGCCGTCCTTGCGGATGACGTTGCGCTTGAGCACCTCGTGGCGGATCTTGGCGCCGGCCTGGATCGACTCCAGCACGCCCCAGTCGAGGAAGCGCTTGGCGTCGAACTGGGCGGCGTCCTCGTACGAGTCGATCGAACGATAGGCGCCGTTCGGGTAGGTGTTCCGGATCAGGGTGGACGTGTTGTACTGGGCCGTGTCGGTCAGCGGCGTCGACGTCGTGAAAACGATGTTGCTCGGGTTGCTGATGTCGACCGTCGCGCTCGGGATGTTGATGCCGAGGATCGCGGCCTCTTCATTGTGCTTGGCGCTGCCGCGCGAGTAGTGGGCGGTCGCCTTCAGGTCCCAGTTCTCGATGCCCGTATAGTGGACGTTGGTCGTCAGGGCGCCGGTCGACTGCGGACGGTTCTCGAACTGGTGGTTGTTCTCGAGGCGGAAGTTGTTCACCTGCACCTTGGTCGCGGTGCCGTTGGTCACCGTAACCGGCACGACGTTCGAGGCCGAGGGCGTCGTGAACAGGAAGACCTGCTGGTGCACGTCCTGCGTGGTCTTGTCCTTGGCGTAGGTGGCGATCACGTCGACCTGCAGATCGCTGGTCGGCTTGAACTGCAGGGCGCCGTTCAGCATCGAGCGCTTGGTCTCGCGGTCGATGCGGCGATAGCGCAGGCGGGCCGGAGTGTAGGTGCCATTGCTGACGCTCCAGCGATCCATCCACAGATAGTCGCCGCGGTCCTTCAGCTCCTGATAGCCGCCGCCCAGGAAGACGCCCAGCTTGCCGTCCAGGAAGTGGTCGACATAGGTCAGGCCGTACTTGCCGGTCGGACCGCCGCCGATCAGGTCCTGCTTCTGAGCCTTGCCGGCGATGATGATCTGGCGGCCCTTCACGTCGAACGGATGGACCGTGTCGATATTGACCGTGCCGGCCAGGCCGCCGGCGTCCATCTCTGCCGTCGGCGACTTGTAGACCTGGATGCCCGAGGCCAGTTCCGTCTGGATGACGTCGTAGCGGAAGCCGTCGGTGAAGTTCGAGCTCTTGAAGGCCTGACCGTTGACGGTGGTCAGGGCGTATTGCGGGCCCAGGCCCCGGATGCTGATCGTCGAGCCGCGGCCGTTGATGTTCGAGATCTGGACGCCCGGAATGCGCTGGATCGCCTCGGCGATGTTTTCCGACGGGAACTTGCCGATGTCTTCCGACGAGATGCCGTCCGAGACGCGGACGTCCTTGCGCTTCACTTCCAGGGCGGTGGCCAGGCTCTTACGGAAGGCGGTGACGATCACTTCGTCAACCGCTTCGGTTTCGGCGGCGGGCGCGGTCTGGGCCAGCGCCATGTCGGCGAAACAGACGCCGCCCAGCAGGGCGAGCGTGAAAGCCTTGCGGCGCGTGGCCGCGTTCTTCGATTTCGGATCGATCATGTTTTTATATCCCCCGTTTGACTGCCGACGCTGATACGGCTGCAAGACCGCGCGCCTTGACGAATAAGCAGACCATTGAAGTACCTTTTTTGGCCCGCATGGCTAGAGACTAAAGCCGGCAACAGAAATGTCGCAAAGCCTAAGTCATTTATTTTGCTCGCTTTTGCATGGCGACCGTTCATTGGGCGCCACAAAAGCCTGGGCTAAAGGACATTCATCCGCGCATTTCCTCCATTTTTTGTTTTTATTCAATTACTTAATCCGCATCATCCAATAGATCGAACACGGATCATGCAATACCAATATAATGCCTCTTAAAAGGCCATTTGGCGGCTCTGTTCAATCCTCGGCAGCCCCAGGTCGAGAGACCGGTTGGTCACTCCCCCGCCGCGTGCGGGGTGGCGCTAGAGCTCTTCCTGGATGGCCCTCCCTACGGCGTCGGCGTCTGGACCGAGGACGACGTGGACGAGGGTGTCGGTGATGTGGACACATCCTCTGGCGCCGGCGTTGGCGAGGGCGGGTTCGTCGAGGTTGGCGGGTTTTTGCAGGAGCAGGCGCAGACGGCTGGAGCTGGCGGAGACCTCGCGCAGGTTGGCGGGTCCGCCGAGGGCGGCGAGGATGGCCTTGGCCTTGGCCTCGTCCTGGGCGCTCGGCGCGGAGGGTGCCTGGGACGGCTGGGCCTGAGCCTGATGCTGAGTCTGGGCCTGGGCCTTGGGCGGCGGGGCCCCGAGGGCGGCGCGGATCTCGCCGGCGACGGT
>NZ_JAVDRV010000004.1:0-327136 GCF_031454995.1 Caulobacter segnis | reverse complement strand
GTCAGCGTCAATGATCCACTCCGTAGAGTGAACCGCCAGAGCGCCGCCGCCTGCGTTTCTCTTTCCAAATCAACAATGTCAAAGACCCGAACCGCCCCAGAAACCCGGGAACCGGCCCCACCGTTTAGCGCCCGGTGTCGGCGGAGGCGGCTATCTATCCAACCTCGAATTCCGTGTCAAATCGTTTTTTCAAACTTTCTGAACCGGACCAGCGAGCCCTGGAAATCCAGGAAGCGCCAGCGTGGCGAGCTTCTAGAGAAGCCAACCAAGTCAGTCAAGAAGTTATTTCGAGAAGATCTCAAAATCTCTACTTAGCTAACCCTTCATCGCGCCGCTGAATTCTTGCGAACTCTTGGCGGCGATGATCGGAGCGGCGCTTCTAATGAAGCAACATTCCGAAGTCAACCAACCCTTTTCGACTTTTTCGCGTCACCGGAAACCCGGAAGCGAAGAGACAAAAAGAAGACCCTCAGGGCTGCCGAAGCCGCCCTCGCGGATCCATCATCGAGTCGATTGGAGCGCGGTATCTAGCCAAGCGTCTGGGCCGATGCAAGCTCCCTTTCGGGGGCCGCGTCGTCCGGTCGCGAAGCCGTTCCGAGCGAGGCGTTGATCTAGTCCCCGCCCCGCGCTCTGGCAACCCCCTCGCGACAATATAACGACGCTCTTTTGACGGCGTGGTTAGCGCGGCCTTTAGTGCTGGCTCTCGGGGAGACGCACCACCAGGCCATCGAGGGCGTCGGTCACCTTGATCTGGCACGACAGGCGGCTGTTGGGTTCGACGTTCTCGGCGAAGTCCAGCATCGACTCTTCCATGGCCGACTTGTCGCCCGTCTTATCGAGCCAGGCTTCGTCGACATAGACGTGGCAGGTCGCGCAGGCGCACGCGCCGCCGCAGTCAGCGTCGATGCCCGGCACGTTGTTCTTCACCGCGCCTTCCATGACGGTCAGGCCCGGCTTGACGTCCAGCGCGTGCTCGGTGCCGTCGTGTTCGATGTAGGTGATCTTGGCCATGTGGTTCTCTTGTTCCCCTAGGCGGTCCTAAGCCGCCACTTCCTTCATGGACACCGACGTGTCGGCAAGCTTCTCGACATTCACCGGCGCGCGTTTGGCGATCAACTGCTTGCCGGCCATGAATTCCGGCGGGGCGTTGACCGCTTCCACCGCCTGAAGCAGGTCGCCCTTCAGATGGAAGACCGCGAATTTGGCGGCGGCGACGTCGCCGCGCACCACCTGGCGGTCGGCCTCGAACGGCAGGCCGGCGATCTGGAGCTTCAGGTCGTACTGATCCGACCAGAACCAGGGGACCTCTGGCGCGGGACCAGCCCGGCCGAGAATCGCGGACGCTGCCTGCTTGGCTTGCTCCAGCGCGTTGGGCACGCTCTCCAGGCGGAACTGGCGCTCATAGAGCGGCAGCGGACGGTGCGCGACATCGCCGATCGCGAAGATCGCCGGATCGTCGGTGCGCGCGTCGAGGTCGACGACCACGCCGTTGGCCGTGGCCAGACCCGCGTCCTTGGCCAGCTCGTCATTGGGAATCGCGCCGACCCCGACCAGGGCGACGTCGCACGGCAACACCCGTCCGTCGGAAAGACGGACACCCGAGACGCGCTCGCGTTCGCCTTCGAAGGCCTCGACGCCGGCGTTCAGCTCGAACGCGACACCCCGGGCGCGGTGATAGTCCTGGAAGAAGGTCGACAGAGTCTCGCAGGCGACGCGGGCCAGGACCCGGCTCTCGCGCTCGACCACCACGACCTCGGCGCCGAGCGCCCTGGCCGAGGCGGCCGCCTCCAGTCCGACATAGCCGCCGCCGATGACCGCCAAGCGTTTGCCAGGACCCAGCGCGTGCTTGAGCAACTCCGCGTCGGCCGCGGTGCGCAGGGCCAGGACGCCAGCGAGATCCGCGCCGGGAATCGGCAGCTGACGGGCGCGGGCGCCGGTGGCCAGGATCAGGAAGTCGTAGGAAATGGCCTCGCCCGAGGCGAGGGTCACGGTCTTGGCCGCGCGGTTGACGCGCTCGGCCACGCCCGACAGGCGCAGGAAGACATTGTTCTCGCCGTACCAGTCCGCGGGCTTGAGAGCCAAGGAGTCGGCGTCGGCCTCGCCCTTCAGCCAGGCCTTGGACAGCGGCGGGCGCTGATAGGGCAAGAGCGGCTCGTCGCCGATCAGGACGATCCGACCTTGGTGACCATACTGGCGCAGAAACGCGGCGGCCGAACCACCCGCGTGACCCGCGCCGACGATCACGACGCATGCGTTCTGATTGGCTTCAGCGCTCAATGACGCCCTCCCTTTCGTCAAAAATGACGGTGGCGTCACCTTTTGGCAAGCGCCTTCGACGAGGCGGATATAGAGCGCGTCAAAGAAAGTGTCTGCGGTTTCGCGCCCGGACGCGCTCCTCATACGAAAAGAGCCCGCTAATGCAGGCTCTATGGGGCGGCCCGTTTCCGAAGCCGCCCCAAGCTTGTCTTGCTGACAAGCGCGTCAGACGACGCGCTCGACCATCATCTTCTTGATTTCGGCGATGGCCTTGGCCGGGTTCAGCCCCTTGGGGCAGACCTGGGCGCAGTTCATGATCGTGTGGCAGCGATAGAGCTTGAAGGGATCCTCAAGCGCATCGAGGCGGTCGCCGGTGGCCTCGTCGCGGCTGTCGATCAGCCAGCGGTAGGCGTGCAGCAGGGCCGCCGGGCCCAGATACTTGTCGCCGTTCCACCAGTAGCTGGGGCACGAGGTCGAGCAGCAGGCGCAGAGGATGCACTCATAGAGGCCGTCGAGTTTCTCGCGGTCTTCCGGCGACTGACGCCACTCGGCCTGGGGCTCGGGGGTGTCGGTGTGCAGCCAGGGCTCGATCGAGGCGTACTGGGCGTAGAACAGCGTCAGGTCCGGGATCAGGTCCTTGACCACCGGCATGTGCGGCAGCGGGCTGATCTGGACGGCCTTGCCCGGGACCTCGGCCCAGCCGTGGGTGCAGGCCAGGGTGTTGCGGCCGCCGATGTTCATCGAGCACGAGCCGCAAACGCCTTCCCGGCACGACCGGCGGAAGGCCAGGGTCGGGTCGATGGTGTTCTTGATGTACAGCAGCGCGTCCAGGACCATCGGCCCCACGGCGTCCATGTCGACGTCGTAGGTGTCCCAGCGCGGATTGCCGCCCGTTTCCGGGTCGTAGCGGTAGATCTTGAAGGTCTTGACCTTCTTGGCGCCCGCGGGAGCCGGCCAGTGCTTGCCCGACTTGACCTGCGAGTTCTTGGGGAGCGCGAGTTCGACCATCGTACCCTCAGTAGACCCGTTGCTTCGGCGGGATGTAGGCGATGTCATCGGACATCGTGTAGCTGTGCACCGGGCGGTAATCGATCTTCACCTTGCCGGTGTCGACGTCGAGCCACGCCAGGGTGTGCTTCATCCATTCGGTGTCGTTGCGGTCCGAGAAGTCCTCCCGAGCGTGGGCGCCGCGGCTTTCGGTGCGATTGACCGCCCCGTTCACCGTGACCACCGCCTGGCCGATCAGGTTGTCGAACTCCAGGGTCTCCATCAGGTCCGTGTTCCACACGAGGCCACGGTCGGAAACCTTGATGTCGCTCTTCTTGTCCCAAACGGCCTGAAGACGCTTCACGCCGCTTTCCAGGCTTTCGCCGGTGCGGAACACGGCGGCGTCTTCCTGCATGGCCTTCTGCATCTCGAGGCGCAGCTCGGCGGTGCCGGTCGAGCCCGAGGCGTTGCGGAAGCGATCAAAGCGGGCCAGGTGGGCTTCGGTCTGAGCGTCCTTCAGTTCCGGCTGCTTGGCGCCGGGCTTGAGGATCTCGGCGCAGCGCAGGGCCGCGGCGCGACCGAACACCACCAGATCGATCAGCGAGTTGGAGCCCAGGCGATTGGCGCCGTGCACCGAAACGCAGGCGGCCTCGCCCACGGCCATCAGGCCAGGGATGACCTGGTCGGGGTTGTCGCCGCTCTTGGTGACGACCTCGCCGTGATAGTTCGTTGGGATGCCGCCCATGTTGTAGTGGACGGTCGGCAGCACCGGGATCGGGGCCTTGGTGACGTCGACGCCGGCGAAAACCTTGGCGGTTTCCGAGATGCCGGGCAGGCGCTCGTGCAGGATCTTCGGATCCAGGTGATCCAGGTGCAGGAAGATATGGTCCTTGTTCGGACCCACACCCCGGCCTTCGCGGATTTCGATGGTCATCGCGCGGCTGACCATGTCGCGCGGCGCCAGGTCCTTCACCGACGGGGCGTAGCGCTCCATGAAGCGCTCGCCTTCGGAGTTGGTCAGGTAACCGCCTTCGCCGCGGGCGCCTTCGGTGATCAGGCAGCCGGCGCCGTAGATGCCGGTGGGGTGGAACTGCACGAACTCCATGTCCTGCAGCGGCAGGCCGGCGCGCAGCGCCATGGCGTTGCCGTCGCCCGTGCAGGTGTGGGCCGAGGTCGCCGAGAAGTAGGCGCGGCCGTAACCGCCGGTGGCCAGGATCACCATCTGGGCCTGGAAGCGGTGCAGGGTGCCGTCGTCAAGCTTCCACGCGGTCACGCCGCGGCAGACGCCATCGTCCATGATCAGGTCGAGGGCGAAGTACTCGATGAAGAACTCGGTGTCGTGGGCCAGGGACTGGCCGTACATCGTGTGCAGCATGGCGTGACCGGTCCGGTCGGCCGCCGCGCAGGTGCGCTGGATCGGGCCCTCGCCGAAGTTCTTGGTCATGCCGCCGAAGGCGCGCTGATAGATCTTGCCGTCCGAGGTGCGCGAGAAGGGCACGCCCCAGTGCTCGAGCTCATAGACCGCCGCCGGGGCGTTGCGCGTCAGGTACTCGATCGCGTCCTGGTCGCCCAGCCAGTCCGAGCCCTTGACGGTGTCGAACATGTGCCAGCGCCAATCGTCGTGGCTCATGTTGCCCAGCGAGGCCGAGATACCGCCCTGCGCGGCCACGGTGTGGCTGCGGGTCGGGAACACCTTGGTGATGCAGGCGGTCTTGAGGCCGGCCTGGGCGGCGCCCAGCGCGGCGCGAAGGCCCGAGCCGCCGGCGCCGATGACGACGACGTCGAACTTGTGGTCGATGAACTTGTAGGCCGACATCAATGGGCTCCGGTCACGGTCAGGGCCACCTTCAGGATCGAGAAGATCCCGACGGCGCCAGCCAGCACGCAGACGAACAGATTGCCGATCACCAGGGCCGACTTGCTCGTGAAGCGGTGGATATAGTCTTCGATCACCACCTGGACGGCGTTCGACAGGTGCACGAGCGCCGAAACCAGCAGCAGAAGAAGAAGCACGGCGTTCAGCGGCTGGCCGAGCCAGGCGGCGACCGTGTGCTGGTCCGCGCCGATCAGCTTCAGGGCGCTGTAGACGCCCCACAGGCTCAGGGGCGCCAGGGCCAAGCCCGATACGCGCTCGGTGATGAAGTGCGAGACGCCGTGGTGCGACGAGCCCAGGCCGCGCGCGCGCGACAGCGGCGTGCGGAACTGGATGGGCTGGAAGATATCGTTCTTGCTCATGATCAGAACGCTCCGTTCGCGCCGGCGATGACCCAGGTCACGATCGTCGCCACGACCGCGAAGGCGATCGCCATGGCGCCGGTCATGTCGGCGATGCGCGGCTGGAAGCCCTTGCCCGTGTCCCAGAAGGTCTGGCGGAGCGTGTAGGCGGCGTTGAAGAAGACCGCGAAGGTCTCGCCCAGCAAGACCAGCTTTCCGATCGGCGAGCCCAGCAGGCCAACGTAGCCGGCGTAGGCCTCGGGGCCCGCCGCGAGGGCGGCGGCCCAGCCGGCCAGGATCACGGCGCCGACCCACAGGCCCACCACGCAGGCGCGGTGAAGGATCGAGCAGGCCATCGTGATATGCCAACGCCACACCTGCAGGTGCGGCGACATCGGGCGCTCGGGCAGCCCCCGGCTCGTGTCGGTCATGGGAGGTCCAACCTCAGTAGCCTTTGTGCGTTGCGGGACGCTTTTAAGCTTGGGGACTTAGCTGTCAATTAAACCACGCCTCTTGAGAAACGTTCGCAACCCTGGCGGGGGCTGTTGGGGAACCACCAAGGCGTAGCTTGCGTTAGGCTCCACCAGGGTACGGGGCGGATTGTGCGTCAGATGACTGATCCGATCGATTTTCGCGAGATATTCGATCGCATTCCCTCGCCCTACATGCTGCTGGACCGCGAACTGCGCTACGTCGCGGCCAACGCCGCCTATCTCGAAACGCTCCATAGACGCTGGGAAGACATCGCGGGGGTGAACGTCTTCGACGCCTTTCCGTCTGAAGGCGAGAGCCGCGCCCAGGTCGAGGGCGCGCTGATCCGGGCCCGCGACACCGGCGAAGTGACCGAACTGCCGCTTATCCACTACGCGATCGAAAGACCGGCCCACCTCGGCGGCGGCTTCGAGGACAGGATCTGGAGCGCCACCCATACGCCGATCCCGGACGCGACCGGCGCGACCCGCTACATCCTGCAGCACACCCAGGACGTCACGGCGATCCAGCGCCTGAAGGAGGCCGCCTTCGGCTCGCGCTCGGCGACCATGCTGGGCGACGACGTGCTGCGGCGCGCCGAGACGGTCCAGTCGCAGAGCCGGGAGCTGCGCAACCTGTTCATGCAGGCCCCCAGCTTCATGGCCGTGCTGCGCGGCCCCGACCACGTCTTCGACCTGGCCAACAATACCTATGCTCAATTGATCGGTCACCGTGAGGTCACGGGCCTGCCGTTACGAGTGGCCCTGCCCGAGATCGCCGAGCAGGGCTTCGTCGATCTTCTGGACCGCGTGCTCGCCAGCCGCGAGGCCTTCGTCGGTCGCCGCGTGAAGGTCGCCCTGCGGCGCGAAGCCGGCGCGTCGCTGGAGGAGCGCTATCTCGACTTCGTCTACCAGCCGATCATCGAACCCGACGGGACCGCCTCCGGCGTCTTCGTCGAGGGCGTCGACATGACCGATCATGTCCAGGCCGACGAGCGCCAGCGCCTGCTGCTCGACGAGCTGAACCACCGCGTCAAGAACACTCTGGCCACGGTCCAGGCGATCGCCCAGCAGACCCTGCGCGGCGCCCAAGACTCGGCGACTTTCGCAGAGGCCTTCGAATCGCGCCTCCTGGCCCTGTCCCAGACTCACAACGCCTTGACCGACAGCCATTGGGCGGGGGCGGGCCTTCGGCAGATTCTCGGCCAGGAACTGGGGCCCTACGGCGCCGAGCGCATCTTGATGGAGGGCGAGGACGTCCACCTGCCCGCCCGCGTGGCGTTGTCGCTCGGAATGGTGTTTCACGAGCTGGCCACCAACGCCGCCAAATACGGGGCGCTGTCGACGGCCGGTCGGCTGCGGCTGGTCTGGTCGGTGACCGGCGACGAAAGCCTGGTCTTCGAATGGCGCGAGACCGGCGGACCGGCCGCGCCGCGCCCAAAGCGGCGCGGCTTCGGCTCGCGGCTGATCGAGCGCAGCATCGCCGGGGAGCTGCGGGGCCATATCGCCTTCGAATACGGCGATGACGGCCTGGTGGTCCGGTTCGACGCGCCGCTGACGCGCGCGCTCGACTAGGCCTTCGCGAAGACCGTCAGGGCCAAATGCTGCAGCAGCATGATGGTCTTGGCGTCCCGGATGCGCCCATCGGCGATCATGGCCAGGGCCTCGTCGATCGTCGGCTCCAGGACCTCGATGTCCTCGCCCTCATCGGGATGGCCGCCGCCGTCGCCGATCCGCATCGAGGCGTCGTACTCGGCCACGAAGAAGTGCAGGATCTCGGTGACCGAACCGGGGCTCATGAAGGCTTCGAACACCTTGCGCACATCGTCCAGGCGATAGCCCAGCTCCTCCTCGACCTCGGCGCGGATGCGAACCTCGGGCTCGGCGTCGTCCAGTAGGCCGGCGGCCGCCTCGATCAATAGATCATCGTAGCCGTTGACGAAGGCCGGATAGCGGAACTGCTTGACCAGCAGCACGGTCCGGTTGGCCAGGTTGTACGGCAGCAGCACCGCGCCGTTGCCGCGGTCGTAGTGCTCGCGGCTCTGGGTTTGCCAGGTTCCGTCACGGCGCTTCCAGTCAAAGGTCGTGGTCTTCAGGACGTACCAGTTGTCGGACAGCAGCTTGGTCTCGCGAACGCGGACGCGGTCATGGATGGACATCTATTCTTCCTCAATCGCGGACGCGCGAAACGTAGTCGGCCGAGCGCATTTCCTGCAGGCGGGAGACCGTGCGCTCGAATTCGAAGGCGCCCTCGCCCTCGGGGTACAAGGCCTCGGGCTCGGCCTCGGCCAGGGCCACCAGCTTGGCGTCGGCTTCATAGAGCGCGTCGATCAAGGTGTTGAACCGCTTGGCCGCGTCGCGTCGCGCCGGCGTGAGGCAAGGTACATCCTCGAGGAACACGGTGTGGAAGCGCTCGGCTAGGGCCAGATAGTCCTGGGGCCCCAGCGCTTGCTGGCAAAGACTGGCGAACGAGGCGCGGACCAGGCCGCCCGCCGCGCGCGGCAGGCGCATCTTGCGGCCCAGCACCTCCAGCGTCGCCCCTGTTTCCGGCGCGCCGTCCAGCAGGTCGGCCCAGAGGCGCTCGAACTCGGCCTGGCTATCCTTGTCGATCGGCGCGAGCCAGGTGCGGGCGGCCCGCAGGCGATCCAGGCGGAAGTCGACCGGCCCGCGCACGGCCACGATATCCAAGGCCGACTTCAGCATGTCGATGAACGGTAGGAAGAGCTGGCGGTTCAGCCCGTCCTTGTAGAGATCCTCCGGCGGCCGGTTCGAGGTGGCCACCAAGGTGACGCCTCGCGCGAACAGGGCCTCGAACAATCGGCCCAGGATCATGGCGTCGGCGATGTCGGTGACCTGCAGCTCGTCGAAGCACAGCAGGCGCACGTTCTGGGCGATCAGCTCGGCCGTGGGGGCGATCGGATCGTCGCCTTTCGACTGGCCGAACCGCGCCTTGCGCGCCGCCGCGTCGCCCTTGCGCCAGGCGTCGATGTCGGCGTGGACCTCGGCCATGAAGGCGTGGAAGTGGATTCGCCGCTTCTTGGCGACCGGGGCGCTGTCGAAGAAGAGGTCCATCAGCATGGACTTCCCCCGCCCGACCGGCCCCCACAGATAGACGCCGCGCTGGCTCTTGGGCTTGCGGCCGAACAGCGAGAAGCCGGGCTCGCCGGCGTTGTCGAGGTCGGCCTCCAGGCGGGACAGGGCCTCGACGGCGGCGGCTTGCGCGGCGTCGGGCCGGATTTCGCCCTGGGCCAGGCGCTCGCGATAGGCGGTGCGGAGGGATGTCGGCATCGGGGATTGCGGTTAGCGCGTGCGCGGCGCGGGGGAAAGGGCTTTGCGGCCTCAACATCGCCGGAGCGACGCGCTATGGGGTGGGCATGAACACCCTTTCCCTGCCCGATGAGGCCGCGACCCAGGCGCTGGGTCGTCAGCTCGCGACCGCGCTGCGGTCCGGCGACGCGCTTTGCCTGACCGGCCCGCTGGGCGCTGGCAAGTCGACGCTGGCCCGCGCCCTGATCCGCGCGCTCACGACGCCGGACGAGGAAGTCCCCAGCCCCACCTTCACCCTGGTGCAGTTCTACGAGACGCCAGCCTTCCCGCTGGCGCACTTCGACCTCTATCGCCTCACCGATCCCGACGAGGCCTATGAGATCGGCCTGGACGAGGCGCTGGACGGCGGCGTCGCCCTGATCGAGTGGCCGCAGCGACTGGAAGGGCGTTTGCCGCCGAATCGGCTCGATATAGACATCGCCCTGGACGGCGACGCGCGACGCGCCGCCATCACCGCGCACGGTAGTTTCGAAGGACGTTCCCTTGAGTTCTGAACGTGAAGCGGCCAAGGCCGCGTTCCTGGAAGCCCACGGCTTCGGCGACGTCCGCCGTCAGGCGCTGGGCGGCGACGCCTCGACGCGGAGCTACGAGCGCCTGCATCGCGGCGACCACAGCTTCATCTTCATGGACCAGCCGCCGTCGGTGGAGACCGCGCCCTGCCCGCCGGACGCGACGCCAGAGCAACGCGCGGCGCTAGGTTTCAACGCTCTCTACCGGTTAGCCGCCGGGCGGGTCGACGCCTTCATCGCCTGCGCGGGGTGGTTGAGCGCTCAGGGTCTGTCTGCGCCCAAGGTGCTGGCGGCCGACGCGGCGGCGGGCTTGGCCGTGCTCGAGGACCTGGGCGATGACCTCTACGCCCGCCTCATCGAGGCCGGGACCGACGAGGCGCCGCTCTACGACGCCGCGATCGACGCCTTGCTTGTCATGCACGCCGCGCCGACGACCAAGACGTTGAGCTACGACGGCTCGACCTGGCCACTGCTGACCTATGACGACCTGGCCTTGAAGACCGCCCACGACCTCTTCGTCGAGTGGCAGCCCAAGTTCCGCGACGTGGTCTTCGACGCCGAAGCCCTGTCCGAATGGGAAGCGATCTGGGCGCCGATCCGCGCCAAGGGCGAGGCCGAAGCGACCGTCTTCTGCCATCGCGACTATCACGCCGAGAACCTGATCTGGCTGCCAGAGCGCCAGGGCGCGGCGCGGGTCGGCATGCTGGACTTCCAGGACGCGGTCCTGGCCCATCCGGCCTGGGACCTGTCGATGCTGCTGCACGACGCCCGCCGCACGGTCTCGCCCGAGCGCGAGGCCGCCTGCCTCGACCGCTATCTGAAGGCGCGGCCTGAGCTGGACCGCACGGCCTTCCTGGCGGACTACCACGCGCTGGGCGCGCTCAACATCATCCGGATCCTGGGCATCTTCGCGCGCCTGGTGACCCGCGACGGCAAGCCCCGCTACGCCGACTTCATCCCGCGCCTGTGGGTCTATCTGGACGTCTGCTTCGCCGATCCGGCGCTGGCGGACCTGAAGGCCTGGTTCGACCGCCACGTTCCCGCGGAGACGCGCCGGTGAGCGGCCCTAAAGTCGCGATGGTGCTGGCCGCCGGCCTCGGCACCCGCATGCGCCCCCTCACGGACGACCGCCCCAAGGCCCTGGTGGAGGTCGGCGGTAAGGCGTTGATCGACCACATGTTGGACCGCCTGGCCGCCGCCGGAGTCGAGACCGCCGTGGTCAACGTCCACGCCTTCGCCGATCGGCTGGAGGCGCACCTCAAAGACCGCGTCGCCAAGGGCCTCGCCCCCCGCATCGTCATCTCCGACGAGCGTCCCCAGGCGCTGGAAACCGGCGGCGGCCTCAAGCATGCCCTGCCCCTGCTGGGCGAGGGTCCGGTCTGGGTCGCCAACATCGACTCGGTCTGGATCGAGACCGGCGCCGCCGCCCTCGACGCCATGGTCGCCGCCTGGGACCCGTCCAGCATGGATGTCTGCCTGATGCTGGCTCCGACCGCGACCTCGCTGGGCTTCCACGACAGCGGCGACGTCTTCCTGGAGGCCGACGGCGCGGTGCGCTTCAAGGGCCAGGGCGAGACGGGTCCCTTCGTCTATGTCGGCGTCCACATCTGCGATCCGGCCATCGTCAAGGACGGCCCCGAAGGCCCGTTCTCGCTGACGCCCCTCTGGAAGACCATCGCCGCCCAGGGTCGCGTCCACGGCGTGGCGCCCGACGGCTTCTGGATGCACGTCGGCGATCCAGTCGCCCGCGAGGCGGCGCAGGCGAGGCTTTCCGAAGCATGACCGCGCCGGCCCCCTTCTTCGAACGTGAGGGGCCGCGCTGGTTCTCGATCCCCGCGCACCGGCCGTTCGTCGACGACCTGGCGCGCGGCCTGCTGAATACCTTGGAGCCGCTGGGCCCCGAAGCCCTGCCCCGCGCCACGGTCCTCACCCCGACCCGCCGAGGCGCCCGCGCCCTGGCCGACGCCTTCCTGGCGGTCGGCGGCGGGCGAGCCTTGCTGCTGCCGCAGATCCGTCCCCTCGGCGACCTCGACGAAGGCGAGCCGCCGTTCGAACCCGGCGAACTCGCCATCGACCTGCCGCCGGCCATCGCCTCGCGCCGTCGCCGGTTCGAGCTGGCGCGCCTGGTGGTCGATCACGGCAATCTGCTGTCGTTCAAGCCCGGCCCGGTCCAGGCCCTGGAGCTGGCCAAGGCGCTGTCGGACTTCCTCGACAGCTGCCAGATCGAGGAGATCCAGTTCGAGGACAGGCTGGACGGCCTGGCCGAGGGGGACCTGGCCCAGCACTGGCAGGTCTCGGCCCGGTTCCTGAAGGCAGTGCTGCGCGCCTGGCCCGAGCGGCTGAAGACCCTCGGCCTGATCGACGTCTCCGAGCGCCGGGTCCGCCTGCTGCGCGCCTTGGAGAAGCAGTGGTCGGAGACTCCGCCAACCGAGGTGCTGGTCGCCGCCGGCTCGACTGGCACGGCCCCGGCCACCGCCGACCTGCTGCGCGTCGTCGCCGCCGCGCCCAAGGGCGCCGTGGTCCTGCCCGGCCTCGACGAAGATCTGGCCGACAGCGCCTGGGACCGGATCGAGGGCAGCCAGGGCGAGCAGCACCCGCAGGGCGCCATGAAGCGTCTGCTCGACAGGGCGGGCGTCAAGCGCGGCGACGTCCGCGCTTGGGTCCCGGACGCCGACAGCCGGGGCCGCTGGCGTCGGCGGATCGTCAACGAAGCCCTGCGTCCGGCCGAGGCCACCGCCGACTGGCTGGCCCAGATCGCATCTCTCCGCGCCGAGGCGCCCGACCTCGATCCGATCGCGGAGGGGCTGATGGGCTTTTCGGTCATCGCCGCCCGCGCCGAGGAGGAGGCCGCCGGCGCCTGCGCCTTGCTGCTGCGCGAGGCGCTGGAGACGCCGGACAAGACCGCCGCCCTCGTGACGCCTGACCAGACCCTGGCTCGTCGGGTGATGACGCGCCTGCAGCGCTGGGGCGTGATCCCCGACAGCTCGGCCGGCGCGCCCCTGGCCGCCGCCGGTTCGGCGATCCTGGCCTTGCACTTCGCGCGCCTCGTCGAAGAGCCGCTGAACCCGGTGCGCCTGCTGGCCGTGGCCAAGCATCCGCTCGTGCTGGGCGAGGACGAGGCGCTGGCCGCCGCCCTGCTGGAACGCAAGGGCCTGCGCGGCGCCGCGCCAAGCTCTGTCGAGGTTCTGCGGGCGCGGCTGAAGGACACCCCCGAGGCGCTCGCCCTCTGTGACCGGGTGCTGGCCGCCGTCGACCACGCCGCCAGCCCCTATGCCGACGGCTTCGCCCGCCCCTGCCACGCGGCCAAGGCCCTGGTCGAGGCGCTGGAAGGCCTGATCGCGCCCGCCCGTCTCTGGGCCGGCGGCGCGGGCGAGTGCCTGGGCGCGTTGATGGCCGCCCTGATCCAGGACGGCGAGCCGCTGCCCGACGCCTCGCCCCAGGCTTTCGCCGACATCCTCGACCGGCTGGTCAACGAGGAGACGGTCCGCGTCGGCGGCGCCACCCACCCGCGCCTGCGCATCCTGGGGGCCATCGAGGCTCGCCTGGTGCGCGCCGACCGCCTGGTGCTGGCGGGGCTGGAGGAAGGCGTCTGGCCGCAAGGCGCGCCAATCGACCCGTTCCTGTCGCGGCCTATGCGTTCGCGCCTCGGCCTGCCGCCGCCCGAGCGCCGCGTGGGCCTGACCGCCCACGACTTCGCCCAGGCCGCCAGCGCGCCCGACGTGGTGCTGGTCCACTGCGAGCGGCGCGGCGGCGCGCCGGCCGTCGAGTCGCGCTGGCTGTGGCGACTGAAGACCCTGGCCGCCGGGGCGGGTCTCGCCCTGCCCCGCCGCGACGACGTTCTGGACTGGGTCCGCGCCCTCGACGCGCCCGAGCCCTATTCGCCGATCAAGCGCCCCGAACCGCGGCCGCCGGTCGAGGATCGTCCGCGCAAGATGGCCGTCACGCGCGTCGAGGCCCTGACCCGCGACCCCTATGCCGTCTGGGCCCGCGATATCCTGAAGCTCTACCCGCTGGAGCGCCCCGACGAGCCGGTCGAGGCCCGCGCGCGCGGCACGGCCATCCACGCGGCCTTCGAAAAGTTCGCCGAGACCTATCCCGACGCGGTGCCGGCAGACGCGGCCGCCGTTTTCGAGCGGTTCTATATCGAGGCCCTGGTCGGCGCCGGCATGCCGCCGACGGCCCTGACCCGCGAGAGGGCCCTGGCCCGCGAGGCCGCCCAGTGGGTCGCCGACTGGGAGCGCCATCGCCGCGCCGGCGCGCGCAAGATCGTCGTCGAGGCCGAGGGTAAGCTGGAGCTCTCGATCAACGGCCGTCCCTTCACCCTGACCGCCAAGGCCGACCGCATCGAGCCGACGCCGGACGGAACAGCCCACATCCTCGACTACAAGACCGGCGCCGCGCCCTCGCAGAAACAGGTCGACACCGGCTTCTCGCCCCAGCTGACCCTGACGGCGGCGATCCTGATGAACGGCGGCTTCCCGGACCTGGGGAGCCCCACGCCCGGCGAGCTGACCTATGTCCGCGTCACCGGACGACGCCCCGCCGGCGAGGAGCAGGTTCGCGCCCTGCCCAACGGCGAGAGCGAGGAGGCCGCGCGCAAGGCGATGGACGGCCTCGTCAAGCTGATCGCCCGCTATGACGATCCCGACGAGCCCTACCGCTCGCGGGTCGCGCCCCAGTTCGTCAAGGAGCACCCCGGCGACTACGCCCACCTGGCGCGGGTGTTCGAATGGTCGACCAGCGGCGACGACGGAGAGGGCGAATGATCGACCCTCAGCGCATCGCCGCCGATCCGGCGATCTCGGCCTTCGTCACGGCCAACGCGGGCTCGGGCAAGACCAAGACCCTGATCGACCGGGTCGCGCGCCTGCTGCTGGCCAAGGTGCCGCCCGAAGCGATCCTGTGCGTCACCTACACCAAGGCCGCCGCCGCCGAGATGCAGCGGCGCCTGTTCGAGCGCCTGGGCAAATGGTCGGTGACCAGCGACGCCGACCTGCGCGCCGAGCTGGCCAAGCTGGTCGGCGAGAGTGACGACGTCTACGACGCCCGGCGCCTGTCCGAGGCCCGCGCCCTGTTCGCCCAGGCGCTGGAAACGCCCGGCGGCCTGAAGATCCAGACCATCCACGCCTTCTGCGAGAAGCTGCTGCGGCGTTTCCCGCTGGAGGCCGGGGTTTCGCCCGGCTTCACGGTCATGGACGACCAGGCCGGCGCCGCCATCGCCCGCGCCGCTCGCCGGTCGGTGGCCGCCCGGGTCGACACGCACGACGACGCGTTCTCGCAGGCCTATGCGCGCTTCTCGGTGGCGCTGGACTTCCAGAGCTTCGAGGCGATGTTCGCCGGGTTCGAGGCCCGGCGCGGCCAGATCGTGGCCTATGTTCAGCGTTGCGGCGGCCTGGCCGAGGCGATCGCCGACGCCTGGACGCGCTGCGGCTTCGACGCGCCGACCTCGGCCGAGGACCTGGCCGCCAAGGCCATGGCGCGCCTCGACCTCGGCGCCTGGCGCGCGGCGGCCACGGTGCTCTTCGACGGCGGCGGCAAGCAGGACGCCAAATACGCCGAGGCTTTGGCGGCCGTCGCCCGCGATCCGGACGCCACGCTGGAGTTGGCCCTGCGCGCCCTGTTCACCGAGGGTGGAGAGGGCACGCCCGCGACCTGGCCGGCCAAGACCTCGGGCCTGAAGAGCCGCGAGGACCTGCGCGAGGCCCTGCTTCTGGAGCAGGCCAAGCTGGAATCCGCCCGAGAACAGGTCCGCGCCGCGAAGGTGGCCGAGGACACCCAGAACGCCCTGCTGCTGGCCGGCCTCTATATCGAGCGCCACATGGCCGAGAAGGAGGCCCGCGGGGCGCTCGACTTCACCGACCTGATCGACAAGACCCGCGTCCTGCTGACCGAGAAGGTCGAGGCCGCCTGGGTGCTCTACAAGCTGGATGGCGGCGTCGATCACATCCTGCTGGACGAGGCCCAGGACACCGCCCCCGAGCAGTGGGAGATCCTGCGCGCCCTGACCGCCGACTTCTTCGCGGGCGCGACCTCGGAGGGCTGGAGCGGCCGCCGGGCCGAGCGCACCCTGTTCATCGTCGGCGACGAAAAGCAGTCGATCTATTCATTCCAGGGCGCGGACCCGACGCGCCTGCTGGAAGAGACCCAAGGCTATATCGCCCGGATCGAGGCGGTCGGCGCCGTCGGAAAGGGCGTGCCGCTGACCGTGTCGTACCGCTCGACCCGCGAGGTCTTGAGCTTCGTCGACGCCCTATTCTCCGATCCCGAGACGCGCGAGGGCGTGCCGCCGCCGGTGGGCCAGGACCTGGTCCGCCACGAGCTTTTCCGCCGCGGCCACCCCGGCTGCGTGGATCTCTGGCCGCTGACCCGCGAGCTGCCCGGCGAGGAGCGCGAGGCCTGGGAAGCGCCGCTGGACGCGGAGGGCGAGCGCAGCGCCAACCGACGCCTGGCCGAAGCCATCGCCGCCGAGACCGCCGCGATTCTCAAGCGTGGCGACGCGGTGTTCGACAAGGAGCTGGGCCGCCACCGCGCCGCCCACGCCGGCGACATTCTGGTCCTGGTCCGCCGCCGCAAGGTGCTGTTCGAGGAGATCATCCGCGCCTTGAAGCGGCGCGGGGTGCCCGTGGCCGGCGCCGACCGCCTGTCGCTGTCCAGCCACATCGCCTTCGAAGACCTGCTGGCCCTGGGCCGCTTCATCCTGTTCCCGGACGACGACCTCACGTTGGCGGCGCTGTTGAAAGCGCCGTTCTGCGGGCTCTCGGACGACGATATCTACGCCCTCGCCAAGGGTCGCCGCGCCACGCTGTGGACCGAGCTCCAGCGTCGATCCAAGGAGCGCACCGAATGGGCGGCCGCGCGGGCCGTGCTGGATTGGGCCCTGTTGGAAGGCCGCCGCCGGCAACCGTTCGAATTCTTCGCCGCCTGGCTGGGCCTCGCTGACGCCGCCGGACGCTCGCACCGCGCCAAGGTGCTGACCCGCCTGGGCGCGGAGGCCGAAGAAGCGCTCGACGAGTTCCTGGCCCAGGTGATGGAGGCCGAGCAACGCGGCGTCCGCGACCTCGAGGCCCTGGTCGCCGACTTCGCGGCCCTCGACATCATCGTCAAACGCGAGATGGAGGGCGCGCGCCGCGAGGTGCGGGTGATGACCGCCCACGGCTCCAAGGGCCTGGAGGCGCCGATCGTCTTCCTGCCCGAAACCACGGTGAAGCGCGGAGCCGGCGGCTCGCCGCTGCTGGTGACGGAGGATGGCGGGCTCCTGTGGTGCGCCAGCGGCAAGGGCGACTGCGAGGCCTCGGCCAAGGCCCGTCGGCTGCGCGAGGACAAGGAAAGCCAGGAGGCGCTGCGCCTGCTGTACGTGGCCCTGACCCGGGCGCGTGACCGGCTGATCCTGTGCGGCCGCATCGACGCGCGGACCAAGGACGACAAGGTCGGCGGCTGGTACGCGGCCGTCCGCGCCGCCTTCGCCCATGCCGACATCGCCCCGCACGTGCGCACCCTCGGCGAGGACGAGACCGCCTTCCTGCGCTACGGCCTCGATCCGGAACCCGCGCCGCGCGCCGAGGAGGAGGTCCGCGTCCCCGCCGCCGCGCCGGCCTGGATGGCCCACGCCGCGCCGCCCGAACCGGCGGCCGCCCGCTACGCCGCGCCGTCGCGGATCGAGGACAACGCCCGGGTTCCCGCGCCTTCGCCCTTGGCGCGCGTCGCGGGCCTGGGCCGATATCGGCGGGGCGAGCTGGTCCACAAGCTGCTGCAGATCCTGCCCGACTTGGCGCCCGCCCAACGTCCGGCCGCCGCGCGGCGGCTGCTCGCCGCCGAGCGCGACCTGACCGACGACCAGCGCGAGGAGATGGCCGCGGCCGCCTTCGGCGTTCTGGACGACGCGCGGTTCTCCGCGGTGTTCGGCCCCGGCTCGCGGGCCGAGGTGGCGCTGGCCGGAACCAGCACCCATCTGCCCAAGGGCCTGGCCGTCTCGGGCCGCGTCGACCGGCTGGTGGTGGACGAAGTCCGCGTCCTGGTCGTCGATTACAAGACCAACCGCCCCTCGCCCGACCGCATCGAGGACGCCGATCCGGCCTATCTGGCCCAGATGGCGGTCTACGCGGCGGTGCTGCGCGAGGTGTTTCCGGGCCGCGCGATCGAGGCGGCGCTGGTCTGGACGGATGGTCCGAAGCTGATGCCGGTTCCAGAAAAGGTGATGGCGCAGGCGCTGGCCAGGCTGGCTTAATCCCGTTGCCGGACGCGCCCTGGCCCCCTACATCTTTGAGCAACCGCCCGGAGCGACTCCGGGTAATTTGGAATTTGATCGCGTCCTCCGCGCCGGAAACCGCCGCGCGACGCCAGACTGGAGCAAGCCATGAGCACCGTTGCGGTGACCGACGCCACCTTCGAAGCTGACGTCCTGAAGGCCAGCAAGCCCGTGCTGGTCGACTTCTGGGCCGAGTGGTGCGGTCCCTGTAAGCAGATCGCCCCGGCGCTGGAGCAGCTTTCGGAAGAGCTGGCCGACGTCGTGACCATCGCCAAGGTCAATATCGAGGACAGCCCGACGACCCCGTCGCGCTACGGCGTTCGCGGCATCCCGACCATGATGCTGTTCCGCGACGGCCAGATGACCTCGATGAAGGTCGGCGCCATGCCCAAGCAGAAGATCCTGGAATGGCTGAACGAAGCCGGCGTCCAGGCGGCCTAAGCGGTCTTATTCCGCTGAATTGAAGACGCCCGCTCCGGTTTTCGGGGCGGGCGTTTTTCGTGGTCCCTATTTCTTGGGCGTCACGATGAACGGCGAGACCGAGACCGGCGGGGCCTTCTTCTCGGCCTTCGGTTTGCGGATTTCCTTGTTCGACTTCTTCTGACCCTTGGCCATCGGCGGTTCCTGCCAGGGCGGGCGCGCTCGCCGAGGATGTCCAGCGGGCCGTGCCGCCCTATCGGCGTGCCTCAGCCTTACGCGTTTAGGTCGGCCACGTCTCGGGGCTCATCGCCAGCACCTCGCCGGCCAGGTACAGCGAGCCGCAGATCAGAACGTGCGGCGTCGGCTCCATGTGAAGCGCGCGACTCAGCGCGTCCTCGACGCCGTCGCAGGCGGCGGCGCGCAGGCCGGCCAGTTCGGCGGCTGCGGCGGTCTCGGCGGCGCTGGCGGCGGCGTGGCCCTCGAAGGTCACGGCGAAAACCTTGGCCGCCACGCCTCGGAAGGGCGTGAAGAAACCGGTCGCGTCCTTGTTGGCCAGCAGGCCTGAAACCAGCGCCACGGGGCGGCCATCGCGGGCGGCGAGATCGGCGACGGCGCGCGCCACCGCGCGGCCGGCGTGGGGGTTATGGCCCCCGTCCAGCCAGAGATCGGCGCCGGCCGCCTTGGCGCGCTCGGCCAACGGGCCGGCGGTCAGGCGCTGGAAACGGGCGGGCCAGACGGCGCTGGCGATCCCCCGCCCCATGGCCGCCTCGTCGATGCGCGAATCGCCGAGCGCCAGCAGGGCGGCGACGGCGAGGCCGGCGTTGGCGAACTGATGCTCGCCGGGAAGCGACGGCGCGGGCAGGTCCAACAGGCGGTCCTGCATCTGCACCAGAAGCCGCCCCCGCTCGCCCCAAGCGTCGACGTCGCGGCCCATCAGGGTCAGCTCGACCCCGGCCAGGGCGGCCGTGGTCTCCAGCACGTCCTCGGCCTCGGCGTGCTGGCGGGCCGAGACCACCGGGGCGTCCGGCTTGATGATCCCAGCCTTCTCGACGGCGATCTGGGCGATCGTGTCGCCGAGGAACTCGCGATGATCGATGTCGATCGGGGCGATGACGCTGACCGCCGGACGCTGAATGACGTTGGTGGCGTCGAGAATGCCGCCCAACCCGACCTCGACGATACAGAGATCGGCCGGGACCTCGGCGAAGGCGACGAAGGCGGCGGCGGTGGTGATCTCGAAGAAGGTGATCGGATTGCCCGCGTTGGCCTGCTCGACCCGATCCAGCACATCGGCCAGGTGGTCGTCGGTGATCAGGGTCCCGGCCAGGCGGATGCGCTCGGAGAATCGGACCAGATGCGGCGAGGTGAAGACGTGGACCCTCAGGCCCGCCGCCTCGGCCATGGCGCGCAGGTAGGCGACCGTCGAGCCCTTGCCGTTGGTGCCGGCGACATGGATCACCGGCGGCAGGCGGTCCTGCGGATCGCCCAAGGCGGCGCAAAGCCGCCGCATCCGGTCCAGCGACAGGTCGATCAGCTTGGGATGCAGCGCCTTCAACCGCTCAAGGGCGGCGTCGTGGTCGCGGAGGTGGTCGCTCACACGGAGACTCAGGCCGCCTTGCGGTCGCGGCCCATCATCAGGGTGCCCAGGATCGAGCCCAGAACCCGCGGCAGCTCCTTGCGGTGCGTGACGCGATCGACCATGCCCTTTTCGACGAGGTACTCCGAACGCTGGAAGCCCGGCGGCAGGGTCTCGCGGATGGTCTGCTCGATGACGCGCGGACCGGCGAAGCCGATCAGGGCGCCCGGCTCGGCCAGATGGATGTCGCCCAGCATGGCGTAGGAGGCGGTGACGCCGCCCGTGGTCGGGTCGGTCAGAACCACGACGTACGGCAGCGCCGCGTCCTTGAGTTCGTTGATGGCCAGGGTCGTGCGGGCCATCTGCATCAGCGACAGCGCGCCTTCCTGCATGCGAGCGCCGCCGGCGGCGGTGAAGGCGATCAGCGGGACCTGGCGCTCAAGCGCGGCCTTGGCGGCGGCGATGAAGCCTTCGCCGGCGGCCATGCCCAGCGACCCACCCATGAAGGCGAAGTCCTGGACCAGGACCACGGCGTCGACGCCGCCGACCTGGCCATAGCCGATGGCCATGGCGTCCTGCTCGCCGGTCGACTTGCGGGCTGCCGCCAGGCGGTCCTTGTAGGGCTTGCCGTCCGAGAACTTCAGCGGGTCCTCGACCACCGACGGGCTGGGCAGAACCTCGTACTGGCCCTCATCGAAGGTGAACTTGAACCGGTTTTCCGGCCCGATCCTCATATGACGACCGGCCGGCGTCACCCACAGGGCCGCCTCGAGGTCGGAGCGGAAGATCATCTCGCCCGTATCGGGGCACTTGACCCAAAGGTTTTCCGGCGTCTCGCGCTTGGAGAAGGCACCGCGCACGCCGGGCGCGATCCGCGACAGCCAACCACCGCCTCGGCGGTCGCTCGCTGCTTTCTTGTCGCCCTTCTTCGGGTCCTGGGGTTCAGCCATAGCCATAGCCTTAGAGCCTCACTTCGTCCCGACTCGCGCCGAACGCACAGCCTTAGCCAGCTCCGACGCTTTTAGAAGAACCTTCTCGGTCACGTTTTCGTTCAACCGAGCCGCGGATTCGATTTCATCCACAAGCGCCGAGCCCACGACGGCCGCGTCGGCCACCTTGGCGACGGCGGCGGCCTGATCCGGCGTGCGGATGCCAAAGCCCACCGCCACCGGCAGGCCCGAGGCCTTGCGCAGACGCTCGACGGCGGGCGCGACCTCGGCCGCGTCGGCCGACTTCACGCCGGTCACCCCGGCGACCGACACGTAGTAGACGAAGCCCGAGGTGCGGCGCACCACCATCGGCAGGCGCGCGTCATCGGTGGTCGGGGCCGCCAGGCGGATCAGGGCGATGCCCTCGGCCTCCAGCGCGTCCGACAGCGGGTCGGCTTCCTCGGGCGGGCAGTCGACGATGATCAGGCCATCGACCCCGGCCTTGGCGGCGGCGGCCGCGAAGCTTTCGAAGCCCCGGTGCAGGACCGGATTGAGATAGCCCATCAGGATGATCGGGGTGTCCTGGTCGCCCTCGCGGAAGGCGGCGACGAGGTCCAGCGTTCCTTGCAGGGTCATGCCGGACTTCAGGCCGCGCTGAGCAGCGCGCTGGATGGTCGGCCCCTCGGCCATCGGGTCGGAGAATGGAAAGCCCAGCTCGATCAAATCAGCGCCGGCGGCCGGCAAGCCCTTGAGCACGCTAAGCGTCGTGGCCGCGTCGGGATCGCCAGCCATGACATAGGTCACGAAGCCGGCGCGGTTCTCGGCCTTCAGCGCCGCGAAGCGGCGGTCGATACGGTCTTTGGTCACGCGGGGTCGGTCCTAGATCTTGCGTCCGAGCGCTTCGGCCACCGTGAAGATGTCCTTGTCGCCGCGACCGCAGAGATTCATCACCACGATCTTGTCCTTGCCCAGCTCCTGGGCGATTTCGCCAACGCGGGCCAGGGCGTGGGCCGGCTCCAGCGCAGGGATGATGCCTTCGAGGGTCGAGCACAGCTGGAAGGCCGCCAGGGCCTCCTCGTCGGTGCTCGAGACATATTCGGCGCGGCCCACCTCGTGCAGGAACGAGTGCTCGGGGCCGATGCCCGGATAGTCGAGACCGGCCGAGATCGAGTGAGCGTCGATGATCTGGCCGTCGTCGTCCTGCAGCAGATAGGTGCGGTTGCCGTGCAGCACGCCCGGGCGTCCGCCGGTCAGCGAGGCCGCGTGCTTGTCGGTGGAGACGCCGTGCCCCGCCGCCTCGACACCGATCAGGCGCACGCTGGCGTCGTTCAGGAACGGGTGGAACAGGCCGATGGCGTTGGAGCCGCCGCCAATGCAAGCGACCACCGCGTCGGGCAGGCGGCCTTCCATTTCCAGGATCTGCTCGCGCGCCTCGGCGCCGATCACGCTCTGGAAGTCGCGGACCATCACCGGATAGGGGTGCGGGCCGGCGGCGGTGCCGATCAGGTAGTAGGTGTCGTGCACGTTGGTGACCCAATCGCGCATCGCCTCGTTCATGGCGTCCTTCAGGGTGCCCGTGCCCGAGGTCACCGGACGGACTTCCGCGCCCAAGAGGTTCATGCGGAAGACGTTAGGCTTCTGACGCTCGACGTCGGTCGCGCCCATGTAGACGACGCACGGCAGACCAAAGCGCGCGCAGACGGTGGCGGTGGCCACGCCGTGCTGGCCAGCACCCGTCTCGGCGATGATCCGGGTCTTGCCCATGCGCATGGCCAAGAGGATCTGGCCCAGGGCGTTGTTGATCTTGTGCGAGCCGGTGTGATTCAGCTCGTCGCGCTTGAAATAGATCTTGGCCCCGCCGAAGTGCTCGGTCAGCCGCTCGGCGAAATAGAGCGGGCTGGGCCGGCCAGCGTAGTGGGTGTTGTAGCTGGTGAGCTCCGCCTGGAACTCCGGATCGGCCTTGGCCTCGGCATAGGCCTTGCCCAGGTCCAGCACCAGCGGCATCAGCGTCTCGGCCACATAGCGGCCGCCGAAGTCGCCGAAACGGCCATTCGCGTCGGGGTAGGCCGAGTAGTCGTTAGGTTTCGCAGGAGCGTTCACGAAAGCTTCCCAGCTGTCAGGCGCGTTTGACGGCGTCCAGGAACGCCGAGATCAGGACCGGGTCCTTTAGGCCGGGACCGCGCTCCACGCCAGAGGAAACGTCCACGAACGGGGTTCCCGAGACCGTGATCGCCTCGGCCACGTTCCACGGATCGAGCCCTCCAGCCAGGAAATGCGGGCGCGAAAAGCGGCGTCCGGACAGTAGTCCCCAGTCGAAGCGGGCGCCGGTGCCGCCGGGCAAGGCCGAACCCTCGACGGGCTTGGCGTCGAACATCAGGTGCTCGGCGACACCGTCGAAGGCGCTCGCTTGGTCGACGTCGGCGGAGCTGGAGACGGAGAAGGCCTTGACCACCCCGACGCCGGCGCGGACGGCGATCTCGCGGACACGCGAGGGCGTCTCCTTGCCGTGGACCTGGATCAGGTCGGGCCGCATCGTCGCCATCAGGCGGTCAATCAAGGCGTCGTCGGGATCGACGGTGACGGCGACGGTCTTCACGCCCCGGCCGCGGACCGGCTCGACCAGCCGCGCGGCGGTTTGGGGCGTGAGGTTGCGCGGGCTCTTCTCGAAGAAGACGAAGCCCAGAAAGGCCGCGCCGCCGTCTAAGGCGGCCTTGACCGTCTCGGGCGTCGACAGTCCGCAGATCTTGGCTCCAGCGCTCATCGTCCGGGGAGTTACGGGCGACGGGCCGCCGAGGCAAGCCCAGCGAAACTATTGCAGCGTGAAGACCCCGTTCACCGCCCGCCATTCGCGCGGGCCGATCAGCTTGTTGTGAGCCACCCGGACCGAGTGCAGAACCCCGTCCAGCTCCTTGGCCCAGAAGTCGAGAAAGCCCTTCAGGGTCGGGAATTTCGGGGCGAGGTCGTAGTCCTGCCAGACGTAGAGCTGCAGCAGGTGGGGATGGTCGGGCAGGTGGTAGTGAATCTCGGCCGTCGTCAGGCCATAGCCCATAAGCTGTTTCTCGAACGCACTGATCGTCATCACAACGCTCCAAGCGGACGTGGCTTGAAGCTTCAGTCCACTGAGCGAGTCGCTCAAGAGTCATGATGTCGCGGGAACGGCGGCTCGGCGGATCTGCCTAAGGCGCGATCTCCTCGGCCACGGCGTTGGCCGGGGTGGTAAGGATCGCGCCGACGGAGGCGGCGACGATGGCGGTGATCGCCAGCCATTGCGAAGCCGCCAGGCGCTCGCCCAGGATCACCAGCCCCGCCAACGCCCCGACCGCCGGCTCGGCGCTGAGCACCACGCCGAAGCTGCGCTTGGGGATTCCGCGCAGGGCGATCATCTCGAGTGAATAGGGAATGGCGCTCGACAGCACCGCCACGACCAGGCCCAGCAGCATGATCTTCGGGTGGAACAGGTTAATACCGGCCGAGGCGATCCCGATCGGCGCGACGATCACCGCCGCCGTCGTCATGCCCAGCGCCACCGAGCGTCCCGCGTGCAGGTGGCCGGTCCGCTTGCCCAGGATGATGTAGAGCGCCCACATCACCGCCGCGACGCAGGCGAAGCCGACGCCCACGGGGTCGAGGGGCGCCGCGCCCGGATCGATGGGCAGCAGCAGGCCAAGGCCCAACGCGGCCAAGCCGATCCAGACGAAATGGATCAGCTTGCGCGAGCTGGCGACCGCTACCGCGAGCGGCCCCATGAACTCGATCGCGATCGCGAGGCCTAGCGGCACGGTGCGAATGGCCATGTAGAAACAGAGGTTCATCAAGCCCATCACCGCGCCGTAGGCGACGATGCGGCCAAGATCCGCGCGCGATAGGGGATGGCGCCAGGGCCGCCAGACCAGCAGCAGGATCAGGGCCGAAAAGCCGACCCGATAGGCCGTCGTCCCAGCGGCGCCAATCAGCGGGAACAGGCTCTTGGCGAAGGACGTCCCCACGCACAGCACGACGATCGCCGCCATCAGGGCGGCGTAGGGGATCAGGCGGGCGCGAGCGGACATGGCGCCGTGTTTAGGCGACCCCGGCACCGAGAGCTAGAGCGCCAGGACCGTCCCGACACCGCGTCCCGCAACACTTCGGAGCCGAGCCGCGTTGTCTCGACGTCTTTTGATAAGGAGCGGATCATGAAACTTGTGGTTCTGGGACTTTCGGTCGCCGCCGTGGCCACCGGCGCGATGGCGCAAACGACCATCGCCCACGTCGAGAGCCAACCGGCCAAGGGCGCTTTCACCGTCGGCCAGATCGAGGACGCCGACGTCATCGACTCGGCCAATCGCAAGGCGGGCGAGGTCGAGCACGTCCTGCTCGACGCGGCGGGCAAGCCGACCGCGATCGTCATCGAGATCGACCGCATGGGTCCAGACAAGAAGGTGGTCGTGGCCCTCGCCGACGTCTCGGTCGCCGCCGAGCCAGGCGATCCGGACGACCACATCGTCCGCGCCAAGCTGACCAAGGCGCAGCTGGCCGCCCTCCCCGATTGGAAGGGCTAGAAACCTTTCGCGGGGGCGGTCCTGACCGCCCCCGACTTTGGGCCTTACTTCTTCACCCAGCCGCCATCCAGCGGCTTCCAGTACTGGCCGGGCGCCAGGCGGCCGTAGAGCTGCTTGGCGGTGGCCTGGCCGGCGGCTTCGGGCGTCACGCCGGTCTTGGCGGCGATGTCCTTGTAGGCGGCGGCGCGGCCGATGTTGATCTCGGCCACGGCGGCGCGCAGGGCGGCGTCGCCGCCGGACACGATGCCCAGATAGCCGTCGGCCTGCTCGCCGACCGTGCCGGCGGCCTTGGCCGAATCCACGGCGGCCTTGGCGGCGGCCGATTGGGCGATCGCCAGATTGGCGCCGGCGGCGGTCATCGCCAGGCCCAGCGCCAGAACCGTCATCGTCTTGCGGATCATGTCGGTCCCTCCTCTTAGAACAGGTTCGGATTTTGCTGGATCAGCGACTGGACTTCCTTGTCCAGCCGCACGCGCACGTCGGCGTCCAGCTTGGCGTAGATGTTGATCGGGTCGACCTTCACCCGAACGGTGGGCGTGCAGGCGGCGGCCAACGCTCCCGTCATGGCCAGGCCCAGCAAGAGGGCGCGCTTTCTCATGCGTCTAGTCTCCAGTTAATATTCAGGATGACCGGTCACGGTTGAACCGGACCTGAACGAGGCGGGCTCGCCGTCCCCTGGCGCTCGAACCAGCTTCGCCAGTCGGCCAGAAGCTCGTCGAAGTTCAGGGACGTGTCGAGCGTAAGATCGACCGGCGTCTTGGCCGGCAGGGCGATGCGCTTGTCGAAGGCGCGGCCGCGGATCAGGTCGAGTATGCCCACCCTCGCCTTTTCCGGGACTTTCGGGTCGTGCTGGCCCTTGATGTGGAACAGGATCCCCAGACGGCCTTTGTCGGTGCTGTTCACGCCCGCCTCCAGTTGGTCGAAGGCCAGGTTCTCCATGGCCTGATAGGCGAAGTCCTGGATGGCGTTGACTTGAGCGGGCGGGGCGGGCGGCGCGCCGGGGGCGTCGGCGGGGCTCGCGGCGACATTGGAGAGCGCCGCGCGGGAGATCTCCAACCGGCCGGGCTGGATCGCGCTGATCTTGCCCTGCTGGAAGCGCAGGCCCGCCGGGCCGAAGGTGAAGGGCAGGCGGCCATCGACCACCGCCTGGATCTTCACCTTGTCGGCGAGGGACGAGGCGGCGAGCAACTCGCCAAGATCCAGGTGCTCGACGACGATCACGCCGCTGATCGTCTTGTCGACGCCCAGCGGCACGTCGGTGGGTTCGATCGAAATCCGGCCCTTGGCCGCCTCGAACGTCGCCTTGGAGATGTGCAGGGCGTCGGCGCCCAGCTGGAACACCGACTCGACCGCCGTCAGCGGGACCAGGGAGTCGATCTTGACGACTTTCAGCGATTGGCCGGGCCGCGTGGTCAGCGGCGCCAGGCTGTCGAAGTCGACCGTGCCGTCCAGGGTGGCGACGAAGCCGATCGGGCTGGTGAAGTCGATCTGGTTGGCGACCAGGCGGCCCCGGCTGGTCGCGCCCTTGCCGTCCCAGGCGAAGACCCCCGTGAAGCTGGCCGGTCCCTTGGCCTCGCGGGCGAAGCTGGCCATCGGCGACAGGTCGCCCGGCTGCAGGCCGTCCTTGGCGAACACCAGCTTGGAGGCGTCGATGTCGGCCTGGCCCTTGCCGGTCGCCACGACGTGGCGCAGGCGGATCTCGCCCAGCGCCGCCCCGGTCGGGGTCGAGCCCTGGAAGGTCCCGCCCCAGACGCCGCCCGCGAGCGCCAACTGGCCCTTGGCCAGGATCGGGTTGAAGCGCCGTTCGGGAGCCGCGTCGGTGACCGCGGCTTGCTCCACCCGCACGCTGGCCCGGTCGAAACCGCCGGCGCCGCCGAAGCTGGCCTCGCCCTTGATCCCTTGAAGCTTGACCTGGGCGACGGCCAGGGCGCCCTCGCCGTCCTCGAACTTCAAGGCCGCGTTCCAGCCGCCAGCGCTGGCCAGGACCAGCGGCGCCTTGGTGGGGCACAGCTTGGCCTTGATCTCGGTGACCGGGTTGTCGCCCAGCGCGTAGGCCTTGGCGGTCAGGGGCGAGCACTTCGACGTGATCAGGGTGAAGCGCCCGCCCGCCAGGCGCGCCTGGCCGTCCACCTGGCCGGTGACGCCCTGGATCGGGGGCAGGTCGAAGTTCTCGACCGCCAGCGACAGCGGCGAGGTCAGGACGCCGCCCGCCATCCGCCACTGGGGCGCCAGCGCCTTCACCGTCGGCAGGCCGCCGCCCGCCAAGGACACTTGCAGGGCGCCGCGCGCGCCCTCGGGGCCCGCGTCCAGCAGCAGACCCTTGGGCGCGGCGACCGAGACCGTCACGCCGTTCGGCGCCGACAGCCGCGCGCCCTGGGCCAGGGTCGCCCGCGTCCGGCCGCCCTTGATGTCGAGACCAATCCCTGGCGCGGCCAGTTCGAACGTCCGCAGGGCCCGCGATAGCGGCTTGCCGTAAGCCGGATTGGGGATGAGCGCCGCGAGCCGTTCGGCGTCCGGTCCGGAAATTCCGCTGCGCCCCGCGGCGGAGCCGTTGAGGGCGAGGTTCAAGCCGCCGCGCCCTTGGCTGATCTTGCCCCGCGCTTCCAGCCGCGCGTCCGCCAGCGCCACCCCGCCGTTCGCCAACCGGCTGGCGGTCGCCTGCATCGAGAGCGGGCCGTCGATCGCGACGCCCTGGGCGTCCAGCGCCAGACCCAGGTTCGACGAGCCGGCCGACGCCTTCAGACCGCGCAGCGCAGCGCCGCCGGCGAGGGCCTGTTCCGTCGTTAGCGCGGACTGGATGGCGCCTCGGACCGTCGTTCGCGCCCGGCGATGATCGATGGCCAGGCGCGGAGCCTCCAGGGAGAAGCTCGCAGAGCGCGCCTCCAGGGACGGGGCGGACATACGGTCGCCTCGCGCGACGGCGCGCGAGCGTCCCAGGAACGCGAAGGCGTCGGGACCACCGTCGAAACGCCCCGCCACGGTCAGGTCGGCGGCGAGATCGCGACCCTGGCCTTCGCCCACTCGGCCGTTCTCCGCCCGGAGCGCCAGCCGCGCCTCCAGCGGACCACTGGCTTTCATTCGCGCGAGGTCGGGATAGGGCAGGTCCGCCGACAGCTTGGCCGACGCTCCGGCCAGATCCGCGTCCTTGGCCTCCAGACTGTCGATCGCCAGGGACACCTCGACCGTCAGTCGATCGCCGCGCTTGCGGGCCGTCACCGTCGCCCCCTTGGCCGTCAGCGCCAGATCGGGAACGGCGTAGCGCAGCGGCGCTAGGCGCCCGTCCAGCCGCAGGAGCTGGCCGTCGTCCAGACTGGCGTCGCCGGTCAGGCGGACGCGGCCGCCGGGCGTTGACAGGTCCAGGCGCGCGTCCTCGACCAGGATCGCCGGGCCTGGGACGTTCGGCTTCTTGGGGGATTTCAGGGCCTCGTCGATCAGCGGCTGCAGGGGCCCGAACCGCACTTGGCCCTTGTCGTCGACGCTGGCCAGGATGCGGGGACGCACCAGGCGCACGGCCTTGGTCTGGATTCCGAAGCGTTCACCCGTCCAGGGCGCGGCCAGGTCGTAGGCGACCTCCAGCCGATCGGCGGCGAAGACAGGATTGTCGCGCGCCCCCAGACGGACCCGACCGGAGAAACCCGTGGCGTCCAGATCATAGAGCTCGACGGCCGCCTCGATCCCGTGGTCGCGCAGCCAGCTCTCCGCCAGTTCGCGACTGATCTCGCGGCGCCCGGACCATACGACGAGCCCCGTCGCGATGAAGGCCAGCATCGACAGGGACACGGCCTCGAGGCCGAGATCGACCAGGCGTCCGCGCGCCCACGCTTGGCGGGGCGGTGTTTTCTGGGTCGCGTCGGTGGAGGGTTCGGCCATCAGATCCCGAAGTCTGGTTCCTAAGAAGCCCCCCGGCTCAGCTTTGGATCCCTATCTTTTAAAGCCGAGCACGTCTTGCATGTCATAGAGACCCGGCGGCTTGCCCTTTGTCCAGGCCGCGGCGGCGATGGCGCCGCGGGCGAAGAGCCCCCGGTCGATGGCCGAGTGCGACAGGGTCAAGGATTCCGACTCGCCGGCGAAGATCACGCTGTGCTCGCCGACGATCCCGCCGCCACGCACGACCGAAAAACCGATCGCGCCGTCCTGGCGCGGGCCGGTGACGCCGTCTCGGGCGCGATCGGACACCTCGGCGAGATCGACGCCCCGCCCCCGCGCGGCCGCCTCGCCCAGCATCAGGGCCGTGCCCGACGGCGCGTCGACCTTGCGCTTGTGGTGGGCCTCGAAGATCTCGATGTCCCAGTCGGAGGCCGGCAGGGCGGCGGCGGCCTGGCGCACCAGGCCCATCAGCATGTTGACGCCCAGCGAATAGTTACCCGAGCGGACGATGACGACCTTCTGGGCGGCGGCCTCGATCCGGGCCAGTTGCTCGGGCGAGAAGCCGGTCGAGCCGATGACCAGGGCCGGCGCGTGGGCGTGATGGACGGCGCGGGCGGCGGCGGCTTCGGCCAGCAGGGACGAGGCCTCGGGCAGGGTGAAGTCGATCACCGCGTCGGCGGCGGCCAAGGCCGCGTCCGCGCCGACCAGCAGCTCGCCCTCGGCCTCCGGACGGTCGAAGCGCGCGGCCAAGACCACGTCGTGGCGGCCTTCCAGCGTCTGGATCACGGCCTGGCCCATGCGGCCGAGGGCGCCGGCGACGGCGATCTTCACGGGCTGGGTCAACGGCTGTCCTCTCGCGCTCTTCGCCTCGCTGATCGCCCATCCGCCCCCCGAAGGTCAACCTCGCGCCGAGTGACGTAAGGTCAGCTAGATTGACGCAACGCCAATTCCAACAAGCGTTTGCTGGACTTTTCGCTGTCTTGACCGGTTGTGACGCCGGTTCCCGGTCGCTACGCTGGCGGCGCATAAGGACGCGTTCGCATCGATCGGCGCGTCCCTTCATCGACTTGCGCAGCAGGAATGGGGAAACGTCGGATGAGCGACTCGGAACGCAAGACCTTCACGGACGCGGAGGCCCTGGCCTTCCACCGTCACCCGACGCCAGGAAAGATCGCTATCGTGCCGACCAAGCCGATGGCCACCCAGCGCGACCTGTCCCTGGCCTATTCGCCGGGCGTCGCCGTCCCCGTCCACGCCATCGCCGCCGATCCCGACATGGCCTACGAGTACACCTCGAAGGGCAATCTGGTGGCGGTGATCTCGAACGGCACCGCGATCCTGGGTCTCGGCGACCTGGGCGCCCTGGCGTCCAAGCCGGTGATGGAGGGCAAGAGCGTCCTCTTCAAGCGCTTCGGCGACGTCGACTCGATCGACATCGAGGTCACCTCCAAGGACCCCGACGAGATCATCACGGTGGTGAAGAACATCGGCGTCACCTTCGGCGGCATCAATCTGGAGGACATCAAGAGTCCCGAGTGCTTCCGCATCGAGACCGAGCTGCAGGAGCTGCTCGACATCCCGGTGTTCCACGACGACCAGCACGGCACGGCCATCATCTGCGCCGCCGGTCTGATCAACGCCTGCCACATCACCGGCAAGAAGCTGGAGGACGTGAAGGTCGTACTGAACGGCCCGGGCGCGGCGGGCATCGCCTCGCTGGAGCTGATCAAGGCCATGGGCGTGCGGGCGGAGAACTGCATCGCCGTCGATTCCAAGGGCGTGCTCTACCAGGGCCGCACCGAGGGCATGAACCAGTGGAAAAGCGCCCACGCGGTCAAGACCGACAAGCGCACGCTCGCCGAGGCCGTGGTCGGCGCCGACGTCCTGCTGGGGCTTTCCGCCAAGGGCGCGTTCACGCCCGAGATGATCGCCTCCATGGCCCCCAACCCCGTCATCTTCGCCATGGCCAACCCTGATCCGGAGATCACCCCGGAAGAGGTCAAGCGGGTCCGCAAGGACGCGATCATGGGCACGGGCCGAAGCGACTATCCCAACCAGGTCAACAACGTCCTGGGCTTTCCCTACATCTTCCGCGGCGCCCTGGACGTGCGCGCCCGTCGCGTGAACCACGAGATGAAGATCGCCTGCGCCCAGGCCCTGGCCATGCTGGCGCGCGAGGACGTTCCGGACGAGGTCGCCGCCGCCTATCACGGTCGCCAGCTGAAGTTCGGGCCCGACTACATCATCCCCTCGGCCTTCGACCCGCGCCTGTTGTGGTACGTGCCCCCGTTCGTGGCCCAGGCGGCGATGGACACCGGCGTGGCCCGCAAGCCGATCGCCGACATGGACGCCTACCGCGCGGGCCTGGCCCAGCGCCTGGATCCGACCGCCGGCTTCCTGCAGAAGATCTCGGGCTCGGTCCTGGCCAATCCCAAGCGCATCGTGTTCGCCGAGGGCGAGGACCCCAGCGTCATCCGCGCCGCCTACGCCTATCAGACCGGCGGCTTCGGCAAGGCCATCCTGTGCGGCCGCGAGAACCTGGTGCACGAGAACATGAAGCTGGTGGGCCTGGATCCCGAGACCGCCGGCCTCGAGATCGTCAACGCCCGCCTCTCCGATCGCAATCCGGACTATGTCGACGCCCTCTACGCGCGCCTGCAGCGCCAGGGCTATCTGAAGCGCGACGTCCAGCGCCTGATCAACCAGGACCGCAACAGCTTCGCCGCCTCGATGGTCACCCTGGGCGAGGCCGACGGCATGGTCACGGGCGTCACCCGCAGCTTCGACCAGGCGCTGGAAGAGGTGCTGCGCGTCGTCGACCCCGCCCCCGGCGGCCGGATCATGGGCATGTCGGTGGTGCTGGCCAAGGGCCGCACGATCTTCGTGGCCGACACCAACGTCACCGAGCTGCCCGAGGCCGAGGAGCTGGTCGAGATCGCCTGCGAGGCCGCTCGCGCCGTCCGCCGGCTGGGCTTCAAGCCGCGCGTGGCTTTCATGAGCTATTCGACCTTCGGCAATCCGATGGGCCTGCGCTCGGAGAAGGTGCGCGAGGCCGTGGCCATGCTCGACGAGATGGACGTCGACTTCGAGTACGAGGGCGAGATGCCGCCCGAGCTGGCCTTGGATCCGGAAAAGCGCGCCAACTATCCGTTCATGCGCCTGACGGACAGCGCCAACATCCTGGTCATGCCGGCCATCCACGCCGCCTCGATCTCGACCAAGCTGGTGCAGTCGCTGGGCGGGGCCACGGTGATCGGGCCGGTGCTGCTGGGCCTGTCGAAGTCGGTGCAGATCGCGCCGCTGTCGGCCTCGGTGTCCAAAATCCTGAACATGGCCATGATGGCCGCCTACGACCAACCGGTCGGGGACGAGGAATAGTCTAAAAAGAAAAAGGCGCGCGCCCATGACGGGCGCGCGCCTTCCTGGCCGCGGCTGGGAGGGGGAAGGCCGCGGCCTTGCGCTTTAGGCGGCCTTGGTCGCGACCGCCTCGGCGGCCGAGGCGCCGGCGGTCCAGCGGACGGCGGCCTTGGCCACGCGCTCGCCCAGCAGGCGGGCGGTCTCTCGGTCGCCGGCCGGCGGCGAAAGCTCGGGCGAGACGTTGTCCGATTGGGCGGCGACGCCGACGAACGAACCCACGCGATTCAGAGTGTCCGGCCCGCGCTCGGCGGCGGTCACGTTCGGCGGGGCGATGCCGAGGTTCACCCAGTTCATGCCGTGCTGAGCGGCCAGGATCGTCAGGCTGGCCAGGGCGTGAGCCTTGTCGCCGGAAAAGCTGTGCGAATTGGTGAAGCCGGCGGCCAGCTTGTCCTTCCAGGCGCTGGTGAAGAACGCCGCCGAGGTGGCGTCGGCGAACACTTTGAACACGCCCGAGACGTCGCCCATGTAGGTCGGCGCGCCGAAGATCACGGCGTCGGCCTTGCTGATCTCCTCGATGAACGGCGCGAAGTCCTGCGAAGCGCTTTCGATCTTCAGCAGCACCGGGGTCTGGCCGGCGTCGCGGACGCCTTCGGCGACCTTCTGGGCGAGGACTTCGGTGTGGCCGTAGCCGGAATGGTAGGCGATGGCGACGGTGGTCATTGTGATCCCTCCAATTGGGAACTGAAACGGTAGCGATTACGTAATAAGCGCAAGCGCGACCGCTAGAGGGATCAGCAACAAAACTTGGTGCAATTTTTCCGTGGGCGTTTTCAGCCCAACTGAAGGCCTATCGACGACGCTCTAGTGCGCGCTGGCCAGGAGGTCGGCGACCGTGATCTCGCCCAGGCGCGCGGCGGCGGCCGCGTCGGCGGCCTCGATCGCGGAACGAACCGCGTCCGGGATCTTCTCGCCCACGGGGCAGCCCTTGACGCCCTTGGGCGCGACACCGAGGTGAGCGCAGCCATTGACCGCCTTCAGCACGACGTCGAGCGTGATGGCCTCGGCGGGCTTGAGCAGCCAGGCGCCGCCGTTGGCGCCGGCGCGCGCGCCGATCAGCCCCGCCTTGCCCAGCATGGCGGTGACCCGGCGGACCACGACCGGATTGGTCGGGACCGACGCGGCCAGCTCGGCGCTGGCCACGGCGCGGTCGGCGGAAAACGCCTCCTTGTGCGCCAGATAGGCCAGGGCGTGGGCCGCCACGGGGAATTTTTGACTGTCGGACATGTCTACCGGGAACGTAAGGTTGTCGACGGCGCGTTCAACTGAAAACTGTTTAATCCTGACGCCTACGCGCAACGCGACGTTAGGGGACGATTGAACCCATCGTGAATTGGGTGTATCGCGCCGCGCTTGATCGATATGGGTTTGCCGATAGCCTTTTGCGAGGGCGGCCCGGAGGGATTGAATGGCTTCCGAAGCCTCAGGCGCACCCGCTTCCGACTGCGCCCCCGCGTCTTCCGACATTCCACTGCAGGATGGCGGCCCTCCCAATGGGTCCGGGAACAGTCATGACCTGAAGGGTCATGGCTTCTTCGCGCTCGCCCTGGGCTCGATCGGCGTCGTGTTCGGCGACATCGGGACCAGTCCGCTTTACGCCCTCCGCGAGGCCCTGGCGCACTCGCGCAGCACCACCGCGACCGAGCACGCGGTGCTGGGCGTGGTGTCGCTGGTCCTGTGGACCATGACCCTGTTCGTGACGATCAAGTACGTCATCTTCTTCATGCGCGCCGACAACAAGGGCGAGGGCGGCACCCTGGCCCTGATGGCTCTGGCCCAGAAGGCTTTGGGGGGCGCCGGTCGCAAGCGGTCGGTGGCCGTGTTCTTCCTGGGCGTGATCGGCGCGGCGCTGTTCTATGGCGACGGCATCATCACCCCGGCGATTTCGGTGCTCTCGGCCGTCGAAGGCCTCAAGGACGCGCCGCACGTGGGGCGGGCCCTCGCGCCCTACATCCTCCCGATCTCGGCGGGCATTCTGATCGCCCTGTTCCTGGTTCAGGCCAAGGGCACTCACCGGATGGCCTCGCTGTTCGGCCCGATCACGGCGGTCTGGTTCCTGATCCTGGGCGCGCTGGGCGCGTTCCACCTGGCCGACGACCTCTCGATATTCCGCGCCTTCAACCCTTGGTACGGCATCCGCTTCCTGCTCGAGAACGGCTTCCTGGGCTTCGTCATCCTGGGTAGCGTGTTCTTGGTGGTGACCGGCGCGGAGGCGCTCTACGCGGACATGGGCCACTTCGGGAAGCGACCGATCCAGGCCGCCTGGCTGTGCTTGGTCTTCCCCTGCCTGGCGCTGAACTATCTGGGCCAAGGCGCCCTGGTGCTGGACCAGCCGGCCGCCCGCCACAACCCGTTCTGGGAGATGGTGCCGAGCTTCGCCTACTGGCCCGTCCTTCTGATGGCCACCATCGCCACGGTCATCGCCAGCCAGGCGGTGATCACCGGCGCCTTCTCGATGACCCAGCAGGCCGTGCAGTTGGGCCTGCTGCCTCGCATCGAGATCAAGCGCACGTCCGAGACCCAGGCCGGCCAGATCTTCGTGCCGGCGGTCAATCAGTTCCTGCTGATCGGCGTCCTGGTCCTGCTGTTCGCCTTCCAGAGCTCGCACAAGCTGGCCAGCGCCTACGGCATCGCCGTCACCGGCGCGATGTTCGTCGACACCCTTCTGGCCTATGTCGTCATCCGCCGGATCTGGAAATGGACTCTGTGGCAGACCGCCCTGCTGCTGGTGCCGCTGGCGGCGCTGGACTCGGTGTTCATCGCCTCGAACATGCTGAAGATCCCCGACGGCGCCTGGCTGCCCCTAGTGTTCGGCGGCGTGCTGGTGCTGATCATGTGGACCTGGACCCGCGGCGCCAACATCCTGACGGCCAAGACCCGCCGCGACAGCGTGCCCCTGGTCGACCTGATGGAGATCCTACGCGCCAGGGCTCCGCACCGCGCGCCCGGCACGGCGATCTTCCTGACCTCCGACCCGGACATGACGCCCGTCGCCCTGATGCACAACCTCAAGCACAACAAGGTTTTGCACGAGCGCAACGTCATCCTGACGGTCCGCACCACCGAGACGCCGCGCGTCAACGAAGAGGACCGCGTCAAGATCGAGAAGGTCAACGACGACTTCAAGAAGGTCGTGGTCAGCTACGGCTTCATGGAGAGCCCGAACATCCCCAAGGCCCTGGCCGTGTGCCGCAAGCAGGGCCTGAAGTTCGACATCATGGCCACCAGCTTCTTCCTGGGACGTCGCTCGATCGTGCCGTCGGCCAACAGCGGCATGCCGCTGTGGCAGGACCGCCTGTTCATCTACCTGATGAAGAACGCCGCCAATCCGACGGACTTCTTCAAGATCCCGCCCGGCCGCGTGGTCGAGCTGGGCGCCCAGGTGACGGTGTAGGCCGTGGAAACGACCCTGCGCGTTCTCGGCGACGGCCTGTCGATCGCCGCCCTGGCCATCATCGCCGCCACCGCCCAGGGCGCGTGGAAGCGCGTTCCCAAAGGCGTGGCGGTGCCGATGCAGTGGGGCTTCGACGGCAAGCCGACCTGGCGCGCGCCCAAGGCCTTGGGCCTGCTGTTCATTCCGGTGGTCTCGATCGCGGTCCTGCTGTCTTTCACCCTGACCCAGGCCACCTTCACGCACGATCCCACCCAGGCGATGATCATCTTCCTGGTCCGCGCCACGACCGCCGCCATCCTGGCTTTGGCGCACCTGTTCCACCTGCGGTTCGTCATCAAGACGCTGCAGGATGAGGGTCAACTGTAGCTGGGCTCATTTGAGCTTGACCCGCGCGTCGTGATCCCGTTGAAGGCGCGCGACTTTGTGTTTCTCTCCGGAAGGACCCGCTCATGGCTGACAAGTCCGTGAAAAAGGTCGTGCTCGCCTATTCGGGCGGCCTCGACACCTCGATCATCCTCAAGTGGCTCCAGACCGAGTACGGCGCGGAAGTCGTGACGTTCACGGCGGACCTGGGCCAGGGCGAAGAGATCGAGCCGGCCCGCGCCAAGGCGCTGGCCGCTGGCGTGAAGCCCGAGAACATCTTCATCGAGGACGTGCGCGAGGAGTTCGTCCGCGACTACGTCTTCCCGATGTTCCGCGCCAACACGGTCTATGAGGGCCAGTACCTGCTGGGCACCTCGATCGCGCGCCCGCTGATCGCCAAGAAGCAGATCGAGATCGCCCGCAAGACCGGCGCCGACGCCGTCAGCCACGGCGCGACCGGCAAGGGCAACGACCAGGTCCGCTTCGAGCTCGGCTACTACGGCCTCGAGCCCGACATCACCGTGATCGCCCCCTGGCGCGAGTGGGACTTCAAGTCCCGCGAGGCCCTGCTGGACTTCGCCGAGAAGCACCAGATCCAGATCACCAAGGACAAGCGCGGCGAGGCGCCGTTCAGCGTCGACGCCAACCTGCTGCACTCGTCGTCGGAAGGTAAGGTCCTGGAGGACCCGGCGGTCGAGGCCCCCGAGTTCGTCCACATGCGCACGATCGCGCCGGAAGACGCCCCGGACAAGCCGACCATCATCACCATCGACTTCGAGAAGGGCGACCCGGTCGCCATCGACGGCGTGGCGATGAGCCCGGCGACCCTGCTGACCAAGCTGAACGAGCTGGGCCGCGACAATGGCATCGGCCGCCTCGACCTGGTCGAGAACCGCTTCGTCGGCATGAAGTCGCGCGGCGTCTACGAGACCCCCGGCGGCACGATCCTGCTGGCCGCCCACCGCGGCATCGAGAGCATCACGCTGGACCGGGGCGCCATGCACCTGAAGGACGAGCTGATGCCGAAGTACGCCAGCTTGGTCTACAACGGCTTCTGGTTCTCGCCCGAGCGCGAGATGCTGCAGGCCGCCATCGACTACAGCCAGACCAAGGTCTCGGGCCAGGTCCGCGTGAAGCTCTACAAGGGCAATGTCACGGTCATCGGCCGCACCAGCCCCTACTCGCTGTACGACCAGGACCTGGTCACCTTCGAGGAAGGCAAGGTCGCCTACGACCACCGCGACGCCGGCGGCTTCATCAAGCTGAACGCCCTGCGCCTGCGTGTCCTGGCCAAGCGCGACAAGCGCGGCTAGGCACGGCTCGAACCCCTCTGAATCACGCCGCGTCCGGTCACCGGGCGCGGCGTTTTTCTTGGTCGCTACTCGTCGCGGGAGGCGTTTCGGGCCAACTGCGCGCAGTAGCGGCCGAAATGCTCGGCCAAGGCCTTTCCCGGACCGGGAAAGCTTCTGGCCTTACCGGCGTATTCGACCCTGATCGTCTTGGTCGTGGCCAGCGACTTCAGATAGCCGTCCGGCAAGTCGCCGTGTCCTTCGACGAAGGCCGGCCCGCCGACGTCATACGGGCTGGACCGCATGCGAAACACCGCGTCGTCGGTGCGCACCCGCAACTGAGGCGAATAGGGCTCCGGCGCGTAGAACCGAGCCTGAACGCCGCCGGACTTGAGGCCCGAGCACGTAATCACCAAACCCTGTTCGCGGCCGTCGGAGCCTAGGGGGCCGCTGAACGAGACAGATCCCGTGAGGCCATGGGCCACGCGCCAGCTATGGGCTTGGCCGTACTGGACAAAGTCCTTCGGCGGCGGCGCGCTGTCGTTGGCCATGGCGTGAACGGCCCATACCGCGCCGGCGATCAGCGCGAGGCCCGTGGCGGTTCTAAAAGCGGTTGCAAGGCGCATCGGCGTCTCCATGAGTCGCCAAGATTAGACGCACAACCTGGAGACGCAAGCCTACACCCGGTTGTACGGATACCGGTCCCTGATCATCCGCTGGAAGAACCGCCCCTTGGACGGTGCCCGGAAGAACGCCCGGCTGATGCGCTCGGGAACGCCGACATAGACATATTCATCGCCGTCCTGGAACGTGACGAACAGCTTGCCGTGCTCGGGTGAGTAGTCGATCGCTTGGATCGCCGTGGAGTCCACATGCATGGCCTTACGAAGCCTCCGCGAAGGGGATCGTTCAGTCCTAGGAGCGAACGAAACCCGGCCGGGTTCCCGGCGTGCGCCCGCCCTATAGACCTCTGATCGTCGCGTGCAAACTCAGGGCGAATACGAATAGTGTCCCCGCGGAGCGGCGCGCGGCCGCGGGAGGAAACCGAACATGCATCAATCCCACGCCTTGGTGGCGATCGTCACCCTGCTGTCGCTGCTGGTCTATGTCTGGATGATCCTGCGTATCCCCGGCGCCCGGCGACGCACGGGGATCGACGCGCCCGCGATGACCGGCGATCCCGAGCTGGAACGCCACATCCGCGTTCAGGCCAACACGGTCGAGTGGCTGGTCATCTACCTGCCGGCCCTGTGGCTGTTCGCCATCTACTGGAACGACCTGGTCGCCGCCGCCCTCGGCGTGGTCTGGATGATCGGCCGCATCGTCTACGCCCTAGGCTACGCCGCCGATCCCAAGAAGCGCGAACTGGGCTTCGTCATCCAGGCGCTGGCGACGGCGATCCTGGTGTTCGGCGCCCTGGGACGAGCGATCTGGGTCTACGCGGTGATCGGCGCTTAAAGCGGCTTGGAGCCCCATTGCCCGGCGGCCTATATCCGCGCCATGGACCACCTGCCCGTCGATCCCGCCCGCTACGGCGCCTTTCTCGTCGCCATGTTCGTCATGGCGATCACGCCAGGCCCGGCCAACCTGTTCGCCATCGCCACCGGCATGGAGCGCGGCAAGGGCGCGGCCCTCTTAGGGGTGGCGGGCATGAACGCCGCCACCCTGGTCTGGTTCACCGGCTCGGCCCTGGGTCTGGGCGCCCTGATCATCGCCTTCCCCCAGGCCTTCCACGTGCTGGCCCTGGCCGGCGCGGCCTATCTGGTCTGGCTGGGCCTGAAGTCACTGTGGGCGGGGATCAAGAACCTGGAAAGCCACGCGTCGGCCACCGTGCGGGCCGGCCGCTCGGCCTTCGTGGACGGCTTCATGGTCCAGATCGCCAATCCGAAGATCCTGCTGTTCTTCTCGGGCGTGCTGCCGCCGTTCCTGGACATCAAAAGACCGCTGGCGCCGCAACTGGTCATGTTCGCCTGCGCAACCATCGGCATGGACCTGATCAGCATGTCCAGCTACGGCCTGGGCGGCGCGGCCCTGTCCAGTCGGATGAACGAGCCCGGCTTCCGGCGCGCCTTCGCCCTGCTGGTCGGCGTCCTGTTGATCACCGCCGCCGCCCTGATCGTCTCGCGCGGCTAGCGTCGACACCCTAGATTTCAAAACGGTTGCAAACTGCGCCTTGGCGAAACCACAAAGCCCAGCCAGAGTTGTATCTAATACCCAGGACTCCGCTTGAAGGAGCAAGTCATGTCTATGAAGAAGGTCGCCATCGCCGCGGCCCTAGTGATCGCCGCGGGCCTGTCCGCCTGCGCCACGCCAACGCCCTATCAGCCCAAGATCACCAAGGGCGCCGTCACCGGCGGCTTCTCCGAGCTGAAGCTGGAGGGCGATCGCTATCGCGTCAGCTTCGCGGGCAACAGCCTGACCTCGCGCGAGACCGTCGAGCGCTATCTGCTCTATCGGTCGGCCGAACTGACCGTGCAGCAGGGCTATGACTGGTTCGAGACCGCCGACCACCGCACCGACCGTACGGCCCGCACCTATGTCGAGCCCGATCCCCTGGCCCGCCCGGGCTTCGGCTACGGCTATCCGTACGGCTACTGGCGCCCGTCCTGGCGCTACTACGGCTCGCCGTACGGCTGGCGCACCTGGGACCCCTTCTGGGGTGACCCCTTCTTCGCCGACCGCGCCCAGATCCGCACCGTCGAGAAGTTCGAGGCCGGCGCCGAGATCGTGATGCACAAGGGTCAGAAGCCGCAAGGCGACCCGCGCGCCTACGACGCCCGCGAGATCATGGCGAACCTCGCCAGCACGATCCAGCGGCCGGCGCCGCCGAAGTAGGAAAGCAAGATGCTCCCCCGCGATGCGGGGGAGCTGTCACGGAGTGACTGAGGGGGCTACGCGGCCTACGCCCAGCTCGCCCCCTCCGGCCCTCTGGGCCACCTCCCCCGCATCGCGGGGGAGGATTTAGCTGCCTTACCGCGGGGCCATGCGGATGCCGCCGTCCAGGCGGACGTCCTCGCCGTTGAAATAGCCGCAGGTGATCATCGTCAGGGCCAGCTGGGCGTATTCTTCCGGGTTACCCAGGCGCTTGGGGAACGGCACCGAGGCCGCCAGACCGGCCTTCACAGCTTCCGGCGCGCCGTTCATCAGCGGGGTGTTGAAGATGCCCGGCAGGATGGTGTTGACGCGGATGCCCTCGCCCATCAGGTCGCGGGCGATCGGCAGGGTCATGCCGACGACGCCCCCCTTGGACGCCGAATAGGCCGCCTGGCCCATCTGGCCGTCCTCCGCCGCCACGCTGGCGGTGTTGACGATCGCGCCGCGCTCGCCGTCTTCCAGCGGCTCCAGGTCCAGCATGCCCTTGGCCGACTTGGCGATGCAGCGGAACGTGCCGACCAGATTGATCTGGATGATGCGGTCGAAGGCGTCGAGCGGGAAGTGCTTGGTCTCGCCGGTGGTCTTGTCGCGGCTGGCGGTCTTGGCGGCGTTGCCGGTGCCGGCGCAATTCACCAGGATGCGCTCCTGGCCGTGAGCCGCGCGGGCCTTTTCGAAGCCGGCGTCGACATCGGCGTCGCTGGTGACGTTGACCTTGCAGAAGACGCCGCCGATCTCCTTGGCCACCTGCTGGCCGCGCTCCTCGTTCATGTCGAACAGGGCGACCTTGACGCCTTGGGCGGCCAGGGCACGCGCGGTGGCCTCGCCGAGGCCCGAAGCGCCTCCAGTGACGACGGCGGCGACGGTGTTGTCGAGTTTCATGGACGTTTCCCCAGAGTTTGCGTTTAGGATCGGTTGGAAAAGAGAAATAGACCGATGAGCCGCGACGCCAAACCGTCCCCCGACGTAAACGTCAACGACGTGCTGGACCCCTCCAAGGCCCTGGTCCCGGCCACGGTGCGCGTCAACGAGGAACGCGTCGCGCGCGGCTTCCTGCCCAAGATCCGCAAGGTGGCCGCCAAGGTCCCCTTCGCCGCCGACGCCCTGTCGGTCTGGTGGTGCGCTCGCGACCCCGAGACGCCGACGGCGGCCAAGGGGATGATGCTGGCGGCCCTGGCCTATTTCGTCCTGCCGACCGACGCCCTGCCGGACATCCTGCCGGTGATCGGCTTCACCGACGACGCGGCGGTGTTCGCCGCCCTGATGGCGATCCTGGGCCGCACGCTGAAGCCCCGCCACAAGGAAGCCGCCCAGGCCTTCCTGCGCCGGCTGCCCGACGAAACCTGAGGCCGCCATGCTCGTCCCACTCATCGCCGCCGCGCTTCAGGCCGCCGCGCCCCCTCCCGCCGACGCCGAGGACAAGGCGGTTCTGGCGACCGCCCAGGCGTTCTTCGACGGCTTCGAGAAAAGCGACGTCGCGGCCATGCGCGCGACCCTGCTGCCGAACGCCCAATTGATGTCGCTGACCACCCGGCCTGGCGGCGAGATCGCCTTGCGTCGTTTCGGCTTCGAGGAAACCTTCGGAACCAAGCCGCCGGTCGGCGCCAAGGAATGGATGTGGTCGCCGGTGATCATCCGCCGCGGCGCGCTGGCGACCGTCTCGGCGCCCTTCGAGCTGACCATCAACGGCAAGACGGTCCACTGCGGGCTGGACGTGTTCACCCTGGCCAAGACCGAAGGCGCCTGGAAGATCGCCAGCATCAGCTGGACGGCCGAACCCGACGCCTGCCCCGAGCTGAGGAAGATGTAGGGCGACGCGATCGGCGTCATTTCGATCGCGATGCGCTTTCCTCCGTGTGCGACAGGTTGTCGCGGGCGTGCGACCGCTTAAGTTGGTCGGATGATCGAAGCTCTGCTCGCGAAGATGATCAAGACCGGCGACTTCACGGCGCACCTGCCCGGCGGTCGCATCGTCAAGGCCGGAGACGGTTCGGGTCCGCCCGTCGTCATCCGGATCAACAGCCGCGGCCTGCGGCGCCTGACCAATCCCAGCCTGGGCCTTGGCGAAGGCTATATGGAAGGCGACATCGTCTTCGAGCGGGGGACGATCTCGGACCTCTTGACCATCGTCGGCGAGAGCGGCGGGCGTAAACCCAAGCGCGGCTCGGCGCTGACCCGCATCCGCAAGGCGCTGAAGCGGCGGATCCAGCAGGTCAATGACCGCGTCGCCTCGCGCCGCAACGTGGCCCACCACTACGATCTCTCGAACGACCTCTACCGGCGCTTCCTGGACGCCGACATGCAGTACAGCTGCGCCTATTTCGAGCGGCCCGACATGACGCTGGAGGAGGCCCAGGCCGCCAAGAAGGCGCTGATCGGCCGCAAGCTCTTGATCCAGCCCGGGATGAAGACCCTGGACATCGGTTCGGGCTGGGGCGGGCTTTCCATGACCCTGGCCAAGGACTTCGGGGCCCAGATGACGGGCGTGACCCTGTCGACCGAACAGCTGGCCCTGGCCAAGGAGAGGGCCGAGAAGGCGGACCTGGCCGACAAGACCGACTTCCGCCTGACCGACTATCGCGACCTGAACGAGCCGTTCGACCGCATCGTCTCGGTGGGCATGCTCGAGCACGTCGGCGCCCCGAACTTCCAGACCTATTTCGACACCATCGCCCGCCTGCTGGATGAGGACGGCGTCGCCCTGATCCACTCGATCGGCAAGATGCACGGGCCGGGCGCGACCAACGCCTTCACCCAGAAGTACATCTTCCCGGGCGGCTACATTCCCGGCCTGTCTGAGATCGTCACCGCCATCGAGCGGGCCGGCCTGTGGATCACCGACATCGAGATCCTGCGACTGCACTACGCCGAGACCTGTCGCATCTGGCGCGAGCGCTTCATGGCCGATCCCGACATCCCCCAGATGTTCGACGAACGGTTCCGGCGGATGTGGGAGTTCTATCTGGCGGGCGCGGAGCTGGGCTTCCGGCACGGCGGCCACATGGTCTTCCAGATCCAGCTGGCCAAGAAACGCGACGCGGTTCCGCTGACCCGGGACTATCTGCTCGCCGCGGGCCATTGACCTCGCCGCTCACCCGGGACGCCATCGCTTGGGCCGCCTGTTCGACCGGTGGCGCCTTTGCTAGGCTCGACGCCCGCGAGCTGCCGATTCAGGGGCCAAGGCGAGCATGCTTGAAGACCTCAAGAACAGATGGCTCGGCGCCGGGATTGAGCCAGGGGACACGGTCCTCGTCCATAGCAACATCAAGCGGACGCTGGTTGATTTTCGGCGCGCCGGTTATGCGATTTCGCCCGAGGATATACTCCAGAGCTTCCTGGACGCGATGGGTCCCAAAGGAACGCTGATACTGCCGCTGTTCAACTTCGATTTCACCAAGGGCGTGGCGTTCGACATAAGAAGCACCCCGTCGCACATGGGGGCGCTGACCGAGGCGGGGCGCCTGCGCGCGGAGGCCGTCAGAACGGGTCACCCCATCTATTCCTTCGCGGTGATTGGGGACAAAGCCCGCTCTTTCGAGAACGTTGATAACGAAAGCGGCTACTCCGAGCAGTCGCCGTTCGGAATTCTCAGGGAATTGGATGGAAAGATCGCCGTTCTCGACCTGGACGACCAGAACAGCATGACCTTTTACCACCATGTCGAAGAGGTGAAGAAGGTCGACTATCGGTACTTCAAGAGTTTCACGGCGGACTATACGGATCGGCACGGGACGACGAGCGAAAAATCATACCAGCTCTACGTGAGAGACCTCGAACGCGGGGTCCTGACCGACGTCAATCCGGCCGGCGAACTGCTCTGGAGCCAAGGGCTCTACAAGGGCGACAGACCAAGGGTCGGCTCGGGCCTGAGGGTCATAAAAAGTCGACGGATGTTCGAGTTCGTGGAGGACATCATTGACCAGGGAAAAGCCCTGGGCGCGCTCTACTCCCTAGAGAAGAAATAATGACCATTGGACGTGAAATTCACCAACTGGCGACGCGCCTATGGGGCATTAATCGAAGCATCACTGGAGACGGCGTTCGGGAAACGCTGAGAATATTGAATGAGATCGCCCCAGGGCTTGGAATTCATGAGATCCCAAGCGGGACAAAGGTCTTTGACTGGGTCGTCCCCAAGGAGTGGAAGATCCGGGACGCCTACATAATCGATCCCGCCGGCCGGAAGATTTGCGATTTCAAATCGAACAACCTTCACGTGGTTGGCTACAGCACGCCCGTGAAGGCCAAGATGAGCCTCGGGGAGCTGGAGGCGCATCTGTACTCCCTGCCCGATCAGCCCACGGCGATACCCTATGTGACCTCCTACTATAAGGAACGCTGGGGGTTCTGCATCGCGCAGTCCGAAAGGGACGCGCTTGTCGACGGTGAGTACGAGGTCTTCATCGACTCCGAGCTCTTCGACGGCGCTCTAACCTACGGCGAATTGCTCATCGGGGGCGATTCCGAGGAAGAGATCTTTATCTCGACCTACGTTTGCCATCCGTCCATGGCCAACAACGAGCTCTCCGGCCCGACCGTCACGGCGCACATCGCCAAGTGGCTGCTTGAAAAGCCTTCGAGAAAATTCAGCTATCGGATCGTCTTCGTGCCCGAGACGATCGGGTCCATATCCTACCTGAGCCGAAACCTGGACCTGCTGAAGTCCAAGGTCGTGGCCGGCTTCAACGTGACCTGCATTGGCGACGACAGGGCCTATTCCTACTTGCCGTCGCGGAATGGAAAGACGATTTCCGACATCGCGGCCAAGCATGTCCTGGCCAATATCCACGCGGACTATAAGGCCTATACGTGGGGCGATAGAGGCAGCGACGAAAGGCAATACTGCGCGCCCGGCGTGGACTTACCAATCGCCTCGATCATGCGAACCAAATACGGGCGGTATCCCGAATACCATACGTCGCTCGACAACCTGATCGACGTCGTCACCCCCGAGGGGCTCGAAGGCGGGTACAACGCCCTCAAGCTCGCGATCGAGGCGATAGAGCGGAACCGCTATCCGAGAACAACCGTCCTATGCGAGCCGCAGCTCGGCAAAAGAGGTTTGTATCCAACCCTCTCCACGAAATCGAGCGGCGCGGAAGTCAGGCTGATGATGGACCTGATCACCTGGTCGGACGGAACGAAGTCTCTCTTCGAAATCGCGGATTTGTGCGGAGCTCCGGTCTGGGATCTTTATCCGATCCTGGACAAGCTCTCCGAACATGGCCTGCTGGAACTTCTGGACGCTCCCCTCGAGGTTTGACGCGTGAGCGGCTTGGCGGCGGCGGCCGCGCGCGCCCTCACTCCACCGTCACCGACTTGGCCAGGTTCCGCGGCTGATCGACGTCCGCGCCCTTCACCACAGCGACGTGGTAGGCCAGCAGCTGGATCGGAGCCGACATGACCAGGGTCGAGACCAGCGGGTCCGAGGCCGGCGCCGTGACCACCACCTTGGCCCCGGCCGGCGCGTGCTTCACGCCCTCGGTGTCGGTGATGAAGATCACCTGGCCGCCGCGCGCCATCACCTCGCTCATGTTCGAGGCCGACTTCTCGAAATAGCTGTCATAGGGGGCCAGGATCACGATCGGGGTCTGGTCGTCGACCAGGGCGATCGGCCCGTGCTTCAGCTCGCCGGCGGCGTAGCCCTCGGCGTGGATGTAGCTGATCTCCTTCAGCTTCAGCGCGCCTTCCAGGGCCAGGGCCGACATCGGGCCGCGGCCCAGATAGAGCACGTCACGCGCCTTGGCGACGTCGGCGGCGATCTCCTTGATGGCGTCCTCCAGGCCGATGGCCTCGGCGATCAGGCGCGGCGCTTCCAGCAGCACCTTCACCAGGCGCCGTTCCTCGGCGTCGTCGATCGTTCCGCGCGCCTTGGCCGCGGCGATGGCGAGCGCGATCATCACGCTGACCTGGGCGGTGAAGGCCTTGGTCGAGGCCACGCCGATCTCGGGGCCGCAGTGGATCGGCCAGACCACGTCGACCTCACGGGCCATGGTCGATTCCTGGGCGTTGACCACCACGGCGCTCTTCATACCCTTGGCCTTGCAATAGCGCAGGGCCGCCAGGGTGTCGGCCGTCTCGCCCGACTGCGACATGGCCACGACCAGCGAGCCCGGGCGTAGGGCTGGCGTGCGGTAACGGAACTCCGAGGCGATCTCGACATCGACCGGCAGGTCGGCCAGCTGCTCGATCAGGTACTTGCCGACCACGCCGGCGATGTACGAGGTGCCGCAGGCCACGATCTGGATGCGCTCCAGCTTGGCGAGGTCGATGTCGCCGGGGACCGAGGCGCGCGAGGTCAGGGTGTCGACATAGGCCGCGATCGTGCGCTGGCAGCCCTCCGGCTGGTCATGGATTTCCTTCTCCATGAAGTGCCGGTAGTTGCCCTTCTCCAGCATCACCGCCGAGGTCGGGACCACGCGCACCGGCCGGGTCACCGCCGCGCCCGAGGCGTCGAAGATGCGGCAGCTGTCGTGATCGAGCGCCACGTAGTCGCCCTCGTCCAGATAGATCACGCGGTTGGTGAAGGGGCCCACGGCCAGGGCGTCCGAGCCCAGGAACATCTCGCCCCGCCCCTCGCCCACCACCAGCGGGCTGCCGCGGCGAGCGCCCAGGATCAGGTTTTCCTCGCCGTCGATCAGCACGGCCAGGGCGTAGGCGCCGGTCAGGCGGTCGAGCGTCGCCTTGAAGGCCTCCAGCGGCGTAAGGCCCGTCGCCAGCTCCGCGTCGATCAACTGGGCGATAACCTCTGTGTCGGTGTCGCTCTCGAAGCTCCGGCCGGCGGCGGAGAGTTCGGCCTTCAACTCGGCGAAGTTCTCGATGATGCCGTTGTGGACCAGGGTGACCCGGCCCGCGGTGTGCGGGTGGGCGTTCTTGACGTTCGGCGCGCCGTGGGTGGCCCAGCGGGTGTGGCCGATGCCGGTGACCGCGTTCAGCGGCTCTTCGGCCAGCACGGCCTCCAGCGCCTTGATCTTGCCCTGGGCCCGGCGGCGTTCGACCTTCCCTTCGCCATGGGGACCGGCAACCACCCCGGCGATCCCCGCCGAATCATAGCCGCGATATTCAAGACGCTTGAGGCTCTCGATCAGACGGTCGGCGACGGGTTGCTTGCCGACAATGCCGATAATGCCGCACATGGGCCATGATCCCTTGTAGAACGCGTCACCGGATCGGGCGCGAGCGCTAGCTTTACGACGCCGCGTTTAGCACCCGTCCGGGATCGGCTCTGATAAATCTGCATTTCGGATCGTTTCGCGAGCCGAATTTCAGCGAGCCAATCTCTTCTGAATGGCTCAGAATTGGGGCAATGAGCGGCCCAACGACTGTAAGCTCGCCAAGAGACGACGAAATCATATGAGCAAGCGCGCCTATTTCGGCACCGACGGCATCCGCGGCCAGGCCAACAAGCACCCGATGACGGCCGAGGTGGCGCTGCGCGTCGGTCTGGCGGCCGGCAAGCTGTTCCGCTCTCAGGACCAGCGCCGGCACCTGGTGGTGATCGGCAAGGACACCCGCCTGTCGGGCTATATGATCGAGCCGGCCCTGGTCGCGGGCCTGACCAGCGTGGGCCTGGACGTGCGCCTGTTCGGCCCGCTGCCGACCCCCGCCGTGGCCATGATGACCCGGTCGATGCGCGCGGATCTCGGCGTCATGATCTCGGCCAGCCACAACAACTTCGCCGACAACGGCATCAAGCTGTTCGGCCCCGACGGCTACAAGCTGTCCGACGAGCAGGAACTGAAGATCGAGGCCCTGATGGACGAAGGCCTGCAGGAAGGCCTCGCCGCGCCGCGCGAGCTGGGCCGGGTCAAGCGGATCGACGACGCCCAGGCGCGCTATGTCGAGATCGTCAAGGCGACCTTCCCGCGCCACCGCAACCTGTCGGGCCTGCGTATCGTCATCGATTGCGCCAACGGGGCCGCCTACAAGGTCGCCCCCACCGCCCTCTACGAGCTGGGCGCCGAGGTGATCTCGCTTGGCGTCGATCCTGACGGCACCAACATCAACGAGGAGTGCGGTTCGACCCATCCCGAGGCCATGGCCAAGATGGTCCGCGAGTACCGCGCCGACATCGGCATCGCGCTCGACGGCGACGCCGACCGCCTGGTGATCTGCGACGAGAAGGGCGTGGTCGTCGACGGCGACCAGATCATGGCGATCATCGCCGGGTCCCTCGCCAAGGCCGGGACGCTGAAGGGCGGCGGCGTCGTCGCCACGGTCATGTCGAACCTCGGCCTAGAGCGTTGCCTGAACGCCCAGGGCCTGAGCCTGGAGCGCACCGCCGTCGGCGACCGCTACGTGATGCAGCGCATGCGCGAGGGCGGCTTCAATGTCGGCGGCGAACAGTCGGGCCACCTGATCCTGTCGGACTTCTCGACCACGGGCGACGGCCTGATCGCCGCGCTGCAGGTGCTGGCCGTGATGGTCGAGACCGGCCAGCCGATGAGCGCGCTGGGCCGTCAGTTCGAGCCGGTGCCGCAGCTTCTGGAGAACGTCCGCTTCGCCGGGGGCAAGCCGCTGGAGGCCAAGACCGTCAAGGAGGCCATCGCCGACGGCGAGGCCCAGCTGAACGGCTCGGGCCGCATCGTCGTCCGCGCCTCGGGCACCGAGCCCCTGATCCGCATCATGGCCGAGGGCGACGACCCGGCCCTGGTCCGGAAAGTGGTCAGGTCGATCGCCGGCGCGGTGAAGGCGGCCTGACGGAAGACGACGCCTCGCGATCGTCCCGCCGAGCCCAACGCTCCGGGTCTAGCCTATCCTAGGATATTCGACGCGGCGTCTCGGCGCGGCGCGCGCCCTCGCGCGTTAGGTCGTGGCGACCCGTAGTTGTCGGACATGAAGAGGCAAAAACCGAGCAGCGCGCTCCACGGCGCTGCCGTCGCGGCAAGTTGCATCCGCACAATAGCCGCACAAACATATTATAAATGGCATTAATTCTATTGACGGGCCTTCGCGCCTTCGTAGACATTTAGTCCGACAAAAAGAAGGGCGACGAGAGCAGTCTCGCGCCCGATCCTAGGGAGGAGACGAATGAAGCGCCTTGCGCTTATGCTGTCGGCTGCGCCGATGGTGTTTTCCGCCATGCCGGCGGCGGCTCAGATCGCCGAGAAGCCAGCTCAGACCCGGCCAGCGGCCGGCGGCAAGATCGAGGACTCGGCCGTGACCGAGGTCGTGGTCACCGGCCTGCGCAAGAGCCTGAGCTCGGCGCAACAGATCAAGCGCAACTCGGACGCCATCCTCGACGCCGTGGTCGCCGAGGACATCGGCAAGCTTCCCGACAACACCGCCGCGGAGACCCTGGCGCGTATCACCGGCATCCAGGTCGAGCGCTTCAGCGACGAGGCCAACAAGGTCCTGATCCGCGGCCTCCCGGACGTGGCCACCACCTACAACGGCCGCGAAATCTTCACGGCCGAGAACCGCCGCGTGCAGTTGCAGGATTTTCCGGCCCAGGCCCTGGCGGGCATCGAGGTCTACAAGTCCGGCACCGCCGACATCGTCGAGCCGGGCCTGGCGGGCCTGATCAACGTCCGCACACGGCGTCCGTTCGACTTCAAGGGCGGCTTCATCGGCGGCGGCGTGCGTCTGACCTACAACGACCAGAGCAAAAAACGCGACCCGAACGGCAACATCCTGGTCTCGAACCGCTGGGACACGCCGATCGGCGAGATCGGGATCCTGGCCAACGCCACCTACGCCGAGTCCAAGTACCGGAACGGGGTGCGCTACAACAACCAGTCGATCGTCAAGGTCAGCCCGCTGTCCGCCGTGTCGCCCGCCAGCGTCGGCGGCGACTTCTACTACCCCGCCTCCGTCGGCCTCTATAACGACGGCGGCAAGCGCTACCGCCCCTCGGGCAACGTCGCCCTGCAGTGGAAGCCCAACGACAGGCTGGAGATCTATTTCGACGGCATCTACCAGGGCTATCGCGGCCGCCAGGCGACCGACAACCTTGACGTCAATCTTCGCGACTGGGACTCGACCGTCCAAAAGGACCCGACCCTGACCAACGTGGTCCTGGTCCCGGGGACCACCAACCAGGCCGCCAGCTTCACCAAGAGCGGCGGGATGGCCCCCCAGGCCTATCGCTCGACCGGAGCGGATCAGACCAACACCTATCAAGGCGCGATCGGGGCCGTCTGGCGCGGCGACCGGCTGACCCTGTCCACCGACCTTGCCTACGAGGACAGCCGCTACACCGCGCGCAACTGGAGCCTGGACAGCACCTTCGCCTCGCCGCCGACCGTCAACGTCAAGTTCAACGAGAAGGACGGGGCCGCGTTCGACATCCCGGGCTTCAACGCCTCGGATCCCGCCAACTACGTCTGGCGCGGCTATTACGAGCGCCGCTACATCGCCAAGGGCAGCGGCGTGCAATGGCGCGGCGACCTGACCTATGACACCGGCTCGTCGCTGATCCCGGAGATCAAGTTCGGCCTGCGCTACACCGATCGCGACGCCTCGCTGATCCAAGGCTCGCGCTACGCCTGGGTGCTGCCGCTGAAGATGCCGCTGGCGGGTCTGCCGGTCGGCCAGTTGGAGCTGATCGAGGATCCGTTCCGGGGAAGCACGCAGGGCTTCACCCGCTACCTGATGCCTACCCGCGAGGGGGTCGCCGGCAACTTCGCGGCGCTTCGACAGCGTTCGGTCGACGCGCTCAAGCAGCTGGTGGCGCTCCACCCGAACGATCAGGGCTACATCGACAATCTGAAGGCGTTCAGCGCGCCCGACGTGCCGCTCGACCTGGCCGGCGCCTTCAACGCGAAGGAGCAGAGCTACGCCGAATACGTCCAGGCCAAGTACGCCTTCGACGTCGGCGCGATCGCGATCGACGGCGTCGCCGGCGTGCGGGTCGTCCAGACCACGGGCGAGTTCTCCGGCACCTCGCGTGTCAGCGCCAACGGCGTCACCACCCTGATCCCGCGCACGATCCGGCAGAACTACACCGATGTCCTGCCCAACGTCAGCCTACGGGTTCGGCCAGTCGACAAGGTGCAGCTGCGCCTGGCCTACACCCAGACCCGCACCCGGGTGAACTTCGGCGACCTCAATCCCGCCCTGAACATCAGCCAGGTGGTCCGCGATCCGTCGCAGCCGGTCGACCCGAACTCGCCGACCGCCAACATCAACGCCTATGGCGACGGCGGGAACCCCGACCTGCTGCCGCTGACCTCGAACAACTACGACGTCAGCGCAGAGTACTATTTCTCGAGCACCGGCAATATCTCGGTCGCCGGCTTCTATCGCGACCTGTTCGGGTTCACGAGCCGCTACACGCGTCAGGTCCAGGATCCGGTCTACGGCCTGATCCAGATCAGCCGCCCGGAGAACTCCGGCTCGGGTAAGATCAAGGGCTTCGAGATCAACGCCCAGAGCTTTCTGGACTTCCTGCCGGGCGCCTGGAAGGGCTTCGGCGTCCAGGCGAACGTCACCTACATCAACGGCCGCAAGATGCAGCCGGCGGTGCTGGGCGGCGACGGGGAGTATGTGCGGATCGAGGGCCTGTCCAAGTGGACCTACAACGCCGCGGTGTTCTACGAGCGTAACGGGATCACGGGCCGGCTGTCGTACAATCGCCGCTCGCCGTGGGTGGACTACTACCGCCAGGCCACGGACGGCTCGCGTTACACCGGCGTCGGCATCCGCGGCACGTCGCGCCTGGACGCCTCGCTCAGCTACGACGTGACCAAGAACATCACGGTCGGACTGGACGTGACGAACCTGCTGGCCAAGCCGTTCGAGAACTACAACAACTACTCGCCGACCCAGGCCTACCCGGTCGATGTGCGCTACGAAGGCCGCTACTACGGGTTGGGCCTGCGATTCCGCTTCGGCGGGTAGGCGCGGAGGCGGCCAGCGGCAGGGTCGCTGGCCGTCCTTTCCGTCGTCAGACCCCCAGCTTCGGAGCCTTCAGCCGCCGCTTGTTGACGTGGTGGCTGGGGGCCTCCGCCTGGATTTCCTCGGGGTATTCGCCCTTGAAGTAGAAGCGCTGCCAGGCCTCCTTGGTGGCTTCCGGGTCGCGCTTGAAGATCAGGCTGTTGAACTCGGTGCGCTTCTCGGCCCAGACGTCGTACTGGCGGCGCAGCTCGGGGTTGGAGTTCATCGAGCGGATCACCGGCTGGAACGACTCGATGGCCTTATCCTGCAGCAGCATCAGGAAGCAGAAGGTCTCGCCCTTCTCGAACCGCACCGTGCCGGGGCGCGTGAAGATCCAGTTCATCGTGAAGGGGAACGGCAGCCAATCGGTCTCGATGACCCCCGCCAACGGCTGGATGCCGTCCTTGACGTGGTTGGGCGGCCCCATGGCCATCATCGACCAGCCCGGCGGCGTGCGGAACAGATAGCCGGTGTGGAAGGTCACGACCCCCCGCGTGAAGTGCGACTTCACGAAGTCGGTGAAGCCCGGATAGGGGTGGTCGGGCTGGAACTTGATGCACTCCTGGTGCGCCCCGCCGTCCCAGGTCATCGAGAAGCCGACCGGACAGAGGATATCCCAGCCGGTGGTGTTGGCCATGGTCAGCGGCAGGCAGCGATAGGGATGGCGCTCGGCGAACCGATCCATCCAGGCGCGCTGCGGCCGCCCCGGCACGATCTCCGGCGGACGGTTCTCGGTGGGATAGCACTCCAGTTCCATGCCGGTCCTTTGCTGGGTTTCCTGCCCCTTGTGGATCAGGTCTAGCGGGCAAGACCCGAGGCCGTCTAGTAGAGCCGCATGAAGACCCGCGCCGACCTGTTCGCCTTCTTCGACGCCCACGGCGTCGACCACCAGACCCTCGACCACCCGCCGGTGTTCCGCGTCGAGGAGGGACTGGAGATCAAGGCCGCCCTGCCCGGCGGTCACACCAAGAACCTGTTCCTCAAGGACGCCAAGGGCCAGCTGTGGCTGATCTCGGCCCTGGGCGAGACGAGGATCGACCTGAAGAAGTTGCACCACGTGATCGGCTCGGGCCGGCTGTCGTTCGGCCCCGAGGCGATGATGATCGAGACCCTGGGCGTGACGCCGGGCTCGGTCACCGCCTTCGGCCTGGTCAACGATACGGACAAGCGGGTCCGCTTCGTGCTGGACAAGGCCCTGGCCGAGAGCGACCCGGTCAACTTCCACCCGCTGAAGAACAACGCCACCACCGCCGTCAGCCAGGCGGGCTTCCGCCGGTTCCTGGAGACCCTGGGGATCGAGCCCATGATCGTCGACTTCGAGGCGATGACCGTCGTCTGACCGGCGCCCGTCAAGCGAACGGATCATTGCGCGAGCGCCCGCCAGGGACCATCTTGGCGGCTGGCGCGTTTCCTGCCCCAAGTCCTCCTATCCCCGAGTACACGAGAGACCCGATGTCCCTGATCGGCGAAAAGCCCGCCGCCCCCGCCTCGGGCAAGAGCGAACACATCAAGGATGGCTCGGACGCCACCTTCATGGCCGACGTCATCGAGGCGTCGAAGACCCAGCCGGTCATCGTCGACTTCTGGGCCACCTGGTGCGGCCCGTGCCGTCAGCTGACCCCGACGATCGAGAAGGTCGTCAACGCCGCCAAGGGCGCGGTCAAGCTGGTCAAGATCGACGTCGACGCCAACCCGGCCTTCGCCGGTCAGCTGCGCGTGCAGTCGATCCCGACCGTCTACGCCTTCGTCGACGGCCGCCCGGTGGACGCCTTCCAGGGCGCCCTGCCCGAGAGCCAGGTGAAGGCCTTCGTCGAGAAGCTGGCCAAGGCCGGGGGCGGCGAAAACCCGCTCGACGAACTGATCGCGCTGGGCAAGGAATCGCTGGAGATCGGCGATGTCGGCGGCGCGGCCCAGGCCTTCGCCCAGGCCCTGCAGACCGACCCGACCAACATCAAGGCCATCGGCGGCATGGCGCGCGCCTATGTGATGGGCGGCGACCTGGAGGGCGCGGCCGAGGTGGTGGCCATGGCCCCCGCCGACGCCAAGGATCCCGACCTCGACGCGGCCCGCGCGGCGCTCGCCCTGGCCGAGGAAGCCCCGTCCGAGACCGCCGCCTTCGAGCAGCGCCTGGCCGCCGATCCCGACGACCACGAGGCCCGCTTCGAGCTGGCCAAGGCCCTGGCCGGCGCTGGGCATCTGCAGGCGGCGGCCGACCATCTCTTGACCATCATCGCCCGCGATCGCGCCTGGAACGACGAGGCCGCTCGCAAGCAGCTGCTGACCGTGTTCGAGGCCGCCGGCCCGACCTCGGAAGTCGCCAAGCAAGGGCGGCGGAAGCTGTCGTCGATCCTGTTCAGCTAGGACCTTAAGCCCACGGAGAGTCCATGCCGGCCGTCTATCGAAAGCTTGGCGACCTACCCCTGGTGATCCCGGTCTTTCCCTTGGACGGCGTGCTGCTGCTGCCCGGCGGTCAGCTGCCGCTGAACATCTTCGAGCCGCGCTATCTGAACATGCTGGACGACGCCATGTCCGGCGAGCGGATCATCGGCATGCTCCAAACCCGGCCGGGCGGCGATCACCAGCGCCCGGCCCTGGCGCCGGTCGGCTGCGCCGGCCGCGTGACTAGCTTCGCCGAGACCAGCGACGGCCGCTACCTGATCACCTTGACCGGCCTCTGCCGCTTCCGAGCCGGCGACGAGCTGCCGGTCCGCACGCCCTACCGGCAGATGCGCGTCGACTTCAGTCCCTATGAGCCCGACCTGCGCGAGGACGGCGCGGGCGAGCGCACCGCCGCCGACATCGACCGGCTGCTGGTCGCCCTGCGCCGCTATCTGGACCATCGGGGCCTGGCCATCGACTGGGGCGACGCCGAAAGCGCGCCCTCCGACGCCCTGATCAACAGCCTAGCCATGGCCCTGCCGTTCGACCCGATGGAAAAGCAGGCCCTGCTGGAGGCCGAGACCATCTTCGAGCGCAAGGCGACCCTGACGGCGCTGCTCGAGATCGACGCGGCGGGAGGCGACGATGACGAACCGACCTCTATCCAATAACCAAGAGGGCCAGTAGACAGGCGCCATGACCCAAGCCGCCCCTCCCCCCGTCGATGTCGATCCGCGCCTGTTGGAAGTCCTGGTGTGCCCGGTGACCCGGGGCCCGCTGGAATACGACCGCGCCAAGGGCGAACTGATCAGCCGCTCGGCCAAGCTGGCCTATCCGATCCGGGATGGTGTTCCGATCATGCTGCCGGAAGAGGCGCGGGAGCTGGAGGCTTAAATCCTCTCCCGATGGGAGAGGTGTCGGCGCAGCCGACGGAGAGGGGAATGGCCAGCTCAGCGGGACTTCCCCCTCCGGCACTTCGCGCCACCTCCCCCGCTAGGGGGAGGATTTAGAGCGCCTGCCCGCGCAACAGCTTCGGCAGATCGCCCACCCCACCGCCGGCTTCGTGCATGAAGAACCGCCGCGCCGGGGCGATGCGGTTGACCACCGCCAGGCCCGCGCCGCGCGCGACCCGCAGCAGCGGGTTGTCGTTCGAGAAGATCCGGACAAAGGCGTCGAAGGCCAGGGCGTTGGTCACGGTGTCGAACCGCCGCCAGCGGGCGTAGCGCTCCAGCACCGCCTCGGCGCCGATATCCTCGCCATTGCGCACGGCCTCGACCAGCACCTCGGCCAGGGCCGCGGCGTCCTTGAGGCCCAGGTTCAGCCCTTGGCCCGCGATCGGATGCACCCCGTGGGCGGCGTCGCCGATCAGGGCCAGACGCGGCGCGGTCATCCGCTCGGCCATCAGCAGCGACAACGGGTAGACGAAGGTCTGCCCCACCACCTCGACCTGGCCCAAAAAGTCACCGAAGCGGCGCATCAGGTGGGCGTGGAACATCTCCGGCGAGGCGTGGCGCAAGGCCTCGCCGCGCGCGGTGCTCTCGGTCCACACCAGGCTGGCGCGCTGCTCGGTCAGCGGCAGGATCGCGAACGGGCCGCTGGGCAGGAAGTATTCATGGGCGACGCCCTCGTGCGGGCGCTCCAGCTTGACCGTGCAGACGACGCCGCTCTGGCCATAGCCCCAGCCGATGTGGCCGATGCCGGCCGCTTGGCGAAGGACCGAGCCGCGTCCCTCGGCGCTGACCGCGAGCGGCGCGGTCAGGGCGCGGCCGTCGGAGAGGATCAGGCGGGCCGCGCCGGGCGTGACCTCCAGGTTCTTGGCCGCCATCGGCGCGATGACCGGAATCTCCCTCTCGATCACCGCCTTGGAGAGGGCCGCGCGGATCTGGCGGTTCTCGACCAGATAGCCCAGCGGCTCGCCCTCGATGCGGCCGGAGATCTCACTGGAGTCGAAGCGCAGGAACGACGCCGAGGGCTTGCGGGCCGCCGCGCCGGGCGTCCTGCCATCAGTGACCAGGATCTGCTCGATGCGCTGGGCGTGCGGCTCCATCTCGCCCGCGCCGATCGCCCGCCACTGGCGGAACGAGGAATAGGCGATGGCCGAGCTGCGGCCGTCGAAGGACGGCGCCAGCTGGGCGTCGAACGGCTGGGGATCGACCAGCAGGGGCTTGAGGCCGCCGGACTTCAGGGCCAGGGCCAGGGTGGCGCCGGCCATGCCGGCGCCCGCGATGATCACGTCTGCATCATGAGCGCGCATGACGGGGATATGGGCCCCGTCTCCCGGACCTGTCCAGACGCGCGGCTACTTCTTTTCCGCGTAAGGGGCCTTTTCGGCATAGGGGTTCTGGGCGTCGCCGCGGATCAGACCGCGCGTGGCGTCGCCGACGCCCATCATCACGAACTGGACGGCCAGGGCGCAGAGGATCAGGCCCAGGACCCGCACCACGATGCTCATGCCGATCCGGCCCAGCACCCGGCTGATCAGCGGCGCGGCCCAGAAGGCGGCCACGACCACGGCCGAGACCGCGGCGATCACCGCCACCCCGATCCCCGCGCCGGCCAGGCCCAGCGGCTTGGCCTCGGCGGCGTAGATGATCACGGTCGAGATCGCGCCCGGCCCGATCAGCAAGGGCATGGCGAACGGCACGATCAGCCGCTCGAACCGTTGCCGGGCATAGGCGCGCGGCGACTGGTCTTCCACGCCCTCGGCGGCGTCGGCGAACATGGTGGTGAAGTCGTCGCGCACCATGTCCAGGCCCAGGATGAACAGGATAATGCCGCCGGCGATGCGGAACGCCGGCATCGAGATGCCGAAGAAGGCCAGCAGGCCCACGCCCGTGAAGTAGAAGAAGATCAGGAACGCGGTCATGAACAGGCCGATGTAGACGGCCACCATCCGCCGCCCCGCCGCGGCCGCGCCCAGGGTGGCGGCGGCGAACAGCGGCACGTTGCCGATCGGGTCGATCAGCGCGAACAGCGCGACGAAGAAGTTGACGGCGAGTTTGGCCTCGGTCATTCGACGTCCCTACCTTTCAGATCGCGCCCAAGCTTGCCCTTCCTAGGGCGGCTGATCGCGCGCGCCAACCCTTGCGACCAAACATGGGGACTAGAATATGACCGCCGACCCGCGCCTGATCGTGCCGCTCGACCTGCCCACCGTCGAGGAAGCCCGCGACATGGTCGAGCGCCTGGGCGACGCGGTCAGCTTCTACAAGATCGGCCTGGAGCTCTTGGCCAGCGACGGCATGACCCTGGCGCGCGACCTGAAGGCTGGCGGCAAACAGATCTTCCTCGACTGGAAGCTGCACGACATCGGTGCCACGGTCGAGCGCTCGGCCCGCGTGCTGGCTCGGAGCGGCTGTGATTTGCTGACCGTCCACGCCGAACCGCAAGTGATGAAGGCCGCGGTCCAGGCGCGGGGCTCTTCGTCCCTGAAGATCCTGGCCGTGACCGTGCTGACCAGCCTGACCGACGCCGATCTGATCGAGATGGGCTACGCCTTCGGGGCCCGCGAGCTGGTCGAGCGCCGGGTGCGCCAGGCGATCGAATGCGGGGTGGACGGGATCGTCTCCTCGCCGCACGAGGCCGCGCTGGCCCGCGAGATCGCCAGGGAGGCCAGCCGCCCGGACTTCCTGATCGTCACGCCGGGCGTGCGCCCCTTCTGGTCGGCCAAGAACGACCAGGCCCGCGCCGCCACGCCGGAGGCAGCCATCCGCGCCGGCGCCAGCCATCTGGTCTGCGGCCGCCCGATCACGGCGGCGAACGATCCGCGCGAAGCGGCGCTCAAGGTCATCGCGGAAATCGCGGGGGTCTGATCGGAAGGCCCTATTTCATATACTTAGGGCGGGTTCGGACGGTTTAGCCGCGCACGCTTGAACCTAACGCGCTGTAGCGCGCGAACCGGGCCGAACCAGCCTCCGCCGACCATCGCCAGCGTCAGGGCCGCGAACAGCAGGCCCGGCGACGGCGGCGCGACCTTGAAAATGGCGGCCAGGGTCGGAATAGCGAAGATCAGGACCAGGGCGCCGGACGCCGCCGCGGTGATGGTCCAGTATATCCGGCGATGAGGCGAAAACAGCCGGCCGCCCGAGGACGAGGCGTCGGCCAGGGCCAGGATTAGATTGCCCGCCACCAACGTCAGGAAAGCCGCGCCGCGCGCCTGGTTTTCCGGATGGTGGCCCAGCGCCCAGACATAGATCCCCAGCACCGCCGCCAGCACGCCAGCCCCCTGCAGCAGGGCCAGGCCCACCTGGCGAGGCCCGAACAGCGGCTCGTCCCGCCCCCGGGGCGGACGCCGCATGGCGTGCGCCCCGCCGGGCTCGGCCTCGAACACCATGGCGCAAACGGGATCGATCAAAAGCTCCAGGAACACCACGTGCATCGGATACAGCAGCGGCGGCAAGCCCAGGACGATCGGAATGAGGGCGACGCCGGCGATCGGCACGTGGATGGCCGTGACATAGACGAGCGCCTTGCGCAGATTGGCGAAGATCCTCCGCCCCAGCCGCACCCCGCCCACGAGCGAGGCGAAACTGTCGTCCAGGATGACGAGGTCGGCGGCCTCGCGCGCCACGTCGGTTCCCTTCTGGCCCATGGCGATGCCGATATGGGCCGCCTCCAAGGCCGGCGCGTCGTTGACGCCGTCGCCGGTCATGGCCACGACCTGACCATCGGCCTTCAGGGCCTGGACGATGCGGAGCTTCTGGTCCGGCGTGATGCGGGCGAAAAGGCGCGTCTCGCGCAGACGCTCGGCCAAGGCCGCGTCATCGAGCGCGGCGATCTCGGGGCCGATCAGCACCCCGCCCGAGACGTCCAGCCCGGCGGTCTCGGCGACCGCCAGGGCGGTGGCGGGGTGGTCGCCCGTGATCATGACCACGGCGATGCCCGCCCCTCGCGCCTCTTTCAGGGCGTCCGGGACGTCCGCGCGGACGGGGTCCAGGAAGCCGATCAACCCCTCGAACGTGAAGCGTGCATCCTCTGGGCCGTCGGACAGCGCGCCCTGGGCCACGCGGGACGCCACGCCCAGCACGCGCAGCCCTTGGCGGGCGAACCGCTCCACGACGGGCGCCAGGTCGGCGGCCTGGGCCTCCGACAATCGGCAGAGTCGGAAGATCGCCTCCGGCGCGCCCTTGGCGACGACGCGCCACTGATCCTCGGACACGCGCCAAGCCTGGACCATCGCCATGCGCTCGGGCCGCAGAGGCCAGGTCCGTTCCGGGGCCTCCAGGGCCTCCGGGACTTGGCGGTCCTGATCGTCAAGCAGCGCCCGAACGGCCTTGTCCATCGGATCGACGGGACGGACGGCGCAGGCCAGTCCGGCCACGCGCAGAAATTCACGCGCCGGGCCGAGCGGAGGGGCGTCGGCGCCGACCGCCCAATCCTCCCCCGACGTCCAGATCCGCGCCACGCGCATGCGGTTCTCGGTCAGGGTGCCGGTCTTGTCGACGCAGAGGAATGTCGCGCCCCCCAGCGCCTCGATCACCGCGCCGCGGCGGACCAGCACCTTCCGCCGCGCCAGGCGTCCGGCGCCCAGCGCCAGGAAGACGGCCAGCACCATCGGGAATTCCTCGGGGATCAGCGCGATGGCGACGGTCACGCCGGCCAGAACGCCGCCGACCCAGTCCCCACGCATCAGACCGTAGGCGATGGCCACGACCGCGCAGAAGGCGATGGCCAGCCCACCCAGCAGCGTCACCAGCCGTCCAGCGGTCTTCTGCAGCGGCGTGGGCTGATGGACGATCGCGGCCAGGGAGACCCCGATGCGGCCGAGCGCCGTCCTGGCGCCGGTTCTCTCGACCCTGGCCACCGCCTGGCCGCGCACCACCATGGCGCCCGAGAAAAGATACGGCCCGATCTCCGCGCCGGGCTGGGCGTCGGCGTCGACCGTCTCCCCATCGGTCAAGGGACGCTTGGACACCGGGGCGGACTCGCCGGTCAGGGCCGACTCGTCGACGCTCAGGACGTCGCCGCCAACCAGCACGCCGTCGGCCGGGAATCGCTCGCCCTCGCCGATCAGGATGATGTCGCCCGGAACCAGGTCCCGCGCCGCCAGCCGGACCTCGACCCCGTCGCGCACCACGCGCGCATGGGGCTGGGAGAGGTCGCGCAGGGCCGACAGCGCCCGCTCGCTCCGCGCCTCCTGCAGCACCACCAGGCCGATGGTCGCCACGGCCCCCGCCATCAGGAACAGGCCCTCGCCCAGGTCGCCCAGCACCAGATAGAGGCCAGCCGCGCCGATCAGCAGCAGGAACATCGGCTCGCGAAGGGTGTCGAGCAGGATCTGGGCCAAGCCCCGCCCCGCGGCGCGCGGCAGGGCGTTGGGGCCAAATTCGGCGAGCCGCCTGGCCGCCTCGGCCTCGGTCAATCCGGTGAAGCCATCGCGCGACATGACGCTGTCCGATCCGCCGACTCTCGATTTCAGAACAAGACAAGATCGATCGCCGCGATCCAGGCCCGGAGTGTCGCGCCGCGGCGTCGGCCGCGTCCAGCGCCATCTCGACGGAGGCGGGCGACGGCCTAGAAGTCGACCGCGACGCCCTTCTTCTCCCAGTCGCCAAAGCGCGTCGGCTCGGGACCCTCGCGGCCGCCCTTCTCGGGGGGCAGGGCGAGCGCCGCCTCGGCCGCGCGGCGGGCGGCGGCCTCTTCCAGGGCGCGGCGGGCGGCGGGGCTCAAGGCCTTGCCGGGCGCGGCGCCGGGAACCTCGGGAGCGGCTTCGGACGGGGCATCGGGCGTGTCGGACATGAGCCGAGTTTAGCACCGCCCAAGGGCGCCTCGCCACCGCTCCCGGTGCGAATCCGCTTGCGCTCGCGCCCGCCTCTTGGCACGGCGGGGCGGTGACTCAAGAACTGAACGACGGCCTCCCCGCCCGGGAAGCCGCCCTGACCCTGATCGACGCGGCCCTGTCGCGGCGCGGCGGCCTCGACGAAGCCGCTTCCGCCAACGGTTTCCGTTTCCTGGAACCGCGCGAGCGGGCCTTCGCCCGCGCCCTGGCCATGGCGGTCCTGCGCCACCTCGGCCCCATCGACCGCGCTCTGGCCGCCCGCCTGCAGAAGGCCCCGCCGGACCGTGTCATGCACCTGCTGCGCCTCGGCGCGGCCCAGGCCTTCCACCTGGAGGTCCCGGCCTTCGCCGCCGTGGCGACCTCGGTCGAGCTGGCCGGGGCCAACAAGGCCAGCCGCCCGTTCAAGGGCCTGGTCAACGCCGTGCTGCGCGGCCTGCTGCGCGACGCCCCGCCCAGCGATGACCCCACCCTGCTGGCCCCGCCCTGGCTCTATTCGCGGTGGGTCGCCGCGTTCGGCGAGGCCACGGCCCGCGAGATCGCCGGCCAGATAGCCCTTGAGCCCGCCACCGACCTGTCCCTCAAGCCCGGCGCCGACGTGGCCGCCCTGGCGCAGGCGCTGGAGGGCGAGGTCCTGCCCGGCGGGACCTTGCGCCTTCGCCGCAAGGGCGACGTCGCCGCCTGGCCGGGCTTCGAGGACGGGAGCTGGTGGGTGCAGGACGCCGCCGCCGCCGTCCCCGCCCGCCTGCTGGACGTCAAGGCCGGCGAGGCCGTGCTCGACCTCTGCGCCGCGCCCGGCGGCAAGACCCTGCAGCTGGCCGCCGCCGGCGCGAACGTGGTCGCCCTCGACCGCTCGGCCGCGCGCCTCAAGCGCCTGGAGGAGAACCTGGTCCGCACCGGCCTGTCCGCCGAGGTCGTCGTCGCCGACGGCGCGACCTGGGACGACGCGCGGACCTTCGACGCCATCCTGCTGGACGCCCCGTGCAGCGCCACCGGCACCTTCCGCCGCCATCCGGACGTGCTGTGGGCCGCGCGCCCGGGCGATGTCGCCAGCCTCGCGGGCGTCCAGGCCCGCATCCTCGACAGCGCCGCCGGCCGCCTCAAGCCCGGCGGGCGCCTCGTCTATTGCGTCTGCTCGCTGGAGCCCGAGGAGGGCGAGGCCCAGGTCGAGGCCTTCCTGGCTCGCCGCCCGGACATGGCGCTGGATCCGATCAAGCCAGGCGAAGCCGGCGCGCACGAGGCCAGCCTGACGCCGCGCGGAACCCTGCGCCTGCTGCCCCACCAGCTGGACGGCGGTCAGGACGGCTTCTTCGCCGCCCGATTCCGCAAGGCGGGCTGAGCGTCCGCCCAAGCTTGGGTATTTCTACGCTTAACGAGTCCCGCCCGGGATGACAGAGCGACTCGGGCCCGCTATCCCAGGGTCATGACCGCGCCGCTCATCGCCCCGTCGATCCTCGCTTCCGACTTCGCCCGCCTGGGCGAGGAGGTCGCCGCCATCGAGGCGGCCGGCGCCGACTGGGTGCATGTCGACGTGATGGACGGCCACTTCGTGCCCAACATCACGCTCGGCCCCGACATCGTCAAAGCCATCCGGCCGCACGCCAAGATCCCATTCGACGTGCACCTGATGATCAGCCCGGCCGACCCGTATCTGGAGGCGTTCCGCGCCGCCGGGGCCGACATCATCAGCATCCACCCCGAAGCCGGCCCGCACCTGCACCGCTCCCTGAAGCGGATCCGCGAGCTGGGGGCCAAGGCCGGCGTCGTCTTCAACCCGTCCACCAGCATCGACCACGTCGAGTGGATCCTCGAGGACGTCGACCTCTTGCTGGTCATGTCGGTCAATCCCGGCTTCGGCGGCCAGAGCTTCATCCCGGGCCAGCTGCGCAAGGTCGAAGCCCTGCGCAAGATGATCGACAAGGCCGGCCTTCCCATCATTCTCGAGGTCGACGGCGGCGTCACCCCGGTCACCGCCCCGCAATGCGTGGCCGCCGGGGCCACCGCCCTCGTCGCCGGCTCGGCGGTGTTCAAGGGCGGCCGCCAGGCCTACGCCGCCAACATCCGCGCGCTGAAGGGCGGCTGATCCCTTGGCTCCAGCCGTCAAGCGTTCCGCCAACGGCTATCGTCCTCCCGCCAGGAAGCGGGCCCGGGTCCTTTGGCGGGCCCTGAGGGCCGAGCTTTCCACCCACGTCGAGCGCGAGTGGTTCGGCTCGGGTCCGCACCGCCTGATGCTCTCCGGCCGCAAGGTCGAGGCCCTGGCCGCCCATCCGCGCGACCCGCGCCCCGTCAACGCCGGCCAGGGCCGCCGCATCCTGGCCGGGACCCTGGCCCTGGACGGCGGCAGCTTGCGCCTGGGCGAGGCGGGCGACCCGTTCGACACCGCCAGCCCCACGCGCCGCTTCGCCGTCAGCCTGCACCGCTTCGACTGGCTGCCCGACCTGGTCGCCGCCGGCCCCGACGGCGCGCGCCGCGCCCTGCGCCTGCTCGACGACTGGCGGCGGGTGTTCGGCAAGTGGAACGCCTTCTCCTGGGGGCCCGACTGCCTGGAGCGTCGGGTCTTCCACCAGGCCTGCGCCGCCCGCCCCCTGGCCGCCGAGGCCAGCGACGCCGAGGCCGCCGACCTGCGGCGCGACCTCGCCCGACAGGCCCGCCACCTCTCGGAGATCAAGAAGATCCCCGCCCGCGCCCTGGAGCGCGCCGTCGCCGTCACGATCGCCGGCTGCGTCCTGGCCGGCAAGCCGGGCGAGGCCCTGATCGACAAAGGCTTGAAAGCCCTCTCCCGCCACATCGACCGCATCGTCCTGCCCGACGGCGGCCACGCCACCCGCTCGCCCGAGGCCGGGGTCGAGCTGCTGTTCGACCTGCTCACCCTCGACGACGCCCTGCGCCAGCGCGGCAAGCCGACGCCCGAGGCCGCCGCCCGCGCCATCGACCGCCTGTCGACCGCGACCCGCTTCTTCACGCTGGGCGACGGCGGCCTGGCGGCCTTCCACGGCGGCGAGACCGTCGGCCCCACGCGCATCGCCGCGGCCCTGGCCCATGACGACAGCGGCCCGCGCCCGCTGAACAGCGCCCCGCACAGCGGCTATGAGAAGATGGTCGGCGGCACGCTGGAACTGATCGCCGACTGCGGCCCGCCCGCCGCCGGCTTCCTGTCGATCGCCGCCTGCGCCCAGCCGGCCGCCATCGAGATCCTCTGCGCCAAGGACCGGCTGATCACCAGCTGCGGCTGGAGCCCCGAGGCCGCCGGCGCCCACGCCTTCCGCCTGTCGGACGCCGCCTCGACCGTCTCGGTCGGCGACGGCTCGGCAGGCCGCCCGCTCTCCGGCTTCCGCGCACGCGCGCTGGGTCCGTGGCTGGTCGACGGCGCGACCAAGGTCTCGGCCGAGCGCCACGACGACGTCGGCGGCGTGTGGCTGGACATCGTCCACGACGGCTGGCGCCACGTCGGCCTGACCCACACCCGCCGCCTGTTCCTGGACGCCGTCGCCGACGAGCTGCGCGGCGAGGACAGCCTGACGCCGATGGCCGCCGATCCCAGCGCGCCAAAAGACCCCATTGGAGGCCCCCGCCGCTACCTGCCGTTCGCCGTGCGCTTCCACCTGCATCCCGAGGCCCGCGCCTCGATCGCCCGCGACGGCAAGAGCGTGCTGATCCGGGGACCCAACAATATCGGCTGGTGGCTGAGGAACGACGCCGTCGACGTCGAGATCGCCCCCTCGGCGCACTTCGACCACGGCCTGGCCAGGAAGGCCGGCCAGGTGGTGCTCAAGAGCCAGGTCCGCCCGGAGGTGGGGGCCAAGATCCGCTGGAAGCTGACGCGGGCGGAGGGGTGAGACTCTAGAGCTTGTCTATTGTCTTGAGTTCCGCTCTCATGAATTTATGACTGAGCGATTGATCATTTTCTGCGACGAATCCGTAGAGAAAGGCCGCTTCTTTTCTCACTTTTATGGTGGGGTTCTCGTACGCGCCGACGATCGAGAAGCGTTGGAGCGCGAACTTCACGACAAAAAGAACGAGCTACAGTTTAAGGGTGAGGTTAAATGGACAAAGATCACTGAAAATTACGCGGATAAATATATCGAACTAGTCGACTTCATTTTCGATCTCGTGGAAGCTGGTCGAATGAAAATGCGAATTATGTTCACTCAGAACATAAACGTTCCGCCAGAATTGGACGAATATAAATTAGATAATCAGTACTTTATGTTATATTACCAATTCATAAAACATGCATTCGGACTTAGGTATTGGAGGCAGGAGGACAATTACGATACCGTTGAAGTTTCGGTATATATAGATGACCCACCTCAAAGCGGTCTGAAGTTCGATAAATTTGCTAATTATATATCTTCGCTCTCCGCATACATGCCCTTTAGTCAGGGCGGTGTTATCTTCCCGCGTTCTGAGATAGCGAAAGTAGTCTCTCATAAACACAACATTCTACAGGCGCTTGATATTATTCTGGGCGGAATCCAATCGCGCCTAAATGAATCTCACACCAAGCCCATACCACCCGCGAAAAGGCGCAGTAAGCGAGCGCGGGCCAAAGAAATTGTATATCAAAAAATTAAAGAACGCATTTGGCGCCTATATCCGAACTTCAACATCGGCGTGAGCACTGGCGCCCCAAACTACGTTGAACGCTGGACACATCCCTACCGACACTGGTGCTTTGTACCCAATGGCAGCACGATTGACCGTTCGCGGGGAAAGAAAAAGTAGCCCCACCGCCGCTACATCAATACCCCCAGTGGAACTAAGGGCTTCGCGAACGGCAGGGCCATTGACAATGTAGTGATTCGGCGCCTGTGCGGCTAGCCAAAATCGTCACGATTCGTGAGATCATGTTTTCCCAGAAAGTCCAAACCTTTGCTTAAGTTGAGAGAGATTTCTCAAGTTCAAACCTTACATCTCTCGAAGGCTGGAGCGTGCTGGACTGACCGGGTTGGTCAAGGACCGGCCTCCGGCCGGCCGCCGCGCGGCGGCGCTGCGCGCCGTCCTTGAGCAACCCGGGCAGCCCAGCGATCGTCTCGCCGTGAGATGTAAGGAGGGCTCCCGCCCTTGGGGTCGGAAGGTTTAGGGGTCCTCCCCCTCAAACACCGCCGTCATCCCGCGCTTTATGCGCGGGACCCATTTCTCCGCCGCACGTGCGGAGACGAAGGGGACTCTCACGCGGAAGCTGAACCATGGGTCCCGCGCATAAAGCGCGGGATGACGGGGTTTGGAGTTCCGCGCCAGGCTCGGCCAGGGCTTTACCCCTCTCCCGACCGCTCCGCAGCCACCCTCTCCCTCTGGGAGAGGGACCGGGAACGGGTCACAGCAGTCGCCAGGCCGTGACCAGGCCGGCGACGAAGGCGGCCAGGCTGATCAGGGCGAAGGTCAGCAGCAAGCGGCGGCGGCCGGGGGTCAGGCCGAGCGTGGCGTGACGGTCGGCCAGCCGCATCAGGGCCACGAAGCCGGCCGAGGCGGCGGCGAACGAGGCGATCACCGGCGCCAACAGGGCCCACTGACCCTCGCGGTACAGCAGCACCGCCACCACCAGGATCGCGCCCATGCCAGCCGCGTACAGGACGACCAGGGCCCGGCGCATCCGGGAAACGGCGTGAACGGTCATGACAAGCACCGCGGCGGCTCAAGTGACGCTAAGGTAACGACGTTATCTTGAGTCGCAAAGGCGGGGGCGGCTGGGCCCGCGTCCAGATCCTCCCCCGTGTCACGGGGGAGGTGGCCCAGAGGGCCGGAGGGGGCCAGCTCGGTCGATGTCCAGTTCGCCCCCTCCGTCGCTCCGCGACACCTCCCCCGCATCGCGGGGGAGGATCTTCACGAGCGTTCGCGGCGCTCTATCATCCGCGTATCCGGAATCGAACTTAGCGATTTCAATTACTTCCCACTTTTACACGCCGCTCTGTCCCCGGCGTTGAAACCGCCCTTATCCTTGAACCACCTCGTCGCGAGGAAAGGGCGCGTGGCCAGCGACCATCGTGGCGGCGGGGGGCGATCGAGCGGGGACAGGTTCGAGGGGGATACTCGGACGGTCCGGGGATCTGGTTGCTGGCCAGACCCGCCCGCCGTCGGCGTGGTTGGAGGCAAAGGGATGTGTCTTAGCCTGTAGTGGCTCGTCCTCTCCGACCTCTGGGCCTCTCGGAAACGAGGGAGCCCAGGTCCCGGTAAGGCCCAAACAGGGCCACCTGACGGGACGCTGGTGGATAACGGTCGCGCGGAGCGTCGGGCTTCGTCGAAACGGTATTACTCAAACTTCTCCGGACGTCGTCCGGCGCTCCGCGTCCCTTTCCAGAACTTCAGCGGGAAACCGCGTGAAGCGGCGCCGTCGTGTCCGCGACCGACCCGATCGCCCCCGCTTATTGTCCGGATCGTCCCCTTACGTCAAAGAACGTGGTTCGGCAGGTTCCCGCGCTCAATCGGAGATGGAGATCCTCATGAAGAAGTACGTGATCGAGCGCGACATTCCCGGCGTGCAGCAACTGGACGCCGAGCAGCTGAAAGGCGCGGCGGCGACGTCGAACGCCGCCCTCGCCAAGCTGGCCCCGCGCGTCCAGTGGGTCGAGTCGTTCGTGACCAAGGACAAGACCTTCTGCGTGTACCTCGCGGAGGACGAGTCGGTGATCCGTGAGCATGCGGCGCTGAGCGGCTTCCCCGCCACGCGGATCACCGAGGTGGCGGGCGTCATCAGTCCCGTGACGGCGGGCTGACGTCCGTGGTGGAGCCCCGCCCCCTCTCTCCGGGGCTCCGCATCCGACCCGAGGGCCAGGAGGCCAAGCGATGCTGGATGTGACGGTGGTGGTGCTGGAGGACGGCCTGGCCTCGACGGCCGTGATGCCGATGGAGATCTTCCATTGCGCGGGCCGGCTGTGGAACGAGCTGATGGGCGAGGCGACCGAGCCCGCCTTTCGGGTGCGGATCGTCTCGCCCACCGGCGCGCCGACGCTGAGCCCCTATGGCCTGATCCTCGGCCCACAGGACTCGATCGACGCGGTCGAGCGCTCGGACATCGTGATCGTGCCGACCTCGGGCCTGGAGATGGACGAGAAGCTGGTCGAGAACAGCGCGCTGCTGCCCTGGCTGCGCCGCCATCACGACCAGGGGGCGCACGTGGCGGGCGTCTGCATGGGCGCGGCCTATCTGGCCGAGGCGGGCCTGCTGGACGGGCGAGTGGCCACGACCCATTGGGCGGTCGCCGAGCAGTTGGCCGCGCGCTATCCCAAGGTGCGCTGGCGACCCGAGCTGTTCGTCACCGAGGACAGCCGCGTGCTGTGCAGCGGCGGGGTCTGCGCCTCGATGGACATCAGCCTGCACCTTGTCGAGAAGTTCTGCGGCCATGCGGTGGCGCTGCAAACCGCCAAGGCCCTGCTGTTGCCGATGCCGCGCGTGCATCAGTCCGGCTACGCCATGCTGCCCGTCTCGCGGGCTCACGCCGACGAGCGGATCCGCGCGGTCGAGAGCTTCCTGCACGCCAACTTCCGCCACGACGTCTCGGTGGCGACCCTGGCCGACCGGGCGGGACTGGGCGCGCGGACCTTCACCCGCCGGTTCAAGGCGGCGACCGGACGGCTGCCAGCCGACTATCTGCGGGCCCTGCGCATGGAGGCGGCCAAGGCCATGCTGGAGCGCGGCGCCGAGCCGGTGCAGACCATCAGCTCGGCCGTCGGCTATGACGACGTCGCCTTCTTCCGCCGCCTGTTCAAGCGCGGCTCTGGCATGACCCCGACCGAATACCGCGCCCACTTCGCGCCGATGGCGGTGCGGGGCTACTAGCGCGTGGCGGGGCTAGAACGCCGCGCTGACGATGGTCCCGTCGGGCAGCAGGGCGGCGCGCTTGAGGCCGCTGGAGGCGAACGGCATGGCGATCGTCCCGTCCTTGTCCACCGCGATCAGGCCCCCGTGGCCGCCGAGGGCGGCGACCTCCTGGATGGCGGCCTTCGCGGCGGTCTCCAGCGCCTCGCCGCCGAAGCGGACGCGGTGGGCGACTTGGGCGGCGACGGCGGCGCGGATGAAGTACTCGCCCTGGCCGGTGCAGGAGACGGCGGCGAGGCCGTCGGCATAGGTTCCCGCCCCGATCACCGGCGAGTCGCCGACCCGGCCGGGTCGCTTGCCGAACACGCCCGCCGTCGAGGTGGCGGCGGCCAGGCGACCCTCGACGTCGCGGACCACGCAGCCGACCGTGCCGGTGGGCAGGGTCTCCGGCGGATGATTGTCCTCGAACGCCCCGGCCCGGGTGAACCAGGTCTCGGGATCCTCGACGGGCTCGAGGCCCTGGTCGCGGGCGAAGTCGATCGCGCCCTGGCCGGCCAGCATCACGTGGGGCGTTTGCTCCATCACCGCGCGGGCGGCCAGGATCGGGCTCTTGAACCCCCGCAGCGCCGCGACCGAACCGGCCAGGCGCGTGGCCCCGTCCATCAGGCTGGCGTCCAGCTCGTATTCGCCGTCGGCGTTGGGCGAGGCGCCCCTCCCCGCGATGTAGAGGCCGCTGGCCTCCAGGGCGACGACGGTCTCGACGGCGACGTCTAGGGCGGCCGCGCCGGCGGCCAGGCGGTCGCGAGCGGCCTCGACCAGGCCGCGCATGTGGGCGATCTCGACGGCGTAGTCATGGCCCGGTTTCGCGCCGGCGCCGCCATGCAGGGCGAGACTAAAACACTTGTTTGACATTCTGCTTCCTTGGCGGCGCGTCCCGCGCTAGCGTCCGGCTTGATTAAAGACAATCGCAGGGAGAGGCGAGATGAAGGCGGTGCTCAGCAAGGCGGTCGGCGGACCCGAGACCCTGGTGCTGGAGGAGCTGCCCGATCCCGTCGCTGGTCCCGGTCAGGTGCTGATCGACGTCAAGGCCTGCGGCGTCAACTACCCCGACGTGCTGATCATCGAGGACAAGTACCAGTTCAAGCCGCCGCGCCCCTTCGCGCCCGGCGGCGAGGTCTCGGGCGTGATCGCCGCGGTCGGCGAGGGCGTCAGCCGCTTCAAGGTCGGCGACCGGGTGCTGGCCTCGACCGGCTGGGGCGGCTACGCCGAGAAGCTGGCCCTGGAAGAGACCCGCTGCACCCCCATTCCCGACAACATGCCCTTCGACGAGGCCGCCGCCTTCGTCCTGACCTACGGCACCTCGTACTACGCGCTGAAGGATCGCGGCCATCTGAAGGCGGGCGAGACCCTGCTGGTGCTGGGCGCGGCCGGGGGCGTGGGCCTGGCGGCGGTGGAGCTGGCCAAGGCGATGGGCGCCAAGGTGGTGGCCGCGGCCTCCAGCCAGGAGAAGGTCGATCTGGCCATCAAGCACGGGGCCGACAGCGGCGTCGTCTATCCGAAGGGCCCCTTCGACAAGGACGGCCAGAAGGCCCTGGCCGAGCTCTTCAAGGGCGCTTGCGGCTCGAACGGCTGGGACGTGGCCTATGACGCGGTCGGCGGCGACTATTCCGAAGCGGCGATCCGGGCGTCGGGCTGGGAGGGGCGCTTCCTGGTGATCGGCTTCCCGTCGGGCATCCCCAAGGTGCCGCTGAACCTGACCCTGCTGAAGTCCTGCGACATCGTCGGGGTGTTCTGGGGCGCGGCCGTGGCGCGCGATCCCAAGGGCCACGCGGCGAACCTGAAGGACCTGATGGACCTCTACGCCGCCGGCAAGATCCGGCCCTACGTGTCCGAGCGCTTCCCCCTGGCGCGGGCCGGCGAGGCCATCGCGCACCTCTCCAGCCGCAAGGCGATGGGCAAGGTGGTGATCACGATCGATTAACCCTGTTTCGTCGGGCTTGGTTAAGGTTCGCTAATCGTCCTTCTTAGCGAAGCAGACAGGTTGCTCGGCGATTGTGCCCCCGGTTCGGTCGCCGCCGAAGACGCTCACCCCACCGAGCGGACGCGGCGGAGGACCGGGCCGCTCACGCCCCGACGCGGACTTTTCGTGTCGAGGCCGCCTCAGGGGGCGCAAGGTGACGCTAGGCAAGCGCGGCGACGGACAGGGGCCTCTTGGCGCCGGCGCCGCGCTTGCCGAGTTGCTAGCCGGCGATAACCTTTCGGGTATCGCGCTCTAGCCAAGCACGCCTGACTTCGCGAAGATGATCATTGATCACCGATCCACGAGAGAGGTCGGACAGCGGAGGGTAAAGCCATGGTCGGACGTCTGGACGGCAAGATCGCCGTCATCACCGGGGGCTGCTCGGGCATCGGGCTCGGAACGGTCGAACTGTTCGCGGCGGAAGGGGCGCTCGTCGTCGCCGCCGACCTGCAGGACGAAAAGGGGGCGATGCTGGAGAAGCGCTTCCCCGACCGCGTCCGCTATATCCGCTGCGACGTGACCTCCGAGGCCGACGTGGCCGCCGCGCTGGGCTTGGCCGATAGCGCGTTTGGCGGGCTCGACATCCTCTTCAACAACGCCGGCCACGGCGGCACCCCGGCGGGCGTCGGCGACATGACCGTCGAGGGCTGGGACAAGACCTTCGCCCTGCTGGTGCGCGGCCCGGCGATCGGCATGAAACACGCCGTTCCGCTGATGGCCAAGCGCGGCGGCGGCTCGATCATCAACACCGCCTCGATCGCCGGCCTGCAGGCGGGCTTTGGTCCGCTTGCCTACTCGACCGGCAAGGCGGCGGTGATCCATCTGAGCCGTTGCGCGGCGGCCGAGCTGGCGTCAAAGAAGATCCGGGTCAATGCGATCTGCCCCGGCCTGATCGCGACCTCGATCTTCGGCGCCTCGATGGGCCTGCCGCGCGAGGTCGCCGACCAGATGGCCGCGCAGGTCGCTCAGATCGGCCCCAAGATCCAGCCGATCCCGAAGTCGGGCCTGCCCGAGGACATCGCCCGCGCCGCCCTCTACCTCGCCAGCGACGACTCCGAGTTCGTCACCGGCACGCACATCGTGGTCGACGGCGGCATCACCGTTGGCCCCCGCAGCGCCTGGGACGTCAACACGCCCTCGCCGATCCTGGCGGCCATGGGCATCACGCCCGAACAGGCCGAGCAGATGCGGGCGGCCCTGATCGCCTCCGGCGGGGCGGGGTGAGTCTCACCCCGAACCTGCGCGGCGCGCTGTGGATGCTGGCCTCGGCCGTCGGCTTCACAGTGATGACCACCTTGATCAAGTTTCTGGGCGCGGACTATCCGGCGGCGCTGCAAACCTTCTACCGCCAGTTGGCGGGCGTGATCGTCCTCTTGCCGCTGATCGCCCGCGACTGGCGCGGCGCGTTTCGCACGACGCGGCCGGGCATCCTGATCTTCCGCTCCAGCGCCGGGGTGCTGGGACTGATCCTGGGCTTCTACGCCTACCAGAAGCTGCCGCTGGCCGACGCAAACGCGCTGTCCTTCACCCGGACGCTCTGGCTGGTGCCGCTGGCCGCCTTCGTGCTGCGCGAGCCTATCGGACCCTGGCGGATCGGCGCGGCCTTGGTCGGCTTCGGCGGGGTCCTGATCATGCTGCGGCCGGGCGCGGGCGGGATGGACGCCTGGATGGGCTGGCCGCAGGCCTGCGCGCTGATTTCAGCGCTCCTGTTCGCCCTGACCATCACCGGCATGAAGGTCATGACCCGCGACCACCGCCCGTTCGTGCTGCTGGTCTACGCCGCCGTGCTGGGCCTCGTCTTCGCGATCCCCCCGGCGCTCTTCGTCTGGCGCTGGCCCAGCTGGCCGGATCTTGGCCTGCTGGCGGCGATGGGCGTGATCGGCACTCTGACGCAGGGAGCCTACATCAAGGGCATGGAGGCCGGCGAAGCCGCCGTCATGGCGCCGATCGACTATACCCGCCTGGTGTTCGCGGTCGGCGCGGGCCTGCTGTTCTTCCACGAGGTCCCGAAGCCCGCGACCCTCGCTGGAGCGGCGATCGTGGTGGCCTCGACTCTGTTCATCTCCTGGCGCGAGCATAAACTGGCGCAACGCGCCAAGGCTCAGCCGGCGTAGCCGCGACGCCATTCAACGAACTTGGCCAGCCCCTCGGCCAACTTGATCTTGGGCTTGTAGCCGCAGAGGGCGTGGAGCTTGTCGATATTGGCGTAGGTGGCGGTGACGTCGCCGGGCTGCATGGGGCGGAAGACCTTCTTGGCCTCGATGCCCAGCGCCGCCTCGAGCGTGGTGATCATGTCCATCAGGCCGACCGGGTCGTTGTCGCCGATGTTGTAGACCTCGTGTCCGCCCTGGGCGGGCGGACGATCCAGCACGCCGAGGATCCCATCGACGATGTCGTCGATATAGGTGAAATCGCGGGCCATCCTGCCCTCGCCAAACACCTCGATCGGCTCGCCCTTCAGCATCTTCTCGGTGAATCCGAAATAGGCCATGTCCGGCCGCCCCCAGGGGCCATAGACGGTGAAGAACCGCAGGCCCGACTGCGGGAAGCCGTAGAGCCTGGCGTAGCTTTGGCTCAGCAGCTCGCACGAGCGCTTGGTGGCGGCGTAGAGCGACACCGGGCTCTCGGCCGGATCGCTCTCCTTGAAGCCCTCGCCGTTCAGTGGCCGGTCGCCATAGACGCTCGAGGAGCTGGCATAGACCAGGTGCTCGACGCCGGCGTGGCGGCAGGCCTCCAGCACCGACAGGTGGCCGGCGAGGTTGCTGCGCTCATAGGCGAACGGGTTGTCGATCGAGTAGCGGACGCCGGCCTGGGCGGCCAGGTGGACCACGCGTCGCGCGCCCGAGGCGTTGACCAGCGCGGCCAAGGCCTCGTGCTCGGCTATGTCCATGCGAACCATCGTAAACGCGTCCCGACCATCCAGCCGCGCGGCGCGGGCCTCCTTCAGGGCGGGGTCGTAGTACGCGTTGAAGACATCGACCCCGATCACCGCCGCCCCGCGGTCGAGCAGGCGCTCGGCCACGTGGTAGCCCACGAATCCCGCCGCGCCCGTGACGATGATCGGAGGTTTGGTCATGCTCGGCCGCGTCCGATGCTGGCGTAGGTGAAGCCATGCCGGACCATCTCGGCCGGCTTGTAGACGTTCCGCAGGTCGACGACGACCGGAGCCTTCATCAGCAGCTTGACGCGGTCGAGATCCAGAGCCCGGAACTGGTCCCACTCGGTCAGGATGACCAGGGCGTCGGCGCCCTCGGCCGCCTCGTAGGCGCCGGCCTTGAAGTTCACGCCCTCGAGCATGTGGGCGGCCTCCTTGGCGCCTTCGGGGTCGAAGGCCTGGACCTGGGCGCCCATGGCCTGCAGGGCCGGCAGGATGTCGAGGCTGGGCGCATCGCGCATGTCGTCGGTGTTGGGCTTGAAGGTCACGCCCAGGACGCCGATCGTCTTGCCGGCCAGGTCCGTCGAGCCGATGGCCTCGGCGACCTTCGTGGCCATGGCCTTCTTGCGGGCGTCGTTGACCTCGACCGTGGTCTCGATCAGCCGGGTCGGCGCGCCGTATTGCTGGGCGGTCTTGACCAGGGCGATGGTGTCCTTTGGGAAGCAGCTGCCGCCATAGCCGGGGCCGGCGTTCAGGAACTTGCCGCCGATCCGCTTGTCCAGGCCAATGCCCTTGGCCACCGACTGGACGTCGGCGCCAACCTTCTCGCAGAGGTCGGCCATCTCGTTGATGAAGGTGATCTTCATCGCCAGGAAGGCGTTGGCCGCGTACTTGATCAGCTCGCTGGTCCGCCGGCCGGTGAAGACGATCGGCGTCTCGTTGAGGCTCAGCGGACGGTAGAGGTCGCGCATCACCGCCTGGGCCCGCTCGTCGTCGGTGCCCACGACCACGCGGTCGGGGCGCTTGAAGTCCTCGATCGCCGCGCCTTCGCGCAGGAACTCGGGGTTCGACACGACCGCGAACTGGGCGTCGGGGCGGACCTTCTTGATGATCGCCTCGACCTCGTCGCCGGTGCCGACCGGCACGGTCGACTTGGTCACCACCACCGTGAAGCCGTCGATCAGCCCGGCGATCTCCTCGGCCGCGGCGTAGACGTAGGACAGGTCGGCGTGGCCATCGCCCCGGCGGGTCGGCGTGCCCACCGCGATGAACACCGCGTCGGCCTCCTTGATCGCCTGGGCGCCGTCCAGGGTGAAGAAAAGGCGGCCCTCGCGCACGTTGCGCGCCACCAGGTCATCCAGCCCAGGCTCGAAGATCGGGATCTCGCCCCGCTCCAGCCGCTCGATCTTGCTCGGGTCCTTGTCGATGCACGTCACCACGTGACCGAAGTCGGCGAAACACGCCCCAGACACCAGGCCCACATAACCCGTGCCAATCATCGCTACGCGCATCGAAGTACCTTGATCTGGGCGCCGCTGTCGTACGCGGCGCCTCGCCTATTCCAGCAATCGTGACGCCGAGGCAAGTCACGCCCTCAAGACCCCCTCATGACATCGCCATGAAATCCTCGCAGGTCGCGCCCGATCGCCCAAGGCGCGCGGAGCGGGTCTATCGCCTACGACGCGTGAGACCGCCGAGAAGGCCGCGCATCAGCTCCCGCCCGGCTTGCGACGCGACGGTTCGGACCAGGGTGACGGCGAAGGCCTCCGCCATGGTCTGCCTGTTGGAGGCGCGGGATCGATTACCCGCCCCTCCGGCCGCCTCTTGTTCACGCGTCCGCGTCTCCGCCTCGCGCTGTCCCTGAACAGCTCGGCCTTGCAGAATTTCATAGGCGGAGGCGCGATCCTTGGGTTCGTCGTAAACCCCTCTCACCGGGCTCTGGCCCTGCAGCGCCGCGCGCTCTTGCGGCGTGATGGGTCCAAGGCGCGAGGCGGGGGGGCGGATCAGCGTCTTCTGGACCACTCGCGGGGCGCCCTTCTCGTCGAGGGTCGAGACGAGCGCCTCGCCCACGCCGAGGGCCTGGATAGCCTCGGCCGTGTCGAAGTCTGGATTGGTCCTGAACGATTGAGCCGCCGCCTTCAGGCCCTTCTGGTCGGCGGGGGTATAGGCGCGCAGGGCGTGCTGAACCCGCGCTCCCAGCTGGCCAAGCACCGTGTCGGGGATGTCGGCCGGATTCTGGGTCACGAAATAGACGCCCACGCCCTTGGAGCGGATCAGCCTCACCACCTGCTCGATCTTCTCGAGCAAGGCCTTGGGCGCGTCGTTGAACAGCAGGTGGGCTTCGTCGAAGAAGAACACGACCCTGGGCTTCTCCGGATCGCCCACCTCGGGGAGGACCTCGAACAGTTCCGACAGCAACCACATCAGGAAGGTCGCGTAGAGCCTGGGCGACTGGATCAGCTGATCGGCGGCCAGAAGACTGACATAGCCCCGCCCCGCCGCGTCGGTGCGCATCACGTCGGAGAGATCGAGGGCCGGCTCGCCGAAGAAGGCCTCGGCGCCCTGAGCTTGAAGGGTCAGAAGCTTGCGTTGGATCGCGCCGACCGTCGCGGCGGACACATTTCCGTATTGCGTGCCGATCTCGTCGGCATGGTCGGCCACGTACTTCAGCGCGGCCCGCAAATCCTTGAGGTCCAGCAGGAGCAGGCCCTCCTGGTCGGCGACGTGGAAGGTGATCGTCAGGACCCCTTCCTGTACGTCGTTCAACTCCAGTAGGCGCGACAGTAGCAGGGGTCCCATTTCCGAGATCGTCGCGCGGATCGGGTGCCCCTTCTGACCGAAGAGATCCCAGAAGATCACCGGCGGAGCGACCGGCGCCAGGGCCAGGTCCATCGCCGCGGCCCGCGCCAACATCTTCTCGTTCGGTGATCCCGGCATCGCCAGCCCCGACAAGTCGCCCTTAACGTCGGCGGCGAACACCGGCACGCCCGCCTCCGAGAAGGCCTGGGCCATGACCTGCAGAGTGACCGTCTTGCCTGTTCCGGTGGCTCCCGCCACCACGCCATGTCGATTCGCGCGATCAAGGCGTTGTGTGACCGGACCTTGCCCAAGTCCGACTAGGATCTCGTTGTCACCGATAGCCAGCGGCATGAGCAATCTCCTCTTGATCCCCGACCCTAGCCGGGGCCTTGCGCGCCGCCAATCGTAGCGGGCAATGTCGCCCGAGTTTCAGTAGAGCCTTTGAAAAATGCCCGCCCCCGCCTCGCCTCCCTCAACCACCCGAAACGCCGTGGTGCTCCTGGCCGTGATCGCCAGCGGCGCCGCGCTCTATTGGATGCAGGACATCCTCACGCCACTGGCCCTGGCGGTCTTCCTGGCGGTGATGGTCGACAGCTTCGCCCGGGTGCTGACCGCCCGCGCCCCCGGCTTCCCGGCGCGCGCCGCCCTGCCCGCCGCGCTCGTCATTTCGGTCTTGCTGTTCGGGGTGTCGTTCTGGGTTGTCATCGAGAACGGCCGAGACTTCTTCGATCAGCTCAAGGACTACGCCCCGCGCCTGAACGACATCATCGCCAAGCTGGCCCACGCCGTCGGCATCCACGTCGCCCCCACCATCGGCGGCCTGATCAACGAGCTCAACCCGCAACGCTACATCGGCCAGGCGGCGCAATCGTTCGGCAACTTCGCCTCCAGCGCGTTGCTGGTGCTGATCTATCTGGGTTTTATCATCGCCTCGCGTCGCGGCTTCGCGCGCAAGATCGTCTCGCTCTTCCCGCAGCACGCCGAGCGCGAGCAGAATCTGAAGCTGTTCCAGCGCATCCGCGACGGGGTCGAGCAGTACCTGTGGATCCAGACGGTCACCGGGCTGATGATCGCCGTCGCCGCCTGGGTCGTGATGATGCTTGTGCGGCTGGACAACGCCTTCTTCTGGGCCTTCCTGATCTTCCTGGCCGCCTACATCCCGATCCTGGGCGGCGCGATCGGCTGCTTCCTGCCACCGCTGTTCGCCCTGGTGCAATTTCCCGAAAGCCTATGGCCGGCGATCATCCTGTTCTGCGCGCTGCAGGGCATCTTCTTCGTGGTCGGCAATGTGATCCTCCCGCGGATGCAGGGCGACAGCCTGAATATGGACCCAACCGTGGTGCTGCTGTCCCTCGCCGTCTGGGGCGCGCTGTGGGGCGTGCCGGGCATGTTCCTCTCCACGCCACTGACCGTCGCGGTGATGCTGATCCTGGCCCAGTTCGAGGGCTCGCGCTGGATCGCGATCCTACTGTCGGAGGACGGCGATCCAGAGGGCGATCGCCTGCACGCGGCCAAGCCGCGGCCGACCACGCGCCCCCGAAAGAAATGAACGCCCCCCTTAAACTCACGCGCTGGGCGCCTATCTAGAGTTGGTCCGGCCTCCCCCACCCGGACACCCCCGCGGATGGCGGCTGGCGAGGCCGCCGCCATCGAAGCGGAAGACGCCCGCATCCCCCAAGCGGGCCCGCGCCGCCGGCTTCCCCCAGCCGGCGGCGTTTCCGTTTTCAAGCCTTCCTTTTCGCCCAACCGTTAACGACAAGCTTTCGCCCTGGCGCTAGGCTTTGAAGGTCGCGTCATCGCTCCCGGGCGGAGCTTATCGACGAGGCCGAAAGGTGGCTTATTCTCCGCATATGCGTTGAGTTTTTACCTTTCTTCGCTAGGTAGGTCGGAAAAATTTTTGAGGAAGCGGCATGAGCGGCGTAAAGATTGACCCAAACCACAGCCTTGCCGCCGCTTACGCCCGGACACGCGGGAAGAGCGTCCAGGAACTTTCCCTGGAAGAGCGCGACTATTTGGCCCAGGTCGACGCCGACTGGGCCGTGGAAGACGCCCCGGTCCTGTCCGCGACCGCCGCCGCCGCTTCTCTCGTCGAGTTTTGGGATTTCGCGGTGGACGTGAAGGGCGAGCAGCCCGCCGTTCGCCTCCGGTCCGCCATCGAAGGCGCCGCAGGCCGCGACCTGCTCGAGATCGTTCAACTCGACCGCCCGTTCCTGGTCGACAGCGTCATGGGCGAGATCACCGAGAGCGGCTTCCGCGTCCGGGCCATGTTCCACCCCGTCGTCGAGATCGACGGCGTCGCCCGTTCCTTGATCCAGGTGCACCTCGATCCCGTCGGCGAGGACCGCGTCGAGTTTCTGCTGGAGCAGGTCCGCGAGACCCTGTTCGACGTCCGTCGCGCCGTCGGCGACTTCAAGGCGATGCGCGAGCTGATGCACCGCGCGATCGGTGAGTTGTCGGCCACCCACGGCGTCACCAGCGAAGAAGGTCGTCAGGAGGAACTCGCCTTCCTGCGTTGGCTCGAGGACGACAACTTCGTTTTCCTGGGCGCCCGCGTCTACGAGTACCCGCGCTCTCCGGACGGGAGCTATGCCGCCGAGGAGCCCCTCTACGAAGCCGAGGCGGGCCTCGGGGTCTTGAAGGATTCCACGCGGGCGGTGCTGCGCCGAACCCACGAACCCGCGATCCTGTCGGCGCAACTGCGTCGGCAACTCGAGACGGGAACGCCCGTCGTGGTGGCGAAATCCAACCTGCGCTCGCGCGTTCACCGCCGCGGGTTCATGGACTATGTCGGCGTGCGCCGCTACGGCTCGGACGGCAAGCCCTCGGGCGAGGTCCGTTTCGTCGGGCTGTTCACCGCCGAGGCCTATGAGACGCCCGCCAGCGAAGTGCCCCTGATCCGCCACCGCGTGGCGCGGATCATGCGCCGCGCGGCCAAGGCCCCTGGCAGCCACAACGAAAAGCGCCTGCGCAACATCCTCGAAACCTGGCCGCGCGACGAGCTGTTCCAAACTAGCGAGGACACGCTGCTGTCCATGGCGCTGGGCGTCCTACATCTGATCGACCGGCCGCGCGTGCGTCTGTTCGCCCGCATGGACCCGTTCGACCGCTTCGCCTCGGTGCTGGTCTACATCCCGCGCGAGCGCTTCGACACCGAGGTCTGCGAGCGGGCCGGCGCGATCCTGGCCGACGCCTATGACGGCAAGGTCCTGGAGTACTATCCCGAGATCTCGGACGCCCCTCTGGCCCGCGCCCAGTTCATCATCGAGGTCACGCCGGGCGACCATCCCGACCCGGATCTGGGGTGGGTGGAAGCGCGCATCGCCGATACGGCGCTTACCTGGGAAGACCGCTTCGAGGCGGTCGTCCGCGCCGGCGGCGCGCCGACCGGCGGCGTCCGCGCCCTGCTGGCGAAGTACGGCCGCGCCTTTCCGCCGGGCTATCGTGATCAGTATGACGCCCAAGAAGCGCTTTCGGACATCGACGTCATCGAAACCCTATCGCCGGAGACGCCGCCGCGCGTGCGCGCCTTCCGCCGGGCCGAGGACGACGCCCGCACCTTCCGCTTCAAGCTCTATCTGCGCGGCGCGGCCGCTCCGCTGGCCGAGGTCTTGCCGATCCTGGAGCGCATGGGCCTTAAGGCGCTGATCGAGGACGGCTTCCGCCTCAGCATCTACGAACTCGACGGTCCGCATTCGATCTGGGTCCATGAGTTCGTTCTCGACGACCCGGCCGGCGAGCACCTCGTGTTCGACGAGATTCGCCAGGTCTTCGAGGAAGCCTTCATCGCGATCTGGACGGGTCTAGCCGAGAACGACGGGTTCAACCGGATCGTGCTTGAGCTGGCGATCGGCTGGCGCGAAGCGGCGCTGATCCGCGCCCTGGCGCGCTACCGCCAGCAGTCGGGCCTCGATCCGAGCCAGCAGGTCCAAGAAGCCGCGCTGCGCGACCATCCGGCCGTCACCCGGCTGATACTCGACCTCTTCCGCGTCAAGTTCGATCCGGCGATCGCCACCGACCTGAAGGGACGCGTCGCCCAGGCCAAAGCCGTCGAGGCCAAGATCGTCGAGGCGCTGCAAGCCGTCGAGAGCCTGGACGCGGACCGCGTCCTGCGTCGTCTGGCGGCCCTGGTCGGGGCGATCCAGCGCACCAACTTCTACCAGCCGGCGGCCGATGGCGGCCCCAAGCCCTACATCAGCTTCAAGATCGCCTCGCGCGAGCTGGAAGACCTGCCCGCGCCCAAGCCCTATCGCGAGATCTACGTCTCGGCGCCGCACGTCGAGGGCGTCCACCTGCGCTTCGGCCCCGTCGCGCGCGGCGGTCTGCGCTGGTCCGATCGCCGCGACGACTTCCGCACCGAGGTGCTGGGTCTGGTGAAGGCCCAGCAGGTCAAGAACGCCGTCATCGTGCCGGTCGGCTCCAAGGGCGGCTTCTATCCGAAGCAGCTGCCGCGCGGCGGCGACCGCGACGCGATCCAGACCGAGGCCATCCGCGCCTACAAGACCTTCCTGTCGGGCTTGCTGGACCTCACGGACAATATCAACGCCGACAACGAGGTCGTTCCGCCGGCCTCGGTTGTCGTCCATGACGGCCATGACCCCTATCTCGTCGTGGCCGCCGACAAAGGCACGGCGACGTTCTCGGACATCGCCAACGGCGTGGCCGAGGACTACGGCTTCTGGCTGGGCGACGCCTTCGCGTCGGGCGGTTCGGTCGGCTATGACCACAAGGTCATGGGCATCACCGCTCGCGGCGCCTGGGAAGCGGTCAAGCGCCACTTCCGCGAGCTGGGCAAGGACATCCAGACCGAACCGTTCACGGTGGTCGGCGTCGGCGACATGTCGGGCGACGTGTTCGGCAACGGCATGCTGCTGTCCAAGCAGACCAAGCTGCTGGCCGCCTTCGACCACCGCCACATCTTCCTCGATCCCAATCCGGACCCGGCGGCGTCGTGGGCCGAGCGGGATCGGATGTTCAAGCTGCCGCGCTCGTCGTGGGAAGACTATGACAAGTCGAAGATCTCGCAGGGCGGCGGCGTGTTCGCCCGAAACCTGAAGAGCATCCCGTTGTCGCCCGAGGTCCGCGCCATGCTGGACCTGAAGGCCGAGGCCGTGTCACCGGCCGAACTGATGACCGCGATCCTGAAGGCGCGGGCCGAGCTGCTCTATCTCGGCGGCATCGGCACCTATGTGAAGGCGAGAGGCGAGAGCAACGCCGACGCCGGCGACAAGGCCAATGACGCGATCCGCATCAACGGCGCGGACCTGCGGGTCAAGGTGGTCGGCGAAGGCGCGAACCTGGGCCTGACCCAGGCCGGCCGCATCGAGTTCGCCCAGTCTGGCGGCCATGTGAACACCGACGCCATCGACAACTCGGCTGGCGTCGACAGTTCCGACCACGAGGTCAACATCAAGATCCTGACCGGCATCCTGGAGCGCGGCGGCGAGCTGACTCGTCCCGATCGCAACACGCTGTTGGCCTCGATGACCGGCGACGTGGCCCACCACGTGCTGGAGCACAATTACGATCAGACCCTGGCCCTGACCCTGCTCGAGAGCGACGCCGCGTCAGAGGTCGACGCCCAGATCCGCTACATGGTCGATCTGGAGCAGCGCGGGCGCCTCGACCGTCGCGTGGAAGGCCTGCCGACCAATACGGCGTTGCTGGAGCGCAAGGCCGCGGGCAAGGGCATGACCCGTCCGGAACTGGCGGTGCTGCTGGCCTATGGCAAGCTCGACCTGTTCGACGAGATCGTCGCGTCCTCGGCGCCAGACGATCCGTGGTTCGAGGCCACGCTGAAGGGCTACTTCCCCAAGGCGCTCGGCAAGTACGCCGACGCCATGCAGAAGCACCGCCTGAAGCGCGAGATCATCGCCACGGTGGTCGATAACCAGATGGTCAACATGTGCGGCCCGACCTTCGCCAGCCGCCTGAAAGCGGCCGCCGGCTCGGACGCCAGCGCCGTGGTCGTCGGCTTTACGGCCGCGCGGGAGATCCTGGGGATCGACGCCTTGTGGGCCCAGGTCGGCGCGCTCGACAACAAGGCCTCGGCCGACGGTCAGACGGCGCTCTACAAGGCCTTGGCCTACGCCCTGCGCAGCCTGAGCTTCTGGTTGACGCGGCGCGCCTTCCGCGACAAGTCCAGCGTCAAGGCGCTGGTCGAGGCCTACGGCCCGTCGGTCGCGAGGCTGCGCGGCCAGACGCCGTCCATACTGTCGCCGTTCGAGCAGAAAGCCGTCGCCAAGCGGGCCAAGGCCTATATCGCCGACGGCGCGCCCGACGCCCTGGCCCAAGCGGTCGCGGCGCTGCAGCCCCTGACCACGGCCGCCGACCTCGTCGACCTCGCCAACGCCTCCAGCTGGAGCGTCGAGAACGTCGCGCGCCTGTATCACCAGGTCGGCGCGGCCTTCGGCTTCGACCGCCTGCGGGCGGCGGCCGGCGCCTTCGTCGGCGGGGACAGCTTCGAGCGCCTGGCGGTCCGCCGCCTGATCGAGGACATGCTCGGCGAGCAGGCCGCGATCACGCAGGCGGTGTTGAAGTTCGCCGCCAACGCGCAAGCTGGCGAGGACGAAGCGGGCGCCAAGGCCGCGATCAGCTCTTGGTCCGCCCTTCGCGGTGAACTCCCCCGGACGGTCAAGCGCACGATCGAGGAGATCGAGCAGGCCGGCGGCGGCTGGACCTTCGCCAAGCTGACGATCGCCAACGCCGCGTTGCGGGAGCTGTCGGCCGCATAGCCCCAAGGTTGCGCTCCGCGCCGCGGCGAGGCAGGCTCGCGGCGTGGGGGCCTTGGGGGCAGGCATGGACAAGGATCGGATCGTGCTGCTGGACGCCCTGCGCGGTCTCGGCGTGCTGGGTATCCTGCTATGCAACGCGCCGGACTTCGCGGTCCCGCCGGTCGTCGCCGAATCCGCCAGCCACTGGCCGCACGGAACGGGCCCGGCCACCTTGTCGGTCTGGGTCGTCACTCAGTGGCTGTTTCAGCGCAAGTTCGTGACCCTGTTCGCCATGCTGTTCGGCGTGTCGATCTTTCTGGTCGGGGGCGAGCGTTCGGACAAGGAGCGCGGCGCGATCCTTCGCCGGCGTCTCCTGTGGATGGTGGCCTTCGGCCTGCTGCACGGCTTCGCGATCTGGTACGGCGACGTCCTGCTGAGCTACGCCCTCGCGGGTTTCGCGATTCTGCTCGCGCGCTCCTGGCCAGCCCGGAAGCTGATCCGGACCGGCGTGACGATCTGGACCGCCTTCAGCCTCCTGGCCCTGGTCGGCTTGAGCTTCGCCGCCTTGATGCCCCAGGACGCGGCGCAAGAGGGGATTGAGACCGCCAAGATGCTGGCCAAGGCCAAGGCCGCCGAGGCGCAGTACAGCGCGGGCTTCGTCCCGTCGCTGGTGCGGAACGCCAAGGACCGTCTGGCCTTGTTGGCGGGCGAGCCGATCATTTTCGTGATGACCTCGGCGCTGATGATGCTCGGTCTGGGCGCGTTCAAGGCCGGCGTGCTGACGGGCGAGGCCTCCGATCGCGTCTATCGGCGCCTGGTGGCCTGGGGCCTGCTGGCCTCGGCCCTGGTCGGCGGCCTGTTCGTCGCCGAGGCGGTGATGGGCCTGCCGAGGGGCCTGGGGATGGTGTCCGTCGGCGTTCAGTGGATGCTCGCCCCGCCGACGACGCTGGCCTATGTCGCCCTGATGGTGTTCGCCACCCGCTCGAAGGTCTGGTCGGCGATCCCGAGGGTTCTGGCCCCCGTGGGGCAGATGGCCTTCACGAACTATCTGGCCCAGTCGGTGATCATGACCGCGATCTTCTATGGCGGTCGAGGCCTGGGGCTGCATGGCCAGGTCGACCGGCCGGGTCTCGCGGCGATCACGGTCGGGATCTGGATCGCCCAGATCCTGTGGTCGCGCTGGTGGCTGGACCGCTTCGCCATGGGTCCGCTGGAGTGGGTCTGGCGCCGGCTCTATCGGGGTCCGAGCCCCCTCCGTAAGCCCGCCCGGGTCGTCGCCTAGGCGCAGGCCTTCAAGGCGTCCGTGAAATAGGCCTGGACCTGCTCGAAGAGGTCCGGGCGATAGCGCGCCCGGGGGTCATTGGCCTTGTTGTCGTCGAAGGCGTGGGTGGCGTCGGGCAGGAACATCTGATCGACGGTGAGGCCGTCTCGCGCCAGGCGGTCCAAGGCCAGCTTCGGCGCGCGCCAGCCGACCACCTGGTCCTTCCCAGCCAGCACCGACCAGACCGGCGGCGGCGCCTCGCCCCAGCCGTGCCGCGTCGTCAGGGCCGGATAGCCGGCATAGGGATAGACCAGCAGAGCGCCCTTCACGACGGCCCGCAGCCGCGCTGGATCCGCATCGTCGACGCGGGTGATCGCCGCCGCGCGGCCGCCCAGCGCATAGGCGTCCATGATGGTCCAACCGCCATGGCTCCAGCCCGCCAGGAAGAGCCGCGAGGCGTCGGCCCAGCCCTGCCCTTCCAGCCAGGCCAGCATGGCGAAGACGTCGCCCGCCCGCCGCGGTCCGCGAACCCGCAGGCCGGTGCAGACCGTCAGCTTGGCGTCCAGGCTGGAGACCCCGCGCGGCAGGAACGAGTCGACCACCACGGCCGCCCAGCCCGCCGCCACGGCGACCTGGGCGTAGACCTCGAGGAACGGTGTCTTGCCGCCGCAGCCGTGCAGGATCAGCGCCACCGGGAAGGGGCCAGGCCCCTCCGGCTTGAACACCCGGGAGTGGCGGGCGATCTGCTCGCCCCAGGCGGCGCCGTCCATGTTCACCTCATGAGGTCTAGTGCCTGAACACCCGCACGCCGGTGAAGGCCATGGCCAGGCCCAGCTTGTCGGCCGCCTCGATGACCTCGGCGTCGCGCATCGAGCCACCCGGCTGGATGATCGCGGTCGCCCCGGCCTCCGCCGCCTGGATGAGACCATCCGCGAACGGGAAGAAGGCTTCAGAAGCGCAGGCGCAGCCCTTGAGATCGAGGCCGAAGTCGGCCGCGCGCAGGGCCGCGATCCGGGCCGAGTCCTTGCGGTTCATCTGGCCGGCGCCGACGCCCAGGGTCTGGCCGGCGCGGGCGTAGACGATGGCGTTGCTCTTGACGTGCTTGCCGACGGTGAAGGCGAACAGCATGTCCCGCACTTCCTCGTCGGTCGGCTGGCGCTTCGTCACGATCTTCAGGTCCGACGCTTTGATCCGCGCGTCATCACGCGACTGCACCAGGAAGCCGCCGGCCACGCTCTTGAAGGTGTCGCCGGTCGACAGGGCGTCGGGCAGGCCGCCGGTGACCAAGAGGCGCAGGTTCTTCTTGGCGGCGAAGACGGCCACGGCGTCTTCGTCGGCCTCGGGCGCGATCACCACCTCGGTGAAGATCTCGACCATCGCTTCGGCCGCCTCGCGGGTCAGGCGCGAGTTGACCGCCACGATGCCGCCAAAGGCCGAGGTCGGGTCGCAGGCCAGGGCCCGCTCATAGGCCTCGCGCTGGGTCGCGCCCACGGCCACGCCGCAGGGGTTGGCGTGCTTGATGATCGCCACCGCCGGGCCCTGGGCCGGGTCGAACTCGGCGATCAGCTCGAAGGCCGCGTCGGTGTCGTTGATGTTGTTGTAGCTGAGCTCCTTGCCCTGCAACTGGCGGGCCGTGGCCACGCCCGGTCGCGGGTTGGGGAAGGTGTAGAAGGCCGCCTTCTGGTGCGGGTTCTCGCCGTAGCGCATGGTTTGGCGCAACTCGCCGGCGATCGACTTGCGGGCCGGGAAGTCCTGACCCAGGGCCTCCGCGAACCAGGCCGAGATCGCCGCGTCATAGGCCGCCGTGCGGGCGTAGGCGCGGGCCGCCAGGGTCTGGCGCAGAGCCAGGGTCGTCCCGCCAGCCTTCAGGGCCTCCAGCACGTCGGCCAGATCCGCCGGATCGGTGCAGACGGCGACATAGCCATGGTTCTTGGCCGCCGAGCGGATCATGGCCGGCCCGCCGATGTCGATGTTCTCGACGCACTCGGCGTAGGACCCGCCCTTCGCGACGGTGGCCTCGAACGGATAGAGGTTCACATAGAGGATATCGATGCCGCCAATGCCGTGGTCGGCCATGGCTTTGGCGTGATCGGCCGCGTCGCGCACGCCCAGCAGGCCGCCGTGCACCACCGGGTGCAGGGTCTTGACCCGGCCGTCCATCATCTCGGGGAAGCCCGTCAGGTCCGAGACGTCCTTGACCGGGATCCCGGCCGCGGCGATCGCGGCCTTGGTGCCGCCGGTCGAGACCAGCTCGACGCCGGCTTCATGCAGGGTCTTCGCGGCCTCGACCAGGCCGGTCTTGTCGGAGACCGACAGCAGGGCGCGCTTGGGGGCGACGAAATCGGGGGCGGACGGATAGTCGGGGGCGGCGGGCACGGCGGACTCCAGGTTTCGTGATCGGAAATGGGAGCCCAGGCGCGCGGCTTATGCGTATCGAGCTCCCCGGTGGTTTCCCACCTTCAACGCCAGTCACTCGAACGCCGCGGAAAATACGGGGGCGGGCGGGGGAGTCAATGCGCGCACGGCTTCGCCGCTTCACGCGATCGCTCGCTGAAGGATTGGGAGGGACGCGGAGCGCCGGGCGCCGCCCGGAGGTTTGGATAGTGTGTACCGTTTCGACGAAGCCAGACGCTCCGCGCGGCCGTTATCCGGTGAGCCCTCGACGCGCGGGGTTTTAACCCGCTTCCGAAAGAGGCCCCCGACGGGCGGGCCGGGGCGACGAACCCCGGTCCCGGAACGCCCGGGCGATTTCAGCCCGAACCTGCCGCGTTCGCCTATGCCTTCGTCGCCAGGGCTTCGTCCCGATGTTTCAGGGAGCCTGCCGCTGGATCCGACGCGAAGACGCCTTCCCGAAAGAAGACCGGCGAGCGCGTCCCGCTCGACCACCCCCGACAGCCGTCACGATCGCCGGCCGGACGTCCCTTCCGCGCTATCGGGTAAGGACAAGTATGGAGCGTGATTCAACGCGGATGACAGAAACGGCTCTAAAAGCGAGAAGTCGTTGAAATCGTTCGTTTCAATTTCGGATACGCGGATGATAGAGCGCCGCGAACGCTCGTACTTGCCCCCTCCGCGCTGACGCGCGCCTTCCGCCCCCTCCGGGGGAGGACAACCACGCGGAGCGTGGTCAGGTGGGGACCCGCGGCGCTGACAAGTGACCCAAAACGGCGGAAAACAGACACGGAATAGTTCGTGAAATTGTCTTCCACCCCTTATAGGAGTTCGACTTCCGAGCCTCGCTCAAACTCTGCCAGGTGACTTGATGCACGACCGCGCCGGCCTTCGCGCTCTTCCCGAAGATCTTGTCGAACTTGACGCGCTGATCGGCGCCTATTTCGAGATCAAGCCGGACGTCTCCAATCCCGCGCAGAAGGTCGTGTTCGGCACCTCGGGCCACCGGGGCTCCAGCCTGGACGGCGCGTTCAACGAGGCCCACATCCTGGCCGTCACCCAGGCGATCGTCGAATACCGCGCCGCCCAGGGCGTGACCGGCCCGCTGTTCGTCGGCCGCGACACCCACGGCCTGTCCGAGCCCGCCTGGCGCTCGGTGCTGGAAGTGCTGGCCGGCAACGGCGTCGAAACCCTGGTCGACTCCCGCGACGGCTTCACCCCGACCCCGGCGGTGTCGCACGCCATCCTGACCCACAACCGCCAAGGCGGCGCGCAAGCCGACGGCCTGCTGCTGACGCCCTCGCACAACCCGCCGCGCGACGGCGGCATCAAGTACAACCCGCCCTCCGGCGGTCCGGCCGGGTCGGACGCCACCTCGGCCATCGCCGCCCGCGCCAACGAATTGCTGGCCCAGGGCCTGGCGGGCGTGAAGCGCGTCCCGTTCGAAGCCGCCCGCAAGGCCGCCGGCGACTATGACTTTCTCGGTCGCTATGTCGACGACCTGCCGGCGGTGATCGACATCGCCGCCATCCGCGCGGCCAAGGTGCGGATCGGCGCGGATCCGCTGGGCGGCGCGGCCGTCGCCTATTGGGGCGCGATCGCCGAGCGCCACGGCCTGGACCTCACGGTAGTCAACGACGCGGTCGACCCGCGCTGGGCGTTCATGCCGCTCGACACCGACGGCAAGATCCGCATGGACTGCTCGTCCTCCAGCGCCATGGCCAACCTGATCGGCATCATGAAGGGCGGCGCGGCGCCCCACACGGCGCTCTATGACGTCGCCACCGGCAACGACGCCGACGCTGATCGCCACGGCATCGTCACGCCCGACGGCGGGCTGATGAACCCCAACCACTACCTGGCCGCCGCCATCTCGTACCTGTTCAGCCATCGCCCCGGCTGGGGCGCCGACACGGCGGTCGGCAAGACCCTGGTCTCGTCCTCGATGATCGACCGGGTGGTCGCGGGCCTGGGCCGTCGCCTGCTCGAGGTGCCGGTCGGCTTCAAGTATTTCGTGCCGGGCCTCTTGGACGGCTCGGTCGGCTTCGGCGGCGAGGAGTCGGCGGGCGCGGCCTTCCTGCGCCACGACGGCGGGGTGTGGACCACCGACAAGGACGGCATCCAGCTGGCCCTGCTGGCCGCCGAGATCCAGGCGGTGACGGGCAAGAGCGCCAGCCAACTCTACGCCGGCCTGACCGACCAGTACGGCGCGCCGGCCTATGCCCGCGTCGACGCCCCGGCCAGCCGCGAGGAGAAGGCGCGCCTCGCCAAGCTCAGCCCCAGCGACGTCTCGGCCAAGACCCTGGCCGGCGAGGCGATCACCGACATCCTCACCGCCGCGCCGGGCAACGGCGAGGCGATCGGCGGCCTGAAGGTCTGCACGAAGAACGCCTGGTTCGCCGCGCGGCCCTCCGGCACCGAGGACGTCTACAAGGTCTACGCGGAGTCGTTCCTGGGCGCTGATCACCTCAAGCAGGTCCAAGCCGAGGCGCGCGAGGTGGTGGCGGGGGCGCTGAAGGGCTGATCCGCACGAGGTCGGCTCGACATTCAGCCCTGAATTTGAAACTCATAGCTCGCCTTCCTGGGCCTTGTGCCCAGGACCCAGGCTTGCGGCAGGCCGGGACCTTGAGGCGAGCCGAGGCTGAACGCCCCAGGACGCCGGTCAACCTCTGCGGCTGCGGAACGATGGGTCCTGGGCACAGGGCCCAGGAAGGCGGGGTTGTTTGCCGTTTTGAATATCGGCGCCACCCTAGCCCTTCGCCGCGTCAGCGCTTATACCGCCCCGCATGTTTGAAGGCCTCTCCCCCCTCGCCCGTGACGCCCGCTCCTGGCCCTTCGAGCAGGCGCGCGCCACGATCGCCCGCGTCCTGCGCGTGCGCCTCCCCGATCGCGCCGACCAGGAAGCCGCCAAGGCCCTGATCGACGCCGGCAAGACCGACGAGGCGGTGAAAGCCTATCCGGCCCTCTCCAAGGCCGTGATCTTCGAGACCGGCTACGGGCCGTCGGGCCTGCCGCACCTGGGCACCTTTGGCGAGGTCGCGCGCACCACGATGGTGCGCGGCGCCTTCCGCGCCCTGACCGACGAGGCCATCCCGACCCGCCTGATCGCCTTCAGCGACGACATGGACGGCCTGCGCAAGGTTCCCGAGAACATCGAGAACAAGCAGCCGCTGATCGAGGACCTGGGCAAGCCGCTGACCGTCGTCCGCGACCCCTTCGGCACCCACGATAGCTTCGGCGCCCACAACAACGCCCGCCTGCGCGCGTTCCTCGATAGCTTCGGCTTCGAGTACGAGTTCGTCAGCTCGACCGACTGCTACAAGGGCGGGATGTTCGACGCGACCCTGCTGACCGCCCTGGAGCGCTTCGACGCCATCCAGAAGGTCATGCTGCCGACTCTGGGCGAAGAGCGTCGCGCCACCTATTCGCCGTTCCTGCCGATCAGCCCGACCACCGGCCGCGTGCTGCAGGTGCCGACGCTGGAGCGCAACGTCGAGAAGGGCACGATCGTCTTCCAGGACGAGGACGGCCGTAATGTCGAGGTCCCGGTCACCGGCGGCCACGTGAAGATGCAGTGGAAGCCCGACTGGGCCATGCGCTGGACCGCCCTGGGCGTCGACTACGAGATGAGCGGCAAGGACCTGATCGACTCGGTCAAGGCCTCGGGCGCGATCTGCAAGGCGCTGGGCGGGGTTCCGCCGGAGGGCTTCAACTACGAGCTCTTCCTGGACGAGAACAACCAGAAGATCTCCAAGTCCAAGGGCAACGGCCTGTCGATGGAGGACTGGCTGCGCTACGGCGCGCCCGAGAGCCTGTCGTACTACATGTTCCAGAGCCCCAAGTCGGCCAAGAAGCTCTATTTCGACGTCATCCCCAAGGCCAGCGACGAGTACCTGCAGCAGCTGGACGCGTTCGGCCGCCAGGAACCGGCCAAGCAGCTGGACAATCCGGTCTGGCACATCCACGGCGGCAAGCCGCCCGAGCAAGGCTCGCCGGTGTCGTTCAGCCTGATGCTGAACCTGGTCTCGGCCGCCGACGCCTCGACCAAGGAAATCCTCTGGGGCTTCCTGTCGCGCTACATCCCGGGCGCCTCGCCGGAGAGCCAGCCGCTGCTGGACCGCCTGGCCGGCTACGCGATCAACTACTACGAGGACTTCGTGAAGCCCTCGAAGGTGTTCCGCGCCCCCAGCGACCAGGAACGCGCCGCCATGCTGGACCTCCTGGCCAAGCTGAAGGCCATGCCGGCCGGGACGCAGGACGCCGAGCTGATCCAGAACGAAGTGTTCGAGGTCGGCAAGACGCACGGCTTCGACCCGCTGCGCGCCTGGTTCCAGGCCCTCTACGAGGTGCTGCTGGGCCAAAGCCAAGGTCCCCGCTTCGGCTCGTTCGCGGCCATCTTCGGCATCGACCGCACGGTGGCGCTGATCGAGGCGAAATTGGGCTAGAGGTATTGGTGCGGCGGAAACGCGCAGCGACACCTTGCCGGGCAGATGAACGACAGCTGAATTCGGTATTAAGGGTCTGACCACTTTTGTGAGTCTAAGGTCCGATCTTCAGGACCAGAACAGTCTTCAAGGTCAGACCAATGGCTTCGTTCACCCTCCGCCCCACCGACCGACAGGAATTCGATTCTCTGCTCGGCGGCATCGTCCAGCAGTTCCCCGACGCCCGCGTCGAGGCCGCGCACAACGACACCTGGCAGTCGTACCGCGTCGACGTGTCGTGCGCCGATCCGGCCGCCGGCCCGCTGATCGCCTGGCTGCTCGACACGCACGGCGACTGCCCGCGGACGTAAGACGGATCTTTTAGCGCGCGCTCGAGCGGTTTAACCGCTCACACTTAAACCTAACGCGCGCTCCGGGCCGGCTACTGGCTGGCCCAGACGATCCGCGCGATCCAGGCGACCTCGTCCCGCGACAGCAGGCGCTCGCCCTCGCGCCCCAGGGCCAGGAGCTCGATCGTCCTGGCCGTGACCCGGCCCAGCTCCCGCACCAGCACCTCGCCCGTATGGGTCCGCGCCACCACGCGATCGCCCTTGCGCGGCTCGACCGTGGGCGAGACCAAGAGCCGGTCGCCGTCGCGATAGACCGGCGCCAGCGTTTCCCCCGACACCTCCAGGGCGAACAGGCCCTCCCCGAGATCCGGCGCGGCGACCTCGTCCCAGCCCGAACCCGTCGGCATGCCGGCCGAGTCGAAAAAGCCCTCCCGTCCAGCCTGGGCGAGGCCGATCAGGGGCGCGCCCCGCTTGGCGCCCGCTCCCGTCGATCGCTCGGTCAGGGCGGCGAATTCCGAGAAATTGACCCCCGTCGCCTCCAAGAGCTTGGCGAGGCTCTCGGTCGAGGGCCAGCGCGCCCGGCCATCGGCCTCCGTGGAGCCGCGCTTGGAGCGGTTGAAGCTCGTGGGGTCCAGCCCCGCCATCCGGGCCATGGCCGAGGGCGTCATGTCGAAACGCTCGGCCAGGGCGTCAATGGCCCGCCAGATTTCACCGTGAGAGAGGGTCGCCACCGGGCGTCTCCTTTGACGGTCATGGCCTTCGATCGGCGAGGGTACGCCGTCGGGCCTAGGAAAGTAAACCTATCCTCAAGGCCAAGATTGACGTTTACGTAAGCGTTGACGCTGCCCCGAGATCGGGTTTAGGGTGATCGTCGATAACTAAGCGGCCCGGCCGCGGTAGCCAGGCCCTCTTCATTGGGAGGTTTAAACCATGGCCGACCTGCGTCGCCCCGAGCGGACATTCACGATCCGCCAGCTCTGCAACGAATTCAAAGCCACGCCGCGCGCCCTGCGCTTCTACGAGGACAAGGGCCTTCTGAACCCCGCGCGCGAGGGGCTGAACCGCGTCTATTCGCACAAGGACCGCGTCCGTCTGCAGCTGATCCTACGCGGCAAGCGCGTGGGCCTGTCGCTGTCGGAAATCCGCGAACTGCTGGACCTCTATGACGAGAACGATCAGGGCGCGGCCCAGATGGCCCGCTCGCTGAAGAAGTTCCGTGAACGCGCCACGGCGCTGGAGCAACAGCGCGACGACATCGACAACGCCCTGGTCGAGCTGCGCGAGGCCTGCGACCGCCTTGAGCGCCGCCTGGCCGAGATCCGCCCCGACCTGCTGCCCCGCGCGGCCGACTACGAGCAGGTGCTGCGCGCCCGCCTGGACGGTCACGCCGAGGCCATGCTGGGCAAGTAAGACCCTGGCGTCGCCCCAGGGCGTCGCCGCACCCGTTTCCTCCCCGATCCTAGCCAGGACCGTTTCATGACCTACCAGCCGCCCGTTCGCGATCACGCCTTCATCCTGCGTGACGTGCTCAATATCGACCAGCACGGCGACCTGCCCGGCTTCTCGGACGCGCCGTTCGACGTCGTCGAGCAGATCCTGGACGCCGCCGCCCAGTTCACGGGCGAGGTCCTGGCCCCGCTCAACACGGTCGGCGACAAGAACGGCTGCCAGCTGGATCCGGCGACCAACACCGTCACCACGCCGCCCGGCTTCAAGGACGCCTACAAGCAGCTGTGCGAAGGCGGCTGGACTGGCCTGGGCTCGGACCCCGCCTATGGCGGCCAGGGCCTGCCCTATGTCGTGAACCTGGCCTTCAGCGAGATGTCGAGCTCGGCCAACATGGCCTTCTCGATGTATCCGGGCCTGGCCCACGGCGCCTATTCGGCCATCCACTTCGGCGGCACGGACGAACAGAAAGAGACCTATCTGCCCAAGATGGTGACCGGCGAGTGGACCGGCACCATGAACCTGACCGAGCCGCACTGCGGCACGGACCTCGGTTTGCTGCGCACCAAGGCCGTCCCGCAAGGCGACGGCAGCTACAAGATCACCGGCCAGAAGATCTGGATCTCGGCCGGCGAGCACGACATGTCGGACAACATCGTCCACCTGGTCCTGGCCCGCATCGAGGGCGCGCCGGCCGGGGTGAAGGGCATCAGCCTGTTCATCGTGCCGAAGTTCTTCCCCAAGGCCGACGGCTCGGTCGGCGAGCGCAACCAGGGCGTCAAGTGCGTCGGCCTGGAAGAGAAGATGGGCATCCACGGCAACGCCACCTGCGTTATGCAGTATGACGACGCCGTCGGCTATCTGATCGGCGAGGAGAACGCCGGCCTCAAGATCATGTTCGTCATGATGAACGAGGCCCGCCTGGGCGTCGGCATGCAGGGCGTGGCCCAGGGCGAGGCCGCCTACCAGGCCGCCGTCGCCTTCGCCAAGGACCGCCTGCAGGGCCGCTCGCTGACGGGCCCGAAAAACGCCGACGGCCCGGCCGACCCGATCATCGTCCACCCGGACGTGCGCCGCATGCTGCTGGAGAGCAAGGCCCTGATCGAGGGCGGCCGCGCCTTCCTGTTCTGGACCGCCCTGCACGGCGACCTGTCGCACGTCCACCCCGACGAGAAGGTCCGCGAGAAGTCGGCCGACTACATGGGCCTGATGACGCCGGTGCTGAAGGGCTACCTGACCGACAAGGGCTTCCAGGTCTGCTCGAACGCCGTCCAGGTGCACGGCGGCAGCGGCTTCACCGAGCACTTCCCGGTCAGCCAGTTCATGCGCGACTGCCGTATCGCCCTGATCTACGAGGGCACCAACGGCGTGCAGGCGCTGGACCTGGTGGGCCGCAAGCTGGCCTCCAAGGGCGGCCGCGCGGTCATGACCTTCTTCCAGGAGATCGACCAGTTCATCGGCGAGAACGACGCCGACGAGGCGATCAAGCCGTTCATCGAGGCCCTGGCCGGCGTGAAGGGCCAGCTGCAGGACGGCACCATGTGGCTGATGCAGAACGGTCTGCAGAACCCCGACAACGCCGGCGCTGCCTCCACCGACTACATGCACCTCTTCGGCCTGACGGGCCTGGCGTACATGTGGGCCCTGATGGCCAAGGCCGCCCAGGCCAAGATCGCCGCCGGCTCGTCCGATCCGTTCTACGCGACCAAGCTGACGACCGGCCGATATTTCATCGAACGCGTCTTGCCTGACGCCGCGTCGCATCTGGCCAAGCTGAAGACCGGTTCGGCGACCCTGATGGCGCTGCCCGCGGAGGCTTTCTGATCATGAGCGTGCTCAACGTGGAAAAACCGGCCTTCATGGCCGAGGAAGACATCGCGATCTTCGAGGACGCGGTGGGCAAATTCTTCGACGAGCACGCGCCCGAATCGACCGTCGCGAAGTGGCGCGAGAACCACTGCGTCGACCGCGACATGTGGACCAAGGCGGGGGAGGCCGGCTTGCTCGGCCTCTCCACGCCCGAGCAATACGGCGGCGCCGGCGGCGACTACCGGCACGAGGTCGTGCTGATGGAGCAGCTGGGCAAGAAGGGCGTCGACGGCTTCGGCGCCAGCCTGCACAACGCCATCGTCATGCCGTACATCGTCCACTACGGCACCGAGGAGCAGAAGCGGCGCTGGTTGCCGCGCATGGCCACCGGCGAGCTGGTCTCGGCCATCGCCATGACCGAACCCGGCGCCGGCTCCGACCTGCAAGGCATCAAGACCACCGCCAAGAAGGCCGGCAACCAGTACGTCCTCAACGGCTCCAAGACCTTCATCACCAACGGCCAGACCGCCAACCTGATCTGCGTGGTGGCCAAGACCGACCCGGCCGGCGGGGCGCGCGGCACGTCCTTGATCTTCGTCGAGACCGACGACGCCGAGGGCTTCGAGCGCGGCCGCAACCTCGACAAGCTGGGCCAGGAGGCCCAGGACACCTCGGAGCTGTTCTTCAACGACGTGAAGGTTCCCACCGAGAACCTGTTGGGGACCGACGAGGGCCAGGGCTTCTTCCAGCTGATGAGCCAGCTGCCGCAGGAGCGCCTGAACATCGCCGTCCAGGGCATGGCGACCATCGAGCGGGCGCTGGAGCTGACCATCGCCTACGTCAAGGACCGCAAGGCGTTCGGCAAGGCGATCCTCGACTTCCAGAATACCCAGTTCGTCCTGGCCGAGTGCAAGACCGAGGCGACCGTCGCCAAGGTCTTCGTCAACCACTGCATCGGCCAGCACCTCGAGGGCAAGCTCGACGCGGCGACCGCCTCGATGGCCAAGTACTGGGTCTCGGATCTGGAGAACAAGATCGTCGACCGCTGCCTGCAGCTGTTCGGCGGCTACGGCTTCATGAACGAGTACCCGATCGCGCGCATGTACAAGGACAGCCGCATCCAGCGCATCTACGGCGGCACCAACGAGATCATGAAACTGCTGATCGCGAGGACCCTGTGATCACGCTCTCCCTGATCGGGCTGCTGGCCGGCCCCGCCGCGGCTCCGCCGCCCAGCGACGCTCGCTCCGCCGTGGTCTGCGTGCGCGCCGTGCAAGGCCCCCGCCCCCTCACCTTCTCCGGCGAGCTGGTCGGCAAGCGACCGCAGCCGGGCGCCTTCAAACTGCCGCTGCAACCCGCGGGTCAGGACATCTGCAGCACGCTGCTGCGCTCCAAGATCGCCGAGTGGAGGCTGGAGGTCACGACCTCGGGCTTCACCGCCTGCGCGCTGCCGCCGCCGGAGTTCGGCTCGCGCCTCTACTACCGCGCCAAGGTCTCGGCCCGAGGCCTCAAGTGCGAGCCGATCGGCAAGTACCCGATCGGCAACTGGAAACCATAACGACGCGACCCGCCCCAAGGGCCGCGCCACGGACACGAACAACGCTTCGCAGGAAGGAGCCATTCCATGGCTGACGCTTACATCTTTGACGCCGTGCGCACGCCGCGCGGCAAGGGCAAGAAGGACGGGTCTCTGCACGAGATCACCTCGCTGTCCCTGGCCACCCAGGTCCTGGAAGCCCTGCGCGACCGCAACGGCCTCGACACCAGCAAGGTCGACGACGTCGTCCTGGGCTGCGTCGCCCCGGTCGGCGAGCAGGGCAGCGACATCGCCCGCACCGCCGTCCTGACCGCCGACTACGCCGAGAGCGTCGCCGGCGTGCAGATCAACCGCTTCTGCGCCTCGGGCCTGGAAGCGGTGAACATGGCCGCGGCCAAGGTCGCCTCGGGCGAGGCCCAGCTGGCGATTGGCGGCGGGGTCGAGAGCATGAGCCGCGTGCCGATGGGCAGCGACGGCGGCGCCTGGCCGACCGACCCCTCCTCGGCCTTCAAGACCTATTTCGCCCCGCAGGGCGTCTCGGCCGACCTGATCGCCACCCTCTATGGCTTCAGCCGCGACGACGTCGACGCCTACGCCGTCGAGAGCCAGAAGCGCGCCGCCGCCTCGTGGGCCGACGGTCGCTTCAAGAAGTCGGTGATCCCGGTGAAGGACCAACTGGGCCTGACCATCCTGGACCACGACGAGACCGTGCGCGGCAATACGACCATGCAGACCCTGGCCGCGCTGAACCCCTCGTTCACGGGCATGGGCGAGATGGCCTTCGACGCCGTCGTCACCCAGCGCTACCCGCAGGTCGAGCGCGTCAACCACGTCCACCACGCCGGCAACAGCTCGGGCATCGTGGACGGCGCGGCCGGCGTGCTGATCGGCACCAAGGAGATGGGCGAGGCGCTTGGCCTTAAGGCCCGCGCCAAGATCAAGGGCGCGGCCTCGATCGGCAGCGAGCCCTCGATCATGCTGACCGGCCCCGCGCTGGTCACCGAGAAACTGCTCAAGAAGCTGAAGATGGAGGTCAAGGACATCGACCTCTATGAACTGAACGAAGCCTTCGCCGCCGTCGTCCTGCGCATGATGCAGGCGCTGGACATCCCGCACGACAAGATGAACGTGAACGGCGGCGCCATCGCCATGGGCCACCCGCTGGGCGCCACCGGCGCGATGATCCTGGGCGCCATGGTCGACGAGTTGGAGCGCTCGGACAAGGAAACCGCCCTGATCACTCTGTGCGTCGGCGCCGGCATGGGCACCGCCACCGTCATCGAACGCGTCTAAGACCGAGGAACTAGCACCATGGAAAACTTCAAGATCGAGGTCGATTCCGACGGCGTGGCCCTGGTCACCTTCGACGTGCCCGGCCGTTCGATGAACACCCTGACCGCTTCGGTCATCAAGGAAATCGGCGAGATCGTCGAGCACATCAAGACCGACGAGGCCATCAAGGGCGCGGTCATCACCTCGGGCAAGGCCAGCGGCTTCTGCGCCGGCGCGGACCTCGGCGAACTGGGCGGCAATGGCGGCCTGGGCGGCGGCTCGGCTGGCGGTGAAGCCGGCCTGAAGGCGGCGTTCGACGCCGGCTTCGCGCTCAACAAGGCCTTCCGCGCCCTGGAGACCTGCGGCAAGCCGGTCGCCGCGGCGATCAACGGCCTGGCCATGGGCGGCGGTCTCGAGATCTGCCTGGCCTGCCACTATCGCGTGGTCGGCGACAATCCGAAGACCCAGCTGGCCCTGCCGGAAGCCAAGGTCGGCCTGCTGCCGGGCGCCGGCGGCACCCAGCGCCTGCCGCGCCTGATGGGCGTGATGGCCGCGGCGCCGTACCTCTTGGAAGGCAAGTCGATGAAGCCGCAGGAGGCTCTCGCCCTGAAGGTCGTCCACGAAGTGGTCGCGCCGGGCTCGGAAGTCGAAGCGGCCAAGACCTGGGTCAAGACCAAGGGCGACCCCGTCGCCCCGTGGGACAAGAAGGACTTCAAGCTGCCCGGCGGCGGACCCTACACACCGACCGGCAGCCAGGTGTTCGTCATGGGCAACGCCATGCTGCGCAAGCAGACCTATGGCAACTATCCCGCCCAGCTGAACATCATGAAGGCGGTCTACGAAGGCACGCAGGTCCCGTTCGACGCGGCCATTCGCATCGAGACCCGCTATTTCCTGAAGACGATGATGTCGCCCCAGGCCAAGGGCATGATCCGCACCCTGTTCCTGTCCCTGCAAGAGCTGGGCAAGGGCTCGGGCCGCCCGGCCAACGTCCCGCCGTCGGAAGCCAAGAAGGTCGCCGTGCTGGGCGCGGGCATGATGGGCGCCGGCATCGCCTATGTCCAAGCCATGGCCGGCATCGAGACGGTCCTGATCGACCAGAGCCAAGAAGCCGCCGACAAGGGCAAGGCCTATGCCGAGAGCCTGCTGAAGAAGGCGGTCTCGCGCGGGAAGATGAACCAGGAAAAGGCCGACAAGGTCCTGGCCCTGATCACCCCGACCACCGACTATGATCGCGTCAAGGGCAGCGACCTCGTCATCGAGGCGGTGTTCGAGAACCGCGAGATCAAGGCCGAGGTCACCAAGAAGGCCGAGGCCCAGCTGGCCGAGACCGCCATCTTCGGCTCCAACACTTCGACCCTGCCGATCACCGGCCTGGCCAAGGCGTCCGTGCGTCCGAAGAGCTTCATCGGCATCCACTTCTTCTCGCCGGTCGACAAGATGGGCCTGGTGGAGATCATCATGGGCGAGGAGACCTCTCAGGAGGCCCTGGCCAAGTCGATCGACTACGTCCTGAAGATCAAGAAGACGCCGATCGTCGTCAACGACAGCCGCGGCTTCTACACCAGCCGCTGCTTCGGCACCTTCGTGCAGGAAGGCCTGGAAATGCTGGCCGACGGCATCGCCCCGGCCATCATCGACAATGTCGGTCGCGCCACCGGCATGCCGCGCGGTCCGCTGGAGATGAACGACGACGTCGCTCTCGACCTTGGCTACAAGGTCACCCAGCAGACCAAGAAGGACCTCGGCGACAAGTTCGAGGATCGTCCGTTCGCCCCGATTATCGAGAAGATGGTGGTCGAGCTGCAGCGCTTCGGCCGCAAGAACGGCAAGGGCTTCTACGACTATCCGGAGAATGGCCCCAAGACCCTGTGGAAGGGCCTGTCGGACCTCGCTCCGGTGAAAATCGCCGAGGCTGACCAGGCGCTGATCCAGGAGATCCGCACCCGGCTGCTGTACCGCCAGGCCGTCGAAGCCGCCCGCTGCTTCGAGGAAGGCGTCATCACCGACCCGCGCGAAGCCGATGTCGGCGCGATCCTGGGCTGGGGCTTCGCGCCCTGGACTGGCGGCCCGATCAGCCTGATCGACGCCGTCGGCGCCAAGGCCTTCGTCGAGACCTGCGACGCCCTCGCCCAGAAGCATGGCAAGCGGTTCGCCCCGCCGGCCCTGCTGCGCGAAATGGCCGAGAAGGGCGAGACCTTCTATGGCCGCTTCGGCGTCAAGGCCAAGGCCGCCGCGTAGCGGTTCTTCGCATCGCTGAAACACGGGAAGGCCCGGCGGCGACGCCGGGCCTTTTTGTTGTCGGCCAAGGTCACGCTTGCGCCTTATCCCGCGCCTATCGAGGTCCCCGCGCCGCGGCGCCCGGAGAGACCATGAGCAAGGCGATCGCCATCGGAACCTGGCGACGGCCGCCCTCACGGCGGGAATCGCGGCGCACCCTCGTAGCCTGGATCGCGGTGCTGGCCGCTCACGCCCTGGCCCTGCTGGCCCTCGTCGCCGGCGCCCATTGGACGCCCAATCTCGTCGAGCCGCCGATCATAGAGGTCGAGCTTGTCGAAGCCCCGACCGCTCCGTCGCCGGAAAGGGCCGTGGCCAACCGCCCCGCCTCGGTTCGAACGCCACGCTCCCCCGTCGAGGCCCCGCCCCCGGTCGCCGCGTCTCCACCGGCGAAACCAGCACGACCAGCTGGCCCGCCCGCCGTCGTGGCGCCGCCAGGCTTCACCGCCCGCAAGCTGGTCGAGCAGAGCGACGAGACCCGTAAGAGCTTGCGCGACAGTCTGGGCTGCCGCCACGAACAGGTCACGGCCCTCACCCGCGACGAGAAGGCCGCCTGCGCCGAGGGCGACGGCAAGCGCGCCCTGACCGCGCCGATGTACGCCGCCATCGACCCAGACAAGAAGGCCGCCTTCGACGGCGACTGCAAGAAGGACGACGACTGGTGCCTCTATCGGACCGGCAAGGGGCCGTATCCGGGCATCTTCGCGCTTGGCAAGAAGAAGAAGCGCAAGGGCTGGGACGACTAGGCGTTCGAGACGTCCATGCCCAGCGTCGGCCCGATGCCGTTCGGATGCTCGCCGAAATAGTTGTGGCTCGCCCGCGCCTTCGCGAGCGCTTCGAGCCGGTCGCGGAGGCCGTCCTCGAGGCGCAGCGTCGGCGCGTCCTCGGGATCATCGCCCTCGGCGGCGGGAATCGCGGCGGCGATCACCTGACGCAGCCGCGCGACAAAGCGTTCATCGTCCGCCGAACCAGCCTCCGGCGGCGCGTCCAGAAAGGCCAGGACTTCCTCGAGGGCGGTTTCGTGGTCGACGACTTCAAGCATGGCGGGCTCCTTCGCCGAAGAAACGAACGCGCCAACACCCCAGTTCCGACGCGGCGCGGCGCCGGTTGGGACTTTTAGGAAGAAGAGAGAGGAAAAGTGGTGCCGCCTAGGTGACTCGAACACCTGACCTACGCATTACGAATGCGCCGCTCTACCGGCTGAGCTAAGGCGGCCCACGGACGCTTCGGAAGCGATCCCGGAGCGGAGGGAGCGCCTATTTAGCGGGGCGCGAGCCGCTTGCCAAGCGTCGTCTTGCACCAGAATTGCGACGCGGCGCGGGAGCCGGTTCCGGCGGGTCCGGAAGCGGGTGCGCGTCGAACACCCCAGGGTCGTCTGGAATGGGCATCAGAGCGCCGCCCGTCTCCGCGGCGCGGATGAACGGCGTCGATTCGACATAGGCCGACGGGACCTCTGGCAGGTCGCTCATCGTGCGCTCCCGGCGCTCGTGGCGCGGATGGATCAGCTGGCCGGTCTCGGCGTAGCTGACCGCCAGGCGCGCCCAGTCCTCGCGCTGGTAGGCGAAGGCGCGGCCCTCGGGGTCGAGATCCGACCAGTCCGGCTCCCGGGGCGCGTCAATCCCACGCGCGATCCACGCGCGCGCCTCGTCGGCCTGTCCGTTGGCGGCGGCGACGCGCGCCATCAATCCCGCGAAGCGGGCGGTGGGGGCCTCGTCGTCGAGCAGCCGCGCCGCCGCGCGGGCCGCGATCGGATCGCCGCCGGTCAGGGCCGCCTCGACCCGCAGGATCAGGCTCTCCCGAGCCTCCGGACGCAAGGCGGCGAGAGCGGCCAGTCGCTGGGCCCGAGCCTTGGGAGTCTCGTTGGTCTTCAGGTCGCGATAAGCCAGCCACAGCGCCGGATGCGGCTGGGCCTTCCAGGCTGTCTCGATCATCTGGCTGGCCTTGGCGGTCTTGCCGTCATCGGCCAACAGGCGCGCGGCCATGATCACGCCGGGCGTGAAGTCGGGCTTGAGCTTGACCGACTGGTTGGCGAAGTCGAGCGCCTGGGCGCGCGCCTTCGGATCCGGCGACTCCTCGAGGCTGGCGGCCGAGGCGGCCAGCAGGGCGGCGCGGCTGCGCTCGGCGAGGACCGGCGAGACGATCTTACGCTCCAGGGCGCCCTGGACCAGCTGCAGCGCGGCGGCCCAGTCGCCGACCTCCAGCCGCGCCTCCAGCAAGGCGCGCCAGGCCCAGCGAGCCGTGCGGGCCAGGCCATAGGCGGTCTCGGCATGACGGAGCGCCGTCTGCTTGTCGCCGTCGGCCAGGGCCGCCTGCATCAGACCGCGCAGGCCCGCCAGGCGCATCTCGGGAAAGCCCAGCATGGCGTTATAGGCGCTGGCGGCGCCGCCGCGATCACCGGCCGCCTCGGCGGCCTGGGCCGCGAGCACCCGGACCAGGCCGGGGGCGTCCTCGGCCAGCTCGGCGGATTTCTGGGCCAGGCGGCGGGCCTCGGAGCCGTCCCCCGCCGCCACGGCCAGGAAGCCGCGCGTCAGGGCCTCGATCGCCTGCTTGCGCTTGGCCTCGGCGCGGGCTCGGGCGGCGCGGCGCGGCGCCTCGACGATCCAGATCACGCCGCGCCACAGCACGGTGAAAAGCAGGGCCGAGAACAGGGTCAGCAGGGCGGCGGTGGCCGCTGTCATCTCGATGCGCCAGCCCATCCACTCCAGGGACGCCCGGCCGGGCTCGCCCGTCAGGGCCAGGACGCTGACCGCGACGGCGGCCACCAGGAAGAGGGCGAAGACGACACGGGTCATGGGGCGGTCCGCGCGATACGCGACAGGGCCGCCAAGGCGTCGGCGCGAACCGAGGCCACGTGGCGGTCGATCTCGATCCGGCGGTTGGCGGCCGCGAACCAGGGGGCCAGCACTTCGCGCGCCGGGTCGGGCAGCGCGCCCAGGGCGGCCACCGCGCCCTCGACATCGCCCTCGTCCAGCAGGACCTGGGCGCGGGCGAGGATCGCGTCGGGCGTCGAGCCCTTGAGCGACCCCACGTGGCGAATCGAAACGATGCTCGACAGCGCGTAACGGATGCGCGCGAAGAGATCGGCGTCGGCGCCAGGATTGCGCGCGGCGCTGGCGGCGCGGCCGGCGAGATTGCCGAACTGGACGGCGAGGCCGGCGCGGGTCGGCGCGCCTAGGCGGGCCAACGGCTCCAAGGCCCGCAAGCTGGGCGAGGCGGGCAGGATGCGTTGCAGGCCCGCCAGCGCCTCGGCGAAGGGGCGGGACTCGCTGGCCGCCTCGGCCAAGGTCGAGACCGCCAGGGCGGCGGCGGCGGCGTCCGCGACGCTCTGCTGGGCGGTCTCGAGAGCGGCGACACGGCCATCCAGACGCGCCACGTCCTCGGCGGGGGCGGTCGACGTCTCGGCCTGACCGGCGGGGACGGTCGGAACGGGCGCCGGCGCGACGCGCTCGGCGATCGGTTTGGCGCTGGGAACCGCGGAGATCGGCGCGGCGGGCGCCGGCCTGGCCGGGAATAGCGCCGGCCCGAACCAGGCGACGCCGGCGCCCAAGATGGCGCAGAGCAGACACAGGAACAGCCAGATCCAGACGCTGGGGCCCATCACCTTCTTGCGCGCGTACAGCGCGGGATCGCTGGGGGCGACGATTTCAGCGGGATCGGGAACGGCGTTCATACGCCATTCGTGCCCCACGCAGACGCGCCGCGCAACGTTGCGCTTAAGCCGAGAGCAGGGCCAACAGCGCGGTTTCGTCCGGCCGCGGCGCGCGGGCCACAGAGCCGCTTTCGACGAGCCCGTCCAGGGGCGCCGCGACCGCCTCGGAAAGACATAGCGCTCGCAACGCTTGGGCGGGTCGACACCTCAGGATGCCGGCCAGCCCGCGAGCCGCTCGGGGCGAGTGGAGAAGCACGGATAGGGGCCGGCCCAGAAGCGCCAGGGTCGCCTCGGAAGGCGCCCGATCGACCGTCTCGTAGACCGCCACGCCGCGCGCGGCCACGCCCGCGTCGTTCAACGCCGCCACCAGATCGCCGGCGGGCTCCCGGGCTCCGGCCCACAGGATGGAGTCCGGCCGGGCGGTAAGGATCAGACGGGCCAGGTCCTCGACATCGCCGTCCGCGCTGGAGACCTGAGTGAACCCCGCCTCGCGCGCCGCCACGGCCGTTGCGCGGCCAACGGTGAACACGGGCAAGGCCCTGGAATCGCACAGTCGCGAGAAGGCCTGGACGCCGTTGGCGCTCGTGAAGGCCAGGGCCGCGGCGTCCGCCAGATCGATCGACGCGGCGATCGGCGCGACCTCCAGCAGCGGATCGACGATTGGCGCGAAGCCAAGCGTCGCGACCTTGGCGGCGGTGGCCTCGGCGCCGGGCTGGGCGCGCGTGATCCAGACCGGCGCGCCCTCGTTCATGGCCTATTCCGGCAGCAGGATGGCGTCGCCGCCTTCGGCGCGGACCTCGCCGCCCAGCTTGAGGCCCAACGCCAGGGCTTCGCCGGCGTCGTCGGCTCCCGACAGGGTGATCTCGCCGTGGCGACGGAAACGTCGCGAGCCGTTCGGGGTCAGGGCCTCGACGATCATCGACAGGCGCGCGCCGTTCAGGGTGGCGCGGGCGCCGATGGCGGTGCGGCACGACCCTTCCAAGGCCAGCAGCGCCCCGCGCTCGGCGGCGACCGCGATGGTCGTGGGCCGGCAGCGGACCGCGTCGAGCCAAGGGGCGCCGACATCCTCGGCCCGCGTCTCGATGACCAGGGCGCCCTGGCCGGGCGCCGGCGGGCAGGCGTCGGGATCGATCCAGCTTTTGGTCAGGTGGCCAAGGCCCAGGCGATTGAGGCCCGACTGCGCCAACAGGATGGCGTCGGCCTCGCCGCGCTCCAACTTGGCCAGGCGCGTATCGACATTGCCGCGCAACATGACGATCTCGAGGTCGGGCCGCGCGTGCAGGGCCTGGGCCTGGCGGCGCAGGCTGGCGGTGCCGAGGCGCGCGCCCTTGGGCAGGTCTTCGAGCCGCTCGCACACGTGGCTGATGAAGGCGTCGCGCGGGTCTTCCCGTTCCGGCGTCGCGGCCAGGACAAGGCCTGGCGGCAGCTCGGCGGGCATGTCCTTCAGCGAGTGGACGGCGCAGTCGATGCGGCCGTCCAGCAGGGCTTCCTCGATTTCCTTGGTGAAGAGGCCCTTGCCGCCGATCTCCATCAGACGGCGATCCTGGATGCGGTCGCCGCTGGTGACGATCGGGATCAGCGGCGCGAAGGCCTCGATCTCGTCCTTGGAAGCGCCGGCCGGCGCGCCGAGCGCGGCGGCGATACGGGCCTGCATCAAGCCGGATTGCGCCAGCGAGAGCTTGGAGCCGCGCGCGCCGATGCGGATGGGAGGTTGCCGGGACACGGTCGGAACGTTACCTGCGGAAGCGAAATTCATCCTCGCTGCTACAGGAGCGGCGAAAGGCCCGCAACAAATGACCACCCTTAAGCCCTCGGGGCTCACGATCCTCGGCCTGGAGACCAGCTGCGACGAGACCGCGGCCTCGGTCGTGCGCCGCGAGGAAGACGGGAGCGTCAGCGTGCTGTCGTCGGTCATCGGGACGCAGTTCGAGCAGCACGCGCCCTTCGGCGGCGTGGTGCCCGAGCTGGCCGCCCGCGCCCATGTCGAGTCGATCGACGCCATCGCCGCCGAGGCGATGCGGGCGGCGGGTCTCGGCTTCGAGGAGCTCGACGGCGTGGCGGCCACCGCCGGCCCCGGTCTCGTCGGCGGGGTCATGGTGGGCCTGGCGTTCGGCAAGGCGGTCTCGCTGGCGCGCGGCGTGCCGCTGGTGGCGGTGAACCATCTGGAAGGCCACGCGGTCTCGGCCCGTCTTGGCGCGGATGTCGGCTATCCGTTCCTGCTGCTGCTGGTCTCTGGCGGCCATTGCCAGCTTCTGGAGGTCGCCGGCGTGGGGGCCTGCAAGCGCCTGGGCACCACGATCGACGACGCCGCCGGCGAAGCCTTCGACAAGATCGGCAAGAGCCTGGGCCTGCCCTATCCCGGCGGTCCGGCGCTGGAGAAGCTGGCCGTGGGCGGGAACCCCGACCGCTACCCGCTGCCCCGCGCCCTGCTGGGCCGCAAGGATTGCGACTTCTCGTTCTCAGGCCTGAAGACCGCCGCCGCGCGGATCGCCGAGACCCTGACCACCGACGAGGAACGCCGCGATCTGGCCGCCGGCGTCCAGGCCGCCATCGCCCGCCAACTGTCCGAACGGGTCGATCGGGCCATGAAGCTCTACAAGGAAAGTCACGAGCCGGCGGATCTCCGCTTCGTCGTCGCCGGCGGCGTGGCGGCGAATGGCGTGGTGCGCGCGGCCCTCTTGGCCAACTGCGAGAAAAACGGCTTCACCTTCGCCGCCCCGCCGCTGGCCTACTGCACCGACAACGCCGCCATGATCGCCCTGGCCGGGGCCGAGCGGCTGGCGCTGGGGATCTCCGACGACCTCGACGCCGTCGCCCGTCCGCGCTGGCCGCTGGACGAGGCCGCCGCGCTCGCCAATCCCGCCAACGCTTACGGCCGCAAGGGAGCCAAGGCATGACCTTCCACCATGCGGGCGTCATCGGCGCCGGCGCCTGGGGCACCGCCCTGGCCCAGGTCTGCGCCCGGGCCGGACTCGCGGTCACGCTGCAGGCGCGCGAGACCGAGGTCGTGGCCTCGATCAACGAGACCCACGAGAACGCCCTGTTCCTGCCGGGCGTGACGCTGGAGCCGACCATCCGCGCGACCGCCGACATGAGCGCCCTCGCGGACCGCGACCTGATCCTGGCCGTCGCGCCGGCCCAGCATCTGCGTTCGGCTTTGAGCGCCCTGGCGCCCCACCTGAAGGCCAGGGTCCCCGTCGTGCTGTGCGCCAAGGGCGTCGAGCAAGGCTCGCTGAAGCTGATGACCGAGGTCGCGGCCGAGACCATCCCCGGCGCGCCGATCGCGGTGCTATCGGGTCCCAGCTTCGCCGGCGAGGTGGCCCGAGGCCTGCCCACCGCCGTCACGCTCGCCTGCGACGACGAGGAGCTGGCGCGCGCCATCGCCCACGCCATCGCCACCCCGACCTTCCGCCCCTATGTGGCCGCCGACATGATCGGGGCCGAGGCCGGCGGAGCGGTGAAAAACGTCCTGGCCATCGCCTGCGGCGTCGTCGAGGGCAAGGGCCTGGGCCGCAGCGCCCACGCCTCGGTGATCACCCGCGGCTTCGCCGAACTGACCCGCTTCGCCGTGGCCCTCGGGGCTCGGGCCGAGACGCTGAACGGCCTGTGCGGCCTGGGCGACCTGGTTCTGACCTGCTCCAGCCCGCAGTCGCGCAACATGAGCGTCGGCCTGGCCCTGGGCCAGGGCCTGACCCTGGAGCAGGCCCTGGCCGGCAAGCTGTCGGTCGCCGAGGGCGTGGCCTCGGCCCCCGCCGTCCGGGCGCTGGCGCGCAAGCTGGGCGTCGAGGTTCCGATCTGCGAGGCGGTCGCCGCCATCCTCGACGGCGACCTGGCCGTCGACGCCGCCATCGCCGGGCTGCTGTCGCGCCCGCTGAAGTCCGAAGGTTTCTAGAACAAGGATCTCCGCATGGCCCTCTTCGCCATCATCTGCAAGGACAAGCCCGGCGCGCTGGACACCCGTCTAGCCACCCGCCCCACGCACCTCGACTATCTGAACCAGTCCCAGGGCCTGAAGCTGGCCGGCGCTCTGCTGGGTGACGACGGCAATCCGATCGGCTCGCTGCTGATCGTCGAGGCCGAGGACCTGGCCGCCGCCCAGGCCCAGGCCGACAACGACCCCTTCACCGCCGCCGGCGTGTTCGAAAGCGTCGAGGTCCGGCCCTGGCGCGTGGCGATCGGCGCGCTCTAGGCCCTTGCGCGGCGATCCCGACAATCTCGCCCGCCCCGCCGCCGGGACCCCGCTCTGCGCGCTGGACGAGATCCCCTCGCCCGGCTCGAAGGGCTTCCGCTTCCGCGAGGGCGAGGCGCTGTTCGCCGGTTTCGTGGTGCGCCGGGGCGAGACGCTGGTCGGCTATGTCGACAGCTGCCCGCACGCCGGCTGGCCGCTGGCGGGGTTCGCCGGCCGCTATCTGACGCGCGAGAACGACTACATCCTGTGCGCGGGGCACGGCGCGCTGTTCAAGATCGAGGGCGGCGCTTGCGTCGCCGGCCCCTGCCCCGGCCAAGCCCTGACGCCCTGGCCGGTGACCGTTCGCGACGGCCAGATCATCGTCGCCTAGGCGATCGCCGGACGACCCGGCGCGACACTATGCCACTGCCGGTTGGACGACGTGATTAAGCGCGGTTAGCAAATCGTCCCGCATCCTCCCACGCGATCAAGCGAAGGCGGAGAAGTCTAGATGGCGTCCCTCGGGCGGAAGGTCATGGGCGCGGCGGCGGGCGCGGCCCTGCTATGCGCGGCGACGGCCGGAACGGGACTTTGGGTGGCTCACAGCCTCGACTCCGCCCTGGTCCGCGAGGAAGGCTCGGCCCGCATCCTGCGCCTGCACATGCACGGCGACATGATGCACGACGCCCTGCGCGCCGACGTCATGGGCGCCATCATGTCCAGCGATCCGGCGCTCGGCGTGGATCTGAAGGCCGTCCGCGCCGACCTGGCCGAGCACACCGCCGCCTTCAAGGACGATATCGCTCAGGGGGGGCAACTGGCCCATGACCCGGCGATCAGCGCGGCGCTCTCCGAGGTGAAGGCGCCCCTGGCCGCCTATATCGCGGCCGCCAACGGCATCGTCGCCATCGCCGACACCGATCCCGCCGGAGCCCGCGCCCAGCTCCCCGGCTTCGCGGCCCAATTCTCCGTGCTCGAGGACAAGATGGAGGCGGCCTCCGGAAAGATCGAGGCCACCGCCACCCGCGACGCCGCGGCCGCCAAGTCGCTGGGCCTGCTGGGCCAGGCGGTGATGGGCGCCCTGCTGCTGACCGCCGCCGTGTTCGCCGGCGTGCTGATCTTCGCCGCCCGCCAAGGCCTGATCCTGCCCCTGACGTCCGTGACCCGCGCCCTGCGGGGCCTGGCGAACGGCGACGTCAATGTGGTCCTGCCCGTCATCAAGAGCCGCGACGAGATCGGCGAGATGACCCACGCCCTGCGCACCTTTCACGAGACGATCGAGGCGCGCCAGAAGGACCTGGAGGCGGCCGATGTGCGAGAAGCCCTGGAAGCCGAGCGGCGCGAGGCCGAGCGGCGTCGCGACGAGGCCGAGGCGGTGCAGAAAGCCGTCGTCAGCAGCCTCGCCGAGGCGCTGGATCACCTGTCGGACGGCGACCTGTCGCATCGCATCGATCGACATTTCCCCGAGGGCTATGAGCGGCTGCGCGTCGACTACAACGCCGCCGTCGAGAAGCTGTCGGCCGTGATCGCCTCCTCGCTGGAGGCCACCAACATGATCCACGGCGGCTCGCGTGAGATCACGTCCGCCGCCGATGACCTGGCCCGCCGCACGGAACAGCAGGCGGCCAGCCTGGAGGAGACCGCCGCGGCCCTAGACCAGATCACCGCCAAGGTGCGCCAGACCGCCGAGACGACCGGCCGCACCCGCTCGGTGGTGGAACGGGCGCGCGAGGCCGCCGGCGCCAGCGGCGACATCGTCGACCAGGCCGTCGGGGCGATGGAGGCGATCGAGAAGTCCTCCGCGCAAATCGGCCAGATCATCGTCGTGATCGACGAAATCGCCTTCCAGACCAACCTTCTGGCCCTGAACGCCGGGGTCGAGGCCGCCCGCGCCGGGGAAGCCGGCCGCGGTTTCGCGGTCGTCGCCCAGGAAGTGCGAGCCCTGGCTCAACGCTCGGCCGACGCGGCCAAGGAGATCAAGGACCTGATCGCGACCAGCTCGGCGGAGGTTGAACACGGCGTCGAGCGGGTGGGCCGCACCGGCGAGGTCCTGCGCGCCATCGCCACCGAGGTGCAGCAGATCGACGGTCTGGTCCGCGACATGGCCGCCTCCGCCGCCGAACAGGCGCGCGGCCTGGCCGAGGTCAATGGCGCCGTCGCCCAGATGGACCAGGTCACCCAGCAAAACGCGGCCATGGTCGAGGAGACCACCGCCGCCAGCCACGCCCTGGCCCAGGAAGCCACCCGCCTGGCCCAACGCATGGGCGAACTTCGGATCAGCGCCGAAGCGCGGACCGCGGCGGCGGCGTAAGCCGAGCGGCGGCCCTGGCCGCCCTGCACGACGGTCTGACGGCGGAAAGCCCAGGGCTTGCGGAGAACCGCCGTTAGACCTTCGCGTTCAGACCTCATGCCCCGGTTCATCACCATCGGCTATGGAGACAGGTCCGGTTACGATCGGACGGCCAAGGTGGCGCGAGACGCCGCGCATGCGGCCGACGCCCGGCGCGTGCGCGAAGGCGACGTCATGGGTGTGGCGGGTAGGCCCGTGCAGGTGCGAAATCATGACGCCGCGAAGGTGGAAGTGACGGAGGGCTCATTCTTGTCCGCCGATCTGCCGATAGCGGGTTTCGCCCTCATCGAGGCCCCGGACCTGGACGCCGCGATCGCCATCGCGGCCCAAAGTCCCTGCGCGGTGGCCCAGGGCGTCGTCGAGGTCTGGCCTCTGGATCCGGCGTCGGGCCCCAGGGATTAGACGCCCAGACCGCCTAGCGCTCCGCCAGCCAGTCTCCCGACTTGCCGCCGGTCTTTTCCAGCAGGCGCACGGCCTCGATGACCATGCCCTTCTCGGCGGCTTTCAGCATGTCGTAGATGGTCAGGCAGGCGATCGAGGCGGCCGTCAGGGCCTCCATCTCGACGCCGGTGGGGCCGGTGGTCTTGACCCTCGCCGTCACCGAAAGCCCGCCCTCGGCCGGCTCGACCGACACCTCGACCTTCGACAGCGCCAGCGGATGGCATAGCGGGATCAGGTCCGAGGTCTTCTTGGCCGCCATCACCCCGGCCAGCTCGGCCACGGCGCGCACGTCGCCCTTGCGGCCCGAGCCCGACACCGCCAACGCCAGGGTCTCGGGGCTCATCCGCACGAAGCCGATGGCGACCGCCTCGCGGGCGGTCGCCGGCTTGTCGGAGACGTCGACCATGCGGGCGCGGCCCTGGTCGTCGATGTGGGTCAGCTTGCTCACGGTTCCAGAAGCCTCATTGTTCGAGCAAGCGCGGCATCAGCTCGACCATGTTGCAGGGCTTGTGGCGGCTGTCGAGCTGGGCGCTGATCACCTTGTCCCAGCCGTCCTTCACCGCGCCGTTGCTGCCCGGCAGGCAGAAGACGAAGACCCCGCCGATCAGGCCGGCCGTGGCCCGCGACTGCAGGGTCGAAAGGCCCACCGAGGCGTAGGACACCAGGTGGAAGACCACCGAAAAGCCGTCGATCTTCTTGTCGAACAGGGGCTCCAGCGCCTCGACCGTGACGTCGCGGCCGGTCAGGCCGGTGCCGCCCGTGGTGACGATGGCGTCGACGGTCTGGCTGTCGATCCAGTCGCGGACCTGCCCCCGAACGCGCTCGATGTCGTCGCGGACCACGACACGGCCGGCAAGCTCGTGACCCGCGGCCTTGATCCGCTCGACCAGGATCTGGCCCGAGGTGTCGCTCGCCTCGTCGCGGGTGTCCGAAACGGTCAGCACCGCCACGCGCACCGGCTTGAAGGGCAGCTCCGGCTTGATCCCGCCGCCCGGCTTCAGGCCCGCGTCCGACATCGTCTCTCCCCTCAATCCCAGCGTTGAGCGTCTGACCTATCGCGGTCCGTCGGCTCGATCCAGCGCGCGCCGTCCGGACCGTGCTCCTTCTTCCAGAAGGGGGCGCGGCTCTTCAGATAGTCCATCAGGAAGTCACAGGCCTCGAAGGCCTCGCGACGGTGGCCGGCCGCCGTGGCGACGAAGACGATCGCCTCGCCCGGCGCGATGCGGCCCACGCGATGGACGACCTGGACGTCCCGCAGCCCGAAGCGCGCGACGGCCTGGTTCGCGATCTCGCCGATCGCCGCCTCGGTGAAGCCGGGATAGGCCTCGAGCTCGAGCGCCGCGGCGGCGCCCCGCTCGGCGCGGGCCAGTCCCACGAACGTCGCGACGGCGCCCGTCTCGGACCGATCGGCGCAGAAGGCCGTGACCAGCGCGCCCGGCTCGAACGGCTGGTCGGTGAGCGCGATCTTCATCCGCCGCTCATCGGCGGCAGGAAGGCGACTTCGGCGCCGGCCGCCAGAGCCGCCTCGCCCCGAACCAGGACCTTGTCGACAGCGACCTGCACGCCCGGCGCGGCCAAGGCCTCGCCCAGGCCCGCGTCCTCGGCGGCGAGCGCCGCGCGCAGGGCGGCGAGATCTTCCGCCTCGATCCGGCGGTCCCGCCAGCCGGCCTGGTCCGCCAGGCGTCCGAACAACAGCACGCGCGCCATCCCTAGCCTCCCGTCGTCGACATGTGGCGGGCGACGGCGGGACGCGCCGCGGCGATCTGGAAGTCATGCCCCTGGGGCTTGGTCCCGATGGCCGCGAAGATGGCCGCGCGCAGCCCCGCCTCGTCGGCGCCCGAGCGCAGCACGGCGCGCAGGTCGCTGGCGTCGTCGCGGCCAAGGCAGGTGTGCAGCGTTCCGGTGCAGGTCAGGCGCACCCGATTGCAGGCGTCGCAGAAATTATGGCTGAGCGGCGTGATGAAGCCCAGGCGGCCGCCCGTCTCGGCGATCCGGACGTAGCGGGCCGGCCCGCCGGTGGCGAGCGGGATGTCCTCCAGCGTCCAATACGAGGAAAGATCGCGCCGCACCTCGGCCAGGGACAGGAACTGGTCGGTGCGATCCTGGTCGACCTCGCCCAAGGGCATGGTTTCGATCAGGCTGATGTCGCGGCCCCGCGCGTGGGCCCAGGCGATCAGGTTCGGCAGATCCTTGGCGTTGTCGTCCTTTAGGGCCACGGCGTTGATCTTCACCGCCATGCCCGCGGCCTGCGCCGCGTCGATCCCGGCGATCACCCGCGCCACGTCGCCGCCTCGGGTCAACCGACGGAATGTCGCCGGGTCCAGGGTGTCCAGCGACACGTTGATCCGCCGCACGCCGTGGCTGGCGAGCTCGGCGGCATAACGCTCCAGCTGAGCGCCGTTGGTGGTCAGGGTCAGCTCGTCCAGGGCCCCCGACGCCAGGTGCCGCGACAGGCGCTCCACCAGGGTCATGAACCCCTTGCGGACCAGCGGCTCGCCGCCGGTCAGGCGCAGCTTGCGCACGCCCAGGCCGATGAAGGTCGAGGCCAGACGGTCCAGCTCCTCCAGGGTCAGCACCTCGGCCTTCGGCAGGAAGGTCATGTGCTCGGCCATGCAGTAGACGCAGCGCAGGTCGCAGCGGTCGGTGACCGAGACCCGCAGGTAGGTGACGGCGCGGCCGAAGCCGTCCACCAAGACGGGCGGGCTGGGCGCGGCCAAGACCGCTTGCGCGGCGCTGTCGTCATAGGGCGTCATGTCTGACCGCAAGATAGGCGCTGGAGCCGATGACGCAAAGCCATACCCCGGTCTTGGACGTTCCCGTCTTGGACGCCGTGCTTCTCGCGGCGGGACGCGGCGTCCGGTTCGGCGGTGACAAGCTGCTAGCCGACCTCAAGGGCGAGCCCCTGGCCAGTTGGGCGTTGTGGACCGCCCTCGCCGCGCCCGTGCGTCGGGTCTTCGCGGCGGTGGGAGACGATCCCCGGCTTATCTCGGCCCTCGGGAAGGCCGCCGCCCGCCGGGACGCTGGCGATCGGCTCGTGCTGGTCCCGGTCGTCAGCGCCGACGAAGGCATGGGCGCGTCGCTGCGGACCGCCGCCGCCGCGCTTCCGGCCGACACGCGGGGCGTGTTCGTATTCCTGGCCGACATGCCCGCGATCGCTCCCGAGACGCCGGCGAGGCTGGCCGCGGCGTTGGACAAATCCGACGGCATCGTCGTTCCCGTCCACGCCGGACGGCGCGGTCATCCGGTGCTGTTCGGCGCCGATTGGCGGGCCGCCCTCCAGAGGCTCTCGGGTGACGAGGGCGCGCGTATGCTGCTGGCCCAGGCCGGATCTCGCCTCATCGCGGTCGAGGTGGATGACCCCGGCGTCCTGCTCGATGTGGACAGGCCCGAAGACCTCGGCCGACTCCCGCGTCCTATTGGAGCGAGCGCTCCGGATCGCTGAGGATTTGCTGAATCTTGGCGACCAGGGCCAGGGCGCCTTCGGTATCGCCTCGCTCCTGCATCGCCGCGAGGCGCGGCACCAGGATCAGCAACACCCTCCGGTGATCCTCTCGGATTCGAGACAGCGCCGCCCGAAACTCCGCGACATCATCCTCGACTTGGTCTTCCGAGGAACCGGACAGCTCGGCCATGACCACCCCACGCTTTGGCGAACAGGGACACAATGCTCGGATAGGTCGATTCCGTCCAGCCTGCCGCGGCGTCAGGCGCCCCGGATTAGGGGAAGTCGGGAGGTGGCCCGCTGGTCCAGCGCCAGCAGGGCGTTGGCGACGGCCGGCGCGATCACGGGCGTGCCGGGCTCGCCCACCCCGCTGGGCGGTTTACCAGAGGGCACGATATGGGTCTCCACCATCGGCGCCTCATTGATCCGCAGCACGCGATAGGTGTCGAAATTGCCCTGATCGACCCTGCCGTCCGTCAGGGTCACTTCGCCAAACAGCGCCGCCGACAGGCCATAGCAAATCCCGCCCTCCATCTGGGCGGCGATCTGGTCGGGGGAGACGGCCACGCCGCAGTCGACGGCCGCGATCACGCGGCCGACGCGCGGGACGCCATCCTCGCGCTTGACCTCGGCGACCTGGGCGACCACCGAGCCGAAGCTCTCGTGCACGGCCACGCCCCGCGCCCAGCCGGGCGTCGCCTCAGGCCCGGCCTTGTCGATGGCGTGGTTCAGCGCCGCCAGATGCCGGTCGGCGCCGGCCTTGCGATAGAGCGCGCGGCGATAGTCGACCGGATCCTTGCCGGCCTTGCGGGCCAGCTGGTCGATCGTGTGCTCCATGACGAAGGCGGTGTGCGTCGCGCCCACCGAGCGCCACCACAGCACCGGCACGCCCACGTCCGGGAAAGCGACCTGGGCGTCGACCACGGGCGTGGCCTTCAGGTACGGCGATCCCGCCGCGCCCTCGATGGCGGTCTGGTCCGGCCCCTTGCCCATCGGCATGGGCGAGCCCTTCATGATCGACTGGGTGACGATCCGATGGCGCCAGGCCGCCGGATAGCCGTCCTTGTCCAGCGTGACCTTGACCGCATGGATCACGATCGGGCGGAAATAGCCGGCCCGCATGTCGTCCTCGCGCGTCCAGACCAGCTTCACCGGTCGGCCGTCGCCGACCTTCTTGGCGATGTGGACGCATTCGGCGACATAGTCGGACTGGAAGTTGGCCCGCCGACCAAAAGAGCCGCCGGCGAACAGGGTCTCGATCTCGACGGACCCCGGCAGGCAGCCAACGATCTTGGCCGCGTTCAGCTGATCCAGCGTCGGACCTTGCGACCCGAACACGAGCTTGACCTTCGAGCCGTCCACCGAGGCGACGCAGTTCATCGGCTCCATGGTGGCGTGGGCCAGATAGGGGAATTCGTAGGTCGCCTCGAACACGTCCTCGCCCTTGGCCGTGGCCAGGGACGAAGCGTCGCCGCGCTGATCGAACGGCTCCCATTCGACCGACGTATCCTTGCCGGCGAGGATGTCCTTGAAATGCTGGGCGATCGCGGCCGACCCCCGCTTTTCAGCCTTGTCCTCGTCCCAGGCGACATTCAGCGCCTCGCGGCCCAGCTTGGCGGCGTAGGTGTTCTGGGCGACCACCGCCACGCCGGACGGGACCTCGAACACATCGACCACGCCCGCGACCTTCTTGGCCTCCGTCGCGTCGAAGCTCTTCACCTTGGCGCCGAAGCGCGGCGGGTGGGCGACCATGGCGGTCAGCATGTTCGGAAGGCGGACGTCCTGGGTGTAGCGCGCCGTCCCGTCGCTCTTGGCCCGGGAGTCCTTGCGGCGCACCCGGTCCGTGCCGATCAGGGTGAAGGTCTTGGGGTCCTTCAGCTTGACGTCGGCCGGCGGCGGGACCTTGGCCGCGTCCGCGAGCAGGTCGGCGAAGGTCGCGGTCTTGCCCGAGGCGTGGGTCAGGAGGCTGTCCTTGACCGTGATCTCGCCGACCGGGACGTTCCAGCGATTGGCGGCGGCCTGGACGAACATGGCGCGGGCGGTGGCCCCAGCCTTGCGCAATTGGTCCCAGGAGTTGGAGATCGCCGACGAGCCGCCCGTCAGCTGCGCGCCGACATTGCCGTTGGAATAGAGCTTGGCGTTGGCGGGCGCCTGCTCCACCCGGACCCGAGCCCAATCGGCGTCCAGCTCCTCGGCGACGATGGCGGCGAGGCCCGCGTGGTTGCCCTGGCCGAACTCGATATGCTTGGAGATCACGGTCACCGCGCCGTCGGGCGCGATCTTGATGAAGGGGCCGAAGGCGCCGACCTCGACCTTGGAGCCCAGGCTCATCAGGTCGGCCGGCGAGCACCCCACCAGCAGCGATCCGCCGACCAGAGTGGCGGCCACGACCACGTCGCGACGGCTGGGCGCCTCGGGCTTGAAGGGCTTGTTCATCGGGCGCCCCCCTCGGCGACGTCCTTGATCGCCGCCCGGATGCGCTGATAGGCGCCGCAGCGGCAGATGTTTCCGGCCATGGCGGCGTCGATGTCCTCGTCCGAGGGCTTGGGCTTCTCGGCCAACAGCGCGGCGGCCGACATGATCTGGCCCGACTGGCAGTAGCCGCATTGGGGCGCGTCGTGGCGCACCCAGGCCTCTTGCACTGGGTGGGCGCCGCCAAGGCCTTCGATCGTGGTGATCTTGCCCGCGCCGACCGCGGCGATCGGCGTCACGCACGAACGGATCGGCTGGCCGTCCAGATGCACCGTGCAGGCCCCGCACTGGGCCACGCCGCAGCCGAACTTCGTACCGGTCAGCCCCAGCTCGTCCCTGAGGACCCAGAGCAGCGGCGTGTCGGGCGCGCCCCCCGCCGTCACCGTCTTGCCATTGATGTCCAGCGTGGTCGCCATGTTGTGTGCCTCCCGGCGGTCGCCCGCCCCAAAGCTAACACCGTTCACATCTGGATTGACCAGCGTAAATCGTGTCCGCCTGGATCGTGGTCGATCAAACCCGCTATGCTGACACGATCGATTACCTGGAGGCTCCGGTATGCGGCGCGCCCTCGTCCCCCTTGTCCTGCTGGCCCTGACGGCGGCGGGCTGCGCGACCCTGGCGCCGGACGCCACCGACGCGCCGATCCGCTACCGCTGCCAGGCGGGCAAGAGCTTCACGGCCGCCTACGCCCTGCACGGCAAGCGGGTCGTGGTCAGCGCCGGCGGCGTCACACGGACCTTGAAGCTGGCGCGCTCGGGCTCGGGCGCGCGCTACACGGCGGGCCAGGCCGAGATCTGGGGCAAGGGTCCGGACGCCACGCTGAAGGGTTTCCCCGGCGGCCCCTATCGGGATTGCCGGTCGCAGTAGTTCCAAAGGACCCGACGTTGGACTCTTTTCCCGCCTATTTCCCCCTGGCCGGGCGCAAGGTCGTGATCGCCGGTTCGGGCGAGCCGGCCGAGGCCAAGGCCCGGCTGTTCGAAGGCTCCCCCGCCGCGGTCGTGCGCCTGGAAGGCCCGGAGGCCTTCGCCGCCGACGCCTATCGGGACGCCGTCCTGGTGTTCGTGGGCGACGCCGACGAGGCCTTCGTCCAGGCGGCCGTCGCCGCGGCGCGGGCGGCTGGCGCGCTGGTCAACGTCGTCGATCGCCCCGCCCTCTGCGACTTCAACACGCCCGCCATTATCGACCGGGGCCAGGTCGTGGCGGCGGTCGGGACGGGCGGCTCGGCGCCGGTCATGGCGACGCTCTTGCGCAACGCCATCGAGACGCAGGTCCCCGAAGGCGTCGGTCGGGTCGCCGCCCTGCTCTCCCGATTCCAGGACGAGGTGCGCCGCGCCCTGCCGGTGCTGCACGAACGGCGCGCCTTCCTCCGCGCGGCCGTGCGCGGCCCGGCGGCGGAGGCCGCCCTGGCCGGCGACATGGCCCAGGCCGAGGCCCTGCTCCGCGAGGCCCTGGCCAACGGCGAAGCCCGCGCCGGCGGCGTGAAGCTGTTGGCCGCCGACGGGCCGGTCGATCTCCTGAGCCTGCGAGCGGTCCGCGCCCTCGGAACCGCCGACGTCGTGGTCATCGACGCGGCCGCCGATCCGGAGGTCGTCCGCCTGGCCCGCCGCGACGTCGAGCGGCTGGCGCCGGGCGAGGCCGACGCCGACCATCTGGCGTCTCTGGCGCGCGAAGGCCGTCAGGTCGTCTGGCTGCGCGCGGGACCGGTCTCGCCCGCGACGCTCGAGGCGCTGACGGCCGCGGGCGTCATCGTCGACATCCTGCCCGTGGCGAGGTCGGACGGAGCACGGCGCTAGTCCAGCGGCCGCCCCTTGGTCTCCGGCAGGAAGAACACCGTGGTCAGCACGCTGATCAGGGTGAAGGCCACCGGGTACCAGAGACCGGCGTAGATATCGCCGACGGCGGTGACGATGGCGAAGGCGAAAAAGGGCACGAAGCCGCCGACCCAGCCCGTGCCGATATGGTAGGGCAACGATAGCGCCGTGTAGCGCACGCGGGTTGGGAAGAGCTCGACCAAGCTCGCCGCCAACGGACCGAACAGGGCCGTGGCCGCGATCACGAACACGAACAGCACCCCCAGGATCATCGGCCGGTTCATCCGGGCCGGGTCGGCCTTGGCCGGATAGCCGGCGTCGGCCAGGGCCGCCTTGATCCTGGCCTCGACCGCCGCCTTGACGACCTTGGCCTCGGTCTTGGGCAAGCCCTTGGCGCTCTGGGACACGACCTCGACGCCGCCGACCTTCATGGTCGCCGCGGTTCCGGCCGGGGCCTTCTGGTTAGCGTAGGAAACGCCGGCGTTGGCCAGGGCGCTCTTGACGATGTCGCAGGCGGTGACGAAGGCCGCCTTGCCCACCGGGTCGAACTGCAGCGAGCAGTCCTTCGGATCGGCGACCACCACCACGGGCGCGCGGGCGCTGGCTTCGGCGAGCGCGGGGTTGGCGGCCTTTTCCAAGAGGTGGAAGCCGGGGAAGTAGAACAAGAGCGCCAAGGTCATGCCGCCCAGCATCACGGGCTTGCGGCCGATCCGGTCCGACAACCAGCCGAACACGACGTAGAAGACGGCGCTGATCGCCGTGGCGGTCATCATCAAGCCGTTGATGTCGACTGGATCGACCTTCAGGAACTTCTCCATGAAGGTCTGGACGTAGAAGAAGCTGGTGTACCAGACCGCCCCCTGCGCCGACATCACGGCGAAGAAGGCCAGCAGAACCAGTTTCAGGTTCTTCCATTGGCCGAACGCCTCGGCATAGGGCGCCTTGGAGGCTTCGCCCTCGGCCTTCATGGCCTCGAAGGCGGGGCTTTCGGTCAGCTTCATCCGCATCCACACCGAGACACCCAGCAGGCCTATCGAGACGGCGAACGGGATGCGCCAGCCCCAGGCGTCGAAGGCTTCCGGTCCGACATGAACGCCGAGGACCCAGCGGGTGAGCAGGATCACCAGGAGGGCGCCGAACAGGCCGAACGCGGCCGAGGTCTGCACCCAGGAGGTGGACCAGCCCCGCTGGTGCGGCGGCGAGTGTTCGGCGACATAGATCGCCGCGCCGCCGTACTCGCCGCCGAGGGCGAAGCCCTGCACGCAGCGCATCAACACGAGCAGGATCGGCGAGATGATCCCCGCCTGCTGATAGGTCGGCAGGAAGGCGATGGCGAAGGTCGCGCCGCCCATCAGCAGCACGGTGGCCAGGAACGCCCCCTTGCGGCCGGCCTGGTCGCCGATCTTGCCGAACACCAGGGCGCCCAGCGGGCGGAACGCGAAGCCCACCCCGAACAGGGCCAGGGCGGCGATGTAGCCCGCCGTCTCGGGCAGGCCGGCGAAGAAGGTCTTGGAGATGACCTGGGCCAGGCTGCCGAAGATGAAGAAGTCGTACCACTCGAACGCGGTGCCGGCCGAGGACGCCGCCACCACGGTGCGCATCGAGGCGCGTTCCTGACTTTGGTCAGCCATATGTTCCCCCCGATTTTCTCCTGCTTTAGCGCGCTTCAGCCAGCCGGGGAAAGAGGCGGAACGTTGTTAGGCGAACGCGCCTAGCGAAGCGCCCGCGCCGGATGCCCCATTGTTCGACAGACGGAGAATCTCGGCGACCAGGGCGGTTGGGGAAATAGGCTTGGCGGCGACGCCGTCCATGCCCGCGGCGCGGTAGGCGGCGCGCTGATGGGCCATGACATTGGCGGTTAGGGCGACGATCGGCGCCCGCCCGGCCGGGCCAGGCAGCGCGCGAATCCGACGGGCCGCCTCGAGCCCGTCCATGCCGGGCATCTGCACGTCCATCAGGATCAGGTCGAAGCCGCCGTCGCGCGCGGCGGCGACGCCGGCGGCGCCATCGTCGGCCACCGTGACCGCCGCGCCGAGCTGCTCGAGGATGCGCCGAGCCACTAGTTGGTTGGTGGCGTTGTCCTCGACCACCAGCACGCGCAGGCCCGCCAGCAGGTCCTCGGCGGCGGCTTCCGCGCCTTCGGGCGGCGCGGCGACCGGGGCGGCGATGGTCAGGCTGAAGGTCGCGCCGGCGCCTGGCTTGGAGCTGAAGGTGATGTCTCCCCCCAGCATGCGCGCGAGATTTCGGCTGATGGTCAGGCCCAGTCCCGATCCGCCGAACCGACGCGTGGTGCTGGCGTCGCCCTGCTGGAAGCGTTCGAACAATCGCGCCTGGGCCGCCAGCGGCACGCCGACGCCGGTGTCGATCACGTCGAAGACCAGGCGCTGGTCGTCGGGCGCTCCAAGCCTTCGCACCCGCACGGTGACCGAGCCCTTGACCGTGAACTTCACCGCGTTGCCGATCAGGTTGAACAGCGCCTGACGCACCCGGGTCGCGTCGGTCTCGATCCAGCCCAGGTTCTGAACGATGTCGAGATCCAGCCGCAGCCCCTTCTCGGACGCCGGACCCGCCAGCAGCCGGACCACGCCGCGCGCCAGCTCGGCGGGATCCACCGCCTCGTGGCTCAGCTCAAGCCGCCCGGCTTCGATGCGGGAAATGTCGATCACGTCGTCGAGCAGGGTGGAGAGCATTTGACCCGCCGCGAGCGCCTCCCCCAGCAGGTCGGCGTTCTCGCCGGCCGGCAGCTCGCGCTTGAGGACATGCAGCACGCCCAGGACGCCGTTCATCGGCGTGCGGATTTCATGACTCATATTGGCCAGGAACTGCGCCTTGGCCTCGCTGGCGGACTGTGCCGCGCGTTCGGCCGCCACCAGGGCCAGCTCGGCCCGCTTGTGTTCGTCTATATCGAGGACCAGACCGAACGCCTTGCGCGGACGGCCGGTGGGATCGCGTCGAACCTCGTGGAAGACCCTGATCCAGCGGGTCTCGCCTTCGGGCGGGCAAAGCCGCACATCGTATTCGTGCGCGCCGGTGTCGCCCTGTCGCCGCCACTCCGCCGCGGCGGCGTAGAGCTTCCGCCGATCCTCGGGATGGATCATCGGCCAGATCGCTTCGCGGACATCGTCGTAACCGACGCGCCGTCCCATCATCCGGTGAAACTCGGGCGAGCCCCAGAAGCTCTCGCGCTCGTGGTCGATCTCGTAGACACCGGCCCGGGCCGCGCCCAAGGCCACCTTCAGACGACGCGCGTTGATCCGCGCTTCCCGCCGCGCCGCCGCCAGCGCCGTCACCTCGTCCATGTAGGTGATGACGCCGACGATCTCGCCTTTCACGTCGCGCCAGGGGCGCGCTTCCCAACGCAGGCAATGCGCCTCGCCCTCGGCGTCGCGGAGGCGGTCCTCGCGGCGCGTCACCGTTTCGCCCGACAGCGCCCGCGCGACACCGGCCACGAAACGGCGCCGGCCGCCGCCCGTCAGCTCGTCCAGGGATTTGCCGATCACGTCCGCTTCGGACGCCTTGAAGATCTCGAGAAACTTGGGACTGACCAGGCGAAGGCGCATGTCGACGTCGTAGACGCCGACCGCGAACGGCGCGTCCTCGATCAGGCGGCGGGCGCGGCGCTCGCTCCAGATGGCCTTGTCGCGGCTGCGCGCCACGTCGGTGATGTTCTGTGAAATGCCCTTGAGGGCGTGGAGGCCGCCCGCGCGCGGCTCGGCGCGATAGGTGCCGCGGAAGGTCAGCCAGCGGCCGTGATGACCGCGCACGCGATACTCCATCGATCCGCCTTCGCCCCTCTCGACCGCCCGGCCGAAGGCTTCCATGACCTTGGCGCGGTGTTCCGGCGCGATACGGTCGAAGAACTGGGACGGCGTGGCGATGTCGGCCGGCGTCAGTCCCAGCGCCGCCACGGCGTCGGGCGTCCAGTCGATCCGGCCTTGCTCGGGTTCGTAGCTCCAGATGCCGATGCCGGCGGCCTCGGCCAGCATCTCGTGGGTGCGGCGAGCGGCCTCCAGTTCGAGCCGCGCCTCGACCTCGCCCGAGATGTCGTGCATCAGCCCGATCATCTCGCCACGCGGCCCCAGACGAGAGCGGCCCTGCAGCCAGACCCAGCGGCCGTCCTTGCAGAGAACCCGAACCTCGTTGATCGCCGATCCCGTCTCGCGCAGACGGCGCGAGGAGGCGATCAGTTCGGCGTGGCTGTCGGGATGGACGAACTTGATGGTCGGATGCCCCACCAGCTCATCGGCCGACCAGCCGGTGAGCATGGTCCAGGCGGCGTTGACCCTGACGAACCGCCCCTCCGGTGAAACGACGGTGAAGAGATCGCTGGCGTTGTCGAAGAACCAGCGCGCGGCCTCGGCCTCGTCGAAAGACGAGGGCCCGCGCGCTGTCGCTTGCGCGCCGTCCGACTTGATCGCCGTCTCCGACATTCAGTCTCCGCCAAGTTGGGCGGATCGTGCGGCGCAACCGTAAACTTTAGGTTCGCGATAGCGGCGTTCTTCCAACGACGCGACCGAAATCCGTCAGACCTCGGCCCACTGCCGAAGCAGGTTGTGATAGACGCCGGTCAGGGAAAGGATGCCCTCCTCGTCCTGATCGACCTTGCGCGACAGGCGCTGGATGGCGACGTCCATGTCCAGCAGCAGGGCGCGCTTGACGTCGTCGCGCACCAGGCTCTGGATCCAGAAGAAGCTCGCCACCCGCGCGCCGCGCGTGACCGGCGTGACGTGGTGCAGGCTGGTGCTGGGATAGAGGATCGCGTCCCCCGCGCCCAACTTGACGACGTGGTCGCCATAGAGGTCGTTCACGACCAGTTCGCCGCCGTCATAGTCCTCGGGCTCGGCCAGGAAGAGCGTGCAGGACAGGTCCGTGCGCAGCCGCTGGCCGGTCACGGGATCGCGGCGGATCGAGTTGTCGACATGGTCCTTGAAACCCATGCCCTCGCCGTAGCGGTTGAACATCGGCGACAGGATGGTGTGTGGCAGGGCGGCCGAGACGAACAACGGATTGGACTGCAGCGCCTGCACGATGATCGCCCCGACCTGTCGGGCCTCGGCGCTCTCCTGCGGCAGTTGCTCGTTGTTCTTGGCGCGCGCGGCCTGGAAGCCGGAGGTCACGTTGCCGTCGACCCAGGGACCGGCGTCGAGGATCGCGCGGCATTCGGCGACTTGGGCCTTGGTCAGCGCCTCGGGGATCTGCAGCATCATGAGCGACATCCTATTTGCGAACCATTCCTATCTGTATGGGCCGGCATCGCCCTTGATCCGGATCAGATCATCGCCTGGATCGAAAGGAAAAACGCCCCGACCGACGCAAGCCGGGCGGGGCGTTGATATGAAGCACCGTGAGGGGAGGATCAGTACTTCACATTCAAGGTCAGGATCGCTTGGCGGCCCGGCGCCGGATCGGCGTGGTGCACGCCGTTGGTCCGCAGAATGTAGCGCTCGTCCGTCAGGTTCTGAACGTTGAGCTGCAGGCTGGCCGTCTTGTTGATGGTCCACGAGGCGAAGGCGTCGTAGCGGGTGTACGACGGCGCGAAGACCTTGTTGGTCCCGCCGCCGGCGCCGCCCTGGTTGCCGCCGAACATCTTCGACACGTAGTAGACGCCGCCGCCGACCGACAGCCGCGGCAGCACGCGGTAGGTCGTGAACAGGCTGACGGTGTTCTTGGGCGTATTGGCCAGCGGATCGCCGATGTTGACGCTGGTGTAGGGGCCCTTCACCAGCTCGCTGTCCATGTAGGTGTAGCCGCCGAACACCTGCCAGGCGCGGGTCACATAGCCCGAGACGCCAATCTCGACGCCTTGCACGCGCACTTCGCCGGCCTGGGCGACCTCGGTCGCGCTGAGCGCGATCTGGGCGTTCTTGCGCTCGGTGCGGAAGACCGCGCCAGACAAAGCCAGCTTGTCGTTGAAGACGTTCCACTTGGCGCCAGCTTCGATGCTGGTGGTGTCCTCGGGATCCAGCACGACCTGAGCCGGCGACGCCGCCGTATTCTGGTCGCCGCCGGCGATGTTCGGCGGCGTCGAGGACGTGGCGTACGAGACGTAGAGGCTGCTGGACGGGGTCGGCTTGTAGTTCAGGCCGATCTGGTAGTTGACGAAGTCCCAGCTGGCCTTGGGCAGGTTGGTGTAGGTCACGCCCGTCACGACGCCGTTGGCGCTGGTGGCGGCGGCGTTGACGCCCTGGGTCGAATAGTCGTCGTAGCGGACGCCGACGTTCAGCAGCAGCTTGTCGGTCAGGTCGATCGTGTCGAAGGCGTAGATCGAACCGTTGCGGGTCTTCGAGGTCGAGAGCGGACCTCGGTTGATCACGCCGGTCCAGGCGTCGCCCGGATTGGGCGCGTAGAGCCGCGTGCAGTCACCCGTTCCCGCGCCGGTGAAGCCAGCCGGGCAGGCCGCGCCCGCCGTCGTGAAGATCACGTAGCTCGTGTTGTCATTGACCTCGCGCGACAGCTCCACGCCGATGTTGAAGCGGTTCTTCAGGCCGGCCAGTTCGAACTTGCCGGTCAGATCGGTCACGAAGGCGGTGGTGGTCGTCTCGTTCCAGCGCGACTTGGTCCCGCGCTTCATCCACCACTCGCCGGCCACGAACTGGGCCGCGCCGCCGTCGCCGGGGTTGGTGACCAGGTAGTCGTTCCGCGTCTTGCCGTAACGGACCACCTGACGGATCGCGAGGTCATCGTTGATCTCATGGCGGACAGCGACCGTGGCGATATCGGCCTTGGTCTTCATCCAGTCGCGCTCCAGGCCGTAGTAGGCGTCGCGCGAAACGTCGAGAATGCCGCTGGCTGGACGAGTCCGGCTGTCCGTGCCGGCGACGCCCCAGGTGCGCTTGGAGGCCAGCGGGATGCCGTAGTCCGGATCCTGGTCGGTATCCAGGTGATAGTAGCTCAGCGTCGCCTGGGTGTCGGTGTCGATCCCGAAGGCCAGCGAGGGCGCGACGCCCCAGCGCTTGAAATCCACGCCGTCACGTCCCGGCGTGTCGCCGCCGGTCGCCATCAGGTTCAGGCGGAAGGCCGCGTTCTTGGCGAAGGCATAGTTGCCGTCGGCCGTGACGCGATAATACTGGTCCGTACCGGCGGCGGCGGAACCGCCCACGAAGCTCTCGGCCTTGGGAGTCTTGGACGACAGATTGATGCTGCCGCCGCCCGAACCGCGGCCGCTATAGACCGAGTCCGGCCCCTTGATCACTTCGACCTGTTCGAGGTTGAACACCTCCCGCGTCTGACCGCCCGTGTCGCGCACGCCGTCGACGAAGACGTTGTTGCCCGAGCTCTGGCCGCGGATAAACGGACGATCGGCCAGCGGCTGACCGCCCTCGCCGGCGCCGAAGGTGATGCCGGGCGAGGTGCGCAGGATGTCCTGCAACGAGGTCGCGGCGGTCTGCTCGATGATCATGGACGGGATGACGGTCACCGAACGCGGCGTGTCCAGCAGCGGCGCGGTGAACTTGCTCGACGAGGGATCGGCCACGCGCTTGGCGTCGATCTTCACCGACGAGACCTCGGTGCTGTCGGCGGGCGCCGTGGCGATCGGGGCGGCGGCGTCCACGGCGGCGGCCGAGGCGGCCTGAGCCAGGCCAAGGCCCGCGAGGCCGGCGACGGCGGCGGCGCCCAGGGCGCGGCGTGGCCGGCTCACGATGCCGGCGAAGGTCGGATTACGCATATTGATCTTTCCCCAGAGAGCGCTTGGTGGCCCTTCCTGAAATTGCGAAGCGTTCTTATCGAGCTTGAGACGCGCTCGCAATGATAATCGCTCGCAATTGCGATTTCCGTGTCGCGTTGATGACCCCGCGCTCCCCTCGCCAGCCCTTGTGTGCTAAGGGGTGGCGTTCGCGCGACTGGCGTTCGGAGGGAAACGACCCTCGGGAAGCGCGGACGTTCAAAGCCGTTCGCCTGGGCGTCCCTCCCTATCGAAAACGGAGCCGCGCCATGCCCGACGCCAAGACCTGGATCGCTTTCACGCTTATCTGCCTGGGGATGGCCCTGACCCCAGGGCCGAACATGCTCTATCTGGTCAGCCGTTCGATCTGCCAGGGCCGCTGGGCCGGGATCGTGTCGCTGATCGGCACGGCCGCCGGCTTCATCGTCTATCTGTTGTGCGCGGCCCTGGGCATCACCGCGCTCCTGATGGCCGCGCCGATCGCCTATGACGCCCTGCGGTTCGGCGGCGCGCTCTATCTGGCCTGGCTGGCCTGGCAGGCGATCCGGCCGGGCGGCGCCGCGCCCTTCCAGGTCCGCGACCTGCCCAAGGACAGCCCCGCCAAGCTGATCAGCATGGGCTTCCTGACCAATCTGCTGAACCCCAAGGCGGCCATGCTCTATCTGTCGCTGCTGCCGCAGTTCATCCACCCCGGGCAGGGCGGCGTCTTCAGCCAGTCCCTGGCCCTGGGCCTGACCCAGATCGGCGTCAGCATCACCATCAACGGCGCCATATGCCTGGCCGCCGGATCCATCGCCGGCTTCCTGGCCCAGCGACCGGGCTTCGCGATCGTCCAGCGCTGGCTGATGGCGACGGTGCTCGGCGGCCTGGCCGTGCGCATGGCCACCGAGGCCCGGCGCTGAGCCACGGCTTGACGGAGACGTCGACGCGGGTCCCTATCCGCGCCGACCGACCCGCCGGAGCCGCCCATGAAGACCGCCCTTGTCGCCGCCGTCGCGTCTCTGGCCCTCGCCGGAGCAGCCCAGGCTTCGGACCTAAAGTCGTGCGCGGTTCCGATCTCGGTCACTCCGGCCCCGTCCGAGGTCCCGCCGCCGAACGAGATCCACACGGACGTCCCGATCGCCGCCTACCTGCTGGCGCTGTACTGGTCGCCGGAGGCCTGCCGGGCCGGCATCCCGGAGTCCGACAAGGCGATCCAGTGCCAGGCCAACAGTTTCGGCTTCACGGTGCACGGCCTATGGCCGAACGGGCCGGATAGGGTTCATCCTCGCTACTGCCGTCCCAGCCCGCCGATGAGCCCCGCCACCGTCAAGGCCAACCTGTGCATGACGCCTTCGCCCTGGCTGCTGCAACACGAGTGGCAGGCGCACGGCACGTGCAAGTGGGAGACGCCCGAGGCCTATTTCAAGAAGGCCCGCAAGATCCGCGAGAAGCTGAACGTGCCGGACCTCGATCCCGGCGCCGACGGGATCATGATGGCGGGCGAAATCCGCAAGGCGTTCCTCGAGCGCAATCGCAAGCTCTCGCCGGAGGGCCTCAACGTCCGCGTCAAGGACGGCCACCTGACAGAGGTCTGGGTCTGCATGGACCTGAAATTCAAGTGGGCCGCCTGTCGCGGCGGCAATGGCGTTCCCGACATGGCGGTCGTGAAGGTCACGCCGAAGCGGGGATAAAATCCTTCTCCCCTTGCGGGAGAAGGTGTCGCTGGAAGCGACGGATGAGGGGTCGCGCCGTTCATTTCGAGCGCCCCCTCACCCGACCCGCTTAGCGGGCCACCCTCTCCCGCGTGGGGAGAGGGAAACACGCATCGACCTCAACCCTCGATGAAGGTCAGCAGGTCGCGGTTGATGGTCTCGGCTTCCGTGGTGGCCATGCCGTGCGGGAAGCCCGGATAGGTGATCAGCTTGCCGGTCTTGACCAGCTTGATGGCTAGCTCGGCGCTGTCGGCGATCGGGACGATCTGGTCGTCCTCGCCGTGCAGGATCAGGACCGGGACGTCGATCGCCTTGAGGTCTTCGGTGAAGTCGGTCTCCGAGAAGGCGGTGATGCAGTCGTAGTGGGCCTTGGCGCCGCCCATCATGCCCTGGCGCCACCAGTTCTCCACCGTCGCCGGCGAGACCTTCGCGCCGTCGCGGTTAAAGCCGTAGAACGGGCCGGCGGCCACGTCGTGGAAGAATTGGGCGCGGTTGGCCAGCAGGGCCGCGCGGAAGCCGTCGAAGACCTCCAGCGGCAGGCCGCCGGGATTGGCGGGCGTCTTCAGCATGATCGGCGGCACCGCGCCGATCAGCACGGCCTTGGCGACGCGGCCAGGCTCGGCGCGGGCCACGTAGCGGGCGACTTCGCCGCCGCCGGTCGAGTGACCGATGTGGATGGCGTTTTTCAGGTCCAGATGCCTGGCCAGCGCGATGACGTCGGCGGCGTAGGTGTCCATCTCGTTGCCGGTGTCGGTCTGGCTGGAGCGCCCGTGACCGCGGCGGTCATGGGCGATGACGCGGTAGCCCTTGTTCAGGAAGAACATCATCTGGGCGTCCCAGTCGTCCGACGACAGCGGCCATCCGTGGTGGAACACGATCGGCTGGGCGGTCTTGGGACCCCAGTCCTTGAAGAAGATCTGGGCGCCGTCGTTGGTGGTGAAGAAGCCGCTGCTCATATCCGTTATTCCCTCTGCCTGGGAGGCCGCCTGGCCCGTCCCGTTGTTCCGATGAGGAGAGAATGGCCGCTGACCGACGGCGCAGATATAGAAATGGTCGAAATCTATGGTTTCCGTTTTTGACCTAAATCAAATCGACAGTTCTGGCGGAGGCGAGATGCGCCGATAGCGCGCCTCCACGAGGCCAAAGAGGCCGAAGGCGATAAGGCCCGCCGCCAGCGCGCCAAGCACGACGCCGCCGAAAGGCCTTTGCTCGACGGTCTGCAAAGCCTGTCCCCAACTGCGAGCCTCGGCCGCCCGCGCTTCCAGGCCCGCCAGCATGAGGAAGACACCCACCGGCAGCGTGGCCAGTCCCCGGGCGGCGTAACCGATCTTGGCCAGGGGCTCGACCCATCGACGCAGGTCCTTGTCGCACGCCAGGCGCCGACCAAAGTCCTGCATCAGGCCCTGAATGACGTTGCCGACGCCAAAGCCGATCACCACGAGACCCGCCAGGATAAGCAGCCAGTCGCCATGGGGCGCGCCGAGCACGGCGGCGGAGGTCCGCTGAATATCCCCGGCTTCGTCCGCCTCGCCGAAATCCTCGAAGACGTCGAGCAGTTCGAAGGCCGATAGCGCCAGACCCCCATAGACGAGGCCGCTGATCGCCTGCCCCGCCCGGACCGCCCACGCCTTGGGGGAGGTTCCATGACGGTCGGCGTCGAACACCGCCTGGATCGCGCGCCAGAGCGCGAAAGCCGTGAGGCCGCAGCCGACGCCAGCGATCAGCACCGTCCCCAGAGGCCAACCGGCCCAGGTCTCGAGGACGCCCTTGGCCCCCTTGGCCTGGGGCGTCAGGTCCATGGCCGCCAGCAAGGCGATCGCGCCCAGGCCGCAGTAGACGAGGCCTCGAGCCGCGTAGCCCAGGCGCGCGGCCCACTCGAGCAGGCGGAGCGGATCGATCCGGCTCTTGTCGATCAGGCGATGCGGAAGCGCCAGCAAGCGGTTCAAGGCGCCTAAAGCCCTTCCTCTTGGGCGCGGGAGCCAATGGACTTGCCCGGCGCGGCGTCGATCTCGCGGTCTGCTTGTTGCCGGATGTCCATGGCGGCGCTCCCTGTTCGCCAAGGACAACGCCCCATGCCGCCACGCGCTCCCAAAACGCGAAACGGGCGGCCCCTTTCGGAGCCGCCCGCCGCGTTCGTTCCGGAAAAAAGACCGGACTTCTAGAGGCTTACGCCTCTTCGGCCGCAGCTTCCTTCTTCGACAGGTCTTCGCCGGTTTCCTGGTCGACGACCTTCATCGACAGCTTGGTCTTGCCGCGGTCGTCGAAGCCCAGGAGCTTCACCTTGACCATCTGGCCTTCCTTCAGCACGTCCGACGGCTTGGCGACGCGTTCGTTGCTGATCTGGCTGACGTGGACGAGACCGTCCTTGGCGCCGAAGAAGTTCACGAAGGCGCCGAAGTCGACGACCTTCACGACCTTGCCGTCGTAGATCTTGCCGACTTCCGCTTCGTCCGTGATCGACTTGATCCAGTCGATCGCGGCCTTGATCTTGGCGCCGTCCGAGGCCGAGACCTTCACGGTGCCCTCGTCGTTGATGTCGACCTTGGCGCCGGTGGTGGCGACGATCTCGCGGATCACCTTGCCGCCCGAGCCGATCACTTCGCGGATCTTGTCGGTCGGAATGGTGATGGTCTCGATCTTCGGGGCGAACTCGCCGACGTCTTCACGCGGCGCTTCCATGGCCTTGTTCATCTCGCCCAGGATGTGCGCGCGGCCTTCCTTGGCTTGAGCCAGGGCCTGCTCCATGATCTGGGGCGTGATGCCGGCGATCTTGATGTCCATCTGCAGCGAGGTCAGGCCTTCGCTGGTGCCGGCCACCTTGAAGTCCATGTCGCCGAGGTGGTCTTCGTCGCCCAGGATGTCCGACAGAACCGCGAAGCCGTCCTTTTCCAGGATCAGGCCCATGGCGATGCCCGAGACCGGACGGACCAGCGGCACGCCGGCGTCCATCATGGCCAGCGACGAACCGCAGACCGTGGCCATCGAGGACGAACCGTTCGACTCGGTGATCTCCGAGACCAGGCGGATCGTGTAGGGGAAGTCTTCCTTGGCCGGCAGCATCGGGCGCAGGGCGCGCCAGGCCAGCTTGCCGTGGCCGATTTCGCGGCGGCCCGGGCTGCCCATACGGCCGGTTTCACCGACGCTGTAGGGGGGGAAGTTGTAGTGCAGCAGGAAGGATTCCTTGTAGGTGCCTTCCAGGGCGTCGATGAACTGCTCGTCGTCGCCGGTGCCCAGGGTGGCCACGACGATGGCTTGCGTCTCGCCGCGGGTGAACAGGGCCGAACCGTGGGTGCGCGGCAGGATGCCGACTTCGCCCAGGATCGGACGGACGGTGCGGACGTCGCGGCCGTCGATGCGCAGGCCGGTGTCCAGGATGCCGCGACGCACGACGTCGGCTTCCAGCTCCTTGAAGATCGCGCCCAGCTTTTGCGGGTCATGGCCGGCCGGATTGGTGTCCGACTTGCCCATGGCCTCGATGGCCTTCTTCTTGGCGTTACCGATCGCCTCGTAGCGGTCCTGCTTCTTGGTGATCTTGTAGCCGGCGGCGATGTCCGCGCCGACGATGCCCTTCATCTCGGCCTTGATCGCGTCGGTGTCTTCCGGCTCGAACGCGAAGGGCTCCTTGGCGGCATGCTCGGCCAGGTCGATGATCGCGTCGATCACGGCCTGCATCTGCTGGTGGGCGAAGTTGACGCCGCCCAGCACGATCTCTTCCGAGAGCTCCTGGATTTCGGATTCAACCATCATCACGGCGTCGGCGGTGCCGGCCACGACGAGGTCCATCTTGCTTTCCTTCAGCTCGTCGAGCGTCGGGTTGAGCACGTAACCGTCATTGATCCAGCCGACGCGCGCGGCGCCGATCGGGCCCATGAACGGGGCGCCCGACAGGCACAGAGCGGCCGAGGCGGCGACCATGCCCAGGATGTCGGGATCGTTCTCGAGGTCGTGCTGCAGCACGGTGACGACGACCTGGACTTCGTTCTTGAAGCCCTTGACGAACAGCGGGCGGATCGGACGGTCGATCAGGCGGGAGACCAGGGTCTCCTTTTCCGACGGACGGCCTTCGCGCTTGAAGTAGCCGCCGGGGATCTTGCCGGCCGCGAAGGTCTTTTCCTGATAGTTGACCGTCAGCGGGAAGAAATCTTGGCCCGGCTTCTGGGTCTTGGCGAACACGGCGGTGGCCAGGACGACGGTTTCGCCCATGGTGGCCAGAACGGCGCCGTCGGCTTGACGGGCGATGCGACCGGTTTCGAGGACCAGCGTCTTGCCGCCCCACTCGATCGTCTTGCGCTTGATATCGAACATTTTTCTTCTTTCGGTTCCCGCGGGCGGATTCCCGTCGGGGGCGGACAGGGGCGGACGGCTAACGGAAGCCGGCCCGATGATCCTCATCCAGTTTGACAGGCGGGTTTGAGGACGTGAACCCTCGGACAGTCGGACAGCCCGGTCGTGGGCCATCCTCGGAAACCTGGCGTCCGGCCTATCTCGGACACAAGGCTCCCAATACGCGATCCGCCGCCCTGCTCCCGCGGGGCGGCGGACCTTGTGCCTTAGCGACGCAGACCCAGCTTTTCGATCAGGGACTGATAGCGACCGGCGTCGGACTTCTTCAGGTGGTCGAGAAGCCGGCGACGCTGGGAAACCAGCTTCAGCAGGCCACGACGGCTGTGGTTGTCCTTCTTGTGCGTCTTGAAGTGCTCGGTCAGGTTGGAGATGCGTTCCGAGAGGATCGCGACCTGGACTTCAGCGCTGCCGGTGTCGCCAGTGGTGCGGGCGTGTTCGGCGATGAGCGCGGCCTTGCGCTCGATGGTGATCGACATCGGGTTGTCTCCGCTCAGGTGAGTTGGAAGACCCGCACCGGATTGAGCTTTCCGGCGCGCATCTCGCACAGGGCCACCAACCTGTCGCCGGACATGGCGGAAACGGTGCGATCGCCGGGCGGAAGCTCGGCTTTCAACGTTTCCACCTGACGCGGAAGCAGGACGATGGCGCGTCCCTGTGCAAGCCGAAAGGCGTCTTCGTCGGTCACGGCCAACGCCGGGATGTCGTCCAGCGCGGTCTCGACCGGAAGCAATGCCTCCGACAGCCGGGCCTCATAGCTCAAATTCTCGAGAGTTTCCAGCGATATCGCCCCGGCCTCGGAGAAGCCCCCCACGCGGGTGCGGCGCAGATCGGCCACGTGGCCGCACGCCCCGAGGGCCTTGGCGAGGTCGCGGACCACGGCGCGGACATAGGTGCCCTTGCCGCATTCCATCTCCAAGGTGATGTGATCGGGGTCCGACTGCTCGACGACCTTGAGGTCGAAGATCGTCACCTTGCGGGTCGGCAGCTCGAATTCGACCCCGTCGCGGGCCAGGTCATAGGCGCGCTCGCCGTCGACCTTGATGGCCGAGAAGTTCGGCGGGACCTGGTCGACCTCGCCGATGAAGGCGGGCAGGGCCGCTTCGACCTTGTCGCGGGTCGGGCGAACGTCGGAGCTGGCCGTGGTCTCGCCCTCGCGGTCGAGGGTGGTCGTGTCGCGCCCCCAGGCGATGGTGAAGCGATAGGCCTTGTCGGCGTCCATCAAGAACGGGACGGTCTTGGTCGCCTCGCCCAGGGCGATCGGCAGGATGCCGGTGGCCAGCGGGTCCAGCGTGCCGGCGTGGCCGCCCTTCTGGGCGTTGAACGCGCGACGCACGCGGCCGACGGCCGTCGTCGAGGTCAGGTCGTAGGGCTTGTCCAGGCAGATCCAGCCCGAGACGGCCTCGCCCTTCTTGCGGCGAGCCATGCTCAGTCCTCGTCTTCGTCGAGGACGTCCGAAAGGCGGCGGGTGTCCTGCTGGACCTTCGGGTCCAGGAACAGCTTGTCCATATAGGCGGCGGTCCCGAAGCTCTCGTCGTGGATGAACTTCAGGTCCGGCGTGAACTTCATGTCGATGCTGCGACCCAGGCGCCCGCGTAGGAACTTCGAGACCCGGTTCAGGCCCTTGATCACCTCGGTGGTGTCCTCGCCGGTCAGGCCCGCCCCCAGCGGCTCGACGAAGCAGACGGCGTGCTTGAGGTCCGGGCTCATCCGCACTTCGGAAACGGTGACCGAGATGTTGTGCAGCGCCTCGTCCTGAAGCTCCTCCTCGCGGAGAATCTCGACCAGGGCGTGACGGATCAGTTCGCCGGCGCGGAGCTGGCGCTGGGATGGGCCAGTCGCGGCGCCCTTCTTGTTGTCTGAATGGCGCTTCATGGCGCGGACGTCCTTGTGGCCCGGCCGGCGGATCGAACGCCGGTGCGCGGGGAAAATCGAAGGCGCGGTGTCTAGGCCTCCCGGCGGCGGAAGTCCAGCGCGGCGTCCATCAGGCCCCCACCCGCTCCCGAAGGAACGCGATCACCCGGTCGCGCGCCTTCATCGTCCCACAGTCGGGGATGGAGCGATGCAGGTGCAGGGTCAGGACGGAATGCGGGGCCATCGGCACACCGGGCGCGGCGTCGTGGTCTTCCAGCTCGATCACCTCGACCTTGTCGCCGAACTCGGCCTTGAGCCGCGCGACGCGGGCGTCGGGGACCAACTTGTCGGACCGGAAGCGCAGCGCTATCAGCGACAGGTCCTCGTCCGTGAAACGCTGTTTGGCGCAGGCCAGCTCGGCGGCCGAGCAATCGAGGCCGCCCCGGTCCGCGAACGGCAGCGACGGCTGGGACATCACCGGCGCCACCACGGTCGGTTCGGTCATCATCGCCAAGGCGAAACCGCCGGTGAAGCACATGCCGACGGCGCCAACGCCCTTGCCGCCGCATTCGGCGTGAACCTCGCGGGCCAGGGCGCGCAGCCAGTCGACGATGGGGCTGGAGCGGCCGTCCTTCCAGACACTGAACTCACGCCGCACGCACATGTTCTTCAGAATCTCGCCGGCCGCGTAGCCTTGCGTCACGGTCTTGCCGGGCTTGCCGAACAGGCTGGGGCAGATGGCGGTCATGCCGGCCTGGGCCAAGTCGCGGGCGAAGGCCAGCACGCCGGGATGCAGACCCGGAACCTCATGAATGACGATCACCGCCGGACCCGCGCCAATACGATAGACCTCGCGCGACCAGCGGCCGTCATCGAAGTCGAAGCGCTCGAACCCCGCCAGCGGATCGTCCGGCATCCCTTCGCCCTCCCTGCCCGCGCGAACGCTAGACCGGAAGACGAGAGCCGGCCAGATCAGTTCGTCGTGTCGGGGTGCTGGGGATTGTCGGTCCAGTCCTCCATCGGATTGGGCGCGCGCCCGTCGGGCAGCCGCCATTCGCCGCGATAGGAAAAGTCCAGCGTGCCGCAAAGCCGCGCCCGCTCCCGCGCCTTCGGGTCGTCGCCGAACGCCTGGATGCGCAGGTCGCGCCGGACGACGATGGTGCTGAACGACAGCCAAAGCCGCGTCGAGCCCGGACAGAAGGCGCGCACATAGATCTTGCCCTGAGCGGCGCTGGAGTCGACCTCGTAGAGCATCACGTCGGTGTCGACGCCCTCCATGGCCGAAAGGCCGCCCGGCCCAAGGTCCTTCAGCCGCCCATTCTTCAGTCGCGCCTCGGCCGGCACGCCGGTGGCCAGCACCTTGATCGGTTTTCCGCCGCCCAAGAGGCCCTGATTGAACAGGATCGTCACGCCCGCGCCGGTCAGCCGCTTGGCGTCGGGCGAGATCGGGTCGTAGGAGAACATCCGCGTCTCGGCCCGCGCGGCCGAGGCCGACATCAAGATCAGGGCCGCGAAGGCCCAGCCGGCCTTGATCATCGGCGGAGATGCAGGTTCGCCGCCTGCGGATCGAAGCCGGTCAAACGCCAGGTCGCGCCCTCGCGCGTGAAGGTCAGCAGGCAGGGCCCGTCCTTCTTCGCCGCGCAGACCCGACCGTCACCCGCCGGACGAAGCGTGCTGGCGATCGCGACCCGGCCGGGGATCGGGCGATCGGGGGTGTAGCCATAGTAGGTCGCGGCCGCGTGGAAGGTCTCGGGCCGGATCAGCGCCTCGCCGGCGACGTCGGCCAGTGGTCCGGCCGCCAAGGCCGCCAGGGCCGAGACCGCGTCGCTGGACCCGCCGCGACGGCGCGCTTCGTCCATCAACCGCGCCTCGATCTGCCCCTTCAGGGCCCGGCGATCGACATGAGCGTCGAAGCGCGCGCGGTCGTTGTCGCGGATCGCGACCAGCAGGTCATGGACGTCGCCCGCGGCGTCATAGCGGTCGGCCGTCGCGCAGGCGGTCAAGGACGCGGCGACGGCGGTCAGAGCGAGAAGAGGCTTGATACGCATGGTGAAAGGCGTAGCGCCGGATTGGGGCGATTTCCAGTCTGGCGAAGGCGCCTCAAGACAAAGGGCGCGGACCTCGCGATCCGCGCCCTTCGGCATTTCCGATCTCGCGACCAGCCCCCAGAGCTTGTCGGTGTCCGACAAGCTCCAGGTTTTACCTTGAGCGCGTTTTGAGGGCGAAACCGCCCACACTTTCGCCCAACGCGCTCTAGTCGAGCTGGCGCTTGATCTCTTCGACGGTGAAGCACTCGATCACGTCGCCGACCTTGATGTCCTGGAAGCCGGCGAACATCATGCCGCATTCCTGGCCGACGGGGACTTCGTTGACCTCGTCCTTGAAGCGCTTGAGCGTCTGCAGGGTGCCCAGTTCCAGGACCACGATGTCCTGACGGACGATCCGGACCTTGGCGCCCTTGCGGACCACGCCCTCGGTGACCTTACAGCCGGCGACCTTGCCGACCTTGCTGATGTCGAAGGCCTGCAGGACCTCGGCGTTGCCGAGGAAGGTTTCGCGCTGGATCGGGGCCAGCATGCCCGAGAGCACGCCTTTGATGTCGTCCAGCAGGTCGTAGATGATCGCATAGTAGCGGATCTCGACCCCTTCGCGTTCGGCCAGGGCTCGCGCCTGGGCCGAGGCCCGGACGTTGAAGCCGATGACCGGCGCGCCGGCGCCCTTGGCCAGCATGACGTCGCTTTCGCTGATCGCGCCGGCGCCCGACAGGATGATCCGCGCGCGGACCTCGTCGGTCGACATCTTGTCCAGCGAACCGATGATCGCTTCGGCCGAACCCTGCACGTCGGCCTTGATGACCAGCGGCAGTTCTTTCAGCTTCTTGTCCTGCAGCTTGGCCATCATGTCGGCCATCGAGGCGCCGGCGCCCACGGGGGCCATCGACTTCTCGCGCTTCTGGCGGATGCGGTACTCGGTCAGCTCGCGAGCGCGGGCCTCGTTCTCGACCACGGCGAAGGCTTCGCCCGGCGAGGGCACGCCGTCCAGGCCGAGGATCTCGACCGGGGTGGCGGGACCGGCTTCGGTCAGCTGCTCGTTGCGCTCGTTGAGGAGCGCGCGGACGCGGCCGAACTGGGCGCCGGCGACGACGATGTCGCCGCGCTTCAGCGTGCCGCGGTTGACCAGGACGGTCGAGACGGCGCCGCGACCCTTGTCCAGCTTGGCCTCGATCACCACGCCGTCGGCGGTGCGGTCGGGGTTGGCCTTCAGGTCCAGCACTTCGGCCTGCAGCAGGATGGCTTCCAGCAGCTCGTCGAGGCCCGTGCGGGCCTTGGCCGAGACCTCGATCAGCTGGGTGTCGCCACCCAGGCTTTCGACGACGATCTCGTGCTGCAGCAGCTCGTTGACCACGCGCGTGGAGTCCGCGCCCGGCTTGTCCATCTTGTTGACGGCGACGATGATCGGCACCTCGGCGGCCTTGGCGTGTTTGATCGCCTCGATCGTCTGGGGCATGACGCCGTCGTCACCGGCCACGACCAGCACCACGATATCGGTGATGTTGGCGCCGCGGGCGCGCATTTGCGAGAAGGCGGCGTGGCCGGGCGTGTCGAGGAACGTCACGCGCTGACCGTCCTTCAGGCGAACCTGATAGGCGCCGATGTGCTGGGTGATGCCGCCGGCTTCGCCCGCCGCCACGTCCGTCGAACGCAGGGCGTCGAGCAGGCTGGTCTTGCCGTGGTCGACGTGACCCATGATCGTCACGACCGGGGGTCGCGGCTCCATGTGATCGTCGATGTCCTCGGCGCCGATGAAGCCCTCTTCGACGTCGGCTTCCGACACGCGCTTGACGGTGTGACCGAACTCGGTCGCCACCAGCTCGGCGGTGTCGTTGTCGATGACGTCGTTGATCTTCAGCATCACGCCCTGACGCATCAGGAACTTGATGATGTCGACGCCGCGCACGGCCATCCGGTTGGACAGCTCCTGCACGGTGATGACGTCGGGGATGACGACTTCACGCGCCACGCGGGCCTGTTCGGCCACGCCGCCGCGACGCTTTTCCTTTTCACGTTCGCGAGCCCGGCGGACCGAGGCCAGCGAGCGCATCCGGTCGGCGGAATCCCCGTCGCCGGCGACGGCCTGGATGGTCAGGCGGCCTTCACGGCGCTGCGGAGCACCCTTGACGCGCGACACGGCCTTGTTCGGCGCGGCGCTCTTGCGACGATCATCGTCCTCGTCGGGACGACGGCTGACTTCGCCGCCGGGCCGCGGGGCCGAGCGCATGGCGCGTTGGATTTCCGGCGTGGCCGGAGCCGAGGCCGGAACGCCCGGACGCGGACCGCGCGGCGGACCGCCAGGACCGCGAGCGCCCGGCGCCGGACGCGGCGCGAGGGCCGAATAGCGGACGGTCTGTTGCGGGCGGTCGCCCTGAGGACGATCCCCCTGCGGACGGTCGCCGCGATAGCCGCCGCGATCGCCTTGCGGACGATCGCCCTCGGGACGCGGGCCGCGCGGGCGGTCGCCCTCGGGACGCGGCGCGCGCTGGCCGAAGTTGGCGCCGGCGTCTGGACGCGGCGCGCGCTGATTGAACGGGCGGTCGCCTTGCGGGGCGGGGCGATAGGTCGTCGTGGTCGGACGATCGTCGCGACGCTCGCGGCTGGGCTCGTAGGTGCGGGTCTGGCCCGACGTCTGCGCGCGTTGAGAATCCTGGCGAGGAGCCTCCTGACGCGGCGCTTCCGCGCGGGGCGCGGCCGGCGCTTGCGCGACCGGCTGCTGAACCGGAGCCGCCGGGGGCGGCGTCACGGGAGCGGCCGGAGCCGGGGCCGTTGGAGCGGGAGCCGCGGGAGCCGGGGCCGGAGCCGGAGCCGCGGCGGCGCGTTCGGCCGCCGCCTTGGCCGCGGCTTCACGCTGAGCGGCTTCCTGCGCCGCGCGGGCGCGAGCCTCGGCGGCCGCGCGATCGGCGGCTTGGCGGGCCTGGGCCTCGCGAGCGGCGTCGACGACGCGTTGACGAGCGCGCAGCTCTTCTTGCGAAAGACCGCCCGCCGAACCGCCGCCAGCCGAACCGCCGCCTTGCGACTGCGGTGGACGGGGCGCGGGGGCGTCGTGACGACGCTCGGCCGAGGACGGCGCGGCAAGATTGCCGGAGGCGGGCGCGTGAGGCCGCGTCCGCTTGGTTTCCACCACAACCGTCTTGGTCCGGCCGTGGCTGAAGCTCTGCTTCACGACCCCTGCGCTCACCGAGCCCTGACGGGGCTTCAGCGTGATCGGGGCTCGTCCGCCGGGTCGGCCGTTTTCGTTGTCGTCGCTCATGCGCTCGCTTGTACTTCCGCCAGGCGGTACCTGGCTAAAAAACCGTGTTTCCATGTGAGAAAGGGGCCTGGACGTACTCCCAACAGGAAGCGCGTTTCCCGACCCTTCACCCACGGACGCGACCCGAATAGCCGCGCCCAACTTCAAAGATTCTAGGGCTTTTCCATTCCACCGGAGGGCCCCGGTGAGATGCAAAAGCCCTAGAGCCTGCTTGGTCGGCGGGCCGACCAAGGCGAACAGGCTCGCCTGTTTTTCGCAGAGGTCTTCTGGTCCGCCGAAGGCGGGAAGATCTCTAGCTTTCCTCGCGTCCGTTCGCCGACCATTCGGGAGGCAAAAGCGGGCGGAAGCCTGACAATCGCTCGACATCCTGCGTCCAGCGATCGATGCCGCGCCCGGCAAGGAGAGCGGTGTGTATCACATTCTCCCCGCCCAAGGCCAAACCCAATTCGTCCGAATTGAACGCGCCCAGCAAACGGGGGGCCGAGGGAGCCCTGCGAGCGGCGGCTAGAATCTTGCGGCGACCGTCCTCGGCGCCGTCGGACGCCTCGATCAGCCAGGCCACCTTGCCCGTGGCCAGGGCGGCGACGACTTTCTCGTATCCCGAGATAATGCCGCCGGCCTTCCGCGCAAGGCCCAAGCCTTCCAAGACGCGCCGCGCCAGCAGGGTTTCCACCTGATCGGCGAGATCCGGCGCGACGGTCAACTTGGCCTTGGCCGCCCGCGAGAAGAGGCCCTTCTTCGCGGCGGTCGTGATCGAGTCCCGATCGGCGCCAACCCAGATCCCCCGGCCCGGCAGCTTGCGAGCCAGATCCGGAACCACCGCCCCGTCCGGCCCCGCCACGAAGCGGATCAGACGCGCCTCGTCGACCGCCTCGCCCAGGACGATGTCCTTGCGCTGACGGTTGGCTTCGGCGTGGGTCTTGGGCGAAGGGGTTTCGGTCATCTAATCCGCGACAGGGAGGGGTCTGGTCGAACGAACGGCCCCGCGGATCGCTCCGCGAGGCCGTCACGCAAGACGTCGAGGCCCTTAGGCTTCTTGTTCCGAGGCGACTTCCTCGCCGGCGGGCGCGTCGGCGGCGGCTTCGCCTTCGACCTCACCCTCGTATTCGGCTTCGGTTTCGGCCTCGTATTCGGGCTCCGGCGGCGCCTCGACCCAACCCATGGCGACACGAGCGCGCATGATCAGGGCCTCGGCGTCCTCGGGCGACAGGTTGAAGCTTTCCAGGATGCCCGGCTCGCGCACGCGCTCGCCGTTCTTGTTCTCGAACCAACCGCGCATGTCGTCGGGCACCAGGCCGGCGAGGTCCTCGACGGTCTTCACGTCGCCCTCGCCCAGGGCCACGGCCATGGCCAGGGTCACGCCCTCGATGCCCAGCACCTCGTCCTGGACGCCCAACTCCAGACGCTTGGCGTCCAGGGCGGCGGCTTCCTTGTCGAGGAATTCGCGGGCGCGGGCCTGCAGTTCCTCGGCGGTTTCCTCGTCGAAGCCCTCGATCGCGGCGATCTCGTGCGGCTCGACAAAGGCCACGTCTTCCACGGCGGCGAAGCCCTCGGTGACCAGCAGCTGGGCGATGACCTCGTCGACGTCCAGGGCTTCCTGGAACAGGGCCGTGCGCTCGGTGAACTCGCGCTGACGACGCTCGCTCTCCTGGCTCTCGGTCATGATGTCGATCTGCCAGCCGGTCAGCTGCGAAGCCAGGCGGACGTTCTGGCCGCGACGGCCGATGGCCAGCGACAGCTGTTCGTCCGGCACCACCACTTCGACGCGCTCGTCTTCCTCGTCCATGACGACCTTGGAGACTTCGGCCGGGGCCAGGGCGTTGACGATGAAGGTGGCCTCGTCTTCCGACCACTGAATGATGTCGATCTTCTCGCCCTGCAGCTCGGCCACGACCGCCTGCACGCGCGAGCCGCGCATGCCGACGCAGGCGCCGACGGGGTCGATCGAGCTGTCGTTCGAGATGACGGCCATCTTGGCGCGCGAGCCGGGGTCGCGGGCCACGGCGCGGATCTCGATGACGCCGTCGTAAACTTCCGGCACTTCCTGGGCGAACAGCTTGGCCATGAAGCCGCCGTGCGCCCGGCTCAGCATGATCTGCGGACCCTTGGTCTCGCGACGGACGTCGTAGATGTAGGCGCGGATGCGGTCGCCGACGTTGAAGTTCTCGCGCGGGATCGACTGGTCGCGACGCATGATGCCTTCGCCGCGGCCCAGATCGACGATCACGTTGCCGTACTCGACGCGCTTGACGCTGCCGTTGACGATCTCGCCGACGCGATCCTTGTACTCGTCGTACTGACGCTCGCGCTCGGCCTCGCGGACCTTATGCATGACGACCTGGCGGGCCATCTGGGTCTGGACGCGGCCGATCTCGAACGGCGGCAGGGCCTCTTCGTAGACCTTGCCGATCTCGGCGTCGCGCCAGGCGCGCTTGGCGATCGACAGCGGCATCTTGCCGATCTCGCCTTCCAGCTCGGCGTCGTCGGACACGACCTCGATCACGCGCTTCTGCGTCGTCTCGCCGGTCCTCGGGTCGATCTTGACGCGGATGTCGTGCTCGGCGCCGTAGCGGGCGCGGGCGGCCTTCTGCAGAGCGTCCTCGATGGCCTCGATGACGACTTCCTTCTCGATGCCCTTTTCCCGGGCGACCGCATCGGCGATCTGCAGGAGTTCAAGCCGGTTAGCGGCGATGCCGATGGCCATGGTCAGTCCTCTTCACTTTCGGACAGGTCTTCGTTGTCGGATTTGATGCGAGCGGCGCGCTGATCGGCCCCCCGCTTCATCAGGGTGTCGGTCATGACGAGCTTGGCGTCGATGATCCACGCGAAGGGGAAGTAGACGGTGACGTCGTCCTCGCCCTCGATGTTCAGGCCGACCTGGTCGTCCTCGATCCCGGCCAGCTCGCCCTTGAAGCGCTTGCGGCCCTCGGCCACGCGGTCGAGCTCGATACGGGCCTCCAGGCCCGCATAGTCGTCGAAGTCCTTCAAGCGCGTCAGCGGACGGTCGACGCCGGGGCTCGAGACCTCCAGCGTATACTCGCCGGCGATCGGATCGGCGGCGTCCATCACCTCGGAAATCGCGCGCGACAAGCGAGCGCAGTCCTCGACGTTCATGTCGCCGCCCGAGCCGTCTTCCAGCAGGGGGTGCTCGGCCATGATCTGCAGGCGGCGCTGCTCGGCGCCCCCCATCAGACGCAGCCGGACGATCTCGTAGCCGAGGCTCTCGGCGACGGGGTCGAGCATCTCGATCAGCTCTCGGTCTTCCTGCGTCTTGCCGCGCACGTGTCTCTCGAACTCTTTTCCGGTCGCCGACCGGCCAAACAAAAAGCGGCAGCCTTTCGGGCCGCCGCTCGAAAGCGCCATCTAGCGCTAACGGACGATGTGGATTGGTTTATAGGGGAATTGGGGAGGCTTGTCGACTCCGACCACGCTCGCCTCTTCCGCGCCGCGGCAATTTGGGCCTATAAGCCCGTCCGCGCAGGCCGCCTCCCCGCGGACCTCAAAAACTCAAAGAGTCACAATGGACCTTTCCAAGATTCCGACAGGCGCGAACCCGCCCTACGATCTGAACGCCATCATCGAGATCCCGCAGGGCGGCGAGCCGGTGAAGTACGAGATCGACAAGGAAAGCGGCGCCCTGATGGTCGACCGTTTCCTGCACACGGCCATGTTCTACCCGGCCAATTACGGCTTCATCCCGCACACCTTGGCCGATGACGGCGACCCCGCCGACATCATGGTCGTGGGCCCGACCCCGGTGGTGCCTGGCGCGATCATCCGCTGCCGGCCGATTGGCACCTTGATGATGGTCGACGAAGCCGGTTCGGACGAGAAGATCCTGGCCGTGCCGGTCGACAAGCTGCACCCGTTCTACACGGGCGTGTCCAGCTGGCGCGACCTGCCGACCATCCTGACCGAGCAGATCGCCCACTTCTTCCAGCACTACAAGGACCTGGAAAAGGGCAAGTCGACCAAGATCACCGGCTGGGCCGATCTCGACGAAACCGCCGAGATCATCCGCGCGGCGATCAAGCGCTACAACGAGACGTACTGATCGAAAAAGGCCGGCGCCCAGAGCGCGTTGGGTTCAAGCGTTAAGCGGTTAAACCGCTCGAACGCGCTCTAGCTATATGATCTAGCGCCGGCCTTTCTTCTTTCAGGTCCTGACGAAGTCCAGGAACACCGGCGCGCAGTCGCCGAGCTTCTTTTCCTCATAACGCGTGGTGACGTGGTCGGCTGGGATCGCGTCGCGGGCGGCTGTCTCGTCGGCGAAACGGAAGTTCGGATCGGCCAGAACCCGCTCTGTCGTCCACTCGGCGTAGTCGGCCCAATCGGTGGCGAACCGCAAGGCGGCGCCCGGCTTCATCACCCGCGCCAGCTTGGCGACGAACTCCGGCTGGACCAGGCGCCGCTTGTTGTGCCGCGCCTTGTGCCAGGGATCGGGGAACATGATGAAGACGCGGTCCAGGCACGCGTCGGGCAGCCAGTCGACAACGTCCCGGGCGTCGCCCTCGTGGATGCGGACGTTCTTGAGCGCCTGCTCCTCGACGTGACGGACCGCGCTAGCGACGCCGTTCACGAACGGCTCGGCCCCGATGATCAAGACGTCCGGGTTTCGGCCAGCCTGGGTGGCCATGTGTTCGCCGCCACCGAAACCGATCTCCAGCCAGACCGCCTTGGCGCCCGGCGCCAGGTCCAGCGGCTGGAACGGCCCCGGCGGAACGGCGATCTCGGGCAGCAGGGTGTCGAGCAGGGCCTGCTGGCGCGGCTTCACCGGACGCGACTTCAGACGGCCGAACGAGCGCAGCGGCCCGTGGGGTTGTTGCGGGTTGGTCATGGCCGGGGTCTTAAAGCGCTGGGCGGGAAATGAAAACGGGCTCCGACCCGTCCGGATCGGAGCCCGCTCGATCAAGGCGTGGCGCGAGGCTTAGGCCAGGCCCTTCAGTTCGCTGACCAGGTCGGTCTTCTCCCAAGAGAAGCCGCCCTCGTTGTCGGGCGTGCGGCCAAAGTGGCCGTAGGCCGCCGTGCGGGCGTAGATCGGACGGTTCAGCTGCAGGTGCTCGCGGATCGCGCGCGGCGTGGCGCCGCCGATCAGCTGGGGCAGGGTCTTTTCCAGCACCGCCGGATCGACCTTGCCGGTGCCATGCAGGTCGACGTGGAACGAGACCGGCTGGGCCACGCCGATGGCGTAGGCGATCTGGATGGTGCAGCGGTCGGCCAGGCCGGCGGCCACGACGTTCTTGGCCAGGTAGCGGCAGGCATAGGCGGCCGAGCGGTCGACCTTGGTCGGATCCTTGCCCGAGAAGGCGCCGCCACCGTGCGGCGCCGCGCCGCCGTAGGTGTCGACGATGATCTTGCGGCCGGTCACGCCGGCGTCGCCGTCAGGGCCGCCGATCTCGAAGCGGCCGGTCGGGTTGACCAGCCACTGGGTCTTCTTGGTGATCAGGCCGTCCGGGAAGACCGGCAGGATGTGCGGCTTGATCAGGTCCAGCACGCGCTTGGAGGTCGCGGCCTTGCCGTCGATCTTCTTCTTGTGCTGGTGCGACACGACGATCGACACCACGCGCTGCGGGCGGCCATTGCCGTCGTATTCCAAGGTCACCTGGCTCTTGGCGTCCGGCTCCAACTCGGAGAGCTCTCCCGAGTGGCGCAGCTCGGCCAGGCGCTTGAGCACATTGTGGCTGTACTGCAGGGTCGCCGGCATCAGTTCGGGCGTCTCGGTGCTGGCGTAGCCGAACATGATGCCCTGGTCGCCCGCGCCCTCGTCCTTCTTGTCGGTGGCGTCAACGCCCTGGGCGATGTGCGCCGACTGGCCGTGCAGATAGTTGGCGTACTTCGCCTTCTGCCAGTGGAAGCCCTTCTGCTCGTAACCGATGTCCTTGATGGCGGCGCGAACCTTCGGCTCCAGCGCGCCAAGGATGTCCTTGGTCAGCTGCTTGTTGGCCTTCTTGTCGCCGCCCGGCTGGCCGGCGCGAACCTCGCCCGCCAGGACGATGCGGTTGGTCGTCACCAGCGTCTCGCAGGCGACGCGAGCCTCGGGGTCCGCGCTCAGGAAGGCGTCGACGACGGTGTCGCTGATGCGATCGGCGACCTTGTCGGGATGGCCTTCGGAAACGCTCTCGCTGGTGAAGATGTAGGACGAACGGGTCAAGAGACAGCTCCGGCCATGGGAGGCGCGCGCACGAACGCGCGCCATTTGGGCGTTCAGTTAGACCGGAACCATATAAAGATATGTTTATGCGGGCAAGCGAGCCTGACGATCAATCGCTCTCGCCCAGCTCTTCCTCGTCGGCCATCGAGCGAACCAACTCCAGAATCCGCCGACGGACCTTCGACCGCGTGATCCGGGGAAACTGCGTGGCCAGCTCCAGACCCTCGGATGTCATCAGGAAATCATGGACGAACGGCTCCCCCGCGTCCGACACGCCGTCAGCCGTGGCCTCGAGGCCCTCGAAGAAGTAGCCGACCGAAGCCTGCAGGCTCCTGGCGATCTCATAGAGCTTGCTGGCGCTGACCCGGTTGGCGCCGCGCTCGTACTTCTGGATCTGCTGAAACGTCAGACCCAGGTCCTCGGCCAGACGCTCCTGGCTCACGCCAAGAATCTTGCGGCGCATGCGGATGCGCGCCCCGACGTGCAGGTCGACCGGATTGGGATGGCGTTCGGCGCCCGACAAATCGCTCATGCCCACGCTTGATAGCTGAAATTGCGGTTTTAATTCAGCGCGAGTCTTTCCGGCGCGCAATAGTCCACAAGGATTTACCTGCTCCCAGGCGAACCGACGCAACCATAGATATCAGTAGAAGCACCAAAAGAGCGCCATCGCCGAAGTCATCGAAACGCGTCACCTGGCCTCGGCCTGGTATTTGCGCATCGATAACGCCACGTTGTCCTAGATCCAGGCGGGCCCGGCCCACAACTCGACCATCCGCCCCGATGACAGCGCTAACACCCGTCGGGGTGGCGCGTAGAATGGGCGTCGCGTGCTCGATGGCGCGATAGCTGGCCAGGTTCAGATGCTGAAGCGGCCCCGACGTGACGCCGAACCAAGCGTCGTTCGACACATTGATCAGAACCCTTACATCCTTGTTTTTCCTGGCCAATCCAGGAAACAAGCTTTCGTAGCAAATCAGCGGTTGGGTCAGCAGGTTCGGCGCGACCAACAAGGGCGCGGGCCGGGGCCCGGTGGCGAAGCCATCTCCGAGATGGGCCAGACTCTTGAACCCAATTTGGGTAAGGAAGGCCTCCGCAGGCAAGTATTCGCCAAAGGGCACCAGCCGATGCTTGTCGTAGACGCCGACGACCTCGAGGTCGCCGGCCGTCCGACGCAGGGCGATCAGGCTGTTGTAGTAAACGGGTTTGTCGATCGGGCCTTCGTAGCGATAGCCGCCGATCAGCAGGGTCTGGCCAGGCCTGACGCTATCGAGAATGGCCTGACGCACCCAGGTCCCCGGCGCGAGATAGTCGTTGATCGCCGCGGGCAAGGCGCCCTCGGGCCAGATCACCAGGTCGGCTGGCTTTCCCGCGTAGGGCCGGGCCGTCAGCGACACATAGGCCTGGACGATCTGGGCGAAGCGCCCGGCGTCCCACTTGGCGTCTTGCTGGATGTCGGCCTGGACGATGCGCACCGAGACAGGCGGCTCCTGAAGCAAGGGCTTGCGCAGAGCCAAGGCGCCATGACCGTAAAGCCCCGCCAGCCCGACCATGGCCGAGATCAAGGCGACACGTCCGCCGCGCCCCTCGCGCCAGACCGCCGGGGCGGCGGCGATGGCCAAGGTGATCCAGGTCAGACCATAGGCGCCGACCAGCGCGGCCGCTTGCGACGGCGCCGAGCCAGCGCGCCACGTCTCGCCTGGCAGGTTCCAGGGAAAGCCCGTCAGGACATGGCCGCGCGCCCATTCCAGCGCGGCGAAGGCGCCGGCGAAGGTTAGAATCCGCCAGGCGCTCGCCGGCCGGACGAGCCGATAGAGCAGCCCCGCCAGGCCCCAGAACAGCGCCAGGCCGGCGGCCATGGCGGCGATCGCGAAGGGTGCCATCCAGCCCTGGTTGGCCGCGTCGACCAGGAAGGCCTCGCCGATCCACCAGGTGCCAAGTCCGAAATAGCCGACGCCCGCCAGCCAGCCGCGCCAGAACGCCGAGCGCAGCGGCTTGGCCACGGACGCGGTGTCCAAGAGATGAAGAAGCAGGGCGTAGCCCAGTAGCCCAGGCAACAGGCCGAAGGGCGGATGGGCGAGCGCCGCGGCGAGGCCCGCGCCTAGGGCCAGCAGCGGTCCGCTCCACGGGCGCTGGCGGAAGCGGCTCCAGAGCGTCACGAAGCGCCGACGCCCTCGGAGATCGCCTCGGCGGCGTCGGCCTGGCGCGTGGGACCGCCCCGCACGCGCACGCGGCGCACCCGGCGCGGATCGGCCTCGACCACCTCGAACTCATAGCCGTCGGGATGGGCGATCACCTCGCCCCGCTGCGGCACGCGCCCGGCCAGGGCGACCACGAGGCCGGCGATGGTGTCGATATCCTCTTCCATGTCGGCGGGCGCCAGCTCGCGTCCCAGCGCGGACTCCAATTCCTCGAGCGGCGCGCGGGCGTCGGTGTCATAGACCCCGCCCGGTCGCGCCACGATCGCGGCGGCCGCGGCGTCGTCGTGCTCGTCGTCGATCTCGCCGACCACCGCCTCGATCAGGTCTTCCATCGTCACCACGCCGTCCGTGCCGCCGAACTCGTCGATGACCAGGGCCATGTGAATCCGGCTGGTGCGCATGCGCAGCAGCAGGTCGGCGGCCTTCATCGAGGCGGGCACGTACAACGCCTCGCGGCGCAGCTTGTTCAGCACGAAATCGCCGGCGCTCGGCCGCTTCTCGTCCTCTGCCATCAGCCGAAACACGTCCTTGACGTGGATGACGCCCACGGGATCGTCCAAGGTCTCGCGATAGATCGGCATCCGCGAATGCCCGGCCTCGACAAATTGCGCGACCAGGATGTCGAACGGCGTGGAAAGCTCGACGGCGACGATATCCGCGCGCGGCGTCATCACGTCGGCGACCCGCAAGGTCTGGAAGGCCTCGGCCTGGTCGACGATATCGACCTCGCCGCTCTGGGCCGGAGGCTCGGGCGGACGCGGGGATTCTCCGCCGCCGGCGGTCAGCCGCCGACGCATGCGTCTAAGGAACGCCCGCACGCCCCGGCTTCTTCGCGCCGGCGCGGCGGGCTGTTGACTAGGCTCGTCGCTGGGCATGGCCCTGGTCAGCGTCCCTCTTCGTCACTGGCGTAGGGGTCAGGAACGTCCAGCCCCGCCAGGATCTCCCGTTCGAGCGCCTCCATGGCTTCCGCCTCGTCGTCGCCCTCGTGATCATATCCTAGGAGATGTAGCACGCCATGCGCCACCAGATGTTGCAGGTGGTGGCCCAGCGGCTTGCCCTGCTCCGCGGCTTCGCGCGCGCAGACGCCATAGGCCAAGGCGATGTCGCCGATCTGGCCTTCCGGGTTGGGTGGCGAAGGAAAGGACAGCACGTTTGTCGCATAGTCCTTCTGGCGGAAGTCGCGATTCAGGCCCTGAACGGTGTCGTCGTCGGTCAGCAGGATCACGATCCCCTGGCCTTCGATGTCCTCATGCGCGTCCAGCACGGCCTGGGCGGCGCGCCAAACCAGAGCCTCGGCGTCCTCGGCGCCGCTCGTCCAGGCCTCGTCCTCGATCTCGATATCTACGGTAATGGTCATTTAGCGCGGTGTATTCTGAGCCGCGTCGGCGTCATAGGCCTTTACGATCCGCTCGACGAGCGGGTGGCGCACGACGTCCGCCGAGGTGAAGCGCGAGACCGCGACGCCCTCGACCCCTTCCAGGATCGAGACCGCGTGGGCCAGGCCCGAGTCCCGAGGATTCAAGAGATCGACCTGGGTCGGATCGCCCGTGACCACCATGCGCGCGCCTTCGCCCAGACGGGTCAGCACCATCTTCATCTGCAGGCGCGAGCAGTTCTGCGCCTCGTCGACGATGACGAAGGCGTGGCTCAGCGTGCGGCCGCGCATGAAGGCGATCGGGGCAACCTCGATCTCGAGCTTTTCCCGACGCCGGCGCAGCTGGTCGGCGCCCATGATGTCGGTCAGGGCCTCCCAGACCGGGGCCATGTAGGGGTCGACCTTCTCGTTCAGGTCGCCCGGCAGGAAGCCCAGCTTCTCGCCCGCCTCGACGGCGGGACGGGTGACGATCAGACGATCGACCTCGCCCCGCAGCAGCATACCCGCCCCATGGGCCACGGCCAGGAAGGTCTTGCCGGTGCCGGCGGGGCCCAGGCCAAAGCTCAGCGGGTGGCTGGCCATGGCCTCCATATAGCGGGCCTGGCCCTTGGTCTTGGGGGAGACATTGCCCTTGCGCACCGCGCGGGGCGAGGCCTGACCGCCGGCCTGGTGCGCCGCGCCCAGGGCGATACGCACATCGGCCTCGACCACTTCCTCGCCGGCGTCGGCGCGATTGGCCAAGGCTTCGAGCACCCGCTTGGCGCCGGTGCGTCCCCGCGCGTCGCCGGTGATGGTGACGCCGCCGCCCGGCGTCTCGATCAGCACCTTGAAGGCGTCCTCGATCAGGGCGGCGTGACGGCCGGACGGACCGGAGACGGCGTGGACGGCGTCGTCGGACAGCGGCAGGAACTCAGGCGTGCGGCTCAAGCGGTCTCCAGGACAGGTTCGAGAGCCCCGCCCAAGCTCATCTTGGCGGCGCTCTCGATACGAACGGGAACGATCTTCCCGATCAATTGTTCGCCGCCCTCGCAATGGACGGCTTGCAGATAGGGGCTGCGGCCGACGATCTGGCCGGCGTGACGGCCGGGCTTTTCGAACAGCACGGGCAGCACCTTGCCGACCTGGGCGGCGTTGAACGCGCGCTGTTGCTCGTCCAGCAGCTGGTTCAGGCGCTCCAGGCGCTCGGCCTTGACCTCTTCCTCGACCTGACCGGGCATGGCCGAGGCCGGGGTGCCGGGACGGCGCGAATATTTGAACGAGAAGGCGCTGGCGAAGCCGACCTCGCGGACGAGGTCCAGGGTCTTCTCGAAATCGCCGTCGCGCTCGCCGGGGAAGCCGACGATGAAGTCGCCGCTCATGGCGATGTCCGGACGCGCGGCGCGGATTTTCTCGATCAGCTTCACATAGCTCTCGGCCGTGTGGTCGCGGTTCATGGCCTTGAGTATTCGATCGCCGCCCGCCTGCACCGGCAGGTGCAGATAGGGCATCAGCTCCGGCAGTTCGCCGTGCGCCTCGATCAGATCCTCGCCCATGTCGCGCGGATGGCTGGTCGTGTAGCGGATGCGGTCCAGGCCATCGATCTTGGCCAGCTGGCGGACCAACTTGGCCAGGGTCGAGCCGTCGCCGTCATAGGCGTTGACGTTCTGGCCCAGCAGGGTGACCTCGCGCACGCCCTGATCGGCCAGGCGCTTGGCCTCCTCGACGATGTCGTTGACCGGCCGCGACCATTCGCCGCCGCGCGTATAGGGCACCACGCAGAAGGTGCAAAACTTGTCGCAGCCTTCCTGAACCGTGAGGAAGGCGGTGACCCCGGTCACGTGGCGTTCGGCCGGCAGGGCGTCGAACTTCTCGTCGGCGGCGAAGTCGGCGGCCAGGCGCTCGCCGGTCGCGCGGTGGGCGCGGGCGATCAGCTCCGGCAGCTGGTGATAGGCCTGGGGCCCTACGACCAGATCGACCGCCTTCTGGCGATGCATGATCTCCTTGCCCTCGGCCTGGGCGACGCAGCCGGCCACGGCGATGGTCATGCGACCGCCCGCCTCGGCCTTCCGGTCCTTCATCTGCTTGATGTAGCCGAGTTCGGAATAGACCTTCTCGGTGGCTTTCTCGCGGATGTGGCAGGTGTTCAGCACCACCAGGTCCGCGCCCTCGGGATCATCGACGACGCCATAGCCCAGCGGGCGCAGGACATCGGCCATGCGCTCGCTGTCATAGACGTTCATCTGACAGCCGTAGGTCTTGATAAAGAGGCGCTTTCGCGGGGTCTCGCTCATCCGGCGAGGTTATGGGGTCGAGAGGCCCGTTCCGCAAGGGCGGCGGGCGTCGCGGCCCGCCCCCTACTCCTCCAGCGGCACCCCGTAGAGCTCGAGCCGGTGGTCGACCAGCTTGTAGCCCAGCTTGCGGGCGATGGCGTTCTGAAGAGCCTCGATCTCCTCGTCCACGAACTCGACGACCTTGCCGGTCTTCATGTCGATCAGGTGGTCGTGGTGGTGGGTCGGGGTCTCTTCGTAGCGCGAGCGGCCGTCCCGGAAGTCGTGGCGCTCGATGATGCCGCTCTCCTCGAACAGGCGCACGGTGCGATAGACCGTGGCGATCGAGATGTGCGGATCGATGGCGTGAGCGCGGCGGTGCAGCTCCTCGACATCGGGATGGTCCTCGGCCGACGACAGCACGCGCGCGATCACGCGGCGCTGGTCCGTCATGCGCATGCCCTTTTCGATGCAGGCCTTTTCGAGTCGATCCAAGGCGGGAGCCTCCGTCTGAGTCGCGGGCAAGATAGGCAATCAGCCCTTAAGTGTTAAGCGCTCGCCGCATGACCACCGCGTCCTTGGCGCCATCTGGGTGGGGATAATAGCCTTTCCGCAGCCCGACCTTGGCGAAACGGGTCGACTGATAGAGCGCGATCGCCGCGGTGTTGTCGACCGCCACTTCCAGAAAGAGCGCCTCGGCGCCCGTCTGGACAGCGATCCCAGTGGCGACCTCGACCAGGGCCGCGCCCCAGCCGCGGCGTCGCGCGGCGGGATCCACGGCGATGGTCAGGATCTCGGCCTCGCCCGCGATCGAGCGGCACAGGATGAAACCCTTCGACTCGGCCGGCTCCCCCGCCTCGCCCAGCACGGCGAAGACGCCGGGCGAGTTCAGAAGCGCTTCGAACTCCAGCGCCGTCCAGGGCCGATCGAAGGCCTTGTCGTGCAGGTCGGCGAGATCGAACGAGGCCTCGGCCCCGACAGGACGCAGGTTCATGACGACGAGACGTCCGGCAAGGTGGCGTAGGGCGCGCGCAGGTAGAGCGGTCGGGGAGAATGGTTCGGCGCGGGCCGGGCGGCCGCCAGCCTGGCGACGGCGACAGGGTCGGGCGCGGCCGGCGTCAGCACCTTGGCGCCGCTCAGCGCGTCCGCCAACAACGGCGCGCCCGAGCCGATCAGTGTCGCCGGACCGCCGGAATAGAGCTCGGCAAGGCGCGCGGCCGCCTCGCCCACGCCCAAGGCGTCGGGCGCCATCAGCGCGGCGCCGTCGGCGAAAATCTGGATGTAGACCTGGCCCATCCGCGCATCGAGCACGGACGCGACGAAACCTTCGACGCCGAAGGCCAGCGCCTCCAAGGTGGTGACGCCGACGCAGGGAATCGACAGCGCGGTGGCGAGGCCCTTGGCGAACGCCAGCCCCACGCGCAGGCCTGTAAAGGAGCCCGGGCCCACGGTGACACCGATCCGGTCGAGGTGCGTGAAGGCCACGCCCGCTTCGGCGGCGGCCTCGCGGGCGACGATCCCGATCCGCTCCTGATGACCGCGGGTCATGGGCTCGCTACGCGCGGCCAGCGCGCGCTGGCCGTCGACCACGGCGGCCGAACTGGCGCCGAGGCAGGTGTCGATGGACAGGATCATGGATCAGGCCGCGCCGACCGCGGCGCCCTCGGCCGGTCGCCAGACCAGGGCGTTGAGCTGGCCCTTGGCCTTCAGCACGGCCTCGGGCGGCACGCCACCCTGGGTCCAGCCGGGAACGCCGAACACGTAGGACACCGTCGTCGCTTCCGGACGAACGCAGATCACCTGGTTAACTTCGCGCCCCTTGCCGGCCCGGCATTGATCGACCGTGAAGCCAAGATCGGCCCACTTGGCCAGCAGTTGCTCGCCCTTCGGGCCTCGGACATCGCCGCCGGTCGCCGCGACATAGGCTATGGCGCCTTCGTCCGTCTTGCCGATCTCCAGCACCGGCGTGTTGTCCTGCTCGACATTGATGATCGGCTGGGGCGGCCCTTCGCCAAAGTGCAGGAAGGCCTGCTCGACCTTGGCCTTGGGGAACAGCGCCTTCAGCGTCGGAAGGTCGAAGGCCGTCGCGCCGCCGATGGGGCCCACCCCGTCCTTGCCGACCGTCAGCGGACCTCCGGCGTAGGGCGTTACCGCGACGGCGACCGGCGCCTTGTCGGTCGGTTTGGCGGCGTTGGCTGTTTCGTCCTTCTTGGCCGGCCCGCAGGCGACCAGCAGAACGAGCGGAAGAGCGAGGAGAGCGTGGCGCGGGGTCATGGCGTCCTTTTAACGCGCGAGGGCCCCCGCCGTCACGTCGCCTGTCGACAAACGCGCGGCGGGGGGACGCCAGCGCTTAAAGGATTTTCGCCGCTTCCTCGAAATCGAGGCGTGGATTGCGCGGGAACAAGCCCTCGTCCGTGCCGTGGCCGATCGACACGATGAAGTTGCTCTTGATGGCCGTGCCGGCGAAGAACTCGGCGTCGACGGCGGCGTTGTCGAAGCCCGACATCGGGCCCGCGTCGAGACCCAAGGCCCGCGCGGCCATGATGAAATAGCCGCCCTGCAGCGAGCTGTTGCGTAGAGCGCCCCATTCGCGCGCCTGCAAATCGCCGAACCAGTTCTTGGCGTCGGAGACGTGCGGGAACAGCTTGGGCATGGTCTCGGGGAAGTCGAGATCGTAGCCGATGATCACCGTGCACGGCGCCTGGCGGATCTTCGGGCCGTTCGAGCCGGAGGCGTGCTTGGCCAGGCGCTCCTTGGCCTCGGGCGAGGTCACGAAATAGAACCGCGCCGGGGTCGAGTTGGCCGCCGTCGGGCCGAACTTCACGAGATCATAGAGGGCGCGCAGCGTCTCTTCCGGCAGTGGCGCCGGATCCCACCCGTTGCGGGTGCGGGCCTCGGTGAACAACTGGGCGAGCGCGGGCGTGTCGAGCTTGGCCATCGGCGATCCTCAAGAAGACAATTTGCAACTTATGTGGTTGCAATATGACGCTTCCGGCGCGAGGCGCAAGCCGTAGGTCAGCCCAGCGTCTGCTCGACCCGGGTCACTTCCGGAACGTAGTGCTTGAGCATGTTCTCAACGCCCGACTTCAGCGTGGCGGATGAGGATGGGCAACCCGAGCAGGCGCCGCGCATGTGCAGCCAGACGACGCCCGTTTGCGGTTCGAAGCGAGAAAACACGATATCGCCGCCGTCCTGAGCCACGGCCGGACGGATACGGGTGTCCAGCAGGTCCTTGATCTCGGCGACGATCTGCGAGGTTTCCTCGTCATAGTCGCCTTCGTCGTGGCCACCGGCTTGCTCGGCGTCCAGCAGCAGCGGCCGGCCGCTGGTGAAGTGGTCCATGATCGCCGCCAGGATCGGCGCCTTCAGGTGCGGCCACTGGGCGGCCTCGCCCTTGGTAACGGTCAGGAAGTCCGGACCGAAGAACACCCGCGTGACGTCGCCGAGGTCGAACAGCGCCTTGGCCAGCGGCGAGACCTCGCCCTCCTCGGCCGTGCGGAACTCGCGGGCGCCCTCTCCCAGGACCTCGCGGCCGGGCAGGAACTTCAGCACCTCGGGATTGGGCGTGGTTTCGGTCTGGATGAACATCGCCTCCAGATGGACCTCGCGGCCCCGCGACGCAAGACCGGGGCGCCGCCAACAAAGAAAGTGACACTGGCGTCATTTTCTGGCGTGATACGTGGAACAATGATCTTCGGGAGGATCAGATGAGCGACGGTTCTGTGGACCTGAAGGAGACCGCGCGCGCGCAAGCCTATGCGACGCCGCTGGAAGACATCCACGTGGCCAACCCGGCCTTGTTCCAGGCCGACGCCATGTGGCCCTATTTCGAGCGCCTGCGGAAAGAGGCGCCCGTCCACTATTCCCAAGGTGACGAGGAGACCGGCCCCTACTGGTCGATCACCCGCTACAACGACATCATGACGGTGGACACGACCCACCAGGTGTTCTCGTCGGATGCTCACCTGGGCGGCATCACCATCCGGAACTTCGACGAGGACTTCGTCCTGCCGATGTTCATCGCCATGGACCCGCCCAAGCACGACATCCAGCGCAAGACCGTCAGCCCGATCGTCTCGCCGCAGAACCTGGGGCGGCTGGAAGGGATCATCCGCGAGCGGGTCTGCCAGATTCTGGACAACCTGCCCCTGAACGAGCCCTTCGACTGGGTCGACAAGGTCTCGATCGAGCTGACCACCCAGATGCTGGCCACCCTGTTCGACTTCCCCTGGGAGGAGCGCCGCAAGCTGACCCGCTGGTCGGACGTCGCCACCGCCTCGCCAGAGAGCGGCATCGTGGAGAGCGAGGACGCCCGCCGCGCCGAACTGCTGGAGTGCCTGGGCCATTTCACCAATCTGTGGAACGAGCGGGTCAACCAGACCGAGCCGGGCAGCGACCTGATCTCGATGCTGGCCCACGGCGAGGCCACGCGCGACATGCCGCCGATGGAATATCTGGGCAATGTCATCCTGCTGATCGTCGGCGGCAACGACACCACCCGTAACTCGATCACCGGCGGCCTCTACGCCCTCTCCAAGAACCCGCAGGAAGAGGCCAAGCTGCGGGCCGATCCCAGCCTGATCCCGAACATGGTCTCGGAGATCATCCGCTGGCAGACCCCGCTGGCCCACATGCGCCGCACGGCGCTGGAGGACTACGAGCTCTCGGGCCAGACCATCAAGAAGGGCGACAAGGTCGTCATGTGGTACGTCTCGGGCAACCGTGACGACACGGTGATCGAGGACGCCGACAAGTTCATCATCGACCGCCCCGGCGCTCGCCGCCACCTGTCGTTCGGCTTCGGCATCCACCGCTGCGTCGGCAACCGCCTGGCCGAGATGCAGCTGCGCATCGTCTGGGAAGAAATCCTCCAGCGCTTCCCGCGGATCGAGGTGTTGGAAGAGCCCAAGCGGGTCTTCTCGACCTTCGTGAAGGGCTATGAGCGGATGATGGTGCGGATTCCGGAGCGGATCTGACCGGCTGAACCACCAAAGGAAAGCCCCGCGTCAGCTCTCTGGCGCGGGGCTTTTTTGTTCGCGCTTGGCGGCCGCGTCAGGCGCCCCAGAAGCCGACCAGCTTCTTGACCTCGGCCAGGGTCGGGGCGGCGGCTTCACGAGCCTTTTCCGCGCCCTTGGCCAGGATCGCGTCCAGCACCGCCGGATCGCCCAGCAGGCCGCGCATCTTCTCGCCGACCGGGGCCAGCTTCTCGACCGCCAGCTCGGCCAGGGCCGGCTTGAAGGTCCCGAAGCCCTTGCCGGCGTACTCGGCCAGCACCTCGGCCTTGGTCTTGCCGGCCAGGGCCGCGAAGATGCCCACCAGGTTGTCGGCCTCGGCGCGGGCGGCCAGCTCCTCGATCGTTTCCGGCAGCGGCTCGGGATCGGTGCGCGCCTTGCGGACCTTGGCGGCGATGTCGTCGGCCGTGTCGGTCAGGTTGATGCGCGAATAGTCCGACGGATCGGACTTGCTCATCTTGGCCGAGCCGTCGCGCAGGCTCATGACGCGCGCGCCCGGCCCCTGGATCAGCGGTTCAGGCTGCGGGAAGAAGGCCGGCGCCCCGCCGGGAATCCCGAAGTCGTGGTTGAACTTGCCGGCGATGTCGCGGGTCAGCTCCAGGTGCTGCTTCTGGTCCTCGCCGACCGGCACGTGGGTGGCCTTGTAGACCAGGATGTCGGCGGCCTGCAGCACCGGGTAGGTGTAGAGACCCACAGAGCTGCGCTCCTTGTGCTTGCCGCTCTTCTCCTTGAACTGGGTCATGCGGTCCAACCAGCCGAGGCGGGCCACGCACTGGAAGATCCAGGCCAGCTCGGCGTGCTCGCGCACGGCCGACTGCGGGAAGATCGTCGCCTTGTCCGGGTCCAAGCCCGAGGCGATGTAGGCCGCCGCGATCTCGCGGGTCTGCTGGGCCAGGGCCGCCGGGTCCTGCCAGACGGTGATGGCGTGCAAGTCGGCCACGAAGATGAAGGTGTCGATCTCGTGCTGCAGGCGGGTGAATTTCACCAGCGCGCCGAGATAGTTGCCCAGGTGCAGGGCGCCCGAGGGCTGGACGCCCGAAAGCACGCGGGACGGACCCGCATAGGTGACGGGAGCTTGGTCGGTCATGGCTCTAAGCCTTGCTGTCGAATGCGAGAAGGATGGCGAGCGCGCGAAAGCGCGAACCGCGCGCCAAATCCGAGGAATGGAGCGCGGGAATCGGGGTCAGTAGGAGCCGCGCCATCGCGGCGCGAGGGAACCGATCGGAGCCATGGCCCGCTGGTTAGCGCCCTCGCCCGCACGGATCAAGCCTTGCCCCGCCGCAACGCCGCCTTCAGCTCGGCCGGCTTGACCCCGCCGAACAGGAACAAGAGCGGCGGATAGACCGCCAGGCCCGCCAGGCACGTCAGGACCAGGGCGAACTCCTTGGCGCCGATGGCGTGGCCGGTCAGGCCGATCGCGCGCAGCGGCGCCTCGATCAGGTCGCGATAGTGCGAGGCCGCCGCCATCAAGGTGCCCATGCCCAGGCTGGCGAGCAGGATCCGCAGGAGGCGCGACCAGGTCTGGGCCGACGGGCCGTACTCGCCATTGCGGCCCAGGACGACCGCCATCTGGGCGACGTTCAGCCACGAAGCAAGCGCGGTGGCGGCGGCGATGCCCTTCACGCCGATCAGCTTGAACAGGACCACGCCGAAGATGATGTTCACGGCCACCGAGACCAAGGCGAAGCGCATCGGGCTCTTGGTGTCGCCACGCGCGAAGAAGGCCCGCGAATAGAGCTGCTGCAGCACGAAGGCCGGGGTGCCCAGGCCGTAGAAGAACAGGGCCGCCGCCGTCTGGCTGGCGTCGAAGGCGGTGAATTCCCCGCGCGTATAGAGGCCGTCGGACAGGAAGCCCGGCATGGCGACCAGGGCCGCGGCCGCCGGCAGGGTCAGGGCCATGGCCAGGGTGATGCCCTGGTCCATGGCGCTCTGGGCGTCGTCACGGTCGCCGGAGTTGACCGCCCGCGACAGGCGCGGCAGCAGGGCGACCCCGATGGCCACGCCCACCAGGCCCAGCGGCAGCTGATAGAGGCGATCGGCCGTCGCCAGCCAGGTGCGGCCGCCCGGCACGTGGCTGGCCAGGTTTCCGGAGATGAAGATGTTGACCTGGGTGGCGCTGGCCGCCAGCGCGCCGGGGATCGCCTTGCCGATCAGCTCGCGCACCTCCGGCGTCAGCCGCGGCAGTCGCCAGTGAACCTTGGCCCCGGACTTGTTGACGCCCCAGACCAGCAGCGCCGCCTGAGCCACGCCGGCCACGACCACGCCGACCGAGCCCCATTGAGCCGCCCCAACCGCGGTGGTCTGCGGCAGGATGAAGGCCAGGGTGGCGATGTTCAGCAGGATCGGCGCGCCGGCCGACAGAATGAAGCGGTCGCGGGCGTTCAGCACCCCCGAAAGGTGCGCGACGATCGCCATGCACGGCAGGTAGGGCATGGTGATCTGGGTCAGCAGCACCGCCAGCTTGTACTTCTCGGTGCCCCAGCCGAAACCGGGGCTGATCAGCATCATCAGCCACGGCATGGCCAGTTGGCAGACGACAGTGATGATGATGGTCGAGGCCGCCAGGGTCGCCATGGCGTCGCCCGCCAGGATGTCGGCCTTCTCCTCGCCGTCGCGCTGCAGCGACTTGGCGTAGGCCGGCACGAAGGCGGCGGCGAAGGCGCCCTCGGCGAAGAAGCGGCGGAACAGGTTCGGAAACGCCAGGGCGGCGTTGTAGGCGTCGGCCGCCGGCGTGGCGCTGGCGCCCATCCGGTAAGAAACCGCCAGATCGCGCGCGAAACCCATGAACCGGCTGACCAGGGTCAGGCCCGAATAGATCGCCGACGACTTCAGCAGCCCGCCCTTCTTGGGCGTTTGAGGCTGTTCGGACGAGGCGGGCGCGGCGGTGTCGGTCACGAGCGGCTTCTGGGCGTTTGGCGGGTGGGCGTCAAGGGCGCCGCGCCCCGGTCGGCGATTGACCAGAACGGCGTTCCTCCCTTTGATGGCGCGCCGCTAAACCAAAGGTTCGAAATCTCGATGCGCCGCCTCGCCCTCGCCGCCGCCCTGCTCGCCAGCCTCGCCCTCGCCGCCTGCGACAAGACCTCCGCGCCCGGCGCCATGGCCGACGACATGAGCCTGGGGAACAAGGACGCGAAGATCACCGTGATCGAGTACGCCTCGGTCGGCTGCCCGGTCTGCGCGGCCTGGCAAAAGGAGGTCTATCCGGCCTTCAAGGCCAAATATATCGACACCGGCAAGGTGCGGTACGTCTTCCGCGAAATGCTGGTCGGCGGCGGTTCGGAGGTGACGGTGGCCTCGGCCGGCTTCCTGCTGGCGCGCTGCGCCGGCAAGGACAAGTACTTCCCGGTCATCGACGCGGTGTTCGCCAGCCAGCCGGGCGTGTTCGACACCCCTCGCGAAACCCTGCTCGAGATCGCCAAGTCGTCGGGCATGAGCGAGGACCAATTCACCCAGTGCGTGACCGACGAGGCCCAGATCAAGGCGCTGAACGCGCGGGTCGAGCGCAACGCCCGCGAGAACGACGTCACCGCCACCCCGACCTTCGAGATCAACGGCCGCAAGATGGAGCCCGGCTATCACCCGCTGGCCGAGATCGACGCGGCGATCGAGGCGGCCGGCAAGTAGGGGCGGCCCGCCCCTACCGCGCCACGCTGGCCCTGGCCCGCCGCAGGCCCGGTCGGGCGGCGGGGGCGCTGGCTTCGTTCAGCTCCAGGGCGTCCAGCAGATCGGCCTTCAGCGCGTTGATCTTGCGCGTCTCGGTGATTTTCTCGCCCTGCGCGGTCTGGACATAGAAGGCGTCCACCGCCCGCTCGCCATAGCCGTCGATATGGGCCGACTGGATCGACAGGCCGCTGTCGGCCAGGCTCTTGGCCAGGGCGTGCAGCAGGCCGGGACGATCGCGGCCCGACGCCTCGACCACGGTCGCGTCATCCGAGGCGTCGTTGTCGACCGTGACGCTGGGCGCGATGGCGAAGGCCGCCGCGCGGGCCTGCTCGGCGCCCCGACGCGGCTCCACCACGAGCGGCTCGCCCTTGCCGGCCGCCTCCAGGGCGTCGGCGAGGCGGCGCAGGGCGCGGGGGTTCTCGCAGCCCAGCGGCGCGCCCGTCACGTCCTGCACATAGAAGACGTCCAGCGCCTGGCCCTGGCGCGAGGTGAAGACCCGCGCGCCGACCACGTTGCCGCCCAGCGACGAGATGGTCAGAGCCAGATCCGCGAACAGGCCGCGCCGGTCCTTGGCGGCGACGACGATCTCGGAGGCGTTCTGGCCCGATCGCACGCGCCCCTCCGCCGCCGCGCCGCCCTCGGCCGCCGCTCGACGCGCCAGGACGGCGTGCTCGAGCAGATCCTCCTGGGAAAAGGCGCTGAAGTAGGCGTTCTCCATCGCCGCGACCCAGCTTCTGGCGTCGGGATCCGCCTCCAACAGGGCCGCGCGCGCGGTCTCGGCGGCGGCCTCCTGGTGGCGCTGGACATTGGCGGCGGCGTCGCTGCCGCGACCGCCGCGGAACACCGCCTCGGTGGCGTTATAGAGCTCGCGCAGCAGCTGGCCCTTCCAGCCGTTCCACACGCCCGGGCCCACGGCGCGGATGTCGGCGACGGTGATGACTAGCAAGAGACGCAGACGCTCGGGGTTCTCGACGATCCGCGCGAAGGCCGCGACGGTGCCGGGATCGGAGACATCGCGCTTCTGGGCGAAATCGCTCATCACCAGGTGGTTCTCGACCAGCCAGGCGACCAGCTCGACCTTGCTGCGCTCGACGCCCAGGCGCTCGCAGGCGCTGCGGGCCGAACGGGCGCCGGCCTTCTCCTGTCCGCCGACCCCGCCCTTGCCGGTGTCGTGCAGCAGCATGGCCAGGAACAGGGCCTCGCGGTCCTCGATCAGGGGCATGATCGAGACGGCCAGCGGGTGGTCGTCGGCCAGGCGTCCGGCGGCGATGTCGCCAATGATCCCAACCGCCCGCAGGGTGTGCTCGTCCACCGTGTACGAGTGGTACATGTTGAACTGCATCTGGGCGACGACGCGGCCGAACTCCGGAATGAAGCGGCCCAGCACGCCGGCGTCGTTCATCAGGGTCAGGGTGCGGTAGCTGCGCTTGCCGCGCGCCAACAGGTCCATGAACGCCCGACAGGCCTCGGGGGCGCGGCGGACCTTGGACGTGATCAGCGACAGGCTGCGGGTCACGGCCGTGAAGGCGTCGGGATGCAGGTCGAGGTCGCGCTCGTCGGCGATCTTGAACAGGCGGATCAGATTGACCGGATCGGCCTCGAAGATCTCGGGCCCCTCGATGTTCAGGCGGCCGTTGTCCTCGAAGAAGCCCTTGACCTCCAGCGCCTTGCGCTTGGGCTTGCCGCCCTGCAGGAAGCGCGAGATGCCCTTGGGCTCGTGCTTGAAATGCTCGGCTTCCAGCTTGGCCGAGAAGGCCCGGGTCAGGGCCCCGACCTCCTTGGCGATCAGGAAGTAGCGGCGCATGAACCGCTCGACGGCCGGCGCGTCGCCCCGGTCGCCATAGCCCATGCGGCGGGCGATCTCGGGCTGCAGGTCGAACGTCAGGCGCTCCTCGGGCCGTCCCGTCGTGAAATGCAGGTGGGCGCGCACGGCGTGCAGGAAGTCGAAGGCGCGGATGAAGGCCTTGGTCTCGCGGGTCGAGAACACCTCCAGCTTGAAGACGTCCTCGGGACGGTCGACCGGGTGCAGGTATTCGGCGATCCACATCAAGGTGTGGAGGTCGCGCAGACCCCCCTTCCCTTCCTTGACGTTGGGCTCGACCATGTAGCGGCTGGCGCCGGCGCGAGCCTGGCGGTCGTCGCGCTCCTTCAGCTTGGCGGCGACGAACTGGGCGCCGGTGCCCTTCATCACCTCGTCGCGGAAGCGGCGCTTGAGATCCGCGGCCAGGCGCTCGTCGCCGGTCAGGCGACGGGCCTCCAGGATCGAGGTGCGGATCGTGAAGTCTTCCTTCGACAGCCGCACGCACTCCTCGATGGTCCGCGAGGCGTGGCCGACCTTGAAGCCCAGATCCCACAGCGCATAGAGCATGTACTCGATCACGCTCTCGGCGTGCGGCGTCTGCTTGTAGGGCCGCAGGAACAGGAGATCGATGTCCGAGAACGGCGCCAGGGTGGCGCGGCCGTAGCCGCCCACCGCCAGCAGGCACAGGCGTTCGCCCTCGGTCGGGTTGCGGGCGCGGAACACGTGGACCGTCGTGAAGTCGTAGAGGGCGGTGATCACCTCGTCGGTGACGCCGCTGAGCAGGCGGGCGGTCTCGACGCCGCTGGCGCCGTTCTCCAGCCGTTCCTTGGCGATCATCCGGCCGCGAAACAGGGCCTGCTTGAGAATCTCGATGGCACGGGCCCGTTGCTCGGCCTCGTTGCCGATCGAGTCGAGGGCGGCGGCCGAGAGGCGCGCCCGCAGGGCGTGACCGTCGACGACGTGTTCCAGGCGGGTGGGGCGAAGGCGACGGGGCATGTTGACTATATGGGTACCACAGCGTGACAGCGAAAAGTGGAAGCCGGTTTTGGCGATCGTCACGCTGCCACTAGAGACTCTAGGTCTTCAGCAGACCCTTAAGACGATAGAGCGCCTCCAAGGCCTCGCGCGGGCTCATGCCGTCAACGTCGAGGTCCTCCAGCGTGGTCTCGACGGCGCTGGGCGCCGCCTTGGCGGGCGCCCCAGTGGACGTCGAGACCACGGCTTGGCTCATGGCGAACAGCGGCAGGTCGTCCAGCTTGGCCGGCGACTGGTCCTTGGTCTCCAGGCGGTCCAGCACCTCGCGGGCGCGGGCCACGACCGGCATGGGCACGCCGGCCAGCTTGGCGACCTGGACGCCGTAGGAGCGATCGGCCGGGCCGGACACCGCCTCGTGCAGGAAGACGAGGTCACCGTTCCATTCCTTGGCCCGCAGGGAGAGGTTCGAGACGAAGCTCATCCGCTCCTCCAGCGTCGCCAGCTCGTGATAGTGCGTGGCGAACAGCGCGCGGCAGCGGTTGACGTCGTGCAGGGCCTCGGCGCAGGCCCAGGCGATGGCGAGACCGTCGTAGGTCGCCGTGCCCCGGCCGATCTCGTCCAGGATCACCAGGCTGCGCGGGCCGGCTTGCGTCAGGATCGCGGCGGTCTCGACCATCTCCATCATGAAGGTCGAGCGGCCGCGCGCCAGGTCATCGCCCGCGCCGACACGGCTGAACAGGCGATCGACCACGCCCAGCCGGAAGCTGGCGGCCGGCACATAGCAGCCCGACTGGGCCAGGATCGCCAGCAGGGCGTTCTGGCGCAGGAACGTCGACTTACCGGCCATGTTCGGGCCGGTGACGATCGACAGGCGCGGCCCGCCCTCGCCCGAGGCGTCCAGACAGCAGTCGTTGGGGGTGTAGGGCTCGCCGGCGCGCTTGACGGCGGCCTCGACCACCGGGTGGCGGGCGCCCTTGGCGTCGAAGGCGTAGGAGGCGTCCACGATCGGGCGCACCGCCCCGGCGTCCTCGGCCCATTCGGCCAGGGCGGAGGCGACGTCGATGCGGGCCAGGGCCTCGGCGGCGATCTGGATGGCGTCGGCCAGCAGGCGGGCCTGCTCGCGCCAGTCCTCGAAGGCGGCGACCTCCATGGCCAGGGCTCGCTCGGCGGCCTGGGCGATGCGGGCGTCGAGATCGGCCAGCTCCACCGTGGTGAAGCGCACCTGGTTGGCCAGGGTCTGGCGGTGGATGAAGGTGGCGTTCAGCGGCGGCTGGAACAGGGGATCGGCCTTGCCGGCCGTGGCCTCGACGAAATAACCGAGCACGCCGTTGTGGCGGATCTTGAGCGGCACGCCGCTCTCGGCCATTAGCTGGGCTTCCAGCGCGATGATGACCTTGCGGCTGTCGTCGCGCAGCGCGCGGGCCTGGTCGAGCTCGGGCCGGACGCCGGCGGCGACAAAGCCGCCGTCGCGGGCCAGGGCCGGCAGGTCGGGGCCAAGGCCCTGCTCCAGGACGTTCAGGAATTGCGACAGGCCCTCGTGCAGCGATGGGGTCAGCGCCTTGAAGGCGTGCTCCAGCTCGAACGGCGGCGGTGACAGCGGGTCGGGCGAGCCGCCCGCCATGCCGGCCAGACGCTCGCCGACCTTCAGGGTGTCGCGGATGCAGCCCAGGTCGCGCGGACCGCCGCGGCCCAAGGCGAGACGCGACAGGGCGCGGGCCATGTCGCCAGCGCCCTTCAGCACCTCGCGCAAGCGCTGACGCAACTGGCGGTGCTCGACGAACCATTCGACGGCGTCCAGGCGCTGGTCGATGGCGGCGGGATCCAGCAGCGGCCGGGCCAGGCGCGAGGCCAGCATGCGCGCGCCGCCGGCGGTCACCGTGCGGTCGATGACGGCCAGCAGCGAGCCATTGCGGTCCCCGGTCTGGGTGCGGTCGATCTCCAGGCTGCCGCGCGTGGCCGGATCGATCGCCATGACGTCGGCGTCGGCCGCCCGGCGCGGTGCCCGAAGCGCTGGCAGCTTGCCGGCCTGGGTCATCTCCAGGTGGGCGGCGATCAGGCCCAGGGCGCCAATCTCGGCCGGCGACAGCCCGCCGAAGCCATCCAGCGTCTCGACGCCGTAGAGACGCTTGACCCGCGCCTCGGAGGCCTGCGGCTCGGACAGCGCCGAGGGCATGGGCTGCACCAGGCCCCCGCAGATTTTCAGGGTCTGGGAAAGGGCGTCGTCCGACAGCAGGCGGTCGGCGACCAGGGTTTCGGACGGGGCCAGGGCCGCCAGGATGGGCGCGACGGCTTCCTTGGCGAGCGCGAAGACCTCGACCTCGCCGGTCGACAGCTCAACCGAGGCCACCGCCGCCTGCCCCGCTCGGATCGCCACGGCGGCGAGGCGATTGGCGCCCCGGGCGTCCAACAGGCCGTCCTCGGTCAGGGTGCCCGGCGTCACCACGCGAACGATGTCGCGGCGGACGACGGACTTGGAGCCACGCTTCTTGGCCTCGGCGGGGTCTTCCATCTGCTCGCAGACGGCGACCTTGAACCCCATGCGGATCAGCTTGGAGAGATAGGCCTCGGCCGCGTGCTGCGGCACGCCCGCCATCGGGATCGGCTGGCCGTTGTGCGTGCCCCGGAAGGTCTGGCTGATGCCGAGCGCGGCGGCGGCCTTGTAGGCGTCGTCGAAGAACAGCTCGTAGAAGTCGCCCATGCGGAAGAAGATCAGCGCATCGGGCTGACGCGCCTTCATCTCGAAGAACTGGGCCATCACCGGCGTCGCGCCGGTGGGGTCGAGCGTGGCGGCTGAGGGCGTCGTGTGGGCGTTCATCGCCCCGGAAACTATAGAGCGTCGCGGGTCGCGTTAAGAGGCGGCGTTAAGGTTTTCCGGGGACGGAACGCCCAAAAATCGGAGACGCCGACGGGAGAGGTTAATTCCCGGTGACCTCTTCCCAGAAGCGCTTGGCCTTGCCGACGAAGTTGGCGGACTTGGGGTTCTGCTTTTCACCGCACAGGCCGGCCAGCTCCTTGAGCAGCTCCTTTTGGCGGGCGGAGAGGTGGGTTGGGGTTTCCACGAACAGCTCGACCACCAGATCGCCGCGCTGACGGCTGCGCAGGGAGGGCATGCCGCGCCCCTTGAGGCGGACGGTCTTACCGGTCTGGGCGCCCTCGGGCACCGTCACCTTGACCTTGCAATTGCCGTCGCAGTTCTCGCCGCCCAGCAGGCAGGGGGCGTCGATATCGCCGCCGAGCGCCGCCGTGGTCATCGGCACCGGCACGGTGCAGAGCAGGTCGAGGCCATCGCGTTCGAACAGCTCGTGCGGGGTCACCGACAGGAAGATGTAGAGGTCGCCGCGCGGACCGCCGCGCGCGCCCGCGTCGCCCTCGCCCGCCAGGCGGATCCGGGCGCCGTCGTCGACGCCGGCCGGGATGCGGACCGACAGGACGCGCTCGCGACGCACCTGGCCGTGGCCGTTGCAGTTCGCGCAGGGATCGAGCACCAGACGGCCCGAGCCGCCGCAGCGTGGGCAGCCGCGCTCGACGGCGAAGAAGCCCTGGGTGGCGCGGACGCGGCCGGCGCCGCCGCAGGTGCCGCAGACGGTGGGGCTTGTGCCCGGCTTGGCGCCCGAGCCTTCGCAGACCTCGCAGGTCATGGCGGCGGGGACGGTGATCTCGACCTCGGCGCCCGCATAGGCCTGCTCGAGGCTGATCTCCAGGTCGTAGCGCAGGTCCTGGCCGCGCTGGGGGCCGTTCGACTGGCGACGGCCGCCGCCGAACATCTCGCCGAAGACGTCGCCGAAGACGTCGTTGAAGATATCGCTGGCGTCGAAGCCCTGGCCGCCGAACCCGCCCGGACCGCCCTGCGGACCGTTGACGCCGGCATGGCCGAAGCGGTCATAGGCCGCGCGTTTCTGGGGATCGGACAGAACCGAATAGGCTTCGTTGATTTCCTTGAACCGCCCGGTCGCGTTTTCGCAGCCGCCGTTGCGGTCGGGGTGGTGTTCCATCGCCAGCTTGCGGAACGCGGACTTCAGACCTGCCTCATCGACAGTCCGGGTCACGCCGAGAATTTCGTAATAGTCGCGCATCGTCAGCGTCTGGCGCCCAAAAGGCCCACGAGAGTGGCGTTGATGAAAGGAGAGGTGGGATGACCCGCGGCCCGGCGCAAGGCGCTCATGGCCCCCGAGACAGAAGGTCGCGGCCGCGGAACGATCCTTTGGCGAATGTTCCGCGGCGCGCGCATGGCTGGCTTTAAGCCGCCGGCTTGTTGTCGTCGACTTCCTCGAACTCGGCGTCGACCACGCCGTCGTCCGCGGCCGGGGACTCACCGCCCTCGGCCGAGCCTTGCTGGGCGGCGTACATGGCCTCGCCCAGCTTCATCGAGGCCTGGATCAGGGCTTGGGTCTTGGCCTGGATGACCTCGACGTCCTCGCCTTCCAGAGCCGACTTCAGGTCGGCCAGGCCGGTTTCGATCGCGGTCTTCTCGGCCGCGCCGACCTTGTCGCCGTGCTCGGCCAGGGCCTTCTCGGTCGAGTGCAGGATCGCCTCGCCCTGGTTCTTGGCCTCGACCAGCTGCTTTTTCTTCTCATCCGCGGCCTTGTTGGCCTCGGCTTCCTTGACCATGCGCTCGATGTCGCTGTCCGAGAGGCCGCCATTGGCCTGGATGCGGATCGAGTGCTCCTTGTTGGTCGCCTTGTCCTTGGCGTGGACCTGGACGATGCCGTTGGCGTCGATGTCGAAGGTGACCTCGATCTGCGGCACGCCGCGCGGCGCCGGCGGGATGCCGACCAGGTCGAACTGACCCAGGATCTTGTTGTCCTGCGCCATCGGGCGTTCGCCCTGGAATACGCGGATCGTCACGGCCGACTGGTTGTCGTCGGCGGTCGAGAAGGTCTGCGAGCGCTTGGTCGGGATCGTGGTGTTGCGTTCGATCAGCGGGGTGAACACGCCGCCCAGGGTCTCGATGCCCAGGGTCAGGGGGGTCACGTCCAGCAGCAGCACGTCCTTGACGTCGCCTTGCAGAACGCCGGCCTGGACGGCCGCGCCCAGCGCCACGACTTCATCGGGGTTCACGCCCTTGTGGGGTTCGCGACCGAAGAAGTCCTGCACCGCCTGCTGGACCTTGGGCATGCGGCTCATGCCGCCGACCAGGATCACTTCGTCGATGTCGCTCTTCTTCAGGCCGGCGTCCTTGAGGGCCTGTTCGCACGGACCGATGGTGCGGGCGATCAGGTCGTCGACCAGGGCTTCCAGCTTGGCGCGCGACAGCTTGATGTTCAGGTGCAGCGGGCCCGACGCGTTCATGCTGATGAACGGCAGGTTCACTTCGTACTGAGCCGTGCTCGACAGTTCCTTCTTGGCCTTTTCGGCCTCTTCACGAAGGCGCTGCAGGGCCAGCTTGTCCTTGCGCAGGTCGACGCCCTGCTCCTTCTTGAACTCGTCGGCCAGGTAGTCGACGATCCGAAGGTCGAAGTCTTCACCGCCCAGGAAGGTGTCGCCGTTGGTCGACTTCACCTCGAAGACGCCGTCGCCGATTTCCAGGATCGACACGTCGAAGGTGCCGCCGCCCAGGTCGTAGACGGCGATCTTCTTGTTGTTGTCCTTGTCCAGGCCATAGGCCAGGGCCGCGGCGGTCGGCTCGTTGATGATCCGCAGGACTTCCAGGCCGGCGATCTTGCCGGCGTCCTTGGTCGCCTGACGCTGGGCGTCGTTGAAATAGGCCGGAACCGTGATGACCGCCTTGGTCACCGGCTCGCCCAGGTGGGCCTCGGCGGCTTCCTTCATCTTCTGAAGGATGAAGGCCGAGACTTCCTGCGGGCTGTAGTCCTTGCCGTGGGCCTTGACCCAGGCGTCGCCGGTCGGACCCTTGACGATCTCGTAGGGCACCATGCCCTTGTCCTTCTCGACCACCGGGTCGCTGGCGGTGCGGCCGATCAGGCGCTTGATCGCGAACAGCGTGTTGGTCGGGTTGGTCACGGCCTGGCGCTTGGCGGGCTGGCCGATCAGGCGCTCGCCGTCTTCCAGGAAAGCCACGACCGACGGCGTGGTCCGAGCGCCCTCGGCGTTCTCGATCACCTTCGGGGTCTTGCCGTCCATGATGGCGACGCACGAGTTCGTGGTGCCAAGGTCGATACCGATAATCTTGCTCATCTTCGTACCTGTCGCTCCTTTAGGCGGACGGCGGTGACAAGGGCCTTCTCGGAAGCGCCCCGGTTTTTCTCGTACCGTCCCCGTGGTTCGCACTCTCTCGGGTTTACGTTCCACATCCTGTCCGATCGACGAAAGTCGAGCGGGCAAAATGCGTTGTGCGAAGTTGACGAGCCCGTCAACCCCGCTTTCGAAGCCGGATATGGGGGATAGCCAGCGGCGCGCAAGACCATAACCCCATGGAGCGAGGGGGAATCTGGCCGCGCGGGCCATAAAAGTGGCCGCGCCCGGGGGACGCGGCCACGAAAAGTCTTGAACTTTTAGGCGCTTATCGAGCTAGCCGGCCTTGGCGACCCAGGCCGTGATGGCCGGTAGGCGGTCCTGGCGGATCTTGGCGCGGTTGAGCACGGAGGCCGCCGCTTTTTCCGCTTCTTTCCGCGAGCCCTCGGCCAGGTTGGCCGCGGCGTAGGCCTTGATCTTGTCGGCCATGACCGGGTTCGACGAGCCAGCGCCCAGACCCGGGATGAAACGGGTGCGCGAGCTTGTGTCGACCTTGGCGTTGACGGCGTCCTTGTTGGCCACCGCCCAGTCGAAGGTCATGTCGGGGAAATTGTCGGCGACGCGCGAGATCATGGTGCTGGACATCGTCTCGCCCGGCTCCGGCGTCAGGGCCAGCTCCAGGGCCCTCTTGGCCAGGGCCTCGTCCTCGCTGGACGCCAGCAGCGAGTAGAGCTGGGCCTTGATCAGCGGGGTCTTCTCGGCCTGGGCTTGGGCGTGGATGGTGTCCCAGGTGGCCGCGTCGGCGCCCTTGGCCACGACGCCCAGGATGGTCCGGCGCAGCGGGCCCGGAATGGCGGCCGGGTCGGTCTTGTCGGCCTTGAAGCGGCGGATGGCCTCGGCCACCACGTCCGGGTCGCCCAAACCGCCCAGGGTCCCGATCAGGTTGGCGCGCAGGATGGCGATGGTGTCCGGCTCGCCAGCCTGGGCCGTCCAGCCGACCTTGGCCAGCAGCGGTCGCAGCTTGGCGATGGCGAACGCGCGGAACTTGGCCCGTTCGGCCGGCATGCCTTCATAGTAGGCGTCGATGGTCGCGTAGACGCCGGCGACCTTGGACAGCACCTGCGGATCGGCGTCGGCCGGCGTCGCCTTGGCCAGCTCCAGGAAGTCGGTGGCGGGCTGGTAACCGGCCAGGCCCATCGACCAGGCGTCGCTCATCACGCCCAGCTGGTCGATCGCCGGCAGCCTGGCGAAGCTGTTCGCGATGCCGGCGAAGCGCTCGGCGCCATACCGGACGCGGAAATAGCCGCTCTGGCCGGCGTTGACGACGACCGGGCCGCAGCCCTCGACGGTCACCGAGCCCTTGCCGCCGGTCACCAGCGTCTTGGCCTCGCCGCCGCCCACCGCCTTGACGGTGACGGGCGTGCGCCAGGCCAGCGGCGTCTTGTTCGGCGCGTCCTTGCTGAACTCGCCTTGGGTGAAGGTCAGCGTGGTCTTGCCCGCCGCGCAGGTCGCGCCGTCGACCGTGATCAGCGGCACGCCCGGCTGCAGGGTGAAGTCGTGGGCGATGGCCTTGATCGGCTTCTTGGCCGCCGTCTCGACGGCCTGCCACAGGTCGTCGCTGACCGTGTTGCCGTGGGCGTGCGTCTTCATGTAGGCGCGCACGCCGTCACGCCAGGCGTCGTGGCCGACATAGCTCTCCAGCATGCGGATAACGGCCTCGCCCTTCTGGTAGGTGATGCCGTCGAAGGCCTGGCTGGCCTGCTCAACCGTCTCGACGTGCTGGACCACCGGGTGGGTGGTCGACAGGGCGTCCAGCCCCATGGCGTATTCGCGGCCGCCGACCGCGGCGAGGGCCGAGTTCCATTCGGGGTGGAAGTGCTCGGTCGCCCGGCCTTCCATCCAGGAGGCGAAGCCTTCGTTTAGCCAGAGGTCGTCCCACCAGGCCATGGTGACTAGGTCGCCGAACCACTGGTGGGCCATCTCGTGGGCCACGGTCGTGAAGACGTTCTGCTTGTCCGTCTCGGTGGAGATCTTCGGATCCAGCAGCATGGCGTATTCGAAGTAGAAGATCGCGCCCCAGTTCTCCATGGCGCTGAAGAACTGGCTGCGGCCCGGGGCGGCGATGTTGTCCAGCACCGGCAGCGGGTAGGGCGTGCCGAAGTAGTCGTTGTACCAGGGCAGGATGTCGGCGGCCGACTTCAGGGCGAATTCTGCCTTCGGCGTGTCGCCCTTCTTAGTGACCACGCCGACGTCGACGCCGGCGACCTTGACCGAGGCGCGGTCGAACTCACCCAGGCCGAAGAACAGCAGATAGGTCGACATCTTCGGCGAGGTCGCGAACGTCACGACGGTCTTGCCGCCGCCGATGTCCTTGGACGCGGCCACCGGCATGTTGGAGAGCGCCATCTGGCCGGTGGGGACCGTCGCCTCGACGCGGTAGGTGGCCTTGTAGAACGGCTCGTCCCACGAGGGGATGAAGCGGCGGGCGTCGGAGTTCTCGAACTGGGTGTAGAGCGCGCGCTTCTTGCCGGTCTCGGTCTCGTAGTCGAGGGCGAACAGGCCGGCGGCCTGGGTGTAGATCTTGCCGGCGTAGTCGATCGACAGGACGTACTTGCCCTTGGCCAGCGGCTTGGCGAACGTGAAGCTGGCCGTCTGGGCCTCCGCGTCGACCTTGACCGCGGCGGCGCCGATCCTTTCCCCCTTGGGTCCGGCGATCTCGGCCTTGTCGAAGGTCAGGTCAGCGGCTTGCAGGGTCACGGTGGCGGTCGGCTCGACCACCTCGATCGAAATCTTCACCCGCGCCTTGAAGCTCATCTTGTCGGCGTCGGGCGTGAACGCCAGATCATAGTGCGAGGGCCGGACATCGCGCGGCAGCTGGGTCGTGACGGTGGCGAAGGTGGCCCCCTTCGAACCGGCGGTCGTGACCGGGGCGGCGGCGCAAGCACCTCCGGCGGCCAAAAGGATCACGGCCGCGGCCGTAGAGGACAAAAGACGACGCATGTTGGCTTCCAGACTGGAAAATTCATCCGGCCCCCTCAGCCGGCGGCGCAAACCAACACCTTCCGCCCGCGCGCCGCGCGTTAAAAATCCGTAATGTCGCGCGCCCTCTCCATCGCTCCGGGTTTCGACCTGTGGCCGGGTCTTCTGGACCTCGAGACCCAGAAGGCCCTGGTCGCCGCGATCCTGGCGGCCGCCGAAACCGCGCCCTTCACCCACTACGAGACGCCGCAAGGCAAGGCGATGAGCGCGGCCATGACGGCTTTCGGGCCGCTGGGCTGGGTCAGCGACCGCGCTGGCTATCGCTACGTCGACCGGCATCCTGGGACGAACGCGCCCTGGCCAGCCATGCCGGACATCCTGCGCGATCTTTGGACGCGGCTGGGCGATCCGGAGACGCCAGCGGACTCGTGCCTGATCAATCTCTATCGGGGCGAAGCCCGCATGGGCCCGCACCAGGATCGCGACGAGGCCGACCCGCGCTTTCCTGTCCTGTCGGTCTCGCTGGGCGACACGGCGGTGTTCCGGATCGGCGGGACAAGCCGCAAGGACCCGACGCGGAGCCTGCGCCTCGCCTCCGGCGACGTGTGCCGCCTCTCCGGCCCGGCGCGGCTGGCCTTCCACGGCGTCGATCGGATCTTGCCTGGCTCGTCCAGCCTGGTCCCCGGCGGCGGACGGATCAACCTGACCCTGCGGCGGGCGCGCTGAGGCCGGACAGCGGCAAGAAAAAGGGCCGCCCCTTCCGGAGCGGCCCTTTCATGTCTTCCGTTGGAAACCCGATGTCCGAGCGACGTCCGGATCAGCCGCGCAGCTTGCGCGTGATGGTCTCCAGGTCCTGGTTCAGCGCGCTGTCCTCGGCCCGCAGGGCCTCGATGCGGCGCACGGCGTGCAGAACCGTGGTGTGGTCGCGGCCGCCGAAGCGACGCCCGATGTCCGGCAGCGAGCGGGTGGTCAGCTGCTTGGCCAGCCACATGGCCGCCTGACGCGGACGCGCCACGGCGCGGTTGCGGCGCTCGCTGAGCAGGTCGGCCTGTTTCATGCCGTAGTGCTCGGACGTGGCCTTCTGGATGTCGTCGATGGTGATGCGCTTCTCGCCCGACCGCAGGTGCGGACGCAGAATGGCTTGAACCTCGTCCAGGGTCATGCGCGACAGCCCTTCCCCGGCGCGAGCCGACAGGGTGTTCAAGGCGCCTTCCAGCTCACGGACGCTGTCGGTGAAGCGGTCGGCGAGGAATTGCAGCACGTCCGGACGCATGGTCGGCTCGAAGCCGTGCGCGGTCGACAGGGTCTGGATCTTGCGCTCCAGGATGCCCAGGCGCAGCGAGCGGTCGGCGGGCTCCAGGCCGCAGACCAGGCCCGCCGACAGGTGCGAGCGCAGGTGGGCGTCCATCTCGGTCATGGCCGACGGCGGACGGTCGGCCGAGAACACGACGCGGCGGCCTTCCTCGACCAGGGCGGTCAGGGTGTGGAACAGCTCTTCCTGGGTCGACTGCTTGCCGGCGATGAAGTGGACGTCGTCGATGATCAAGAGGTCGGCGGCGCGCAGCTCTTCCTTGAAGGCCGCCGTCTGGCGATCCATCACGGCGCGCACGAAGGTCGACAGGAAGCGCTCGGCGGTCAGGTAGACCACGCGCTTTTCCGGCGCGTTGCGCATGGCTTCCCAGGCCAGGGCGTTCAGCAGGTGCGTCTTGCCGAAGCCGTAAGGGCCGTGGAACAGCACGGGATTGAAGTGACCATCCGCCCAATTGGCGATCCGGCGCGCCACGGCGTGGGCGAACTCGTTGGCCGGACCCGGGACGAAGGTCTCGAAGGTGAAGCGCTCTTGCAGGCCCTGCGTGCGGGGCGACTTGGCGCTGGTCGGGGCCAAGGCGGGGGCGTCGGTCGACACCGGCAGGACGATCTCGAACGGCTCGGCGACGGCGGCCGGCTTGGCGGCGGCCTCGACATAGACTCCAGCCAGGGCTTCGAACTCCAGGCGCGACTTCAGATCGATGCGACGGCCGGTCGGGTCGGTGGCGGCCCAAAGCTCGCCGATACGGCGCCAGGCGCTGCGACGGATCCAGTCGCGGGCGATGCCCGTCGGAGTCACCAGGACGACGTCGCCAGCGGCGGCCTCGCGCAGCATGGCGGGCGCGATCCAGGACCCGAAGGCCGCGTCGCCCAGCTCGCGTTTCAACGCCACGCAAACCTTGGACCAGACCGCCGCCGCGGGCTCGCAAGCCGCCGCGATCGCCGCCGAGAAGTCTTGGCTGGCTACCCCACCCTTCATCGTCATTCGTCCACCGCCTCGTAAAAAAGTAACCGCCGCATACAATCAGCCGCCGCCCCCCATGGCGCGCGACCGGTTCGCCTCAACACACACAGGTTCTCACCCGGCGAACACGATCGGTCCGCCGCCGCCTTGTTTTGTTCAAGACTGGAAGAGCGTTGAGACGCTTAAACTAGCCAGCGGCGGGGGCTGGTCAAACGGAAAACTTGCGTCCGGTCGCGGATATTTCTGTTGACTCGCGAGAGGCCCTCGCCCCGCAAGGGAATACCCGGAAAGGGGTCTCAGATCACAGTTTGCAACGTCAGGAAAAGAGCGCTGGACTCAAAGCAAAAGCCGGCCAAGCGAACCTGACCGGCTTTCGTAAATACTTGAATTCGCTCGACGAACGACGTTCGTCTAGAATTTGGACTAGGCCGCGGCCTTATCCAACTTCTTCAAACGAGCCGCCAGGCGCGACACCTTGCGAGAGCCCGTGTTCGGATGAACCACGCCCTTCGAAACGGCGCGCATCAGTTCCGATTGCGCCTCGACGAACGCGGCCTTGGCGACGGCGACGTCACCCTTGGCGATCGCGTCTTCGAACTTGCGCAGGAAGGTGCGCACGCGCGAGCGACGTGCGGTGTTGACTTCGGTGCGGCGAGCGATCTTGCGGATCGCTTTCTTGGCGCCGGGATTATTGGCCATGGATCGGACCTTCAAACGGACAGCCGCGCGGGCGGCCGCGAAGCAAGGAAAACAGAGCGCGCGGATATACGGGAAGCGGCGCCCGGGGTCAACGGTCCACAGGTGGATTCCTGAGAGCCGGATCGACGCAATCGTTTCAGGCCCGATCACATCCCCTTGAAGCTTGGCTTTCGCTTCTCGACGAAGGCCGCCATGCCCTCTTTCTGATCTTCGAAGGCGAACAGCGAGTGGAAGAGGCGCCGCTCCAGCGCCACGCCCGTCGTCAGGGTCGTCTCATAGGCGGCTTCGACCAGTTCCTTGTTCATGGCGACGGCCAGCGGCGACTGGGCCGCGATCTTGGCCGCGACCGCCAGGACCTCGTCGATCAGGCTGTCGGCCGGGAAGATACGCGACACCAGGCCCGCGCGCTCGGCCTCGGCGGCGTCCATCATCCGGCCGGTCAGGATCATGTCCATGGCCTTGGACTTGCCCACCAGGCGCGTCAGGCGCTGGGTGCCGCCGATGCCGGGCGCGACGCCCAGGTTGATCTCGGGCTGGCCGAACTTGGCGGTGTCCGACGCCAGGATGAAGTCGCACATCATGGCCAGCTCGCAGCCGCCGCCCAGGGCGTAGCCAGACACCGCGGCGATGATCGGCTTGCGGCACTGCTCGACCGCCCGCGCGCCGGCGGTGAAGAAGTCGGCCTTGAACATCTGGGCGTAGGTCTTGTCCGACATCTCCTTGATGTCGGCGCCAGCGGCGAAGGCCTTGGCCGAACCGGTCAGCACGATGCAACCGACGCCATCGTCGGCCTCGGCCGCCGCGAGGGCCTGGGCCAGTTCGCCCAGCAGCTGGGTGTTGAGGGCGTTCAGCGCCTCGGGCCGGTTCAGGCGGATCAGGGTGACGCCGGGAGCGCTCTGCGGCGCCTCGACGATCAAGGTCTGGTAATCGGCCATCGGTGTCTCCTGCGGGATCACGGCCTTTATAGAGTGGCGCGCGCCGTTGGGGAGCCCCGCCGTGGCGTTGGCCACGCCGCGGACGTCCGCGAATTTCCCCCAGCGGGAAGGCCACCTTGACCGCCGCGCATATCCGCTCGCTGTTCGCGGCGCGGGCGAGCGTTGGCGGGCCTTGAGGACTCTACCCTTTTCGCGACGCCTTCTCGGCGATCCCCGAGGTCCCCTCGCGGGCTTCCAGCTTCTCGGCCACCGCGTCGAGCGAGACGCCCGAGGCGGCCATCAGGGCCAGCCAGTGGTAGAGCAGGTCGGCGCTTTCGGCGGCCAGGGCGTCCGGACCCACTTCTTGCGACTTGAGGGCCACGGCGGCGATCACCGTCTCGACGGCCTCCTCGCCCAGCTTCTTGGCGGCGAGGGCGGGGTCGTTCAGCAGTTTGGCCGTATAGGACACCGAAGGATCGCCGCCCTTGCGGGCCTCGATCGTGGCGGCCAGGCGGTGCAGGACGTCGGTCAGGCGCTGGCTCATGCGACGTCCTTCAGAGTATCGAGGCGAACCGGAATCCCCGCCTCGGCCATGGCCCGCTTGGCCTCGCCGATCGAGATCTCGCCGAAGTGGAAGATCGAGGCGGCCAGCACGGCGGCGGCGTGGCCGTCGCGGGCGGCCTCCACCAAGTGCTCGGTCTTGCCCGCGCCGCCCGAGGCGATCACCGGAACGTTCACCGTCGAGGTCACGGCCTTCAGCAGCGGGATGTCGTAGCCGATCTTGGCGCCGTCGCGGTCCATCGAGGTCAGCAGGATCTCGCCCGCGCCGCGCTCGACGACCTTGGCGGCCCACTCGACCACGTCGATCCCGGTGTCCTTGCGGCCGCCATAGGTCCAGACGTTCCAGCCCGAGCCGTCCTCGCGCGCCTTGGCGTCGATGGCCACGACCACGCACTGGGCCCCGAAGGCGTCGGCGCCGCCGGCGATCAGGTCGGGGTTCTCGACGGCGGCGGTATTGACCGAGACCTTGTCGGCGCCGGCCAGCAAGAGGCGGCGCATGTCACCGACCTGCCGCACGCCCCCGCCCACCGAGACGGGCATGAAGCAGACCTCGGCGGTGCGCGAGATGACGTCCAGGATCAGGCCCCGGCCCTCGCTGGAGGCGGTGATGTCCAGGAACATCAGCTCGTCCGCGCCGGCCGCGTCATAGGCCCTGGCCTGCTCCACCGGATCGCCGGCGTCGCGCAGGGAGACGAAGTTGACCCCCTTGACCACCCGCCCGTCCTTCACGTCGAGGCAGGGAATGATCCGGGTCTTCAGCATCAGGCCGCCGCCGCGATCAGGGCGTCGGAGGGTCGGATCGTGCCGGCGTACAGCGAGCGGCCCAGGATCGCGCCGGCGATCTCGACGCCCTTGCGGGCCTTCAGCCGCTCGATGTCGGCCACCGAGGCGACGCCGCCCGAGGCGATGACCGGGATCGAGACGGCGTCGGCCAGCTCGCCCACGCCCTCGACATTGACGCCGGTCAGGGCGCCGTCACGGCTGATGTCGGTGACGATCAGGGCGGCGACGCCCGCGTCCTCGAAGCGCTTGCCCAGGGTGATGGCGTCGAGGTCCGAGAGGCCCGTCCAGCCGTCGACGGCGACCTTGCCGTCACGAACATCGACGGCCACGGCGATCTGCTCGGGCCACAGGCGCGCGGCCTTGCGGACCAGGTCCGGGTCGTGGACGGCCACGGTGCCGAGGATCACGCGGGACACGCCCGCCTCGATCCAGGCCTCGACGCCCTCCAGCGTGCGGATGCCGCCGCCCAGCTGCACCGGGATCGAGATCGACTCCAGGATCGTCTCGACGGCCGCGGTGTTGACAGACTTGCCCTCGATGGCGCCGTTCAGATCCACGACATGCAGCCACGAGAAGCCGTCCTTGACGAAGCGCTGGGCCTGGTCGGCGGGCGAGGTGTTGAAGACCGTGGCCTTCTCCATGTCGCCGTGCAGCAGGCGCACGCACTGGCCGTCCTTCAGGTCGATGGCGGGATAGAGGATCATGGGCGCCATTCCAGGAAGTTGGCGAGCAGGGCGAGCCCTGAGGCTTGTGACTTTTCGGGGTGAAATTGTACGCCCGCGACGTTGTCCTTGGCCACCGCGGCCGTGAACGGTCCGCCGTGGTCGGTTGTCGCAACGACATCTTCCGGGTTGGAAGGGTTCAGGGCGAACGAATTGGCGTAGTACATGTGGGCGCCGTCCTCGATGCCCTTGAACAGGGCATGAGCGCGCGTGAAGGCGATCGCGTTCCAGCCCATGTGCGGGATGGTCAGCGAAGGATCGTTCGGCTCGAGCTTCTTCACCTGGCCCTTGATCCAGTCCAGGCCCGGCGTGACGCCGAACTCCAGGCCCTCGGTGGCCAGCAGCTGGTGGCCCACGCAGATGCCCATGAACGGAACGCCCCGGCCGTGCACGGCCTGGTTCATCGCCTCGTAGACGCCGGTGGCGTCCAGGCCGGCGCGGCACGAGGCGAAGGCCCCGACGCCGGGCAGGAACACACGATCGGCCTTGGCGACAAGGTCGGGATCGGCGGTGACGACGATGTCGGCGTCGAGCGCGCGGCGGCGGGCCGCCTCACGCAGGGCCTTTTCGGCCGAACGCAGGTTGCCCGACCCGTAATCGATCAGGGCGACGGTCTGCATGGAGTGTCCTTACAGCACGCCCTTGGTGGACGGAGCCTGGCCGCCGGTCTTCGGGTCGATCTCGACCGCCTGACGCAGCGCCCGGGCCAGGGCCTTGAAGCCGCTTTCGGCGACGTGGTGGGTGTTGTCGCCGTACAGGGTCTCCAGATGCACGCACGCCCCGCAGTTCATCGCGAACGCGTGGTGGAACTCCTTGAAGAGCTCGGTGTCCATCTCGCCGACCTTGGGCCGCTTGAAGTCGACCTTCCAGACCAGGTACGGGCGGTTGGAGAGATCGATGGCGCAGCGCGTCAGGGTCTCGTCCATCGGGATATAGGCCGAGCCGAAGCGGCGGATGCCCTTGAAGCCGTCCAGCGCCTTGTTCACCGCCAGGCCCAGCACGATGCCGGTGTCCTCGACGGTGTGGTGCATGTCGATGTGCAGGTCGCCCTTGGTCTCGACCTTCAGATCGAAGCCGCCGTGGCGCGCGAAGCTCTCCAGCATATGGTCGTAGAAACCAATGCCGGTGGAGATCGTCGAGGCGCCGGTCCCGTCGAGATCGATCCAGACCCGGATCTGGGTCTCCTTCGTCTCGCGGACCACTTCAGCGGTGCGGGCCATCTGAGTCCTAAAGTCCGTTCTTTTGAGCCAGTTCGCGCAGGGAAACCTGCGGACGCGGGCCGTAGTGGTCGATCACCTCGGCGGCCGCCAGGCTGCCCAGCTGGCCACAGACCGGCAGCGGGCGGCCCTGGGAAAGGCCGAAGAGGAAACCCGCCGCGTATTGGTCGCCCGCGCCGGTCGTGTCCACGACTTTTTCCACCGGGTAGGCCGAGATTTCATGCAACTGCCCGTTCGAGGCCACGACCGAGCCTTTTTCGCTGCGCGTGACGGCGGCGATCTCGCAGCGGGCGGCCAGGGCCTTCACGGCGGCGTCGAAGTCGGCGGTCTCGAACAGCGAGCAGACTTCGCTCTCGTTGGCGAAGACGATGTCGCACTGGGTTTCGATGAAGCCCAGCAGGGCCGAACGATGGCGGTCGACCATGAAGCTGTCGCTCAGGGTCATCGAGATCTTGCGACCGGCGCCGTGGGCCAGGGCGGCAGCCTTGGCGAAGGCGCGGCGGGCTTCGGGCGGATCGAACAGATAGCCTTCCAGATAGGAGATCTGCGCGCCCTCGATGATCTCGGGGTCGACGTCGGCCGGGTTCAGCTCCACGCAGGCGCCCAGATAGGTCGACATGGTGCGCTGGGCGTCGGCGGTGACGTTGATCAGGCTCTGGGCGGTCGCCGGGCCTTCGGCCAGCGGCGGGGTCGTGAACACGCAGCCGATGGCGTTCATGTCGTGGCGGAACACGCGGCCCAGCTGGTCGTCGGCGACCTTGCCGATGAAGGCGGCCTTGCCGCCGAAGCTGGCGACGCCGGCCACGGTGTTGGCCGCGCTGCCGCCCGAGGCTTCGATCCCCGCCGACATCGCGTCGTAGAGGCTGGCCGCCCGCGCCGGATCGATCAGGGCCATCGAGCCCTTCACCAGGCCTTCACGCGCGAGGAAGGCTTCGTCGCACTGAGCGATGACGTCGACGATGGCGTTGCCGATGGCGGCGACGTCGTGGAGCGCGGTCATGGGGCGGAGCAAACCTTTGAAAGAACAGGGCGGTGAGCCCAAGTAGAAGCGCGATTAAAGGAAGTGGGCCTTCAAGGCAACGCGAGCCTTGCCCATAAGCCTGCGACACTCTAACCGCCCAAGCTTAAAGCAAGCGTGAGCAAACCGATGGTCGATGTCCTGATCCTGGTTCCCGCCCGAGACGAGCCGCGGTTCGCCACGACCTGGACGCCGCTGTTCGAACGCCTGGCCGCGCCGCTGCGGGCCCGTGGTCTGCTGGTCGGCGCCCAGCCCTGGACGGATCCGATCGAAAAGGGCCGGGCCCGCCTCGTCATGCCTTCCCTGGCCTGGGGCTATCATCACCGCCAGGCCGAGTGGTTCGCCCTGCTGGATCGGCTCGAAACCCAGGGAACGCGGGTGGCCAACCCGGCGCCGGTGATGCGCTGGAACGCGACCAAGACCTATCTTCTGGAGCTGGCCGCCAAGGGCGCGCCCGTGGTCCCGACCCAAGCCCATGAGCGACTGACGATGGAAGATGTCGAGGCCGCGCTGGACGCGTTCGGCGTCGACGAGGTGGTGGTCAAGCCGCAGGTCTCGGCCGGCTCGCAGGACACCATCCGCGTCAAGCGCCACGGTTCGCTGGACGGCGGCCCCAAGGGCCCGGCCCTGATCCAGCCCTTCCTGCCGGCCGTGGGCGAGGAGGGGGAGCTCTCCCTCTTTTATTTCGACGGCCATTTCAGCCACGCCGTGGCCAAGGTGGCGGTCGAGGGCGACTTCCGCGTCCAGCCGCAGTTCGGCGGCAAGGTCAGCGAGATCGCCCCCGAACCCGAGGCCCTGCACGCCGCCGAAATGGTGCTGAACGCCGCGCCGGGGAACCTGACCTACGCCCGCGTCGACTTGATCCGCGGCCTCGACCACACGCCCCAACTGATGGAGCTGGAGGTCATCGAGCCCGACCTCTTCCTCGAACACGCCCACGACAAGGGCGCGGCCTTCGCGGCGGCGGTGATGCGGGCGATTGGATGACAGGATGAAAGATGCTCCCCCGCGATGCGGGGGAGCTGTCGCGGAGCGACTGAGGGGGCAAGCGCCTTGAAAGCCGAGCTCGCCCCCTCCGGCCCTCTGGGCCACCTCCCCCGCATCGCGGGGGAGGACCTTGAGAGCTACGCCCCCAAAAACAGCTCCCGCGACGGACAGAGGTCACTGATCTTGCACACCTCGCACTTCGGCTTCCGCGCCACGCACACATACCGCCCATGCAGGATCAGCCAGTGGTGCGCCCGGGTCTGATAGGGGACCGGCACGATGCGCATCAGGTCCTGCTCGACCGCGTCCGGCGTCTTGCCGACCGACAGCTTCAGGCGGTGCGAGACGCGGAAGACGTGGGTGTCGACGGCGATGGCCGGCTCGATGTCCAGCTCGTTCAGCACCACGCTGGCGGTCTTGCGGCCGACGCCGGGCAAGCTCTCCAGCGCCGCGCGGTTCAGCGGCACCTCTCCGCCGTACTGGCTGACCAGGATATTGGCCGTGGCGATGACGTTCTTGGCCTTGGTCCGGTAGAGGCCGATCGAGGCAATGTAGGGGATCAGCCCCGCCTCGCCGAGGTCCAGCATGGCCGCCGGCGTATTGGCGACCTTGAACAGCTTGTCGGTGGCCTTGTTGACGCTGACGTCGGTGGCCTGGGCCGACAGGGCCACGGCGGTGACCAGCTCGTAGGGGTTGGCATAGTTGAGCTCGGTCTTGGGGCGGAGTTCGAGGCTCTCGAACCGCTCGAACAGCACCTCGACCCGTTCGCGTTCGGCCGGAGAAATGCGCTTGGCCGCCTTTTTCGCGGGCTTGGACTTGGCGGAAACGGGTTTGGCCATGGCGCGGACCATGCCTTGATGCGCCCCTCTCGCCAAGCGGGCCGGCGGCTCCTAAATTCGCGCCATGGCCTCGCCGCTCTACATGGACCGGGTGATCGCGCCGCACCGCTCCCTCACCCCGCAGGGCGCGGCGGTGCTGCTGGCCGTGGTCATGGCCTTCAACATCCTGGTGGCGGTGTTCCTGCTGGTGGTGGGCGCGCCGCCGGTGCTGCCGTTCCTGGGCCTCGACGTCCTGGCCCTGTGGCTGGCTTTCCGCGCCAGCGACCGGGCCGCCAAGAGGGTCGAGCGGGTCCAGGTCACCGCCGAGGCCGTGACCGTCAGCCGCGAGGACGAGAAAGGCGCCCGCACCGTCTGGACCTCGCCGACCGCCTTCACCCGGGTCGGCGTCGATCTGCCCGGCGAGCATGACGCCCGCGTGCGGCTGATGATCCACCGCAAGCGCCTGACCCTGGCCCGGTCGCTCAGTCCCGACGAGCGGATCAGCTTCGCCAACGCGCTGCAGGACGCCATTCGCGCGGCGCGCAACGAGCGCTGGTCGTGAGCGGCGACATGGCCGCAAGAACCGGGCGGACGGCGTTATCCGACGCGGCTAGCGTGTCGGACATGGCATACGACGCATCCTTCCCCTCGACCGGCCTTCCGGAGGCCGCCAGCCAAGAGCTGGCGCGTCTGGCCGAACGCTCGGTCGACTACCACCGCATGGCCAAGGCGCTCGACTGGCTGGCCGAGCGGTGGTCCGATCACCCCTCGCTGGACGAGGCCGCCCAGGCCGTGGGCCTGTCGCCCTTCCATTTCCAGCGCGTCTTCACCCGCTGGGCGGGGGTCAGTCCCAAGACCTTCGTCTCGGCCATCGCCCACGCCGAGGCGCGGCGGTCCCTGGAGGCCGGCGGCACGGTTCTGGACGCGGCCTTCGACGCGGGGCTCTCCGGGCCGTCACGGCTGCACGACCTGTTCATCGCCCAGGAGGCGGCGACGCCGGGCGAGGTGCGGCGGCGCGGCGCGGGCATGAAGCTGCGCTGGGGCTGGGCCCCCACGCCGTTCGGCAAGGGTTTGTTCGTGATGGCCGAGCGGGGGCTGGCGGGTCTGGCTTTTTCCGACGGTGACGACGAAGCCAGCTTCGCCGACATGCACCGCCGTTTTCCGGCCGCCGACTGGACCCGTGACGACGTGGCCGCCCAGGCCATGGCCCTGCGCGCCTTCGCGGGCGGTGAGGGCCCGTTGCCGGTGGTTCTGATCGGCTCGCCGTTCCACATCCAGGTCTGGAAGGCCCTGCTGACCATCCCGACCGGCGCGACGGCTACCTACGGCCAGGTCGCCGCCTGGGCGGGCAAGCCCGGCGCCTTCCAGGCGACCGGCGGCGCCATCGGGGCCAACCCGATCTCGTTGCTGATCCCCTGCCACCGCGCCATCGCCAAGAGCGGCAAGCTCACCGGCTACCACTGGGGCCTGGCCCGCAAGGCGGCGATCCTGGGGATGGAGGCGACGCAGAGGTTCCCTCTCCCAGAGGGAGAGGGCGGGGCCCGTCGCGAAGCGATGGGAGGGTGAGGGGGTAAGGCGTCGACGCCGTAACCCCTCATCCCCCACGCCTGCGGCGCGGGCCCCCCTTCTCCCTCAGGGAGAAGGTTTCAAACTACAAAATAAACCGGCTCAGATCCGCGTTGGCCGCCAGCGCGCCGACCCGCTCCTGCACATAGGCCGCGTCCACGGTCACGGTCTCGCCCCCCCGATCCGCCGCCGTGAAGCTGATCTCCTCGACCACCTTTTCCAGGATGGTCTGCAGGCGCCGGGCGCCGATGTTCTCGACCGAGGCGTTCACGGCCACGGCCGCGTCGGCCAGGGCGTCGATGGCCTCGTCGGTGAAGACCAGGGTGACCTCCTCGGTGGCCATCAGCGCCTGATGCTGGCGGATCAGGTTGGCTTCCGGCTCGGTCAGGATGCGGCGCAGGTCGTCGCGCGTGAGGCCCTTCAGCTCGACGCGGATCGGCAGGCGGCCCTGCAGCTCGGGCAGCAGGTCCGACGGCTTGGCCACGTGGAAGGCGCCAGAAGCGATGAACAGGATGTGGTCGGTCTTCACCGGGCCGTACTTGGTCGAGACCGTCGTGCCCTCGATCAGCGGCAGCAGGTCGCGCTGAACGCCCTCGCGAGAGACGTCCGCGCCCGAGCGCTGCGACGAGCTGGCGACCTTGTCGATCTCGTCGAGAAAGACGATGCCGTGGTTCTCGGCCAGCTCCAGGGCTTCCTGGGTCAGGGCCTCCTGGTCCAGCAGCTTGTCGCTTTCCTCGGCGATCAGCGGCGCCCAGGCGCCGGATACCGTGGTCTTGTGGGTCTTGGTGCGGCCGCCGCCGAAAGACTTCATCATGTCCGACAGGTTGAACATCGCCGCGCCCGGCTGGCCGGGGATCTCGAAAGTCTGGCCGCCGGTGTCGGCCAGCTGCAGCTCGACCTCCTTGTCGTCCAGCTCGCCGGCGCGGATCTTCTTGCGGAAGGCCTCGCGGGCGGCTGTGGAACCCGGACCGGTCAGGGCGTCGAGGATGCGCTCCTCGGCGGCGCCCTCGGCCTTGGCCTTCACGGCGGCGCGGCGCTTGTCGCGGACCATGGCCAGAGCGCTCTCCGCCAGGTCGCGGACGATCTGGTCGACGTCGCGGCCGACATAGCCGACCTCGGTGAACTTGGTGGCCTCGACCTTGAGGAACGGGGCTTGGGCCAGCTTGGCCAAGCGCCGGGCGATCTCGGTCTTGCCGACGCCGGTCGGGCCGATCAGCAGGATGTTCTTGGGCGTCAGCTCGTCGCGAATGTCGGCCGGCGCGCGGCGGCGGCGCCAGCGGTTGCGCAGGGCAACGGCCACGGCCTTCTTCGCGTCGGCGTGACCGACGATGTAGCGGTCCAGTTCGGAAACGATCTCGCGGGGGGAAAATTCAGTCATCGGTCGTTGATCAGGGCCTCGAAGATCAGGCGCCACCCTTCGGGGCGCTTCTGCCAGACATGCATATAGTGCGCGGATTGGAGGTTTGCCTGGGCGTCGGGCCACTGGGCCTCGCCCTGGGTCCAGACAAAATCGCCGGCCCTGGAGGCGCCGCCGCCCCTGAGCGCCAGCGTCATCCGGGAGGGGCGAACCGCCAGACGTTCGGTCAGGGCCTCGGGCGTCAGACCCTCGGCGCCCTTGGGTCCTAGCAGCCAGGCGTCGGCGGCGAGGGCGGCGCGATAGGCGCCGGGCGCGTCGGTCTGGGCCGTCTGGGCCAGCGCGTTTTCCGCGGTCCGGATCTTGTCGAAGGCTAGGGCGGGCGAGCGCTCGCCACCCACGGCCGGGACGTCGAGAACCGTGGGTGCCTCGGGGCCCGGCGCCTTGGACGCATCGGCCGCCGCGCCGCCGTCATAGATCCATTTCCAGCCGCCGTTCGGCTCCCGCCGCCAGATCGTGGCGAAGTAGCCGCCGCGCTTGCCGTTGATCACCGAGGGGCCGACCGACAGCGCCAGGTCCCCGGAGCGCGCCGCCACGACCTTTCGCGGCCACCATTCCAGCCTGGGAGACTTGCTGGAGGGCCGCTTCTCGAACAGCGCCTTGGCGCTGACCGGGCCGGGCGCGAACAGGATCGCGTCGTCGGCCATGTGCTTGAGGAACGAGTCCCGCACGCCCAGCGCCAGCCCGTCGGCGGCGAAGGCGCGTTCGGCGGCCTCGACTTGCGCCGCGGGAGTCTGGGCGGCCTGGGCCGAGGCGGTGAGCGCCAAGGCGAGCCCGGCGCCAAACAGGGTCTTAAGCATGCGGAAATCCTCCCGGCGGGAGTAAAGCCTACAAGCTTTCGACGGTCAGGTTACCGTTCGTATAGACACAGATCTCGGCGGCGATGCCCATCGCCTTGCGAGCGATGTCCTCGGCCGAGAGGTCCTGGTCGATCAAGGCCTTGGCGGCCGCCAGGGCGTAGTTGCCGCCCGAGCCGATGGCCGCGACAGCCCCGCCGCCGGCGCTCTCGCCCGGCTCCAGCACGTCGCCGACGCCGGTGACGGTGTAGATGACGGTGTTGTCGGCCACCAGCAGCATGGCCTCCAGGCGGCGCAGGTACCGGTCGGTCCGCCAATCCTTGGCCAGGTCCACGCAGGCGCGGGCCAGCTGGTCGGGATACTGTTCCAGTTTCGCTTCCAAGCGCTCAATGAGCGTGAAGGCGTCGGCCGTGGCGCCGGCGAAGCCCGCGACCACCTTGCCGCCGGCCAGGCGCCGCACCTTGCGGGCGTTGCCCTTGACGACGGTTGGGCCCATTGACACCTGTCCGTCGCCGGCGATCACGGTCTGGCCGTTCTTGCGCACCGCCAGGATCGTCGTGCCGTGCCAGTCTGGGAAAGTCGAGTTGTTGCCTTGCATGGCTTCGCATGTGGCGAGCCGAAGGCGGAGGGTCAAGCGCGTTGGGGTTTTCTCAAGACGAGGTCGAACGCTACGCCCGCCATCTGGTGCTGCGCGAGGTGGGCGGTCCGGGCCAGCAGAAGCTGAAGGCGGCAAAGGTGCTGATGGTCGGCGCCGGCGGCCTGGGCGCGCCCGCGGCGCTGTATCTTGCCGCCGCCGGGGTCGGGACGATCGGCCTGGTCGACCCCGACACGGTGTCGCTGTCGAACCTGCAGCGCCAGGTGCTCTACGCGGCGTCCGACGTCGGCCGGTCCAAGGTCGAGGCGGCGAAAGAGCATCTGAACGCCCTCAATCCGCACGTGACCGTCGCGACCCACGCCGTCTGGCTGGATCCCCAGAACGCCAATGAACTGGTCCAGCGGTACGACCTCGTCCTGGACGGGACCGACGACTTCGCGACCCGCTTCGCCGTCAGCGACGCCTGCCTGGCCCACGGCAAGCCGCTGGTCAGCGGGGCCCTCGGCCGCTGGACCGGGCAGGTGGGCGTGTTCCACGGCAAGCCCTGCTACCGCTGCCTGGTGCCCGAGGTTCCGCCGGACGCCGAGACCTGCGCCCTGGTCGGCGTGGTTGGCGCCCTGGCCGGGGTGATCGGCTCGATGATGGCGCTGGAAGCGGTCAAGCTGATCACCGGCGCGGGCGAGCCCCTGTCGGGCAAGCTGCTGATTCATGACGCCCTGGCGACCGAGACGCGGACGGTCCGGATCGGGGCGGATCCGGTCTGCCCTGCCTGTGGCGCGAGCGAACAAGACGGATCGTCGCGTCCGGGCTCCTACGGAAGCGACGGCGGGTCGGCCATCCGCTAAGGCCACCCGCGTACCGCTGGAGTAGAGAAGCCATGAGCCGGATCGCCCTTCCAAGCCTGCAAGCCAAGGTGATGTCGGCCGAGGCCGCCGCCGCCCTGATCGACCCCGCCAGCACGGTGGGCATGAGCGGCTTCACCGGCTCGGGCTATCCCAAGGCCGTGCCGCTGGCCCTGGCCAAGCGGATCGAGGCCGAGCACGCCGCGGGCAACCCGTTCCGGCTGCGGGTCTGGACCGGCGCCTCGACGGGGCCGGAGCTGGACGGCGCCCTGGCCAAGGCCGACGGCATCGAGTTCCGCCTGCCCTACAACTCCGACCCCATCGCCCGCGACAAGATCAATCGCGGCGAGATGGACTATTTCGACATGCACCTGTCCCAGGTCGCGCCGATGGCGTGGCAGGGGTTCTTGGGTCCGCTGGACACCGCGATCATCGAGGTCAGCGGGATTCGCGCCGACGGCTCGCTGATCCCCTCGTCCTCGGTCGGTAACAACAAGACCTGGATCGACCGGGCCTCGAAGGTGATCCTCGAGGTCAATCGCTGGCAGAACCCGGCGCTGGAGGGAATGCACGACATCTACTACGGCACGGCCCTGCCGCCGAACCGCGTGCCGATCCCCCTGACCCGTCCCGACCAGCGCATCGGCGAGCCCTACTTCCGCTGCGACCCATCCAAGGTGGTCGCGGTGGTCGAGACGGACTCCCCCGACCGCAACCTCCCGTTCGACGCGCCGGGCGAGGACCACAAGGCCATCGCCGGCCATCTCTTGGAATTCTTCCGTCACGAGGTGGCGCGCGGTCGTCTGCCATCCAGCCTGCTGCCGCTCCAGTCGGGCGTCGGCAACATCGCCAACGCGGTGATGTCGGGCCTGGTCGACGGACCGTTCGACAACATGACCGCCTATACCGAGGTGCTGCAGGACGGGATGCTGGAGCTGATGGAGTCCGGCAAGCTGCTGACCGCCTCGGCCACGGCCTTCTCGCTGAGCCCCGAGGCCGCCGCCGCCCTCAATGCCGACATGGCTCGCTTCCGCGACCGCCTGGTCCTGCGCCCGCAGGAGATCAGCAATCACCCCGAGGTGATCCGGCGCCTGGGCTGCATCGCCATGAACGGCATGATCGAGGCCGACATCCACGGCGCGGTGAACTCCACCCACCTGATGGGCTCGCGCATCCAGAACGGCATCGGCGGCAGCGGCGACTTCGCCCGCAACGCCTATGTCTCGATCTTCATGGCCCCCTCGACGGCCAAGGGCGGCAAGATCTCGACGATCGTGCCCAAGACCCCGCACGTCGACCACATCAACCAGGACGTCCAGATCCTGGTCACCGAACAGGGCCTCGCCGACCTGCGCGGCCTGTCGCCCCGCCAGCGGGCCGAGGTGATCATCGAGAACTGCTCGCACCCGGACTATCGCCCGGCCCTGAAGGACTATCTGGCCCGCGCCCGCCGCGACTCCTACGGCCAGCAGTCGCCGACCCTGCTGATGGAGGCCTTCGCCTGGCACCAGCGGTTCGTCGAGACCGGCGACATGAGGCCGAAATGAGCGACGCGGAAACGGCCGTCGCCCAAACCCCCTTCGACCAGATCGGCGGCGCGGCCCGCGTCCAGGCGGTGGTCGACGCCTTCTATGACCTGATGGACGGCGATCCGGCCTATGCGCGCCTGCGGGCCATCCACGCGCCGGACCTGACGCCGATGCGCGCCTCGCTGGCGGGTTTCCTGACCGGCTGGCTGGGCGGCCCCCGCGACTGGTTCGCCGCGCGGCCGGGCGTCTGCATGATGTCGCTGCACCGATCGATGCCGATCGACGCCGAGTTGGCGCGGCAATGGACCGACGCCATGGGCCGAGCGCTGGACCAGGTCGGCGTGGAACCCGAGATGGCCAACGCTCTACGCGAGGTGTTCGGGCGGATGTCGGGAAACATGACGACGCGGTGAGCGGGCGAGAAGGGCTGGGAAGCGGCCTTTTCCCTGGCCCTCAGACCCGCCGCTTCAGCGCCACGTACAGCGCCCCTTCGCCGCCGTGGCGACGGTCGGCGGTGGAGACGCCGGCGACCATCTCGCGCATCGACGGATCGGCCAGCCATTCGGGCGCGCGGGCGCGCAGCACCCCCTGCCCCACCTTGCCCTTGCCGGTGATGACCAGCACCGCCCGATGACCCTGGCCGAACGAGCGGCGGATGAAAGCCTCCAACGTCGCGCGGGCCTGGTCCTGATCCAGGCCGTGCATGTCGAGCCGCGCGCCGATCGGGTCGCGTTCCTTGACGATCCGCAGCTTGCGATTGGGCTCGATGTGCCCCGCGGGACCCTTGAGCGGCTTGGGCGCGGCCGGCTTCAGGTCCTCGGGATGCAGCCGCAGTGGCGCGATGGAGGCCAGGCGCGTGGGCGGCTCGGCCGGTAGCGCGGTGTCGGACTTCAGCGACGGCCGGATCCGCGCCTTGCTGCGCATCTTCTCCGGCTTGGCCGCCCCGCGCGGGGTCACGGTCGAGGCGACCAGCCGCCAGAGGCGCTTGTCGTCCTCCGGGCCCGTTTTGCCTGGAGGGGGCGGCGGCTTCTTGCTCACCTTACGGCTTCGGAACGAGGCGGTAGAGGCGCAGGACGTGGCGCACACGGCCCGCCTCGGCCCCGGCCTCGGGACCCGTTCCCATATAGAGGTCGGCGCGCACCTCGCCCTTGATCGCCCCGCCGGTGTCCAGCGCCACGGCCAGGCGCCGATAGGCCGGAAACGCCCCCGCCAGGGCCGGAGCGCTGGCGTCCAGCCAATAGAGCGCGCCATAGGCGTGGCGGCTGGGATCGATCGCGATGGCGCGGCCCGGCGGCAGGGACACGCCAGCCGAGCCCACGGGTTCCTTGCCGTCGTCCTCGGCCATCTTGAAGAACACGTAGCGCGGGTTCAGCCGCATGATCGCGTCGGCCTCGGGCCCGCGATGCTCGGCCAGCCAGGTCCGGATGGCGTCGCCGGAGGTGTTGTTGTCGGGCAGCAAGCCCTTGTCGCGCATGGGGCTGGCGACGCCAACGAAGGGTCGGCCATTTGTGCCCGCGAACACCGCCTTCACCCGGCGGCCGTCGGGCAGGACCAGCACGCCCGAGCCCTGGATCTGGAGGAAGAACAGCTCCTCGGGCCGCATCCAGGCTAGGGGCTTGTCGGTCGGGACCGCCTCGATCTCGGCGCGGTCGGGATAGGGGACGAAGGTCTTGCCCTCGACGTGGCCGGTGACCTTCTTGCCGATCAGGGCCGGCTCGAACGGGCCAAGGTCGAGGACCACCAAGTCATCCGGCAGCCGGCGCACGGGCGCCGAGAACTCGGCGTTGCGCGACATGCGCGCCTGATACTGGGGGGCGAAATAGGCGGTCAGCAGCCCCTCGTCGCCGACCGACTGGGGCTGGAAGTTGGTTTCGAAGAAGGCGCGCGCGGCGGCGGGGTCCGAGGTGTCGGCCGCCCGAGCCAAGCCGCAGACGCGGCTCATGGCGGGATCTTTCGACACGCCGCAGCCGGCCTGAAAGGCCTTCAGCGCCGCCGCGTGATCTTCCCGCGTCCAGCCCGGCAAGTCCTGGAAGGACAGCGCCGAGGGCGACGAAGGGGTCAGGGGCGGGGTGGGGATAGTCTTGGGCGGCGGGAGGCCCGGCGGTTCGATCGGCGGCGGGGGCGTCACGACGCTGGCGCAGGCGCTCAGCAGCAGGACCGCCAAGGCCAGCGGGGCGATGGCGGTCGAAGCGGTCCGGACGCGGGTCATCACGCCTCGGCGGCGGCGACGAACGACAGCAGCCAGTTCGGATTGGCGCTCTTGACCTCGCGCTCGAAGGTCCAGAGCTCGGCGGTGCGGCGGTCATCGACCCCTTCGCCACGCTCGTCCTTGGTGCGGGTCCGCACCTCGGCCAGGATGCGCACCACCGCCTTGGCGGTGTCGCCGACCACGTCGACGCTTTCCAGGTCGAGGCGCGGCGGGGCCATGAACTCGACCTTTTCGGTGCGACCCGCGGCCTCGCGCGTGGCCATGGCTTGCTCGAAATTCGCCATCACCTCGGGCGCCAGCAGCGGCCGGAGGGTCTCGCGATCGCCCGCGGCATAGGCCGTGACGATCTGCTCGTAGGCGGCGCGGGCGCCGGTCATGAACTTGGCGGGATCGAAGTCGGGCTGGCGCGCCTTCAGCGCGGCCAGGCCTTCCGAGCGCAGCACGGGATGAGGATCGGTGGCGACGGGCGCGGGGCCGCCGGGGCCCGCCTTGACGGACGCGTCCTCGGGCTGACGACCCACCCGCCGCCCAAGCGTGGCGTAGAGTTGGTAGAGGACGATGGCGGCGACCGCGGCGAGGAACAGGATCTGGAGCACTTCAAGGTCCGGCGACGGGCTTCTGGGCCCAGGGGATGTCTAGATGGGGAACGCTCGTCGGCGTCGGAAAACGTGATCCGAGCCAGGCGAACGCCCCGCGTCTTTCCTATATAGGCGAGACACGCTCTCCCGTCAGGCGCCTGGCGTTGCGCCAGACGGGCCCTCATGGTAGCAGCGCCCACCTTACTCAAGGCGTTTTAGGCGCCGATCACGGATTTTGTCCTAATGACCGACACGACCGCCCCCGAGGCGACTTCGGAAGACGCCGCCGGCCAAGTGGGCGTCCGCATCCTGGCCCAGTTCGTTCGCGACTTCTCGTTCGAAAACCCGCTGGCCCCCGACAGCCTGCGCGCCGGCGCGGCCCAGCCCGCCATCGACATGGGCGTCGAGATGAACGCCCGCGGCCGCCCCGACGGGCTGTTCGAGGTGGACCTGAAGCTCTCGGCCCGCGCCCTGCGCGACGAGCAAGCCGTGTTCCACGTCGAAGTGGTCTATGGCGGCCTGTTCCACATCGCCGGCGTTTCCGAGGAAGATCTCGAGCCGGTGCTGCTGATCGAGTGCCCGCGGTTCCTGTTCCCCTATGCCCGTCGTCTGATCTCGGACGTGACGGCCGAGGGCGGCTTCCCGCCGTTCCTGATCGACCCGATCGACTTCGCCGGCGTCTACGCCGCGCGCAAGGCTCAGGCCGAAGGCCAAGTGGTTGGCAACGCCTGAACCTAAGGCGGATTGGTTGTTGGAAAGGGCTCGGTCGCAAGGCCGGGCCTTTTTCTTTTTTCACCAACACCCGTGTCATCCCGGAAGCCTCGGAGAGGCTATCCGGGACCCAGGGGCAGGCGCACTGCGGTAACCCCTGGGTCCCGGCTCTACGCTTCGCTACGGCCGGGATGACACGGAGTTTCTTAGCTTAGCTGCGCCTGCCCCTACGGCTGCAGCCGGTAGCCGCCCATCTCGGTGATCAGGATCCGCGCCACGGCCGGATCGGGCTCGATCTTCTGGCGCAGTCGATAGACGTGGGTCTCCAGCGTGTGGGTCGTGACCCCGGCGTTGTAGCCCCAGACCTCGGTCAGCAGCTCCTCGCGCGACACGGGCTTGGAGCCGGCGCGATAGAGGTACTTCAGGATATTGGTTTCCTTCTCGGTCAGCCGCACCTTCTTCTGCTTCTCGTCGACCAGCAGCTTGGCCGACGGGCGGAATTCGTAGGGACCGATGCGGAACAGCGCGTCTTCCGAGGCCTCGTAGCTGCGCAGCTGGGCGCGGATGCGGGCCAGCAGCACGCCGAAGCGGAAGGGCTTGGTCACATAGTCGTTGGCGCCGGACTCTAGGCCCAGGATCGTGTCGCTGTCGCTGGCGGCCGCCGTCAGCATGATCACCGGCGCGGTGACGCCGTTCTTGCGCATCAGCCGGCAGGCCTCCCGGCCGTCCATGTCGGGCAAGTCAACGTCCAGCAGGATCAGGTCGGGCTTGAGCTCTCGCGCCATGCGCACGCCCTCGCCGGCGCTGGCGGCCTCGTTGACGGCGAACTCCTCGTGGAGCGCCAACTGCTCGGCCAGGGCGCCGCGCAGGTCGTCATCGTCGTCGATCAGCAGAAGGGTCTTGCGTTGCGCCATAAGGCGAAACATGCACCGCTGCGGCCCTCGGGGACAACCCCGGCCAAGCCTTAATGTCCGGGAGTCGACGTCTCGATGCTGTTCCGCGCCCACGCCGATGGCCGTTTTGAACTCGAAGGCCGAACCCTACGCTGCGCGATCGGCAAGGCCGGCGCGATCGCCGCGAAGAACAAGCGCGAGGGCGACGGCAAGAGCCCAGTGGGCGTCTGGCGCATGCGCGAGGTCTGGTACCGGCCGGACGTCTATACGCAAGGCCCCGCGACCGCCCTGCCCGTCCGCGCGACGCGGCCAGAGGACGGCTGGTGCGACGCGCCAGGCGATCCGAACTACAATCGCCCGGTCACCCTGCCCTACCCGGCCAGCGCCGAGCGCATGTGGCGCGACGACGCCGTCTACGATCTGGTGGTGATCCTGGGCCACAACGACGACCCGCCAGTTCCGGGGATGGGCTCGGCGATCTTCATGCACCTGGCGCGAGAGAACTATCCGGGCACCGAAGGCTGCGTGGCCCTGGCGCGCGCGGACCTGGAGGCGGTGCTGGCGGCGGCCAAGCCTGGGGACGCGGTGGAGATCGTGAACGACTAGTCGCGAGCTCCGTTCTAACGCGCCTTCCTCGCCCTTGTGGCGAGGACCCATGGTTCGGCTTGGCGTGGCGATCGTCCGCGCGTCCCGACGGCGCACTGAACTCCGGCCAGTTCAAAGCCCGCTGAACGCTGGGCCCCAGGCACAAGGCCTGGGGAGGCGGAATCTCGATCTATCCTGAAGCGTCTCAGCCGTAGTTCCTTACCCCAAACAGCGCCGAGCCCACCCGCACCGAGGTGGCCCCCTCGGCGATGGCGATCTCGAAGTCGTCGCTCATGCCCATGGAAAGCTTTTTGACGCCGTTCCGCCCGGCGATCGCCCTTAGCTGCGCGAAATGCGGCGCGGGATCGGTGTCAAAAGGCGGGATGCACATCAGCCCCTCGACCGCGAGGCCATAGGTCTGACGACAGGCGGCGATGAACGTGTCGGCCTCCCCTGGCGCGATCCCGGCCTTCTGTGGCTCCTCGCCCGTATTGACCTGGACGTAGAGGCGCGGCGCCTTGCCGGCGCGCTGGATTTCCTCGGCCAGCACGCGGGCCAGCTTTTCGCGGTCGACCGTCTCGATCACGTCGAAGAAGGCCACGGCCTCGCGGGCCTTGTTGGTCTGCAACGGACCGATCAGGCGCAGCTCGAGCCCCTCGCGACGTTGGCCCCAGCGCTCCATCGCCTCCTGCACGCGGTTCTCGCCGAACACTTTCTGTCCCGCGTCCAGCACGGGCGCGATATGCTCCCACGGCTGGGTCTTGGAGACCGCCACCAGCGTGACCGAGCCTGGCGCCCGCCCGGCGCGGGCCTCGGCGGCGACGATACGGCTTTGAATGTCGGCGAGGGCTTGGGACATGGACGGAAGAGCCTTGCGAGGCGACAGCGAATTGGAGGTCCTGTCTAGGACGGCGGCGGGCTTCCCGCCAAGGACCGAGCGCGGTCACATCCTCCCGAACCTGCTGTTCTTCACCGATCCCGCCCGCGTCGCCGACCCCGAGGCGGTCGCCGAGCGCCTGCCGCGAGGCGCGGGGATCGTCTTCCGAGCCTTCGCCGCCGCGGACGCCGTGGACCAGGGCCGTCGCTTGCGGGCGATCGCCAACGCGCGCGGCCTTCTTCTGCTGGCCGGCGCCCATCCGGGCCTGGCTGAAGGGATCGGCGCCGACGGCCTGCACATGCCCGAGCGGCTGGCCGGCGAAATCCCGAAACTGCGCGCCGAGCACGGCCGCTATCTGATCACGGTCGCCGCGCATGACCTGGCCGCGGTCCAGGCGGCGGAAAAGGCGGGCGCCGACGCCGTGATCGGCTCGCCGGTCTTTCCCAGCAACAGCCCTTCGGCGGGGCGGCCTCTCGGCGTCGAGGGCTTGAAGGCGCTGGTCTCGGCGACGGCCCTCCCGGTCTATGCGCTGGGCGGCGTCCGCGCGGATACGGTCGCTCAGCTCACGGGAAGCGGTGTTGTCGGGATCGCGGCGGTCGAAGCCCTGTCGGGCTAACGCGCTCTAGAATTTGAAAGCGGTCTCGAGGCGAACGCGCGGCGCGGCCTCGGGCTGCTGGGCCTTGCGAGCGGCCAGGGCCGGGTTGGATTCGCCCAGGCTGACGGCGCCGCCGACGCGGATCGACGGCGTGACCTTGAAATAGGCCCCGGCCTGGACGTCCTGCATTTCCATTTCGCGGCTGGTCGGCTGGTCGAGGTCCAGCTTCAGGCCCCAGCGGCCTTTCTTGGCGTCCCAACGCAGGGTGCGCTTGTCATCCTGCGGGTATTGGACGCCGGCGGCGGCGCTGGTGAAGTCGTTCTTGGCGCTGAAATCCGGCGCGACGGCGTGCGGCTTGGCCTGCGCGAACGCCATCGACGCCGATCCCGTCAGGATCAGCGCGGCAGTCCCCGCCAGGAAAAAACGCTTCGCGAACATCGCTACCCACCGCCTGTACTCGGTTGCCCCCTATCCCATATAGGTGAGGCGCCCTTAGGTTTCGATTAAAGGCTTGGCCGAAACGCGGTCAACCGGCCTTTGGTCGCACTCGCGGCCGTATTGTACGATTCAATCGACTCGTGTGGCGGTGAGGTCACGCGATTCCTGTTTTGAGGCGGCGCGGCCATGCTATAGACCGGCTCCCGGCCGCGGGGGCGCGCCAGGCAGCGTAATTCGCGGCGGCGAGACATTGGAGCGAGGTACTATGGCGTTTGAGCGTGGGTCTGTGATGCGCGGCGTCGCCGCGGGCGTCCTGGCTCTGTCCATGCTGGGCGTATCGGCCTGCAGCAGCAACAAGCCCCCGAAGACGTTCTCGACGCAGAGCGACGAGCCGGGCCTGAACCCGTTCAAGCGCTTCGGCGGCGGCGGCAGGGCTCCGGCGACGGAAGGCTCGATCGGCGTGAACGGCTATCTGTGGCGCGCCAGCCTCGACACCCTGGCGTTCATGCCGCTGGCCTCGGCGGATCCTTACGGCGGCGTGATCATCACCGACTGGTACGTGAACCCGGAAACCCCGGCCGAGCGCTTCAAGGCGACGGTCTACATCCTGGACACCCGCCTACGCGCCGATGGCCTGAACGTCACGGTGTTCAAGCAGTCCAAGGACGTGAACGGCAACTGGGTCGACGCGCCCGTCGCCGACCAGACCGCGACCGACATCGAGAACGCGATCCTGACCCGCGCCCGTCAGCTTCGTCTCTCGAACATCAAGGGCTAAGGCCCGGCGGGGTCCGCTTCCGAGCGAAGGGGACCCCGAGACCCCATATTCCTGCGCGCTCCGGCCGCGAAACCGCATAGTCTTGTCGCGGCGTCGCCTTCGGGGCGCGTTCCTGCATCCAAGACCTGGTTTCCGATGGCCCGCTACAATCCCAAAGACACCGAGCCCAAGTGGCGTGAAGCCTGGGCGAAGGCCGACGTCTTCAAGACCGGCGAGATCAACGACGGCCGTCCGAAATACTACGTCCTCGAGATGTTCCCGTACCCCTCGGGTCGCATCCACATGGGCCACGTGCGCAACTACGCCATGGGCGACGTGGTGGCCCGCTACAAGCGCGCCCAGGGCTTCAACGTCCTGCACCCGATGGGCTGGGACGCCTTTGGCATGCCGGCCGAAAACGCGGCGATGGAGCGCGGCGTCCACCCCAAGGGCTGGACCTACGACAACATCGCCGCCATGCGCGAGCAGCTGAAATCGCTGGGCATTTCGGTCGACTGGTCGCGCGAGTTCGCCACCTGCGACCCGGAATATTACGGCAAGCAGCAGGCCTGGTTCCTGCGCCTGCTGAAGCGCGGCCTGGTCTATCGCAAGGAAGCCTCGGTCAACTGGGACCCGGTCGACATGACCGTCCTGGCCAACGAGCAGGTGATCGACGGCAAGGGCTGGCGCTCGGGCGCGACGGTCGAGAAGCGCAAGCTGACCCAGTGGTTCCTGCGCATCACCGACTACGCCGACGCCCTGATCGACGGCCTGAAGACCCTGGACCGCTGGCCCGACAAGGTTCGCCTGATGCAGGAGAACTGGATCGGCCGCTCCAAGGGCCTGCGCTTCAAGTTCCAGTTCGACGGCGAAGCGCCCGATGGCATGGCCGAGGGTCTGGAGGTCTACACCACCCGTCCCGACACCCTGTTCGGCGCCAGCTTCGTCGGCATCGCGCCCGAGCATCCGCTGGCCGAGCGCCTGGGTCTGGAGAACTCCGAGGTCCAGCGGTTCATCGCCGACTGCCGCAAGGGCGGCACCTCGGAAGCCGAGATCGAAAGCGCCGAGAAGCTGGGCTACGACACCGGCCTGCGGGTGAAGCACCCCTTGGACCCGTCGATCACCCTGCCTGTCTGGATCGCCAACTTCATCCTGATGGACTACGGCACGGGTGCGATCTTCGCCTGCCCGGCCCACGACCAGCGCGACCTGGACTTCGCCCGGAAGTACGACCTGCCGGTCAAGCCCGTCGTGCTGCCGAACGGCGAGGATCCGGAGACCTTCCAGGTCGGCAAGGAGGCCTATGTCGGCCCCGGCAAGATCTTCAACTCCCATTTCCTGGACGGGATGGACGTCGAGACCGCCAAGGCCGAGGCCGTGGCGCGCATCGAGGCCACCGGCCAAGGCCAGGGCGCGACCGTCTATCGCCTGCGCGACTGGGGCGTCTCGCGTCAGCGCTACTGGGGCTGTCCGATCCCGGTGATCCACTGCGCGTCTTGCGGCGTCGTCCCCGTGCCGGAAGATCAGCTGCCGGTCGCCCTGCCCGAGGACGTCACCTTCGACAAGCCGGGCAACCCGCTGCTGCGCCACCCGACCTGGCGTCACACGACCTGCCCGTCGTGCGGCGGCGCGGCCGAGCGCGAAACCGACACGCTGGACACCTTCATCGACAGCAGCTGGTACTTCGCCCGCTTCGCCGACACGAAGGCCGCCGAGCCCGTCGGCAAGGCCGCGGCCGACTACTGGCTGCCGGTCGACCAGTATATCGGCGGCGTCGAGCACGCGATCCTGCACCTGCTGTACGCCCGCTTCATCACCCGCGCCCTGAAGGACGAGGGCCTGGTCTCGGTCGAGGAGCCGTTCGCGGGCCTGTTCACGCAAGGCATGGTCACCCATGAGGCCTACAAGAACGAGGCCGGCGAATGGGTCGAGCCCTCGGACGTGGTGATCAAGGTCGAGGGCAACAGCCGCTCGGCCACGCACGCCAAGACCGGCGCGCCGATCGTCATTGGCGACATCGAGAAGATGTCGAAGTCCAAGAAGAACGTCGTCGCGCCCGAGGACATCTTCGAGGCCTACGGCGTCGACAGCGCCCGCCTGTTCGTGATGTCCGACAGCCCGCCCGAACGCGATGTCCAGTGGACCAACGCCGGCGTCGAGGGCAGCTGGCGCTTCACGCACCGTCTGTGGAACGAGTTCGACAGCCAGCCGGCCGGCGACTTCGCTCATGACGACAGCGATGAAGCCGCCCTGGCGCTGCGCAAGGCGGCCCACAAGTTGATCGGCTTTGTCACCGACAGCATCGAGGGCTTCCGCTTCAACAGCGGCGTGGCGCGCCTGTACGAGTTCCTGAACGCCCTGAAGGCCGCTCCGGCCGCCAATGGGGACGGGACTTCCGCCTCGAACGCCGTCCTGGCGGCCCGCGCCGAGGCCCTGAACATCCTGGCCCGCCTGGTCGCTCCGTTCACCCCGCACCTGGCCGAGGAAGCCTGGGCACGGATCGGCGGCGAGGGCATGGTCGTGAACGCGCCCTGGCCCAAGGCCGACCCGGCCCTGGCCGCGGACGACGAGCGCGTCCTGCCGATCCAGATCAACGGCAAGCGTCGCGGCGAGGTGAAGGCCAAGGCCGGCGCCCCGGACGACGAAGTGACCAAAATCGCGCTGGCGGATCCCAACATCATGGCCCACCTTGAGGGCCTCACGGTCCGCAAGGTGATCGTGGTGAAGGACCGCATCGTCAACATCGTGGCCAATTGAGACCGATGAAACGCTTCCTGCTGATCGGCGCCCTTAGAACATCGCTTCTGGCGCTCTCGACCCTGGGCGTTTCGGCCTGCGGCTTCACGCCCCTCTATGCCCGTCCGGGCGTCGAGAGCGGCCTGTCAGGCATCGAAACCATCGCCGCCGAAGGGCGCGGGGGCTATCTGCTGCGTGAGCAGCTGGACGACGCCCTGGCCCACCGCCAGGGAACGCCGGCCGCCTACAAGTTGGCCTTCGCGGTCAACGAGCAGCGTTTCGCCCGCGGTGTGCGCCTCGACAACGTGGCCAACCGCTACGAACTTCGCATGACCGTCAACTGGCGGCTGCTGGACGCCAAGACGGGCTCGGAGGTCCACAAGGGCTATACCGAGGTCTCGGTGACCTACGACTCCGCCGACCAGCCCTACGCGGCCATCGCGGCCCAGCAGGACGGTCAGGAGCGCGCGGCGACCGAGGCGGCCCGCAAGATCCAGCTGGACCTCGCCACCTGGCTGGCGGGCAAGAAGCCGGCCTAAGAGATGATCCTCTCCAAGCGTCCGGACGTCGAACGCTTCCTGAAGGAGCCGACCCCGGACATCCGGGCCGTGGTCATCTACGGCAAGGACCGGGGCGTCGTGCGCGATCGCGCCAACGCCCTGGCCAAACGCGTGGTTGAGCGCCCGGATGACCCTTTCGACACCGCCCAGCTGACCGAGAGCGACGTCGAGGCTGATCCCGCCAAGCTAGAGGACGAGCTCTCGGCGATGTCGCTGATGGGCGGCCGGCGCCTCGTGCGCCTGCGTCTGAACGGCGAGAAGGCCGGACCCGACAAGGCCGCCGCCGAGGCCGTCGCTCGCCACGTCGAAGGTCATCTCAATCCCGACGCCTTCTTCCTGATCGAGGCCGGGGCCCTGGGCCGCGACTCCCAGCTGCGCAAGGTCGGCGAGAAGGCCAGCGGCTGCGCCGTCATCCCCTGTTACGAGGACGAGGCCGGGGATCTGGCGCGCCTGACGCGGGATACGCTGGCCAACGACAAGGTCAGCCTCAACAGCGAGGCTCTGGACCTCTTCGTCTCTCGCCTGCCCAAGGAGCGCGGCGTGGCTCGCGCCGAGATCGAGCGCCTGGCGCTGTTCCTGGGTCCGGGCAGCGGCATCAACGCCACGGCCGCCGACCTGACAGACTTCCTGGGGGTCGAGCCCGAGGCCTCGCTCAGCGACGCGGCCGCCGACGCCTTCGGTGGCAAGGTCGCGGCGGCCCAGGCCGCCCTGCGCCGCGCCGCCGCGGAGGGCGAAGGCGGTCCGGCCGCCGTCCGGGCCATGAGCTACTATCTGGGCCGCCTGCGGCGCGTCCTGACCCTGCACAAGAACGGCGTCGACCTGCAGGCCGCCGCCAAGGCCTCCGGCGTCTTCTGGAAGCAGGAGCGCGAGTTCCTGCGCCAGGCCCGCGCCTGGAACCTGGAGGCCATTCTCGAGGTCCAAGGCGAGGTGCTGAACGCCGACCGCGCCTGCAAGACCTCCGGCTCCCCCGACCAGCTGATCGCCGAACGCCTGGCGTTGATGATCGCGGGGCGAGCGCGGCGGCTGGGGCTGTAGGGCGGCCTCTACGCCCAAAAAACTTCCCCACCACTTTTGCGTGTCATCCCGGCCGAAGCGAAGCGCGGAGCCGGGACCCAGGGGCTACCGCAAAGAGCTTGACCCCTGGGTCCCGGATAGCCTCTTCGAGGCTTCGGGGATGACACGGAGATGGAGCGGGTCAAAGCCGCCCCAAACACCCGCTTTGCGGCGCTGTGGACGCTTTCCAAGAAACCCTTAAGCCACAAGCGCTTGCAGCGGAAAACCCTATAAGCCGCCCTCGCCTCACGAAAACGGCGCCTCCCTGGGTACGGAAAGGCGCCGCTCGGTGCGCGACAGAGGCGATTTTCCGAGAGCCGAAAATCGCTCATTCGCACGCTTTTTAGGTGCGCCTGAACGGATCGGAAATCAGACCCCGCGCGTCAGCCGATTGCACAGGTCATCGAGCTGCTCGAGCGTCGCGTAGCTGATGGTCAGGGAGCCGGCGCCGCCGCGATGATCGATGGTGACGTCGAGACCCAACACCGAAGACAGATCGGCTTCCAAGGCCTGGGTGTCGGTGTCCTTGACCTTGGGCGGACGGCCGCCCTTGTTCTTGGCCGACGGCGCGGTCGGAGCCTTGCGCGCCAGGGCCTCGGTCTCACGGACCGAAAGACCGCCATCGATGATCTGCTTGGCCAGGGCCACCGGGTCGGCGGCGGCCGCGATGGCGCGAGCATGACCGGCCGACAGCTCGCCGCTGACCAGGTATGACTGGACTTCTTCCGGTAGGGCCAGCAGGCGCAGGGTATTGGCCACATGGCTGCGGCTCTTGCCGATCGTCTGGGCGATGGCGTCCTGCGTGCGTTCGAACTTCTCCATAAGCACTTTGTACGAAAGCGCTTCTTCGAGGACGTTCAGGTCGGCGCGCTGGACGTTTTCGATGATGCCGATTTCCAGCACCGCCAGGTCGTCCAGTTCGCGCACCATGATTGGCACGCCCCGCAGGCCCGCACGCTGGGCCGCGCGCCAGCGGCGCTCACCCGCGACGATCTGATATTCGCCCGGTGTGGTGGGCGACGGCCGCACAAGGATCGGCTGCAGAACACCCTTCTCGCGGATCGAATTGGTCAGCTCCTCGAGATCCTCCTCGCGGAAGGTCCGTCGCGGCTGGTCGGGATTGCGTTTCAGCAGTTCGATCGGCGCTTCGCGCGAGCCGGCGGACTGATCGCCCGGCGCCTGGGCGGGCGCGGCCTCGACCTCGCCCAGCAAGGCGGACAGACCGCGTCCCAGTCCCCGACGCCCTTCGGCCATACCCGGCTCTCCCACCACGGCGGACTCCATCACTCTCTCAGACAAGCTTCAAATTCGAATTCTAGATCGCTCAGGCGGCCTTGGCCTGCCGGTCGCGTTCGCGGCTGATCACCTCGCGCGCCAGCTTCAGATAGGCTTGGCTACCCGCGCATTTCAGATCGTACAGCAGAACCGGCTTGCCGAACGACGGCGCTTCCGAGACGCGGACATTGCGCGGGATCACCGCGTCATAGACCTTGTCGCCGAAGTGCGCGCGGACATCGCGCGCCACTTGATCCGAAAGGCTGTTGCGGCGGTCGTACATGGTCAACACCACGCCCTGGATCTCCAGGTGCGGGTTCAAGCTACCGCGGACACGCTCGATCGTGCGCATCAGCTGGGTAAGGCCTTCCAGGGCGAAGAACTCGCATTGCAGCGGCACGAACACCGCGTCGGCGGCGGTCATGGCGTTGACCGTCAGCACGTTCAAGGACGGCGGGCAGTCGATCAGCACGTAGGTGTAGGGGCCGTTGGCGCGTATGGCCTCAAGGGCGTCGCGCAGCCGGTATGACCGGCGCGCGGTCTGACCCAGTTCGATCTCGATACCGGACAGATCGGCGTCGGCGGGTATGACGTCCAGGCCCGGCAGCTCGGTCTTCACGGCGGCGTCGACCACCGGCGACTCCCCCATCAGCACGTCGTACAGCGTGGTCCGGCGTTGGGTGCGGCCGATGCCCAAACCCGTCGAGCAGTTGCCCTGCGGGTCGGCGTCAATCAGCAGCACGCGCTCGCCGCACGCCGCCAGGGCGGTGCCGAGGTTAATCGCGGTCGTGGTCTTGCCCACGCCGCCTTTCTGGTTGGCGATCGCCAGGACGCGGAGAGGATTAGCGGACACGAGACAGCCCCTTCACTTGAACGATCCGACCCCGAGGGTCGCTTTGGCTAGGTCGCAATTGCGCGTCGAACTTCCAAGCCTTCGCGGCTTCGGAAAGCTCGGCCGCGACATCCTGTCCCTTGAGGAACAGGCCGGTCGCGCCGCCGCGTAGATAGGGTTCGGCGAAGCCGAGCAGCTTGGTCATCGGCGCGCAGGCGCGCGCCGTCACGATATCGACCTTCAGCTTCAGGTCTTCGGCCCGGACGTTGTGAATCTGGACCGGCAGGTCGAGATCCTTGGCGACCACCTCCAGGAAGCGGCAGCGCTTGGCCATCGACTCCACGAGATGAACCTTCGCTCCGGCCCTACCCTTCAGAAGTATGGCCAGCACGACCCCGGGCAGACCGGCGCCGGCGCCAAGATCGGCCCACGTGTTCGCTTCCGGCGCCAGATCCAGCAGCTGCGAGCTGTCCAGGGCGTGGCGCGTCCAGTAGGTGGCGATGGTCAGAGGCCCGACGAGGTTCATGACCTCGTTCCACTCGGCCAGCAGCTCTTGGAAACGGACCAGATCGGCCATCTGGGTGTCGCTGACGCCGGTCAGGGCCTGGTAGCCGGCAGCGTCCAGGACCGGGGGTTCGGCGACCTCGGCGATTTTGGGGGCGACCTCAGGCTGCACGGGTGCGCCGCACGTGGGCCAGCAGCGCGGTCAGCGCTCCTGGCGTCACGCCCTCGATGCGGGCCGCCTGGCCCAAGGTCAGCGGTCGAACGCGGGCCAGCTTCTCGCGGACCTCGTTCGACAGACTGCCGATATCGCCGTAGTCGAGATCGGCCGGCAGGCGCAGGTCCTCATCCTTCCGGAGCGACTCCGCATCAGCGCGTTGACGATCCAAGTAGCCGGCATAGGCCGCCTCGATCTCGATCTGCTCGCGGACGTCGGTGTTCCACGTGAAAACCTCGGGCCAAACGCGGCCGAGGTCGTCGAGGGTCACGTCCGGATAGGCCAGCATGGCGAAGACGTCGCGGCGAACGCCGTCGCTATTGACCTTGAAGCCGGCCTTCACCGCCTCGTTCGGGGTCAAGCTGACCGAGCGGGCGAAGGCGCGGGCCGCGTCCAGCCGCGCCTTCTTCTCGGCCCAGGCCGTGGCGCGGCGCTGACCGACCACCCCCAGCGCGATCCCCCGATCGGTCAGGCGTTGGTCAGCGTTATCGGCGCGCAAGGTGAGTCGGAACTCGGCCCGGCTGGTGAACATGCGATAGGGCTCGGTCACGCCACGGGTGACGAGGTCGTCGATCATCACGCCGATATAGGCCTCGTCTCGAGCGAAAACGGCCGGCTCCCGGCCCTGCTCGGCGAGGGCCGCGTTCAGGCCGGCGACCAGGCCCTGAGCGCCAGCTTCTTCGTAACCCGTGGTGCCGTTGATCTGGCCCGCCAGGTAAAGTCCCGGCAGGCGCTTGGTCTCCAGCGTGGCGTACAGCTCGCGCGGATCGACATAGTCGTACTCGATCGCATAGCCGTAGCGCAGGACCTCGACGGTCTCGAGGCCTGGGATGGTGCGCAGGAACAGCAGCTGGGTCTCTTCCGAGACCGACGTGGAAATGCCGTTCGGATAGACCGTCGGATCGTCCAGACCCTCTGGCTCCAGGAAGATCTGGTGGCTGGTCTTGTCGGCGAAGCGGACGACCTTGTCCTCGATCGACGGGCAATAGCGCGGACCGACACCCGTGGCGCGGCCGCTATAGACCAGGGACTCGCCGATCCGCTCGGCGATGATCCGGTGGGTTTCTTCAGTCGTGAAGGTCACGCCGCAGGCGATCTGCGGCACGTCGATCTTGTCGTTCAGATACGAAAAGGGGATCGGCTCGTCATCGGCCGCCTGGCTATCGAGACGATCCCAGGCGATCGTGCGGCCGTCGAGGCGCGCCGGCGTTCCGGTCTTCAGGCGGCCCATCTGGAAGCCTAGACCATACAGACGATCCGACAGACCGATGGCCGGCTGGTCACCGACGCGGCCGGCGGGGATGCGCTCCTCGCCGCGATGGATGACGCCCTTCAGGAAGGTGCCGGTGGTCAGGATCACACGGGGGGCATGATAGGTTTTCCCCTCCCCGTCGATCGCGCCCGCTACCTTTCCGTCTTCGACGATCAGGTCCTCGGCGGCGGCGGCGATGATGTCGAGGTTTCCCGTGGAAAACAGCTCGGCCTGCATCGCCTCGCGATAGAGCTTGCGGTCGATCTGCGAGCGCGGTCCGCGCACGGCGGGCCCCTTGGAGCGGTTCAGCATCCGGAACTGGATACCGGCCTTATCGGCCATGCGGCCCATGACGCCATCCAGGGCGTCGATCTCACGAACCAGATGCCCCTTACCCAAGCCGCCAATGGCCGGGTTGCAAGACATCTCGCCGATGGTTTCCAGCTTGTGAGTGAGCAACAGCGTGCGCGCGCCGGTGCGCGCGGAAGCGGCCGCCGCTTCACAGCCGGCGTGGCCGCCGCCGATGACAATGACATCCCAGGACTTGGACAAGACGCTCGCCTCAATGCGAACGCCCCCGGGCAAGCGGGGGCGCTGGACTCGATATATACGCCAATCAGCCGGGAGGGTCGATCCGAGTCAGCGTTTCACGTGAAACACCGCCACCCTAGCTGTGAGCGCGCTGTGGACAATATGGGGAGGGTTTCACGTGAAACATCACTTGCCGATGCAGAAGGTCGAAAAGACGCGCCCAAGCACGTCCTCCGGGTCGACCCTCCCGGTGATCTTCTCCAGCGCCCGAGCGGCGAGACGCACGTCCTCCGCGGCCAACTCCACTTCGAGCCCCACCTCCGAAAGCGCCCGGGACAGATAGCCCCGCGCCTCGCTCAGTCGCTCCGCATGACGAAGACGGGTCGCGGCCGGGAACTCGGAACCCGACAAGGCCTGACTCACGTGATGGGCCAGCCCAGCCCGCAAGCCCGCCACGGCCGTCTCGGATCGCGCTGACAGCGGAACCACCGAAAGTCCCTGTTCGATCCAACGCGTCTCGGCCGCGGCCAAGGTGGCCGCATCGGCGATATCGACCTTATTCAGGACCAGCCAATCGCCCGGTCGGACAGTGGTCTCCAACGCATCGCCATGTTTCACGTGAAAACCGTCGACGACCCAAAGACGCAGGTCCGCCTCTTCAGCCCACCGCCGAGCGCGCCGGATGCCCTCTGCCTCGATCGCATCCTCTGTATCGCGAAGCCCAGCGGTGTCGGCGACCAGCACCCGATACCCGCCCAGGACCAGAGGAACTTCAATGACGTCCCTAGTGGTTCCGGGCATGTCCGTCACGATCGCCGCGTCGCGCTCGACCAGACTGTTGAGTAGAGTGCTCTTGCCGGCGTTCGGGGCGCCGACCAGGGCGATCCGATAACCGTCCCGCACGCGGCGGCCACGGGAAACATCGGCGAGCGCCGCGTCCAACTCCTCCGCCAGAATACGCAGCCCGGGCCGGGCGCGCTCGGCTACCTCTTCCGGAAGGTCCTCGTCCGGGAAGTCCACGGCCGCTTCCAGCATGGCCAAGGACTGGACCAGCAAATCGCGCCACCGGTCATAGCGCTGGCTCAACGCCCCGCCGACCTGGCCAAGCGCCTGCCGACGCTGCGCCTCGGTCTCGGCGTCGATGAGGTCCGCGACGCCCTCGGCCTGGGCCAGGTCCAGCTTTCCGTTCTCGAAGGCCCGGCGGGTGAACTCGCCCGGCTCGGCTAGGCGCAGGCCAAGATCGTTCAGCGCCGCGAGAAGCGCCTCGACCACCGCCCGACCGCCATGCACGTGAAACTCGGCGCTGTCTTCGCCGGTATAGCTGGCCGGTCCTTCAAACCGTAGGACCAAGGCCTCGTCCAGCTCTACCCCGTCATGCCGAAGCTTTCGCAACGCGGCCATGCGCGGCGCGGGCGCCCTCCCCGCCAGAGCCTCGACCGTGCGGAGCGTGTCTGGTCCCGAAATACGCACGACGGCCACCGCCGCCCGCCCGGCCGCCGTGGCCAGGGCGAAGATCGTATCAGCCATGGTCAGTCGGGTTTTCCGGCGGCGGCGTTGGCGGCGGCGGTCATCAACTTACGGAAGGACTCCTGGGCGCCGGTCCCGAACGCCATCCAGTTCTTCAGCAGCTCCTCGGGCGCCAGCATCGCCATATTGGCGTCCATCCGCGCCTGCATCTCTTTCACCAGATGGTCGTTCAAACCACTGACATCCGGCAGGCCTAGAAAGGCCCGCGCTTCGACCGGCGTGCAGTCGATCTCTATCGTCATCTTCATCGGAAAGTTCCCTTCGGTCAGGGCACGATATTGTTATGGGCCTCGCCCGTCGGCGCAGGTTAGAGCGCTTTGGTCGAAAGTCACATTCGTCCCGCGAGGGACCTGAGCACGACGGAGAATCCCGATGAGCGAGACCCTCACCATCACCACGCCGGATGGCGCCTTCAACGCCTATGTGGCGCGCCCGAAGGCGGCCTCGGCGCCGGCGATCGTCGTCATCCAGGAAATCTTCGGCGTCAACAAGGTCATGCGCGATATCTGCGATGGCCTCGCCGCCCAAGGCTATGTCGCCATCTGCCCGGACCTGTTCTGGCGGATCGAGCCGGGCATCGACATCACCGACCAGTCGGAGGCCGAGTGGAAGAAAGCCTTCGAGCTGTTCAACGCCTTCGACGTGGACGCTGGCGTCAATGATATCGCCGCCACGATCACCGCCGCCCGCGAGTTGGACGGCGTCAACGGCAAGGTCGGCGCGGTCGGCTATTGCCTGGGTGGCCTCTTGGCGTTCCTGACGGCGACCCGCACCGACGTCGACGCCTCGGTCTCTTACTATGGCGTTGGTCTGGAGAAGCATGTCGGCGAGGCCGAGAAGCTGGCTCACCCGCTGCTGATGCACATCGCCGAGAAGGACCAGTTCGTGCCGCCCGAAGCCCAGCAGGTCATCCTGCAAGCGCTGAAGGATCACCCGCAGATCGAGCTTCACACCTATGCCGACCGCGACCACGCCTTCGCCCGGGAAGGCGGGGCGCACTATGACGCCGCCGACGCCGCCAAGGCCAACGGCCGCAGCCTGACGTTCTTCCAGAAGGCGCTTGGCTGATGCTGGCGATCCGGTTCTCCCGCGCCGGCGGTCCGGAGGTCCTGGAGGCGGTCGAGGTCGAGATCCCCTCACCCGCCGCCGGCCAGATCCTGATCCGTCACGCGGCCGTCGGCTTGAACTACATCGACACCTATCACCGCTCGGGGCTCTATCCGCTGAAGCTGCCGAGTGGCGTCGGCCTTGAGGCGGCTGGGACGGTCGAGGCCGTTGGCGAAGGGGTCACCCGCTTCAAGGTCGGTGACCGCGTAGCATACAACGGCACGATGGGCGCCTATGCCGAGGCCGCCGTCGTTCCGGCCGAGCGCGCGGTCAAGGTGCCCGAAGGCGTGAGCCTGGAAACGGCGGCCGCCGCTCTGCTGAAAGGCATGACCGCCGAGTTCCTGGTGCGCCGATGTTTCCACGTGAAACATGGTGACACGGTGCTCGTCCACGCGGCCGCCGGCGGCGTCGGTCAAATTCTGGTCCAATGGTGCAAGGCGCTGGGCGCGACGGTGATCGCCACGGTCGGGTCCGAAGCCAAGGCCGCGATCGCGCGCGAGCTCGGCGCGGACCACGTGATCGACTATGGCCACGAGGACATCGCCGCCAGGGTCACCGAGTTGACCGGCGGCCAAGGCGTCGCGGTTGTCTATGACGGCGTCGGCAAGGACACATGGGCGGCCAGCTTGAAGAGCCTGGCGCGTCGCGGCGTGATGGTCACCTTCGGCAACGCGTCCGGCCCCGTGCCCGCGTTCGCGCCGTTGGAGCTCAGCGTCAAGTCGCTATTCGTGACCCGGCCTCGCCTGTTCGACTACATCGCCACGACGCAGGAGCTGGATGAGAGCGCCCAGGCGCTGTTCGCGGTCATCGGCTCTGGCGCGGTGAAGATCGACATCGGCCAGACCTTCCCGCTCGGCGAGGCGCGGGCCGCGCATGAGGCGCTGGAGGGGCGGCGGACGATCGGGGCGACACTGCTGGTTCCGTGACGCAAATCCTCTCCCCAACGGGGGAGGCGGCCGAAGGCCGGAGGGGGAAGTGCCGCCGATCCCGCTTCTTCCCCCTCCGTCGGCTTCGCCGACACCTCCCCCGCTAGGGGGGAGGATTTAAGACAAACAAAAAGGCCCCGGATCGCTCCGGGGCCCTTCTCGTATCCGACTGAGTCTGGCTGGACTCAGGTATTCATCGACTGGAAGAAGTCACCGTTCGTCTTCGACTGGCGCAGCTTGTCGAGCAGGAACTCGATCGCGTCCGAGGCGCCCATCGGGTTGAGGATGCGGCGCAGGACGTAGGTCTTCTGCAGCTGGTCGCGCGGCGTGATGAGCTCTTCCTTGCGGGTGCCCGACTTGAGCACGTCGATGGCCGGGAAGATGCGCTTGTCAGCCACCTTACGATCAAGGACGATTTCCGAGTTACCGGTGCCCTTGAACTCTTCGAAGATGACTTCGTCCATGCGGCTGCCGGTGTCGATCAGGGCCGTGGCTATGATCGACAGCGAGCCGCCCTCCTCCACGTTCCGCGCCGCGCCGAAGAAGCGCTTCGGGCGCTGCAGGGCATTGGCGTCGACACCGCCGGTCAGCACCTTGCCCGACGACGGGACGGTGGTGTTGTAGGCGCGGCCCAGACGCGTGACCGAGTCCAGCAGGATGACGACGTCGCGCTTGTGCTCGACCAGGCGCTTAGCCTTCTCGATGACCATCTCGGCCACCTGGACGTGACGGGTCGCGGGCTCGTCGAAGGTCGAGGCGATCACCTCGCCCTTCACCGTGCGCTGCATGTCAGTGACTTCTTCCGGGCGTTCGTCGATCAGCAGGACGATCAGGTAGCACTCGGGGTGGTTCGTCTCGATCGACTTGGCGATGTTCTGCAGCATCACCGTCTTACCCACGCGCGGCGGGGCGACGATCAGGCAGCGCTGGCCCTTGCCGAGCGGGGCGACGATGTCGATGACCCGGCCCGAGCGATCCTTCACGGTCGGATCGGGCAGCTCCATGTTCAGGCGCTCTTCGGGATAGAGCGGCGTCAGGTTGTCGAAGTGCACCTTGTGGCGCACGTTCTCGGGGCTCTCGAAATTGATCTTGGTGACGCTGGTCAGGGCGAAGTAACGCTCGCCCTCGCGCGGCGAGCGGATCGCGCCCTCGACGCTGTCGCCAGTGCGCAGGCCATACTTCCGGATTTGCGACGGCGAGACGTAGATGTCGTCCGGGCCCGGAAGATAGTTGGCTTCCGGCGAGCGCAGGAAACCGAAGCCGTCCTGAAGCACTTCCATGGTGCCCGAGCCCGAGATCTCCACGCCTTCCTCGGCGAGGGTCTTCAGGATCGCGAACATCATGTCCTGCTTGCGCATGGAGTTGGCGTTCTCGACCTCGAAGGTCTCGGCGAACGCCAGCAGGTCGGCCGGGGATTTCTCCTTCAGCTCCTGCAGGGACATGGACTTCAGGCCTAGGGCCGCGACGGCCTCGGCGATGCCAGAGCCTTCGTCGTCGCCCTCACCGTCCGCTTCGGTTTCGACCGAGGCTTCAGTGGCCACGTCGGCCACATCGGCGACGGTCTCTTCAATGGTCGCCTCTTCGGCGGCCGGAATTTCGTTTTCGGTTTCTTCGGTCATGACAAGACTCAAGGGTGGGCGCGGTCTCCAGGACGGAGTCCGGCCGGTAGAACTTCATGGGTCACGCCCGGTAGGACCGGGACATGCGCGTCGATTGACGATGACGCGGATCGTTCGGGGGACGGACCTTGGAGCGGATCGCTCGCGGGGCGCGCCAGGACGGGCGCCGGTCCGTGAAAGAAAGCGGTCCAGCGAGGCCGAACCTATCGGCGATGCAAATCACGCGGCGCGCGGCGGGTCAAGCGCCGCGGCTCGTCAGTGGTTCAGGAACTTGGTCGTCACCGAGACGACGATCACGATCGCCAGCACGAACGGGATCTCGTTGACCATCCGCCAGAACTTCTCGGGGCGGGTGTTCTGGCCCTTCTCGAACTTCTTGCGCGAGGCCGACAGGAAGCCGTGGAAGCCATACAGCCCGACCAGCGCGACCAGCTTGGTGGCCATCCAGGGTTCGAGGAGGAAGCTCCAACCGCGCATCTGGGCGTCGGCCAGGATTAGGCCCACGCCAAACAGCGCCGTGGCGATCGAGGCCGGATTGATGATGCCGCGCAGAAGCCGGCGCTCCATCACCTTGAAGGTCTCGTCCATCCGTGAGCCCGGCTCGGCCTGGGTGTGATAGACGAATAGGCGCGGCAGATAGAGCATCCCGGCCATGAAGGCGATGACCGACAGGATGTGGAGACCGCGCACCAGGTTGAAGTGCGCCACCAGGAAATCCGTCACGCGGCGGCTCCTTCTCGACGGGGGCATTGAGACCATTCGGCGCCACAGCGCCAGCCGCAGGCCGGGGCCACGGAACCAGCGCGCTCATCGAGCGCCTTGCGGACCGCGCCGACCAGACCGTCGATGAACTCGGGCGCGCCGCCCAGGGCCGGAACCCGGACATAGGGCGCGGCGCCAACGTCCTTCGCCAGCTCGGCGTACTCGTGGTCGAGCTCGACCAGGGTCTCGACGTGTTCGGAGACAAAGGCGATCGGGGTGATCATCACCCCCTTGCCCTCGGCGCCGGCGCGGCGGATCTCCTCGTCGGTCGATGGGCCGATCCACTTCAGCGGCCCGACCCGGCTCTGGTAGCAGACCGTCCAGTCGATCCCGGCCGGCAGCTTGGCGGCGACGGCAGCGGCCGTGGCCTCGATCTGCTTCTGGTAGGGGTCGCCAGCCAAGATCACCTTCTCGGGCAAACCGTGGGCCGAGAACAGCAGGCGGATGTTGGTCGGCGAACCGGCCTTCTCCCAAGTCTCCCGGATCATCCGGGCGTGGGCCTCGACCAGACCGCCGTCCGTCGGATAGCAGCAGACCGTCGTCTCCGCGCCCGAGCCCTTGTAGGCTTTACGCCAGGCCTTCAGCGACGAGCCGGTCGTGGTCGTCGAGAACTGCGGATAGAGCGGCAGCAGAACCACCTCGTCCGGCGCGAAGGCCGCCACCTGGCGCGCGGTCTCGCCGGTCAGCGGATGCCAGTAGCGCATGGCGATGAAGCACTTGGCCTCGACGCCTGGCAGAGCGGTCGCGAGGGCTGCCTCCAGCGCCTCGGCCTGCTTCCTGGTTTCCGGCAGCAGGGGCGAGCCGCCGCCCATGATCGCGTAGTTGGCCTTGGCCATCTTTTCGCGCGTCGTCGAGATCAGGGCCGCCAGCGGATAGCGGATCAACGCGGGTGCGCCGATGATCGCCGGGTCGCGGAACAGGTTGAACAAGAACGGCCGCACCGCGCGGGGACCATCGGGTCCGCCGAGATTGAACAGGACGACGGCGAGCTTCTTGCTCACTTGACCACCTTCTGGCCGGTCACCCGCTCCAGCACCGCCTCGACGTGCGCGATCGGCGTATCCGGCAGGATCCCGTGGCCCAGGTTGAAGATATAGGGACCCTGGTTCCACTGTTCGAGCAGTTCGTCCACGCGCTTCAGCAGCGCGTCGCCGCCGGCCCGCAGCAGCAGCGGATCCAGCGCGCCCTGGATGGTCTTCGTTTTCTGGATCGCCTGGCCCAGCTTGGCGCTGGCCTGGGTGTCGAGCGCCACGCCCTGTACCGGAACCTGGGCGGCGTAGCCTTCGACCAGGGCGCCGGCGCCGCGCGGGAAGCCAATGATCGGCACGGTGACGCCGCGGGCCCGCAGACCCTCGACGATCTTCTTGTGCGGCTGGGTGACCAGACGATCGAACAACGGCTCGGACAGGCCCTCGGCCCAGCTCTCGAACAGCTTCACGGCTTGCGCGCCGGCGTCGACCTGCATGGCCAGGTAGTCGATCGTCGAGTCGACCAGCACCTGGATCAGGGCGTCGGTCGTCTCGGGGTTCTGATAGGCGTAGGTCCGCGCGCCGCTACGGTCGCTGGAGCCCTTCTCGATCATGTAGGTCGCCACGGTCCACGGCGCGCCGGCGAAGCCGATCAGGGCCTTGGACGGGTCGAGCGCCGAGCGAACCCGCGTCAGCGTCTCCCCGACGAGCGATAGGGCCTTGCCCGCCTCGCCGGCCTTTTCGGCCATGGACTCAACCGACGGCATGTCGCCGAGCTTGGGACCCTCTCCGGCCTCGAACCAGACCTTCTGGCCCAGAGCCCCCGGGATCAGCAGGATGTCGGCGAAGACGATCGCCGCGTCGAACGGAAAGCGCCGCATCGGCTGCAGCGTGACCTCGGCCGCCTTTTCCGGATCGAAGCAGAAGCTGATGAAGTCCGGGGCCGTGGCGCGGACCGCGCGGTATTCCGGCAGATACCGTCCCGCCTGGCGCATGAACCAGATCGGCGGATGGGCATGGGTCTGGCCCGACAGCGCGGCGAGAAACTTGGGAGGCGTGCTGGGCGTTTGGGAAGGCGACGTCATGGCTCGGGTTAAAGCCCGGCGCGGGCTTTGGCTCAAGCCCGGAGTCCCCTTAAGCCCTTTCTAACATATCTTAATAAGAAATTAGGTTTTGGAAGAGGGAGCAGGAGGGCAACTGCAAACCGTGGAAAACCATCCATCGGCGCCGGACTCCCACACGTCACCGGCCTTTGCCCACAAGGCCCCGCACATGTGATTAACCTTCTGTTAATCCTGTGGAAGACGTCGCAGCGCATTGAAGCTCTTAATGAAAACTTAATTAACGGCGGCGCGCGAAAGACCCCTCGCGGGACTCGTCCCCGGATAGGGAAAACCGGGATTCAGACTTCGGGGGATGCGGGTCGAGCCTGGGGATGGTACGCGAGCAATGCGACCGTTGATCACAGCGGCGCCATGTCACGACGCCTCGTGGGCCATTCGGCGCCCAGGCGTCCCCAGAGGCAGGGCAAGTGGTTAAACAACCGTTAACGGATGATCCACAGGAGAGTCAGGCCGCCAGCGGCGAGAGCGAACGACTTCCTCCGCGTTTCGCGACCTATTTCCACATCCATCTGGTGTCGGACTCCACGGGCGAGACGCTGAACGCCATGGCGCGCGCGGTCTGCGCCCGGTTCACCGACATCCTGCCGATCGAACACATCTATGCGCTGGTTCGCTCGACCCGGCAGTTGGACCGAGCGCTGGAGGAAATCGGCGGCGCGCCGGGCGTTGTCATGCACACCATCGTCGATCCGGGCCTGCGCGCGGCGCTTGAGGAGGGCTGCCGCAAGCTCGAAATGCCGTGTATCGCCGCCCTTGATCCTGTCGTCAGCGCCATGTCGCGCTATCTGGGCGCGCGGATCTCGACCCGTGTCGGCGCGCAGCACGCCTTGACCAACGACTATTTCGACCGGATCGAGGCGCTGGACTACGCCATCGCCCACGACGACGGCCAGGGCGGCCAGGACCTGACCCAGGCCGACGTGATCCTCGTCGGGGTGTCGCGGACCTCCAAGACGCCGACCTGCATCTATCTGGCCCACAGGGGCGTGCGCGCCGCCAACGTGCCGCTGGTGCCCGGCCGTCCACCGCCCCAGGAGCTGTTCGAGTTGAAGAACACCCTGATCGTCGGCCTGATCACCTCGCCGGACCGCCTGATCCAGATCCGTCGCAACCGTCTGCTCTCCCTGAAGGAGAACCGCGAGAGCGACTATGTGGACGGCGACGCCGTGCGCCAGGAGATCATCGCCGCCCGCCGCCTGTTCGAACGCCAGGGCTGGCCGGTGATCGACATCACTCGGCGCTCCGTCGAGGAAACCGCGGCGGCCGTCATCAACCTTCTGTCGGGCGGCCGCGGCAAGGTCGAGGTCCTGGGAGCCTGACGTCCGTGGCGCTTACCCCCGTAACCCTGGCGTCCAAGAGCTCGGCCCGCCAGATGATCCTGAAGAACGCCGGCGTCGCCTTCGAGGCGGTCGGCGCGGGCGTCGACGAAGACGCGGCCAAGGCGGCCTTGCTGGCCGAAGACGTCACCCCGCGCGACGTCGCCGACGCCCTGGCCGAGATGAAGGCGGTGAAGGTCTCGACCAAGCGGTCCGGCCTCGTCATCGGCGCGGACCAGACGCTGGATCTGCGCGGCAAGCTGATCGACAAGGTCGACACCCTGGACGAGGCGCGCGCGCGCCTGCTGGAGCTGCGCGGCCAGGTCCACAAGCTGCACTCGGCCGTGGTGGTGGCCCGCGACGGCCAGCCGATCTGGCGGATCGTCGAGACCGCCAAGCTGTCGGTCCGGCCGTTCAGCGACGCCTGGCTCGACCAGTATATAGAGAGACGCGGCGAGGCCTTGCTGTGGTCCGTCGGCTGCTACGAACTGGAGAGCGAGGGCGTGCAGCTGTTCGACGAGGTCGACGGGGACTACTTCGCCATACTGGGTCTGCCCCTGGTCGGACTTCTGGATTTCCTGCGTCTTCACGGAGCCCTGGTCGCATGACGTCGACGATTTCGGGGACGATTTCGGGCGCGGCCATCGTCGGCGGCGTCTGCGGCCAGCCGATCAAGCACTCGATGAGCCCGGTGATCCACAACGCCTGGATCGCTGCGGCCGGCCTCGACGCGGCCTATGTGCCGTTCGCCCCGGCGGCCGAGCGGTTCGAGACCTTCGTCGACGGCCTGCGCGGCGGCGCGGTGCGGGGCGTCAACGTCACCATTCCCTTCAAGGAGCGGGCGTTGGCGATGGCCGACACCGCCAGCGATCTGGCCAGGATGGCCGGCGCGGCCAACCTCCTGCTGTTCGCGGCCGACGGCTCGGTCCATGCGGACAACACCGACGGCCCTGGTTTGCTCGGCGCGGTCGAGGCACAGGCCCCGGGCTTCGACGCCAAGGCCGCCCCGGTCGTGATCCTCGGCGCCGGCGGCGCGGCGCGAGGAGCGGTGGCCGCCTTGCTGCTGGCCGGCGCGCCGGAAATCCGCATCGTCAACCGCACCCTGGCCCGCGCGCAGGAGCTGGTGGAGGCCTTCGGGGCTAAGGTCGTCGCCGCCGATGAAACCGTTCTCCCCGCCCTGCTGGCCGACGCGGGCCTTGTCATCAACGCCACCTCGCTGGGCTTGGGCGGCGGCGAGGGCCCGGCGGCCGACCTGTCCCTGACGCCGAAGACCGCCGTCGTCATGGACATGGTCTACAAGCCGCTGCGCACCGAGTTCCTGCGTCGCGCCGAGGCCGCGGGACGCCGCACCGTCGATGGCCTGGAGATGCTGCTGCGCCAGGCCATACCGACCTTCGAGGCGATCTATGGCGTGGCGCCCTCCCCCGACGTCGATGTCCGGGGCCTGGCCCTGACGCTGCTGGGCGAGGCCTAATCCAATGCTGGTGCTGGGTCTCACCGGATCGATCGGGATGGGCAAGTCCACGACCGCGGCCATGTTCGAGGCCGAGGGCGTCCCGGTCTACGACTCCGACGCCGCCGTCCACGCGCTCTATGCCGTCGGCGGCGCGGCCGTCGCGCCGGTCGAGGCCGCCTTCCCCGGCGTCGTGGTCGATGGCGCCATCGACCGCGCCAAGCTCAGCGCCAAGGTGGTCGGCGATCCGGAGGCCTTGGCCAAGCTGGAGGCGATCGTCCACCCGCTGGTCGGCGCCCACCGGATTGGCTTTTTTCAGAAGGCCCAGGCCGAGGGCCACGACATCGTCGTTCTGGACGTGCCCTTGCTGTTCGAGACCGGCGGCCAGAAGAGCGTCGACAAGGTCGTCGTCGTCTCGGCCCCGCCCGAGGTCCAGCGCGCGCGGGTCCTGGCTCGGCCCGAGATGACGCCCGAGAAGTTCGAGGCGATCCTGGCGCGCCAGCTGCCCGACGCGGAAAAGCGCGCGCGCGCCGATTTCGTCATCGACACTGGCCAGGGCGTCGAGCACGCCCAAGCGCAGGTCCGCGACCTTCTGACTCTGTTGAGAACTTCCCGCTCCGCTTGAAGCGCGGATCGAACCGGCTCAAAGAAGGGCCATGGCCCGCGAGATCATCCTCGATACCGAAACGACCGGCTTCGACCCCAAGACGGGAGACCGCCTGGTTGAAATAGGCTGCATCGAGGTGGTCGACTTCATGCCGACCGGACGCTCGTTCCACGAATATTGCGACCCGCTGCGCGACATGCCGGCCGAGGCCGAGAAGGTCCACGGCCTCTCCAGCGCCTTCCTGACCGGAAAGCCGAAGTTCCACGAGATCGCCGACCGCTTCGTCGAGTTCGTCGGCGACAGCGTCGTGGTCGCCCACAACGCGGCCTTCGACCGCCAGTTCGTCAATTTCGAGCTGGAGAAGTGCGGTCGCGCCCCGATCCACGAGGAACGCTGGATCGACACCCTGGCCATGGCCAAGAAGCGCTTTCCGGGCATGTACAACTCGCTCGACGCGCTGTGCAAACGCTTCAAGATCAGCCTGGAAAGCCGCGACAAGCACGGCGCGCTGATCGACGCCCACCTGCTGGCCGAGGTCTATCTCGAACTGCAGGGCGGTAAGGAGCGCGCGCTGGAGCTGACCCACGTGGTCGAGACCCTGGCTGTCTCGGCCGCGATCCAGGGGTCGTACGGGTCGCGCCCCCGCCCTCTGGCCCCCCGGTCGACGGACGTCGAGCGTGAGGTCCACGCCGCCTGGGTTCGGAAAAACCTCAAGGACCAAGCCCTGTGGATCAAGTTCGGGGTGGTCGCGGCCGAGGGCTGAGCCTTTAGCCTCGCCGCTCTAGAAAAGTCCTGCGCGCCCCAGCCTAGAGATCCCAAAAATTGGTCTGATCAAGCCCCGTGACGAAAAGAGCATCACCTGAAAAGCTCCACGTCTCGGCAGGCATAGGAAGCAGTGTGACGTGAACACGGCTCTAGATGGGGCATTTTGTCGCGCCTCATGATGTATTAATCACGAATTCACCGGCCGAGCCGATCAACTTCGCCCAACAATTCTCGTTTTCTCGGAAAACAGGGCGATCTCTCGTGCGCAAACTATTCTCTGTAACTCTGCTAGCCGCGTCGATGCTGGCCAGCGTGACCGCCGCCCAAGAGGCGCCAAAGGCCGATGCGGCCTCGCTCGAAGAGCTGAAGGCGCAGATCAAGGTCATGCAGGAGCAGCTCAAGTCGCTGGAAGCCAAGACGGCCGCGCCGGCCGCCAAGCCCGCGGCCGCCCCGGTTCCCGCCACCCAGATCAAGTGGGAAGGCTCGCCGCGCTTCACCGACGCCAGCGGCGCCACGTTCAAGCTGCGCGGCCGGGTGTTGATCGACGGCGTCAATGTCGACGTCAATCGTGACACCGGCCCGTCCTACAAGTCGCGCCAGTATCGCGCCCGCCAGGTGTTCCTCGGCGCCGAGGGCCAGTTCGGCGCCTTCGCCTATCGGATCGAAGGCGGCGCGGCCAACGGCGGCGCCTGGGGCTGGGATGACGCGGTCATCGAGTACAAGACCAAGAGCGGCTTGCTGCTCACCGTCGGCAACCAGAAGGTCGGCGGTCTCGAGAACCTCACCTCGATCAAGGCGATCACCTTCATGGAGCGTGGTCCGTTCGGCGATCTGACCGACAACGGCTTCGTCCTGGCCGCCCAGGCGACCAAGGTCGGCAAGAACTGGTCGCTGCGCGGCGCGCTGCAGGGCGACTCGATCAACAAGGCCGATGTCTCGTCGGGCGCCTACATCGCCAACAACGCCAAGGAGCGCTCGGGCTTCATGGTCCGCGGCACCTACGCGCCGATCATGACGGCGGACGACGCGGTTCACCTGGGTGTCTCGGCTCGCTACCGTGACACCGGTGGCGAAACCGGCTTCACCTATTCCGCCGCCGCCAACACGGCCTACAAGCCGCAGACCTCGACCGGCGGCGTGCTGCTGTCGACCGGCGCCGTCGGCAAGAGCGACACCTCCATCGCGGCCGAAGCGGCCTGGAAGCACAAGACGGTCTCGGTGCAGGGCGAGCTCGCCCAGATCAAGGTCAACCGCGTCGCCACGACCCAAAGCGCGGCCAATGGCGGCAAGGACTTCAACATCGTCACCGGCTACGCCTTGGCCAGCTGGTTCCCGACCGGCGAGAGCCGCCCGTACAACGCGGCCGGTCAGTTCGGTAAGGTCAAGATCCTGAACCCGATCGACAAGGGCGGCATGGGCGCCTTCGAACTGGCGGGTCGCTACGACTATGCCGACCTGACCAAGATGAGCCCGAACGCCGTGACCGCCCTGGCCAGCCAGCCGGGCCTGGCGACGGCCGGCACCTACAAGGGCCTGACGGCCGGCGTGAACTGGTACCCCTATAGCAACGTCCGCTTCATGGCGAACGTCACTAAGGCAAAGGTCAATAATCGCCGCATCGGTACGATCGAAAACGACGCCGACGTGACGGTCTTCCAAGCTCGTATGCAGATCGAGTTCTAAGAAAACGTCCTGGAAACGCCCTCCGCCCCTCCCCCTCTCGGCCTGGAGCTCCGATGTCTTTCCTCAAGAACATTTCGATCCGTAACAAGATCATGCTTTCGTTTGGCCTGCTCTTGGGGGCGGCCGTGGCGATGATCCTCAGCGTCTTCCTGCAGCTGATGGGCATGCAGCAGGCGATCCGCCTGAACGACCAGAGCAAGTCGATCATCGATCAGACCCACACCGCCGAGAAGGGCATGCTGCGCCTCAACTCTCAGACGCGCGGGCTGCTGCTGACCGGCAACGCCAAGATGATGGACAGCTATACCGACGGGCTGAAGCAGTTCAACGAGGCCGTGGCCAAGCTCGAGGGCTCCGACCTCACGGACGAGGAAAAGGCCAGCCTGGCCAAGGTCAAGAGCGACGCCAAGACCTGGCTCGACACCTATGGCGCGCCGTTGACGGAAGCGGGCCTCGACCCGGCCACCCGCGACGCGGCGCGCGAGACCTTGACCGCCGCCGGCGAAAAAGCCCGCGTCACCCATATCACCAAGGGCGTGGCGGCGATCCGCAAGACCGAACAGGCGCGTATGGCCGTGCGCGAAGCCGCCCAGCACAAGGCGATCTTCTCGTCGGTCGCCATGCTGATCGGTGGCGGCGTCGGCCTGCTGGTCATCGCCTTGGGCATGGGCTGGCAGCTGACGAGCCTGGTCGCCGCGCCAGTCGGCCGCATGACCCAATCGATGCTGCGCCTGGCCGACGGTGATTTCGACGTCGAGACGCCGGATCGCGACCGCGCCGACGAGGTCGGTTCGCTGTCGCGCGCCTTCGAGACCTTCAAGGAAAACAGCCTCCGGGCCGTTCGGCTCGAGCAGGAAACCGGCGCGATGCGCGAGGCCGGCGAGGCCGAGCGCGCCAGGACCGAGGCCCAACGGGCCCGCGAGGCGGCCGAGGATCGCGCCGCGATCGAGGCGCTGGGCAAGGGCCTGCACGCCCTGTCGACCGGCGACCTGACCCACCGCGTCACCGAGCAGCTGTCTCCCAAGACCGTGCAGTTGAAGGAGGACTTCAACGCCTCCATCGCGAAGCTGGAGAGCGTGATGTCGGGCGTCCGCCACGCGGTCATGACCATCAGCGGCGGCGCGCGGGAAATCTCCGCGGCCTCCGACGACCTGTCGCGTCGCACCGAACAGCAGGCGGCCAGCCTGGAAGAGACGGCCGCGGCGCTGGAAGAGATCACCGCCACGGTCAACAGGACCGCCGAGGGCGCCGGCCATGCCCGGTCGGCCGTCAGCGGCGCCAAGGTCGACGCCGAGAGCGGCGGCCAGATCGCCGAGCGCGCGGTGGCCGCCATGAGCGAGATCGAAAGCTCGTCCAGCCAGATCAGCCAGATCATCGGCGTCATCGACGAAATCGCCTTCCAGACCAATCTTCTGGCGCTGAACGCCGGCGTCGAGGCCGCCCGGGCGGGCGAGGCGGGCCGCGGCTTCGCGGTCGTCGCCCAGGAAGTCCGCGCCCTGGCTCAACGCTCGGCCGACGCCGCCAAGGAGATCAAGCAACTGATCACCCTGTCGACCAACCAGGTCACGACGGGCGTCGAGTTGGTCGGTCAGACGGGCAAGGCGCTGGAAAGCATCGTGGCCAAGGTCATCGACGTCAGCGGTATCGTCACCGAGATCGCCGCCTCGGCTCGCGAGCAGGCCACTGGCCTGGGCGAGGTCAATGTCGCGGTCAATCAGATGGACCAGGTCACGCAGCAGAACGCCGCCATGGTCGAGGAAGCCACCGCCGCCAGCCACAGCCTGGCCACCGAGGCCGACGACCTGGCTCGCCTGATGAGCCAGTTCAAGGTCAGCGAAAGCGCCACGCGGGCGCTGGCGGCCTAAAGCGCCGCCGCGCTCGCGAGTTCCCCCAGGCGCTTGACGGTGTCGGCCCGCGTCGGATTGTAGACGATCATTCCGAGGTCGGGCCGCCCGTCGACGGCGAAGGCGGAATATTCGAAGGCGACCTCGCCCAGCAACGGGTGCCGCAGTCGCTTCACCCCTTGATGGTGATCGCCGACATCGTTGGCGGCCCACATCGCGGCGAAGTCCGGACTGCGGTGGCTGAGCTCCTCGACCAAGGCGGCGGCCGCCGCCTCGGCGCCCGATCCGGCGCGCGCCACGTCCACCCGAAACGCGGCCACCACGAAACGGGCCACGGCTTCCCAATCGAAGTTGGCGGCGCGCGATCGAGGATCGCAGAAGACGCGGCGCAGGATGTTGCGATCCTCGAGGGCCGCCGCGCCGTAGTCGCCGAAGACGATGGCGGCGGCGCGGTTCCAGGCCACGACGTCCCAGGTCAGGGTCTTGATCATGGCGGGGCTGGGGTCCAGCGCGTCCAGCACGCGCTGAAGCCGGGGCGAGACATCCAGGGTCCCGCGATAACGGGGCTCGGGCGGGCGGCCGAGGCCCAGCAGGAACAGATGCTCGCGCTCGACATCGGTCAGCATCAGCGCGCGGGCGATGCGGTCCAGAACATCGGCCGAGGGCGCGCCCCCGCGGCCCTGCTCCAGCCAGGTGTACCAGGTGGCGCTGATATGAGCGCGCTGGGCGACCTCCTCGCGACGCAGGCCAGGTGTCCGCCGCCGCGAGCCCGAAAAGCCCAGCGCCATGGCGTCCAGCCGGGCTCGGCGATCGCGCAGATAAGCCCCCAGACGGGTCTCGCTCGGAACGGTCACGCTCATCCTGTTAGACGGTATACCTGTATAAAGTCCCTACTTTAACAGGATAAGCCTACCAGACAGGATCGCCGGGTAAATCTCGGAGATCAGTCTCATGCGTGTTTTCGTCACCGGCGCTACGGGTTTCGTTGGCTCGGCCGTCGTCCAGGAATTGCTTGCCCGGGGTCATGCGGTCGTGGGGCTCGCGCGCTCCGACGGCGGCGCCGCGACGTTGGAGGCGCTGGGCGCGGAGGTCGCGCGGGGCGTTCTCGAGGACGGCGATGTCCTGGCCAAGGCGGCCGCCTCGGCCGATGGCGTGATCCACACCGCTTTCGACCACGACTTCTCGCGCTTCGCCGAGAGCTGCCAGTTGGATCGGCGCGCGATCGAGGCTCTTGGCGAAGGCCTGGCCGGATCGGACAAGCCGCTGCTGGTCACCTCCGGCACGGCGCGGCTGGCGTCCGGGCGCCTGGCGACGGAGAATGACCTGCCGGCCGAAGGCGTCGGCGGTTATCCGCGAGTCTCGGAAACAGCGGCGGCGAGCCTGCTCGCCAAGGGCGTGCGCGCCTCGACCGTGCGGCTGGCGCCCTCCACCCACGGCGCGGGCGACCATGGCTTCGTCCCGATGTTGATCGATATCGCCCGCCGGACGGGGGTCTCGGCCTATATTGGCGACGGCGAAAACCGCTGGTCGGGCGTGCATCGCCTGGACGCGGCCAAGGTCTATCGCCTCGCGCTCGAACGCGGCGCGGGCGGCGAGCGCTATCACGCGGTGGCCGAGCAGGGCGTGCCGTTTCGTGAGATCGCCACCGCCATCGGGCGGGGCCTCGGGCTTCCGGTCGAGAGCCGACCGGCCGAGCACTTCGGATGGTTCGCCATGTTCGCGGGCATGGACGCGGCGACCTCCAGCGCCTGGACCCGAGACACGCTGGACTGGACGCCGACGGGTCCCGGCCTGATCGAGGATATCGCGGCCGCAGGCTATTTCTAGATTTTCAGGTCCGCCGTCACCGGGGCGTGGTCGCTGGGACGCTCCCACTCCCGCACGTCGTCGTGGACGCGCGAGGCGACCTTGCCGTCCACGACCGCCGCCTCGCGCAGGCCCGGGCTGGCCAGGATGTGGTCCAGCCGCAGGCCGCGGTTGGACTTGCGGAAGTCGGCGGCGCGGTAGCTCCACCAGCTGAACAGCTTCTCGGGTTCAGGCGTCGCCAGGCGCGGCAGATCCAGCAGGTCCATCGACTTGACCATCGAGTCGAAGGCCTCCAGCTCGGCCGGCGTGTGACTGACGATCTTCAGCATCTGCCGGTGGCTCCAGACGTCGTTTTCGCCGGGCGCGATGTTCAGATCACCGGTGACGATCAGCGGAGCCTTCGGATCGCGCTTCTTTAGCGCCGCCGTCAGGGTCTCGTAGAAGTCGAGCTTGTGGTCGAACTTGGGGTTGGCCGCCCGGTCGGGCAGGTCGCCGCCGGCCGGGATATAGAAGTTCTGGATCTCGACCCCGGCCACCTTCACCGCCACGCAGCGCGCGTGGCCCTCGCGGCAGTTCATCAGGGTCGGGACGTCCTCGATCGGCAGGCGCGAGGCGATCGCCACGCCGTGCCAACCCTTCTGACCCGCGATCTTCAGGTGCGGCAGGCCCATGGCCTCGAAGGCCTCGCGCGGGAACTCGCCTTCCTGACACTTGATCTCCTGCATGCACAGGACGTCAGGCGCCTGCTCGTCGACGAAGCGGGCGGCCTGTTCGGCGCGAAGGCGGACGGAATTGACGTTCCAGGTGGCGATACGGAGGCGCATGGACCGGCTTTAGGGTGTTCGCGAGCACCTTGAAAGGGTTGTCACACGCCTTCCGGCAAGGCGCCGCGTTCGCGTAGGATTTCGCGGGCCACGGTATTGCCCCCGCCCCGGAATGATCGCATCCGCAGGCCGTCTAGAAGCTCCGGCGTGGATAGCTTCTCCATCCATGCCCGCCGACGCTCTTCTTCCAACGCTTCTATGTCACGACGATTGGCCATGTGACTTGATAGGCGATGTCCCGATGAGGCCTGAAAAGAAAAACGCCCCCGGACACCGTGTGTCCGGGGGACGAAAGTCTAGTCTCTCATGCCGCCGCCGGGAGGGGATAGAGTCCGGCACGGTTCGCGAGGAGCGGGTCGGTCGCTCTTCGCCATGCGTGTTAAATATGCCACGTCAAAACTTTTAGTCAAGCGAATGTCGGGTTGATTCTTGCCTGTTGTGAGAATGTCACAAAACAGGCTAGGGCCGGCCTACCTTGGGGCGAGGGTCGGTCAGGACGAACAGCTTGGGGTCGAGTCTGGAAGCGGGGCCGAAGTCGGTCAGGCGCACGCGGATTTGGCCGCCCTTGATGTCGGTGACCGTCCAACCCATCAGCGCGACGGGACCGTCCGAGAAATCCAGCGCGATCTTGCCCAGCGCCTGACGCTTGGCGTCCTGCGCCACGATCGTGAAGCCGTCGGCGAGACGGCGGACATCGGTGATGACCACGCCGCGATCCAGCCGCACCTCGCGCGCCAGCAACAGGTTCAGCGGCGTCTTGCTGAGCGGGTAGCTCTCATAGGTCTTCAGACGGCTGTCCCAGATGTTGACGTTGTTGCCGTTCGAGACGACCAGCAGGCCGGCCGGCGCGTCATAGGCGAAGCGCGCCTTGCCCGGGCGCTGCAGGTAGAAGGTCCCCTGCGTCCGCGTGCCGCGCGCGTCGGTCTGCACGAAGCGCCCCTGGGCCGAGCCCAGCCCCTGGACATAGGCCGTGGCCTTGTCGACCAGGGATTTCTGCTCGGCGGTCAGGGCGGCCGGGACCGGCGTGGCGTTCTGGGCCAGGGCGGGCGATGCGCCCGCGGCCGAGGAGAAGGCGGCGGCCAGGCCGGCCGCGAGGAGGAAACGGCGAGTGGTCATGCGAACTCCTTAGCCGCAACCTTGGCCCGCGCGAAGGCCGGCGCGAGGCCATTTTCCGGCGCCCCGATGAAGCGCCGTTCAGGTTGGGAGCGGAGGAACGCGGCGGACAACGCGAAGGTTGCCCGCTTCGTCCGCTACAGCGGCGGCGGTGGTGGGGCCAGGATCTCGCGCTTGCCGGCGTGGTTGGCCGCGCCGACGACGCCTTCCTTCTCCATCCGCTCCATCAGCGAGGCGGCGCGGTTGTAGCCGATCTGCAGGCGGCGCTGGATGTAGCTGGTCGAGGCTTTGCGGTCGCGGGTGACCACGGCCACGGCGTGATCATAGAGGTCGTTGGCCCCGCCCTCGCCGCCGAACGCCGCCTCGATGGCCTCTTCCTGCTCCTCGTCGCCGCCGGCGGTGACTTCCTCCAGGTACTGGGGCGTGCCCTGGTCGCGCAGGAACTTAGCCACGGCCTCGACCTCGCCGTCGCTGACGAACGGGCCGTGCAGGCGGGTGATGCGGCCGCCGCCGGCCATGTAGAGCATGTCGCCCTGGCCCAGCAGCTGCTCGGCGCCCTGTTCGCCCAGGATGGTGCGGGCGTCGATCTTCGACGTGACCTGGAAGCTGATCCGGGTCGGGAAGTTGGCCTTGATCGTGCCGGTGATGACGTCGACCGAGGGGCGCTGGGTGGCCATGATCAGGTGGATGCCGGCGGCGCGGGCCATCTGCGCCAGACGCTGCACGGCGCCTTCGATGTCCTTGCCGGCCACCATCATCAGGTCGGCGACCTCGTCGATGACCACGACCAGATAGGGCATGGCCTCGGGACGGATCTGCTCGGTCTCGTAGATCGGGCGCCCCGCCTCGTCGAAGCCGGTCTGGACGGTGCGCTCGAAGTGCTCGCCCTTGGCCAGGGCCTCGTTGGCCTTCTCGTTGTAGCCCGCGATGTTGCGCACGCCGATCTTGGACATGCGGCGATAGCGGTCCTCCATCTCGCGGACCGTCCACTTCAGCGCCACGACGGCCTTCTTCGGGTCGGTCACGACCGGCGCCAGCAAGTGCGGGATGCCGTCATAGACCGACAGTTCCAGCATCTTGGGATCGACCATGATGAAGCGGCACTTCTCGGGCGGCAGCTTGTACAGGATCGACAGGATCATGGCGTTGACGCCGACCGACTTGCCCGAGCCGGTGGTGCCGGCGATCAGCAGGTGGGGCATCTTGGCGAGGTCGGCGACATAGGGCTCGCCGCCGATCGTCTCGCCCAGCGCCATCGGCAGGATCTGGCTGGCCTTCTCGTAGTCGGCGCTGGACAGCAGGTCGCGCAGATAGACGGTCTCGCGACGGGAGTTGGGCATTTCGATGCCGATGGCGTTGCGGCCCTGGGCCACGGCCACGCGGCAAGAGATCACGCTCATCGAGCGGGCGATGTCGTCGGCCAGGGCCACGACGCGAGCGGTCTTCACGCCCGGCGCCGGCACCAGTTCGTACATGGTCACGACCGGACCCGGGCGGATCTGGTCGATCTGGCCCTTCACGCCGAACTCGGCCAGCACGCTTTCCAGCAGGCGGGCGTTCTGGCGCAGGGCGGCGGCGTCGACTTCCGACGAGCGCGGCTTGGACTTGGCCAGCATGGCCAGTTCGGGCAGCTGGAAGCCGCCGTCGCCCTCGAAGTCGAAGGCCTTTTGCTGCTCGCGCTGCTCGCGGCCGGATTCCTTCGGCACGGACTTGGGCTTGGCGATCGCCATCGGACGGGCGTCCAGCGAGTCCTCGAATTCGTCCTCGTCGTCCTGGACGGCGGGCGGCGGGGTGTAGGCGCGTTCGGGGGCGGCCGGCGCGATGGCGGTGGCGTCGTCCTCCTCGTCCAGCGGTGGCAAGCGGCCAGGCCGTTCGCGCTTGGGCGCCTCGGCCTTCTCCTTCTTGACGCGCGGGGCCTTGGCCGGGGCGGCCTGGGCGGGGGCCGGCTCCTGGCGCGGACGGGGGCGCAGCGCGGCCTGGATCACCTCGGGATCGATGTCGCGGACACCGATCGCGAAGCCCAGGGCGAAGACGGCGGCGATGGCGAACAACACGGCGGCGATCACGGTCGCGCCGGGGATGTGGGCGAAGCGCAGGGTCCCGGCCACCAGATGCAGCAGGGCCTCGCCCCAGAAGCCGCCCAGGCCCTTCTCCAGTTGCCAGATCGCCGGCGGGGGCGGCGCGGCCAGCACGGCGGCGAGCGCCAGCAGGCCCAGAGCCCCGACGATCGCGCGCAGACGCATCGACCGGCGCTCGGCGTCCGGATCGGCTTGCGAGACGCGGGTGACGCCGAACACCAGCATCAGCAGGGCGACGCCCCACGCCGCGAGGCCCAGGGACTGCATGAGCATGTCGGAAATCGCCGCGCCCACGCTTCCCAGCGCGTTGCGCGCCGGCTCGCCGCTGGCGGCGTTCAGGCTGGGGTCGGTGGCGTTATAGGTGGCGATGGCCAGCAACAGGACGGCGCCAATGACGGTGACCACGCCGCCGCGGAACCGCGCGGTCCAGGGCTGGACCCAGCCAAAACGGATCGCGTCCCAAAGGAGCTCCGTCGGGGATCGCCGCGCCGCTCGCGCCATGAAAGTCTCCGAACTCAACACGTCTCGCGACCCGCCAGAATGGGTCGAACCACCATGTTTTGGCCGAAGAGGGTTAAGAGGCGTTTACGACGTTCGTCAGGATTTGATTCAGGCCGCCTCGAACGCCAGCGGACCGCCCCAGAAGCTCTGGACGAGACCGTTCTGCGGCCCGGGCGTTCCGGTCGTCAGGAAGACGCGGCTTCCCCCTTGCCCCGGATCGTATTCCGGGTGGCGCTCCAGATAGAGCTCCAGCGCGTCGGCGGTCGCCTCGGGCTGCTGGATCAGCGGCGTCCCGGCCGGCAGGGCCGCGCGGAAGATGTCGGCGATGATCTCATAGTGGGTGCAGCCCAGCACCACGCGGTCGGGATAGCGGCCGATGCGCGTCTTCAGCGCCTGGACATGGGCCTCGACCGCCTTGGCGAGATCGACGGCCGAGGCGTCGCCCTCGATCAGCGGGACCAGCTCGGGGCAGGCCTCGGAGAACACCGCGAGATCCTGCTTGCGCTTGTCGATCTCGATCTCATAGACGCGCGAGCGCACCGTGGCCTGGGTGGCGAAGACGCCCAGGACGTCCAGCTGTTCGACCTTTTCGCCGCGTCGCTCGGCCTCGTGCTCCCAAGGCAGGCCGGTGGCCTTCTCGATGGTCGGCACGATGATGCCCAGGATGTTGACCGGCCGACCCAGCGTCTTGCGGTAGCCGGGCAGCCAGGTCTGCTGCAGGCGGCGCAGGGCGATGGCCGAGGCGGTGTTGCAGGCCAGGACGACCAGGCTGGCGCCGCGCTCGAACAGGCGCTCGCAGCCGGCCTTGGTCAGCGCGACGATGTCCTCGCCGGTCCGCACGCCATAGGGCGCGTTGGCCTGGTCGGCCAGATAGGTGAAGTCCGCCTGGGGCAGACGCTGCACGAGGGCGCGGTGGACCGTCAGGCCGCCCACGCCGGAGTCGAAGACGCCGATCATGCGCCAGCTTTAGCGCCCGAAGCGGCCATCTGTCACGCGGGGCGAGCTCGATGACAAAAGGTTACAGTCCTGTCATGTGACGGGTCGAAGGCCTTGCCCTACGGTCGCCGACAAACTTCCATCGGAGACCCTCCGTGCAACGTCGTACCTTCCTCGCCTCAGCGGCCGCCACCGGGGTCGCCGCCGCCCTCAGCCCCAGCGTGTCCATGGCTCAAGCCACCAATCCCCTGCTCCAGAAGTGGACCGGTCCCTATGGCGGCGTGCCGGCCTTCGACAAAGTCAAGGTCGAGCAGTTCAAGCCCGCGCTCGAGGCGGCCATGGCCAAGAACCTGGCCGAGATCGACGCGATCACCGCCAACAAGGCCGCGCCGACCTTCGAGAACACCATCGCGGCGCTGGAAGACGCGGGGCGCGGCCTGAACGACGTCCAGACATACTATTACATCTGGGGCTCGAACATGAGCACGCCGGAGTTCCAGAAGGTCGAGGAGGAGATGGATCCCAAGCTCTCGGCCCACTTTGACAAGATCAACCAGAACGCCCCGCTCTTCGCCCGTATCGAGGCCGTCTACAATTCTCCCGACAAGGCCAAGCTGACGCCCGAGCAGCAGCGCGTTCTCTGGATCTACTACACCAACTTCGTTCGGTCGGGGGCCAAGCTGGACCCGGCCGCCAAGGCTCGGGTCGGGGCGATCAACACCGAGCTGGCCGGCCTCTACACCAAGTTCAGCCAGAACCTGCTGGCGGACGAGAACACCTGGATCGAGCTCTCGCAAGCCGACCTCGCCGGCCTGCCGGAGGGGCTCAAGGCCGCCGCCGCCTCGAACGCGGAGTCGCGCAAGCTGCCGGGCAAGTTCATCGTCGTGAACACCCGCTCCAGCGTCGACCCCTTCCTGACCGAGTCCCCGGTTCGGGCGGCGCGCGAGAAGGTCTGGCGCGCTTTCGTCAATCGCGGCGACAATGGCGGCGCGACCGACAACAACGCGATCATCTCGAAGATCCTGAAGCTACGGGCCGAGCGGGCCAAGCTGCTGGGCTACAAGACCCACGCCCACTGGCGTCTCGAGAACGCCATGGCCAAGAACCCCGAGAACGCCATGGCGCTGATGGAGGCGGTCTGGACGCCGGCCATCGCCCAGGTCGCGATCGATGTCGCCGACATGCAGGCGATCATCGACAAGGAAGGTGGCGGCTTCAAGCTGGAGCCCTGGGACTACCGGTACTACGCCGAGAAGGTCCGTAAGGCCAAGTACGACCTCGATATGAACGAGGTGAAGCCCTACCTGCAGCTGGACAAGCTGCTCGAGGGCATGTTCTGGGCCTCGGGCCAGCTGTACGGATTTGAATTCAAAAAGCTTTCGGGCATCCCCGTCTATCACGAGGACATCACCGTCTACGAGGTGACGCGCGGCGGCAAGCACGTCGGCCTCTGGTACTTCGACCCCTACGCCCGCGAAGGTAAGCGCTCGGGCGCCTGGATGAACGCCTACCGCACGCAGGAGCGGTTCAAGGGCGAGGTGACGACGATCGTCTCGAACAACTCCAACTTCATCAAGGGCAAGCCCGGCGAACCGCTGCTGATCTCGTGGGACGACGCCGTCACCCTGTTCCACGAATTCGGCCACGCCATCCACGGCCTGAACGCCAACGCCACCTATCCGACCGTGTCGGGCACCAACGTGGCGCGCGACTATGTCGAGTTCCCCAGCCAGCTGAACGAGCATTGGTTGCCCACGCCGCAGGTGCTGAACCAGTTCGCCCTGCACTACCAGACCGGCAAGCCGATCCCCCAGGCCCTGGTCGACAAGATCGAGGCGGCCGGCAAGTTCGGCGAGGGCTTCGGCACGACCGAATACCTGGCCTCGGCCCTGATCGACATGAAGCTGCATCTGGCCGGCGACGCCGATATCGATCCGGACAAGTTCGAGCGCGAGGAACTGGCCAAGCTGAACATGCCCAAGGAGATCGTCATGCGGCACCGCACGCCGCAGTTCGGCCACGTCTTCTCCGGCGACGGCTATTCGGCCGGCTACTACAGCTATCTGTGGGCCGACACCCTGACGGCCGACGCGGCCGAAGCCTTCGAGCAAGCCCCCGGCGGCTTCTACGACAAGGCGGTCGCCAAGCGGCTCTACGAGGACATCATGTCCAAGGGCAACACGACCGATCCGGTCGAGCAGTTCCGCGCCTTCCGCGGCCGCGACGTCAAGATCGGCGCCCTGATGCGCAAGCGCGGCTTCCCGGTCCCGCCGGGGGCTTAGACCGGTTCCCCCTCTCCCCTCGCGGGAGAGGGTAGCCCAACGGGCCGGGTGAGGGGTTGAAGAACAGGACCGCCGTGACAGTCTGACCGCTGTCGCGGCGTTTCTCGTCTGTGCGACCCCTCATCCGTCAGCTCCGCTGACACCTTCTCCCTCAAGGGGAGAAGGGCTAAACCAGCGAAGGGGGCTGAAGGAGTTTCGATGGCCGCGTCCAAGTCCGTCCCCACCGCCCTCGCCCTTTCCCTGATCCTGTCGAGCTCGGCCTGGGCGCAAACGGCTCCGCCGCCGCCCACCGTCGATCTCGGTCCGGCGCCGGCCCAGGACGAGAGCGCCGTGGTCGCCGAGCTGACGATCATGGCCAAGCCGCCCGGTCCGGCCGTCTGGCTGGTCGAGAAGGACGGCGCGCGACTCTATATCCTGGGCTCGGCCCCGCCCCTGCCCCACCGGCTGAAATGGTCCAGCCCGCGCCTTGAGAAGGCGCTCGACAAGGCCAGCCTGGTGCTCGTGCCGCCGCAGGCCTCGGTGGGCGTGACCCAGCTCGCCGGCTTCGTGCTGCGGTTCGGCGCCGGCCTGCGCCAGCCGCTGGGCAAGTCGCTGGAAGACCAGCTTCCGCCCGACCTGAAGGCCCGCTTCGTGGAGTCTCGGACCCAGGCCCGCAAGGGCGCGGGCGAATACAAGAACTGGAAGCCCGCGGTGGCCGGGTTCCTGTTGCTGTCGGACTTCCGCCAGGCGGCGGGGCTCTCCGAAGCCAAGCCGATCAGCACGGTCGAGCGCATGGCCAAGGCCCGCAAGCTGAAGGTCAAGGCGGTCGGCCAGTACCGGATGAGCGCGGTGACGACGATCGCTTCCAAGCTCTCGGCCGAGGACCAGCTCTACTGCCTGCGCGTCGCCTTGGACGAGATCGCCTATGACGGGGCGCATTCCACGACGATCGGCCAGGACTGGGCCGAGGGCGATCTCGCGTCCGTCCGCGCCCGCTATCGCGCCAGCGCCGCCCAGCGCTGCCTGACACACGCGCCCGGCGGCGCGGCCCTGCTGGAGAAGGGTCTGGCCCTGACCACGGACGCCATGACCGAGGCGCTGAAGCGTCCCGGCGTCACCGTGGCGGTCGTGGATCTGGGCTTCCTGCTGCCCGCCAACGGCGTGCTCGACCGCCTGAAGGCGGGCGGCGCCACCATAACCTCCCCGGTCGAGTAGCGACGCCTTGACGGCCTCGCGCCGAAGCCGTCAGCCTGCGCTCGCTTTCCGGGGAGGGAGACCCGACATGAGAACGATGATCGCGGCTTGGGCTTTGGCTCTGCTGGCGGCCGGCGCGGCGCGCGCCGAGGTGGTCGACGCCCAGCCCAACGGCTTCGAGGTCAAGCACGAGGTGGTGGTGAACGCGCCGGCCGCCGCCGTCTGGGGCGTGCTGGTCCAGCCTTCGAAATGGTGGTCATCGGCCCATACCTGGTCTGGCTCGGCCGCCAACCTGTCGCTGGCCGCGGCGTCCGGCGGCTGCTTTTGCGAGCGTCTACCGAACGGTGGCTCGGTTCTGCACATGACCACGGTGAATGCCGCGCCGGGCCAGAAGCTGGTGCTGTTCGGCGCTCTGGGGCCACTCCAAACCTCGGGCGCGAGCGGCGCGCTGGCTTTCGCGCTGGCGGAAAAGGACGGCAAGACGACGGTGACCGTCACCTATGACGTCGGCGGCTATCTCAAGGGCGGCCTCGACAAGTGGGCCGGGCCCGTCGACGGCGTCATCGCCCAGCAGGTCGCGGGGCTCAAGGCGGCGGTCGAAGGGAAATAGGCCCCGCTCTCCCTCCGAAAGGGGCGAGGACGAACAGGGTGCGCCGACAGGTCGCGGCCGGAGCGCGTTAACCTCGCGTTGACCATACTCGCGCAGCTTTCGTTAACCATGCTAGACTTCGAGTCATGAGCAACGTCCGTCCCGCCGGCTGGCCCGTCGTTCCGTCGCAAACCCCGTCGGTCCCCGCCAAGACCGGCGCCTCGACGCGCGCGGCCTTCTTCCAGGCGGCCCTGACCGACGCCGCGCCGACCCGTCCGGCGGTCGCGCCCTCGACGGTGCAGCTGCAGACCCAGGCTCAGTCCCAGCAACGCGCGGCGCCGCAAAAGCCGTTCGTCCAGCCCGACGCCGAGCCGCGGAAGATCCTACGGCCCGGTTCGCTGTTGAATATCTTGGTCTAGAGCTAGAACGCCAACTCAGTGAGCCGCCCTCCTAGGCCTTGTGCCTAGGACCCATGGTCCCGCATGTCAGGCGATAGGGGCGACGCGATCGCGGGCGCCTTCCCATGGTCGGAGCTCAGCCAAACCATGGGTCCTCGCCACGAGGGCGAGGAAGGCGACGAGATGGAACGGGGGAGAAGGAGCCTAAGCCGCCTTCTTCGCGGCCTTGTCCTTCTTCACCTTCTTGTCCTTCTTCGGCTTGTCGGCCTTTTCGGCCTTGGCCTTCTTGGACTTGGGGGCGACCTCTTCCGGGTGCAGCTCGGCGCCGGCGACGTCGGCCAGCAGGTCGAGGAAGCCCTCGCGCTTGCTGGGCTTGAGCAAGGCCAGGATGCGGGCGTCGGCCATGGCCACCATCGGGCGGACGGCCTCCAGGGTCTCGCGGCCAGCTTCCGTCAAGCGCACGCTGTTGGCGCGAGCGTCCTCGCTCGACCTTTGACGCTCAAGATGGCCCTTGGTGATCATCCGGGCGACCATGTCGGCCAGGGTCGAGCGGTCGATGCCGGTGGCGCGGACCAGGGCCGTCTGGGTGACGCCCTCGTTCTCGGCCACGGCGGCCAGCACGGCGAACTGGCGCTGGGTCACTCCGGCCTGTCCGCACTCCTCGGCGTAGATGTCGAGGGCCAGTTGCAGGACCCGGTGCAGCAGATGGCTGGGCGAACGCTCCAGCAGGCCACCGACCGCTTTGTCGCCCTTGCTCTTCGCCATCTCGCGCCCCCACATCGCACGGCCTGATCGGCCGACGGACGAAGGCTAGCACCTTAACACGTCGATTTGACGACAACGGTCCGTGGACGGTTGAAACTAGAACCCGGCGTCCGGCGGCTCGGCGGCCGTGGGCTCGTCGCCCTTGGCCATGTGCTTCATCATAAAGGGGATCTGGGTCGCCACGAACACCAGGGCCAGCGGCAGCAACCCCAGGCGGAACTTCACCCAGGTGTCGGTGTCCTGGGTGTTGCGGACGATCTCGTTCAGCGCAGCGACCAGGGCGAAATAGCCGCCATAGCGCAGGGTCAAGGTCCGCCAGGCGGCGTCGGGCAGGTGCAGGGCCTCGCCCATCAGCAGCTTCAGCGGCTGGCGGCCGGTCAGCGTCCCGCCCAGCAGGAAGGCGGCCAGGGCCAGGTTGATCACCGTGACCTTGATCTTCACGAAGACGTCGGAGTGGAAGACGAGGCCCAGGGCCCCGAACACCAGGGCCATGCCGCCGAAGAACAGCGGCAGCAGGGCCAGGCGCCGCTCGACCGCGTAGCCAATCGCCAGGGCGGCGGCCGAGGCGGCCACCAGCACCCACGTCGCTTTCTGGAAGTCCTTGGTGACGAAATAGGCCACGCCAAAGGCAATGGCCGCGCCGTAGTCGACGACCGTCCGAACCCAGCCGGCGTTCTTCTTGGGGGCCTCGGGCGCCGCTTCGCTCACGGATCAGTCCTTCAGGCCAACGAGGGAGCGCGAGAAGGCGCGCGCGTTGAACGGTTGCAGGTCCTCGACCCCCTCGCCCACCCCGATCAGCTTGATCGGGCTGTCGGAGGCGCGAGCCACCGGCACCAGCACCCCGCCACGCGCGGTGCCGTCCAGCTTGGTCATGACAATTCCGGACACACCGACCTGGTTGCCGAAGATCTTCTCCTGGGCCAGGGCGTTGCGGCCCACGGTGGCGTCCAGGACCAGCAGGGTCTCGTGCGGATAGTCCGGATCGACCTTCTTCACGACACGGATGACCTTGAGCAGCTCGTCCATCAGGCCTTGCTTGTTCTGCAGGCGGCCGGCGGTGTCGATCAGCACGACGTCGTAGTGCTCGGCCTTGGCGCGCTCGACGGCCTCATAGGCCAGGCCCGCGGCGTCCGAGCCGGTGGGCTTGGACATGAAGTCAGCCCCGGCCCGGTCGGCCCAGACCTTCAGCTGCTCGACGGCGGCGGCGCGGAAGGTGTCGCCGGCGGCGATCAGCACGCGCGCGCCCTTCTCGGTCAGGTCGGCGGCGATCTTGCCCAGCGTGGTGGTCTTGCCCGAGCCATTGACGCCGATGAACAGCACCACATAGGGGCGAGGGCCGCTCAAGGGGTCGAAGTCGCCCTGACGGTCAGCCAGTTCGGCGGCGATCAACTCGGCCAGGGCTTCCTTGACCTCGTCGTCGGTCGACGACTTGCCGAAACGCGCCTTGCCGAAGGCGTCGGTGATACGGGCGGCGATCTCGGGGCCGAGATCGGCCTCGATCAGCATCTCTTCCAGGGCGTCCAGCTGTTCCTGGTCCAGAGGCTTCTTGGTGAAGACCCCGGTGACCTGCTCGGTCATCGCCTGGGACGACCGGGTCAGGCCGGACGTCAGGCGCTGGAACCAGCCTTTTTTCTGCTCGGGCTTGTCGCTCATCGCGCCCCTTTAGACGACCCGGCGAAAGTGTAAATCGGGATTTAACCGCGCACGGTTAGCGCGGGCGGTCCAGCCGTGCGATGGAAAGGGCATGGACGTGCAACTTGACCCTTTGGGAACAGCGCTTTTCTGGCTCGACTACGCCGCCGCGGCGGTTTTTGGGGCAACCGGCGCCCTCGCGGCGGCCCGGCGCAAGCACGACATCATCACCTTCGGATTTTTCGCCGCGATCACCGGGGTTGGCGGCGGGACGCTGCGCGACCTGCTGATCGGGGCGCCGGTGTTCTGGGTGCAGCGGCCGGGCTACATCGTCGCGTGCCTGGCCGCGGCCACCGTCGTCTGGCTGCTGGGCAAGCGCGGCTGGCGGTTCCGGGCTCTGCTGTGGCTGGACGCCCTGGGCATGGCCGCCTACGCCGTGGTTGGCACGGCCAAGGCCCTGGGGCTGGGCGTGCATCCGTTCAGCGCCGTGGTCATGGGGGTGCTGACCACCGCCTTTGGCGGCGTGATCCGCGACGTGCTGGCCGAGGAGCCGAACCTGCTGCTCCGCCGCGAGATCTACATCACCGCCGCCCTGCTGGGCGCCAGCGTCTTCGCGGCGCTGAAGCTGGCGGGCGTTGCTTTCTGGCCGGCGGGGATCGCCGGATTCGCCGCGGCGTTCGGCCTGCGGGCCTGCGCCATCAAGTTCGGCTGGAGCCTGCCGGGTTTCATGGGGGAAGACCGAGCGGACGGGCAGGACCAATCCTCCCCCTAGCGGGGGAGGTGGCGCGAAGCGCCGGTGGGGGAAGTTCTGCTAACCCTGCCTCTTCCCCCTCCGTTGTCTCTTCGAGCCGACACCTCCCCGCTAGGGGGAGGATTGGGGGTCACGTATCGAAATCCGGATGCTGGCGGCTCGCCACCGCCCCCGTCGGACCCATCGGCGGCCGGACTGGCATGTCCGCGAGATGCTCCATCCAGGCCGGCCGGTTCTCGACCGCGAGCTGAACCACCGGCGCCACGGCCGACGGATCATCGAAAGCGAAGACGGCCAGGTCGATCTTATCGGCGCTCCATTCGAAGGTCAGGGGCGTGCCGCAGGCCGCGCAGAAGCCGCGCCGGATCGTGTCCGAGCTCTGAAACGTGGCGCGCTGGCCCCGCGTCCAGGTCAGCTGGTCGACGGGAACCGTCACCAGCGCCCCGAACGGCCCGCCGAACGCCTTCTGGCACATGCGGCAGTGGCAGATGGAGGCTCGACCGGGCTCGCCTTCCACCCGGAACCGCACCGCGCCGCACTGGCAGCCGCCGCTCAAGCCCATGGTCCCTACCCCTTCGGCGTCAGCCGGAATGTCACCTTGTAGCCGTCGTGGTCCGACAGCACCGGCTCGGACGCGCCGTCGAACGTGGCCTCGACCGCGACGGGCGTCACCGTGACACGCTCGCCGTCCAGGAACCCGATCAGGTCCTGGGTGTCCAGCCACGGCGCGTCGCCGTCATAGGAGATCTGGGTGGCGCAGGCGCCTGGGCGGTGGTGGCACCAGCGGCTGACCACCTCGAACGGGTAGTCGGCCATCACGTGATTGAAGCGCTCGGGCGAGTGCATGACGTTGAAGTCCCCGCCAACCAGCAGCGGCGCGCCGGGCGTGCGGTCCTCCCGCATGAAACCCTTCAGCTCGTCGGCCTGCAGGCGATGGGCCTGGGTGGCCCGCCGGCGCGGCACCCCGGAGGCGCCCTTGGAATTCAGATGAGTGTCGGCGACCTCGACCGGCGTCGGCAAACCGGCGACGTCCAGGCTGACCAGCATGACGCCCTTGTTGGCCAGGCAGTCCAGGCCCGCGCAGTAATGGTAGGCGTGCGACTTGACCCAGTTGATCGGGTGGTCGCTCAGCACCCACAGGCCGCTGGAGCCCCACTTGCCCAAGCCCTCGCCCTTGCGGCGGTATTTCACGCGCCGGAAGTCGGGCTCTCGCCCCCGCAACATGTTCGGATCGCGCTGGCCCTTGTTGGGTCCCCGAGCGACATAGGGGTAGCCGCTCTCATCGATCAGGTCCCAGACCTCGGAGCGAAAGCCTTCCTGGATCAGGACGACATCGGGTTGGCGGCCGGCCGCGCGCATGGCCGCCAGCTCGCGACCGATCGCCTTCAACGCCTTGCCGCGCCCTGTTCGAACCGGCCAGGGCAGGCCCTCGACGTTGTAGGTCATGACGCTGAACGTGACCGGGGGCGGCGTTTCGGCGCGCGCCGGGGCCAGCGTCGTCAAGGCGAGCGCCAAGGCCGCGGCGAGGGTCCGCCGGATCAGTTGGCCAGCTCCGCGATCACGCGCGCGCCGTCATGGCCGGTGACCTTGAAGGCGACGATCCGGCCGGCCGGGGCCTCGCCCTCGAAGCGGATTTCGGTGAAGTCCTCGGCCCGCGCCAAACCCTCGCGCTCGACGAGACCCGACAGGACGCGGCCGACCTGACGCTCAAGATGGCGCTCCAGGCCCCGCTGACCGGCTTCGCGCAGGCGGCGGGCGCGGTCCTTGACCAGCGGGCCCTTCACCGGCGGCATCCGCGCGGCCGGCGTGCCGGGGCGCGGGCTGTAGGGGAAGACGTGCAGGAAGGCCAGATCCGCTTCCTCGACCAGGCGCAGGGTGTTCTCGAACGCCGCGTCGCTCTCGGTCGGGAAGCCGGCGATCAGGTCGGCGCCGAAGGCGGTGTCGGGGCGCACGCGGCGCACCTCCGCCACCAGCTTCAGGGCGTCCTCACGGCTATGACGGCGCTTCATGCGCTTGAGGATCATGTTGTCGCCGGCCTGTAGCGACAGGTGCAGGTAGGGCATCAGGCGCGGTTCGGCCTCGAGCAGGGCGAAGAGGTCGGGGTCGATCTCGGCCGCGTCGATCGACGAAAGTCGAAGCCTGGGCAGGTCCGGGACCATGCGCAGGATGCGGCCGACCAGTTGGCCCAGGGTCGGCTGCTCGGGCAGGTCCGCGCCCCACGACGTGACGTCGACGCCGGTCAGCACCACTTCCTGATAGCCCTCGGCGGCCAGCTTGCGGACTTGCTCGACCACTTCGGCGGCGGGGGCCGAACGCGAGTTCCCGCGGCCATAGGGGATGATGCAGAAGGTGCAGCGGTGGTCGCAGCCGTTCTGGACCTCGACATAGGCTCGGGCGCGGTCCTTGAGGCCGTCGATCAGGTGACCGGCGGTCTCCTTGACCGACATGATGTCGTTGACCCGCACGCGGCCGGTCTCCAGCAGCGCGCCGGGCGCGGCCTTCTCGGCGTTGCCGAGCACGAGGTCGACCTCGGGCATGGCGGCGAAGGCGGCCGGATCGACCTGGGCGGCGCAGCCGGTGACGATGACCCTGGCACCAGGCCGCTCGCGGCGGGCCTTGCGGATCGCCTGGCGGGCCTGGCGCACGGCCTCGTTCGTGACCGCGCAGGTGTTGAACACCACCGCGTCGGTGACGCCGTCGGCGGCGGCGCGGGCGCGGATGGCCTCGCTCTCATAGGCGTTCAGCCGGCAGCCGAAGGTGACGACCTGGACGCCATCCGGGCCGGAGGAAACGACGGCGGGACCGCCCTCCTCCCCGACTTCCGGCCTGTCTTGGGGAAGAGGGGGCTTGGGCGTCGCCTTGATGACGGTGTAGGTCGCCATGGCTTTAAGCGGCGACCGCCTCGGGCAGCTTGCCGGCGAAGTCCATGCTGACCGGGCCGGTCATGATCACGTGGCCGTCGCTCTCGCGCCATTCGATGGTGAGCGCCCCGCTCTCGAACTCGACCTTGGCCTTGCGGTCGGTCAGGCCCCGGCGGACGGCGGCGACCTGGGCGGCGCAGGCGCCGGTGCCGCAGGCGGCGGTCAGGCCCGCGCCCCGCTCCCAGACCTTCAGGCGGATGTGGTCGCGGCTCTCGACGTGGGCGAAGCCGACATTGACGCCCTCCGGGAACAGCGGGTGGTGCTCGACCAGGCTGCCGGTCTTCGCGGCGAACTCATCGGTGACGGGCGCGTCGACGAAGAAGACGACGTGCGGATTGCCCATCGAGACGCAAACCGGCGTGTGGACCCACGGGGCGTCGATCGGGCCGACCTGCAGCTCGACGCGGGCGGTGTCCATTTGCTCGGCCAGCGGGATCTGGCTCCACTCGAGGCGCGGCGGCCCCATGTCGACCGTGACCAGCTTTTCGCCGGCGGCGACGCCCGACAGGCGCCCGGCGACGGTGTCGAAGGCCACCTCGGTCTTGCCGGCCGACTGCATCAGCAGCCACGCCACGCAGCGCGTGCCGTTGCCGCAGGCGCCGGTCTCCTCGCCGTCGGAATTCCAGAACCGCACATAGGCCGACGCGCCCTCGGCCTTGGGCGGGTCGATGGCGATGACCTGGTCGCAGCCGATCCCACCATTCTTCCCTTCGGAATCTGGCCGTTTGGCGATCGCGCGGATCTCCTCGGGGGTCGGCTCGAAGCTCTGGGTCAGGGTCTGGACCACGACGAAGTCATTGCCCAGGCCGTTCATCTTCAGGAACGTGCGGCTCATGGCGGGGCTATATAGTGGAAAGTCACGTGAAATGCACCGCGACGATCGGCGCGTCGGAGAGATAATGGGCCAGACCGAACAGACCGATCTTCGCCTCCGCGCCCGCCTAAGAGCGCTTTATCATGGCTCCTCCCCCACGGCGGTGCGATTCCGCTACGCGATCATTCTGATCGACCTGTCGATCATCGCCTTCTTCATCGCCGCGCCGCTGATGCAGCGCCAAGGCCTGACCTTCTATCTCGTCGACTACGGGGTCGCCGCCTTTCTGAGCTTGGACCTCGCCGCCCGCGCGCTCGCCCACGGGGATCTCAAATCGTGGGTGAGGAAGCCGATCGTCTGGGTGGATCTGTTCGTGCTCGCGACGCTGCTGTTCCCCGCCTGGCTGTTCAATCTGGGCTTCCTGCGCGTCGTTCGCCTGTGGACGCTGATTCACAGCGAGTTCTTCTGGCGCACGATCGGGCGACGCTACGACGACACGAGGGTGGAGAGCGTCACGCGCGCGGCCGCCTCGCTGCTGACCTTCGTGTTCGTGGTCACCGGGTTCGTCTACAGCAGTTTCGTCGGCCGCCATGACGGCATCGATGGCTATGTCGACGCGCTGTATTTCACCGTCACCAGCCTGACGACCACGGGCTACGGCGACGTGACGCTGCCCGGCGTCTGGGGGAAGTTGCTGTCCATGGCGGTGATGTTGGGCGGGGTGTCACTGTTCATCGGCCTGATCCAATCCATCCTGCGCCCGCACAAGGTGGTCCATCCCTGTCCCGACTGCGGCCTTCGCCGGCACGAGCCCGACGCGGTTCACTGCAAGGCCTGCGGCAGGATGTTGAACATTCCCGACGACGGGGTGTGATCGTTCGGAGCAGGGCGCTGGCGCGGCGAGATATTTGCGCTACCGTCCCGCGCCATGATCCTGCTCCGCGCCTGCTCCGCGATCGCCTTGGCCGCGATCGTGTCCTCCGTCCCGGCTACCGCGGCCTTCGCGCAAGACATCGACCCTCACCTGGCCCTGGAAGGCGTCGAAACGCCCTCGTCGCTGGCCTGGGTGAAGGCCCAGAACGACAAGACCCTGCCGACCCTGTCGGCCGATCCCCGCTTCGCCGGACTTCAGGCGGACGCCCTGACGATCCTGTCCAGCAAGGACCGGATCGCCATGCCGAACTTCATCGGCAAGACGGTCTTCAACTTCTGGCAGGACCAGACCCACGTGCGCGGCGTCTGGCGGCGGACGAGCCTCGACTCCTACAAGTCGGCCAATCCCCAATGGGAGACGGTGATCGATCTGGACGCCCTGGCCGCCGCCGAGGGCAAGAACTGGATCTGGAAGGGCGCCGACTGCCGCCCCAAGACCCATGACCGGTGCCTGGTCAACCTGTCCAACGGCGGCAAGGACGCCGTCACGGTCCGCGAGTTCGACCTGACCACCAAGACCTTCGTCGATCCGTCGGCCGGCGGCTTCGTCCTGCCCGAGAGCAAGCAGACGATCGAGTGGCTGGACGCCGACACCCTGATCCTGACCCGCGACTGGGGTCCGGGCACGACCACCGACAGCGGGTACGGCTTCGTGATCAAGACGCTGAAGCGCGGCCAGGCGCTGGATCAGGCGGTCGAGGTCTATCGCGGCCAGAAAACGGATGTGTCGGCGCGTCCGAACGTGCTGCGCGACGCCGCCGGGAACCGCGTGGTCCTGCTGACCCGCGCCACCGACTTCTTCCATGACGAGACCTATCTGTGGGATGGCCAGGCCGCTCACCTTCTTCCGATCCCGCGAAAGGTCGGCGTGCGGGGCCTGATCGGCGGCAAGCTCGTTTTGAAGATCGAGGAGCCCTGGACGCCGAAGGGCCTGGCGACCCCGCTCACCTATCCGGCTGGCGCGCTGGTCGCCGTATCGCCCGACAAGCTTTTGCCAGCCCAGAAGCGCAAACCCGGCGAAGAGATCGTCATCAGCAACGACTGCGACCCCTGCCAGCTCTTGGCGCCCGGCCCGCGCCAGTCGATCGACCAGGTGGCCGTGACCGACCACCGCGTGCTGGCCGTTGTCTATGACAATGTGCGCGGCAGCCTCGTCAGCCTGCGGCTGCGCGGCGAGTTCGGGGTCACGTCGCAACCGCTGCCGGTCATCGACAACGCCGCCGTCTCGCTGGGCTCGCATTCCGACGAGGGCGACGACGTCTTTTATACGGTCGAGGGCTTCCTGACGCCGACGGAGCTGAAGCTGGCCGACGCCACCGGGACCACCGCCGAGACGGTCAAGGCCCTGCCCGCTCAGTTCGACGCCAAGGACCTGGTCGTCGAACAAAAGTCGGCGACGTCGAAGGATGGCGTGGCCATCCCCTATTTCCTGGTTCACCGGAAGGACTGGAAGCTCGACGGCCAGAACCCAACCCTTCTGCACGCCTATGGCGGCTTCAACCTGTCCAAGCTGCCGGTCTACGACCCGCTGGTCGGCAAGCTGTGGCTCGAACGCGGCGGCGCCTACGCCGTGGCCAACATCCGGGGAGGCGGCGAGTTCGGCCCGGCCTGGCATGAGGCGGCGCTCAAGGCCAACCGCCAGCGCGCCTATGACGACTATTTCGCGGTCGCCGAGAGCCTGATCGCCAGCAAGGCGACCTCTCCCCGCCATCTGGGCGCCTATGGCCGCTCGAACGGCGGTCTCCTGATGGGCGTGGCGATGACCCAGCGCCCGGACCTGTGGAACGCGGTGGTGGTCGAAAGCCCCCTACTCGACATGATCCGCTACACGGTGCTGCCCGCCGGCGCCTCGTGGATCGGCGAATATGGCGACCCCGCCATCCCGGCCGAGCGCGCCTGGATCGAGACGTACAGCCCGTATCAGAACCTGAAGGCGGGCGTGAAATACCCGCTGGCCTACATCACGACCTCGACCAAGGACGACCGCGTCCATCCGGGCCACGCCCGCAAGTTCGCCGCGCGCCTGGACGACCTGAAGGTCGACCACCTCTATTTCGAGAACACCGACGGCGGCCACGCCAACGGCGCCGACCCCAAGGCCAACGCCCGCCGCTGGGCCCTTCACTACACCTACCTGTCCCGTCAGTTGATGGATCACTAGATGAAGCGTCTTGTTCTCGCCCTCCTTGCTTCCACGAGCTTTATGACCCTCACTCCCGCGACCGCCGCTGACAGCGCCAAGCCCCCCGAGGCCCGCACGCCGCTTTCCGAACTCGGCAAGGACGATCCCTATCTGTGGATGGAGGAGATCGAGGGGACGCGCGCCCTCGACTGGGCCAAGGCTCAGAACACGCGCAGCCTCGCCGTGCTTCAGGGCGATCCCCGCTACGCCGATCTCGAGGCCAAGGCCCTGGCGATCCAGAACGCCAAGGACCGCGTGCCGGGCGTCTCGTTCGCCGGCGACGGGTCGTTGCGCAACTTCTGGCAGGACGCCGACCACGTGCGCGGCCTGTGGCGCAAGACCACGCTGGACAGCTACCGCGCCGCGGAGCCGGCTTGGGAGACGATCCTCGACATCGACGCCCTCGCCAAGGCCGAGAACGCCAATTGGGTTTTCAAGGGCGCCAGCTGCATCCCGCCGGAGGAAACCCGCTGCCTGGTCGCCCTGTCGAACGGCGGCAAGGACGCCGTGACCGTGCGTGAGTTCGACACCACGACCAAGAGCTTCGTTCCGGGCGGCTTCGTCCTGCCCGAGGGCAAGCAGAACTACACCTGGTTGGACAAGGACACGCTGCTGGTCGCCCGCGAGTGGGCCCCGGGCGAGCTGACCGACTCCGGCTACGCCTATGTCCTGAAGACCCTGAAGCGCGGCCAAACCCTGGACCGGGCGGTCGAGCTGTTCCGCGGCCAGAAGACCGACGTCTCGGTCAGCCCGTTCGTGCTGCGCGACGCCGACGGGAAGGTCGTGGCGGTCATGGCCAACCGGGGGGTCAGCTTCTTCGAGAGCGAGACCTACCTTCTGGACGGCGCCAAGTCCGTGAAGCTGGACCTGCCGCTGAAGAGCTCGATCCAGGGCTATGTCGACGGCCAGATGGTCGTGCTGATGGAGCAAGACTGGCCGGCCAAGGGCTTCAAGACCGGCGACCTGATCAGCTTCGACCTGGCCAAGCTGAAGGCCGCGCCCGACAAGGCGACCGCCGTGCTGGTGATGCGCCCCACCGCGCGTCAGTCGGTGGAGTCGGTCAACGCCACGCGGAACAAGCTGGTCGTCGGCCTGCTGGACAACGTCAAGGGCGCGGCCCTTGTCTTCACCCACGGCGCCCAGGGCTGGACCTCCAGGAAGCTGGACCTGCCGGCCAACTCCAGTATTGGCCTGGGTTCGGCGTCGGACAAGGACGACCGGATCTTCATCACCGTCACCGGCTTTCTGACCCCGACGACCTACTGGCTCGCCGACGCCGCCACCGGCGCGCTGGAGCGGGTCAAGGCCTCGCCCGCGCGGTTCGACGCCGCCGCCCACGTGGTCGAGCAGTTCGAGGCGACCTCGTCCGACGGCGTGAAGATTCCCTACTTCGTCGTCCGTCCGAAGGGCGCGACGTATGATGGCCAAGCCCCCACCCTGCTCTACGCCTATGGCGGCTTCCAGGTGCCGCTGGTCCCCGGCTATTCGGGCGTGATGGGCAAGCTTTGGCTGGAGCGCGGCGGGACCTATGTGATCGCCAACATTCGCGGCGGCGGCGAGTTCGGCCCGGCCTGGCACGAGGCGGGCCTGAAGGCCAACCGCCAGAAGGTCTATGACGACTTCTTCGCCGTCTCCCAGGACTTGATCGCCCGCAAGATCACCTCGCCGCGGCGTTTGGGCATCATGGGCGGCAGCAACGGCGGCCTCCTGATGGGCGTCGCCCTCACCCAGCGGCCCGAGCTCTACAACGCCGTCGTGGTGGCGGTGCCGCTGTTCGACATGATCCGCTACAGCCAGATCGGGGCCGGCGCCTCGTGGGTCGGCGAATATGGCGACCCGGCCATCCCGTCCGAGCGGGCGGTGATCGCCAAGTACGACCCGTACTCCAACCTGAAGGCCGGGCGGAAATATCCCGAGGTCTTCATCGAGACCTCGACCAAGGACGACCGCGTCCATCCCGCCCACGCCCGCAAGGCGGCCGCGCGGCTGATGGAGCTGGGCTATCCGGTGCTCTACTACGAGAACATGGACGGCGGCCACGCCGCCAGCGCCAACCTGGCCGAGACGGCTCGGCGACAGGCGCTGGAGTACGTGTATCTGACCCGCCGGCTGATGGATTGATCAGGCTCTAGTGGATGGCGTTGATCCGGATCGCCGCCGGATCAACGCGACCGGCGAACCAGGCCCGGGTCCAGCCATATTTCAGCTCGCCCTCGCGGAAGGCGAATCGGTCGAGGTGCCTGGCCACCACGTCTTCAAGGCGGGTCAGGCCTTCCAGGTCGGCGGCCTCGAGCGTGATGTCGAGCCCGTCGACGTGGGCGGTCATGCGGCAGGTCCCAAGCGGCAGCGGGAACAGGGCCGAGGTCTCGTCGTAACGGACCTCGAACTTGTGGCTCCAGTGCTTGGCCAGTTGGGTCATGTAGCGGGCCGCCTTGTCGGTGGCGACGCGGGCGTGGCTTTCCATGCGCGCGCCTCCCCTCAGATCGACTCGATGGCGGTCGCGGCGTCGTCCAGGGCCTTGGCGACGGCGGTGATCTGCTCGGCCGTCAGCTGGCCGCCGTGCAGCTTGAGGCGCAGCGCCGTCTTCAGGTTCTCGCGAGCCCGCAGGATCTGCGGTGAGAAGGCCGCGCTGGCGGACGCCGCCTCGGCCATGCGCTCGAACAGCGAGCGGACCGGCGCGTCGTTGCTGGCCAGGAAGGCCTCGCCCTCGGGCGTGATCGTATAGAGCTTCTTGCCGCCGCCGGCGTCGCTGGCGGTGACGTAGCCTAGCTCTTCCAAGAGGGTCAGGGTCGGATAGACCACGCCCGGGCTGGGGCTGTAGGCGCCGCCGGCCGCGGCCTCGATGGCCTTGATCAGCTCATAGCCATGGCTGGGCTTCTCGGCGATCAGCTTCAGGACCACGAAGCGCAGGTCGCCGTGATCGAAGAAGCGGCCCATGCGCCCGCCTCGGCCCCGGCCGGGGTGACCGCCGTGGAACCCGAAGGGGTGACGGCCGTGGTGCTCGTCGCCATGACCGTCCCAGCGGCCGCGGTGGTGATGATGATGTCTTCCAAACATGTCGATTTCGACTCCATTTCGTTATATCGAAAATCTAGATATATCGAAACTATCGCACGTCAAGAGGCATTTTAGATATATCTGATTATGTCGGGATAACGGTAACCGAGCCGTCACTCCCTGGAAAAGCCACCCTCGCCCACCGAGATAAGGTCCGACTGCGACCTCAGAGCCGCACTTTCCGCGCAATCTGCGCAAAAGAAGACCCGAGTATACGGAAATGAACGCTCTAATCTTGATACGGACGAGAGCGTCAATAGATGGGGGCTTCGGAACTAGGAGTACACGCGTGAGCGACCACGACCACAGCGCGCGCCGCCAGGCGTCTGGGCGGCGCTTTCCCGTCGCCGGAATCGCCGTGGCCGCTGGCCTGCTGGCCGTCGCCTCCAGCGCGCGCGCCGAGGAACAGCCGACCGGCGTGGCGCCGGCCAACGATCCGATCGAGGGCTTCAACCGCGGCGCCTTCAAGCTGGGCATGGGCCTGGACAAGGTGCTTCTGGCGCCGATCGCTCACGGCTACATCGCCATCACGCCCAAGCCGGTCCGCGACCGGGTCAGCTCGGCCGTCTACAATCTGGGCGAGCCCAACACCGTCATCAACCAGGTGCTGCAAGGCAAGCCCAAGCGCGCCATGCGGGCCACCACGCGGTTCGTCGTCAACTCGACCGTCGGCGTGCTGGGCCTGTTCGACGTGGCCGCCAAGATGAACCTGCCGCGCCGCGACTCCGACTTTGGCCAGACCTTCGGCTACTACGGCGCGGGCCCCGGGGCCTATATCTACGTGCCGCTGATGGGCCCGCTGAATGTTCGCGACGGCATTGGTCGGGCGCTCGACATCGCCACCGATCCGGTCGGAGCCGTGGCGGGCGGCGTCGGCACCGACTTTGGCAAGGCGCGCCTGGGCGTCACCATCCTGGATGTCCGCGCCTCGGCCGATCCGGCGTTCCACGCGTTGAAGGACTCGTCGGACCCCTATGTCACGGTCCGTTCGGCCTACGGCCAGTACCGCGAAGCCTTCATCCGGCAGGCCACTGGCGAGGCCGAGGATCTGCCCGATTTCGACGCGCCGCCTCCGGACGCTTCCGCGCCGGCGGCGACGTCCAATCCCTAAGCGACTTGGTATGAACATGAACCTTTTCACCAACCGGCGCGGCGCCAACGCCGCGCTTTTGGCTTTCCTCGGCGCCGCCGCGATCGGCGCGCCCGCCATGGCCCAGCAAGCCCGCGACCCGGGCGCCGAGGCCTTCGTGCAGTCCAAGGCCCAGCGCGTCATCTCGGTGCTGGCCAACAAGGGCATGAGCGACGCCCAGAAGAAGCAGGTCTTCCATCAGGCGGTGGACGAGCTGGCCGACGTGCCGCGCATCACCAACTTCGTGCTGGGCAAGTACGCCCGCACGATCACGCCCGATCAACGCGCCCGCTTCACGCCGGCGTTCCGGACCTATGCCGAGAACGTCTACCAGGACCGCATCGACGACTATAAGGGCGAGGTCCTGAAGGTCACCGGCTCGGTCGTGCGCAAGCCCGGCGACGTGATCGTCAACACCACCATCTCGGGCGGCCAGATCAGCCAGCCGCTGCCGGTCGCCTGGCGCGTGCTGGGCGGCGGCCAGACCTGGAAGGTCGTCGACGTGCAGTTCAAGGGCGTCTGGCTGGCGATCACCCAGCAGCAGGACTTCGTCTCGACGATCGATAACGCCGGCGGCAACATCGACGTGCTGATCAACCAACTTCAAAAGGGGCAGGCCGCCAAGGGTCGCTAGGCGACACGGGGCGTCCGAGGACGGATAAGACATGGCGTTGCGCGAACAGTGGGCCGAGACGGCCATGGGCGTGGTGGTCCTGGCTCTGGCCGGCGGCTTCCTGACCTATTCCCTGAGCGTGGGAGGCGTTTCGACCAAGCGCGGGAACTACGAGATCAGCGCCAAGTTCGGCGAGGCCGGCTCGCTGGCGGCCGGCGCGGCGGTCAGCGTGGCGGGCGTCAAGGTCGGCACGGTCTCGCAGGTCACGCTCGAGCCCAAGACCTATCTGGCGGTCGCCAAGCTCAGCATCGATCCGACCGTCAAGCTGCCGGCCGACTCGACCGCCAAGATCACCAGCGACGGCCTACTGGGCGGCGCCCACATCGCCATCGCCCCGGGGGCCTCGCTGGAGGACCTCAAGCCCGGCGGCGAGATCGAGAACACGCAAGGCGCCGTCGATATCTTCGGCCTGATCGGCTCGGTGATCCGGCCGCAGGGCGGCGGCTCCTCCGGCGCGGCCGGCGAAGCCGCGCCCGCGCCGTCGGCCTCGCAACCGGCCGAGAGCTACTGAGATGACCGCCGGCGAGGCGGCCCGGAAGGTCGCCGTCAATCCCATCCAAGCGCTGGGTCGCTCGACCCTGGCCGCCGTCCGCATGGTCGGGTCGGTCGGCGTATTCGCCGCGCGCGGAACGGCGGCGGCGCTAAGCCCGCCGTGGTTTCCGGGCCAGCTGCTCCGCCAGTTCATGGCGATCGGCTTCTTCTCGCTGCCCGTCGTCGGCCTGACCGCCGTCTTCACCGGCGCGGCGCTGGCCCTGAACATCTTCACCGGCGGCGGCCGCTTCAACGCCGAGCAGGTGATGCCGCAGATCGTCGCCCTGGGGATCACGCGCGAGCTCGGGCCGGTCCTGGCCGCCCTGATGCTGGCCGGCCGTGTCTCGGCCGCGATCGCCGCCGAGATCGGCGCCATGCGCGCGACCGAGCAGATCGACGCCATGCGCACCCTGTCGACGGACCCCTTCCGCTACCTGGTCGGGCCCCGCCTGCTGGCCGGCGTGCTGATGCTGCCCCTGTTGACCGCCGTGGCCGACACCATCGGCGTCGCGGGCGGCTGGCTGGTGGCCACGCGCGTGCTGGACTTCAGCCCGACCGTCTACATCCGCAACACCATCGACTTCCTCGAGAGCTGGGACATCGTCTCGGGCCTGATCAAGGCCGCCGTGTTCGGGTTCATCGTGGCGCTGATGGGCTGCTACCACGGCTACAACGCCTCGGGCGGGGCGCGCGGCGTCGGCCGCGCCACGACCCACGCGGTCGTGTCGTCGGCGATCCTGATCTTCGCGTCCGACTACCTCCTGACCACCTTCTTCACCCATATGTCATGACGCAGATCCCGAAACTGGCCTGGAAGGGCGTCACCAAGCGCTTCGGCGACCGGGCGGTCCTGGATGGCCTCGACCTGTCGGTCGCGCCCGGCCGCTCGCTGGTGATCATCGGCGGCTCGGGACAGGGCAAGTCGGTGACGATCAAGACCGCGCTCGGCCTGATGCGGCCCGAGGCCGGCCAGATCGAACTGGACGGCGAGAACATCGTCGGCCTGTCGGAAAGCCAGCGCCGCAAGCTCTTCTCGCGGATCGGCGTGCTGTTCCAGGGCGCGGCGCTGTTCGACAGCCTGAGCGTCTGGGAGAACGTCGCCTTCCGCCTGCTCAACGCCGACGGCGTGCCGCGCAAGCAGGCGCGGGAGCGGGCGATCGACGCGCTGGAGCAGGTGCGCCTGGATCCCGCCGTGGCCGATCGCTTCCCGTCGGAGCTGTCGGGCGGCATGCAGAAGCGGGCGGGCCTGGCCCGCGCCGTGGTCGCCCAGCCCGAGATCCTGTTCTTCGACGAGCCGACCACGGGCCTTGATCCGATCACGGCGGCGGCGATCAACCAGCTGATCTCCGACCAGGTGCGTCGCCTGGGCTCCACCGCCGTGTCGATCACCCACGACCTGGCCTCGGCCCAGACCATCGGCGACGAGATCGCCATGCTGCACGGCGGCAAGATCGTCTGGCGCGGCCCGGCGGCGGACCTGCACGTGACCGACAACCCCTATGTCCGCCAGTTCGTCGAAGGGCGGCCAGACGGCCCCATCGCCCACGCGGTCTGATCGCGCGAGCGCTCAGGCGGCCTCGCGCAGGGTGTCGGCCAGCAGGCGGCCCTCCACCGAGCGGCTGGAGCCCGCGCGCCAGGCCACCACGATCTCCCGGCTGGGATGCTCGGTGGCCAGGGGCCGGACGGTGACGGCCGCCTTGTCGGTCAGGCCCGCCTGCACCGCCATGGCCGGCAGGAACGAGACGCCCAGGCCCGAGCCGATCATCTGCACCAGGGTGGGCAGGGAGGTCGCCGCGAAGCTCTCTTCGTCGCCGGCGCCCCCATTTCCGTACCGGGAGGGAGGCTCGAGGCCGCAGGCGGCCAGGGCGTGGTCGCGCAGGCAGTGACCATCCTCCAGTAGGATCAGGTCGTCGCCCCGCAGGCTGTCCGGATCGACCCGGATCGAGGCGGCCATGGGATGGTTGGCGGGCGCGGCCGCCAGAAGCTCGTCGTCCTCGACGTGAGCCCAGTCCAGGCCGCTCATGTCGTAGGGTAGGGCGATCAGGGCCGCGTCGAGCGAACCGGCTTTCAGGGCCGCGATCAGTCGCTGGGTCAGGTCCTCGCGCAGGAACAGCTTCAGCTTCGGGAAGCGGTCGCGCAGGACGGGCAGGGCGCGGGGCAGCAGATAGGGGGCGACGGTCGGGATCACGCCTAGGCGGAACCGCCCCGCTAGCGGCTGTCCCGCGCCGCGCGCCGCCTGCACCAGATCCTCGGCTCTCGCGAGAATGTCCTCGGCCCGGCGCACGGCCTCCTGGCCGGCGGCGGTCAGGATCACGCCCGAGCGCGCCCGGTCGACGACCGGCGCGCCCAGGATCTTCTCCAGCTCCTGGATGCCGGCCGACAGGGTCGGTTGCGTGACGTGAGCGTTTTCAGCGGCGCGACTGAACGAGCCGTGCTCGGACAGCAGTTTCAGATATTGCAGTTGGCGCAGGGTCGGCAGCATGACCGACATATAGGCTCTATCTATCAAGAATCCAAAAACTATCGATTGGATAACTTTGGTGCGCGAGCGTACCAAGACGTCATGGCGAAAGCCCTCGGGTGTCTCCCCCCCCCCCCCAGCCCGAAGCGCCCGCCTTGGTCCCGGTCCGCCAACCACCCCCTCGGGCGGACCGGGACGCCGGCCTCCCGACAATGCTATGCGGCGGACCTCGCATCAGGAGGCCCCATGTCGATCGAAGCCTTGCGCGCCGCGCTGCCGGCCTACGCGCGGGACCTCGCCACGAACCTGAAGGTTCTCTCCGAGGAGGCGGTGCTGACGGATCAGGCCAAGTGGGGCTGCTTTGTCGCCAGCGCTCACGCGGTCGGAGAGTCCTCCACCTCGCGGGCGATCGAGGCGGCGGCGGTGGCGGCGGGCGTTTCGCCGGATGCGATCGAGGCGGCGAGGACGGCCTCGGCCGTCATGGCGATGAATAATGTCTACTTCCGGGCCCTGCACCTGATGGCCGCCCCGGAATACCGGGATCTGCCGTCGCGTTTGCGCATGAACCGCCTGTCGCGCCCGGGGCGTGGCGGCGGTCGATTACGAGCTCTGGTGCGTGGCGGTGTCGGCGATCAACGGCTGCGGCGCTTGCCTCGACAGCCATGAGGCCGAGCTGCGCGGCCGCGGGGTCTCGGCGGTCCAGGTCCAGGCGGCTCTGCGGATCGCCGCGGTGGTTAACGCCGTTGGCCGAGTGTTGGTCGCCGAATTCTCCGCGGTCCCCGGAAATGGGGCGTTTGAGCCCTAGCCGCGACGCCCGGTCGCGGCTACGCCCACTCGACATTCATCTTGTCCGTGAACTAAGTTGTTAACCTCTGGGTAAGAGATTCGCGGCGTCGGGCGGCGTTCCTGAGGAACGCGCCGGGCTCGCATGGGGCGAAGGTGGGCGAGATGAGGCTGCTGTCGAAGAACTCTCGGGATAAGAACCCCAAGCCGGCCGTTCTGGGCGACGACGCCCGCAGCGAGGCGATGCTTCACCAGATTGAGTCCACCCAAGCCATCGGTCAGCGCTACGAGACCATCCATGGCGGCCTCGACAGCATCGGCCGGGTCATGGAGCACCTCAAGGCCATCGAGCCGCTGATCGCCGAGATCCGCGGGCCCGTCGGCCAAGAGTTCGAAGCCCGCCGCGCCGAGCACGCCGAGCTGATCGCCCTGCGCGCCAATTTCGACCAGGCCCAGCGCCAGATCGCCCAAATCCAAGCCGAGGAACGCGAGGTCAGCGCCCGTCTCGCCGCCTCGGAAACCGCCCTCGGCGAGTCCGAGGCCCGTCGCCAGAGCCAGGACGTCACGCTCGAGGACAACGCGCTCGAGATCGACCGCCTGCGCAACGCCCTGCTGCAGTCGGACCTGAAGGTGTCCAGCCTCGACGCGTCCCTGCGCGACGCCAACGCCCGCATCGAGCACCTGGTGCAGGACGTCGAGGGTCTGCGCGCCCAGGCCCAAGACATCGACACCCGTCGCGGTGACGCCGAGGCCGCCCTGGCCCGCGCCAATCAGGACAACGCCCTGCTGGGCGAGGAAGCCGCCACGCTCAAGAAGCGCGTCGACCAGGCCGGCCTCGATCTGGCCCGCCTGTCGCGCATCGAGACCGACCTCGAAGCTCAGGTCGCCGCGGAACGCGCGCGCGTCCAGGCGCTTGAGAACGCCCTGGCGGCCCACCAGACCGACAGCGGCCGCATCGTTCGCGGCCTGGAAAGCCAGGTCGAGGCCAGCCGCGCCGAGATCTCGGCCCTGCAGACCCGCCTTGAGACCGCCTCGGGCCGCGCCGACAAGCTGGAAGAGATGAACAACCAGCTCTCGGCTCGCCTGGCCGAGTCCAGCGCCCACCAGAAGGCCGTCGAGCGCCGCGCCGGCGACCTCAACGTCGCCCTGGAGCGCGCCCTGGAACGCATCCGCGCCCTGGAGGAAGAGGCCGAGAGCCTGCGTCAGCGCCACGCCGGCGTCGACACCGCCCGCGCCACGGCCATCGAGCGCGCCGACCAGCTCGCCAAGAGCGGCGTCGCGCAGGAAAAGGCCATGAAGCGCGCCGAGGAACGCGCCCAGCAACTGCGCGCGCGCCTGGAGGCCATGCAGGAAGCCCAGGACCAGATCCGTCGCGAACACGAGGACAAGGTCTCCGAGCTGCAGGCCACGATCGAGCGTCTCACCTCCGAGAACGCCCTGGCCGAAGGCGCCTTGGAAGCGGCCCGCCGCGACCGCTCGCGCCTACAGATGGCCCTGCTGGGCGCCAGCGGCGACAGCGACCTGGCCGAGGTGGGCTAAGGTCGGAATCCCGCCCTCTTCTCCTGGCGGGAGAAGAGCCCGCCCCGGATCCGATCCAGGGCGGTATGAGGGGCGGGATGAGGTATCGATGGATGTCAAACGCCGCGACCCGCTGAAAGGCTGTCGCGGCGTTTTCGTAGGTCCGGTGAGCTGGCCGATCGGCCTTGAGGACCGCGACCGTCCGCCAAGGGGACGCCGACCAAGTCGGCCCAGCCCGCGTGAAGTCGACGACTAGCGCGCCTTCTTCAGCATGTCCTCGGCCGCGTCGGGCGTCAGGGGGCCCGTATGCTTGGCGAGGATCACCCCGTCCGAGCCGACCAGATAGGTCTCCGGCACGCCGGTGACGCCGAATTCCAGCCCGGCCCGGCCGTCGCGGTCGACCAGATGCAGGGCGAAGGGGTCGCCGAGGCGGGTCAGGAACGCCTGGGTGTTGGCCGGGGCGTCCTTGTAGGCGACGCCGACCACCTTCACGCCTTGCGCCTTCAAGGCCATCAGCTGCGGGTGCTCGACCTCGCAAGGGGCGCACCAGGAGGCGAAGAAGTTGACGAGGATCGGACCCTCGCCGGGCGCGCGGATCGCCGTCGGCGTCCCGCTGGTCAGCTCGGGCAAGGAGAGGGTCGGGGCCGGCTTGCCGACCAGGGCCTGGGGCTGGACGCGGGGGTCGCGCTTCAGCGCGTAGCCGGCGAACAGGCCGGCCAAGGCCAGAAGGACCAGCAGCGGAACGAAGGCCAGCCAGCGCTTCACGACGGGGTCGACTCCAGCTCGGCCCGCAGGCGCTCGGCCTCGCGTCGCCAGCGGCGGGCCATCAGAAGGCTGCTCGTGATCATCCAGGCGAAGGCGACTACCGAAATGGCGAAGGCCGGCCATAGATACAGCGCGTACTTGCCCGCGTCGAAGTCGAAGCTCATCGCGCGCCCTCCGCCAGCTTCATGGCCAGGCTTCGCGCCTTGCGCCGCCAGACCAGGGCGCGGATCCGCGTCAGCCACAGCGCGCCGAACGCGCCGAGATAGGCCAGGCCCATCAGGATGGCGGGCCAGGCATAGACCGCCGGCAAGCCGTCGCCCTTGGCGGCCATGAAGGTCGAGGAGCCTTGGTGCAGGGTGTTCCACCACTCGACCGAGAACTTGACGATCGGCAGGTTGATCAAGCCCACCAGGGCCAGGATCGCCGCGGCGCGCGCGGCCTTCTGCTCGTCCTCCAGGGCCCCGCGCAGGGCCATGTAGCCGAGATAGAACAGCAAGAGGACCAGCACCGAGGTCAGGCGCGCGTCCCACACCCACCAGGCGCCCCACATCGGCCTGCCCCACAGCGAGCCGGTGATCAGGGCCAGGGCCGTGTAGACCGCGCCGATCGGCGCGCAGGCCTGGGCGGCGAGGTCCGCCAGCGCCTGCCGGAACACCAGCGCCAGGAAGCTGGCCACGCCCAGGCACATATAGATGAAGATGCAGATCGAGGCGGCCGGGATGTGGATGAACATCATCCGCACCGTGTCGCCCTGCTGATAGTCCTCGGGGACCAGGAAGGTCAGGACCAGGCCAAGGGCGGCGGCGAGCGCGGACAGCACGCCCAGCAGCGGGGCGGCCCACCGCGAGAAGGCCATGAACCGCTCGGGGTTGGTCAGGAAATCGAACGTGTGGCGCGCGTCCATGGATCACGCTCTAGAGCGGCCGGGCGGCGCGGGCAATGGCCGTATCGCTACGGAGCTGGAGAAGGGCCCCAAGAAGGGCGACGCGTGCAGGCGCGCCGCCCTTCGGACACAAGGCGGGGTCAGCCGACCTTGCGCGGGATCACCGGGGTCCGCGAACCCTTGAATGGGGCCGGTCCGCGGGTCTCGAACCGACGCACGAAGACATGGTCGCCGCCGGCTTCCATGTCGAGGGCGTCGAACGCCTTCCGCTGGCTGGGCGAAAGGGCGGTGTAGAAGGCGCGCGTGGCGGCGGCGCGCTTTTGGATGGCCTCGGCGGCCTTGGTCATCTGGTCGAGGCGCTCCAGCGTGGTCGGCGGCTCACGATCGACCAGGCGGTCCATCTTCTCGCCCGACTTGTCGTCGTCCTTGTCCTCGCGGACCACGATCTTGGGCGAGGTGGCGTCCACATAGACCTTCAGCGCGCCCTCTTGGTCGGGGCGAAGCTGCAGGATGTCGCGCAGATGATCGGCGCGCTTCTCGGGATTGGCCGCGCGGCCGTGGTGCATGAACATCATGCCCGGACCCATGGCCATCATGGCGTCCATCGGCGGCGGCGCGGGCGGCGTCGGAGGCGTGGGCGGGGCCGGGACCTGGGCCGAGGCGGCGCCCGCGGCCAGGACGGTGACCACGCCGCCCGCGAGCGCCAGTTGGATAAGGGTTTTACGCATGGTGTGAGCTCCCTGTCGTTTAACCGACGAAAGCTTGGCCACCCGGATATGGCGCGAAAGTGTCCGAGAACGTGAACAATTCTACAGACTTGGCGGCCGCGCAGGGCGGCCGATTGCAAGCGGCCCGGACCTCGGGCTATCACCCCTGACATTTCCAGGACTCGTCGACGCTAGATGTCGCCCGGGAGCGCGCCTCCCTGGTCCTTCCTCTTTTCCGCGTGGAGTCCGCATGAAGTCGATCGCGTTTCTGGCCCTGGCCTTGGCCGGCGTCTGCTGGGGTCTTGGCTTTCCCACGGGCAAGCTGATCCTGACCGAGACGGAGGCCGCCCACATGGTGCTGCTGCGCTTCGCCGTCGCCGCCCTGGCGGCCGCGCCGTTCGCCCTGCGCCGGCCAGAGACGCGGGCGCTGTTCCGCTCGCCGGTCGTGCTGGCCTCGGGCGTTCTCTATGGGGTGGCGTTCCTGGTCCAGTTCGAGGGGCTGGCCCATGTCAGCGTGACGGTGGCCGCGCTGCTGGTCGGCGCCATGCCGGCCCTGATCGCGGTCAGCGCCCGGGTGCTGGGCGAGAAGGTCTCTCGGCTGTCGTGGGCGGGCGTGGCGGCGGCGACCCTGGGCGCGGCGCTGATCGCCGGCAAGCCGGACGGCGCCAGCTCGCCCTGGGGCGTGGCCCTGTCGATCGCGGCGCTGTTCCTGTTCCTGGCCTGGCTGTTGGTGCTGCGCCGCGCCCCGGCCACGTCCAACCCGATGGCCATTCCGGCGGTGTCGATCATCGTGGCCACGGTGACCATCCTGCCGATCGCCTTCGTCATGCACGGCGCGCCAAGGCTGGACCTCAGCCCGCCGGTGTGGGCGGCCGTGGTCGCCCAGGGCGTCTTGGCCACCTTGCTGGCGACCGCCGCCTGGCAGTTCGGCGCGGCTCGGGTCGGCGCGGCCAGCGCCGGGGTGTTCATCAACATCGAGCCGCTGATCGGCGCGGCCTGCGGGGTGCTGCTGTTCGGCGACCACCTGACCCTGCCGTTGTTGGCGGGGGGGCTGATGATCATCGGCGGCAGCTTCGCGGTGGTGCTGGGCGAACGCAACGCCACGCCGGGCGAGCTGCAGGCGACCGTGGCGCCCACTCCTTGATCTTGGCGCCCTAGTCCAGCGCGTTCCGGCAGGCCGCGCCCATGGCCAGCGGCGACAGCGCCACCGCGCCGACGCAGTAGGCCAGCATCAGCAGCAGGCCGCTGGTCCAGGGCAAGCCGGCCGAATAGCCGTCCAGCGCTCCCGCGCCGAAGATCACCGGCGGCGCGAACAGCGGCAGCACGATCACCGCCACCAGCAGGCCGCCGCGCTTGCTGCCCAGGGCCAAGGCCGCGCCGAGGCCGCCGAGGAAGGCGAAGGCCAGGCCCCCGACCAGGGCGCACAGCACCAGGAGCGGCATGACCTTGATGTCGGCGCCCAGCATCAGGGCCGCCACGGGGGCCGCCAGGGCGAGCGGCGCGCCGGTCGCCAGCCATTGGGCCAGGCACTTGGCCACCGCCACGGCCTCCAGCGGCGCCGGGCCCAGGGCCAGCAGGTCTAGCGTCCCGTCCTCGTAGTCGCGCTCGAACAGGCGCTCGAGGGAGAGCAGGGCGGCCAGGGCGAGGGCCAGCCAGGCGATGCCTGGCGCGATGGTCGCCAGGCGCTCGGGCGCGCGGCCGGAGGCCATGGGCAACAGCACCACGACGCAGGCGTAGAAGGTCAGGGCCAGCAGCGGACCGCCGCCCCGGCCCCAGGCCAGGGACAGCTCGCGCCGAAGGAGGACGCCGAACGCCTTCATGGGCGGGCTCCTTCCATTCCAATGGGCACGGACCGGGTCGGGATCGGCAGAGGGTCGTGCACCGAGGCCAGGATCATGCCGCCGCCGGCAAGATGCTCGGCCATCACCTCGCCGAACGCGGCGCGCTGAGCGGCGTCCAACGGCGCCATCGGCTCGTCCAGCAGCCACAGGGAACGCGGGCTGGCGGCCAGGCGGGCCAGGGCCAGGCGGCGGCGCTGCCCGGCCGACAGGCGCCGGACCTCCAGATCGAGCAGGCGCAACAGGTCGAAGCGCTTGGCCGCCGCCCGGGCCGCCGCCTCGGTTCCGCCGGTCCACAGGGTCTGGAAGCGCAGCTCCTCCCAAGCGGTTCGGCTGGACTTCAGCCCGTCCTGGTGGCCCAGCAGGTGCAGCTGCTCGGCCCGCGCCGCGTCGGCCTCGATCGGTCCGGCGTCGCCTTCGAAGGCGATGGCCCCCTCGGCCGGGCGCAGCAGACCGGCGACCGCGCGCAGCAGGCTGGTCTTTCCCGCGCCATTTCGTCCCACCAGCACCGCCGCCTCGCCGGCGGACAGGGTCAGGTCGAGGTTCGAGAACAGGCGACGCTCGCCGCGTGTAATCGCCAAATCCTTTATGAGAACAACTCTCAACACGCCAAGACCCCGCGCGCGACATGGACGTTGAGCCAACGCGGCGCTAAGAAGCGCGCGGTCGTCCCCCTCCAGTCGGTTTGGGTGGTACGCGGCGCGGAGGCGGAACCTGTGTGTCCCTTCCGATCAGCGCGTGATCCCGGGAGCGGTTTTCGGGCGGCCGTGGACAGAGAAGGATCCTTGAATATGGCGTCTGTGGACAGCCTGAAAGCCCGTCGCGAGCTTACCGTCGGCGGCAAGACCTATGTCTATTACAGCCTTCGCGCCGCGGAGGAAGCCGGTCTGACCGGAACTTCTTCGCTGCCGGTCTCGATGAAGGTGCTTCTCGAGAACCTGCTGCGCAACGAAGACGGCGTCTCGGTCGCCGAGGAAGACCTGAAGGCCGTCGCCGCCTGGCTGCAGAACAAGGGCTCGGTCGAGCACGAGATCAGCTTCCGCCCCGCGCGCGTGCTGATGCAGGACTTCACCGGCGTTCCCGCCGTCGTCGACCTGGCCGCCATGCGCGACGCCATGGTCGCCCTGGGCGCCGACCCGGCCAAGATCAACCCGCTGAACCCGGTCGACCTCGTGATCGACCACTCGGTGATGGTCGACAACTTCGGCAACCCGAAGGCCTATGACGACAACGTCAAGCGCGAGTACGAGCGCAACATCGAGCGCTACCGCTTCCTGCGCTGGGGTTCGTCGGCGTTCAACAACTTCCGCGTCGTGCCGCCCGGCACCGGTATCTGCCACCAGGTGAACCTGGAATACCTGGCTCAGACCGTGTGGACGAACACGGTCGACGGCGCCGAAGTCGCCTATCCCGACACCGTCGTCGGCACCGACAGCCACACGACCATGGTCAACGGCCTGGCGGTCCTGGGCTGGGGCGTGGGCGGCATCGAGGCCGAGGCCGCGATGCTGGGCCAGCCGATCCCGATGCTGATCCCGGAAGTCATCGGCTTCAAGCTGACCGGCGCCATGCCGGAAGGCGCGACCGCGACCGACCTGGTGCTGACCGTCACCCAGATGCTGCGCAAGAAGGGCGTGGTCGGCAAGTTCGTCGAATTCTTCGGCGACGCCCTGGCCAACCTGACCCTGGAAGACCAGGCGACGATCGCCAACATGGCTCCGGAATACGGCGCCACCTGCGGCTTCTTCCCGATCTCGGCCTCGACCGTGGCCTATCTGAAGGGCACCGGCCGCGCGCCGGAACGCGTCGCCCTGGTTGAAGCCTACGCCAAGGAACAGGGCCTGTGGTGGGAGCCGGGCGTGCCCGAGCCGACCTTCACCGACACCCTGGAACTCGACCTCTCGACCGTCCAGCCCTCGCTGGCCGGCCCGAAGCGTCCTCAGGACCGCGTCCTGCTGGCCGACGCCGCCGCGAAGTTCGCCGAGTCGCTGGTGGGTGAGTTCGGCAAGGCCGAAACCCCCGATCTGCGCGCTCCGGTCGAAGGCGAGAACTTCGACGTCGGTCACGGCGACGTGGTCATCGCGGCCATCACCTCGTGCACCAACACCTCCAACCCCTCGGTGCTGATCGCCGCCGGCCTGCTGGCCAAGAACGCGGTCGCCAAGGGCCTGAAGGTCAAGCCGTGGGTGAAGACCTCGCTGGCCCCCGGCTCGCAGGTGGTCACCGACTACCTGGCCAAGGCCGGCCTGACCAAGTCGCTGGACGCCCTGGGCTTCAACCTCGTGGGCTACGGCTGCACCACCTGCATCGGCAACTCCGGCCCGCTGCCGGAAGCCATCAGCAAGACGATCAACGACAACGACCTGGTCGCCTGCAGCGTGCTGTCGGGCAACCGTAACTTCGAAGGCCGCGTGAACCCGGACGTGCGCGCCAACTACCTGGCCTCGCCGCCGCTGGTGGTGGCCTACGCCCTGGCCGGCAGCTTGAAGATCGACCTGGCCACCCAGCCGATCGGCCAGGACAAGAAGGGCAACGACGTCTACCTGAAGGACATCTGGCCCTCGAACGAGGACATCGCCGCCCTGCAGCGCAAGGCGATCAACGAGAAGATGTTCGCCACCCGCTACGGCGACGTCTTCAAGGGCGACAAGAACTGGCAGGGCATCAAGGTGACCGGCGGCCAGACCTACGCCTGGGAAGCCGACTCGACCTACGTCCAGAACCCGCCGTACTTCCCCAACATGTCGATGACGCCGACCCCGGTGACCGACATCGTGGAAGCCCGCATCCTGGCCGTCTTCGGCGACTCGATCACCACCGACCACATCAGCCCGGCCGGTTCGATCAAGGCGTCCAGCCCGGCCGGTAAGTTCCTGATCGACCACGGCGTCGAGCCGGTGGACTTCAACGGCTACGGCGCCCGCCGCGGCAACCACCAGGTGATGATGCGCGGCACGTTCGCCAACATCCGCATCCGCAACCGCATCACGCCGGACATCGAAGGCGGCGTGACCAAGCACTTCCCGACCGGCGACGTGATGTCGATCTACGACGCGGCGATGAAGTACCAGGAAGAAGGCCGCCCGGCGGTCGTCTTCGGCGGCAAGGAATACGGCACCGGCTCCTCGCGTGACTGGGCCGCCAAGGGCACCAAGCTGCTGGGCGTCCGCGCGGTGATCTGCGAGAGCTTCGAGCGCATCCACCGCTCGAACCTGGTCGGCATGGGCGTTCTGCCGCTGCAGTTCGTCCAGGACGGCTGGCAGAAGCTGGAGCTGACCGGCGAGGAAATCGTCTCGATCCGTGGTCTGACGGATCTGGCGCCGCGCAAGCAGCTGATCGTCGAGCTCTATCGCCCGACCGATGGCCGCATCGCCCGCTTCCCGGTGCGTTGCCGCATCGACACCCCGACCGAGCTTGAATACTTCAAGAACGGCGGCGTGCTGAACTACGTGCTGCGCAACCTGGCGCGCGCGGACTAAGCAGAGCCCCAGGCTTTGACACGAGACGGCCGGCTCCTCGCGGGGCCGGCCGTTTTCGTTTCCACTTCCCCCCATCGTCGCTTCGGGGCCCGTGAAAACGATGTTTCCACCCTTTCTCCCCACGGACTGGCTCTATTCACGGCCTCGTGAACGGATATCCTGGGCGTTCTTGGCTTAAGTGACCCGCAATGCGTAAGGCCGCCCTCTCCCTGTTCTGCCTGGCCCTGTCCGGCGTCGTGTCGTCCCTGGCTTGGGGGTCGGCCGCGTGGGCCGGAAAGCCGCCCGTGGTGGTCGAGCTGTTCACCGCCCAGGGCTGCTCGTCCTGCGGCAAGGCCAACCAGCTGGCCGCCGAGCTGTCCCAGCGCGAGGGCGTCCTGGCCCTGACCTATTCGGTCGACTACTGGGACTACCTGGGCTGGAAAGACACCTTCGCCAAGCCCGACTTCGCCGAGCGCCAGCGCGCCTACGCCAAGAAGTTCGCCCTGCGCGACGTGCCCACGCCCCAGATGGTGGTTGCCGGCCGCGTCCAGGCCTCGGGCGCCAAGGCCGAGGCGATCGAGGACCTGATCAAGGCGGCCGCCAAGGCGCCGGCCAATCCGCCCGACATGGAGTTCGTCGGCAAGGCGCGGGTCGCCGTCGGCTCGGGCCCGGCCCCGCGCGGCGGCGGCGAGGTCTGGCTGGTGCGTTACGATCCGCGAGAGCAGGACATCGCCGTCAAGCGCGGCGACAACAAGGGTCAGACCCTGATCCACCGCAATGTCGTGCGTGAGCTGGTTCGCCTAGGTCCCTGGACCGGCAAGCCCAAGCTCTACCGCCTGCCGCCAGCGGCCGACGCGGATCTGGCGAGCGTGGTGTTGGTGCAGGGCGCCAAGGGCGGCCGCGTCCTGGGCGTGCTGCAGTCCCCCGCCGCCGAGCGTTGATCTCCGCTCCGCGAGTGTTCGGCGCTTTCCAGGCAAGGAAAAACCCGCGCGGCGGGAGGGGAATGGCCGCGCGGGTTCCTTTAAGCGTCGCCGAAGGCCTCTGACCGGAGGGGCTGGGGGGGCTGGACAGGACCCCGGTCCGTCTTCGTCGACACTGCTGTTATCGACCGCCAAGCCGGCGAGGGAGGGGCCAAACCAAGGTCGTTTGGAGGCCGCTCGTGGCCGTGGCGCGGCGAGTGTCTCGGCTTTGTTACAGGGGCGGCCAAACGCAAAAAGCCCGCGCGGGAGGGGAAATCCGCGCGGGCTCATTGGGGAGGGGGATACTTCAAGTTTGTCGGCTGACCGGCCCGCGATCTGGGGGCTGGGGGGGCTGTTCAGGATCCGGACCACAGGGTCTCCGATCAGCCGACAATGACCTTATCGCCCCGCAAACAGGCGGGCGAAGGACCGAAATAAGGTCCTTTCAGGGCGCGGCGTGTCCATCACATGTCATTTCGGCCTGGCGTGTCTCATCTGACACGACTGTTCCAATCGGCCGGTTTCGGACTAGATTCGTCCCATGGCCCTGGAGTCCCAGCCCAACCCCGTCGGCGGCGTCGTCTTCTTCGAGCGGCGCGAGCTCGACCAGCTGATGCGCCTGTACGGCCGCATGGTCGCGGCGGGCGAATGGCGCGACTACGGGATCGCCGGTCTCGCCGACCGCGCCGTGTTCTCGATCTTCCGCCACGCGGCCGAGGCGCCGCTCTATCGCGTCGAGAAGAACCCGGCGTTGGCCCGCAAGCAGGGCGCCTGGGCGGTGTTCGGCCAGGGCGGCCAGATCCTCAAGCGCGGCCACGAGCTGTCCCAGGTGTTGCGCTTGTTCGAGAAGGGCAAGTTCTCGGTCGTCGACTAAAAGGAAAAGCCCAGCTTGGCCCCGACGAAGCGGCCGTCGTTGTCGTAGCCTCGCGCCGTGCCGACGCCGCTGGTGTCGGCGCTCGGCTGGATGCCGCACAAGACGCCAATGCCGCCCGAGACGCCGCCTTCGCGGCGCTCTATCGCCGTGCGGGCGACGCCCCTGGGCAGCGGGGCCGGCGCAAGGGCGTAGCGCAGCTCGATCGGGCCGACAGGCTTCAGATTCAGAGGTTGGGCGCGGTTGGGCGCCTTGGCCGCTGGCTGATAGGCCGGAAGCGTGGTCTCGGCGTGGGCGAAGCCGGCGACCGCCAAGGCGGCGGCGAGGGCGAGGGTTCGGATCATCGTCGTCTCCATCCCCACCAATGTGGGCCCACCATGGGCAAAGAAAAAGCCCCGGCGGTTTCCCGCCGGGGCTCGTCTGGTCCGGTTCCGGACGCCGGTGTTAGCGGCGGTTGCCCATGATGCTGAGCAGGAATTGGAACAGGTTGATGAAGTTCAGATACAGGCTCAGCGCGCCGTAGTTAGTGGCCACGGCCATCGACTGCTGGTCGCCGCCCAGTTCGTAGTAGGTCATCTTCAGGCGCTGGGTGTCGTAGGCGATCAGGCCCGCGAAGATGAACACGCCCAGGATGCTGATGATGAAGCCCAGGCCCGGCATCGGGAAGAACATCTGCACCAGCGAAGCCAGCACCAGGCCGATCAGGCCCATGATCAGGAAGCTGCCGAAGCCGGTCAGGTCCTTCTTGGTCGTGTAGCCGAACAGGCTGAGGCCGCCGAACGCGATGGCGGTGATCAGGAAGGTGGCGGCGACCGAGGCGCCCGTATAGGCCAGCAGCCAGACGCCCAGGCCCGCGCCCATCGAGGCGACCAGCGCCCAGTAGAGGATGCCGGACGAGCGGGCGGTCGGGTTGCGCATGGCGAACATGGCCACCAGCATCATCGCCAGCGGCGCGAAGCGGATGATCGTGCCCAGCATCGTGAAGCCGGCCAGGCGGCCGTCGGGGGTCAGCACGTACAGCAGGCTGGCCACCGGCTGATAGGCGCTGGTCAGGAAGGCCAGGCCAGCCGACAGCAGGAGACCCAGCGCCACCTTGTTGTAGACGCCGAGCATGAAACTACGCAGGCCGGCGTCAACCGACATGTCGGCGCGATCCGCCGGGATCGAGCGCGCGTAGCCGCGGTTGAAGTCGTTCATCGAATTAAGCCCTTGAGCTAGGCGTCCACGGTGGACGCGCTCCAAATATCGGGTGTCCTTTCGTTCGGCGCAATCCCCGTCTGAAAAGTGTTCATGGTATGCGCCCCCGCGCCGCCGCGACGCTTCCCAAGTCGCGGCTCGACCCCTTAAGAACGACGGCGAAAACAAGAACGAGGAACGCGCCGATGGAGTACGCCAAGCTGGGTCGGACCGACGTGACGGTCTCGCGCTGCTGCCTGGGCACCATGACCTGGGGCTCGCAGAACAGCGAAAGCCAGGCCCACGAGCAGATGGACTACGCCCTCGGTCGCGGCGTGACCTTCTGGGACACGGCCGAGATGTACGCCAGCCCGCCCAATCCCGAGACCCAAGGCCGCACCGAGGAATATATCGGCTCGTGGTTCCAGAAGACCGGCAAGCGCCAAGAGGTCGTGCTGGCCTCGAAGGTGGCCGGCCAGGGCGCGGCGTTCGGCGGTCTTTCGTGGATGCGCGAGGACGGGGCGACCACCCGTCAGACCCGCGCTCAGATCGACGAGGCCGTCGAAGGCTCGCTGCGCCGCCTCAAGACCGACTATCTCGATCTCTATCAGCTGCACTGGCCCGACCGCCGGGTGCGGGTGTTCGGCGGCCAGACCTTCAAGGACTACGACCAGGACTTCGAGAGCTTCGGCGACATCCTCGAGGCCCTCGACGCCCACGTGAAGAAGGGCTCGATCCGCCATGTCGGCGTCTCGAACGAGTTCCCCTGGGGCGTGATGCGCTTCCTGGCCGAGAGCGAAACCCGGGGGCTGCCCCGCGTCGCCTCGATCCAGAACGCCTATCACCTGGCCAACCGCGTCTTCGAATACGGCCTGGCCGAGATCGCCATGCGCGAGCAGGTGGGCCTCCTGGCCTATTCGCCGCTGGCGCAGGGTCAGCTGACCGGCAAGTACCTGGACGGCGCGACGCCCGCCGGTTCGCGCAAGGCGCTCTACAACCGCATGCAGCGCTACGAGGGGCCAGGCTCTCAGGAGGCGTTCCACGCCTATGTGGCCCTGGCCCAGGCCAATGGCCTGGATCCGGCCCAGCTGGCGCTCAAGTTCTGCGACGCGCGGCCGTTCGTGACCGCCACGATCATCGGCGCGACCTCGATGGAGCAGCTGAAGACCAATATCGACGCCTTCGACCTGGCCTGGACCGACGACCTGGAAGACGCGGTCAACGCCATCCACGCCCGCCATCCCAATCCGTGCCCGTAAGCGTTAGGTCGGAAATGATCCGTCTCTTCACCGCCATCGCGATTCCGCCGGACATCGGCGAGGGCCTGCTGTCCCGCCAGCACGGGATCGAGGGCGCGCGCTGGCGTCCGCTGGAGGCCTTTCACATCACGTTGAGGTTCATCGGCGACGTGGCCGAGACCGTGGCCGATGATCTCGACGAGGCGCTGATGCAGATCGACGCCCCGGCCTTCGACCTGACCCTGGCCGGCGCGGGGCATTTCGGCGAGGGCGCGGACATTCACGCGGTTTGGGCGGGGGTCCAGGACAGCGCGCCCCTGCGCCGCCTGCAAAAGGCCAACGAAAGCGCCGCTCGCGCGGCCGACCTCAAGCCCGAGACGCGAATCTACACGCCGCACGTCACCCTGGCGTATCTGAAGCGCGCCGCCGTTCCGGAAGTCGGCGCCTGGATCCAGGCGCACAACCTGCTGAAGTCACCGAGCTTCCCCGTCGACCGGTTCGGTCTCTATTCCAGCTGGCAAACCAGCGCGGGCTCGGTCTATCGGCTGGAGCGGGAGTATCCGCTGGCGGGGTAGTTGCGATGAGCGCCCCCTCCGTCACGCGGCTGCGCCGCGCGCCACCTCCCCCGTTGAACGGGTGAGGAGGAAGCCGCCCACCTTCCTGCCCCGCTTGCGGGGGAGGTGGCTCGGCGCGAAGCGACGAGACGGAGGGGGCGTCTATCCCCGCCAGCCCCCTACAGCATCGCCGGAATGACGCGGTCCGGCGGCCGGTGGCCGTCCATGAAGGTCTTCACGTTGACGATGACCTTCTCGCCCATGTCGATGCGGCCCTCGACCGTGGCCGAGCCCATGTGGGGCAGCAGCACGACATTGGGCAGCTTCAGCAGCTTGGGATTGATGGCCGGCTCGTGCTCGTAGACGTCGAGGCCCGCGCCGGCGATCTCGCCCTTGGCCAGCATGTTGGCCAGGGCGCCCTCGTCGATCACCTCGCCGCGCGCGGTGTTGACGACCACGGCGTGGGGCCGCAGCAGCTTCAGCCGGCGCGCCGACAGCAGGTGATAGGTCGCCGGCGTGTGCGGGCAGTTGACCGAGATGAAGTCCATCCGGGCCAGCATCTGGTCCAGGCTTTCCCAGTAGGTGCAGCCCAGCTCCTCGGCGATGCGCGGGCTGACGGGCTTGCGGTTGTGATAGTGCACCTGCATGCCGAAGGCCTTGGCGCGGCGGGCGACGGCCTGGCCGATGCGGCCCATGCCGATGATGCCCAGGCGCTTGCCCCACAGGCGCCGGCCCAGCATCCATGTCGGCGACCAGCCGTGGAAGCCGCCGGCCTTGACCACCTCGGCGCCTTCGACGATCCGGCGCGAGGCGGCCATGATCAGGGTCATGGCGAGGTCGGCGGTGTCCTCGGTCAGGACGCCCGGGGTGTTGGTGACGATGATGCCGCGCGCGTTGGCCGTGGCGACGTCGATATTGTCGACCCCGGCGCCGAAATTGGCGATCAGCTTGAGCCGATCGCCGGATCGCGACAGAAGGCGGGAGTCGATGCGATCGGTGATCGTCGGCACCAGCACGTCGGCGCGGCTCATGGCGTCCACGAGCTCGTCCGCCGTCATCGGCGTGTCGGTGACGTTGAGTTCGGTGTCGAACAATTCGCGCATCCGCGTCTCCACCGGATCGGGGAGTTTGCGGGTGACGACGACTTTGAGCTTGCGGGCGGCCATGGTCGGACTGAAAAGCTCTCACTGACGGGCGTTTGAAAGCTGTAGCAAAGGGGCCCGTAGGGGCCAAGCAACATGCCGTCGAAAACAGAACAAGGTTCGCCCCGGAAGCGTTTTACGGGACTTTTTCTGGGATTCGCGGTCTTCGCGGCCGGGTCGGCGGCGGCCGAGGGACCCAGGATCACGCCGTCGGGCCTCGAGGTGCCGCGCTACGTCTCGCTGAAATATGCCGAGGTCAACGCGCGCAAGGGCCCGGACGAGGCTCATCAGCTGCTGTGGATCTACCACGCCAAGGGCCTGCCGGTGCAGGTCGTGGCCGAAACGCGCGAATGGCGGCGCATCTGTGATCCGGAGGGCGGGCTGGCGTGGGTGCACAAACGCACGGTCGACGGGCGCCGCTCGGCCATGCGCGTCCAGCCGACCAATCTGCCGCTGCTGAAATCGCCCAAGGACGGCGCGAAGGTCTCCGCCTATCTGAGGGCGCGGGCCGTCGCGAGCCTCGACAAGTGCGAGAAGGGCTGGTGCCGCCTGCGCGCCGAGGGCGCCTCGGGATGGGCCCGGGAGACCGAGATCTGGGGCGCCGATCCGGCCGCCCAATGCCAAAAGGACTGATCGCTTCACGGCCTGTTTCGACAGGGAAACATTGAGGCGCGGCCCGCCGCCGTGCTAGGGCGTGGCCCATGCAGAAGAACGCCTACACCTTCGAGGAACTCCTGGCTTGCGGCCGGGGCGAGCTTTTCGGCCCGGGCAACGCCCAGCTGCCGGCCCCGCCGATGCTGATGTTCGATCGGATCGTCCGGATCGAGTCGGACGGCGGCAAGTACGGCAAGGGCTATGTCGAAGCCGAGTTCGACATCAACCCGGATCTCTGGTTCTTCGGCTGCCACTTCATCGGCGATCCGGTCATGCCGGGATGCCTGGGCCTGGACGCCATGTGGCAGCTGGTCGGCTTCTTCCTGGGCTGGTCGGGCGCGCCGGGCCGCGGCCGCGCCCTGGGCGTGGGCGAGGTCAAGTTCACCGGTCAAGTGACCCCGGACGTCAAGAAAGTCGTCTATAAGATCGACCTGAAGCGGGTCATCATGCGCAAGCTGGTCATGGGAATCGGCGAAGGCGTGCTGGAGGCCGACGGCAAGGTCATCTACGAGACCAAGGACCTGAAGGTCGGCCTGTTCACGCCTGAACAGATGGCTTGATCCGTTAGTTTAAGACCGGTCGCTTAGCGAAAGAACCGGCCCCTGACGGATCGGAGGGGGAGAAGAGGATTTAAAGAATGCGTCGCGTCGTCGTCACCGGACTGGGGATCGTCTCGTCCATCGGCAACAACGCCAATGAGGTGCTGGCCTCCCTGCGCGAGGCCAAATCCGGCGTGGTCGCCGCGCCGGAATACGCCGAGCTGGGTTTCCGTTGCCAGGTCCACGCCGCGCCCCAGATCGAATGGGAGTCGCTGGTCGATCGCCGCGCGGCGCGCTTCCTCGCGCCCGGCACCGCCTACGCTCACATCGCCATGGAGCAGGCGATCGCCGACTCGGGTCTTTCCGAAGCCGAGATCAGCCATGAGCGCACCGGCCTGATCGTCGGCTCGGGCGGGCCCTCGACCCGCGTCATCGTCGAAGCCGCCGCCACCACCCGGGAGAAGGGTCCCAAGCGGATCGGTCCGTTCGCCGTGCCCAAGGCCATGAGCTCGGGTCCGTCGGCGGTGCTGTCGACCTGGTTCAAGATCCGCGGGATCAACTATTCGATCAGCTCGGCCTGCGCGACCAGCGCCCACTGCATCGGCGCCGGCGCCGAGCAGATCCAGATGGGCAAGCAGGACGTCGTCTTCGCCGGCGGCTGCGAGGAGCTGGACTGGACCCTGTCGAACCTGTTCGACGCCATGGGCGCCATGAGCAGCAACTTCAACGACCGTCCGGCCGTGGCCAGCCGCGCTTATGACAAGAACCGCGACGGCTTCGTGATCGCCGGCGGCGCCGGGATCGTGGTGCTGGAAGAGTACGAACGCGCCAAGGCGCGCGGCGCCAAGATCTATGGCGAGTTGGTCGGCTACGCCGCCAATTCCGACGGCTACGACATGGTGGCCCCGTCGGGCGAGGGCGCGGCGCGCTGCATGAAGCTGGCCATGGCCGACGCCGGGAACCGCGCGATCGACTATCTGAACCCGCACGGCACCTCGACGCCGGTCGGCGACAGCAAGGAGATGGGCGCGGTGCGCGAGGTGTTCGGCGACAAGCCGCCGATGATCTCTTCGACCAAGTCCCTCACGGGCCACAGCCTGGGCGCGGCCGGGGCTCAGGAGGCCATCTACTCGATCCTGATGCTCGACAACGGCTTCGCCGCCGAGAGCGCCCACATCGAGGAGCTGGATCCCGAGTTCGCCGACCTGCCGATCCTGCGTCAGCGCGTCGACAAGCCGCTGGAAACCGTGATGTCCAACAGCTTCGGCTTCGGCGGCACCAACGGAACGCTGATCTTCGGGAAGGTCTAGGATCGAGCGGCAGGGTTCCGCGCGGCCCCCGGGCCTGCTAACCAGCGCTCAACGATTTGCCAAAGAGGGCCCGACACATGGCCGACGAATACGCGTTCCCCAAGGGCGAGCTGATGCGGGGCAAGAAGGGTCTCGTCATGGGCGTGGCCAACCACAACTCGATCGCCTGGGGCATCGCCAGCCAGCTGGCCGCCCAAGGCGCCGAGATGGCCTTCACCTATCAGGGCGAAGAGCTGGAGCGCCGCGTGCGCCCGCTGGCCGAGAGCATCGGCGTCAAGACGATGATCCCGGCCGACGTCACCGACGACGCCTCGATGGACGCGGCCTTCGCCACGATCGAGAAGGAATTCGGCACGCTGGACTTCGTGGTCCACTCGGTGGCCTTCGCCAACAAGAACGAGCTGAAGGGCTCCTTCGTGGACAACACGACCCGCGAGGGCTTCCTGATGGCCATGAACATCTCGGCCTTCAGCTTCGTGGACGTCGCCAAGCGCGCGTCCAAGCTGATGCCGAACGGCGGCTCGCTGATCACCATGACCTATCTGGGGTCGGAGCGGACCATCCCGAACTACAACACCATGGGCGTGGCCAAGGCGGCGCTTGAAGCCTCGACCCGCTACATCGCGCGCGACCTCGGCCCTAAGGGCATCCGCGCCAACGCCATCTCGGCCGGCGCCATGCGCACCCTGGCCCTGGCGGGCATCTCGGGCGGCCGCGGCATGATCGCCCAGGGCCGCGCGTTCTCGGCGATGAAGGAAGACACGTCGATGGAAGGCGTCGCCGGCTGCGCCCTGTGGCTGGCCTCGGACCTCGGTAAGTCGACCACCGGCGAAGTGGTCCACGTCGACGCCGGCTTCCACATGATGGGCATGCCCGATCAGGACGAGGCGTAGTCGCTAGGACAAATCGTCAGCCAAACACGGTTCTTGCGGCCAAGAGCTTGCCTTCCTGGGCACAGGACCCAGGAAGGCCGGAATAGATGCCTGCTTCAATGTCGATCCGCCCAAGTTCTACGGCGCGTAGGCCCGCATGAACCGTTCGGCCGCTTCCCGCGCGAAGCGGCCGAACTGTTCCGGCGTCTTGTCGGACGGCAGCCGCAGCAGCGAGCGCATCTGGCTCTGGCCCATGATCATGCCGGAGAAGAACTCCGCGGCCTGGTCGCAATCCTCGACATTCATGCGGCCCAGCTCTGTCTCGGTCTTCAGGAACGCCGCCAACTGGCGGCGGGCGCTCAGCGGGCCGGCTTCATAGACTTCCTGGGCGACGTCGGGCATTTCGCCCGCCCCCATCATCACCACCCGCATCATCGAATAGCTCTTGTTGGTGATCACCGTCTCCAGCAGCGAGCGGGCATAGGCCTCCAACGCCGCGGTCGGGTTGTCGACGGCGTCCTGGCCGCGCAGCGGCGCGGTGACCCGCTCCACCCGGCGCTGCATCAGGGCCCGCATCAGCTCGGCCTTGGAGCCATAGTGGTTATAAACCGTCTGCTTGGAGACCCCGGCCCGCTTGGCGATGGCCTCCATCGGCGCGGCCAGGCCCCGCTCGCCGATCACCTCGACGGCCGCGTCGAGGATGGCTTCGGTCTTGGCGAGGTCGATCTGTCCGGGAACGCGCGGCATCAGTGAGCGTCCGAGGGAGGCGGCGGCGCGCCCTTGGCGGGGCTGGCCAGCAGAGAGACGACGGCGGCCAGGAAGCAGCCGATCGCCAGCAGGGTGAAGCTATCGCCGAACGCCATCACGGTCGCCTGCTGCTCGATCATGCCGCCGATCGCCTTGCGGGCCGCGCCAGCGGGATCGGCGACGCCCAACTGCATCATGCGCTCGGTCAGACCGGCCATCATGTTGGCTGTCGGCCCGCCTTGGGTCACCTTCGAGGTCATGTCGTCGTAATAGAGCGCCGTCTGCTGGCTGATCGAGGTGGCCAGCAAGGCCAAGCCCACCGCGCCGCCGGTGTTGCGCGCCAGATTGACCAGGCCCGAGGCGTTCTTGACCATATGCGGCGGCAGGGTGCTCATCGTGACCTGTTGGGTGGCGATCATGGCGATCATCACGCCCACGCCCCGGCACGCCTGGACGCCGGCGAACTCCCAGAAGCCCCAGTCCTTGGTCACGCCGTGGGCCATGTACATGCCCCAGCCGGCCAGGATGAAGCCCAGGCACATGGGCAAGCGCGGGTCGGTCTTGCGCACCAGCCGCCCGGCGATCGGTCCGGTCAGGAACATCGACAGGCCCGAGATGATCATGGTCGTGCCGACCTCCGACGCCGAATAGTGGCGCACCCGACCCAGGAATTGCGGCAGCAGGAATGTGCCGCCGAACAGGCTGGCGCCCGAGACGGCGGTCATCAAGACGCCAACCGTGAAGTTGCGGTTCGTGAAGGCTCGAAGCTCGACGATCGGGTTCTTGTAGGTCAGCTGCCGCCAGATGAAGAGCGCCCCGCCGATGACGGCGGTGACGGTCAGCCACAGGATGGCGGTGTCGTCGAACCAGTCGTCCTTGGCGCCTTCCTCCAGCACGTACTGCATGCTCATCAGGAAGACCGCCATGACGGCCAGGCCAAACCAGTCGAAGCCCTTGGCAAGGCTGGGGTCGCCCTTGTCGAAGTCCCCCCAGCGCGCCACGCCGAACAGCACGATCAGGCCGGTCGGAACGTTGATGAAGAACAGCCAGCGCCAGGACAGGGCCTCGGTCAGATGGCCGCCGAGGGTGGGGCCGACGGTCGGAGCCAGGGTGACGATCAGGCCCATGATCACGCTGGCGGTGATCCGGCGCTCGGGCGGAAAGGCGGTGAAGGCCACGGCGAACACCGTCGGGATCATCGCTCCGCCGATGAAGCCCTGCAGCGCCCGCGTCAGGATCATCATGTCGATCGACGAGCTGAGACCCGTCAGCACGCTCATGACGATGAAGCCGGTGCACGAGGCCAGGTACAGGCGCTGGGTGCCCCACAGGCGCGACAGATATCCCGACAGCGGGATCATCACGACCTCGGGGATCAGATAGGCGGTCTGGATCCAGCTGATCTGGTCGGTGCTGGCGCCGACGCCGGCCTGGATCTGCGGCAGCGAGGCCGCGACGATCTGGATGTCCAGGATGGCCATGAACTGGCCGATGACCATCGCCCCGAAGCCGAGGAACAGCTTTCCCCAATCCACTTCGGGTTTGGGTTGAGCGGCTTGCGAAGCGGGAAGGGCGGCGTCGGTCATGACGCGTCCGCCGTCTAGCGGTCCGCGCCCTGGCGGGCGACCCGCGGCGTGGCCTGGCCCGCCTCGGCGAACGAGGCGCCCGAGCGGTCGCGCACGTCGACCTTGACCTCGACCGACAGACCCGGACGCAAGGCCGCGCCCAGCTGGTCGCGCTCGACGGCGATCTTCACCGGCAGCCGCTGGGTGATCTTGGTGAAGTTGCCCACCGCGTTCTCGACGGGGATCAGGGCGAACTCCTGGCCGGTGGCGGGGGCGAAGCTGTCGACCTTGCCGACGATCTTGGCCTTGCCGAAGGCGTCGGCCTTGATCTCGACCGGCTGGCCGACGCGGATGCGCGAGACCTGGGTCTCCTTGAAGTTGGCGACGACATAGGCCTGGCCCAGGGGCACGACCGACATCAGGGCGACGCCTGGCTGGACCAGTTGGCCCGGACGCACCGAGCGGGCGCCGACCACGCCGGCGGCCGGCGCGCGGATCACGGTGCGCTCCAGGTTCAGCTTGGCCTGTTCGACGGCGGCGTGGGCGGCGGCGGCCTGCGCCACGGCCTGAGCCTTGGCCGAGCCCAGCGACTGGGCGGCGCGGCGCTCGGCCTCGAGCGCGGCCTGGGCGCTGGCGACGCCGGCGGCGGTCTGGGTGGCGGTGGCGCGCTCGGTCTGGACCTTTTGTTGCGACACCCAGCCTTGGGCGGCCAGGGCGTTGTAGCGCTCGAGATCGGCCGTGGCCCGGCCGGCGTCGGCCCGGGCGCTGGTCACGCCCGCTGCCCGCTGAGCGATCATCGCCTGTTCGAGGCTGTTCTTGTCGTCGATGGCGCGCACGGCCGCGTCGGCGGCGCTGGCGTTGGCGATCGCCTGGTCGACGATGGCCTGGAAGGTGGAGGGATCGATCTTGGCCAGCACTTGGCCCGCCTCGACCCGCTGGTTGTCGGCCACCAGCACCTCGGCCACGTAGCCGGAGACCTGCGGGCTGATCTGCACCGTATCGGCCTGGACGAAGGCGTTGTCGGTGCTCTCGAAGCGCTGCTTGTCCAGGAACCAGAGCGTCCCGCCGGCCACGACGGCGATCACGACGGCTCCGCCGATGACCATCGGCACCAGTTTCTTCTTTTGCGGCGACGCCATGAACGAAACCCCAGACAGCGTGAGCGCGCCCGATAGAGGGCTCGGGCAAGCGCGGCAAGCGGATAAATGGACGCAGTCGTCCAAAAATCAACGGCGGCTTGGAGAAGTTTTTGCGTCGAAGCTGGAAAGCCTCGCCCCCGCCGAAGCGCGGACGGGCGCGAAACCCAGGCCGGCCGGGCCCCGCGAACCAAAAGGCGCTTGGTTCGTTCAACGAAAATGGGCCGCGAGACCGCGGCCGTGGGAGGTCCCCATGAACACCCCGCGATTGGCCGAGCGCTCTTCCCTGGAACTGGTCCGTCCGTTGCTGTGGCTGGCCGCCGCGGCCTTCACGGCGGGCTTTGGCGGCTATCTGGCCGTGGCCGGGCGCTCTCTGGGGCTCTAGACGCCCGTCGAGCCGAAACCGCCAGCGCCGCGATCGGTTTCGTCGAGATCGGCGACCTCGATCAGCGGCCATTGCGGGGCGGCGGCGATGACGCCCTGGGCGATGCGGTCGCCCCGGCGGATCGTGAAGTCCTCCTCGCCCAGATTGATCAGCAGCACGCAGACCTGGCCCCGATAGTCGCTGTCGACCGTGCCGGGCGCGTTGACGACCGTGACGCCGTTCTTGAAGGCCAGGCCCGAGCGGGGCCGCACCTGCATCTCCCAGCCGTCCGGGACCGCCACCGAAAAGCCCGTCGGCGCCATGCAGCGCGCGCCGGGCTTCAGCACGATCGGCGCGTCCTCCGGAACCGCCGCCCGCAAATCAAACCCCGCAGCGCCCGCCGTGGCGTAGGCCGGAACCGGCAGATCGGCATTGCCCTCCCAGCGCTTGAAGCGGATGGCGAGACCGGCGGGAATGGCGGACATGCGGAGTTCCTGTTCTGGGGTCGCGACGGCTTTAGCTGATTTGCGGGGGCCTGGGCCAGGGGGACTAGGCTCGTCGGCGAAGGCCCCCTCGATCGGGCGCGCCCAAGGCGACGCTCGCGGCCAGGATGACGGCGCCGGCGATCAGGGCCGCGTCGACCGCCAAGCCCATGGCGTCGGCCAGACCGCCGCCATGACGGGCCAGATGGACGACCGCGAGCCCCGCCAGCGCCGCCGCCGTGGCCAGCCTTAGCCCCGCGGAGATCACGGGGGGGCGACCCAGCGCCGCCGTGGCGCACGCCAGAAGCGTGACGACGCCCCAGACCAGGACCGGCGGCCAGGGCAGGACGAGCGCCGCCAGGGCCGAAGCCGCGTAGGCCAGCGGTTGGCTCCACGCGAAGGCCACCCACAGCCGCTCCCACCCGGGCGCCGGCCGGCCCTTGTCGCGACGCCGCGCCAGCCAGATGGCCACGCCGCTGGCGGTCACCGCGGTGAGGCCAAGACCCAGCAGGAAGTAGGCCACCTTCACCGGCCATCCGCCGAACCAGCCGAAATGCAGCGGAGTCATCGCCGAGAGCACGCGGAAGCCCAACGAACCGCTCTCGTAGCCGACCTCGCCCAGAATCCGGCCATCGCCGTCGACCACGACGGTCTCGCCCCGCGACAGGCGCCCCTCGGTGGCGAGATTGACGATGGCGTGCTGACCGCGTTCCCCCGGATGCTCGACAAAGATGTAGGTCGGCCGCGCATCGGGGTAGCGGGCGGCGACCGCGTCGAGGACCGAGCCGACGTCGATCATCCGGGCGGCGGGGCGCGGATCGTCCTGGACGGTCGGGCCTCGGAACAACGCGTAGGCCTTGCTGGCGTCGCCCTTGAAGGTGGCCAGGGCCAGGACGCCGACGATGATCGTCGTCAGGCCCAGGAAGGCGCCGGTCAGCGACACGGCGAGATGGAAGGGCAGGCCCCAGACCGAGATCCGATTATGCAGGTCGGCCTCCTGCAAGCGCTTGGAGCCGCCCCAGCGGAAGGCGAAGGCGTCCTTGAAGACCCGAGGATGCGACAGCACGCCCGAGATCAGGGACGACAACAGCGCCACGCCCGTCAGCCCCACCACGAACCCGCCCCAGGCGCGCGGCAGGTGCAGCACGGTGTGGAGCTCGACCTGGAATTCGGTCCACGGGGTTCGCGACTCGCCGGCCAGCCGGCCAGTTCGGTCCGCGACATAGGTGCGCTCGCCGCCGGTCGCGTCATCGCCATGCACGGTCAAACGAGGATCGTCGGCCGTCGGCAGGCGGACGAGCAGATCGTGGGCCTTTGGGTTCTTGGCCAGGGTCGCTCGGACAGCGGCGTCCACCGCCCGCGGAGAGACCGCGTCGAGGATCGGTCCCGCCGGTTGCTCCCAGCGGCCGAATTCCTGGGTGAACACCGCCACCGATCCCGAGAAGCAGACGAGATAGATCATGGCCGCGAAAGCCAAACCCAGAGCCGAGTGACCGGCCAGCATGGCGCGCACGAAATCGGCGGGAATCTTGGGCCAGATCGGCTTGCCCGCGGCCTTGGTCCTCGCGGGCGTGATCTTGTCGGGGGAGGCGTCCATCACAGCGCGCCCTTCAGGAAGGCCGCGCCCAGGGTCAGGGTCGCGACGCTGGCCAGGACCGCGAAGGCCCGCGGGATCTTGTCGTCGGAAAGAGTCCAGGCCATGCCGCCGGCCCACAGAAAGGGGACGATCAGTCCGCCGATGACCATCCGGCTCTGGATCTGGCCCGGCGCGCAGATCGCCACCGCCAGGCCGCAGCCCAGGGCCGCCACCCCCGCGAGCGGACCCGCCATGAAGCCGCGCAACCAGCCGCGCCAGACGACGCGCCGGCGGTCCGAGGGCTCGGGCGCCAGCTCGCGGGCGGCCTTCTTCCGAGCGTCGCGGCGCTCGACGCCGGCCGCGACGAGAGCGAGCGCCGCCATGGAGCCGACCGCCAGCATGGCCGAGGGACCGCGCGCCGGCCCCATCAGCGGAACCGAGGCGGCGATCGCCAGGGCCAGAAGGCCCCACCCGCCCAGGATCAGCCACGGTCGGTGGGGGCTTGGACCAGTCCAGGCCCGCTTCAGCAAGGTCGCGCCCGCGAGGGGCAGCGGCGTCAGGGCCAGCACCCAGAGCGCGCTCACCAGCGGGTCTCCAGGGTCAGGCCCAGGATCCGGGGCTCGCTCAACATGGCCACGCCGGTGTCGCCGCGGACGTACTGGGCGTAGGTCGCGTTCAGCAGGTTCTTGCCATAGACGTAAGCGCCCCAATGAGCGCGCTCGTAGCCGAAGCGGCCGTTGAACACGACGCGTTGCTTGACCACGTCGTCCTGCGCTTGTTGCAGGCCCGCCGACGAATAGCTCCGCGACCGGTAGGCGCCGTCCAGGTGGGCGATCACGCCGTTGGCCCAGCGATAGTCGGCGCCCATCGCCACCGTCCAGCGCGGGGCGTAGGGGAACTCCGATCCCGCCAGGTCGCGGGTGTCGACGCCCGAGGTGATCGTGAAGTCGTCGAACTTGGTCTTGGTGCTGCCGAGCGAGGCGTACCAGGACAGGGCCTGGCTGACGCGCTGGGCGACTTCGAGCTCGAAGCCGTAGAGGTGCGACTTGCCGGCGTTGCGGACCTCGTAGTCGTAGCTGTTGATGCCCAGGTTCACCGTGACCTGCTGGTCCTTCCAATCGACATAGAAGGCGTTGGCGTTGACCGTCAGGGTTCCGTCCAGCCAGGTGGTGCGCAGCGAGGCCTCGTAGTTCCAGGTGTATTCGGGATCGTAGGCCGCGACCGTCGAGCGGGCGATGTTCACCGTCGAGCCGCCGGAGCGGTAGCCGCGCTGGGCGACGAGGCTGGTGTTGATGTCCGGCGTCCAGTCGTACTTGACCCCGACCTTGGGCAGGAAGGCGTTGAACGCGCGGGTGTTCTTCGGCGCCGAGGAACCGGCCTGGGCCACCATGTTGGCGACGAAGCCGTTCACCAGGGTCACGTAGGGCGCGTAGGCGCCGAAGGACGAGGCGTTGGGATAGATCCCCGTGAAGCTGGCGACCTGATTGCTGCGGCTGGTGTTCTTCTCGTGGTCGTAGCGGAAGCCGCCCAGCAGGCTCAGCTTGTCGGTCAGGGCGAAGCTGGCGTCGGCGAAGATGGCGCTGGTGTCGATCACCGAGGGCTGGTCGCCCGAATAGTCCACCGGGATCACCGGCAGGGCCGCGATGTAGAGGTTGGCGAAGGCGTTGGCCTGGGCCGCGGCGGCCGCCTGCTGGGCGGCGGTCGGGCTGGGCACGCCGGCCAGCAGGGTCGAGGTCAGGGTGTTGACCAGGGTCGCGCGAGGGAAGTCGACATTGACCTGGCTGGCGGTCCGGTCCTGGGCGTCGCGCCTGGCGTGATAGAGGCCGACAAAGCCCTTCAGGCGCTCGCCGTCGTGGTTCAGGCGAAGCTCTTGGGAGGCCGTGTCGGTGTTCTCGCGGCGCGCGCCGTAGGACGTCCGGGCGGGCCGAAAATCAAGGTCATACGTGGATCGGTTCTTGACGGTGTTCAGCGAGGCGATCGCGTTCAAGGTCAGAACGTCGTTGAGCTTGTAGGCGACGTCGGCCGTCAGGATGTCGGTCTTGGTCTTGGTGCGGTTCGGATCGCCCGACAGGTCGACGCGGTGCTTGTAGTAGTCGGGCGTGTCGATGCGCGAATAGGTGAACACATAGCCCGCGTCGCGGTCGCTGTGGGCGTAGGTCAGGGTCGCCTTCAGGCCCGGTAGGGCGGTCGGGGTGAACAGCAGCTTGCCCCGGACGGTCAGGCTGTCCAAGGCGTCGATATCGCGCTTCAGGATCGGATTGTAGACGAAGCCGTCGCTATCCTTCTTTTCGACCGAGGCGCGGAACGCCAGTTGGTCGGCGACGATCGGGCCGCCGCCGGCGATCGCGTAGGTGCGCTCATCGCCGCTGGCGAGGTTCACCCGCGCCCGGAACTGGGGCGTGTAGGTCGGGTTGGCCGAGGTGATGACGACCGCGCCGGCCAGCGAGTTGCGGCCCTGCAGCGTCGATTGAGGGCCTCGCAGCACCTCGACCTGGCCGATATCCCACATCTCGAGCGGGCCGCCGTAGACGGCCTCGAGCGGCAGGGCCGCGCCATCGACATAGACCGTCGCCAGGCCGCCGGTCCCGCCGCCGGAGACGTTCATGTTGCTGACGCCGCGGATCGTGAAGCCGGTCTTGCCATAGGTCTCGCTCATGTTCGCCGTGCGGGCGACCACGTCGTAGAAGGTCTGGATGTTCTCGCGCTCGATGCGGGCGGCGGTGGTCACGGCGACGCTGGTGACGGTCTGCTGTAGGGAGCGCGAGGTCTTCTCGCCGGTGATCACCACGGCTTCCACGGCGGTGGCCTGGTCGTCGCTAGGCGGGGGGGCGGCTTCCACGCCCCCGGCCCAGGCGGCTTGGGCCAGGCTCAGGATCGTGAAAGAACAAGCGGTCAGCAGATAACGACGCATGGAAACCCCCGGACGAAACAATGGCCGAGGGCGCTACTTTAGATAATATTGCGAGTCAATCTCATTCGCAGTATGGGCGCTATGTCGTTCCCAACGCCTGAGCGATCCGCGCCGCGATCTGGGCCGCGACCGCGTCCTTGGCGGCGCGATCCCAGCGCTCGGTCTTGTCCTTGGTGACCAGCAGCACGGCGTTCTCGCCACCGCCCATCACGCCTGGCTGAGTGACGTCGTTGGCGATGATCCAGTCGCAGCCCTTGCGGGCCAGCTTGGCGCGGGCGTGCTCCTCGACATGGTCGGTCTCGGCGGCGAAGCCCACGACCAGTTTCGGCCGCTGGGGGCCGGAGGCCGACAGGGTCGCCAGGATGTCGGGGTTCTCGACGAAGGTCAGGGCCGGCGGACCGCCCTTCTCCTTCTTCAGCTTGGCGCCGAACGCCTCGTCGACGCGCCAGTCGGCGACGGCGGCGACGAACACGCCGACATCGGCCGGCAGGGCGGCCTGGCTGGCGGCCAGCATCTGGCGGGCGGTCTCGACGTCGACCCGCTTGACCCCCGGCGGGGTGGGCAGGAACACCGGACCGGCGATCAGGGTGACCTCCGCGCCCAGCCGAGCCAGGGCCTCGGCGATCGCGAAGCCCTGCTTACCGCTGGAGCGGTTGGTGATCCCGCGCACGGGGTCGATCGGTTCGAAGGTCGGGCCGGCCGTGACGATGGCGCGCTTGCCGACCAGCGGCTTGGCGGCGGGGCCCTCCAGCATGGCGACGATGGCGGCGAAAATCTCCTCCGGCTCGGCCAGGCGACCGGGCCCGAACTCGCCGCAGGCCATGGCGCCCTCGGCCGGATCCACGAACGACACGCCATCCGCCTTCAGGGTCGCGACATTACGCTGGGTGGCCGGGTGCAGCCACATCCGCACGTTCATCGCCGGCGCCATCAGCACGGGCTTGTCGGTGGCCAGCAGGGCGGTGGAGGCGAGATCGCCGGCCAGGCCTTGCGCGGCCTTGGCGATCAGGTCGGCCGTCGCTGGGGCGACCACGACCAGATCGGCCGAGCGCGACAGCTCGATGTGGCCCATCTCGTGCTCGTCGGTCAGCGAGAACAGGTCCTGATAGACCTTGTCCTCGGCCAGGGCCGCCAGGGACAGGGGCGTGACGAACTGCTCGCCCGCCTTGGTCAGGACCGGCCGCACGGCGATGCCCGCCCGCCGTAGCAGACGCACCAGCAGCAGCGTCTTGTAGGCCGCCACGCCGCCGCCGACGATCAGAAGAACCCGCTTGTCGCTCACGCCCAGCTCCCGCTTGCCGCGTCCGTTACGTTCTCTTGCACATGCCCATCCGCGCGGCAAAGCGCCAGTGACAATCCTAAGGCGAAGATTGGGACTCGACTCACGTTCCGCTTTCGTTCATTGAGCGTAAAGGTAGAGCAATGGGCGAATACGATCATGAAGGTTGTGAGACAGGCTGCTTTCGGCGTGGTCGCCTGGCTGGGCCTATTGGCCCTGGCCGCCTGCGACAGCGGGGCCTCGGCGGTCAAGGCGCCGAAGGGCGGCGAGCGCGCCGGCGCGGCGGCCGAGGGGGCGGCGACCCAGGCGGAAGCTCCGCGAGGCGATCCGCGCGACGCGCCGGTCAAGCTGGTCGCGGGCAAGCCCTACTGGGCCGCCAACCGCACGCGCACGGCCGAGGAGAACGCCCAGCGCTCGTTCGAGCGCAACGGCGAGACCTTCGGCGCCAAGTCCGCCGACGACTATGTCGCCAAGGTCCACGCCTTCGTCAGCGATCCGCCCAAGGGGGCGCAAACCCTCAAGCGGGCCAATGGCGACCTACTGATCTACGACCCCAAGGACAATGTCTTCGCGGTGGTCTCGCGCGAGGGCGCGCCCCGCACGATGTTCAAGCCCGACGAGGGCGCGGCCTACTGGACAGAACAAAAGACCCGCGAGGCCCGCCGCGCGACCGCCGCCAAGAAACGCGAGCGCGACGAGGCGGAGGGGTAAGGGGGATCCTCCTTGCCACCCTGGGTCTTGGGCTCGGGACCAGGGCGGGTCTGGGGCGGGGATGATGGGTTGAGCGAGGGCGGTCGTGCGCCCTTGCTTGGCTCTCCACGTACAACGCGCCTGGGTGGCAATGCGCCTGGGTGGCAACGCGCCTGGGCGGCGTCGCCTAGCGCGACAGCAGCAGTCCGGTCACGAACGCCGCCCCGGCCGTCGCGGCGCCGACCAGGAACCATAGCAGCGGCCAGACGTGCGACCGCTCGATATGAACCTCGGCCGTCGGCGGCGGCGGGGCCTCGGCCAGGCGGGCGATGGCGCGGAGGGCGCGTAGGGCTTCCTCGGCGAAGTCGCGGACCTTGGCGGCGGGGGACAGCTCGCGGCCGATCCAGCGACGCACCACCGGATCGGCGGCCGCCCACAGGTCGTGGGTCGGGTCGATGCGGCGGGCCACGCCCTCGACCGTGACCATGGTCTTCTGCAGCAGCACGAGCTCGGGCCGAAGGGCCATGTCGAACAGGGCGGTGATCTCGAACAGCTGCGCCAGGAGGCGGCCCATCGAGACGTCGCGGGCGTTGCGGCCAAACACCGGCTCGCCGACGGCGCGCAGGGCCTGGGCGAAGGCGTCCTTGTCCTGGTGGGCCGGCACGTAGCCGGCGTCGAAATGGACCTGGGCGATGCGGGCGTAGTCGCGGTTCAGGAAGCCGTACAGAATCTCGGCCAGGTAGCGGCGCTCGCCCGCGCCAAGGCGTCCGACGATGCCGTAGTCGACGGCGACCACGCTGGCGGGCGCGGCGACGAACAGGTTGCCCTCGTGCAGGTCGGCGTGGAACAGGCCGTGATCCAGGGCCTGGGCCAGGAAGCCCCGGGTGACGTTCTCGGCCAGGGCCTTGCGGTCCAGGCCGGGCAGCGCCAGGGCGTCTGGGTCCGACAGCGGCATGCCCTCGGCCCAGGTCAAGGTGAGAACCCGCTTGCCCACGCCCTCCCAGCACACGCTCGGGGCGCGCATATAGGGGTCCTTGGCCATGGCCTCGCCCAGCTCGGCGCAGCCGGCGGCCTCGAAGCGCAGGTCCATCTCCAGCGCGAGGGCGCGGATCACCACCTCGACGAACTCGGTCGGGCGCAGGCGGCGCGAGGCCGGCGCCAGGGTCTCGGCCAGGCGCGCGGCCAGCCGCAGCACGGCGGTGTCGCGGGCGACCTGGCGCTCGACGCCCGGCCGCAGCACCTTCACCGCGACCTCGCGGCCGTCGACCAGCGTCGCCGGATGGGCCTGGGCCAGGGAGGCGGCGGCGACCGGCTCGCCGATCTCGGCGAAGATCTCGTCCAGCGGCTTGCCGAGGTTACGCGCGATCTCGGCCCTCGCGACCGAGAGCGGAAAGGCCGGCAAACGGTCCTTCAGGTGCGACAGGTCCTCGGCGAAGGCGGCGCCGAAGATGTCGGCGCGGGTCGACAGGAACTGGCCCAGCTTGATCGCGGCCGGCCCTTGGCGTTCCAGCACGCGCGCCAGGCGCTCGCCCGGCCGCCCGCGCTTGGCGGCGCTACCGGCGAACAGGCGCAGCAGACGCCCGGCCAGCTTGGCGGCGGGCGGCAGCAGCGGTTCGGCCTCGCGCGGGATCAGGGCGTCGGCCCGAACCAGGGCCCAGCCCGCGCCCGTCAGGCGTAGAAAGGCGGAGAACGACGTCACTGGTTAGAGCGCCCAGCCCTGGTGCAGGGCCGCGACGCCGCCGGTGAAGTTGGTGTAGCTGACCCGCTTGAAGCCGGCGTTCTCGATCATGCCGGCGAAGGTCTTCTGGTCGGGGAAGCGGCGGATGCTCTCGACCAGGTACTGATAGGCGTCGCGGTCCTTGGCGACCCATTCGCCGACCTGGGGGATGACCTTGAAGCTGTAGGCGTCGTAAGCCTTGGCCAGGGCCTCGGTCACCGGGCGCGAGAACTCAAGGCACAGGAAGCGGCCGCCGGGCTTCAGCACCCGGCGCGCCTCGCGCAGGGCCGCGTCGATGTCGGTGACATTGCGGATGCCAAAGCTGATCACATAGGCGTTGGCGTAGTTGTCGGGCAGCGGCAGGCGTTGGGCGTCGCCCACGGTCCAGGTGATCTCCGGCTCGCCGCCGCGCTCGATGCCGGCCATGATCATCTCGGCGTTGTAGTCGACGATGTTGATGGTCGCGTCCGGGCCGCCGCGCCGCTCCTGGGCGTTCCGGGCCATCTTGGCGAAGCGGCGGGCCATGTCGCCGGTGCCGCCAGCGCAGTCGATGATCACCTCGCCCGGCTGCGGGTTCAGGCGCGCGGCGACCGCGTCCTTCCACAGGCGGTGCACGCCGCCGCTCATCAGGTCGTTCATGATGTCGTAGTTCTTGGCCACGCGGTCGAACACGCCGCGCACCAGGCCCGCCTTTTGCGAGGCGTCGACATCCTTGAAACCGAAGCTGGCGGAGGTGTTGCTCATGACGTCCCGGGGGCGAACTCTCTATATGAAGGTCCGCTATTAGCTCGCGCATCGCGCCGCGTCATCGTCTTAAGGGTTCAAGCTTGCCCGAACTGCCTGAAGTGGAGACCGTCCGGCGCGGTCTTACGCCCGTCCTGTCCGGCGCGCGCCTCTCCCGCGTGCGGGCTAACCGCCCCGACCTGCGCTTTCCCCTGCCCGACGGCTTCGTCCAACGGTTGACGGGCGCGACGATCCTGCGCCTGGACCGCCGGGCCAAGTACATCCTGGCGCCGCTGGACCGCGGCGACACCCTGGTGATGCACCTAGGGATGACCGGGCGCTTCGAGATCGCCGCGCCGGAGGGAACCGTGCGCCCCGGCGACTTCGCCCGCGAAGTGACGCCCGACGACAAGCACGCCCACGTCATCTTCGAGACCGAAGAGGGCGCCGTGGTCACCTACTACGACCCGCGCCGGTTCGGCTTCATGGACCTGATCCCGACCGACCGGGTCAGTCATCACCCCTGGTTCGCGACCATGGGGCCCGAGCCGCTGGGCGAAGGCTTCGACGCCAGGACGCTGGAAAAGGTCTTTCAGAACCGCAAGCAAGGCCCCAAGACCCTGCTGCTGGACCAGCGCACCGTGGCGGGCCTGGGCAACATCTATGTCTGCGAGGCCCTGCACCGCGCCCACATCTCGCCGTTCAAGCCGGCGGGCGGCGTCGCCAAGAAGCGCCTTGGCCCGCTGGCCACGGCGATCAAGGACGTGCTGGCCGAGGCGGTCGAGGTCGGCGGCTCCACGCTCAAGGACTTCGCCGCCGCCGATGGGGCGCTGGGCTATTTCCAGCACCGCTTCCGCGTCTACGACCGCGAGGGCGAGCCGTGTCCGACGCCGGGGTGCGAGGGCGTGATCGCCCGCGAGGTTCAGGCCGGGCGGTCGACCTTCTTCTGCCCGGTGTGCCAGGTGTAAGGGCCGTCCCGCGTCACCTTTTCTTGAGAACGCAGAGCGCCTGCCCGAGATTTCCCGCGGGCGTCACCTCGTCGCCGCCGCCTCGGAATTCCACGACGTCAAAGCCGATGTCGTTCGCCCACAAGGCGATCGCCGCCCGGTCCAGGAAGACATTGAGGGGCGCAGCGGAGCCGGACTTGGCGCCCGCCACGGTCGGCTTGAACACGTGCTCGAAGTGCCAGGGCTCCTGGAATTCCAGGAACGACAGGACGACCCGGCCGCCCTTTTTCAGCACGCGGTGGGCCTCCTCGAGGTACCAATAGCTCTGCTCGTGCAGCAGGTGGGTCATCACCGAAAAGAAGCAGACCATGTCGGCGCTGGTCTCGGGCGCCGGTATGCCGATGTGATCGATGACCTCGAACGTCCAATCCGGACGAGGGGTAATGCGGCGCGCGTTGTTGACCAGCGCCGGCACGAGATCGATCCCAAGATAGCCGCCCGGGTGTTGTTCGCTCAGCGTCTTGGCCAGCCGGCCCGCGCCGCAGCCCACGTCGACCAGAAAGCCCTGGGGCGGCAGGCCGTAATGCTTGAGCAGGGCCGTCTGGACCTTGCCGCCAAACTCCCAGTCCCCGCCGATCGCGACCGACATGGCTTCATCATGCGGCAACGCGCCCATCAGCGCGTCGACCATCGCGACATTGACGGCCTTCAAGGCGCGCGGATCGCCGCTCGGGCTGGCGTTAGGCGCGGGCTTGCGCCGCAAACGGTTCTTCAGAAACGACACGATGCTCATGAAACCCCCGACAATGCGCTTTGAGTAGGATGCCCGAGGCGTCCCGTCCAGCGAAGGCGAGTGGCGGGGGTGGCAATTGCTCTAAGTTGATCTGCGCGGCGGCGTGGTCTGAATAGGCGCCCTGAATGTCGGAAAGGCGCTCGGACATTGGGCATTGCGGCCCTGGCCCGACTTGCATTCAAGTTGTAGCGATTCCCGGCGCGATTTCGCGCCGGGCTTGCCGCGAGGTCGAGGGCGATGGAACTCCGAACGACGGACGGACAATTGAAGGCCGGAGCCGCCTTCAGATTGGTCGCGACCGGCTACATCATCGGCGCGAGCGTGATCTTCGGGCCGCTGTTCCTGCTCGCGACCTTGACGATGGGCGTTCAGCGCCCGGCCATGCTGGTGGGCGGCCTATTACAGCTTCTGCTGCTACCCATCGTTCTGGGGATTCAGTCCCTGTTGCTCGGCGGCGTGATCGTTCTGGGCCTCTGGCTGTATCAGAAGCGAAGGCCGATCTTGGTCGTGGATGGCGGTGACGCGCCCGCGCGGGGCGCTGGGGAGCCGACCGATCGAACGTCCGACTAGGGTGGAGGCCGGACACTCAAAACCCCTCTCTCATAGAGAGAGGGAGGGGCCCGCGCCGCAGGCGTGGGAGGGTGAGAGGGTAGGCGAAGCCCGTGGACAATCCTGGCGTGGTTGAGAGCGATGCGCCGGCACGCCGGCCGAGGGTGTAACCACTCACCCTCCCAAGCTTCGCTTGGGCCCCTCCCTCTCTCTAAGAGAGAGGGTTTTCGTGATCGTCTCGCCGCGGGATGTAAGGAATGGCTCCCGTCGCGGAGGACGGGCGACCAACACCAAAATCCTCCCCCGCTGGGGGGAGGATTTTACGAGCGTTCGCGGCGCTCTATCATCCGCGTAGACGAAATCGAACCCAGCGATTTCAACGGCTTCTCACTTTTACACGCCGCTGTGTGATCCGCGTTGAAACCGCGCGCACAATCATAGCCATCCCCGTCGCGGGGGAGGGCGTATGGATCCGGCCCAATACGGCGGCGGGGATAGGTTGAGCGGGGCCGCTTTCTGGTCCCCGTCCGTTTCGACAGGTCGCGTGGCTTACTCTTTAGGAGCGCACACGGGTGACGGGACGGTTCGGGAACAAGGCCGAAAGCGGAGCGACAGGGCGGTGATCGATAAAGCCGCCTATCGTGGATCGCCGAGCTGGAGACGGTAGAGCCGATCCAGTGGGTCCACGCCCGTCCGGGGGGAACGGAGGCCCGAGCAGATAACGCTCACGCCCGCCGTCCTCATGGAAACAACAGCCTGGCGGAGCGGTCGACGAGCCGAAACGCAATCAAACCAAACGGTCTCCGGGTTCGCCCGGCCGCTCCGTCACCTCCCCAGCAAACTTCAGCGGCATGCCGCGTGAGGTCGAAACGTCGTGTCCTCAGGTGACGGCATGATCCTTCAGAACACCCAGCGGCGCGACGGCCAGCATCTCCTCATGGGTGGCTTCCAGCACCACCTGGGGCGCCATGCCGGCCTCCAGCGCCTCGGTCCAGCGGCCGGCGCACAGGCACCAGCGGTCGCCGGCCTTCAGGCCCGGAAAAGCGTACTCCGGACGTGGGGTCGAGAGGTCGTTGCCCTGGGCCTTCGAGAAGGCCAGAAACTCGTCGGTCAACACGACGCAGACGGTGTGCAGGCCCAGGTCATGCGGCCCGGTCTCGCAGCAGCCGTTGCGATAGAAGCCGGTCACCGGGTTCAGGGAGCAGGGCTTGAGTTCTCCGCCCAGCACGTTCTTGGCGTTCTCGTCGTAGCGCGTGGTCATGGCCCGATCCTACGCCAAGCCGAGGCGAGGCCAAGGCGGTTATTGCCCGGCCTGCCGCAAGCGGAAGGCTTTTGCCGCGGCGCGGCAATGCTAAGCTTGATCCAATCCAGAAAGCCGACCCGGGGAGTTCCATGACGATCGCCGTTCCCAGCCGTCCGCGCCGCAGCGCGCTCTACATGCCCGCCTCCAACGCCAAGGCGGTCGAAAAGGCCCGCACCCTGGACGCCGACGTGATCATCCTGGACCTGGAGGACGCCGTCGCCCCCGAGGCCAAGTCGGCGGCCCGCGAGGCGGCCGTGGCGGCGGTCCAGGCCGGGGGCTTCGGGGCGCGCGAGGTCGTGATCCGCGTCAATGGCCTCGACACTCCCTGGGGCGCGGAGGACCTGGCCGCCGCCGCCGAGGCCGGGCCGGACGCCGTGCTGGTTCCGAAGGTCAACGACGCCGCCGACGTGCGCCTTTACGACCAGCGCCTGCACGCCGCCCCGCCGGCCACGCGTCTCTGGACCATGATCGAGACGGCCAAGGCCGCCTTCCACCTGTGGGAGATGGCCGAGGCCGCGCACGGAACCCGCCTTTCGGCCTGGGTCATGGGGGTCAACGACTTCGCCAAGGAAATGCGGGCCCGCCAGACGCCGGACCGCGCGCCGTTCCTGCCGCTACTGACCCTGTCGGTGGCGGCGGCGCGGGCCCACGGCCTGACCATCCTGGACGGCGTCCACAACGATATCGAGGATCTGGCGGCGCTGGAAGCGGTCTGCGTCCAGGGCGTCGACTTCGGCTTCGACGGCAAGACCCTGATCCATCCCAAGCATCTGGAGATCTGCAACCGCGTCTTCTCGCCCTCGCCCGAGGACATCGCCTGGAGCCGCGCGGTGATCGCGGCCTTCAACGCGCCGGAAAATTCTGGCAAAGGCGCCTTGCGGGTGGACGGCAAGATGGCCGAACGTCTGCATCTGGCCCAGGCCGAGCGCCTGGTGGCGGTCGCCGAGGCGATCGCCGCGCGAGGGTGACGGCTTGAGGGGCGTTTGAAGGTTGCGAATGCGGGCTATCGTCTTCTCCGTCGTCCTGGCCGCCAGCCCCGCGCTGGCCCAGCAGAGCCCGGCGACGGCGCCGCCCGCGCAAACGCCGACTGTCACGACCGCGCCGGCGGCGGCCCAGGTCCCCCAGGCGCCGGTCCCGCTAGCCCTCGACCCTTTGGCCGACCTGATCTCGCAATCTGGCCAGGACATGGACGAGGAGCAGGCCGAGACGGCCGCCAAGCCTCCGCCCCGTCGCAAGCCGAACATCCTGCCGATCCCGGCGCCGGGCGAGCCGACCTCGGCCGAGCAGGTCTATGAGCTGCGGGTGCGGGGCTCGATCGCCGCCGCCCAGAACCTGCAAGGGCCGCTGGACGGCCAGTGGCGAGTGGCGGGCCCGGACGGGACACCGCTGTACGCCCTTCAGATCGTCGACAAGGCCAGCGGCGCCGCGCCGCTGGAAGGGGCTTGGCGCGATCTGCGTCGAACCGGCGCGCCAGGATCCACCGGCTTGATCGACGACCTTCAGCGCGAGGGCGAGGGCCTCTCGGCGCGGTTTTCGGCTCGCGAGGGCGGTCAGGCCTCGACCCTGACCCTACGCCCCGACGCGGACGGTCGCTGGGCGGGCGAACTGGTCGAGGATGGCGCGGCGCGGCCGGTTTCCGCCGAGCACCTGCTGCCCGAGGCGCCGCCCGGCTACGAGGCGCGTGGCGCGCGGCCCTATGTCTGGCCGCCGCGCGCCACGTCCGGCCGCGCCGCGCCGGCCAAGGCGGCGGTCTGCTCGACCAAGGGCAAGAAGGGCAAGGCGCTCAAGGCCGCCAAGGCCAAGTGCGCCGCGGCCGCCCGCAAGGCCAAGTCGCCGGCGCTGAAGAAGGGCAAGGCCACGAAGGCCAAGGGCAAGAAAGCCGCCTCGCGGAAGAAGCGCCGCTAGTTTTCGAGGACTTCTTCCGCAGCGGTGATGGCGGCCGCCAGGGCGTCGGGGCCGTAGGGGCTGGCCGCGCCGTGACCCCAGACGGGGCCGGGCCACGCCGGATCGTCCCGCCGCCGGCCGACGACATGGACGTGCAGCTGGGCCGTGACATTGCCCAGGGCGCCGACATTGAGCTTGTCGACCGCGAGACCGAGCGCGGAGCCGACGGCCCGCACGGCGGCGCCGGCCAGGACGATCTCCTCCATCAGCTGCAGGCGATGGCCGACGTCGAGCTGCTCGATCTCGGTCAGGCCGGGCTGGCGGGGGATCAGCACGAGCCACGGATAGCGGACGTCGTCCTGAAGTCGCACCTCGCAGAGGGGAAGATCGGCGACCAGATGCGAGGTCGCCACGAACGCGGGATCGAGCACAAAATCAGACACGCTTAGGCACCGCCGCCCAGTAATCGAAGTCGAGGATCACGGCGGAATCGTAGACGCCTTCGCCGCCCTTGTCCGGGAATTCCGCGCAGGGGGCGTCCTTGGTCGCCACCAGCCGCAGCCGCAGGGCGCCGGCGCTTCCGAGGTCGGCTTTGTCCAGCACCTCGCTCCAGGCGAACACCGTGCCGCCGGCGAAGAACGGGGCGACGTGGCGTCCGCCATTGATCGCCAGGATCAGGCCGGCGTTCTGCAGGCCGTTGAACGACAGCGCCTTGGCCGTCGAGATCACCACCCCGCCATAGACGAGGCGACGGCCCGACGGGTCGCGGGCCCGCTCGAACTGGTTGAAATGCACCTTGGCCGTGTTCTGCCACAGGCGGGTGGCCATCTGGTGCTCGGCCTCCTCGATCGCCATGCCGTCGACATGGTCGATCCTCTCGCCGATCGCGTAGTCCTCGAAGGCGTGGGGCGCGCCGGCCAGAGCCCAGTCATAGCCGGAGAAGTCGAGGCCCGGCGGTAGGGCCAGATCGGCGGGGGCGACGGCGGTCGACAGGGTCGGGACGGTCTGCTCGGCGATCTCGGCCGCCTCGTCGCGCTTGCGGACCATGACCCAGCGGACATAGCTCAACACCGCCTCGCCGCGCTGGTTGGTCCCGGTCGTGCGGACATAGACGACGCCGGTCTTGCGGGTGGAATTCTCCTTCAGGCCGATCACGTCGGAGACGGCGGTCAGGGTGTCGCCTGGAAAGACGGGGGCCAGGAACCGGCCCTCGGCGTAGCCCAGATTGGCCACGGCGTTCAGGCTGATGTCCGGCACGGTCTTGCCGAACACGATATGGAAGGCGATCAGCGGATCGACCGGCGCCGACATAAGGCCGCACACTCGGGCGAATTCGTCGGACGAGAACAGCGAGAAGCGCGGGCCGTAAAGCGCCGTATAGAGCGCGACGTCCCCCGCCGTGACCGTCCGAGGGGTCGCGTGGACAAGCCTCTGGCCCAGCTTGAAGTCCTCGAAGAAATGGCCTGGGTCGGTCTTGGTGGTCACGGCTTTCATCCCCTGCGCTGCTTATCGTTGTTCACGCATCTTTGCCGCGGTGCAGCGAAACGGGAAAGGGGGCTTGAGGCCGGGCCGCGACGGGTCTAGACCGCGCGCGACATTTCACTGTCCACAGCCTTGATGGAGACCCCATGGCTCGCGCGAAGATCGCCCTTATCGGCGCCGGCATGATCGGCGGCACCCTGGCCCACATCGCCGCTCGCGAAGAGCTGGGCGACGTGATCCTGTTCGACATCGCCGAAGGCACCCCGCAGGGTAAGGCCCTCGACATCGCCGAAGCCTCGGCCGTGTTCGGCAAGGACGTGGCCCTGAAGGGCGCCAACGACTACGCCGACATCGCCGGCGCCGACGTCTGCATCGTCACCGCCGGCGTTCCGCGCAAGCCGGGCATGAGCCGCGACGACCTGCTGGGCATCAACCTGAAGGTCATGAAGGCCGTCGGCGAAGGCATCAAGCAGCACGCCCCGAACGCCTTCGTCATCTGCATCACCAACCCGCTCGACGCGATGGTCTGGGCTCTGCAGCAGTTCTCGGGCCTGCCGAAGGAAAAGGTCATCGGCATGGCCGGCGTCCTCGACTCGGCCCGCTTCGCCTACTTCCTGGCCGAAGCCACCGGCGTCTCGGTCGAAGACATCCACGCCTGGACCCTGGGCGGCCACGGCGACGACATGGTCCCGATGGTCCGTCACTCGACCGTCGGCGGCCTGCCGCTGCCGGAACTGGTCAAGCAAGGCTGGCTGACCCAGGAAAAGCTGGACGCCATCGTCGAGCGCACCCGCAAGGGCGGCGGCGAGATCGTCGCCCTGCTGAAGACCGGCTCGGCCTTCTACGCCCCGGCCGAGAGCGCCATCGCCATGGCGACCTCGTACCTGAAGGACAAGAAGCGCGTCCTGCCGTGCGCCACCTACCTGACGGGCCAATACGGCCTGAAGGATCTCTATGTGGGCGTGCCGGTGGTCATCGGCGCCGGCGGCGCCGAGAAGATCGTCGAGTTCGAAACCAACGACGCCGAAAAGGCCATGTTCGCCAAGTCGGTCGAGTCGGTTCAGGGCCTGATGGAAGCCTGCAAGGCGATCGACAGCTCGCTGGTCTAGGACTCCTCGCCTGAGCGAGTAACAGAAGGGCGGCTCCTCGCGGGGCCGCCCTTTTTCGCGCCTACTGCGCTTCGTCGGACTCCTGGGAGATCTCCTCCAGCGTCTTGCCGACCTGCTTGGCGCCATAGTCCTTGGCGACGTCGCCTAGCGACAGGATGCCGGTCAGGGCGCCCGCGTCGTTCAGCACGACCAGGCGCCGGACCTGATGGTTGGCCATCTTGGCCGTGGCGTCCGCCAGGACGTCATCTTCCTTCACGCTGAGCACCTCGCCGTCCGACATCGCCTCGGAGATGGGGCTGTCGAAGCTGCGGCCCTCGGCAACGACGCGCAGCACGATGTCGCGGTCGGTGACCACGCCCACCACCTTGCCGTCCTCGACCACGGGAACGACCCCGCTCTCGACCTGGGCCATGGTCTGGGCGACCTGGCGGATGCTGTCGGTGGGACGGGCGATCGAGACCTGGCTGGTCATGGCGTCGCTGACTTTCATGGAGAACCTCGTGGGTTTGGAACTTGAGCTCCTAAAACCCACCGCCACGCTCTCCCGTTCCGCTCGACGCGGCCTTATCTAGGCGCATTCCCCAAGTGGAGCTTCCCATGTCGATCTCGATCCACCAGGCCAGCGCGCCCGTATTCATCCAAGGGCTCAAGGGCCTGAAAGGCGTGTTGACCAAGGCCGCCGCTCATGTCGAGGCCAAGGGCTGGGATCCGGACGCTCTGCTGAAGGCCCGGCTCTATCCCGACATGTTCCCGCTGATCCGCCAGGCGCAGATCGCCACCGACTTCGCCAAGGGCGGCGCCGCGCGCCTGGCCCAGGTCGAGGTTCCGGCCTGGGACGACGTCGCGACCAGCTTTTCCGAGCTGATCGCCCGCGTCGAGCGCGCCATCGCCTTCGTCGAGGGCCTGGACGCGGCCGCCTTCGAGGGCGCCGAAACCCGCGAGGTCAGCCTGACCCGTCGCGGCGAGACCCACGTCTTCAACGCCGTCGACTATCTGCGGGGCCAGGCGATCCCGAACTTCTACTTCCACCTCGCCACCGCCTACGCGATCCTGCGCCACAACGGCGTCGAGATCGGCAAGCGCGACTTCCTGGGCGCGGCGTAGGCTCTCGATCCTCTCAACCACCGCCTTCCTCGCCCTCGTGGCGAGGACCCATGGTGGGGCTAGGCTCGGCTTTGGTCGGCGGGCTCCCCCAACGTGGCCATGTGCTCGTTCAGCGCCTTGCGTGCTGCGCGATGGGTCCCAGGCACAAGGCCTGGGAAGGCGGGAATTGGTTAGGCGAGTCCGCATTCACCCGTGACTGTGGACTCTTTGCCCATTTCCATGCATAAGCCCCGGCTTCCGGCGCTTTATCAGCAGCGCCTCCACCGTCACGCCCCCGGCCTGTTAGCGCAGGATCCATCCGGACGAGGACGGCGAGGACCCCCGTCGACGTGATCGTCCACGGGGGCTGATCGCGTTTGGAGCCGTGTATTCAACAGGGTTCGACATGTTCGACGGCCTTACAGAGCGACTTTCCGGCGTCTTCGAACGTCTCGGCGGTCGCGGCGTGCTGTCCGAGAAGGACATCGACGAGGCGCTGCGCGAGGTTCGCGTCGCGTTGCTCGAGGCCGACGTCGCCCTGCCGGTCGTCAAGGACTTCATCAGCAAGGCCAAGGAACTGGCCGCGGGCGAAGCGGTCATCCGTTCGGTCAAGCCGGCCGACCAGGTGGTCAAGATCGTCTACGACGGCCTCGTGGACATGCTGGGCGGCGACGTCCCGACCGGCCTGAACCTGGCGCTGAACCCGCCCAGCATCATCCTGATGGCCGGCCTGCAGGGCTCGGGCAAGACGACGACCACCGGCAAGCTGGCCCTGCGTCTGAGCAAGACCGAGCGCAAGAAGGTGCTGGTCGCCTCGCTCGATACCCGGCGCCCGGCCGCCATGGAGCAGCTGGCCCTGCTGGCGACGCAGGTCGGAGTCGAGAGCCTGCCGATCGTCGCCGGCCAGAGCGCTGTCGACATCGCCAAGCGCGCCGTCTCGGCCGCCAAGCTGGGCGGATACGACGTCCTGATCCTCGACACCGCCGGCCGCACCACGCTGGACGAGGCGATGATGAACGAGGCGGCCGAGGTCGCCCGGATCGCCAATCCGTCCGAGACCATCCTGGTCGCCGACAGCCTGACCGGTCAGGACGCCGTGCGCACGGCCAAGGCGTTCCACGAGCGCCTGCCGCTCACGGGGCTTATCCTGACCCGCGCCGACGGCGACGGCCGCGGCGGCGCGGCGCTGTCGATGCGCCACGTCACCGGCCTGCCGATCAAGTTCCTCGGCGCCGGCGAGAAGATCGACCAGCTGGACGTGTTCGACGCCCGCCGCGTCGCCGGCCGGATCCTGGGCCAGGGCGATGTCGTGGCGCTGGTCGAGAAGGCCGCGGCCGACCTCGACCAGGCCGAGGCCGAGCGCATGGCCAAGAAGCTGGCCAAGGGCAAGTTCGACCTCGACGACCTGGCGGCCCAGCTGCGCCAGATGCAGAAGCTGGGCGGCATGGAAGGCATCATGGGCCTCCTGCCCGGCGTCCAGAAGGTCAAGAAGCAGATCTCCGAGAGCGGGATCGACGACAGCATCTTCCGTCGCCAGCAGGCGATCATCAGCTCGATGACCAAGGAAGAGCGCAAGAAGCCCGACATCCTGGCCGCCTCGCGCAAGCGCCGCATCGCGGCCGGCTCGGGCGTCGATGTCGCCGAGGTCAACCGTCTGCTCAAGCAGCACCGCCAGATGGCCGACATGTTCAAGGCCATGAGCAAGGACGGCGGCAAGGGCCTGGCCCGCATGGCCCAGATGATGGGCGGCGGCGACATGGCGCGCCTCAAGAATTTGGGCGGGGGCAAACTTGCTTCCCCCGAAAGCAACGCAGCGGGAGGCCAAGGCCTCTCGGGGCTGCCCGGTCTGCCGGGCCTCGGGACTGGCGGCGACGCCAAGCCCAACCCTCTCTCCGGCCTGGGCCTGCCCGGCTTCAACCCGTTCAAGAAATAGAACTTTAGACCAAGGACTACCGCAATGCTGAAGATCCGTCTCGCCCGTGGCGGCGCCAAGAAGCGTCCGTACTACTCGATCGTCGTCGCTGACAGCCACTCGCCGCGCGATGGCCGTTTCATCGAGAAGGTCGGCACCTACAACCCGCTCCTCAAGAAGGACGACGCCAACCGCGTCACCCTGAAGGTCGAGTCGATCCAGGAGTGGCTCAAGAAGGGCGCCCAGCCGACCGACCGCGTCGCCCGCTTCTTGGCCGCCCAAGGCCTGACCACCTGGACCGCCGGCAACAACCCGCAAAAGGGCGCTCCGGGCAAGAAGGCCCAAGAGCGTCAAGCCGAGCGCGCCCAGCGCGAGGAAGACCGCAAGCAAGCCGAAGCCGACGCCAAGGCGGCCGCCGCCGAAGCCGCTGAAGCCGCCAAGGTCGCCGCCGCTGAAGCCGCCGCCGCCGCGGCCGCCGCTCCGGCCGTCGAAGAAGCTCCGGCTGAAGAGGCTCCGGCCGCTGAAGCCGCCGAAGCTCCGGCCGCCGAAGAAACCACCGAAGGCTAAGGGTTCCAGCGCCGTCGCCTCGTTCGAGGCGACGGCGCGACTCTGTCTGGACGATGGCCGCATCCCAAGACGATCCGCTGATCCTGGTCGGCCGCGTGGCCGGCGGCTTCGGCGTGCGCGGCGAGGTGCGGATCTCGACCTATACCGAAGACCCGATGAGCATCGCGGCCTTCAAGAGCCTGAAGCGCCAGGACGGCTCGCCGGCCCTGACCATCGCTTCGGCCCGCAAGACCAAGGACGGCGTCGTCTGCCGCTGTCCTGGCGTCGAGACCAAGGAAGCCGCCGACGCCTTGCGCGGCCTTCGTCTCTACGTCCCGCGTTCGGCCCTGCCCGAGCCCGATGAAGACGAATTCTACCTGACCGACTTGGTGGGTCTGGCCGTTCGCCACGTCCAGACCAGTCAACTGCTGGGCCGCGTGAAGAGCGTCCAGAATTTCGGCGCCGGCGACATTCTTGAGATCACCCCGGACCTGGGCGGCCCCACTTGGTACCTGCCCTTCACGCGGGCGGCTGTTCCCGAGGTGAAAATCGGCGAAGGCCTGATCCTGGCCGACCCGCCCGCTCTGGTGGGCGAGCACGAGGGCCCTTCGGAAGACGACGAGCTCGGCGACCGGGACTGACCTACCCCTTGGGAGACATCCAGCGATGTCGGACGGAAAATGGCGGGTCACCGCCTCGCGCCACATCCACAAGGATCGCTGGATCAGCGTCCGCGCCGATGACTGCGTCACCGACGAAGGCGCGGTGATCGCGCCCTACTACGTCCTGGAATATCCCGACTGGGTAGAGGTGGTCGCGCTGGACGCCGACAACAACGTCCTGCTGGTCAAGCAATACCGCCACGCCCTGGGCGACATCTCCGTCGAGCTACCCGCCGGCGGCATGGATCCCGGCGAGACCGATCCCGTCGAGGCGGCCCGGCGCGAACTGCTGGAGGAGGCCGGCTGCGCGGGGACCCTCAGCCTGGTCGGCGAGACCCGTCCCAACGCCGGCACCCATACCAACCGCACGCACATCATCCTGGCGCGTGACGTCGTGAAGGTCGCCGAACCTCAGGACGAACCCAGCGAGCGGATCGAGAGCGTCTGGGTTTCCCTCCCCGAGGCGATCCAGATGGCTCTGGCTGGCGAGATCACCGTCGGCATGCAGGCCGCGTCCCTGCTGCGCGGCCTGGCGGCGGCCGGCGTCGCCAGGATCCAGCCAGATAACAAGTAGGTCATGACGTAGCCTTAACTGGCGCCGCGACGCCAGGGATGAGATCGGTCGCCCATCAGACAGGGGGACGTGATGCGCTTTGTCGTCGCGACGGTGTTCACCGTTTTGCTTGCCTTCGCCGCGCCTGCTCAGGCGTCCGAGACATTGACCACGGCGCAGGCAGGCCAGGTCGTGGACGCCCTGGTTGGCAGCCTGGACAGTTACTTCGATCCCGCCAAAGCCGCGCGCGTGCAGGCCGCTCTGCGCGCCGATCGGGAGCGTCTTTCGCAAATCCATGATCGCGCCGCCCTGGCCGAAGCGCTCAGCGCCATCACCCTCGACGTATCAGGCGATCGCCACCTGAAGGTCTCGGTGGTGACGGCCAGCGCCCAATCCGCGACGCTCAGCGAGCCGGAGCAGGCACTTCTCGACCAGCGCCTGGCCTACGGGCTGATGGCCGTCCGGCGGTTGCCGGGAAACATCGGCTATCTGAAGCTGCGCTACTTCGAGCAGACTCCGATCGGGGCGGCGTTGATCGACTCGGCCATGAGCATGCTTCAGCACACCGACGCCCTTATCATCGACCTGCGCGAAAACACCGGCGGCGGCGGCGCGGCCGACGAGCGGCTCCTGGGTCATCTGGCCCGTGATCCGATCGTCATGGTTCAACTGCGTTGGCGTCGGCCAGGCGGGCGCGAAGAGATCGAACAGCGCAAGGTCTCGACGCCTGAAACCGGACCGCTCTATCCGGACAAGCCCCTGTTCGTCCTGACGGCGAACCGAACCTTCTCGGCGGCCGAAGAGTTCGCCTATGACATCCAGGCCAACCGGCGCGGCCTGTTGATCGGAACCAGGACGCGCGGCGGGGGCAATCCGTCGGATCGTCCCGCGCCGCCGCTGGGCTTTGGCTTGACCGTCTTCGTGCCCAACGGCCAGGCGGCGCACCCCCTGACCGGCAAGGGGTGGGAGGGCGTTGGCGTCCAGCCCGATGTCGAGACCTCCCTCGAAGGAGCCCTCACGGAAGCCTATCGTCGCGCGCTAACGGTCGCCAAGCCGAAGGTCTCGACGCCGAGGTCCGAGAAGGAGCGGGCAGACGCCCTAGCCGATCCGGCCGGAACTCTGCTCGCCGACCAGAAACTCTAGGCTACTTCCGCACGCGCATCAGGCATTCCTGGGCCACCGAGGCCAGGAGCTTGCCGTCGCGGCTGAACATCTGGCCGCGCACCAGGCCGCGCCCTTGCGAGGCGCTGGGGCTGTCCTGGGCGAACAGGGTCCAGTCGTTGAAGTTGAACGGGTGGTGGAACCACATGGCGTGGTCCAGGCTGGCGCCCTGCAGGCCGGGCGTCGTCCAGATCAGGCCGTGCGGGCGCAGGGCGCTTTCCATGAAGGCCATGTCGGACGCGTAGGCCAGGGCGGCCTGCTGCATCTTGATGTCGTCGCCCAGCGGGGCCTTGGCCCGCATCCAGACGTTTTTGGTGCCGGACTTCTGGACCGGCGTGACGGGGTTCTGGGGATCTTCCCAGCGCACGTCGACGGGGCGCGGCTTGCGGGCGTGAGCCAGCATCTTCGGGTGGATCTGGTCGCCCAGGCTTTCCAGGAACTCGATCTCGGTCGGCAGGGTCTCGGGGTCCGGCGCGTCGGGCATCGCCGACTGATGCTCGAAGCCCTCCTCGGGGGTCTGGAACGAGCAGGCCAGGTTGAAGATCTGCTCGCCGTGCTGGATGGCGGCGACGCGGCGGGTCGTGAACGTGCCGCCGTCGCGGGCCCGCTCCACGTCGTAGAGGACCGGCGCGTTCACATCGCCCGGACGGATGAAATAGGCGTGCAGCGAATGGCAAACCCGGTCGGGCACGGTCTTGTAGGCGGCCAGCAGGGCCTGGGCGATGACCAGGCCGCCGAAGATGCGCGGGAAGCCGTCGTTGGGACTGACGCCCCGGAACAGGTTCACCTCGATCGGTTCGAGGTCGAGGATGTCGGCAAGGGTCTCGGTCGTCTGCATGGCGCAGTGCGATAGGCGCAGCGGCGAGCCGCCGCAAGTCGTCACCTTGCGTCAGGCCGTCCCGGCGCCCATCGTCAGGCCATGTCCACCGCGCCGCCGATCGTCCATCACCCCGCCTTCCGCGCCGAGATGCCGGCGGGGCATCGCTTTCCGATGGACAAGTTCTCGCGCCTGGCCGCCGTTCTGGAGGCCGAGGGCGTTCCGGGGGCTGACGGCTTCGCGCGGCCGGAACCCGTCGATGTCGAGACGCTGCGGCTGGCCCACACCGAGGACTATGTCCGCGGCGTGATCGAACTCTCCTTGCCGCCCGACGTCGCGCGGCGGATCGGCTTGCCCAACACCGAAAGCGTGGCGACGCGGGCTCGGGCCGCGACGGGCGGCACCCTGCTCGCGGCGCGCCTAGCCCTGGAACACGGGATCGCCTGCAACACAGCCGGCGGCAGCCATCACGCCTCGGCCGAGAACGGGGCGGGCTTCTGCGTGTTCAACGACGTGGCGGTGGCGGCTAGGCGGTTGCAGGCCGAAGGACGGGTCGGCCAGGTGCTGGTCATCGATCTCGACGTCCACCAGGGCGACGGCACGGCGCGGATCTTCGAGGACGATCCCAGCGTCTTCACCTTCTCGATGCACGCCGAGAAGAACTTCCCGCATCGCAAGGCGACGAGCGACCTCGATGTCGAGCTGGCCGACGGCATGGGCGACGAGGATTATCTCGGGAAACTGGCGGAGATCCTGCCGGCGCTGCTCTCCAGCGTCCGGCCGGACATCGTCTTCTTCAATGCGGGGGTCGATCCCCACGCGGACGACAAGCTAGGCCGGCTGTCGCTGACCGACGAGGGTCTGGGGCGACGGGAGGCCTATGTCCTGGGCGCTTGTCTTGCTCTTGAGATCCCCGTGGTCGGGGTCATCGGCGGCGGCTACGACGCGGATATCGATCGTCTGGCGGCTCGCCACGCCATCCTGCATCGGACGGCCAAGTCTTTGTATTCTCGTTAGTTTGGATCGCCATCTCCGTCGGGGCGGCTTCTCTGAAGGAGCGGCCCGACGGAGGCTACGCGGCGATCACTTACAGGCTCTGGGCGAGCGAGCCGGCGATGATGACCAGCGGCAGAACCGCCAGAACGAGCGAGGCGAGGCCGGACACGGCGGTGGTCTTCATGGTCATGGTCTTGATCCCTTTTTTCTCCGGCCGCCCCGTTGGCGTCCGGTGATCAGGGATATAGGCCCGGGCCTTGGTTGCCGCACGTTACCTTTGCTTCATTACGCCGATTTTAAGGAGGTTATCGCGGTCAATTCACATTACGCGGGTGTAATTTTACGTGAACGGCATGCATCGGAACAAAATTTCACCGAATCCCAGTCCCTGGCCCACTTCTTTCGCCAGGTAAACGGCCGACCGCACGCCGCGCAAGGTTTGGACGGCAGGTCGCCCTTGGCGACCGCCTTTCCACCCTGCCGTGAGAGCTTCACGCGCCTTCTTCACTCGGCGCGACCAGGAACAGGCCGCGCAGCGTGGCGATCGGGGCCGAGCGGGTCTCCTGCCAAGCCTCGACGTGGACGTTGGCGATGCGGCGGCCCAGCTTCTTGATGCTGGCGCGGGCGTAGGTGGTCAGCGGGCGGCCCGAGCGCAGATACTCGATCGAGACATCGATGGTGCGGGGCTGGCGCGTCATCGGCGCGGCCACCGAGAGCTGGGCCAGGGCCGTCATCTCCATGAAAGCGCCCAGGACGCCGCCGTGGATGGCCGGCAGCATCGGATTGCCGACGATGTGCTGGGCGAACGGCAGGATCGCCGTCATCTCGTCCCCGGCCAGCTCGGCGCGCACGCCCAGGAAGCGAGCATAGGGAATGGACTCCAGCATCGAAACCAGGCGGCTGTCGGCGTCGCTCATTGGTCGGCTCCCCCAGTCTGGGCGCGGTTCGCTCGCGAGGGCTTGAGATTTGCGCCCGGCTTCTTGCCGGCGCTGGAGTCGAGCATGAAGGTCGCCTGAGCGGTGGCCACGGGATCTTCCGGATCGCGGTCGTAGGCGACGGCGCGCACGAAGGCGACCGAACGGGTCAGTTTGTAGCAGTGGGCGCGGGCCAGGATGTCGAGGCCTGGCTCGGCCGGCCGCATATAGTCGATGCGCAGGTCCAGGGTCGCGATCGAGGTCCAGGCCTCCAGCGCCGCGTGCACCGCCTGGCCGCTCGCGTGGTCCAGCAGCGTTGTCACCACCCCGCCCGCGATCACGCCGGTTTCCGGATCGCCGACGATCTCCGGGCGGTAGGGGACCTTCAGCAGCGCCGTGGCGTCCCCGATCTCCAGCGTGGAGAAACCCAGGGCCCTCGCCTGCGGGCTGCCCTCGTTCATCGCCGTGGCGATCAGGCGGCTCTGTTCGTTGTCGCTCATGCCGTCTCCTTCAACAGGGATAGGCTTAGCGCCTCAGGCGTTGTCATATCCAGCGTGATCAAGCCCGAGGATCTTCTCTGTCCCCGGCCCGGCGGCCTCTACTGCCCGCCAGGGGACTTCTATATCGACCCCGTCCGCCCCGTGGACCGGGCGGTGATCACGCATGGCCATTCCGATCACGCCCGCGCCGGCCACGGCGTCGCCGTCGCCACGCCCGAAACCCTGGCGATCATGGCGGCCCGCTACGGCGAGGGCTTCGCCGGTCGGCGTGAGCCCGTGGCCTATGGCCAGACCTACGCTCGGGACGGCGTCGAGGTGACCCTGGTCCCCGCCGGCCACGTCCTCGGCTCGGCCCAGGCCGTCGTGCGCTGGAAGGGGCTGACGATGGTGGTCTCGGGTGACTACAAGCGACGGCGCGACCCGACCTGCGCGGCGTTCGAGCCCGTGCCGTGCGACGTCTTCATCACCGAGGCGACCTTCGGTCTGCCGGTGTTCCGCCATCCCGACGACGCCGGCGAGATTCGTGGCCTCCTGGCCTCGGTCGAGCAGTTCCCCGAGCGTTGCCACATCGTCGGCGCCTATGCGCTGGGCAAGGCCCAGCGGGTGATCCGCCTGCTGCGCGAGGCAGGCTGGGACAAGACGATCTTCGTGCATGGCGCGCTGGAGCGGCTCAACGCCCTCTACGAGGCGCACGGCGTCGAACTCGGTCCGCTGGCGCCCGCCACTGCTTCCGGGCCTAAGGAGGCCTTCGCCGGCCAGATCATCATCGCTCCGCCCAGCGCCGCGGCCGATCGCTGGTCGCGCCGCTTCTCCGACCCGGTCGATTGCTTCGCCTCGGGCTGGATGCGCGTGCGAGCCCGGGCCCGTCAGCGCGGCGTCGAGCTGCCGCTGATCCTGTCGGACCACGCCGACTGGGACGAACTGACGGGCACGCTGGCGGAGCTTCGCCCCGGCGAGGTCTGGATCACCCACGGCCGCGAGGAGGCGCTGGAGCGCTGGTGCGAGCTGGAGGGCTTGCCGGCCCGCGCGCTGCGACTGGTCGGTTACGACGAGGAAGAGGGCGAATAGCCTTCTGGAGGCGCGCCGACATACCGGGCCCTGGGCCGGATCAGGCGACCGCTCTGGAGCTGCTCTATGGCGTGCGCGGTCCAGCCGGCGCTTCTGGCCGTCGCGAACAGGATGAAGGACGCGTCGTCTGGCAGTCGCAAGGCGCGCGACAGGCTGACCAAGGCGAAGTCGATATTGGGCGACAGGTCGGTGGCCGCTTGGGTGGCGGCGCGCAGTTCGGCCAGCGGCGGCGGCGGATCAAAGGCCGCCAGTAGCGCCGTGGCGCGTGGATCACCGTCCGGATAAAGCGGATGGTCGAAACCCGGCATGGACGCGCCTCGGGAAAGGCGCGCGGCCACGGCGTGAGCGGGATCGCGTCGCTCCGCCTCCTCGACGAACGCCTCGACCCGCGCGGCCATGCCGCCGTGCAGGGGGCCCGAAAGCGCCGAGAGACCCGCCAGGCACGCCGCGGACAAAGAGGCGCCCGTCGAGGCGGCCACGCGCGCCGCGAACGTCGAGGCGTTCAGCTCGTGATCGGCCAACAGCACCAGTGCGCGGCGGACCAGATCGGCGCCGGCGGCGTCGAGGCCCCAAGCGTCGGCGAACCGGACGTGGGCTGGCCCCTCGCCAGCCCGACCGGTGGCGGCGTCAACGACCGCCTCCAGAAGATCGGCGGCTTCCATCGCCAGGGCCAAGGGCGCGCGGCCCCGCGCCGGGGGCTCCCGCCCGGCTCGCCCGGCGAGCGTCAGGAACAGCCGCTGGCGCGCTGTGTCCGCCTCCGGCGGTTTTGGCTGGCGCGAGGCCTTGAGCGCCGCGCCGTGGCCGCCGCGCAGGAGCCGGCCGACATTCTCCAGCGTCAGCCCCTGCTCGGCGAGTTGCACGGCGTCGCGGCCGCGATACCAGAGCCTTCCGCCCGCCACCGTCGTGATGGCGGATGGCAAGACGGGTTCGCCCCAGGCGATGGCTTCGGCCGCGACATCGGCCGCCCGCCGACCTCGCGCCTTTTTCTGGGCCAGGGCGGCGACGTCGGAGGCGCGATAAAGGCTGCGTCGCGGATCGCGCGGATGGGCCATCGCCTCGATCCGCCCCCGGCTGACATAGGCGTAGAGCGTCTGCGGTCGGACGCCGAGCCGTTCCAGAACCTGATCCGCGTCCAACCAATCCGCCATATAGGTTGATTATATTGATCAAGATTGACGATCAAGCTGGCGGGGGCGTTTTCTCGCCCCGAAAGGAGACCGCATATGTCCGATGGTCTTGAGGGTGTTGTCGCCGCCCGCACTGTCCTGTCCGATGTCGATGGCGCGCGGGGGCGTCTGGTGATCCGAGGCTACGCCGTCGAGGACCTCTCGGGGCGCGCGCGGTACGAGGAGGTCGCCCACCTGCTGTTCGACGGCTTCTTCGAGGACGCGCCCAGCGATCTCGCGCGGGCGCTCGGCGAGGCCCGCGTCCGCGCCTTCATCGAAGTCGCCGCCTTGGACGAGGGTCTGGCGCGCCGAGACCCGGTCGAGGCCATGCGCGCCCTTCTGGCGCGCCTGACCGATGGCGACGACCTGCGCACCGCTCTCCTGCTGATCGCCGCGCCCGCCGTTTTCACGCCGGCGGTGCTGCGCGTCGCCGCGGGCCAGAGCCCGATCGCGCCCGATCCCTCGCTGTCCCACGCCGCCGACATCCTGCGAATGACCAGGGGCGCGCCGGCGTCCGACGCCGAGGCCGCCGCGATGGACGCCTATCTGGTGACCGTTTGCGATCACGGCCTGAACGCCTCGACCTTCGCCGCCCGCGTCGTCGCCTCGACCCGCGCGGGCCTGACTTCGGCGGTGCTAGCGGGGCTTTCGGCGCTAAAGGGGCCGCTGCATGGCGGCGCGCCGGGACCGGTGATCGAGATGCTCGATGCGATCGGGACGCCGGCCAACGCGCGCCCCTGGCTGGAGAGAGCCTTGGCGCGCGGTGACCGGCTGATGGGGTTTGGCCATCGCATCTACCGCGTCCGCGACCCCCGCGCCGACGCTCTGAAGGCCGCCGTGCGCAAGCTCGTCGCCGCCTCGGGCGGGCCGCCAGGGCGGCTGGTCTTCGCCGAGGCGGTTGAACAGGCGGCGCTCGAAATCCTGCGCGAGCACAAGCCCGATCGCCCCCTGGACACCAATGTCGAGTTCTACACGGCGCTGTTGCTGGAGGCCCTGGGCTTGCCGCCATCGAGCTTTACCTGCGTGTTCGCCATGGGGCGGGTGTCGGGCTGGATCGCCCACGCGCGCGAGCAGCTGGCCGGTGGGCGTCTGATCCGGCCGCAGTCGGTCTATGTCGGTCCGGAGCCGCGTATCGCGGCCTAGAGCCTCGCGAGTCGTTCGCGCTGGGGTTGGGCGGGCCGCCTTGCTAAAAGGCGGCCATGTCCCCGACCGCCAACTCTCCCGAAGTCCGCGCCGCCACCCGTCGGGTCGCCTTGCTCTCGGTGGCGACGGCGTCGATCCTGATCGTGGTCAAGGCCATCGCCTGGGTCGCCAGCGGTTCCGTGGCGGTCTTGGCGTCGCTGTCGGACTCCGCGCTGGATCTCGTCGCCTCGCTGATCACGGTCTACGCCGTACGCTACGCGGCCGAGCCGCCGGACGCCGAGCACCGCTTCGGACATGGCAAGGCCGAGGCCTTCTCCAGCCTGATGCAGGGCGGCCTGGTCTTCGCCTCGGGCGCGCTGATCGGGCGCGAGGCGATCAACGCCCTGCTGCATCCGCGTCCCGTCGAGCACGGCCTGGCCGGGGTTGTCGTGATGCTGATTTCGATCGGCCTGACCTTCGCCCTGATCACCGCCCAGACCCGCGTTGTGAAGGCTAGCGGCTCGATCGCCATCTCGGGCGACCGCGCCCACTACGCGGCCGACCTCGCCTCGAACCTGGTCGCCCTCATCGGCGTCGGCGCCGCGGCTTGGTTGGGCTTGCCTTGGCTGGACGCCGCCGCCGGCCTCCTGGTCGCGTTGTGGCTGATCTGGGGCGCGGTCGGCGTTTTCCGCGAGGCGTCATCCCAGTTGATGGATCGCGAACTGCCGGAAGAAGAGCGCACGCGGATCGTCCAGCTGGCCACGGTCGATCCGCGGATTCTGGGCGTCCACCAGCTGCGCACCCGCGCCTCCGGACCTTACGTCCACATGCAGATGCACGCCGATCTGGCCGCCGACATCTCGCTGGCCGAGGCCCACACGATCATGGTCGCCGCCGAAAACCGGCTGCTGGAGGCCTTCCCTTCGGCCGACATCATCATTCACCCCGACCCGCGAGGCCTGGCCGAAAAGCACGGCGGCGTGTTCGCCGAAAGCGTCGAGGGTTGAGTTTTCGGGGCGGACCGGTACGGAACTCCGCATGAACGACACCCTCGCCCACCTGCCCCACGCCTTCGCCGGCAAGACCGTGCTGGTCCTCGGCGACGTGATGCTGGATCGCTTCGTCTATGGCGCGGTCGACCGCATCTCGCCCGAGGCGCCGGTGCCGGTGATCGCGGTCGAGAAGGAAACCGCCATGCTGGGCGGCGCGGGCAACGTCGCCCGCAACGTCGCCGCCCTTGGCGCCAAGGCCGTGCTGATCGGCCTGGTCGGTCAGGACGAGGCCGGCGCGGCCTTGCGCGGCATGATCGACGCCGAGCCGGGCCTGGAGGCCGAACTCATCGTCGACCCGGCCCGTCGCACCACCGAAAAGGTCCGCTACATCTCCGGCTCCCATCAGATGCTGCGCGTCGATCGCGAGGACCGCGCGCCGGGCGACGGCGCGGCGTTGCTGGCGGCCTTCAAGGCCCGACTGGCGAGCGCCGACGTGGTGGCGCTGTCCGACTACGCCAAGGGCGTGCTGACGGACGCGGTGACGCGCGAGGCCATCGCCGCCGCCCGCGCCGCCGGCAAGCCGGTCATCGTCGATCCCAAGAGCCGCGACTTCGAGCGCTACGACGGGGCGACCCTGATCAAGCCCAATCGAAAGGAAGCCGCGGAGGCGACGGGGATCATCGATAACAGCGACGAGGCCTCCGAGGAGGCGGGCGCGGCCATTCTGGCCATGGCTCCGACGCTGGACGCGGCTCTGATCACGCGCGGCGGCGCCGGCATGACCTTGTCGGTGAGGGGAGAAGCGCCGGTCCACCTGCCGGCTACGGCGGTCGAAGTTTTCGACGTCTCGGGCGCCGGCGACACCGTGGCCGCCACCTTGGCTCTGGCGGTGGCCGCCGGGGCCAGCCTGGTCGACGCCGCGCATCTGGCCAACCTCGCGGGCGGCCTGGTGGTCGCCAAGCTGGGCACGGACGTCGTCACCGCCGCCGAGCTGACCGCTCGCGCGGGGTCTCGGCAAGGCGAGCCGGGCGAGATCAAGATCGCCGACCTCGCGCAGGCGCGGAATATCGTCGAGGGCTGGCGCGCGCGCGGGCTGAAGGTCGGCTTCACCAACGGCTGCTTCGACCTTTTGCACCCCGGTCACGTCTCTTTGCTCTCGCAGGCCAAGGCCGCCTGCGATCGGCTGATCGTCGGTCTCAACACCGACGCCTCGGTGTCCAAGCTGAAGGGGCCGACCCGTCCGGTGCAAAAGGAGCAGGGCCGCGCGACCGTGCTGGCCTCGCTGTCATCGGTCGATCTTGTCGTGCTGTTCGACGAGGACACGCCGCTGGGGCTGATCGAGGCATTCAGGCCGGATGTGCTGGTCAAGGGCGCGGACTATACCGTCGAGACCGTGGTCGGCTCGGATGTCGTGCTGGGCTACGGCGGCAAGGTCCTGCTGGCCGACCTCAAGCAAGGCCAGAGCACAACGGCCCTGATCGGCCGCATGAACGCGAAGACCTGAGCGAAACCGCCGCGCAAAAGCCTGGTTTTCCTGAGTAATCGCGGTTCGGCAATCTCTTGTTAAGCAAAACGGCGCATCGCTCTTTCGATGCAGCCTGAGCGCACCTGGGCATGAGCGTCGAACGCACCCTTCATCATTTCCCCCTCGATCCCGCCTCGCGACAGGTGCGTCTGGCGCTGGGCGAGAAGCGGCTGCCGTTCGTCGAGGTCCAGGTCCGCTACTGGGAAATGCCGCCCGAGTTCTCGGCGCTCAATCCGTCGGGCCTGCCGCCGGTGTTGGTCGAGACCCGCAACCAGCGCACCGTGACCGCCTGCGAGACCCGGGCCATCCTCGAGCACATCGAGGAGACCGAGCCGGAGCCGCCGCTGCTGGGGCGGGATCCGGCCGAGCGGGCCGAGGCGCGCCGGCTGTTGCAGTGGTTCGACCGCAAGTTCGACAACGAGGTCAACGGCTTCCTTTTGCACGAGAAGATGGAGAAGCGGCTGTTGCGCATGGGCGCGCCGGACCTGGCCGCTCTGCGCCAGGGTCGCGAGGCGCTGCGCATGCACCTGGGCTACATCGAGAGCCTGTTGCAGACTCGCGACTGGCTGGCCGGACGCCGGATGAGCCTGGCCGACTTCGCCGCCGCCGCGCACCTTTCGGTGATCGACTATTTCGGCGACGTGCCGTGGAAGGACTTCCAGACGGCCAAGACCTGGTACATGAAGCTGAAGTCGAGGCCGGCCTTCCGGCCCATCCTGGCCGATCGCTGGCCCGGCCTCGCGCCGGCCGCGCACTATGACGACCTCGACTTCTGAACTGACCCCTCAAGCGATCAAGGACGAGATCCGCGCCGAGGCCCTCGCGCTAGGGTTCTCGACCTGCGGCTTCGCCGACGCGGCGGCCGCCTGGCCGAACGGCGAATGGCTGCGCGAATTCGTCGAGGCCGATCGTCACGGCGCCATGGATTGGATGGAGGAGACGCTCGATCGGCGCTCGCACCCGACGGCCATGTGGACCGAGGCGAAATCGGCGGTGGTGCTTGGGGTGAACTACGGCCCCGACATCGACCCGCTGGAGCAGCTCATGCAGGCCGATCGCGCGGCGATCTCGGTCTACGCCCAAGGCGACGACTATCATGACGTCGTCAAGAAGCGTCTGAAGGTGCTGGCGGGCTGGATGCATCGGCGGTTCGGTCAGGACGTGAAGGTCTTCGTCGACACAGCGCCGCTGATGGAGAAGCCACTGGCCCAGCGCGCGGGGGTCGGTTGGCAGGGCAAGCATACGAACCTCGTCTCGCGGGAGTTCGGCTCGTGGCTGTTCCTTGGCAGCGTGCTGACGACCCTGGACCTGCCGCCGGATGCGCCCGAGACCGACCACTGCGGTCGATGCAGCGCGTGTCTGGACATCTGCCCAACCAACGCCTTTCCGGCGCCGCGTCAGCTGGATGCGCGGCGCTGCATCTCGTATCTGACGATCGAGCTTTCGGGTCCGATCCCAGCCGAGTTCCGGTCGGCCCTGGGCAATCGCATCTACGGCTGCGACGACTGCCTGGCGATCTGTCCCTGGAACAAGTTCGCGTCGCTTTCCAGCGAGGCGAAGCTGCAGGCGCGCGAGGCGCTCAGGCAGCCGTCCCTGGCCGAGCTCGCGAGACTGGACGACGCGGAATTCCGGGCGCTGTTCTCGAAGAATCCGATCAAACGGATCGGCCGGGATCGCTTTGTACGCAACGTGCTCTACGCCATCGGCAACAGCGGCGACGCCCGCCTGATGGCCGTGGTGGAGCCCTTGTTCGCGGACCCGGCGCCTGTGGTGCGCGGGGCGGCGGTCTGGGCCGCGCGCCGGCTCCTGGGAGGCGCGGCGGCGGCCTTGAGAGGGCGCGAGGACGACGAAACCGTCCTCGCCGAGTGGGCCTAGGCCTTCAGAGCCGCTTCCACCGCCGCGCGCGCGGCCGCGCCGAGGTCCGGGCGCTTCAGGGCCAGGGCGACATTGGCGCGCAGCAGGCCGATCTTGTCGCCGCAGTCGTGGGTGACGCCGTCATAGACATAGGCGTGGAAGGGCTGCTGCTGCATCAGCTTGGCCATCGAGTCCGTCAGCTGGATCTCGTTGCCCGCGCCCTTCTCCTGACTGGCCAGCAGGTCGAAGATCTCGGGCTGCAGGATATAGCGGCCGGCGATCGACCAGTTCGAAGGCGCCGTGCCCTTGGCGGGCTTCTCGACCATGCCCGTCATGGTGGCCAGGCGACCGTCGACCTTGCCCGGCGCGACGATGCCGTACTTGTGGGTCTCGCTCTCGGGCACTTCCTCGACGCCGATGACGTTGCCGCCGCCAACCTTGTCATAGACCTCAATCAGCTGACCGAGGGCCGAGGGATCGGCGTCAACGATGACGTCCGGCAGCATGACGGCGAACGGCTCGTCGCCGATGATGTCGCGGGCGCACCAGACCGCGTGGCCCAGGCCCAGCGGGGCCATCTGGCGCACGAAGCTCATTTCGCCGGGCTTCGGCAGCTCGGCGAGCAGTTGATTGAGGATGTCGGTCTTGCCCTTGGCTTCCAGCTGGGACTCGAGCTCGACCTGATGGTCGAAATAGTCCTCGATGGCGCCCTTCGAGCGGCCGGTGACGAAGACGAAGTGCTCGATGCCGGCCTTACGGCCTTCCTCGACGATGTAGGACAGGATCGGCCGGTCGACGACGTTCAGAAGCTCCTTCGGCGTGGTCTTGGTGCCGGGGAGCACGCGGGTGCCCAGGCCGGCGACGGGAAGGACGGCTTTACGAACGGGTTTCATGAGCGGCTCGTCTGGTGTTGGGAGCCCGTTTCTAGAAAAGCTGGCGACCGAAAGCCACCACTGTTCCGTGAAATCGTTGGCATATTGGGTTGGAGGTGGAATACCGCGCTGTCCGTGCTAGCTGGACGGCCAGCTTCGCCTGAGGTTTTCCCATGCTCCGTCGCGCCTTTCTCGTAACCCTCGCCGTCGCCGGCCTGACCCTGGCCGCTTGCGGACCCAGCAAGAAGGCGCAGGAGAACCTCGCCGCCGCCGACGCCTTCATGGCCAAGAACGCCAAGGAGCCTGGCGTCGTCACCCTGCCCCAAGGGCTGCAGTACAAGGTGGTGCGGGAGGGGCCCCAGGGTGGCATGCATCCCACCACCGCCGACGAAGTGAAGGTCCACTACGAGGGCAAGCTACTGGACGGGACCGTTTTCGATTCCAGCTACGAGCGCGGCGTCCCGGCGGTGTTCCCGCTGGACGGCCTGGTGCTCGCCTGGGTCATCGCGCTTCAGCGTATGAAGGCGGGCGACGAATGGATCCTCTACGTCCCGCCGGCCCTAGGCTATGGCGCGCAGGACAAGGGCCCGATCCCGGGCAACAGCGTGATGATCTTCCGGATCGAGCTGCTGGACGTGAACCGGATCGGTCCGGGCAAGCCTAAGGAATAGGGCCCTAGACGGCCCGCGGCGGGTAGCCGCTCTCGCGCAGGGCGTCCATCACCTCTTGGGTGTGCTGGGCGTCGCGGGTCTCGATCGTGATGTCGAACTCCGCGCCCTTGGCCGGCACGTCCAGGGCGAGGCGATTGTGGTTCACCTCGATGATGTTGGCGCCCATGGCGCCGATCACGCTGGCCACGGTCGACAGTAGGCCCGGGCGGTCGTCGCCGATGATCCGCAGGGAAGCCAGGCGCTGGGCGCGCACCAGCTCACGGGTCAGGACCGAGGCCAGCAGGCGGGTGTCGATATTGCCGCCGCACAGGATCAGGCCGCACTTCTTACCGCGGAAGCGCTCAGGATAGGCCAGCAGGGCCGCCAGCGAGGCGGCGCCCGCCCCTTCGGCGATCGTCTTCTCGACGTTGCAGTAGAGCGAAACGGCCTGCTCCAGGTGCGGCTCTTCCAGCAGCAGCACGTCGTCGATCAGCGGGCGCACGACGCCGTAGGTCAGGTCGCCGACCTGCTTGACCGCCACGCCCTCGGCGATGGTCTGGCCGCCGCAATGGGCCGCGACGCCGCGCATGCGGGCGGTGAAGGACGGATACATGGCCGGCTCGCAGCCGATGATCCGGATGTCGGGCTTAAGCGCCTTGGCCGCGGTGGCCACGCCGCTGATCAGGCCGCCGCCGCCGATCGGCACCGGCAGGATCTCCAGGTCCGGCGCGTCCTCCAGCATTTCCAGCGCGATCGTGCCCTGGCCGGCCATGATGTCATAGTCGTCGAACGGATGGACGAAGGTCAGGCCCTGTTCCGCGCAAAGCTTGCGCGCGTGGGTGTTGGAGTCGTCATAGGTCTCGCCCTCGATCACCACGGTCGCGCCGAAGTCGCGGGTGTGCTGCACCTTCACGAAGGGCGTGGTCTTGGGCATGACGATGGTGACGGGCACGCCCAGGCGGGCGCCGTGATAGGCGAGGCCTTGCGCGTGATTGCCGGCGCTGGCGGCGATGACGCCCTTGGCCTTCTCGGCCTCGGACAGCAGCATCAGTTTGTTGAGCGCGCCGCGCTCCTTGTAGGCGGCGGTGAACTGCAGGTTCTCGAACTTCACCCACACTTCGGCGCCGGTGATCTTCGACAGGGTCTTGGAGTAGCGGCACGGGGTGCGCTCGATCTGGCCCTTCAGGCGGCCGGCGGCGGCTTGGATGGCGGCGAGGTCGAGGGTCATCGGGTCAGCACTCTGTCGCGGCGAAGAACGGGCCGTGGCGCGGCTCTAACACGGCCAAGCCATCCGGGCACACCCCTTTAGGGCGCCGTTTCGAGCAGCTTTTCTATCGCCGCCCAGGCTTCCGGCTCGGTGAGCATGGGCGCGTGACCGACGCCAGGGACCTCCGCATAGGCCATGTCGGGCGCGGCCGCGCGCATCCGCTCGGCGATGGCGGGCTCGATCAGGTCCGAGATTCCGCCGCGCACCAGCAGGAGCGGGCGCTCCTTCGCGAGAGCCCGGAACAGCGGGTACATGTCCGGCGGAGCCAACGCCTGACCGCCCTCGGCCTGGGTCTTGGCGGCCGCTTCGGCGGCGGCCTTGATTGGCGCGGAGATGTCGGGATCGTAGGCCAGGACGAAAGCGCCGTCCTTCTCGTCGAACAGCCGGCGGGCGAAGACGTCCCAGTCATCGGGGCCGTAGCCGGGGAAAGCGGCCTCGTTGATCGCCTTGGCGTAGGCGACGGCGTCGTCCCAGGTCTCGAACCGGCTCGCCAGACCCGTATAGCCGGCGATGCGGGCTAGGCCGACGGGCGACAGCTCTGGACCCACGTCGTTCAGCACGGCCGCCGCGATCGCCTCGGGTTTGATCGAGGTCAGCACCATGGTGATCAGGCCGCCCATGCTGGTGCCGATGAACACCGCCTTCTCGATCCTGGCGGCCTCGAGCAGGGCCACGATATCGGCGGCGTAGGTCCCCGGATGGTAGTTCATGGGGTTGGGGTCGCGAGCCGACAACCCTCGTCCTCGCACGTCCACCGCCAAGACGCGGCGACCCAAGGCCGCGATGCGAGGCGCGAGATCCTCGAAGTCGCGGGCGTTGCGGGTCAGGCCGTGGATGCAGATCACCGGCGCCTTCTGGTTCTCGCCCCGCGGCGCGTAGTCCCGGGCGTGCAGAGGCAGGCCTTCGGGCGAGGTCCAGAAGAAATCGGTGAACGCCACCATCTCAGCCCTCGTAGGTGAACGGCGAGTCGATCTCGGCCAGCAACGGCGCGGCATTGTCGCGGTCGTTGGCGGTGATCTCGGAAACCGGGATCGGCCAGTCGATCCCGACCGCCGGATCGCTCCAGCGCACCGCGCCCTCGGCCTGGGGCGCGTAGTAGTCGGTGACCTTATAGAGCACCTCGCAGGCGTCGGTCAGAGTGACGTAGCCGTGCGCGAAACCCTTGGGGACCAGCAGTTGCTGGCGGTTCTCGGCGGACAGCTCGGCGCCCACCCACTGGCCGTAGGTCGGCGAGCCTTCGCGGATATCGACCGCCACGTCGAAGATCGCGCCGACCACACAGCGCAGCAGCTTGTCCTGGGCGTGCGGCGGTTTCTGGTAGTGCAGGCCGCGCTGGATGCCGCGCGTCGTCGAGCGGACATGGTTGTCCTGCACGAACGCGGCCTTGAAGCCGGCTTCCTCCAGCGCCGATTGGCGAAACGTCTCGGAAAACCAGCCGCGCTCATCGCCATGGCGCGTGGGCGTGATAAGCAGCACTTCGGGGATCGCCAGCGGCGTGATCTTCATGACGCGTACTTTGCCTCGAGAAACGAACTGGCCACCGATGCCGCCTGAGACGACGGAACACAAGAGCGCGCCGGCGGTAACGGTGGTGATCGTCTCCTACCAGAGCGGCCCGACCCTGGCCGAATGCCTGGCGCGACTAGAGGCCCAGACCTTCCGAGATTTCGAGACGATCCTGATCGACAACGCCTCGACCGATGGCGCGCCGCGGGCGGCGGCCAAGGCCTTTCCCTGGGTCGATCTGGTCGAGGCCGGCGCCAATCTCGGCTTCGCGGCCGGTAACAACCTGGCCGCCCGGCGGGCCAAGGGGCGATGGCTGGTCCTGCTAAACCCCGACGCCTATCCCGAGCCGGACTGGCTGGAAGAACTGATGGCGGGCGCCGCGCGGCACCCCGTCGTGAAGAGCTTCGCCTCGCTGCAGCTCTCCGCCGATCGGCCGGGCCTGCTGGACGGCGCGGGCGACAATCTGACCAGCGCCGGCATTCCGTTCAGAGGCGGCTACGGCCGGCGGCGGCCTGCCTCCCTCCCCGAGGGCGAGGTGTTCTCGGCCTGCGGCGCGGCGATGCTGCTCGATCGGCGGCTGTTCCTGGAGGTCGGCGGCTTCGACGAGCGGTACTTCTGCTACTGCGAGGACGTCGACCTGGGCTACCGCCTCCGGCTGCTGGGCCAGCCCACGCTGCTCTTGCCCAAGGCCAAGGTCGCTCACGTTGGTTCGGCCAGCACCGGCGTCCGGTCCGACTTCGCGATCTTCCACGGCTCGCGCAACCGCGTCTGGACGTTCCTGAAGAACACCCCCGGGTGGCTGTTCCCGGTCACCTTGCCCCTGCACGTGGCCGTGACGGGCGGGCTTTTGCTTCTGCACTGGCGGCGCGGCGACGTCGCGCCGGCGATCCGGGGGATCAAGGCGGCGCTGAAGCGTGACGATCTTGACGCCGTCATGGCCGATCGCCGCGCGATCCAGGCCAAACGGAAGGCGTCTCCGAGCGCGATCCTACGGGTGATGTCGATCGATCCGGCGGCCTTCATCGGCCGGCGGTTCGTGATCCGAAAGGCGCGCGGGCTCTAGACCGACAGATCCTCGATCAGCCGGCGCATGAAAGCCGCGCCGCGCTGCATCTGGCTGATCTCGACATATTCATCGGGCTGGTGGGCCTGATCGATCGAGCCGGGGCCGCAGATCACGGTCGAGAAGCCCGCGCCCTGGAACTGTCCGGCCTCGGCGGCGTAGGGGACGACGCGCGGCGGGCCATTGTCGCCGGCCAGCTTGCGCGCGAACGCCTCGGCCACGCCGTCCTCCTCGGGCGCGAAAGCGGGGGTCAGCGAGCGGCGCTCCACCTTCACCCCGCCCTCCGGCGCCTTGGCCTTGATCTCGGCGTCCATGGCGCGCGCGGTCGCGAAGAAATCCGCCAGAAGCGCTTCGGGGTCCATGCCCGCCGGCGTGCGCAGATCGAAGACGAAGACGCATTCCCGAGCCAGGATGTTCACCGCCGTGCCGCCGTTGACCTGGCCGACCGTCAGGGTCGCGCCCTTGGGGGTGAACGGCGAGCTAGGATCCGCCTCGCGCTCCAGTCGTTCGGAAAGCGAGACCAGCATGCTCATCAGCTTGATCGCGGCCATGTTCGCCGAGACGCCCAGATGGGTTAGGCTGGAATGGGCCTCGCGACCCGTGACTGTCACGATGAAGCTGGCGATGCCCTTGTGCGCGCGGACCGCGACCATGTCGGTGGGCTCGCCCACCACCACGAGGGCGGGGCGGGGCGCTTCCTGGGCGATGACCTGGATCATGTCCGGCGCGCCGAGACAGCCGACCTCCTCGTCATAGGAGAAGGCCAGATGAACCGGCCGGCTCAGCGTCGCCTTGGCCAGATCGGGCGCGGCGGCCAGCGCCAGGGCCAGGAAGCCCTTCATGTCGCAGGTTCCGCGTCCATAGAGTCGCCCATCGCGCTCGGTCAGGGTCCAGGGATCGCTGGACCAGGGCTGGCCGTCCACGGGCACGACGTCGGTGTGCCCGGACAGCACGACCCCGCCTTCGACCGCCGGACCGATCATGGCCATCAGGTTCGACTTGGAGCCGTCCGCGTTCGGCACGCGCCGGGAGGGCACGCCCAGATCGGCGAGATAGCGCTCGACCCACTGGATCAGCTCGAGGTTGGAGCGCCGCGAGGTGGTGTCGAAGGCGACCAGCGTGGCCAGGATATCGATCGCGCGGTCTGACAGGACTTCGGATGAGGAAACCATCGGGCGAGCCTAGACCCGTTCTCCCCATCGCGCCTACCCGCCCCCGCCTCGTTCGCGGGGCTTGCGCGCTTCGAGGGCATGGATGTGCCCGTCGAGGGTGTCTCCGGCCGGTTGCAAGGCGACTTCGTGCCCTGGCGGCGCGACCGAGGGCTTTTCTTGGCGGTCGCTGTTCTCTAGAGGGAGCGGACCATGATCCTTACTCTCTCCTGCCCCGACCAGCGCGGCATCGTCGCCAAGGTGTCCGCCTTCCTCTACGAGCGCGGCTGCAACATCCTGGACGCTCAGCAGTTCGACGATCAGGAGACCGGTCAGTTCTTCATGCGCGTGGTCTTCGACGCCGACGGGGCCGATCGCGCCGCTCTGCGAGAAGAATTCGGCGCGCTGGCCGAGCCGCTGAAAATGAAGTGGACCCTGCGCGACCGCGCCGAGCGCTACCGCGTGCTGCTGCTCGCCAGCAAGTTCGACCACTGCCTGGCCGATCTCGTCTATCGCTGGCGGATCGGAGAGCTGCCGATGGACATCGCCGGCGTGGTGTCAAACCATCCCGCCGAGACCTACGCCCACATCGACCTGTCGGACCTGCCCTTCCATCACCTGCCGGTGACGAAGGAGACCAAGTTCGAGCAGGAGGCCGAGCTCTGGAAGCTGATCCACGAAACCAAGACCGATATCGTCGTGCTCGCCCGCTACATGCAGGTGCTGTCGGACGGCCTGTCGGCCAAGCTGCAGGGGCGCTGCATCAACATCCACCACTCGTTCCTGCCGGGCTTCAAGGGCGCCAAGCCTTATCACCAGGCCCACGCGCGCGGCGTGAAGCTGATCGGCGCCAGTGCTCACTACGTCACTGGCGACCTCGACGAGGGGCCGATCATCGAGCAGGACGTCGAACGTATCAGCCACCGCGACACGCCAGAGGACCTTGTCCGCAAGGGTCGCGACATCGAGCGCCGCGTGCTGGCGAGGGCCTTGCGCTACCGCCTGGAAGACCGCGTTCTGCTGAATGGCCGCAAGACGGTCGTCTTCACGGACTAACGCCCCCGTTCGGCCTCGACAGTTGCAAGTACACTAAAAACTGGAGTACGGGGCTTCCACTTTGAAGGCCGAGGCTTCCAGCGCATGTCGCAGCAGAATCTCCGCGTGATGGTGACCGGCGGGTCGGGCTTCATCGGCTCGGCCGTGTGCCGCCATCTGGCTGGCCAGAACGATGTCGCGATCCTCAACTTCGACAAGCTGACCTATGCCGCCTCGCCGGCCAGCCTGGCGATGCTGGAGGGCAAGGCCGACTACCAGTTCGTCCAGGGTGACGTCGCCGACGCGGACGCCGTGTCTGGGGCCGTCCGGGCGTTCCGTCCGAATGTCATCATGCACCTGGCCGCGGAGAGCCACGTCGACCGCTCGATCACGGGTCCTGGCGAATTCATCCAGACCAATATGGTCGGCACCTACGTGATGCTGCAGGCCGCGCTAGAGCATTGGCGGGGTTTGGACGGCGCGGAGAAGGAAGCCTTCCGCTTCCACCACATCTCGACCGACGAGGTTTTTGGCAGCCTGGGCGCCGAGGGCTTGTTCAGCGAGACCACGCCCTACGATCCGCGCTCTCCCTATTCGGCGTCGAAGGCCTCGTCCGATCACCTGGCTCGCGCCTGGCATCACACCTACGGCCTGCCGGTCGTGGTCTCGAACTGCTCGAACAACTACGGGCCCTATCACTTCCCCGAGAAGCTGATCCCGCTGGTCACGTTGAACGCGCTCGAGGGCAAGTCGCTGCCGGTCTACGGCAAGGGCGACAATGTCCGCGACTGGCTGCATGTCGAGGACCACGCCCGCGCCCTGCACCTGATCGCCACCAAGGGCGTCGCCGGTGAGAGCTACAATGTCGGCGGCCGCAACGAACGCACCAATCTTCAGGTGGTCGAGGCGATCTGCGACGTCTTGGACGAGCTGCGTCCGCTGCCTGGGCGAACGCGCCGCGAGCTGATCACCTTCGTCGCCGACCGGCCGGGCCATGACGCCCGCTACGCCATCGACGCCACGAAGCTGGAGACCGAACTGGGCTGGAAGGCCCAGGAGACCTTCGAGACCGGTCTGCGCAAGACGGTCCAATGGTACCTCGACAACGAAGCGTGGTGGGCGCCGCTGCGCGAGCGCTACGCCGGCCAGCGCCTGGGCTTGAAGACCGCCTGATGGCCGGACCGCGCATCGCCCTGTTCGGGGCCAACGGGCAGCTGGGCTCGGACATCGCCAAGCAAGCGGCCGAGCGCGGCCTGGACCTCGTCGCCGTGACCCGCGCCCAGGTAGACGCGGCCGATCCGTCGGCCGGCCTCGACGATCCGACCTTCGACGTCGCCATCAACTGCGTCGCGGTCACGCGCGTCGACGACTGCGAGAAGGACCCGGCGCCCGCCGTCGCGATCAACGCCCATTTCGCGGGCCGCCTGGCGAAGGCTTGCGCCGCCAAGGGCGCGCGCCTGATCCAGGTCTCGACCGACTATGTCTATGGCGGCCAGCTCCAACGCGAGCCGTTGTCCGAGGAGATCGGCCGCGCGCCGGTCAATGTCTACGGGGCGACCAAGGCTCTGGGCGAGGACCTGGCCCGCCTGGAGCATGACGACGTCATCGTCGCCCGCGTGGCCTCGCTGTTCGGCGTGGCCGGCGCCAGCGGCAAGGGCGGCAACTTCGTCGAGACCATGCTGCGGTTGGGCCAGGAGCGTGGCCGCCTGACGGTGGTGGACGATCAGATCATGTCGCCGACCGCCTCCTGGGACGCGGGCGAGGCGATCCTGGACCTGATCGCGGCCGAGGCGCCCGTCGGTGACTACCACGTCGTCAATTCGGGCGTCGCCAGCTGGCGGGACTTCGCCGCGCGGATCATCGAAAGGGCCGGTATCGCCGCCGAGGTCGCGCCCATTCCGACGAGCGATTTTCCGACGCCCGCGCGGCGTCCCCCCTACAGCGCGCTGTCCAACCTCAAGCTCGCCGCCGCGATCGGTCGCCCCATGCCGCTCTGGACCGACGCGCTCGATCGCTATCTCCGCGCCAAGGGCAGGCTCTGAACCGCGCGCCTCAAATCCTCCACGATCATCGCGTTGAACCGCCAACCTCCCCGCGACAGGCTTCACGTTCGCGGAGTTCCGCTCTAGGTTCGGCTCTCAGGACTGAAGAAGAAGACGTAATGAAGGGTATTATCCTCGCCGGCGGGTCGGGCACGCGGCTCCACCCATTGACCATGGCGATCAGCAAGCAACTGCTGCCCGTCTTCGACAAGCCCATGATCTACTATCCGCTGTCGGTCCTGATGATGGCCGGGGTGCGCGACGTCCTGATCATTTCCACGCCGCGCGATCTGCCCGTGTTCGAGGCGTTGCTGGGCGATGGCGCGCGTTGGGGGATCAGCATCACCTACGCCGAGCAGGCCAATCCGAACGGCCTCGCCGAGGCCTATCGCATCGGCGCGGATTTCGTCGGGAACGAACCGAGTGTTCTCGTCCTCGGCGACAACCTGTTCTACGGCGCGGGCCTGGGCCGCATCCTGCAGGGCGCCAGGGAGCGTTCGAAGGCCGGCGCCAGCGTCTTCGCCTATTTCGTCAACGACCCCCAGCGCTATGGCGTGGTCGAGTTCGGCGCCGACGGCAAGGCGATCTCCATCGAGGAGAAGCCCGAGAAGCCGCGTTCGAACTGGGCGGTCACCGGGCTCTACATGTATGACAACCGCGTCGTCGATTTCGCCCGCGACCTGAAACCCTCCGCGCGGGGCGAACTCGAGATCACCGACATCAACCGCCTCTATCTCGAGGCTGGCGCCTTGTCGGTCGAACGCATGGGCCGCGGCTTCGCCTGGCTCGACACCGGCACGCATGACAGCCTGCTGGAAGCCTCGGAGTTCGTCCGCACGCTCGAGCACCGCCAGGGCCTGAAGATCGGCTGCGTCGAAGAAGTCGCCCACCAGAACGGCTGGATCTCGAGCGAGCAGCTGCTGGGCCTGGCCCATGATCTGAAGAACTCTCCCTATGGCGCGTATCTGAAGATGATCGCCTCGCACGGCTGATCTACGACCTGGAACCGCTGGAAAACGGCCTCGGCGTCGGCGACAGTCCGCGCCGATAAGAAAGTCCGCCGGGAGGTCTCGTGTCCAAGAAGCTGATCCACGCCGCTGTCATGGCGGCGCTGCTGGCTGTTCCAGCCGCCTCGGCTCTGGCGAGGCAGGCTCCCACGTCGGCCGCTCAGGCCGCCGCGGTGTCCGTCGACAAGGCGCGCATCGACGCGGCTCTGAAGGCCATGGTCGACAGCGGCCGCGCCGTCGGCGTCTCGGCCTTGGTCTGGGCGGATGGTCGCGAGCGCTATTTCGGGACCGCCGGCATGGCCGACCGCGAGGCTGGCAAGCCGATGCGCCGCGACACCCTGGTGCAGATCTACTCGATGACCAAGCCGGTCACGGGCGTGGCCCTGATGCAGCTGTGGGAGCAGGGCAAGTTCGGTCTCGACGACCCGCTATCTCGCTATCTGCCGGAGTTCGCGGATATCAAGGTGATCGACGGGCAGGGCGGTACACGTCCGCCAGCGCGACCGATCCTCATACGGGACATCCTGCGCCACACGGCCGGCTTCTCTTACGGCATGCGCGACACCGCCGCCGACGCGGCGTTCAACGCCGCCGACCCTCTCAATCTCCACAATGATCTGACCGAGTTCGGCCGTCGCCTCGCCAAGGTCCCGCTGCTTTACGATCCGGGCGAGCGCTGGAGCTACAGCGCCGCCGTGGATGTGCAGGCGCTGCTGGTCGAGACGCTGTCGGGCCAGCCGTTCGAGGCCTATGTGAAGGCCCACATCCTCGATCCCCTGGGGATGAAGGAGACCGCCTGGACTCAGCCGGAGTCCGCCTTTCCGCGCATGGCCGCCGTTTACAACAAAGGCCCGGACGGCAAGCTCGCCAAGGAAGACGCCGCCGAAACACGGTTGATGAATTTCGATCCCGCGCGCCGCATGACCATGGGCGGCGCGGGTTTGGCGGCGTCGATCGACGACTACGCTCGCTTCACGCGGATGCTGTTGGGCGGCGGCTCTCTGGACGGGATGAAGATTCTCAATCCGTCCACCGTGCGTCTGATGGCGACGGATCACCTGGACGCGCGGGTGACCGACCGCTGGTGGCTGCCCAGCAAGGGCTCCGTTGGCTTCGGCTTCGACTTCGCGGTGCGCGTGAAACAGCCTCAAACACCGGATGAAAACCGTGGCGCTGTGGGCGAGTTTTTCTGGGACGGGCGCGACAGCACCCTGTTCTGGGTCGACCCGGTGAACAGGCTGACCGCCGTCTTCTTCGTCCAGACCTTCCCGTTCGACGCCACCCTGCATCATGATTTGAGAGCCGCGGTGTACGGACCCGACTATCTGGGGCCCAAGGGCGACTAGGCGGCCCTGGCGCGCGCGCGCGAACAGGCTAGTCTCCCGGCGATGACTCGCGCGCGTCCAAATTTCCTCGAATTCTTCGCCGGCGGCGGCATGGCCCGCATCGGCCTAGGCGACGGCTGGACCTGCGCCTTCGCCAATGACTTCGACGCTGTGAAGGCGGCGACCTATCGCGCGAACTTCGCGGACGCCGAGAGCCATTTCCAGCAGGGTGACGTCTTCGCGCTCTCCGCCGAGACCCTGCCGACGGCGGATCTGGCCTGGGCTTCCAGCCCCTGCCAGGACTTCAGCCTCGCCGGCGCCCGAGCGGGCCTGGCGGGCGGAAAATCATCGGCCTTCTTCGGTTTCTGGACCTTGATGAAGGCGATGTCGGCCGAGGGGCGCGCGCCGCCGGTGATCGTCATCGAGAATGTCGTGGGGCTTCTCACCTCTCATCATGGCGACGACTTCACCGCCCTGTGCGGCGCGCTGAGCGAGGAAGGCTATCGCTTCGGGGCCCTGGAAGTCGACGCGGCGGCATTTGTCCCGCAGTCCCGCCCCCGCGTCTTCGTGGTCGCTACGCGCCTGCCGACCGCTCACCTCGAGGGCGTCAGCGCTTTTCACGGCCGCGCCATCCGCGAGGCGGCCGCGCGTCTGCCCGAGGACCTGCGAGCGCGCTGGATCTGGTGGGGCGTTCCCTCGCCTCCCCCTCGCAACACCGATCTCGCGGCGATGCTCGAGTCCGACGAGGCCGTCACCTGGAATCCGCCCGAACGGACGGAAGCGCTGCTGGCGCTGATGGCCCCAGCGCATCGTCAGGCCGTCGACACCAGGCTTCAGGCCGGCGGTCGTTCGGTCGGCGCGGTTTTCCGACGTATGCGTGGCGGCCAGCAACGCGCCGAGGTTCGGTTCGACGGCCTCGCGGGCTGCCTGCGCACCCCGCGCGGGGGGTCTTCCCGGCAGACCCTGCTGGTCATCGACGACGGCCAAGTTCGGTCGCGTCTGCTGACCCCGCGCGACGGCGCTCGCCTGATGGGTCTGCCCGACAGCTACCAGCTTCCGGCGTCGCAGACCTCGGGTTTGCAGGTAATCGGTGACGGGGTCGCGGTCCCCGCGGTGCGTTGGCTTGCCGAAACCCTTCTTGAGCCGCTCGTCTATAGCAAAACTGCAAGCCTTGCCGCCGAATGACCCCCTGACAGCCCAGGGATAGGGGTCTAGGGTGCGCCGCTTCCGCCACCCCAAGGCTCCGAGGTGTTCCGATGGACGACGCTTCCTCCCTCTATGACGCCGCCCGCTTCAAGCGCGCCGGTCGCGGCAGGGTCTATGACTCGATCATCGACACGATCGGCGACACGCCGCTGGTGCGCCTGCCGCGTCTGTCGGCCGAGCTGAAGCCCAAGGGCGAGGTCCTGGCCAAGCTGGAATTCTTCAACCCGATTTCGTCGGTCAAGGACCGGATCGGCGTCTCGATGATCGAGTCGCTCGAGGCCCAGGGCATTCTGAAGCCCGGCTCCACGATCGTCGAACCCACCAGCGGCAATACCGGCATCGCGTTGGCCTTCGTGGCGGCCGCCAAGGGCTACAAGCTCACGCTCGTCATGCCGGAAAGCATGTCGATCGAGCGTCGCAAGATGCTGCTGCTGCTGGGCGCCAAGCTGGAGCTGACTCCGGCCGAGAAGGGCATGCGCGGCGCGGTCGCCCGGGCCCAGGAATTGATCGAGGCCACACCCGGCGCGGTCATGCCGCAGCAGTTCGAGAACAGCGCCAACCCGCTGGTCCATCGCGTCTCGACGGCCGAGGAAATCTGGAACGACACCGCCGGCGCCGTGGACGCGGTGGTGTCGGGCGTCGGAACCGGCGGCACGATCACGGGCGTCGGCCAGGTGCTGAAGGCTCGCAAGCCGTCGCTGAAGATGGTGGCGGTCGAGCCCGAGGCCTCGCCCGTGCTGTCGGGCGGCGCGCCGGGTCCGCACAAGATCCAGGGCATCGGCGCCGGCTTCGTGCCGGGCGTGCTGGACCGCGGCGTCATCGACGACATCGTCCAGGTCAGTAACGACGACGCCTTCGCCATGGCCCGCCGCGCCGCAGCCGTCGAAGGCCTGCCGGTCGGCATCAGCTCGGGCGCGGCGCTGGTCGCGGCTTTCGACCTGGCCCTGCGCGACGAATACAAGGGCAAGACGATCGTCACGATCATCCCGAGCTTCGCCGAACGCTACCTGTCGACCGCGCTGTTCGACGGGCTCTAGGAGCCGGCGGGCGCTTGACCGACGTCTACGACAAGGAAAAGCGCTCCGCCGTCATGGCGCGGGTCAAGAGCAAGGACACCTCGCCGGAGAAGGCGGTCCGGCGGATCCTGACGGGGCTGGGCGCGCGCTACCGGCTGCACCGCAAGGACCTGCCGGGCAACCCCGACATCGTCATGCCCGGCCGGAAGCTGGCCGTCTTCGTCCACGGTTGTTTCTGGCACGGGCATGATTGCGCGCGCGGGGCGCGGGTTCCGAAGGCCAACCGCGACTACTGGCTGGCCAAGGTCGCCCGCAACAAGGCGCGGGACGAGCAGGCGGCGTTGGCGCTGCGCGCGGACGGTTGGATCGTGGAAACGGTCTGGGAATGCGAACTCAAGGACGAAGAGCGCCTTACGTCGCGCCTGTCGAGCCGGCTGGCGGCCCGCTAACCAAAGCCTCGATCTAAGCGGTGGAGCGTGCGTGGGGGCCCCGCGTGGGCGACCTCGAAGCGATGGCCGGAGCGCGCGCCAGGGCGGCATGGAGCTCGAACGGATCGATCGGCTTTGACACGTGGTCGGTCATGCCGGCCGCGGCGCACGCCTCCCAGTCCTTGGGGTCCACGGAGGCGGTGACGGCGATGACGGGCGCGTGCTGGTTTGGTCCGCTGGTGGCGCGCAGCACCCGCGTCGCGGCGCGTCCATCCATGCCGGGCATGTAGACGTCCATCAACACCACGTCGAACACCTCGGACCGCAGAAGCTCCAGGGCCTGCTCCGCCGATTCCGCCAGGGTCGCGCGGACGCCCAACGGCTCCAGGACGAGTTCCAGCGCGCGGCGATTGACGAGGTGATCATCGACCACCAGCACCCTCAAGTCGGTGATCGGCGCCGCCGCGGAGGGGTTCACCGGCGCGTCGGCGATGTCCAGCTTGGCCCTGAGCGTGAAGCGCGCGCCCTGGCCAGGCGTGCTGCTCGCCGTGAGGTCGCCCCCCATCAGCCGCGCCAGTTCGCGGCTGATGACGAGCCCCAGTCCGGACCCGCCATGGTGTCGCGCGATCGCGTCGTCCAGCTGCTCGAACGGCGTGAAAAGACGGGCGAGCGAGGCCTCGGGAATGCCGGGACCCGTGTCGTTGACCTCGATCGACAGCAGAACCCTCGAGCCCTCGATCTCGGCGCGGGGAGAGACCGTGATCTCGCCCCGCGCCGTGAACTTCAGCGCGTTGGACAGGAGGTTGTTGAGCACTTGTCTGAGGCGCATGACGTCGCCCGCGACCCAGCGCGGAAGCGCCGCCGCGCCCTTGACCCGCAGGCGCAAGCCCTTGCGCGTCGCCTCTGGGCGCCAGAGCCGGACTGTATCGGCGATCGTCTGGCGTAGGTTGAAGGGCTCCTTCTCGACCGACATGCGTCCCGCCTCCAGACGCGAGAAGTCCAGCAAGTCGTTCAATAGCCCGCGCATCAGGCCGCCGGCGTCGGCGATCAGCTGCGCTTGGACCTTCGCGCTGGCGTCGGGGGCCTCGCCATGCAGGCGGGCCGCGCCGGCCATGATCGCGCTGATTGGCGTGCGCAATTCATGGCTGATCATCGCCACGAAAGCGGACTTCGCGGCGACGGCCTCCTCGGCCTCGTGCCGCCTCCGCTCCGCCTCATCCTTGGCCCTGGCTTCGGCCTCCAGCGCGGTATGCAGGGTATGGGCCGTGATCGTGACGGTGGCGACCAGCAACAGGGCGCCGAACCACAGGGCGTTGGCCAGTGGCGAGTCCGGATTGGCGGCGCGGGCCACCAGAGGGACGATCAGCAGGTAGAGGACGTAGGGCGTGGCGGCCGAGATGATCGCCGAGCGCCGACTGCCGTTGATCACCACCACGTTCAGAAGGGCGCCCGCCAGCAGCATGCCGCCCAAGGTGGGCGCGAAGCGGGCATGGGACGCGAACAATGGTAGGGAAAGAAAGCCGAAGACGGTCGAGGTCAGGAAGGGCAGGGCGGTCACCGTCAGGCCCCGCCACAGCGCCTGGACCCGTTCCGATCGTCCCCGGACCCACCTATTTCCCCACAGCTCGACGACCTGCAGGGCCGCGTAGATCGTCGCCCACGCCCACACCCAACGCAGATGTATGAAGACGTCCAGGATCAGGGCGATCGCGAAGGCCGCGATCAGGCGCAGGGACGTGTTCGCCCGCCGCGAGGCGAGCGCGTGGACGGTCTGCCTTCTCTCCCGCACCGCGCTCATTCAGCGCCATTCCCTAGAAGGCCGGACTAAAGGCCTCGGGGGAAGGTTAGGCGCGAAGGGCTAAGAGGGTGTGAAAAGAAATATGGTTGATCAATGACTTGACCCAAAATGGGCCGCACGGTCCAGTGCGCGCTCGACGATCAGGCGCCGCCCTGGGGCGGCCGAGCGCCAAAGGCCCGGTCCAGATCCGCCCGGTCGACGCCATCGAGCTCCAGGCGCTTGATCCGCGCGGTCTCGCCGGACGCCAGCCTGACGCTCGAGCGCGGAATCTTCAGGGACTTGGCCAGGAAGGCGATCAGGGCCGCGTTGGCGGCTCCCTCCACTGGCGGGCTGGAGACGCGCACCTTCAGATAAGGCCGACCGTCGGCGTCGATCGCCCAGCCGTCCGCAGCGTCGCGACCGCCGCGCGGCGTCAGCCGGACGGCGAGGGTCTCAGCCAAAGGGACCGATCAGGGCCGATTCCAGCGCTGGCAGGATGAACAGCTGAACGCCGCGCAGCAGCAGCAGCACGATGATCGGGCTGATGTCGACGCCGCCGATCGCCGGGATGAAGCGGCGGAACGGGCTTAGGATCGGGTCGGTGATCCGATCCAGAACGGTGGCGACGTTGTAGACGAACTGGTTGCGGCGGTTGATCACCTCGAACGCGAACAGCCAGCTCAGAATCGCCGAGATGACGATGGCCCACCAGAGCAGGTCCACTAGCGCGTTGATGATGAAGAAGACGAGATGGATGATCGGGGCCATGGGGTTTCCGTCTAGACGCCTGAGCTTCTTGCCCCGCCGGAACGATGCTGACAAGGCGCAGTTATAACCCCGCTTGACGAGACGGCTCTGGGGCCGTATCTCCGCCGCTCCTTGGGGCCGTAGCTCAGATGGTAGAGCGCCTCGTTCGCAATGAGGAGGTCAGGGGTTCGATTCCCCTCGGCTCCACCAAGGACCTTCCAGAAGGCGTGACTATCGAGAGAGCCTGAGAAGATTCAGGCTGCGCCCTCGTACGTCGCGGGTCGGGGTTCTGGACGCCGTGACCTGCGACCACGCGCCACAGCCTTGGTTAACGGGATCGTCGACATCGAAGCTTAGCCTCTCGAGCGTGTCCACGAGATCGGCGTCGAGGGTCAAATGCGTCAGCGTCACCCTATCGCGCTCCGGATCGGAGCGATCTTTTCCGCTGCTTGCGCCGCGTTCGCGGGCGCTTGCGCGTTCGCGGCCGAGGCCCCGAGCAAGGCCGTCACCCTCAGCGGCGGCTACACCGTCGATGTCGCGGGCGTGGTCAGCGGAGGCCTCGCCAAACGAGGGCGCGTCTTGGATGATCTCCAAATCGGCGCCGACATCGACCTGGACAAGGCGGTTGGCTGGAAAGGCGCGAAGGCCCATGCGCTTCTGCTGAACAACAGCGGCGCCATGCCCAACGATGACGCTGGCACGCTGCAGGGCGTCAACAATATCGAGGTGACGCGCCAAAGAGCTCGTCTGTTCGAGGCCTGGGTCGAACAGAGTTTCGGCGACAAGGGCTCGGTGCTCGTGGGCCTCTACGACCTCAACAGCGAATTTTACGCCAATGACAGCGCGGGATTGCTGCTGGCGCCGGCTTTCGGCATCGGCTCGGAGCTGGCGGCCACCGGCCCGAACGGCCCCTCCATCTTCCCATCGACGGCCCTGTCCGTACGCGGCAGCTGGACGCCGAACGAGCACGTCTACGTCCAGGCCGCGGCCATCAACGCCCATTCCAGTGTTCTGGGGGACCCCGGCGGCGTCTGCACCGAGTTCGAGCATGGCTTGCTGACGATCGCCGAAGCGGGCTGGCGGGGACGTGGCAAGGTCGCCTTCGGAGCTTGGCGCTACACCAAGAAGCAGCCGGATATTCGAGACGTCGTCGCGGACGGTCTCCCAGCCTCCCGGACGGCGCGAGGCGCCTACCTCCTGTTAGAGCGACAGCTTACGGGCGAAGGCGAGGAGGCCGTACGCAAGACGACCGCTTTTGCTCGTCTGGGTCTCTCCGATGGCGACACCACGGCCTTCAGCGGCGGCTGGCAGGCTGGTCTGCTCGTCGAACGTGTTTTCGAAAGCCGCCCCGACAGCGCCTTCTCGGTCGGGGTGAACCAGGCTTTCCTCACGGGCAAGTTCCGCGCGAACGCTCTGGATGAAGGTCAGCGCCTCACGCGCGCGGAGAGCGCGATAGAAGTCACCTATTCCGACAAGATCGGACCCGTCACCATCCAGCCGGACCTGCAATATGTCCGCGACCCCGGCGCCGACAGCGGCGTTGGCCACGCCCTGGTCGCCACGGTGCGGTTCGGGGTGGCGTTCTGACGCCACCCCGTCCGGACCTTAGGCCAGCGCTGCTTGGGCGACGGCTTCGGCGGTGATGCCGAACTTCTGATAGAGCACCTCGAACGGGGCGGAGGCGCCGAAGCTCTTCATGCCGACGAACTTGCCGGTTT
>NZ_JAVDRV010000003.1:0-437236 GCF_031454995.1 Caulobacter segnis | reverse complement strand
CGCGAAGGCGTGGAAATGATCATGCCGGGCGACAACGCCGAGCTGGACGTCGAGCTGATCACCCCGATCGCCATGGAAGAGAAGCTCCGCTTCGCCATCCGTGAAGGCGGCCGCACCGTCGGCGCCGGCGTCGTCGCCAAGATCGTCGAGTAATCCTCGACCGTCTTAGCTTCGGCTAGAAAATGCGAAGGCCCCGGAGAGCGATCTCCGGGGCCTTTTGCTTTGGCGTGAGCGGACGCTCCAAATCCCTCTCTCTAAGAGGGGGGGGGGCGGCTGATTGAGCGAGGCCCCTACGCCGCGACCACCAGCGGCTTGGGCGGCGGACGGACCAGGGGCTCGCGCGCCCAGACGCGCCCGGCCGAGGCTGCGGCGATGAAGTCGTCGAGGCTGGCGTCGGGCAGGGCGATCAGGCCAGCGTCGTCATCGGGGCCGACCTCGGTGATCCCGCCGGCCGCGAACAGCGGCGCGGCCGAGGGCAGGTAGGCGATGACCTTCAGGTGGCCATAGGCGTCGCGCAGGAAGTTGACCGCCGCCGCCTCCATCGCCAGCTGCTCGCCGCCGTCTTCCGAAGGCAGGATCGCCACCGCGTCGAACAGCACCGAGGGACCGCCGTCGATCTTGTGGTCGGCGGGCAGGAGCTGGCCGTTGGCCGTCGTCACGCCATAGATGGTCGGGGCGATGACCTGCAGGCGCGCGCCGGCGGCTTCGACGGCCGCCTTCAGCTTGGCCACCAGCTTGTCGTCGCAGCCGTCGCTGACCATGACCCCGACCTTGCGGCCTTCCAGGGTCGGCTCGGCCTTGGCCAGGATGCTGAGCATGGGCGAAGGGTCCATGTCCTTGGCCGGAATCGGCGCCGGCGCCGGGACGATCTGGCCGGTGAAGCCCAGGCCCTCGGCCACCGACTGCGCCAGGAAGGCGTCGATGTGGACGAGGCGCGACAGCACCGCCTCGCGCACGCGCGGCGTCACGCACTTGCTGAGCTCGAAGACAAGGGCGGCGACGATGTGATCCTGCTCGGGCTTGGTCTGGCTGGCGAAGAACAGGCGCGCCTGGGTGTAGTGATCGGCGAAGGTCTCGGGCCGCAGGCGCAGCTGCTCGCCCGCCTCGGGATTGGGGAAGGTGTGATAACCCCGCTCCAGCGACTCGCGCGCCACGTGCGCGCCGAGGCTTGACGGTTCGTAGTTCACCTGGCCCTTCGGCGCGCCCATCTGCATGTGCCCGTCGCGCTGCAGGTTGTGGAACGGGCACTTGGGCTGGTTGATCGGGATCTGGTGGAAGTTGGGCCCTCCCAGGCGCTTGAGCTGGGTGTCCTGGTACGAGAACAGCCGGCCCTGCAACAGCGGGTCGTTGGTGAAGTCGATCCCCGGCACGACGTGGGCCGCGCAGTAGGCGACCTGCTCGGTCTCGGCGAAGAAGTTGTCCGGGTTGCGGTCCAGCACCATGCGGCCGACCACGCGCAGCGGAATGATCTCCTCGGGGATCAGCTTGGTGGCGTCGAGCACGTCGAAATCAAAGCCGTCGGCCTGCTCCTGGGTGAAGGTCTGCAGGCAGAACTCCCACTCGGGGAAGTCGCCGCCCTCGATGGCCTCCCACAGGTCGCGACGGTGGAAGTCGGGGTCGGCGCCGTTGATCTTCAGGGCCTCGTCCCAGACCACCGACTGCGAGCCGAGCTTGGGCCGCCAGTGGAACTTGACGAAGGTGCTGATCCCCTCGGCGTTGATCAGGCGGAAGGTGTGGACGCCGAAGCCCTCCATCATCCGCAGCGAGCGCGGGATGGCCCGGTCGCTCATCGCCCACATGATCATGTGCATGCTCTCGGGCGTCAGCGAGATGAAGTCCCAGAAGGTGTCATGCGCGGTGGCGGCCTGGGGGAACTCGCGGTCGGGATCCTGCTTGGCGGCGTGGATCAGGTCGGGGAACTTGATGGCGTCCTGGATGAAGAACACCGGCATGTTGTTGCCGACGAGATCGAAGTTGCCTTGCTGCGTGTAGAACTTGACCGCGAAGCCGCGCACGTCGCGCGGCAGGTCGGCCGAACCCTTGTTGCCGGCCACGGTCGAAAACCGCGTGAACACCGGGACGCGCTCGCCCGGGCGCTGCAGGAAGTCGGCGACGGTGACGTCGGCGCAGGAGTCCAGGCACTCGAAGAAGCCGTGCGCGGCCGAGCCGCGGGCGTGGACCACGCGCTCGGGGATGCGCTCGTGGTCGAAGTGCATGATCTTTTCGCGCAGGATGAAGTCCTGCAGCAGCACGGGACCCCGCGCGCCGGCCTTCAGCGAGTTCTGGTTGTCGCCGATCGGCACGCCCTGGTTGGTGGTCAATTGAGTGTCGGGGCCGTCGGCCTGCTGGTGGGTCTCGCCGCCCGGCGCCACCAGGCTCTCGCCTTCGGTCGAAGGGCCTGCGGGCTGGGGAACCTTGGTCGGGTTCGGGGCCGCGGACTTCGCGCCGCCGCGCGTGGCCGTGCTGGCCTTGGTCTTCGCCGGGATGGCCATGGGGCGTCTTTCGGTTGTGGGAAGTTGGCGGGTTAACGTCCGCGCGAGATCGAGGTTGCGGTCGCCAACCCGACATAGGAGAGAGATGTCAGCCGGGCTCGGCTGTATGTCGGGTAGCCGCTTGACGGCCGTTGCGGAAAAGGCCAGCACCTTTCCTTGACCGGGAGGCGCGCTTGGACCTGAGAAGTAAGATTAAGGCTAATCCAGCCGCGCGCTATGCCTTGGCGGTGCTGATCGCCTTTCTGTCTTTCCTTCTCCGGTTGGGTCTGGACAGCGTCTTCCCGCCCGGCTTTCCCTATGTGACCTTCTTTCCAGCCGTCGTGGTCTGCGCCTATTTCCTGGGACTGAGGCCGGCGATCTTGTGCGCAACGCTGTGCGGTCTGGCGGCCTGGTACTTCTTCATTCCGCCGGCGCGCGTCTTCAATTTCGGCTTTCCGGTCCTGCTGACGCTGGTCTTCTACGTCTTCGTCGTGGCGGTCGACATCTTCTTCATCGACGGCATGCGCGGGGCGCTGGATCAGCTGCGCGAGGAACGCGAGCGCTATCGGAACCTGGCCGAGAGCCGGGACCTCCTGTACCGCGAGCTGCATCACCGGGTGAGCAACAACCTGCAAGTCGCCGGCGCCCTGCTGCGGCTGCAAGGCCAGGGCGTCATGGACGCCGACGCCCGCCAAGTCCTCGACCAGGCCGGCGCGCGGATCGAGGTGATCGCCCAGATCCAGCGCGAGCTGCACAACGCCGTGGGCGAGCCCGTGCCGTTCCGCGTCTTCGCCGAGACTCTGCTGGCCAGCGCCGCCGCCGCGGCCGGGGCCCGCGTGAGCCTGACCATCGAGGGCGGCGACGAGCCGCTGCATCCCGATCAGGCGACCCCCGTGACCCTGGTCATGCTGGAGAGCTTCAACAACGCCCTGGAGCATGGCTTCGGCGAGGCGGGAGAAGGGCGGGTGCGCGTGAGCCTGGACCAGACGGGCCTGACCCACCGCTTGAGCGTCCACAACGACGGCGCGGCCCCGCCGACCGGCTTCGATCCCGCGCGCTCCAAGAGCCTTGGGCTTCGGATCGTCCGGGCCATGGCCCAGCAACTGGGCGGCCGCTTCGAGATGGCCCGCGAGGCCGGCTGGACGGTGTGCCGGCTCAGCTACGCGCCGAGGCGGGATTGAGCCGGGTTTTCTCCTCCCCATTAGGGGGAGGTGGAGCGCCGCGAATACGCGGCGAGACGGAGGGGGTCCGCGAAGCGGTGATGCGCTCGCCGCCTCACAGGGCCCCTCCACCGGCGTTCGCCGGTCCCCCTCCCCCAGAGGGGGAGGAGACATCGCCTACAGTCGATCGACCGGGGTCGCATCCCGCCCCCCCGGCGCCTCGCGCGGCGTGACGAACCGGGCCAGCTTGGGCTTCAGCCAGGCCTCGAAGTCGTCGATGATCTCGTAGACCACCGGCACCAGCACCAGCGACAGCACGGTCGAGGTGATCAGGCCGCCGATCACGGCCACGGCCATCGGCTGGCGGAACTCCGAACCCTTGCCCAGGCCCAGCGCGGTCGGGAGCATGCCGGCCATCATCGCCAGGGTGGTCATGATGATCGGCCGGGCCCGTTCGCGGCAGGCGTCGATGATGGCCTCGCGCTGGGGCACCCCTCGACGCTCCTCCTCGATGGCGTACTCGACCAGCAGGATCGAGTTCTTGGCCGCCAGGCCCATCAGCATCAGGAACCCGATCATCGACGGGATCGACAGGCTCATGCCGAACGCCAGGAGGCCGATGAACGCGCCGCCGATCGCCAGGGGCAGGGCCGACATGATGGTGATCGGCTTGAAGAAGCTGCCGAATAGCAGGGCCATGACGCCGAACACCAGGAACACCGCCGAGCCCAGCGCGATGGCGAAGCCGCCGAACAGCTCGCCCATGGCCTCCTCGGTGCCGCCGGTCGCCTTGGCCACGCCCTTGGGCGGGTTCTTCATGACCGGCAGGGCGTCGATGTCCTGGTTGGCCGTGCCCAGCACCACGCCGGGCGCGAGGTCGGCCTCGACGGTCAGCTGGCGCTTGCGGGCGTAGCGCTCGATCTTGGCCGGACCGGCCTGGAAGGCGACCTCGGCCACGGTGTCGAGGCGGGTGAAGCCGCCCGAGGCGGTCGGCACGCGCAGGGCCTTGATCTGTTCGAGGTCGGCGCGGGCGTCGTCGGCCAGGCGGACGCGGATCGGCAGGCGGCGCTCGCCGTCGGTCAGCTTGGCGACGTTGGCGTCGATGTCTCCGACCGTGGCCACGCGGGCCACCGCGGCGATGTCGGCGGTCGAAACGCCCAGGCGCGCGGCCTCGGCGGCCAGGGGCCGAATGACGATCTCCGGACCGCTGGGCGGGGTGGCCGGACGCGGGTCGGCGATGCTGGGCACGTCGCGCATCTGGCGTTCCAGCGCCAGGGCCGCGCGCTCCAGGGCCTGGCCGTCGTCGCTGGTCAGGATGGTCTGCACCTCGGCCGCGCCGTCGTCGCTGAGCAGGGTCAGGCGCACGTCGGGCAGCTCCAGCAGCTTGTCGCGCATCAGGGCCTTGATCTCCGAGACCCGCAGCTCGCGCTCGTCATGCAGCACGACCGTGACCGTGCCGTCGCGCAGGTCCGAGCCGCCGCCGCCGCCGCCGGGGCCCATGCCCGAGATCTGCGAGCCGATCTGGGCGAAGACGTGGGCCGTCTCCGGCCGCGCCGCGAACATCTTGGTGATCGACCGGACCGCGCGGTCCATGTCGGCGGCCGTGGCGCCGGGCGGCCCCTGCACCTTCATGTAGTAGTAGTTGTAGTTGGCCGGCGGCTGGAAGCCGGCGGGCAAGCCGGCGGCCAGCATCAGCGAGCCGACGAAGATCGCCACGCCGATCACGCAGCTGACGATCCGGTGGTCCAGCGCCCAATCCAGGGCGCGCCGATAGGCGCCGGTGAACGGCTTGCGCGGCCGGGCGTGCGCCGCGGGCTTGAGGAAATAGGCGGCCAGCAGCGGCGTCAGCAGCCGCGCCACCACCAGCGAGAACAGCACCGCCACGGCGACCGTCAGGCCGAACTCGCGGAAGAACTGGCCGGGAATGCCGGGCATGAAGGCCACCGGCGCGAAGACGGCGACGATGGTGAAGGTGGTGGCCACGACGGCCAGGCCGATGGAGTCGGCCCCCTCGATCGCCGCCTCGTAGGGGCGTTGTCCCGTCGCGACGCGCTTTTCGATGTTCTCGATCTCGACGATGGCGTCGTCCACGAGAATGCCGATCACCAGGGTCAGGCCCAGCAGCGTCACGACGTTCAGCGAGAAGCCCATGATCACCATGAAGATGAAGGTGGGCACCAGCGACATCGGCATGGCGATGGCGGTGATCAGGGTCGCGCGCCATTCGCGCAGGAACAGCAGCACCACCAGGGCCGCCAGGATCATGCCCTCGACCAGGGTGTTGACCGTGGCGTTGAAGCTGGCGCGGGTGTCGTCGACCACCGAGTAGATCGGGGTGAAGGTCACGCCCGGATGGGCCGCCTCCAGCCGCTTGATCGCCGCCTTGACGCGGTCCTCGACCTGGACGTCGCTGGACTCCTTGGTCTTGCTGACCTGGAAGGCCACCACCGGGCGGCCGTCCAGGCGGGCGAAGGAGCGGGGCTCGCCCGCGCCGTCGCCGACCTGGGCCACGTCGGTCAGCTTCACATAGCGGCCGCCGCCGACCGGAATGGTCAGGGCGCGCAGATCCTCGGCCGTGCGGGCCGCGGCCAGCACGCGCACGGTCTGCTCACGCTGGCCCACGATGGCCCGGCCGCCGGGCGCGTCCACGCTGAACTGGGCGATGGCGTTGTTCAGTTGAGGCGCGGTGACGCCCGCCGCGGCCATTCGGTCGGGATCGACGATGATGTTGATCTCACGGTCGACGCCGCCGACGCGCGCGACCTGGGCCACGCCCTTCTCGCCCTGCAGGGCGCGGCTGACCGTGTCGTCGACGAACCAGGACAGGTCCGTGATCGACATGGCGGGCGCCGAGACGGCGTAGGTCGTGATCGGCAGGGCGTCCAGCTCGACACGCTGGACGATCGGCTCGTCGATCTCGCGCGGCAGCTCGGTGCGGGTCTGGTCGACCTTCGAGCGCACGTCGTCGACGGCCTTCTGCAGGTCGACGCCCATCTCGAACTCGATCTGCGTCGTGGAGGCGCCCTGAACCACCGTCGAGCGGATGCTCTTGACGTTGGACAGGCTGGCCACCGCGTCCTCGACCGGACGGGTGATCTGGGTCTCCATCTCGCCGGCGGCCGCGCCGCTCTGGGTGACGGTGACCACCACCATCGGGAACGAGACGTTGGGGAACTGCTTGATCGGCAGCATGAAATAGCTGGCGATCCCGCCCAGCATCAGGGCGATGAACAGCACGGCGATCGGGATCGGGTTTCGGATCGCCCAGGCGGAGACGCGGAGTTGCGACGACATTAGCGGGCCGCCTTTTCGATCGGCCCAACCTTGCCTTCGATCGGCTTGACCTTGTCGCCGTCCAGCGTGAAGGCCGAGCCGCCCAGCAGGACGCGCGTGCCGACGGCCGGGCCGTCGATCAGCTGCACCCAGCCGCCGGCGCGCAGGCCGGTCTTGACCGGGATCTGGCGGGCGCGGTTCTGGTCGTCGACCGCCATCAGCGAGGCGCCTTCGGCGTCGAGGCGCAGGGCGGCCTCGGGCACGGCGGCGACCTGGACGCCGGACGCGCCGAACTCCGCCGAGGCCACGCCGCCGGCGCGCAAGGCGTCGTTCAGGGGCAGGCGCACGCGCACGCGGCCCAGACGTGTATTGGTGTCGATCAGTGGGCTGACGATACGGACCTCGCCCGAGACGGTCACGCCGCCGGGGACGGTGACCCGCGCCGGCTGGCCGACGCGGACGTTGGCCAGGTCGGCCTCGTTGACCTCGGCGTTCAGCTCGACGAGGCCGTCGCGGGCGATGCGGAACCAGGGCGTGGTTCCGCCGGCCACGTCGCCGGGCCGCACCGTCCGTTCCAGCACCCGGCCGGAGACGGGGGCGGTGATGGTCATGCGGCGGTCGCGGGTCCGCAGCTCTTCGAGGGCGGCGGCCTGGGCCTTGGCCGTGTAGCGGCGGCTGTCGATCTGCTCCTGGGAGAGGATCCCCTGGCCGTCGAGGCCGGTGACGCGCTTGGCCTCGGCCTCGGCCTGGGCGGCGACGGCGGCCTGCTGGGCGATCTGGGCGCGCAGCAGGGTGTTGTCCAGCCGGGCCAGGGGCTGTCCGGCCCGGACCCAGGCGCCTTCCTCGACGAAGACCTGGGCTACGCGGTAGCCGGAGAGCTCCGAGCCCACGGCCGCCTCCTCGCGCGGGATCAACTGGCCCGAGGCCTTGAAGCCGCCGCCCAGCGCCCGGGTCGCGACGCGGGTGACCGAGACGGCGCGGGCCTGCTCGGCGCCGGCGGGCTTGGCGGCTTCGGGCTCGGTCTTCTTGCCGCAGGCGGACAGGGTCCCTCCGGCGCCCACCAGGGCGGCGCTGACCAGGGCGGTGGCGATCAGATTGCGGGTCGTCATCGGGGCGGGTCTCATTGCGCGGAGGGCTTTTGGGGAAGGCTTTGCGGCGACCATCCGCCGCCGAGCGCCTTGTAGGTCTGGACGGCGCGTTGCAGCGCCTGGGTCTGGGCCCCGGTCAGGGCGGTTCGGGCGCCGCGCCAGGACTGCTCGGCCTGCAGGGCCGTGGTCAGGTCGGTCAGACCGGCGGCGTAGCCCTTGCGGCTGGCCTCGTAGGCCACGGCGGCGCGGCGCTCGCCGGCGGCCAGCAGCGCCACGCGCCGCTGATCGGCGTCGAGCTGGACCAGCGCGTTCTCGGCCTCGCCGAACGCTTGCTGGACGGTCTGCTCGTAGGTGATCGCGGCCTGCTCGACGCGGGCGCCCTGGGCCTTGATGTCCGACAGGAGCTTCGGAATGTTCAGCACCGGGACCGACAGGTTGGCGCCCAGCGTCCAGGCCGAGCTGGTGGTCGAGGTGGTCTCGCCCGTCTGCAAGAAGCTGGGGCTGATCGACTTGGTCAGGCCCACGCTGGGCGCGAGGTTGATGGTGGGGAAGAGCGCCAGCTCGTTGACGTTCAGATTGCCGGAGGCCGAGGCCAGGCGCGCGGCGGCCTCGCGCACGTCGGGGCGGCGGGCCAGCAACGCGCCGGGCGCGGCGGCGGGGATCGGCGGGGCTTGCGCCAGCACCGGCTCGACCGGCAGAGAGGCTAGCGGATCGACGCCCTTGCCGACCAGGATCAGCAGGCTTCGGCGCGCGGCCTGTAGCTGGGCTTCCAGCTGGGCGACCTGGGCCTGGGCCTGGGCGAGATCGGCGGCGGTGCGTTCGCCCTCGGACGTGGCCGACAAGCCCCGGCGGCCCTTCTCGGCGGCGACGTCGTGGAGGCCCTGGGCGATGCGGGCGTTCTGGCGGGCGTCTTCCAGCTGCACGGCGTAGCCGCGCGCCTCGAAATAGGACTGGGCGACATTGGCGGCCAGGGCCGCGCGCGCGCCTTCGTAAGCGAAGCGGGCGGCGGCCAGATCGTTGTCGACCACCTTGCGGGCGGCGCGACGGCGGCCGATCAGGTCGAGCTCCCAGGAGACGTCGAAATTGGCCGAATAGGTCTTGCTGACCCCGCCCTGGGTGAAGCCGCCCGAACCGCTCTGGTCGATGATGTCGGTGTCGGTGCGCTGGGCCGAGCCGGTCAGGGGCGTGGAGGGGATGTAGAGCTGGCGGACCTGACCCAGGCGCACGGCGCGAGCCTCTTCCAGCCGCGCGGCGGCCAGGCGCGCGTCGGGCGCTTGGGCGAGAGCCGTCGTGACCAGTTCGTTCAAGACCGGATCGTCGAAGCTGGTCCACCATTGATCCAGCGTCTCGGCGGCCAAGGGCGTTCCGGCCGGCGCCTCATAGGCGGCGGGCAGGCGGGCGTCGACCTTGGGGACGGGCGTGACGCAGCCGCTCAGCGCGATCGCCGTCGCGACCAGCGCCGCGCCGCGCGCGCGGAGAGGGGAGCCAGAACGCCCGGCTGGGCCGGCTTTGGCGAAACGCATGAAAATCCGATCCGATTGTAGCGACGTCCAGGCGCGACGCGGCGACCCATGTTGTTCCAATTAGGCTTCCCCAACCGGATGCGAAACCCCCCCCGTCGCGCGTCCCGACGAAGCTTCCGTTGGGACGATCCCCATCGTGTCATCAACACCCTTCCATACGTGGCCAAGACGCGGTCGGACGAAGCCATCCTCGCCAAGCTTGACCTGTGAGAGGATGTGATAGAGGCAAGGACGCATGAGCGAGTTCCCCGCCGACATTTTCTCCGAACCGGAAGACGTGGATCCGGACACCCTGGCCAATCTGGGGCCGCTGACGCGGCTGGCCGGCGTCTGGGAAGGCCGCAAGGGCGTCGACGTGAACCCCAAGGCCGATGGTCCCGAGCGCCGCGAGTACCTGGAACGGATCGAGCTGCATCCGATCGACCCGCAGGCCAATGGGCCGCAGCTGCTGTACGGCCTGCGCTACCACATCCACATCGTCGCCTCGGACGAGGACACGACCTTCCATGACCAGATCGGCTATTGGCTGTGGGAGCCGGCCACGGGGCTGATCATGCAGACCCTGGCCATTCCGCGCGGCCAGGTGGCGCTGGCCAAGGGGCAGGCGAACGCCGACGGCTTGGGCCTTTCCGTGCGCGCCGAGCGCGGCGGGCCGGGCTACGGGATCTGCTCGGCCGACTTCCTGGAGTGGGCGTTCCGGACCGACTCCTACCAACTGGACGTCCGCTTCGAGGCCGACGGCGGCTGGTCCTATGTCTCGACGACGATGCTGCAGGTCCGGGGGCGCGAGGAGCCGTTCCGTCACATCGACCGCAACACCCTGGTCAAGGTCGGCGAGCCGAAACCCAATCCCAGCGCCCGCATCGCCGCCGGCGAGAGCCTGGTCCAGGCGCACGGGTTTCTGACGCTGGGGTGAGGGGCGGCCTAGGGCTTACAATTCTCTCGTCATCCCGGCCGTAGCGCGAAGCGCGAAGAGCCGGGACCCAGGGGGTGCGGGAACGCTGTGCGCGCCGCCCCTGGGTCCCGGATAGCCTCTGCGAGGCTTCCGGGATGACGAGTGCTTGTACCTACAGATAATCCAGCAAGCTCGGCGGGCCCGCCATGGACCCATCCGTGTTGAACATCTGGCTCAGCTTGTCGCGCGAGGTCTGCAGCTCGACCATCTTGGCGTAGGTCTCCGGGCTCCAGCCGGCGGCCTGGCGCTCCTCGGTTGTCATGCCGGCGTAGCGGGTGATCATCGCCTTGCCGAAGCCGCCGGCGTCCTCGCTGGTCGACTGGTAGCTGGCCTTGATCGCGGCGCTGTCGCGCGAGCGGATCTCGACCTTGGCCATCTGGGTCTCGTGCGCCGAGAACTGGCCGTCCTTGTTCAGCGCCACCGCCGCCAGCGAACGATCGTCGAAGCGGCGGAAGTCGATGTCGCCGCCGTCGGGGTCCTTGGCCGCGTCGGGGTGGACGGCCAGCGAATACTGCTTGTCCAGCGCGGCGCGGACATCGGTGGCGACCTTGCCGAAGTCGCGGGTCTTGGCGCCGGCCACCACGCCGCCCGCCTCGTGCATATAGGCCGCGACGGTGTCGTTCTGGACGCCGATGGGCGCCAGGCCCGGGCGCGCTATGGCCTGGCCGCGGGCCTCGACCAGGGCGGCGCGGTCGCGGCTCCAGGCGGCCGAGGCCTTCTCCTCGGGTCCGGCGGCGTCCATCTGGTCGATGGCGGTCTGGTAGAGGCTGGCGTAGTCTCCGGTCAGCCGCGCCTGGGCCGCGGGGGCGGCCAGCGCCTGGTCGTTCTGGGCCTTTAGCGCCAGCGAGGCGACCACTTGCTGTTCGATCGGGAAGCCGCCGCCCTGGTTGCTGGCCACGGCGTGGAGCGCGCGACGGTCCAGCCTCGAGACGTCGATCGTCGGATCGCCATCCTTCAGCGCGCTGGTGGTTTTCGCCGCTTTCAGCAGCGCCGCGATCTGGGCCTTGGCCTCGGCGACCACGCCCTCGATCGTTCGGGAGTCGGTCTGGGCCCTCAGCGCCGCCTGGGCGGCGGGCGAGAGGGTGACGTTGACCGCCGGCGTGTTGATGGTCGGGCTCTGGTCGCGCGTCTGGCCATAACCGGTGGCCTGGTTGGCGCGCTGCGTCGCCGTCTGGCCGGCGGTCAGGCCGGGGGCGTAGGTCGACGAATACGGATTGATCGTCGTCATGCGGCGAGACCCGAGGCGAATCAGTGCCTTGAGGGTAACAGGCGTCGGCTCGGCGACCTAGATTATGGTTAATGTGTCGCAACACTTCTCCCGCGAGGGAGAAGGCGGCCTACCCCAAGACGCCCGTCAGCAGCGGCCGCGCGAACAGATCGGCGGCTTCTTCGCGCTCCAGGCCCTGGACCCAGATCGGCAGGGAGGCGGCGGCGTTCAGCATCGAGTTGATCATGTGGGCGGCGATGCTGGGGTCGATCGGGCGGATCGAGCCGTCCGCTATGCCGTCGGAGATGATCGAGGCGAAGCGCTGCCAGCCGCGCGCGTAGCCGTCGGCCATGTCATGGCGCAGCTCGGCCGGCAGGGCGCCCATCGACGAGGCGCGCAGCAGCGGCCCGTGCTCGGACAGCTGATAGGCGCAAAGCCCCGCCGCGGTCGAAGCCAGCCGGGTCCAGCCGTCGGCGTCCAGATCGCGGGCGTCCAGTTGCGAGCGGCGGGTGACGGTGAAGGTGCGCTCGAAGCACTCGGCGACCAGGGCGTCCTTGTCGTCGTGGTGGTGGTAGAACGAGCCCTTGGTGACGTTCAGCGCCGCGGAGATTTCCTCGACCGAGGCGCCGCGATAGCCGCGCTGGTTGATCAGGCGGGTGGCGGCGACGAGGAAGGTCTCGCGCCATTCCAGCCCCTCGGGCGCCAGGTTGTCCTGCGAGAGCGGCGTCGGGTCGGGCAGGGGCCTCGGCGCCCAGGTCCGGTCGGCGGCGGGCAGGCCGTTCAGCAGGATGTCGCCCATCCGGTCGCGCACCCGGCCATAGTCCTCGACGTCGTAGCGGCGCAGCCAGGTCCCCGACCAGAACACCTGCTCCATCAGGAGGTGGGCGCGGGCGTTGCGCTGGCGCTTGTCCAGATGGGCCAGGGACGGGTCGTCGAAGAAGCTTCGCACGCGGCGGAACAGGTTGTTGAACGCCTCGACCACCGAGCCGCGCAGGGGCTCCTTCAGCGCCTTGACCTCGGCGAAGCTGGTCAGCGGCGTGGCCTCGCCCTGGCGCACGCTTCGGTGCAGGTCGAGATAGAGATCCAGGAACTTGACGATGCGGTCGGCGGGCGAGGCTTGGACGGCGGCCTCCTCGACCATGGCCTCCAGACGCTCCAGCCCGCGCATGAAGCAGGCGGCCGCCAGGTCGTCCTTCTTGCGGTAGTAGTAGGTGACGCTGGTGGTGTTCAGCCCCACCTGGGCGGCGACGTCGGACAGGGTCATGCCGCGCACGCCCTGGCGGTTCAGGATCGCCGTGGCCGCGGCCAGGATCGTCTCCTTCTTGCGGGCGTAACGCGCCGTCGCCGCTCCGCCGATCCGACCATCGTCCATGCAACTCACCCCAAGAACACGCGGGCCCGCCGGCCGGCGCGATCGGACGTCCCGCCTATCTAGGCGTCCGAAGCCTGGCCCGAAAGGCCTACCCCTCCGTGAAGGGACAATCGCCTCCCGTAACGTCGGGGTTTGTCAGGAATGTTTCAGGCGATGGCGATACCCGGACACGCGGGTCCTTGGGTCGTGTCGTACAAACCCGCCGGCGCGCCGGAGGCTGACATGTCGCTGGTCGGCAACGGTCGGCTAGCCGACCCGCGCGAGCTGGCGCAAGCCTTGCTCCATCTCCTCGATCACGCGTCCCACATGGGGGTCCCGCCGTGAAAGCCGGGCGTAGGTGTCGATCGTCGAGCCCGGCTCGATCAGGTCCAGCCCGAGGCGTTCGGCCGTCACGTGGAGCGCGAAAAGGGCGGGAGCCAGGGCGCAATCGGCGATCGTAAGGCGATCGCACAAGGCGTACCGGGGTCCGCGCAGCAGGTCATCGAGCATGCTGACGCCGTCCAGGAGCTCCTCGGCCATTCGGCGGGCGCTCGCGGCGTCGACGGCGGGGCGGGCGAGAGCGACCATCGGCGGCATCAGATAGAGATCGACATGGCGCACGAGCAGCCTCGCGATCGCCCGGTCGAAAACATCGACGGGCATCAAGGACGGGGCTTCGGGAAACCGTTCCTCCAGATATTCCAGCACCACCGCCGACTCCCAGATCGGTCCGCGCTCATCGAGCAGCACCGGGACGCGGCCGGTCGGAGACAGGTCCCGGAAATGGCGGCTTTCCCGCCAATCCGCCGGCGGCGGGATCATATCGATCGGCAACCCCTTGGCATGGATCGCGATACGGACCCGCGCCGCGAAGGGCGACACCGGCAGGCTGATCAAATCCATTCTGGCTCCCGTCGAGCTCGCTATCGGGGCGCGGATTTCCTCTCGCGCGCCGCCTGGAGCGCGAAAAGCTCGAGTACATCGTCTCCAGCACCGCGGTCCCAGGCTTCGCTCATGACGAGCATAGCCCAGTTGGGGACATTTCCAACGCCCGCCATGGGCGTAAGCCCGCCCCTTACGACGCCTTCAGCGTCCCCGGCCGGTCGGCGGTCAGGACCTGGATGATGGCGCGGGCCAGGGCGATGGGGGACAGGGGCTTGGCGATCGCGCCGTCCATGCCGGCGGCGACGTAGCCGGCCTGCTGGTGGGCCATGGCGTTGGCGGTCATGGCCAGGATCGGCGCGGTTCCGGCGGGGGCGGGCAGGGCGCGGATGCGCTGGGTCGCCTCGACGCCGTCCATCCCCGGCATCTGGATGTCCATCAGGATCAGGTCGAAGCCCTCGCGGGCCATGGCCACGCCCTGGACGCCGTCCTCGGCGAGGCTGACCTCGGCGCCCAGCGCCTCCAGCATGCGGCCGGCGATCAGGCGGTTGGTGGCGTTGTCCTCGACCAGCAGCACCCGCAGGTCGGCGAACAGCGGCGCGTCGTCGTCCTCCTCGGTCTCGACCGGCGGTTCGCCAATGTCGGCCTCGATCTCGATCCAGAAGGTCGAGCCTCGGCCCGGCGCGCTGTCGAAGCCGATGCTGCCGCCCATCAGCTCGGCCAGGCGGCGGCAGATGGCCAGGCCCAGGCCCGAGCCGCCGAAGCGCCGGGTCGTCGAGCCGTCGCCCTGCTTGAAGCGCTCGAACAGGTTGGCGGCGGCCTCGGGCGCGATGCCGACGCCGGTGTCCTCGATCTCGTAGCGCAGGCGAAGGCGCTCGCCCTCGCGCCGCCCGGACAGCCGGGCCACGACGCCGCCCTCAAGCGTGAACTTCACGGCGTTGCCCAGCAGGTTGAACAGGGCCTGGCGCAGGCGCAGCGGGTCGGTGACCACCCAGCCCAGATCCCCGCCCTGGTCCTTGCTGGCCGTCTCGACGCGCAGGTAAAGGCCCTTGGCCTCGGCTTGCGGGCGCAGCATCTCGGCGACGCCGCGCAAGAGCTCGGCCGGCTCGGTGGGCTCGTCCGCCAGCTCCAGCTTGCCCGCCTCGATCCGCGAGACGTCGATGATGTCGTTGAGCAGCTGGGACAGCATCTCGCCGCAGTCCAGCGCCTCGTTCAGCAGGCGACGCCCGTCGGCCGAAAGCCGCTCCTTCTTCAGAAGATGCAGCACGCCCAGCACGCCGTTCATCGGCGTGCGGATCTCATGGCTCATATTGGCCAGGAACTGGCTCTTGGCGTCGGCGGCCGCCAGGGCCGCGTCGCGGGCCTCGACCAGCTCGGTGACGTCCTGGCTGATGCCGATCACGTCCCAGGCCTCGTGGCTGGCGCCGCGCACGCCGCGCCAGGACGAATGGATATGGGCCCAGCGCCCGGTCGGGGGATCCAGATAGCGGTAGTCGATGTCGACATGCTCGCCGGTGCGCAGGGTGCGCGAGAGCGCGTCCCAAGCGCGGTCGCGGTCGTCGGGGTGGATCGACTGGGTCATCTCCGTGACTGTCATGGTCCGCGCGCCGCCCTCCGGCTGGCTGGGCGTGGGGATGTCCTGGTCGAAGACGTAGATCCCTTTGCGCGGGTTGAAGCGCCACACGAAGATGCCCGTGGCGGTGCGCAGCAGCTCGTTGGAGCGCTCGGCCTGCTGGCGGGCGATGTTGCGGGCCCGCTCCTCGGTGCGGTCCTGCAGAACGATCAGCAGGTCGCCGCCCTCCAGCACCTTGGACTGAGACCGCACCCACAGCCATCCGCCGCCCTTGCGCGCCAGGCGGTGCTCTCCCGTCGCCTGGCCGCGCGCCTCGAGGATCCGACCGATGTCCTCGATGATCGGCGTGTCGTGCAGGTGGAAGAAGTCGTGCATGTGCCGGCCGAGCGAGTCCTCGGGGTTCCAGCCGGTGGTTTGGGTCCAGGCCGGATTGACGCGGGCGATGGTGCGTCCGTGCAGCACGACGAACATGTCGAGGCTGTTCTGGAAGAACCAATCGGCCGCCGCCGCTTCGGTTCTGGAGGCAGCTCCCGCGTCCAAGTGCTTGCCCATCCTGATTCCCTCGTCTTCAATTAGGATGCGCCCATCGGGGTAAAGTTTGGGTTGCGACGGAATGTCGCGCTCGCTTTTTCGGGCGACGCCAAAAAGACAAGGGACAAGGGGAGAAAATCTTGAGCACGCCGGAAGCCGTCGGAATGTCGTCCGAGCGCTTGAAGCGCATCGATCGCTTTATCCAGGCCAAGTACATAGACAGCGGAAAGCTTCCGTGCGCCCTGACCCAAGTCTGGCGGCGCGGCCAGCTAGCCTACACGTCGGTGCTGGGCCAGGCGGATGTCGAGCGGGGAAAGCCGCTGAAGGACGACAGTCTGTTTCGCATCTATTCGATGACCAAGCCGATCACCAGCGTCGCCTTCATGATGCTGGTCGAGGACGGCCTGGTGGCGCTGGACGATCCGGTGCACCGTTTCATCCCGGCCTGGCGGGACCTGGGCGTGTTCAACGGTGGCGTGCCGGGCGCCTTCCTGACCAAGCCGACCACCGAGCCGATGCGGATGATCGACCTGCTGCGGCACACCGCCGGCCTCACCTATGGCTTCCAGCAGCGCACCAATGTCGACGCCGCCTACCGCAAGCTGAAGCTGGACGGGGTGGACAGCGAGGGCGGCCTGCAGGCCTTCGTCGACACGCTGGGGACCGTGCCGCTGGAGTTCTCGCCAGGCGAGTCCTGGAACTATTCCGTCGCCACCGACGTGCTGGGCTATCTGGTCGAGGCGATCTCGGGGCAGCCGTTCGACGTCTTCCTGAAGACCCGCATCTTCGACCCGCTGAAGATGGTCGACACCGGCTTCTTCGTCCCCGAGGGGCAGCGCGCCCGCTTCACCGCCTGCTACGCCCTGACGCCCTCGGGCAAGGTCGTCTTGCAGGATGATCCGGAGAAGAGCCGCTATCTGACCGACCCGTCGCTGAAGTCCGGAGGCGGCGGCCTGGTCTCCACGGCCGACGACTACATGCGCTTCTGCCGCATGCTGCTGAACGGCGGCGAGCTGGACGGCGCGCGGCTGATCAGCCCCAAGACCATCAAGCTGATGACCATGAACCACTTGCCCGGCGGCCAGGAGCTGACGCAGCTCTCCAAGTCGCTGTTCAGCGAGGCGGTGTTCGAAGGGCTGGGTTTCGGTCTGGGCTTCGCCATGACCGTCGATCAGGCGCGGACCAAGAACCTGGGCTCGCTGGGCGAGTACTTCTGGGGCGGCATGGCCTCGACCGCCTTCTGGATCGACCCGGTCGAGGACCTGGCGGTGGTGTTCATGACCCAGCTGATGCCCTCCAGCGCCTATCCGATCCGCCGCGAGCTGCGGACGCTGGTCTATTCGAGCCTGACGGAAGCGGCGGGGTGAAATCAAATCCTCACCCCCCAGCGGGGGAGGTGGCCCGAAGGGCCGGAGGGGGAAGTCCTGCTAACCCTGCCCCTTCCCCCTCCGTCGTCTCTTCGAGCCGACACCTCCCCCGCTAGGGGGAGGATCTCCTGTCTCAAAAATCCGGCGCGGGAGGGGGCTCCCGCGCCGAGTAGGGCTTACCGAAGTCGAGCGCCCCGGGGACGCGCGCCGCGCTCGCGGATCACGAGTTTCGAAATATCGGGACGCGTGCAAGGCGCGTCCAAAGCCCGTGTTTCACCGCGAACGCCCTGAACAGCCCTGATCATTCTCGCCGAAATACAAACGCTAGAGGCCGGTCGCCGCCGCGCCGGCGGTCCCCGTGATCACGGCTGAAACTATTGTTCGAATTTGCAGTATGTCATCGTCGTCCGTCAATGTCTGGCGCCTCCGAATTGGGCGCCGTTACGGCGGTCTGGACATCTTCGCCGGAGCGTGCAGGGTTTCTCAAACGGTTGTTCAAGCCGATAAATCGATAGAGCAAGGGTGGAAGCCGCATGGCCGCGATCAACGCCGTCACTGATTTCTCCGTGGAAGGCGACGTCGGCGTCGTCACGCTGAACTCGCCGCCGGTCAACGCGCTGTCGGCCGTGGTCCGCGAGGGGCTGAAGGGCGCCTTCGACGCCGCCATCGCCGATCCGGCCGTCAAGGCGATCGTGCTGATCTGCGATGGCAAGACCTTCATCGCCGGCGCCGACATCACCGAGTTCGGCAAGGCCATGACCGGTCCCAGCCTGCAGGACGTGCAAGGCGTCATCGAGAATTCGCCCAAGCCGGTGGTCGCCGCGATCCACGGCACCGCGCTCGGCGGCGGTCTCGAGGTGGCGCTGGTCGCCCACTATCGCGTCGCCGTCCCCTCGGCCAAGGCGGGCCTGCCGGAAGTGAACATCGGCCTCTTGCCCGGCGCCGGCGGCACCCAGCGCCTGCCGCGCATCGTCGGCGTCGAGAAGGCGCTTGAGATGGTGACCAGCGGCCAGCATGTCCCGGCCAAGGCCGCCCACGCCATGGGCCTGTTCGACGAGCTGGTCGAGGAGGGGAACCTGCGCGCTGGCGCCATCGCCTTCGCCCGCAAGGTCGTGGCCGAGAACCGCCCGCTCAAGAAGGTCCGCGAGCTCAACGACAAGGTCGAGGCCGCGCGCGGCAAGCCCGAGATCTTCGAGAGCTTCCGAGCGGCCAACGCCAAGAAGTTCCGCGGCTTCATGGCGCCCGAGAACAACATCAAGTGCGTCGAGGCGGCGGTGAACCTGCCGTTCGACGAGGGGCTGAAGGAAGAGCGCCGGCTGTTCATGGAGCTGATGACCGGCAGCCAGTCTGCCGCCCAGCGCTACGTGTTCTTCGCCGAGCGCCAAGCCGCCAAGATCCCGGACGTGCCGGACGACACGCCCACGATCCCGGTCAAGAAGGTCGGCGTCATCGGCGCTGGCACCATGGGCGGCGGCATCGCCATGAACTTCCTGAACGCCGGCATCCCGGTGACGATCATCGAGGCCAAGTCGGAGAACCTGGAGCGCGGCGTCGGCGTCATCCGCAAGAACTACGAGAACACCGCCAAGAAGGGCCGCCTGACCCAGGACGACGTCGAAAAGCGCATGGGCCTGCTGACGCCCTCCATGGAGATGGAGGCGCTGGCCGACTGCGACATGATCATCGAGGCCGTGTTCGAGCTGATGGAGATCAAGAAGGAGGTCTTCACCAAGCTGGACAAGATCGCCAAGCCCGGCGCGATCCTGGCGACCAACACCTCGTACCTGGACGTCAACGAGATCGCGGCGGTGACCAGCCGTCCGGAAAGCGTGATCGGCACCCACTTCTTCTCGCCCGCCAATGTCATGCGCCTGCTGGAACTGGTGCGCGGCGACAAGACCAGCAAAGAGGTGATCGCCACCTGCATGAAGCTGTCCAAGGCCATCGGCAAGGTGCCGGTCCTAGTGGGCGTCTGCTACGGCTTCGTCGGCAACCGCATGCTGGCCCAGCGCCAGCGCGAGGCCCAGAAGCTGATCCTGGAAGGCGCCATGCCCTGGGACGTCGACCGGGTGCTGTACGACTTCGGCCTGCCGATGGGGCCGTTCGCGATGAGCGACCTGGCCGGCCTCGATATCGGCTGGGACGCGTCCAAGACCAGCTCCTCGACCGTGCGCGAGGTGCTGTGCGAGATGGACCGCCGCGGCCAGAAGAACGGCAAGGGCTTCTACGACTACGACGAGAACCGCAACGCCAGCCCGTCGCCGGTCGTCGAGCAGGTGATCCGCGACTTCGCCGAGAAGCGCCAGATCCAGCGCCGGACGATCACCGATCAGGAGATCCTGGAGCGCTGCCTCTATCCGATGGTCAACGAGGGCGCGAAGATCCTGGAAGAGGGCAAGGCCATCCGCGCCTCGGACATCGATATCGTCTGGATCAACGGCTACGGCTGGCCGGTCTATCGCGGCGGCCCGATGTTCTGGGGCGAGCTCGTCGGCCTCGACAAGATCCTGGCCAAGATGCGCGAGTTCCACGCCGAGCTGGGCGACGACTTCAAGCCGTCGGCCCTGCTGGAGCGCCTGGTCGCCGAGGGCAAGGGCTTCAAGGACGCTTGATCGCGGTCTTGGAGCTTCAAAATTAGCGTGTCATCCCGGCCGCAGCGAAGCGGAGAGCCGGGACCCAGGGGCGGCCTGCACGGCGCTCGCGCAACCCCTGGGTCCCGGATAGCCTCTGCGAGGCTTCCGGGATGACACGAGTTTCTGCGTTTTGAGGAAGAGTGCATGACCCTCGCCGCCATGATCGCCGCCGACTACGGGACCATCGGCGACATCCTGCGTGAGCGGGCGCGGGAGACCCCCGACCGCCTCGCCGTTGTCATGGAGACCGGCGAGGCCGTCACCTACGCCCAGTTCGACGCCCTGGCCGACCGCGTCGCCGCCGCGCTCCAGCGTGATGGGATCGCGCCCGGTGAGGCCGTCGCCGTCTGCGCCCTGTCCTCGATCCCCTACGCCGCCCTGTTCCTCGGCGCCCTGCGGGCCGGGGTCGCGGTCGCGCCGATCGCGCCGTCGTCGACGCCCGAGGCCATCGCCGGCATGGTCGCCGATTGTGGGGCCAGGCTATTCTTCCTCGACGCCGGCGTCGCCGAAGCCCAGAAGCCCGCGCCGGTCCCCGTCCGCCAGATCGCGCTGGACGGCTCTACAGTTGGCGAGGCCTTCGACGCCTGGCTCGCCCCCGAGGGCGCGACGCCCGAGCCGGTCGAGATCGGGCCTAAGCATCCCTTCAACATCATCTATTCCAGCGGCACGACCGGCACGCCCAAGGGCATCGTCCAGTCGCACGGCATGCGCTGGAAGCACATCTTCGTCGGCGACACGATCGGCTATGCCCACGCGCCGGTCAGCCTGCTGTCGACGCCGCTCTATTCCAACACCACGCTGGTCTGCTTCTTCCCGACCCTGGCGGGCGGCGGGACCGTGGTGCTGATGAAGAAGTTCGACGTCGTCCGTTATCTGGAGCTGGCCCAGAAGCATCGCGTCACCCACACCATGCTGGTGCCGGTCCAGTACCGCCGCCTGATGGAGCACCCGGACTTCGACGCCTACGACCTGTCCTCGACGCGGATGAAGTTCTGCACCAGCGCGCCGTTCTCGGCCGAACTCAAAGAGCAGGTGCTGCGCCGCTGGCGCGGTGGTCTCGTGGAGTATTTCGGCATGACCGAGGGCGGCGGGACCTGCATCCTGATGGCCCACGAGCATCCGGACAAGCTGCACACGGTCGGTCGCCCGGCGCCCGGCCACGACATCCGCCTGATCGACGAGGACGGCGTCCAGGTCGGCCCCGGCGTGGTCGGCGAGATCGTCGGCCGCTCGGCCTCGATGATGAACGGCTATCACGGCCGGGACGACAAGACGGCCGAGGCGACCTGGACCTCGCCCGAGGGCCTGACCTTCATCCGCACCGGCGACGTCGGCCGCTTCGACGAGGACGGCTTCCTGACCCTGATGGATCGCAAGAAGGACATGATCATCAGCGGCGGCTTCAACATCTATCCGTCCGACCTGGAGGCGGTGCTGGCCACGCATCCGGCGGTGGTCGAGGCGGCGGTGGTCGGCGTGCCCTCCGACGCCTGGGGCGAGACGCCGGTGGCCTTCGTGGCGGCGCGCGGGCAGGCCGATCCGGAAGCCATCCGCGCCTTCGTCAACGACAAGGTCGGCAAGACCCAGAGGCTGGCGGAGGTTCGTTTCGTCGACGCCCTGCCGCGCAGCCATATCGGCAAGGTCCTGAAGCGCGAACTGCGCGAAACCTGGCAAAAATCGCCTAGTCGCTAGACAATTTTGCCGCGACGGCGCGCCGCATTAGGGGCGGCGGAATCGCTGGATACGTTTGCTTAACCATAAGGCGCGGCCCCATGGGGTCGCCTGGTTCTTAGCGGATCCAAGTTCACGCCATGATGCCCAAGCCGTTCTCCGCCTCGACCCTGTCCGCGCCCGTTCTCGAGCCCGCCTCGATCGGTCTCGAGCCGGTGGATTTCGACGCGGTCGCCAGGGCGTTGGGCGCGCGCGGCTACGCCTCCGATCTGGAGCAGCGCCTGGCCGGCCGCTTCGCGCGCCCCGTTCGCGCCCGGGCTTTCACCGACCGGACGACCACCGTGGCCGCGACGCTGAAGGCCCTGGGCGTGCGGCCCGGCGGCGTCTGCGTCGTCTCGGCCCTGGCCGACCTCGAAACCCTGGCGGGGATCGCCGCGCTGGGCCTGAAGCCCTGGCTGGTCGACGTTGATCCGTTCAGCGCCATGTTCGACCCGCGTCACCTGCGCGAGCGCCTCCCCCACGCGCCAGGCCCGCTGGAGGCCATCATCCCCGCCGCCGCCCACGGCCGCGCGCCGGACATGCGCGCCTGGGCCGCCTTCCGCGACGAGACCGGTTTGCCGGTTCTGGTCGACGCCTTCGGCGCCTTCGACGTGATGATCGAGGCCCCCGTGCCGGTGCTGATCGGCCTGCCCAGCGGTGAAGGGGTGTTCGTGGCCTGCGAGGACGCCAGCCCCGTCAACGCCATCGAGGCCCGGCCGTTCGTCGGCGACGACGGCGTGGTCGCCTGGTCCCGCCTGCGCCACCGCCTCTGCGCCACCGCTCAGCAGCTGCGGGTGCTGCTGCTGGACAGCGGCGTCAGCTTCCAGCCGGGCTGGGGCATGAGCTGGATCTCGCCGACCTGCGCCCTGACCCTGCCCAGCGACGACGCCGGGACCGTGGCCTGGAAGCTGCGACAGGCCGGCGTGGCCGCCAGCTGCGCCGTGCGCGACCTGACCGTGAAGGCCGACGACACGCCGATCGCGGACCATATCGCCGCCTCGACCGTGGTCATCCAACTGGACCCCGGCCTCGACATCGAGGGTCTCGACCGGCTGTGCGACGCCCTCCGCGAAGCGCTGGGCTAGAGCCGGACCGCGACTTGCCCTAATCCTCGGCGCGTCTTTCACGCCCGAAGGTTCCGATGGCCAAAGCGTTCGATTGCCCGACCTGCGGCCGCCGCCACGAAGCGCTGTCGCGGGACCATGGCTTCACCCTGCCCGACGAGGTCTGGGCCCTCCCCGAAGAGGAGCGAGAGAGCCAGGCGCGGTTCAGCGACGACCTCTGCCAGTGGGGCGACCGCTTCTTCATCCTTTGCATCCTGCCGGTGCCGCTGATCGGCGAGGACGACTATTTCGGCTGGGGCGTCTGGGCCGAGGTCGAGCCCGAGGTGTTCGAGCGCTATCTCGACCTCTACGAGGAAGACGGCCGGGACGAGCCGCCGCACCCCTGCAAGCTGGCCAACAGGCTGGAGCCCTATCCGGGCACATCGCTGGGCACCCGGATGCTGGTCCAGTTCCAGGCCCCCGACGAGCGCCCGACCCTGATCCTGCCCGAGGGCGACAAGAGCCGGCTGGCCCAAGAGCAGCGCGACGGGATCGACGCCGCGCGGCATCACGAGTTGCTGGGGCTGGCCTAGAGCCAGCCCGTCCGCTTGAACCGCCGGTACAGCAGGCCGCAGATCACGGCGATGCCGGCGAGCACGGCGGGATAGCCATAGGCCCATTTCAGCTCGGGCATGTGCTCGAAGTTCATGCCGTAGACGCCGGCCACCGCCGTCGGCACGGCCAGGATGGCGGCCCAGGCGGCCAACTGGCGGGTGATCGCGCCCTGGCGCTGCTGCTCCAGCAGGCTGCTGATTTCGAAGACGGAGGTCAGCACTTCCCTCAAGCCGTCGACCAGAATCTCGGTGCGCTGGATGTGGTCGCGCACGTCGCGGAAATAGGGCCGGACCTCGGTGTCGATGCACGGCAGGTCGTGGTGCTCCAGCGCGCTGACCACCTGGGTCATGGGGCCGAGCAGCTTCTTGAACTTCATCAGCGCCCGGCGAAGGTTGAAGATCCGGGCGATCTCGGCGCGGCTGAGGAAGGCGTCCAGGGCCCGTCGCTCGAAGGCGTGCAGGTCGTCCTCGATGGTGTCGACGATCGGCATGTAGCCATCGACGATGAAGTCCAGCACCGCGTGCAACACATAGTCGACGCCGTGCGCCAGCAGGACCGGGGCCGCCTCCAACTGGGCGCGCAGCTCGGTGTGGGCGCGGGCCGAGCCGTGGCGGACGGTGATCAGGAAGCGCGGGCCGACGAAGAAGTCCGTCTCGCCATAGACGATGTTGTCGTTTTCCAGATGCGCCGTCTTGGCGACGACGAACAGCTGCTCGCCATAGACGTCGACCTTGGGCGTCTGGCGGGCGGTCAGGGCGTCCTCGACCGCCAGCGGGTGCAGGCTGAAGGCCTGCCGCAGCACGCGCAGCTCGCCTTCGTCCGGCTCGACGAGCCCGATCCAGACGAACTCGCCATCGCGCGGCGTGAGGCTATCAGGATCGTCCAGGCTCAGCGCGCGGACGAGCTTGCCTTGGACGTAGGCGCTGGCGGCGACGACGGTCATCGGCGGGCGCTCAATGGGCCGCCGCGTAGGCCTCGACCTTCGCCACCCGCTCGGCCTTCTCGGCGTCCGAGAGGAACGAGCCGGCGAAGCTGTTCTTGGCCAGGGTCACCACCTCGTCGCGGGTCAGGCCGACGGCGTCGGCGGTGGCCAGGTAGTTCTCCAGCAGATAGCCGCCGAAATAGGCCGGATCGTCGGAATTGACCGTGGCCTTCAGGCCCAGGCTCAGCATCTTCTTCAGCGGGTGAACGTCGAGGCTGGGGACGCCGCACAGCTTCAGGTTCGAGAGCGGGCAGACGGTCAGGGTGGTCCCGTCCTTGACCAGGCGCGCGGTCAGGGCCTCGTCCTCGAGGGCGCGGTTGCCGTGATCGATGCGGTCGACCTTCACGAGATCGATGGCTTCCCAGACGTATTCGGGCGGTCCTTCCTCGCCGGCGTGGGCCACGACCTTGAGGCCCAGGTCCCGGGCGGCCTGCATCACGCGGGCGAACTTGGCCGGCGGATGGCCGACCTCGGAGCTGTCGAGGCCGACGCCGGCCAGGGACGACAGCCAGGGCTTGGCCTGCTCCAGGGTCTCGAAGGCGCTCTCCTCGGAGAGGTGCCTCAGGAAGCACAGGATCAGCTTGGAGGTGACGCCCAGCGTCTTTTCCGCCCCGTCCATGCCGGCCAGCAGGCCCTTGATCACCGTCTCGAAGGCGATGCCGCGATCGGTGTGGGTCTGCGGGTCGAAGAAGATCTCGGCGTGCGTCCCGCCGTCGGCCGCCAGCCGCTGGAAATACGCTAGGGCCAGGTCCTTGAAGTCGGCTTCCGTGATCAGCACGCCCGCGCCCTGGTAATAGATGTCCAGGAAGTCCTGCAGGTTCGAGAACTGATAGGCCGCCCGGATCTCCTCGACCGACTTGTAGGGCAGGGTGATCCCGTTGCGCTGGGCCAGGGCGAACATCAGCTCGGGCTCGAGGCTGCCCTCGATGTGCATGTGCAGCTCGGCCTTGGGCAGGCCCCTAATAAATTGAGGGGAGGCGAAGTTGGCGAAGGCTGTGTCGGTCATGGGGGAGTTATGGGCTTCTCTCCCAACCGCTTTCAACCGTCTCCTGCGTCCTTGGGCCGAGAAGGTGTCGCCCCGGCTTGATCCGGGGCGACGGACGAGGGTCTCGCGCGGACTTTAGCCGGGGGCGAGGAAGGGCGCCGTGATGTCGCTGAACGGGCCGGGCCATTGGCCGAACTTGATCGCGCCGCTGTAGACGTCGACGGGCGAGGCCGGGAAGCTCATGGTCATGTTGAACGGCAACATGCCCTCGGCGCTGGCCAGCAGGGTCAGCGGGAAGCCGATGATCGGCGCCTGGTCGTAGACGAACACCAGACCCGTGAACGGAGAGATCACCGGCGCGGCCGGGTTGGGGAAGTCCAGGGTCCCGGTCACCGGGATCACGTCGCACTTGGCGCTGGTGGCCGAGGCCGCCTCGCCCTTGGCGATGGAGTCAAAGCCGTCTGGAACGACGATCGTCAGGTCGTATTCGAAGCCGACCTGTTCGTCGGGGCCGGCCATGACGGCGGGCTGGTACACGGTGAGCTTCAACGCGAGGGAATTGGGCATCGGAGCATCCTCGGTCCGTCCCGGCGGGGATCGCCGGGAAACACCTAAGGGTGGCGCTCTCGCGAAATTCTCGCAAAAGAAGAATCGGTGAAACCGCCGCGCGGCGCGGATAAGCCGTCCGCGTGGGCTCCGATCGTCCTGTCTCGCCCAGGAAGACGACAATCGCGCACCCGCGCCGCGCCTCGCCTACATCGGCTGGGGCGGCGGCGGAGGCCCCTCGGGCAGCGGGATGAACTCGTCGTGGTCGAGGTCGGGCAGCTTCATGCGGCCGGCCTTCCAGTCGGCCTTGGCCTGCTCGATGCGGTCCTTGGACGAGGAGACGAAGTTCCACTCGATGAAGCGCGGACCGATCGGCTCGCCGCCCATCAGCATGACGGTCGAGCGCTCGAGGGCCTTGAAGACCACCGTGTCGCCCGGCGCGAAGACGGCCATCTGGGCGGTGGTCAGCTCGCGGCCGTCGACCTCGACCCGGCCCTCGGCGACATAGGCCGCCCGTTCGGAATATTCGGCGGGCAGGGCGGCGACCGTCCCCGGCTCCAGCTCCCAGTGGACGTAGAACAGCGGCGAATAGACCGGCACGTTCGACTTGGCGCCGAACGCCTCGCCAGCGATCAGCCGCGCCTTCAGCCCGCCTTCTTCATAGTAGGGCAGGTCGGCCGGTCCTTCGTGGTGGGTGAAGCTGGGGTCGATCTCTTCGTACTCGTGGGGCAGGGCGATCCAGGCCTGCATGCCGTCCATGTGGCCGCCATGCTCGCGCAGGCCCTCGAAGCGTTCGGAGTGGGTGATCCCCGAGCCGGCGGTCATCCAGTTGACCTCGCCCGGCTTGATCACCGCCAGCGAGCCGACGCTGTCGCGGTGGGTGATCTCGCCCTGGAACAGGTAGCTGAGCGTCGACAGGCCGATATGGGGGTGCGGACGCACGTCGGCGTCCTTGGGAAAGCCGGGCTGGAAGGTCGCCGGACCCATGTGGTCGAGGAAGGTGAACGGCCCGACCATCCGGTGGGCGTGGAACGGCAGCACCCGGCCGACCTCGAAATTCCCGAGGTTCTTGCGGCGGGCTTCGATGACGAGGTCGATCATGGGAACTCCAGCGGTGGATCGGCCGGAGCTTAGCGGGGCGGGGGAAAGGCGTCTTGCGCAAATAGGTCGTTTGAAACCGCCTTCCTGGGCCTTGTGCCCAGGACCCATGGCGCCGCCGCTCAAACGCCAGTCGCGCGCTTGTCCACCTGTCCGCGGCTCTTCCGTGAGCTCAAAGCCTGGCTGGTCCATGGGTCCTGGGCACAAGACCCAGGAAGGCGGGGGTTAAGCGCTAGAGCGCGTCCGCCCGCTTCAGAGGCCACAGCGCCAGGAGGCTGATCGCGCCGGCGCCGGCCAGGTAGACCCCCACCAGCTTCAGCCCGCCGTGGGTGGCCAGGGCCTGGGCGATGGCCGGGGTCATGCCGCCGCCGATCACGCCGCCGACATTGAAGGCGATCGAGGCGCCGGTATAGCGCACCCGGGCCGGGAACAGGCTGGGCAGCCAGGCGCCCAGCGGGCCGTAGACCAGGCCCATGACCACCAGGGCCAGCGAAAGAAAGACGCCGATCAGCCAGAGCGAGCCCGAGCCCATCATCGGCGCCAGGGCCGCGCCCGCGACGATGGTCAGCAGGGAGCCGGCCATCAGCACGCGTCGGGGGCTCGACTTGTCCGCCCAGTACCCAGCCCAGACGATGCCGGCGGCCATGAACAGGATGGCGACCAGCAGCACGCTCAGGAACAGCTGTCGGCCATAGCCCAGGGTAGTGACCCCGTAGCCCAGCGAGAAGGCGGTGGTCAGGTAGAAGAGCGCGAAGCAGGCCACGACCGCGAAGGTGCCGCCGATGGTCTCGCGCGCGTGGGTCTTCATCAGCTCGGCGACCGGCACGTGGGGTGGCGGGGCTTCGTGCGCCGCGGCCTGGAAGGCCGGGGTCTCGGTCAGTTTCAGGCGGATCCACAGGCCCACCCCGACCAGCAGGAGGCTGCCCAGGAACGGCACCCGCCAGCCCCAGGCCTGGAACTGCTCGGGTGTCAGCAGCGCGCCGAGGATCAGAAAGAGGCCGTTGGCGGCGATGAAGCCGACGGGCGCGCCCAGCTGCGGGAACATGCCAAAGCGCGCGCGGAAGCCGGGCGGGGCGTTCTCGACCGCCAGCAGGGCCGCCCCGCCCCACTCGCCACCCAGGCCAAAGCCTTGGCCAAAGCGCAGCAGGCACAGCAGGAACGGCGCGATCCAGCCGGCCTGGTGATAGGTCGGCAGGAAGGCGACCAAGAGGGTCGAGCCGCCCATGATCAGCAGCGAGGCGACCAGGGTCGACTTTCTGCCGATGCGATCGCCGAAGTGGCCGAACACGATCGAGCCCAGCGGCCGGGCGATGAAGGCCACGCTCAGGCTGGCGTAGGAGGCCAGCAGCTGCATGGCCGGCGAGCTGGCGGGAAAGAATAGTGGCCCGAACACCAGCGAGGCGGCCGTGGCGTAGATATAGAAGTCGTAGAACTCGACCGCCGTGCCGATCAGGCTGGCGGCCAGCACGCGTCGCGTCGACGCGCCGCCAGCGCTCGATTGGGCCATGTGGCCTCTCCCCAAATTGTCGGAAGATCGACGCGCGACGGCTCCCGGCCGCCACGCGTCGTCGTCGGATTAGCCCAGCGGGCTCACATACGGGCTGATCAGGCCCAGCGGCACGGCGGTCGAGTTCTTGACGCCGCGGATGACGATGCGGCTCTCGATGTTGCTCACCAGGCCCAGCGACAAGAGCTTGTCGCGCAGGAATTCGTCGAAGGCGCGCATGTCGCGGGTGACGATGCGCATCTCGTAGTCGGCCGCGCCGGTCACGGTGGCGCACTGGACGACCTCGGCCCACTTGGCGACGGCCTGTTCGAACGTGTCCAGATTATCCTTGGTCGGAAGGGACAGCTTGACGGTGCAATAGACCTCGAAGCCCAGGCCCAGCTTCTCGCGGTCCAGGATGGTCACGCGACGCTGGATGACGCCGGCGTCCTCCAGGCGCTTGATCCGGCGCCAGCACGGGCTGGACGACAGGCCGACCCGTTCGGCGATCTCCGCGACGGACAGTCCGGCGTCGTGTTGGATGAGATCCAGGATCTTGGCATCCACGGCGTCGAGTTGTTCGGACAAGAAATTCCTCCCCCCAGCGGGCGTTGGCGCTCACTTCTTGCGCAAAACGGCCACGAGTCGGGCACGCCTTGGGCAAACAATTTCCGCGCTTCTATAAGATATTGCGTTACGGGCGGGAAGACCCGGGAGGAAAATTTTTGCCATGCGGCACTCGGAAGTCACGCTCGACGACAAATATGTGCTCGAAGATGGTCGAGCTTTCATCACTGGCGTGCAGGCGTTGCTGCGGGTCCTGCTGGATCGCAAGCGTCTCGATCGCAAGCTAGGATTGAATACGGCGGGCTTTTTGTCCGGCTATCGCGGATCCCCGCTCGGCGGTCTCGACCAGCAGGCCGCGCGCATCAACAAATTGCTGACCGCCCACGACGTCGTCTTCAAGGAAGGCGTCAACGAGGACCTGGCCGCCACCGCCGTGTGGGGCAGCCAGCAGGCGAATCTGTTCCCGGGCGCCCTCTACGACGGCGTCTTTGGCATGTGGTACGGCAAGGCGCCCGGCGTCGACCGCACCGGCGATGTCTTCAAGCACGCCAACTTCGCCGGCGTCTTCCCGACCGGCGGCGTGCTGGCGGTGGCCGGCGACGACCACAACTGCAAGAGCTCGACCCTGCCGTCGCAGTCCGAGTTCGCCTTCCAGGACTTCGAGATGCCGGTGCTGGCGCCGGCCGACGTGCAGGAGGTGCTGGACTACGGCATTCTCGGCCTGTCGCTCTCGCGCTTCTCGGGCCTGTGGACGGGCATGATCGCCCTGGCCGACACGATGGACAGCGGCGTCACCATCGACGTCTCGCTGGACCGCCACAAGCTGGTCACCCCCGACTTCCCCTTCCCGCCCGGCGGCCTCGGCATCCGGCTGAAGGACCAGCCGATGGAGAAGGAGCGGCGGATGCGGCTCCACAAGATCCCCGCGGCCCTGGCCTTCGCCCGCGCCAACGGGATCGACCGCGTGGTGCTGGGCGCCTCGCATGTTCGCGTCGGCAAGGCGCGGCTGGGCATTGTCTGCCAGGGCCAGGCCTACAAGGACGTGCTGGAGGCCTTCACGGCCATGGGCATGACCCTGCAGGAGGCCGCCGACCTGGGCGTCTCGATCTACAAGGTCGGCATGCCCTGGCCGCTGGAGCCGCTGGGCCTGCGCGCCTTCGCCGCCGGCCTCGAGACCCTGATGGTCATCGAGCACAAGCGGGCCCTGATCGAGCCCCAGGCCCGCGCCGCCCTCTATGATCTCCCCGCACAGGCGCGCCCGCGCGTGATCGGCAAGACCGACGAGAAGGGCGGGCCGCTGTTGTCGGAGCTGGGCTCGCTGTCGGTCGCGGAAATCGCCCTCGCCATCTACGACCGCCTGCCCGACGGTCCGCACATGGAGCGGGCCCGCGCCTATCTGAACCGGGTCAGCGCCGCCGGCGTCGCCGCCGTCAGCCTGGCCGCCGACCAGGCCCGCAAGCCGTTCTTCTGCTCGGGCTGCCCGCACAACACCTCGACCAAGCTGCCCGAGGGCAGCCGGGCTCTCGCCGGCATCGGCTGCCACTACATGGCCAGCTTCAACGACCCGTCGACGGACCTGAACACCCACATGGGCGGCGAGGGCCTGACCTGGGTCGGCGCCTCGCCGTTCACCAGCGAAAAGCACGTCTTCCAGAACCTGGGCGACGGCACCTACAACCACTCGGGTTCGCTGGCGATCCGGGGCGCGATCGCGGCCGGGACCAACATCACCTACAAGCTGCTCTATAACGACGCCGTCGCCATGACCGGCGGCCAGCGCGCCGAGAGCGGCTTCACTCCGGCCCAGATCACCCGCCAGCTGGCGTCCGAGGGCGTCAAGAAGACCGTCATCGTCGTCGATGACCTGAAGCGCTACGAGGGCGTCGAGGGCCTGGCGCCCGGCGTCGAGATCTTCCCCCGCTCGGAGCTGATCCGCGTGCAGGAGATGCTGCGCGACACGCCCGGGACCACGGTGCTGCTCTACGACCAGACCTGCGCCACCGAAAAGCGCCGCCGCCGCAAGCGCGGCTCGATGCCCAAGGCGACCCAGCGCGTCTTCATCAACCCGCTGGTCTGCGAAGGCTGCGGTGACTGTTCGGTCAAGTCCAACTGCGTCTCGGTCGAGCCCCTGGCCACCGAGTTTGGCCGCAAGCGCAAGATCAACCAGTCCAGCTGCAATCAGGACTACAGCTGTGTCGAGGGCTTCTGCCCGTCCTTCATCACCCTGGAAGGCGCGGAGAACGCCCAGTCCAAGAAGACCCCGGCGGCCCTGACCGCCGAGTCGACGCCGCTGCCCGAGTTCGAGCCGCTGATCGGTGTGCGCAAGATCCTGTTCACGGGCGTCGGCGGCACGGGCGTGACGACCGTGGCCTCGATCCTGGCCATGGCCGCCCATATCGACGGCCGCGCCGGCAGCGTGGTGGACATGACGGGCCTGGCGCAAAAGGGCGGCTCGGTGTTCAGCCACGTCAAGATCGGCGAGACGGAAGAGACCGTGGTCGGCGGCCGCGTGCCGGCGGCCAGCACCGACGTGCTGATCGCCTGCGACCTGCTTGTGGCCGCTTCGCCGGAAGGCCTGTCGCTGTACGCCAAGGACCGCACGCGGGCCTTCGGCAACAGCGACTTCGCCCCCACCGCCGACTTCGTCACCAGCCGCGACATCCGCTTCGACAGCGGCTCCATGGCCCGGCGGGTCAAGGGCGCGACCCAGACCTTCGACGCCTGTCCGGCCCAGCACCTGGCCGAGAGCCAGTTCGGCGACGCGATCTACGCCAACATGATCATGGTCGGCTTCGCCTGGCAGCGCGGCGTGATCCCGGTCTCCAGCCGCGCCCTCTATCGGGCCATCAAGCTGAACGGCGTCGACGCCGACGCCAACCTGCAGGCCTTCGAGCTGGGCCGCCGCGTCGCCCATGACCCGTCTTCGATCGAGGTGAAAGAAGACAAGGTCGCCACGCCCGAGACCATGCCGCTGGACGACCTGATCGCCCACCGGATCCGCGAGCTGACGGCCTACCAGAACGCCGCCTACGCCCAGCGCTACGCCGATAAGGTCGCCAAGGTCCGTAGCGCCGAGGTCGCCGTCTCGGGCGCGGACTCGGCCCTGCCGCTGACCCGCGCGGCGGCGACGAACCTCTACAAGCTGATGGCCTACAAGGACGAGTACGAGGTCGCTCGTCTGTATACGGATGGTCGGTTCGCGGCCGAGCTGGCCGGGACCTTCAAGGGCGGCAAGGCCAAGGTCTGGCTGGCCCCGCCGCTGCTGGCCCCCAAGGGCCCCGACGGCAAGCCGAAGAAGATCGCCTTCGGCGGCTGGATGCTGGATCTGGCCTTCCCGGTGATGGCCAGGATGAAGGGCCTGCGCGGCGGGGCGCTCGACATCTTCGGCAAGACCGAGGAGCGCCGGATGGAGCGCGGCCTGATCGCGTCCTACGAGGTGGCTCTGGATCGCCTGGTCGCCGGCCTCCGCGTGGAGAGCCTGCCGCTGGCCGTGAAGATCGCCGAGATCCCGCAGCAAATCCGCGGCTATGGCCACGTCAAGGACGCCTCGGTCAAGACGGTCAAGACGGCGGAGGAGAAGCTGTGGGGGCAGTGGGAGGCGTAGGGGAGGGGTGGTCTCCGACCTTGGTCGGACGTCGCGCGAAACCCCTCTCTCTAAGAGAGAGGGAGGGGCCCAAGCGAAGCTTGGGAGGGTGAGTGGTTACGCCTTTGGCCGGCGTGCCGGCACATAGTCCCCGTCGCGCCGGGATCGTCCACGGGCTTCGCCTACCCTCTCACCCTCCCACCGCTTCGCGGCGGGCCCCTCCCTCTCTCCATGAGAGAGGGATTTTGAATGTCCGCTTCTCACCGAACGAACGGCACCTTCGTCGTCAGGTAGGTCCCCGCGCGCCAGACCCACTCCAGCGGTCCGTAGTGGAAGCGCTTGAACCACAGGGTCGCCACGATCCCTTGGATCACCAGGAAGCCCACGCCCAGCCATAGCGCCGTCGACTGCGGCAGCCACTTCCAGGCGCCCAGGCCAAAGCCGTAGAAGATCGGGACCCAGATCAGCGACTGCAGGACGTAGAAGGTCAGGGTCATGCGGCCCATCGGCGCCAGGCGGTCCAGCGCCTTGCGCATCGGGCCCGTGTAGAGCTCGACGATCAGCAGCACGTAGACACCCATCAGCGAGACGTCGAACCAGCCGCCCAGCAGCGTGCCGATCAGCTTGCGGGCCATCGGCGCGGTCGCGGCGTCCGGCGCCAGGCTCTGCAGAGGTCCGGCGCCCAGGTGACAGGCGATGGCGATGGCGGCCAGCGCCGTCAGGGCGGCGCGGCGCTCGGCCTTGAAGCGGTTCGGATCGTCGAAGAAGCCGGCGCGGCCCAGGCGCAGGCCGACCAGGAACAGCGCCAGGATCTGGAACAGCCGCCCGGTCTCGAGGAAGAACCACCACTTGAAGCTCTGCCCCTGCCAGACGTTCCAGACCAGCATCTGGCCCAACGGCGCGGTGCGGTAGAAGAGGGGGCCCGTGTCGCCATAGTGATGCGGCCGCTGGTTGGCCCAGGGCTCGCCGCCGATGGCGCTGGCCAGTTGGAACAGGATGCCCGGCTGAGCCAGCAGCACGGCGGCCACGGCCAGGATCATCTGGTTGCTGGCGCGGTGGTAGGGGATCAGGACGAGGCCCAGCGGCGCCAGCACCATCAGGATGTCGCCGCGATAGACCAGGCTGTGGACCAGACCGATCAGGGCCAGCACCGCCATCCGCCAGGCGAAGCGGTTCGAGAAGTCCGCCCCGCGCCGGTCGGCCTTGTCCATCAGCATGAAAAAGCTGAGACCAAAGCAGAGGGTCAGCAAGCTGAACGCCTTGCCCATGAAGAAGGTGGTGAAGATCGTGTGCGTCAGATTCCGATGCGGCTCAGCCCAGTAGATCTCGTACTGCTCGAACATGTGGACCATGTAGACGCCGATCAGGGCGAAGGCGCGCAAGGTGTCGATCAGCAGGTTGCGCGCCGGCGCGACCGTCATGGCGTTGGTCATGGTTTCCCCACCCGGTTCTTTGAGACGTCCCCGGAGCGTCTTGGCGCTCCTTGCGAAAGCGTGACCTTGTCCAATCCGACGGCGCTGTCAATCGGTCGCGACGGCTCGCCGGCTGGCGCGGGGGCGATGTCGAGCTAAGGTGGGGACATGACCGAATACGATTTCGACGCCGTGGTGGTGGGGGCCGGAGCCGTGGGCCTGGCCTGTGGGCATGCGTTGGCCCGGCGCGGCTTGGTCGTGGCCGTGCTGGAGGCGGAAGGCCATATCGGCCAGGGCGTGTCGTCGCGCAATTCCGAGGTGATCCACGGCGGGCTCTACTATCCAACCGGCTCGCTGAAGGCGCGGCTGTGCGTCCAGGGGCGGCGGCTGCTGTATGCGTTTCTCGACACGCACGGGGTCGCCTACAAGCGCTGCGGCAAGCTGGTGGTGGCCACTAGCGAGGACGAAATCCCGCGCCTCGACGCCATCTGGGACCAGGCCCTGGCCAACGACGTCGAGGGCATGGAGCGCATGACCGGCGAGGCGGCGCGGGCGCTGGAGCCGGGCCTCAACGCCCACGCGGCGCTGCTGTCGCCCGAGAGCGGCGTCTTCGCCAGCCACGACTACATGCTGGCCCTGCAGGGCGAGATCGAGGCGGCCGGCGGGGCGGTGGTGCTGTCGACGCCGTTCGAGGCTGCCGAGCCCTTCGCTGGCGGCGGCTTCAAGGTGCGGGCGGGCGGCGCCGATCCGACCAGCCTGACCTGCCGGCTGCTGGTCACCGCGCCGGGCCTCTCGGCGCAAGACGTCGCGGGGCGGATCGAGGGCTATCCGGCGGACCGCGTCCCCAAGGCGCACTACGGCAAGGGCGTCTACTTCCGCCTGACCGGCAAGGCGCCGTTCTCGCGGCTGATCTATCCGCCGCCGATCCATGGCGCGCTGGGCACCCACTACCGCAACGACCTGGGCGGCCAGGCGGTGTTCGGGCCGGATCTGGAGTACGTGCCCGCGCCCGACTATTCGGTCGATCCAGCGCGCGCCGAGGCCTTCGCCGCCTATATCCGAAAGTTCTGGCCGGGCCTGCCCGACGGCGCCCTGACGCCCGACTACGCCGGCGTGCGCCCCAAGCTGCACGGCCCGGACGAGCCCCAGCCCGACTTCCAGCTGCGTGGCGCCGAGGATCATGGCCTGGAAGGGCTGATGGCGTTGTTCGGCATCGAAAGCCCCGGCCTGACCAGCTCGCTGGCGATCGGGGAAGAGGTCGCCGCGCGTCTAGCCGGCTGACGCCTTTTCCGCCTTGGGGCGCATGAACAGCCAGGGCGTGGGTTGGCCCCGCCACTCCCACATCGAGATCAGCAGTTCGAGGTGGCTGGCCTCGCGAAGCTCCCGGGGAAGCGTCCCCCGCGGCGTGTCCTGATCGATACGCTCGATGTCGTGGGTGGACTGGAAGCGCTCGATCAGCCGATCGGTGACGCCGGGGCGGGCGCCTGGGTGGGTCTCGACGATCAGCGAAAAGCCCCGCAGCGCCGGGTGGCGGTCGGGGTGGAGCAACTCGTCCTCGAACCCCTCCGCGTCCATGAAGACCAGGGTCTTTAAACCCTCGAACGCCGCGAAATCCTCGCCCGTGAACTCGCCGCCGATCTCGACCCGGTCCTCGACCGCGTTGGCCTTGGCCAGCAGCCCACACCGTCGCCGAGCAATCTCGTCGATATCGTGGGCATGGATGCGCGCCTTGGGGAAGATCCGCGCGAAGCCGACGGCGTAGTAGCCCTCGGCGCAGCCAATATCGATCACGTGGTCTGGCGGATCCTGGCGCAGCGTTTCGATCGCGGGCGCCAGTTCAGCCTCGTAGGTGCCCAGGAGCCGCGGCAGATAAGCGCCCTCGGCGGCGTTGACGCAGTAGTCCATCCCTTCGAACGGTCCGGCACGGACGCGCGTGCTGACCTGCGTCAGGCGTCGGGACCAATGTTCCGTGCGCCATTTCGTGGCGGCCACCAGGATCCGCCCCATGCGCGCGCCAACGGACAGGCTCTCGTCGTGAAGCAGCCTTCCGACATGCTGGGCGTAGTCTTCGTCTCGGCTCAAGATCGTTCTCGCGATCAGAGAGGTGGGAAGCTTCGCGGCGTCTGAACTGTTGGCTCTCCAGCCAAACACAATCCCCCGCCTTTTTCGTGAAGGGGTCAAGTCGCGCCGTGGTTCCATTTTGCCCGCTCCCGCGTTGACACTGGCGCCGGGCGCCATGATGGTCCCGGCCCGCGAAGCCGCCCCTGGAGCCCGTCTTGAGCAACATCCTGCACGCCATGCTGGGCAAGGGGCTGGGCGGTCTGGAGCAGGTCTTCCTCGACTATCAGCCGATCCTGGAAGCCTGGGCCGCGCGCCACGGCGGCCGCTGTGTCGGTGTCGTCCGCCAGGGTGGCAAGGTCGCCGCCGCGCGGGCCTCGCGGACGCCCCCACTGGCGACCATGCCCGCCTACACCGACTGGGACCCGCTGACCGTGGGCGCGGCCAAGGCGCTGGTCCGGAGCGTTCGGCCAGACCTGATCCTCAGCCACGGCCAGCGTCCGGCCCGCGTGTTCGCCAAGGTCGCGCCAGCGAACGCCATCCAGGCCGTCTGCGTGCACAAGCCCGCTTTCGACATCCGGCCGGGCGTCCATTACCTGTGCGTCGGCCAGCATCTGGCGCGGCTGGCCATCGAGCGCGGCGCGCCCGCCGACCACGTCCACTTCATTCCGAACGCGGTGACGCCGCCGACCGTTCGGGCCACGCCGTTCGCGCGCGCCGAGGGGCCGATCCGCGTCGTCGCCGCCGGGCGGCTGCATCCCAAGAAGGGCTTCGACGTCCTGATCCGCGCCGTCGGCAAGCTGCGCGCCTGGGACCTGGACGTGATCTGCGAGATCGCCGGCGAGGGCGACGAGCGCGGGGCGCTGGAGAGCCTGATCCGCGAGCTGGATCTGGATCCCTGCGTGAAGCTGGTCGGCTGGCGCCAGGACGTGGCCGGCTTCCTGGCGACTGGCGACCTGTTCGCCTTTCCCTCGCACCAGGAGGGTTTTCCGCTGACCCTGCTGGAGGCGATGGCGGTCGGCCTGCCGGTGATCGCCTCCGAGATCGAGGGGCCGGTCGAGATGATCAAGGAGGGCGTCAACGGCCGCCTGGTCCCGGAAGACGACGCCGACCGCCTGGCCGAGGCGATCGGCGAGCTGATGGGCGACCGCGATGGCGCGCGCCGGCTGGGCGAGGCGGCGCGGGTCTTGGTGCTGGAAGAGTACGGTCCGGCGCAACTGGCGCGACGCCTGGAAGCGGTGCTGGACTTGATGGTTTCGTAGAGCGCGTCGGACGAAAGTGTGCGCGGTTTCGCCGCCCGATACGTCTCGACTCTAAGGCTTGAAGCGAAGCGCGCTTGGGCGTATGACCCCCGTCCGTCCTGGCGATGGCTGGGTAGCTCAGATGGTTAGAGCGGTGGATTCATAACCCACAGGTCGGCGGTTCGATCCCGCCCCCCGCCACCAGGACGGACTAACTTCTCTCAAAAATTCAGAGACTTGGAACGCGCCGCCGGCGCGGATCGTTGTCGCGTCATGGCTCGCGCGCCCAAGGTCTTCACGTGGTCGGACGGTTTCCATCGCTACACGGTGGCGGCGACGTCGCGCGCCAAGGCGCTGGCGGCCTGGGAGACCGACCGCGACCTTTTCAAGGAAGGCGTCGCCCAGGAGGCTCCCGACGCGCCCGACGCCAGGGCGGCCCTGGCCGCGCCGGGCGCGGTGATCCGCCGGGCCGAGGGCGGGCTGAAGGCCGCCCTCGACAAGCCGCCGAAACCCAAGCCCGGGAAGACCAACGCCGCCGAGGCCAAGCGCGAGAAAGCGCTCGCCGAGGCCAAGGCAGTCCTCGCGGCGGCGGAAGACGCGCAGCGCGACGCCGAGGCTGATCTGGAGCGACGTCGGCGCGCGCTGGAAGCCGAGGCGGCCGCGCTGGAGCGGTCGTGGACCGACCGCCGCGCCGCGCTCAAGAAGACGGTGGAAGCCCTGCGGCCGCGATAGCGGATGGCGCGTCGCCACGCAGGCCGCGACGCTCCAGATAGTCGAGCAGCGCGGCGGGGTGGTCGGTTTGGACGATGCTGGCGCCCTGGGCGATCAGCCGTCCCCAGGCGCGGTCGGGGTCGCGCAGGGCCTGGCGGTCGCCGGACTGGTCGAGCACGCCGCGCCAGCCCTTGGCGGCCAAGGTGTTGGTCCAGAGGCGGATGCGGGCGGCGCGGGCGGCGTCGCGCACGGCCGTGAAGCCCTGGCCCCTCAGCGCCACGGTCTCGACGGCGGGAATCTGGCGCGCGCCGGAAGCTTGGCGCAGGGTAATGCCGGCCAGGTCGCGGGGCGTCTTGGCCGCCTTGGCCGCGACCATCGGCATGAAGGCCAGGTCCTGGTACGGCGCCTGGTCGGCCAGGGGCGGCGCGCCGAAGCGGGCCTTGGCCTTGAACAGCACCCAGTCCGCGGCCTCGGCGCGACGCGCGATCTCGGCGGCCTGCGCGGCATAAGGGCCCTTGAGGTCGATGTTGACCAGGATCCGACCGCGCGCGGCGCGCAGGAAGGCCTCCAGCGTCGGCGGGGCTTCGGCCTGGGCCGTGTCACCCTTCAGGCGCAGGGCCTGGATCTCGGCGAGGGAGAGGTCGGCGACGCGGCCCTTGCCGTTGGTCGTCCGATCGACCTTGGCGTCGTGCATGACGACGAGCTGGCCGTCGCGCGCGCGGCGCACGTCGACCTCGACCAGGTCCACGCCCAGGGCGATGCAACGCTCCAGCGCGGCCAGCGAGTTCTCGGGAACGGCGTGCTCGAAGCCGTGGCTGGGGGCGGCGCGATGGCAGGCGCGGTGGGCCACCACCAGGACGCCGTCGCCCGGATCGTAGAGACGATCGCGCACGCCCGAGGCGGAAGCCGGCCAGGCGGTGGCGCAGAGCGCCAGGACGATCGGGATGGATAGCGTTCGCACGATCAAGGCCCCCAGCCTTCAAGCTCCATGACCGACTCACGCGACAGGCGCGCGGCGGCCGGGACTCAGGGATGTGACGGCGCCGTCGCGGCGGGCCCTCAAGTGGCCCGGGTGCGATTCATTGTCCAATGAAGCTTTGTTCAGAAGGCGCGAGCGGCGGGCGCCCGCCGCTGTCCTGACCTTCGGGCAGACGGGCGCCGAGCCGGCAGACGAGGCCTTCGGGGCGATAGTCCATGATCGCCTCGCCCTTCAGTTCGCCGCGCAGGCTGCGCTCGATCAGGCGCGAGCCGAAGCCCTTGCGGGTCGGTGGCGAGACCTTGGGGCCGCCGGTCTCGTCCCAGGTCACCTCCAACGCGCGGGTTTCTGGGTCGTAGCTCCAGCCCAGGCGCACGCGTCCGGTGGCGTTGGACAGGGCTCCGTACTTGAGCGCGTTGGTCGCCAGTTCGTGGAAGGTCAGGGCCATGGTCAGGGCGCCGCCGGGCTGCATCCAGACGGAGGGCCCCTCGATGCTGACGCGCGCCCCGGCTTCGTCGAACGGCTGCAGGGCCCGCTCGGCCACCTCGCGCAGCTCGGCGCCGTGCCAGCTCTCGCGGGTCAGGATGTCGTGGACCCGCGAGAGGCCCAGGAGGCGCGCCTCGAACTTCTCGAAGGCGATGACGGGGTTGGGTTCGTTGCGCAGGGTCTGGGCGGCCATCGACTGGACCGTGGCCAGGGTGTTCTTCACCCGGTGGTTCAGCTCGTTGATCAGCAGGCGCAGCTGGGCCTGGTAGCGGCCCTGGGCGTCGTCGGCCTGCTTGCGGGCGCTGATGTCGGAGATGATCGCCAGGATATAGGCCGGCTGGTTGTCGACCAGGACCATCGACGCCGTCAGGTGGATCCAGAGATCCCCGCCGGGGACCAGCACGCGCCGCTCGGCCGAACAGGTCTCGGCCTCGCCCGAAAGCAGCTTGGCGGCGCTTTCCAGGGTGGCCTCGGCCGAGTCGGGATGCATCAGGTTCTGCAACGTCGCGCCGACCAGCGCGACGCGGTCGCGGCGCAGCAAGGCGCAGAAGGCGTCGTTGGCTTCCAGCACGGCGCCCGTGGGCGTGAGCCGCGCGACGCCCATGGCCGCCTGGTCGAACACCGCGCGATAGCGGGCCTCGGCCGCCTCCAGCTTGAGTCGCGCCTGGATGTTGGCGGTGACGACCTCGGTGTAGAGGACAAGGCCGCCGATCTCGCCGGTTTCGGTGCGCCAGGGGGCCATCGACCAGCGGATCCACTCGGTGCGGCCGTCGCGGTCGACATAGGGGTCGCCCTCGTGGCGCAGCTCGACCCCCTCGGCCAAGACCCGCGCGTGCAGATCGCGCCACTTCTGGGGGACTTCCGGAAAGGCGTCGTAGTGGCGGCGGCCGATCAACGGCATGTCGGCCGGCAGGCGCTGATCGGTCAGGTACTGCCGCGAGGCGGCCAGATAGCGCATCTGGCTGTCGAAGATGGCGATGCCCAGAGGCGCGTGCTTCAGCGCGGTGGTCACGCTGGGAGACGCGGACAGAGGCGGAGCGTCGTCGATCATTCCGGTCATCGTATCGGTGTCAGGGCTCTCTTAGACTGACTTTCCCGTGAGGCTTACCGATAACGCGGTTCGCGTCATCCCGTTACCGGAAACACGCGGGTCCGCTTGACCAAGTCGTCTCGCCGGGACTCGCGATCGCATCTCGGAAACCTTCATTTTGAACAGCCGATTAACCGCGTCATGCGCTTATTCAAGCATGGCCAAACCGAGCATGGACCCCGACCGGCGAATTAGCGCGCGGCTGCCGACGAACCGTTCGGGCAAGATTCTCTGCGGCGCCTTCGCCTGGGACTGCGTGATCCGCGATCTGTCGCTCCAGGGCGCCAAGGTGCAGATGCTGGCCAGCGCCGCGCCGCCGACGAAGGCGCAGTTGGTGGACCTGGTCGCCGGCCAGGCTCACGACGTCATGGTCGCCTGGCAGAAGGAGCGCGAGGTGGGGATGCGGATCACGCGGACCTACGATCTTCGCGGCCTGTCCCCGGCCGCGGCCGGAACCGCCAAGCGCATCTGGCAGGCCTTTCGCGCCGACGCGCCGACGGGCTGAGCCTTCGATCTCACCCCCAAGACATGACAAAGACCTCGGTTGAGCGGGCCGAGGTCTCGTCAAATCACGCGAAGTCGGTGTCGCTCCCTTAAGCGACTTCGTTCCGCTGGGCTTCGTCGGCCATGGCGCGAACCAGGTCGAGCACCTGGCGACGCACGCGACCGCGGCCGATGCGCGGGAACACCTCGGCCAGTTCCAAGCCTTCCGGCGTGGTCAGGAACTCCTGCACGATCTTTTCGGCGTGTTGCGCGGTGGCGTCGATTTCGGCGCCGCTCATCGGGTCGGCCAGACCCTCGAAGAAGAACGACACCGGCACCTGCAAGGTCTTGGCGATGTCGTAAAGCTTGCTGGCGCTGACGCGATTGGCGCCGCGTTCGTATTTCTGGACCTGCTGGAAGGTCAGCCCCAAGGAGTCCGCGAGCTGCTCCTGGCTAACGCCCATCAGCTTACGGCGCATCCGCACCCGGCCGCCCACATGCAGGTCGACGGGGTTGGGGCGTCGGCCTTCGGTATCTTCGCTCATCTGTAAATCCGCCTCCAACGGTTGTTCGGGCAAAATGACACGACCGTGACGTCGGTGGAAGCGAGCGTGACTTGGGCGCGGCGTTAGGTCGCGATGGCGAAGCTTGTTGCGAAAGGCCCGCGAAATGGACGCGAAACACGGAAAAGGGCGCTCCGGTCATAGCGTTTTGAGGTCCGAGCGCGGCGCCCGCGCCGACCGGTCCCGCCACATCACATAAAGATATCTTTATATGATGGTTGACGGCTCGCTCGCGATGGTGTTGAAACAGGCTGTCGAGGTTCCCCGCCTCGGGCATGACGGCGGGGCTAAGACGGGAAGCCGGTGATGTCCTCCGGGACAGAGTCCGGCGCTGCCCCCGCAACTGTAAGCGGCGAGCGGCGGTCCCATTTCGCGCCACTGAGCCTTCGCAAGAGGCTTGGGAAGGCCGGGGCCGCCGTGAAGACCCGTGAGCCAGGAGACCTGCCTCCGACGCCATACGTTCCTCGGACGGGGGTTCCTCCGGTGGATCGCGCTTGAATCCAGGCTCGCGGTTAGCGCCGCGCGGCCGGCCGGTCCCGCGCGCTCTTCCTTCGGCTCTTCCGCCCGCCCAAAGCAGGTGATCGGCCATGACGGACAGCGGATTTACATTCACCCTGAGAAGCATCGCCTTCGACGAGGATTATCGTCCCGCGGACACCACGCGGATCACGACCAACTTCGCCAATCTGGCGCGGGGGGAGAGCCGCCGGGAGAATCTCCGCAACACCCTGCGGATGATCGACAACCGCTTCAACGCCCTGGCCCACTGGGACAACCCCGACGGGGATCGCTATTCGGTCGAGCTCGCCATTGTCTCGGTCGAGCTGAATATCCACGCCAAGGGTGAAAGCGACGCGTTTCCCCTGATCGAGATGCTTTCGACGACCGTCGTCGACAAAAGGACCGGCGAGCGCATCGAGGGGATCGTCGGCAACAACTTCTCCTCCTACGTCCGCGACTACGATTTCAGCGTCGTGCTGCTGGAGCACCTCAGGAACCATCCGACCGCCGGCGCCCCGGAGGGTTTCGGCGACCTGCATGGAAATCTGTTCAAGGCGTTCCTGAGTTCGAGCGCCTACAAGGACAGCTTCAAGAAGCCGCCGGTCATCTGCCTGAGCGTGTCGAGCAACAAGGTCTATCGCCGGACCGGAAACGAGCACCCCATCCTGGGCCTCGAGTACGAGAACAACGCGGTCTCTTCGACCGACGCCTATTTCGCCAAGATGGGCATGAAGGTTCGCTACTTCATGCCGCGCGACAGCGTCGCGCCCTTCGCTTTCTATTACATCGGGGATCTGTTGGGCGACTACACCAACATCGAGCTGATCAGCACCATCAGCACGATGGAGACGTTCCAGAAGATCTATCGCCCCGAGATCTACAACGCCAACTCCGTGGCCGCCGAACAATACAGGCCCAGCCTCGAGCATCAGGACTATTCGCTGACCCGCGTTGTCTACGATCGGGAAGAGCGTGGCCGGCTGGCCGTCGAGCAGGGGCGGTTCGCCGAAGAGCGCTTCATCAAGCCGTACCGGGCCGTGCTCGAGCGGTGGTCCGCCAACGCCTCCGCCTGATCAGTCCGAAATCCCGAAGGTCACCATCATGAAAACCCTGTTGCCCACCTCGACCGCCGGCAGCTTGCCCAAACCGTCCTGGCTCGCCCAGCCCGAGACCCTGTGGTCGCCCTGGAAGCTGCGGGACGAGGACCTGGTCGCCGGCAAGCAGGACGCCCTGCGCCTGGCCGTGGACGATCAGTCGCGGGCCGGCATCGATATCGTCGGCGACGGCGAACAGACGCGCCAGCACTTCGTCACGACGTTCATCGAGCATCTCGACGGCGTCGATTTCGAGAAGCGCCAGACTGTCCGGATCCGTAATCGCTACGATGCGAGCGTGCCCACCGTCGTGGGCGCCGTCTCTCGGCCCAGGCCGGTTTTCGTCGAGGACGCCAAGTTCCTGCGTCGGCAGACCGATCAACCGATCAAGTGGACGCTGCCCGGTCCCATGACGATGATCGATACCCTTTATGACGCGCACTACAAGAGCCGCGAGAAGCTGGCCTGGGAGTTCGCCAAGATCCTCAACGCGGAAGCCAAGGAGCTGGAAGCCGCTGGCGTCGATATCATCCAGTTCGACGAGCCGGCGTTCAATGTCTTCTTCGACGAGGCGAACGATTGGGGCATCGCCACCCTGGAGAAGGCGGCCGAAGGGCTGAAGTGCGAGACGGCCGTTCACATCTGCTACGGCTACGGCATCAAGGCCAATACCGAGTGGAAGAAGACCCTGGGCTCGGAGTGGCGGCAGTACGAGCGGACCTTCCCCAATCTGCGGAAGTCCAAGATCGATATCATCTCGCTGGAATGCCACCATTCCCACGTGCCGATGGACCTGATCGAACTCATTCGCGGCAAGAAGGTGATGATCGGGGCCATCGACGTGGCGACCGACGTCATCGAAACCCCGGAAGAGGTCGCCGACACCCTGCGAAGCGCGCTTCGGTTCGTCGACGCCGACAAGCTCTATCCCTCCACCAACTGCGGCATGGCGCCTTTGGCGCGTGACGTGGCGAGAGGCAAGCTCCACGCCTTGGGCGCGGGCGCGGAGATCATCCGAAGGGAGCTCGCGGCCTGACGGGCTCTAGGCCGCCTCGGTTTCCGCGGTGTCCTCGCCGCCCAGCAGGGCGCCGAGCACCACGGCCAGGCGCTCGGGCTTGATCGGCTTTTCGACCACGTCCTGCATGCCCGCGGCGATGTAGGTCTGGACGTCCAGCGGGTCGGCGTTGGCGGTCAGGGCGACGATCGGGGTCTGGCCGACTCGGCCACCCATCTCGCGGATCGCGCGGGTGGCGGCCACGCCGTCCATGCGCGGCATCTTGATGTCCATCAGGATCAGGTCGAAGCGGCCGCCGCGGGCCATCTCGACGGCTTCCACGCCGTCGACGGCCTGCTCGGAGGTGCAGTCGAACATGTCGCACAGCGCCTCGGCGACCATGCGGTTGGTGGCGTTGTCGTCGACGATCAGGATGTGGGCGGCGCGTCCCGAGACCGCGGGCTCGCTGTCCCGCGCCTCGACCGTCGCGGCGGGCCGGGCGATCAGCGAGAAGCCGACGGTGACGCCGGCGCCGCGATTGGCCTCGGCGTGCAACGGCGCGCCCATGGCCCGCATGATCCTGCGAGCGAGGGCCAGGCCCAGGCTGAGGGCGATCTCGCCGCGGTCCTGCAGGGTGGTCTGGCCCATCGGACCCGCCAGCCGCGCCAGTCTCTCCTCGGCGTCATGGCCGGCGGTGTTGTCGCGCACCTGCCCGTCCAGGCGCACCAGGTCGCCTTCGTTCCGCGCGGTCAGGCGAACCTCGATCATGCCGCGTCCGCCCGCCAGGGCGTTCTCGACCAGAATGTCGAACACCTGCATGAGGCGCTCGCCGTCGATCTCGACGCCGCATTCGGGGTCGCCGTCGTAGGAGACCAGCAGGGTCGAGCCGCTGTCCTGGGCGCGGGACGCCCAGCGCGCTTCGACCACGTCGGCCAGGTCGCGCAGCCGGATCGGCGCGGTCTTGAAGACGAGGTGACCCTGGGCCGAGCGGTGCAGGTCGATCGCGCGCCCGACCGTTTCGCTCATGTCGCGGCTGGTGTCGCCGATCGCGCGGACGAAGGCCGCGGCGTCGGGCGTCAGGCGCTGCTGCTCGAGCCGCGCGGTGATGGCCAGAACCCCGTCCAGGTGGTCGCCGATGTCCATGGCCATGCGCTCGATCAGCGCGCGGGCGTCGCGGGCCTCGTTCAGGCGGCGCTGGTGGACGATGAGCAGCGAGGTCAGGCCGCCGACGCCGACATAGTGGCCGGCGGCGTCGGTCGCGACATAGCCGGTGCGGTAGACAGGCTGGGCGCTGTCGCGGAGTGAAATGACGAAGGCGTTCGCGTCGCTATCGGCCTGGACGATGCGCGGGGCGACGTCCATCACCTCGGCGATGGGCGTTTTCGCGAGGCTCTCGCCGGCCACGCGCATCATGCCTTGCAGGACGTCGCGATAGACCGCGCCGACCGGGCGTTCGTCCTGGACCACGGCGAGGGCGGAAGCCGTCGGATCGGCGTCGAACATCGCCGCGACCTCGGCGCACGGCGTGTCGGGCGCGAGGGGCGCGCGCTTCTCGATCAGACGTGAAAGCGTTTCCATTCGAGACTTCGCCAGGACCATAGGCGGGCAACTTGCCCTTTCCGGCCTTGCGGAGTCGTTAAGTCAGGCCCGCCCGGGATGTCGCGGGCTCCTTAAGGGTGTCCGGATCGAAAAAGAAGGCGACGCTCTCGAGCCTGTCTTCACAGGCCTGGAGCGCCGCCCCGTCAGTTCCGGGGTTACGCTTTGGCTACCAGGACTTGGTGATGGCGATGCCGTAGAGCCGCGGCTCGCCGGTGAGCACGTTGGTGAACAGGCCCGAGCTGTCGTCGGTGGTGTAGGCGTCGACGATCGGCAGCTTGTTGCCGATGTTCTTCACGTAGGCGTCGATCGACAGCCCCCATTCGGGCTTCTCGACCTTCAGCGTGACGTTGCCGTTGTCCCACGCCTTCAGGCGATCGTATTCGGTGTTGTAGGCCCGGGCGAACTGCTTGCTCTGGCGGTAGTAGTCGCCGCGCAGGGTCGCCGACCAGCCGTTGGACAACTCGAACGTGTACTGGGCGCCGATCGAGGTGGTCCAGTGGGGCGAGTTGGGCAGCTCGTTGCCCGACAGGTCCGCCGCCACGCCCTCGATCGAATAGCCCGCGCCGTAGGTGTAGAGGCCCGTGGCGTTGGCCAGGAAGGCCGCCGTCGGAGCCGGCAGGCCCGCTCCGCCCAGGGCGGCGGGGGTGGAGAGGAACGCCTGATAGGCCGCCGCGCCCGAGCAGGCCCAGGGCAGGGTGGCGCCCGCGCCCGCGCCCAGGATCGTCGCGACGCCGGCCGTGGCCAGCACGCAGTTGGCGCCGACCGCCGCCGAGTTCGGGCCCACCTTCACGACCGTATAGGCCGGGTTGGACTGGGTCCGGTTCATCGTGTCGACCGAGCTGACGCCCTTGCCGATCTTGGTGTGCAGATAGCCCAGATTGGCGTTGAGCTTCAGGTTGCGGACGGGCGACCAGATCGTCTCCAGCTCCAGGCCGTAGATCTTGGCGTTGACGTTCTCGTTGACCGAGGTCCGGTTGACGATCTTCGAGATCTGGTAGCCCTGGTAGTCGTAGGCGAAGCCGGTGGCGTTGAAGAGCAGGCTGCCGCCCATCAGGGTGTTCTTGGTCCCGACCTCGAAGGCGTTGACGAACTCGGGGTCGAAGGTCTGGCGGATGCCGACGGAGTTGGCGGGGACGCCCGGATTGATGCCGCCGCCCTTATAGCCCTTGGAATAGAAGGCGTAGAGCAGGGTGTCGTCGGTGAAGCCCAGGTGCGCCTTGTAGTCGAAGCCGAGACGGCCGGTCAGCTCGCTGAACCGCGCGCGCTGGTCGGGATTGGTCGGGTTCAAGGTCAGGCCATAGCCGGGCGCCAGCAGCACGGTCGAGTAGTTCTTGACCGCCTTCTTGTCGCGGGTCTGGCGCAGGCCCAGGGTGAACTTCAGGTCCTCGTTGGCCTGCCAGTAGAGCTCGCCGAACAGGGCGTCCGACACCAGGTTATAGGGCGTGCGATTCAGATAGTAGTTGTGGCCGGCGCCGGTCGGATCGGCGGCCGTGTCGATGCCGATACAGCGCGCGGTGGTCGCTGGATTGCAGTTCGGATTGCCGGTGTTGGAGAAGTTCAGGGCCAGCGACGACAGGGTCAGCGAGTTGCCGATCACATAGTAGTCGGTCAGCGTCCGATAGGTGAAGTGGATGCCGCCGATGTTGAAGTTCAGCGGCCCGTCGAAGGCCGACTGCAGCCGCAGTTCCTGGCTGAACTGCTCGGCGGTGGCGGACGAGACGTCGATGGTGGTGAACTTGTTGGTGTTGCCCACCTGCGGGTCGTTGAAGAAGCCGCCGGGCGTGAACGGGGTGTTGTTGAACGGCACCGGCGAGACGTTCCGGTTGTAGTCCTGCTTCGTATAGACCTTGCCCTTGCTGTAGGCGGTCATCGAGGTGAACGACAGGGTGTCGGACAGGTCGTAGTTCAGCGTGAACTGGTAGACGTTCGAGGACGAGCGATACAGCGGATCCAGCGCCGTCTCGATCTCGCGCAGGTTGGTCGAGGTGTTGTCGCCCAGATTGGCGTCGCCGCCGGTGAAGCCGAAGATGTTGCCCAGCAGCCCCGTCAGGGTGCCCGAGGTGTTGACCGTGCCATAGGCGGCCGGCGCGTAGATCGAGGCCGAGACGCAGCCTTGGGTCAGGTAGCGCCGCGCCGCGCCGGTGGGCACGCCGCCAACCGTGGCGGGACCGTCGTCCTTGGTGCAGAGCTGCTTGCCGGTGCGGGCCCGGCTGTCGTCCTCGTGGAACCGCTCCCACAGGAAGTTGGTGCGCAGCTTTTCGGTGGGGTTGAACATCACCTGGACGCGGGTGGAATAGAGGTCCCGGTCATCCACCTTGTGGCCATTGAAGGTGTTGGTGACGAAGCCGTCGCGCTTCAGCGTCGCGCCCGACAGGCGCACGGCCAGCTTCTCGCCGAAGATCGGCACGTTCAGCATGCCGCGCAGGCGAATGGCGTTGAAGTTGCCATATTCGGCGCGGGCGTTGGCCTCGAAAACCTCGGTCGGCTTGGCGGTGATCACATTGACCACGCCGCCGGTGGCGTTGCGGCCATAGAGGGTGCCTTGCGGACCGCGCAGCACTTCCACCCGCTCGACGTCGTAGAACTCGGCCTCGAACAGATTGCCCGACTGCATGGGCGCGTTGTTCATGTGGACGCCGACGCCCTGGTCGGCCGAGGCGCCGACGGCCTTGTAGCCGACGCCGCGGATCTGGAAGTTGAAGCTGTTGGTGAAGTTGCCCTTGGCGAAGCTGACGTTCGGGATCGCCTGTTGCAGGTTGGGCCCGCCGTCGATCTTCTGCGCTTCCAGCGAGTCCTGGCTGAAGGCCGACACCGCGATCGGCACGTCCTGAAGCGCCTCCTCCCGCTTCTGGGCGGTGACGACCAGTTCCTCGATGACCGTCCCGCCCTGCTGGGCGGTTTGTTGAGCTAAGGCGGGGACGGCGAGAGCCGAGAGCACGGCCGCCGAAGCGCCCATGGTCAGCAGGCTCCGCATACGCAGAGTTCGCGACATTGAATTCCCTCCCTGACGCAAGCGGCGCCTTATGGGTGGGCCTGGGTGCGTCGATGTTTCCTCGGCGCCGTACTGTTTTTCACCACGCGGGCGTACGGCGAACCCATCGCAGCATTGGAAGATTGCATACTTGCGTTCTCTGACTGTCAACTGGTCTATCGGTAAGTGATCGTCGATATGTTACAGCTTTTCACTTGAAATTCGCGCTCGTTGCCCGAGGGCATGCAAGTGAAGGTTGGATTAGAAGAATGGGTTTGTGGCTTCCGTAACGGAAATTTCCGGGACGTAACGCTGTCTTGCCTCGCTATTTGTGATCGTGGTCGAGGTAGCGCTCCCAAGAATTCGATGCGCTTCGTGAATTAGGTATTACCTAGGAGGCGCGCCTTCGAAGGCGCGGGGCTGGCGGCGGTTCCGGCCGAGGCCCGGCTCGTGTAGAGGAGGGCGCATGTTCCCCTTCCCGAAAAGCGAGCGCCGCGCATGAGCCCGCAAGAGCGCCCTTCAGCCGACCAGGCCGCCCTGGTCCTGTTCTCCGGCGGCCAGGACAGCAGCGTTTGCCTGGCCTGGGCCCTGGAGCGCTACGCCCGCGTCGAGACGGTCGGCTTCGACTACGGCCAGCGTCACGTCGTCGAGATGGAGGCGCGCCAGGCCGTGCGCCGCGAGATCGCCGCGCGCTTTCCCCAGTGGACCGAGCGCCTGGGCGAGGACCACGTCCTGGATATCCGCAGCTTCGGCGCGGTCGCCCAGTCGGCCCTGACCGCCGACCGGGCGATCGAGATGACCGAGCGCGGCCTGCCCTCGACCTTCGTTCCGGGGCGCAATCTCGTCTTCCTGATCTACGCCGCGGCCCTGGCCGACCGGCGCGGGATCGACGCCCTGGTCGGCGGCATGTGCGAGACCGACTTCTCGGGCTATCCCGACTGTCGTCGCGACACGCTGGACGCCATGCAGAGCGCGCTGAACCTGGGCATGGATCGCGGCTTCCGGGTCGAGACCCCGCTGATGTGGCTGACCAAGGCGCAGACCTGGGCGCTGTCGAAGTCCCTGGGCGGCGAGGACCTCGTCCAGCTGATCGTCGAGGAAAGCCACACCTGCTACCAGGGCGAGCGCGGCCAACTGCACGCCTGGGGCCATGGCTGCGGCGTCTGCCCGGCCTGCGAGCTGCGCGAGAAGGGCTACGTCGAGTGGGACGCGGCGGGGCGCGAGGCGCTCGTACAATGAGCGGCGATCAGCGGTTCCCCTCCCCCTCGATGGGGGAGGGTGGGGTGGGGGTGAGTGCGGCGGTTCGGTTCGCGCCGGTCCTGACGTGCTGCCACCCCCATCCCCAACCCTTCCCCCATCCAAGGGGGAAGGGGGCATGACCTACTCCGTCAAGGAGATCTTCCTGACCTTGCAGGGCGAGGGCGGTCAGGCGGGCAAGGCGGCGGTGTTCTGTCGCTTCGCCGGATGCAACCTGTGGAGCGGCCGCGAGCAGGACCGCGCCAAGGCCGTCTGCACGTTCTGTGACACCGACTTCGTCGGGACCGACGGCGAGAACGGCGGCAGGTTCGCCACGGCCGAGGATCTCGCGGCGGCCGTCGAGGCCCAGTGGACCGGCGGGCCGGATGATCGTCTGGTGGTCTGCACCGGCGGCGAGCCCTTCCTGCAGCTGGACGAAGCGGCGATCGAGGCCCTGCACGCCCGAGGCTTCCAGATCGCGGTCGAGAGCAACGGCACGCTCGCGGCGCCGCCCGGGATCGACTGGATCTGCATCAGCCCCAAGGCCGACGCGCCCGTGGTCCAGACCTCGGGCCAGGAACTGAAGCTGGTTTTCCCGCAGGAAAAGGCCATGCCGGAGCGCTTCGCGGACCTCGATTTCGAGCGCTTTTACCTGCAGCCGATGGACGGTCCGGACCGCGACAGGAACACGCAATTGGCCGTCGCCTATTGCCTTTCGCACCCACAATGGCGTTTAAGCGTCCAGACACACAAATATCTCGGCCTGCCCTGACGGATAAGGCGCTCGACTTGGTGACAGGGTCGTCGCGCTAGAGCCTCCCAGGCCTAGTCAAAGAAGCTACAGATGAAGCCCGTCTTCGAGATCACGAAGGCCGCGTATTTCGACGCGGCCCATTACATCGAGCAGGGTCCGCAGGACCATCGCTATCGCAAGCTGCACGGCCACTCGTTCAAGGTCGAGGCCAGCGTGAAGGGCGAGATGGCGCCGGCCGGCTGGGTCGCCGACCTCGACACCCTGGACGCCGCCCTGAAGGCGGTCGCCGCCGAGCTGGACCACGGCCTGCTGAACGACAAGCCGGGCCTGGAGACGCCGACCCTGGAGCGGCTGTGCCTCTATTTCGCCGAGCGCCTGAAGGTCCAGTTCCCGGGCCTGTCGCGCGTGGAGCTGTCGCGCCCGACCATCGGCGAGCGCTGCGTGCTGGCGCTGTAGGCTAGGCTGCTCAATCCTCCCCCCAGCGGGGGAGGTGGCGCGAAGCGCCGGTGGGGGAAGTCCTGCTGATCCTGCCTCTTCCCCCTCCGTCGTCTCTTCGAGCCGACACCTCCCCCGTTAGGGGGAGGATTTAGAGGACCTACCGCTTGTCCTTGTCCTCGCGGCTGTCGCCGGGGATGACCGCCCGTCCGGCCGCGCCGACCGCCTTGCCGCCGACCTTGGCCGCGCCGCCGACGACCGCGCCCGTGACGCCGATCGCCGTGCCGGCCACCGCCGCGGCGACGCATCCGGTCTGGGTGAGGGCGGCGGCGAGGAACGCCGCGGCGACAAGCGTCTGACGGGAAGAGGGCATGGATCGGCTCACGAGGACGAGGGTGTCGCCTTTGTCAGTCCTCATTCCCTAAGATTGCGCCCATCGAATGGCTTTAGGCCCTGGGCGTGAACTTCGGTTCCGACGGCGCGTCCACATAGGTCGAGCGGTTTTCGTCGCCGCGCCGCCAGGGGCCTGGGTGGCGTGGGCTGTCGCGGCGGCGGCGATCGGGGCCGAAATAGTTGCCGCCGCGCACGAACGGTCGTGGGTTCTCGATCAGCCGAGTCAAGCGGTCGATCACCGCCCGGGCGGTGACCGGCTTGGCCAGGAACTCGTTGACGCCGACATCGCGGGCCTCGTTGACCCGTCGCTCGGTCGAGTGGCCGGTGATCATGATCACCGGGGTGTAGGGGTTGGGGCTTTCGGGCGCGCGGCGCAGCAGTTGGACGAAGTGCAGGCCGTCCAGCGGGCCCATGGAGAGGTCCGTGATCACCAAGTCGATGGCGGTCTGGCGCATCACGGCCAGGGCCTCGACCCCATCGGTCGCCTCGAAGACGTGGCGGACGCCGACGGCCCTCAGGATCTCCATCAGCAGAATGCGCATGTGCTGGTTGTCGTCGACCAGCAAGACTTTCAGCAGTTCGAACCGCACGACATCCACTCCCCTATTGGGCGAGTGTTATCGGTTTGTAATAACGCTGGTCAACCAAAAAGCTTTTGTATTACAATGAAAATGACAATTTTCGGTCGAATGTCCATGTTGGGTTGAAATGCACTCACACGTTTTGCGTGAATTTCAACCTCCGGTTTGAGCCCGATGGCGTAGGAAGGCGTCGGCCAGCACGCACGCGGTCATGGCCTCGACCACCGGCACCCCCCGGATTCCAACGCATGGATCGTGGCGGCCCTTGGTGCGCAAATCGATCTCCTCGCCCGCCTCGTTGAGGGTCTGACGTGGGATCAGGATCGACGAGGTCGGCTTGAAGGCCACGCGGGCGACGACCGGCTGGCCGGTCGAGATGCCGCCCAGGATGCCGCCGGCGTGGTTGGACAGGAACATCGGCTGGCCGTCCGGACCCCGGCGCATGGCGTCGGCGTTGTCCTCGCCGGTCAGGGCGGCGCTGGCGAAGCCCTCGCCGATCTCGACGCCCTTGGCGGCGTTGATCGACATCAGGGCGGCGGCGAGTTCCGCGTCCAGCTTGCCGTAGAGGGGCGCGCCCCAGCCGGCCGGGACGCCGATCGCCTCGACCTCGACCACGGCGCCGGTCGACGAGCCGGCCTTGCGGATCGTCTCCAGGTGCTCTTCCCAGACCGGCACGATGGCCGCGTCGGGGGACCAGTAGGGGTTCTCTCCGACCTGATCCCAGTCCCAGTTGTCGCGGTTGATCGCGTGCGGGCCGATCTGGGTCAGGGCCGCGCGCACCGTGACGCCGGGGATCACGAGGCGCGCCACGGCGCCGGCCGCCACCCGCGCCGCGGTCTCGCGGGCCGAGCTGCGGCCGCCGCCGCGATAGTCGCGCACGCCGTACTTGGCGAAATAGGCGTAGTCGGCATGGCCCGGGCGGAAGGCCTGGGCGATCTCGGAATAGTCCTTGGAGCGCTGGTCGGTGTTCTCGATCATCAGGCTGATCGGCGTGCCGGTGGTGCGCTGGCCGTTCGTGCGCTCGTCCTCGAACACGCCCGACAGGATGCGCACCGCGTCCGGCTCCTGGCGCTGGGTCACGAACTTGCCGCTGCCGGGCCGGCGCTTGTCCAGGAACGCCTGGATCATCTCGGCCGTCAGCGCGATCCCCGGAGGGCACCCGTCGACCACGCAGCCCAGCGCGGGCCCATGGCTTTCGCCCCAGGTGGTGACGCGGAACAGGTGACCAAAGGTGTTGTGCGACATGGCGCGGCTTCTAGCCGAAACCGGGCGAGGGAGCAAAAGCCGCAAAGATCCTCCCCCCAGCGGGGAAGTGGCGCGAAACGCCGGTGGGGGAAGGCGCGAGCCGCGCGGAACTTTCCCCCGCGCCGTCTCTCCGATGGCGGCGACGGCTCCGCGTCGCTTCGGCCGTGAGGGCGCGGGACGCCGCCCTTTTTGTCCGCGGTCTCGGAGGTGGAAAACCGTCGGTCGTTTTCGGGGTGACAGGGCGTCGATTTGAAATTACGAATGTAGATCGTGGGGTGAAGAGGGGCCAGCATGACGTCCGACGAGCTTCATATCGCCAAGTTGCCGCTGGAGGAGTCGGCGCGCTGGCGATGGCGGCGGCTGCTGTTGACGGTGGGACTGACGACGGTCGTCTGCTTTCCGGGCTTCGCGCTGCTGGTCCATGACCAGGAAGCTCGGCGTACGGCGGGCAACGCCTTCTGGGAGGTCGAGGGAACGCCGTGCGCGCCTCTGGCGGCAGAGCGATTCCGCGACGTGCAACGCGCCCCGTCGCGCACAAACTATGACGGCGTGCTGTTCGAGCGTCATGGCGGGGCGATGACCTGCACGCACCGCAACGACAGGATCGGCGGCGTGGCGCTGCGCTATCCGATCTGCAAGTTCAACGCGCCCGACTATCTGGCCGTGTCGGTGGCGGGCCAGGAGCGGTTCTATGACCTGACCCTGGGGCGGGCGGCCGCCGTCCGGGTGGTCAATGGCCAGGTCCGGTGCGTGCTGACGCCGAACTTCGAGATGTAAGCGGCAGCGCCCCTTGCGAAACGCCTCCATTTATAGCTAGCTATATAGCGCGCTATGAATGGAGAGCGGCATGGATCTTCTGGCGAGCTACGGCGTGGGTTTTCTGGGCAGTCGGCTCAAGCGCCTGGCCGAGCGGATGCAGGCCGACGCGGCCGAGGTAGCGCGGTCTCTGGACCTGCCGGTGCAGCCGGCCCAGATGTCGCTGCTGCTGACTATACGCCTGCACGGTCCGATCGCCGTGGGCGAGCTGGCCGAGCGCCTGCAACTGGCCCAGCCGACCGTGACCCGCGCGCTGAAGAGCCTGGAAGACGACGGCTTCGTCGAGGCGCGCCGCGCGCTGGGCGATGGCCGCACGCGACGCCTGGCGCTGACCGACAAGGGACAGGCCTTGCTGGTCCGCATCCAGACCCAGCTCCTGCCGCGCATCGAGCCCGCGGCGGCCGAACTGGTCGAGGGCCTCGAGGGCGACTTCATGCTGGGCTTGGCCAAGGTCGAGCGGCGCCTGGCCGAAGCCTCGCTGCTGACCCGGATCGAGGCGGCGGGTCCGCCGGCGATGTGGGCGCGCGACTTCTCCGACGACCTGGCCGAGGCCTTCCATCGGATCAACGCCGAATGGATCGAGGAGATGTTCACTCTCGAGGAGAACGACGTCGCCCTGCTGTCCCGGCCGCGCGAGCTGATCCTGGACAAGGGCGGGGTGGTGCTGTTCGCCGAAACGCCGGGGCTGGGCGTGGTCGGGACCTGCGCCCTGATGGTGTCCAAGGACGGCTGGGTCGAGCTGACCAAGATGGGCGTGCTGAAGAGCGCCCGGGGCCTGAAGGTCGGCGAGTTCCTGCTGGCCAAGACCCTGGAGCGCGCCGCGAGCCTTGGCATGGACAAGATCTATCTGCTGACCAACCGCAAGTGCGGTCCGGCCATCCACCTCTACGAGAAGCTGGGCTTCGTTCATGACGCCGAGATCATGCGGACCTTCGGGGCGCGCTACGAGCGTTGCGACGTGGCGATGGCGTATCGGCCGAGGGCGATCACTTCACCGGCTTGCGCGTGAACGCCATCTCGTCGCCGCGCAGGCTGAGCATGCCGTGGTCCGGATCGCTGAAGACGATCTTCAGATCCTGGGCGGTGATGAAGAAGCTGCTTTGCGTGTCCGGGAATAGCGGATCGACGACTCCCGTCCAGATGTCGGCCACCAGTCGGTCGCCGTCGCGCCGGATCGTGAAGTCGCCGGCGTCCCCCAGGGTGAAGGTGCCCGCGAACTTCGCCTGTTCGGCCGCGCCGAGGGAGACGACCGGGCGCTCGATGGGGTGATAGTCGGGCCAGCCATATTCGACCGCGACCGCGCGAATGATCGCTTCGCTGAGCTGATAGCCTTGGTCGCCATTGGTCAGGACGACGACGCCATCGCCGGTGTCGGGATAGCCGAGCAGGACGGCCTTATAACCGGCGTTGGAACCGTTATGGTAGAAGTACTTCCGGGCCGTGTCCCCCCGGACGGACAGGCCGAGGCCGTAGTCCGACTTCACCGGCGTCAGCATGTCGCGGGCGGTCTTCGGCGACAGGACGTGACCGCTCTCGCCGTTGGCGGACTTCGCCAGGTCGATGACGAACCGGGCCAGATCGTTGGCGGTGGTCCAGAGGCCGGCGGCGGCCATCTCGGGATAGGTGTGGGGGCCGCCCGCGACGGGCGCGCCCTTGGCGTCGTGCGGCCAGGCGACGTGAGCCGAGCGCGCTACGTCCAGCGGCTGATCCTCGGTGCTGCGGGTCATGTTAAGCCGCGCCAGCACCTTGTCGCGGACGACCGCGGGGAAGGTCTGGCCGGTGGCGTCGACCACCATCTGCTGGGCGATCGAATAGCCGCCACCTGAATAGCGGTAGGCGGAGCCCACGGCTCGGTCCACGACGACCGGCGCCGAATTGGCCGGCGCCGTTCCGCTCAGCACCTGGGGCAGGGTGGGGACCGGCGCGCCCGCCGCGTAGCCCGCGAAGCCGTGCACGGTGGTCCCGGCCGTGTGCGACAGTAGCGCCCGCAAGGTGACCGGCGTGGTCGCGGTGAAGGGGCTGTCGGGCAGGCGCCAGCTCTTCAAGGTCTTGTTGACGTCGGTGTCCAGCGACAGGCGTCCGTCCTGGACCACGGCCAGGATCGCCATGGCCGCGACCGGTTTGCTGACCGAGCCAGCCTGGAACAGCGTATCGGCCGTCACCGGCTCCCCGCCCTGGCGCGTGACGCCGAAGCCGCGCGCCCACTCGACCTTGCCGCCCCTGATCACCGCGATGGCGACGCCGGGCACGTGGAGCGCGTCCATCTGGCTTCGAAGGTCGTGCTTGGCCGGCGGCGCGCCCTTGATCTCGACGGCGGTCCGCAGGCCGCCGGTGACGCCCTGGATGTGTTGCTCGACCGTCCGCGCGGCCCGACTCGGCGCCGCGAACGCCGGCGCCGCCGTGGCGCAGATGAGCGTCGCGATCACGGCCCGTCGGATCATAGTCATGCGCTGAACCCCTTGTGTCGCAAGCAGTTCAGCGCTCCGAGGCCACAGGGGCAACACAACAATCGGTAATGTGCGCTCGCGCCCTAGTCGATTTTCGCGAGCACCGACCGGATCGTCTCGACCATCCGGTCGATGTGGTTCTTCTCCAGGATCAACGGCGGCGAGAGGGCGATGATGTCGCCGGTGACGCGGATCAGCAGGCCCTCGTCGAAGCAGGTCTCGAAGACCTCCATCGCCCGGGCGGTCGGGGCGCCGGGGCGGGGGGAGAGCTCGATCCCGGCGACGAGGCCGAGGTCGCGCACGTCGATCACGTGGCGCGCGTCGGCGAGGCTATGGACGGCGTCTTGCCAGTAGCCCTCGATGCCGGCGGCGCGGGCGAAGAGGTTGTCCTCCTGGTAGGTCTCCAGCGTCGCCAGGCCCGCCGCGCAGGCCAGCGGGTGGGCCGAGTAGGTGTAGCCGTGGAAGAGCTCGATGGGGGCGTCCGCGCCCTCCATCATGGCGTCGTAGATCTGGCTCGAGGCGGCGACCGCGCCGCAAGGCACGGCGGCGTTGGTCAGGCCCTTGGCCATGCAGATCATATCCGGCGTGACCCCGAAGCGGTCGGCGGCGAAGGGGGCCGAGACGCGGCCAAAACCGGTGATCACCTCGTCGAAGATCAGCAGGATATCGTGCTTGTCGCAGATGGCCCGCAGGCGCTCCAGATAGCCCTTGGGCGGGATCAGCACCCCGGTGGAGCCGGCCACCGGCTCGACGATCACCGCGGCGATATTGGAGGCGTCGTGCAGGGCGACGATCTTCTCCAGCTCGTCGGCCAGGTGCGCGCCGTTGTCCGGCTGGCCCTTGGCGAACTGGTTGCCGGGCAGGCCGTGGGTGTGGGGCAGGTGGTCCACGCCGGTCAGCAGCGAGCCGAAGTACATCCGGTTCTTCGGGATGCCGCCCACCGAGATGCCGCCGAAGCCCACGCCGTGATAGCCGCGCTCGCGCCCGATCAGCCGGGTCTTGGTCCCCTTGCCCCGGGCGCGGTGGTAGGCCAGGGCGATCTTCAGCGCCGTGTCGACCGACTCCGAACCGGAGTTGGTGAAGAAGATGCGGTCCAGGCCCTTCGGCGTGATCTGCGCCAGGCGCGAGGCGAACTGGAAGGCCAGCGGGTGGCCCATGTTGAAGCAGGGCGCGTAGTCCATCTCCGCCGCTTGGCGTTGGATGGCCTCGCGGATCTTCGGTCGATCGTGGCCGGCGTTGACGCACCAGAGGCCCGAGGTCGCGTCCAGCACCTCGCGGCCCTCGGGCGTGCGGTACCACATGCCACTGGCCGAGGAGAGCATACGGGGATGGGCCTTGAACCGCCGGTTCGGCGTGAACGGCATCCAGAAGGCGTCGAGGTCGTTGGCGCCGAAGTCGGGCATGGCGAACTTCCTTGGAGATCTCTTGCATTGTGATCGCAATTACGCGTCAACTTGCAAGCCCTTCACGGAAAGTCCGGGATGAAGACCCGCAAGCCGCTCGCCGATCAGACAGCCGTGCACGACCAGGTGTACGAGGCGATCCGGCAAGCCCTGATCACCGGCCGCATCGCGCCGGGCAAGGGCGTGAGCTTGCGCAGCCTGGCCGCCGAGCTGGGCGTCTCGCCCATGCCGGTGCGCGACGCGGTGCGGCGGCTGGCGGCCGAGCGGGCCTTGGCGATCAACCCCGCCAACAAGCGCCTGTCCGTGCCTTCCCTGAGCGCCGACCGGCTGGAGCAGCTATCCCTGGCCCGCCTGTGGGTCGAGCCGGAGCTGGCGGCGCGGGCCGCCGCGCGCGCCGACGCCAGCCTGGTCCGCCAGCTGCAGGCCATCGACGCCGATGTCGACGAGGCCCTGCGGCTGGGCGACGTCGATCGCTACATGACCGCCAACCACGCCTTCCACTTCGCGATCTACGAGCGCGCCGGGGCCGAGGTGCTGGAGGCGATGGCCGGCGGTCTGTGGCTGCAGATCGGGCCCTTCATGCGGGTGGTGTTTGGCCGGGTCGGGGCCGACGGCCTGGTCGCCGACCGCCATGCCGAGGCCATCGCCGCGCTCAAGGCCAAGGATTCCGACGGCGCCCGACGCGCCATCGCCGCTGACCTTTCCGAAGGCATGGACAAGATGCGGGCGGCCGTGGAGGCCATCGCGTGAGCGCCCGGCTTGACAGCGGGCAAGCCCGCGCGAACTGTGATCACAATAAGAGGGATCAATGACCCTGCCCGCCGACATCGCCGAGCGCCTGGCGCGTCTTGCTCTTCCGAGCCAGGCGGTGATCGACGGCGTCTTTGTCGACGCGATCTCGGGCGAGACCTTCGACAACGTGTCGCCGCGCGACGGGAAGGTGCTGAACACCGTCGCCGCCTGCCAGAAGGAGGACGTGGCCCTGGCGGTGTTCGCCGCCCGCACGGCCTTCGAGGACGGCCGCTGGCGCGACCAAGGCCCGCGCGCCAAGAAGGCGGTGCTGTTCCGTCTGGCCGAGCTGATGGAGCGCGACGCCGACGAGCTGGCGCTGCTGGAGAGCCTCGACGTCGGCAAGCCTATCAGCGACGCCCGCAACGTCGACATCCCGCTCGCGATCAACACCTGCCGCTGGTACGCCGAGGCGCTGGACAAGATCTATGGCGAGGTCGGGGCTTCTCCCGTGGATCGCCTGAGCTACGCCGTCCACGAGCCGCTAGGCGTGATCGGGGCGATCGTGCCGTGGAACTTCCCGCTGCACATGGCGATGTGGAAGGTCGCCCCGGCCCTGGCCATGGGCAACTCGGTCGTGCTGAAGCCCGCCGAGGAGTCGCCGCTGACGGCCCTGAAGCTGGGCGCCTTGGCCCTTGAGGCCGGGCTGCCGGCCGGGGTGCTCAATGTCGTGCCGGGGCCCGGCGCGGTCACCGGCGAGGCCCTGGCCCTGTCGATGGACGTCGACATGATCGCCTTCACCGGCTCGGGCCCGGTCGGCCGCAAGCTGATGGAATATTCCGCGCGCTCGAACCTGAAGCGGATCAGCCTGGAGTTGGGCGGCAAGTCGCCCCAGATCGTCTTCGCCGACTGCCCCGACCTGGAAGCCGCCGCCCAGGCCGCCGCCTGGGGCGTGTTCTATAACCAGGGCGAGGTCTGCACCGCCGCCTCGCGCCTCTTGGTCGAGGCCTCGATCAAGGAAGCCTTCGTCGATCGCGTCGCCGAGGTCGCCAAGGGCATGAAGGTCGGCGACCCGCTGGATCCCTCGACCCAGTTCGGCGCCATGGTCAGCGAGCGCCAGATGAACACCGCGCTGGGCTACATCGCCATCGCCGGCACGCAGGGCGCGCGGCGGGTGCTGGGCGGCGGCCAGGTGCTGAAGGAGACTGGCGGCTTCTATGTCGAGCCGACCATCTTCGACCGCCTGCAGCCCAGCCACGCCCTGGCCCGCGAGGAGGTCTTCGGCCCGGTGCTGGGGGTGATGAGCTTCACCACCGAGGACGAGGCGATCGCCCTGGCCAACGACACCGTCTATGGCCTGGCCGCCGGTCTCTGGACCTCGGACATCAACCGGGCTCTGCGCGGCGCGCGGCGGCTGAAGGCGGGCCTGGTCTGGGTCAACGGCTGGGACGCCTGCGACATCACCATGCCGTTCGGGGGCTTCAAGCAGTCGGGCTTTGGCCGTGACCGCAGCCTTCACGCGTTGCACAAGTACGCCGACCTGAAGTCGGTGTCCGTGACGCTGAGGTGACCCATGACCACGCTTAATCTCGTTGAAACCGAAGCCTTCATCGACGGCCTCTGGGTCCAGGGCGACAAGACCTTCGACGTGCTCAATCCCGCCGACGGGACGGTGATCGCCAAGGTCGCCGACCTGGGCGAGAGCGAGACCAAACTGGCGATCGACGCCGCCCATCGCGCCTTCCCCGCTTGGGCCGCGCGGACCGCCAAGGAGCGCGGGGCGATCCTGCGCAAGTGGAGCGACCTGATGCTCGCCCACGCCGACGACCTGGCCCGGCTGATGACCGCCGAGCAGGGCAAGCCGCTGGTCGAAGCCAAGGGCGAGGTGTCCTACGGGGCGGCGTTCATCGACTGGTTCGCCGACGAGGCCAAGCGCGCCTACGGCCACACCATCCCGACGCCAATGCCCGGCAAGCGCCTGGCCTCGATCAAGCAGCCGGTCGGCGTGTGCGCCGCCATCGCGCCGTGGAACTTCCCGATCGCCATGATCACCCGCAAGGTCGGCCCGGCCCTGGCCTCGGGCTGCACCGTGGTGGTCAAGCCGGCCGCCGAGACGCCGCTGTGCGCTCTCGCCATCGCGCGCCTGGCGATCGAGGCGGGCGTGCCGGCGGGCGTGCTGAACGTCGTGACGACCACCAACTCCAGCGCCGTCGGCAAGACGCTGTGCGACGACGGCCGGGTGCGCAAGCTGTCGTTCACCGGCTCCACCCCGATCGGCAAGGTGCTGTACCAGCAGTGCGCCGGCACGATGAAGAAGCTCTCCCTGGAGCTCGGCGGCAACGCGCCCTTCATCGTTTTCGACGACGCCGATCTGGAGGCCGCCGTCGATGGCGCCATCGCCTCCAAGTATCGCAACACCGGCCAGACCTGCGTCTGCGCCAACCGGCTGATCGTGCAGTCGGGCATCCACGACGCCTTCGTCGCGCGGCTGGCTGAAAAGGTCTCCGCGATGAAGGTCGGGCCCGGGACGGGCGAGGGCGTGGTGATCGGTCCGCTGATCAACGAGAAGGCCATTCAGAAGGTCGAGGCCCTGGTGCGCGAGGCCGTGGCCGGCGGCGCCAAGGCGGTGGTCGGCGGCGACCGCCATAGCCTGGGCGGCCTCTTCTACCAGCCGACCGTGCTGTCGGGCGCGACGCCCCAGATGCGCCTGTTCAACGAGGAGATCTTCGGCCCGGTCGCGCCGGTGGTGAAGTTCGAGACCGAGCAGGAAGCCATCGATCTGGCCAACGCCACGCCGTTTGGCCTGGCGTCCTACTTCTACAGCCGCGACGTCGCCCGCTGCTGGCGCGTGGCCGAGAAGATCGAGGCCGGCATGGTCGGCATCAACGAAGGCCTGATCTCCACCGAGGTCGCGCCGTTCGGCGGGGTCAAGGAGTCGGGCCTGGGCCGCGAGGGCTCGTCCGAGGGGCTCGAGGAGTACCTGGAGACCAAGTACCTGTGCTTTGGCGGGGTGGCCGGATGACGGTGTCCAGCGCCGCCATTTCAAAAGCTCCGTCATCCCGCGCTTCATGCGCGGGACCCATCCGTCCGTCGCACGTGCGAATGGAGGCGGGCGCGGAGATGTCGGCGGCGCTTTACGTGCGGGCTGAACCATGGGTCCCGCGCATGAAGCGCGGGATGCCGGCGGGAGAGGTGGCGAGATGATCACCGAACTCTCCAGACCTCTCGCCGATCTGCTGAACCAGGAACGCGCGCGGTTCACGGCTGAGCATCCTCGCTCCGCCGCCATGGCCAAGGCGGCCGCCGCGCACTGGCGGGGCGGCGCGCCGATGCACTGGATGAACGATTGGGCGAGCCCCTCGCCCATCTTCGCCGCCCAGGGCGTCGGGGCGCAGATCACCGACGTGGATGGCAAGCTCTACGACGACTTCTGCCTGGGCGACACGCCGTCGATGTTCGGTCACGGCGATCCTTCGGTGGCGGCGGCGGTGTCCGACCAGATCAAGCGCGGGGCGGGCTTCATGCTGCCGACGCCTTCCGCCGCTATCGTCGGCAAGCTGCTGGCCGAGCGGTTCGGCCCGCCGCTGTGGCAGACGGCGACCACGGCCAGCGACGCCAACCGCGGGGCGATCCGCTGGGCCCGGGCGGTCACCGGCCGGCCCGTGATCCTGGTGTTCGACGGCTGCTACCACGGCATGGTCGACGACGCCTTCGTGGTGCTGAAGGACGGCCAGCCCGTGATGAAACCGGGCCTGCTGGGCCAGGTCCACGACCTGACCGCCACCACCTGGGTCGTCCCGTTCAATGACCTCGCCGCGCTGGAGATGGCCCTGGCCTCCGACCAGGTCGCCGCCGTCCTGGCCGAGCCGGTGATGACCAACTGCGGGATGATCCTGCCGGAGCCCGGCTTTCACGAGGCTCTCCGCCGCCTGACCCGCGACGCCGGGACCCTGCTGATCATCGACGAGACCCACACGATCTCGACCGGTCCCGGCGGCTACACCCGCGCCCATGGGCTGGAGCCCGACATCTTCGTGCTGGGCAAGGCCATCGCCGGCGGCGTGCCGGCGGCCGTCTGGGGCGCCACCGCCGAGCTCTCGGCGCGGATGGACGAAGCCCAGGCACGGATCGGGCCGGGTCAGTCCGGCATCGGCACGACCTTGTCCGGCAACGCGCTCGCCATGGCCGCTATGCGGGCGATGCTGACGCAGGTGATGACCGACGCCGCCTACGCCAAGATGCTGGCCGGCGCCGAGCGGCTGGTGGCGGGGCTGAAGGGCGTGATCGCGTCGCGCAAGCGGCCCTGGTCGGTCGTCCATGTCGGCGCGCGGGTGGAGCTGGTCTTCGCCGATCCGCCGCCCCGCAACGCCGGCCAGATGCGAAAAGTGCTGGACCACGAGGCGGTGGAAGCGCTGCATTTGTGGCTGATCAACCGAGGGGTGCTGATCGCGCCCTTCCACAACATGATGCTGGTCTCGCCCGTCACCGACGACGCGGCGATCGACCGGCTGGTCGCGGCCGTGGATGGCTTCGCGGCGGAGATGGGGAATATGGAATGAGTTTTTCGCGATTTGAGCGCCCCCTCCGTCTCGATGCGTATTCGCATCGATCCACCTCCCCCGCTTGGCGGGTGAGGAGGGGCATCATCCTCCCCCGTGCAACGGGGGAGGGGGACCGCGAAGCGGTGGAGGGGGCGTCCGCATGAGCGCTGTCGCCGATATCCAGGAATGCCGGGACTTCCTGGCCGCCAATCCGCAAGTGCGGTTCGTCGAAGTGTTCTTCACCAGCATGACCGGCGTGCCGCGCGGCAAGCGGCTGCGGGTGCATGAGCTGGAGGCGATCTACAATTACGGCCGCTTTCTGCCGGGCTCGATCCTGGTGGTCGATACGACCGGCGCCGACTGCGAGGACACGGGCCTGGTTTGGGAAGACGGCGACGCCGACCGCCGGGCGCGGCCCGTGCCGGGGACGCTGACCCTGGCCCCGTGGCTCGGTCCCGACGTCGCCCAGGTGATGCTGTCGCTGTACGAGCTGGACGGGACGCCCAACGATCTCGACCCGCGCCACGTGCTGCAACGGGTGCTGGACCGTTACGCCGCCGACGGCCTGACGCCCGTCGCGGCCTGCGAGCTGGAATACTACCTCGTGGACCTGCAGCGTGGCCCGCGCGGCGAGCTACTGCCCGCCAAGTCGGCCCTGACCGGCATGGCGCCGACGGGGATCCAGGTTTACGGCCTGCCGGAGCTGGAGGCCCACGCCCCGTTCCTGCGCGAGCTGTGGGATACGGCCGATACGATCGGCGTGCCGCTGGAAGGCGCGATCTCGGAATTCGCCCCGGGCCAGGTCGAGCTCACTTTGATGCACAAGCCCGACGCCCTGCGCGCGGCCGACGACGCGGTGCTCTACAAGCGCGCCGCCAAGGGCGTGGCCTTGCGCCACGGCTGCGAGGCGACCTTCATGGCCAAGCCGTGGAGCGACCGCGCCGGCAACGGCTTCCATGTCCATCTCAGCGTCAACGACGCGGCGGGGAACAACCTCTGCGCCAGCGAGGACCTCGAGGGCTCGGACCTGCTCAAGCACGCGATCGGCGGCATGAAGGCGCTGCTGGGCGATGGCATGGCGATCCTGGCGCCCAACGCCAACAGCTATCGTCGCTTCAAGGCCAACAGCTACGCGCCGGTCGCGCCGACCTGGGGCGTCAACAACCGCACCGTCTCGCTGCGCGTGCCGGCCGGTCCGCCCAAGACCCGCCACGTCGAGCACCGCGTCGCCGGCGCCGACGGCAACCCGTATCTGGTTCTCGCCGTGCTGCTGGCCAGCGCCCACCACGGCATCACCAACAAGATCGATCCCGGCCCGGCCGTGGTCGGCGACGGTTACGCGGCGGCGGCCAAGGAGAACATCCGCCTGCCCAACAACTGGTTCGCGGCGGTCGACCTCTTCGAGAAATCGGACGTGCTGCGCGACTACCTCGGCGACCGCTTCGTGGACATGTTCGTCTCGGTCAAGCGCACGGAACAGGCGCGCTTCTTCGAGGTGGTCACCGAACTGGATTTCGACTGGTACCTGCGCAACGCGTGAGGTTGCGTGAGGAGGGTTTTCCCTCCCCATCCAAGGGGAGGAACTGAGCTTGTGCTGCGAACGTCAATGTCCGTCGTCGGACGACATAGAGGGAGATAGGGGACCATGAGCACCATCACGCGGAGAGGCCTGAACCGCCGTTCGCTGCTGACGGCCACCGGCGCCGCCGCCATCGGCCTGACCTTCACGGCCTGCGGCGAGAAGCCCAAGGCCACGCCCGGCGGCGAAGAGCCCAAGCTGAACTTCTACAACTGGGACACCTATATCGGCGAAACCACGCTGGGGGACTTCAAGAAGGCCACCGGCGTCGACGTGAACATGAGCCTGTTCGCGACCAACGACGAGCTGTTCGCCAAGCTGAAGGCCGGCAATCCCGGCTTCGACGTGATCGTGCCGTCGAACGAGTTCGTGACCCGCATGAGCCAGGCCGGCCTGTTGGAGCCGCTGGATCACGCCAAGATCCCGAACATGAAGAACATCGACCCGTCGTTCCTGAACCCGGAATACGACCCGGGCCGCAAGTTCTCGATGCCCTATACCTGGCTGCTGCTGGGCATCGGCTATCGCAAGAGCAAGGTCCAGGGCGTGCCCGACAGCTGGAAGTGGCTGTTCGACAGCGACAAGTACAAGGGCCACATCGCCCTGCTGTCGGAGAGCGCGGACCTGGTGCGTCTGTGCGCCAAGTATCTGGGCCACTCGGTCAACAACATCCCCGAGGACATGCTGCCGAAGATCGAGCAGATGCTGATCAAGCAGAAGCCGTTCGTGAAGGCCTTCCACGACGACAACGGCCAGGACCTGCTGGCCTCGGGCGAGGTCGATCTGGTGCTGGAGTACAATGGCGACATCGCCCAGGTGATGAAGGACGATCCGGACCTCGATTTCGTGGTGCCGAAGGAAGGCAGCCTGATCAACTCCGACACCCTGTGCATCCCGAAAGGCGCGCCGCGTCCGAACAACGCCCACGCCTTCATCAACTACCTGCTGGACGCACAGGCCGGGGCCGAGATCAGCAAGACGATCCTGTACCCGACCCCCAACGCGGCGGCCAAGGCGCTGATGCCGGACGACTACAAGAACAACAAGGTCATCTTCCCGCCCGCCGACATCATGGCCAAGTGCGAGTACGGCGCCTTCGAAGGCGCGGAAAAGGCCAGCCAGTACGAGGAAATCATCACCCGGGTGCGGGCGGCTTAGGGGAGCGACGAGGAGCTAGTTCCTCCCCCGCGACGCGGGGGAGGTGGCCCAGAGGGCCGGAGGGGGCCAGTTCGGCCGATTTCCAGCTAGCCCCCTCAGTCGCTCCGCGACAGCTCCCCCGCATCGCGGGGGAGCATCTTCAAGGACGAGCTCCATGGAACAATCCTGGAAACAGGCCAAAGCCGTCTTCGCCGCGGCGCTGGGACCGCCGTTGGTGTGGCTGGTGCTGTTCTTTCTCGCGCCCATGGCGATCGTCTGGGCCTACAGCTTCGGCCACAACGCGGGCCTGACCGAGATCGAGATCACCGGCACGTTCCACAACTACGCGCGCGCGATCGAGCCGCTGTACCTGAAGATCTTCCTGAAATCGGTGTGGGTGGCGGCCCTGACCACGGCCCTGTGCCTGGTGGCGGGCTTCCCGGTGGCGCTGGCCATCACCTTCGCCTCCGACAAGGCCAAGGCCTGGCTGCTGCTGCTGATCATGCTGCCGTTCTGGACGAACCTCCTGATCCGCACCTACGCCCTGATCGCCGTGCTGCGCACCGAGGGGTATGTGAACCAGGGCCTGGAATGGCTGTGGAACGGCGGCAGCGGCCTGGCGGCGCTGGTCGGCCTGCAGCCCTTCGGCGACTTCCAGCCGCTGGGCCTGCTGCACAACAATTTCGCGGTGATCCTGGGCCTGGTCTACGTCCACCTGCCGTTCATGGTGCTGCCGCTCTATTCGGCGCTGGATCGGCTGGACAAGTCGTTGCTGGAGGCCAGTCTCGACCTCGGCGCCGGGCACCTGCGGACGATCTTCAAGGTCGTGGTGCCGCTGGCCATCCCGGGCATCGCCTCGGGCGTGCTGATCACCTTCATCCCGGCGCTGGGCGCCTATCTGACGCCCGACCTGCTGGGCGGTCCCGACAGCCAGATGATCGCCAACGTCATCGAGCGCCAGTTCAAGCGCGCCAACGACTGGCCGTTCGGCGCGGCCATGTCCTTCCTGCTGATGTACCTGACCTTCATCGCCATCGCGATCCAGGCGGTGCTGTCCAAGAAGACGCCGGAGGCCAAGGGATGAGAAGACGGTTCAAGTCCATTCCCTCCCCCTCGATGGGGGAGGGTAGGGTGGGGGTGAGGCGGCGGTTCCGCTCGCGCCCTGTCCTGACGCGCTGTCACCCCCATCCCCAACCCTTCCCCCATCCAAGGGGGAAGGGGGAGGTGTTCCCATGACCAAACGCTCTCCGCCCGGTCCGCTGGAGTACCTGCGCCGCTGGCCCATGCGCCTGTGGCTGGCCGCCGTCGGGATCTTCCTCTACGCGCCGCTGGTCGCCCTGATGGTGTTCAGCTTCAACGACAGTCGGCGCAACATCGTCTGGAAGGGCTTCACGCTCAAATACTACGAGAAGCTGTTCGACAACTCGGCCCTGCTGGAGGCCTTCGCCAACAGCCTGACGATCGCGGCGGTCTCGACCGTGGTCAGCCTGGTGATCGGGGCCCTGGCGGCGCTGGTTCTGTGGCGCTTCCGTTTCCCGGGCAAGACGGCGCTGGACGGCGCCCTGGCCCTGCCGATCGTGGTGCCAGAGATCTGCATGGGCGTGGCCATGCTGGTGTTCTTCGCCAAGGTCATGCCCTGGCCGCAGGGCCTGCCGTGGCCGCTGAACCTGGGCGCGATCATCATCGCCCACGTCTCGTTCTCGTTCCCGTTCGTGGCGGTGGTTGTGCGGGCCCGCATGGCCAGCTTCAACCGCGAGATGGAGGAGGCCGCCCGCGACCTGGGCGCCGGCGAGTTCCGCACCATCAGGGACGTGATCCTGCCGCACATGGCGCCGTCGCTGGTGGCCGGCGCGCTGTTGGCCTTCACGCTCAGCCTGGACGACTTCGTCATCACCTTCTTCACCGCCGGGCCCGACACGGTGACCTTCCCGGTGAAGGTCTATTCGATGGTCCGCTTCTCGGTGACGCCCGAGGTCAACGCGGCCTCGACGGTGCTGATCGTGCTGACCGTGCTGCTGACGGCGGCGGCGCTGAAACTGCAAGGCAACCCGGCCGCCACGGCGGGTCATGGGGCGGGGGACGGGAAATGACCAAACCGATCATCACCTTCGAGAACGTCACCAAGCGCTTCGGCAAGCTGGCGGCGGTCGACAACGTCTCGCTGACCGTCAACGAGGGGGAGTTCTTCGCGCTGCTGGGACCGTCCGGCTGCGGCAAGACCACCCTGCTGCGGATGCTGGCCGGCTTCGAGACGCCGACCGAGGGGCGGATACTGATCGACGGCCAGGACATCTCGAACATCCCGCCCAACAAGCGGCCGGTGAACATGGTGTTCCAGTCCTACGCCGTGTTCCCGCACATGACCGTGGCCGACAACGTCGCCTACGGCCTGAAGGTCGACCGCGTGCCCAAGGCCGAGCGCGACACCCGCGTGGCCGAGGCGCTGGAGCTGGTGCAGCTGGGCGGTCTTGGCGAGCGCAAGCCCGACCAGCTGTCCGGCGGCCAACGCCAGCGCGTCGCCCTGGCCCGGGCCCTGGTCAAGCGTCCGCGCGTGCTGCTGCTGGACGAGCCTCTGTCGGCCCTGGACGCCAAGCTGCGCGAGCAGATGCGCACCGAGCTCTGCACCCTGCAGGAGAAGGTCGGGATCACCTTCATCATGGTCACCCACGACCAGGACGAGGCCCTGGCCCTGGCCACCCGCTGCGCGGTGATGAGCAAGGGCGTGCTGCAGCAGGTGGCCACGCCCAGCGACCTCTACGAGTTCCCCAACAGCCGCTTCGTGGCCGACTTCATCGGCCAGGTGAACCTGTTCGAGGGCGTGCTGGCCGTCGACGAGCCCAGCCACGCGGTGATCAAGTCGCCGGACCTGCCGGTCGACATCTTCCTGGACCACGGCGTCACCGGCCCGCGCGGCGGCACGGCGTGGGCGGCGCTACGGCCCGAGAAGATCGAGCTGCACAAGAAGGAGGGCGACGAGCCGCCGAACCTGGGCGACTGCCCGAAAGGCTTCAACGCGGTGGCGGGCGTCATCAAGCACGAGGCCTATCTGGGCGGCTCCTCGACCTACGAGGTCGAGGTTCTTACGCCCAGTGGAGGAGGCCGCCGCGTGAAGGTCCAGCGCTCGAACCTGACCCGCTGGGACCAGGAAGACTTCAAGCTGGGCGAGACGGTGTGGCTGTGCTGGCACGCCTGCTCGCCGGCGGTGTTGTTGAGTTGACGTCATGACCACCCGCCCCGTCGCCGGGATTATCTGCTGCACGCGCACGGTCGGCGTCGAGCCGGCCCAGGCGGTGATGAGCCGCTATGTCGAGGCGACCATGGAGCACGCGGACGTGGCGGCTTTGCTGGTCCCGTCGCTGCCCGGTCTGATGCGCGCGACCGAGGTCGCCGGGCGGCTGGACGGGCTGATGCTGACCGGCAGCCCCTCGAACCTCGATCCGGCGCTCTATGGCGAGGAGATCGGCGACGCGCCGGGCCCCTTCGACGCGGCCCGCGACGGCATGACCGCCGACCTGATCAAGGCCATGCTGGACCTGGGCAAGCCGGTGTTCGGCGTCTGCCGGGGCTTCCAGGAGATCAATGTCGCGTTCGGCGGCACGCTGCGGCGAGACATGGCGGCCAACCCCGACCTGATCGCCCACCACGCGCCCGACGACGTCGACTTCAACGGCATGTTCGGCCACACGCACGAGGTGGCCCTGACCCCGGGCGGCGTGCTGGCGCGTGCCTTCGGCGCCGAGGCGGCGGTGGTCAATTCGGTCCACTACCAGGGCGTCGACCGGCTGGGCGAAGGCCTCGCCGTCGAGGCCCGCGCGCCGGACGGCGTGGTCGAGGGCTTCTCCGCCACCGTCAACGGCGCCCCGGTGCTGGCGGTCCAGTGGCATCCCGAATGGAAGCCGGCCCAGAACCGGCAATCGCAAATCTTCTTCGAAATCTTCGGACGCGCCCTCAGAGGCGCGCCGCCAGATCCTGTTTCCCCGCTCTGAAGTGAAGGCTTCGTAGTGGGGAAACAGGATCAAAATCAGATATTTAGAGCGTGTCTGGCGGCGAAACCGCTTACACTTTCGCCTGACACGCTCGTCGCGTAGGCCCTAGGAGCTTCAAGATGACCGTCCCCATCCGCAACCACGACGTCGCCGAGCTCAAGCGTCTCGACCTCGCCCACCACCTGCCGGCCCAGGCCGACCACAAGGTGATCTTCGAACTTGGCGGCAGCCGGATCGTGACCCGGGCCGACGGCTGCTACATCACCGACGGCGACGGCCACCGCATCCTCGACGGCATGGCCGGCCTGTGGTGCGTCAATGTCGGCTACGGCCGCACCGAGCTGGCCGAGGCGGCCTACGAGCAGATGCTGGAGCTGCCGTACTACAACACCTTCTTCAAGACGACGACGCCGCCGACCGTGAAGCTGGCGGCCAAGATCGCCGAGAAGATGGGCGGCCACCTGACCCACGTGTTCTTCAACTCGTCCGGTTCGGAAGCGAACGACACGGTCTTCCGCCTGGTCCGCCATTACTGGAAGCTGAAGGGCCAGCCCAGCCGCACCGCCTTCATCAGCCGCTGGAACGCCTATCACGGCTCGACCGTGGCGGGCGTGTCGCTGGGCGGCATGAAGCACATGCATGTGCAGGGCGACCTGCCGATCCCCGGCGTCCACCACGTGATGCAGCCCTATCCGTTCGGCGACGGCTTCGGCGAGGACCCGGCCGCCTTCCGCGATCGCGCCGTCAAGGAGATCGAGGACAAGATCCTCGAGGTCGGCCCCGAGAACGTCGCGGCCTTCATCGGCGAGCCGGTGCAGGGGGCGGGCGGGGTGATCATCCCGCCGGACGGCTACTGGCCCGCGGTCGAGGCCCTGTGCCGCAAGTATGGCATCCTGCTGGTCTGCGACGAGGTGATCTGCGGCTTCGGGCGCCTGGGCCAGTGGTTCGGCCACCAGCACTACGGCATCAAGCCGGACCTGATCGCCATGGCCAAGGGCCTGTCGTCCGGCTACCTGCCGATCTCGGCCGTGGGCGTGGCCGACCACATCGTCGCCGAGCTGCGCGAGAAGGGCGGGGACTTCATCCACGGCTTCACCTATTCGGGCCACCCGACCTGCGCGGCCGTGGCGCTGAAGAACATCGAGATCATCGAGCGCGAGGGCCTGGTCGAGCGGGCTCGCGACGACGCGGGTCCCTATCTCGCCAAGGCGCTGGCGCGGTTGAACGACCACCCGCTGGTCGGCGAGACCCGGTCGCTGGGCCTGATCGGCGCGGTCGAGATCGTGCGCGAGAAGGGGACCAACCATCGCTTCCTCGACAAGGAAGGCGAGGCTGGGCCGATCGTCCGCGACATCTGCATCAAGAACGGCCTGATGGTCCGCGCCATCCGCGACAGCATCGTCTGCTGCCCGCCGCTGATCATCACCCACGCCGAGATCGACGAGCTGGTCGGGATCATCGAAAAGTCCCTGACCGAAGCCGAACCCATCCTCCGCGCGTTGAAGCCGGGGGCGGTGTCATGAAGCCCAAGCACAACAAGGCCAAGCGCGACCAGATCCTGGATCGCGGCGTCTCGACGATCGAGGAGGCCAAGGACTGGTTCGCGCGCCAGCACATCGAGGAGATCGAGTGCGTGGTGCCCGACCTGGCGGGCGTGGCGCGCGGCAAGATCATGCCGGTGCGCAAGTTCTTAGGGACCCCCTCGATGAACCTGCCGCTGGCGGTGTTCTACCAGACCATCACCGGCGACTTCCCCGAGTTCGAGGGGGCGGTGAACGCGGTGCAGTCCGACACCGACATCTTCCTGACCCCCGACTTCGCGACCCTGGCCGCCGTGCCGTGGGCGCAGGACCCGACGGCCCAGGTCATCCACGACGCCTTCCACCCCGACGGCCGCCCGGTAGAGGAGTCGCCCCGTCAGGTGCTGCGGCGGGTGCTGGCGCTCTATGACGAGAAGGGCTGGAGCCCGATCGTGGCGCCGGAGATCGAGTTCTATCTCGTCGATCGCAACACCGACCCGGACTATCCGCTCAAGCCGCCTATCGGCCGCTCCGGCCGTCCGGAGACCGGCCGCCAGGGCTATTCGATCAGCGCGGTCAACGAGTTCGACGCCCTGTTCGAGGATATGTACGAGTACTCCGAGCGCCAGGGCCTGGAGATCGACACCCTCATCCACGAAAGCGGCGTGGCGCAGATGGAGATCAACCTGCGCCACGGCCATCCGCTGGAGTTGGCCGACCAGGTCTTCATGATGAAGCGCACCATCCGCGAGGTGGCGCTGGAGCACGAGATCTACGCGACCTTCATGGCCAAACCCATGGCTAGCGAGCCGGGCAGCGCCATGCACATCCACCAGTCGATCGTCGACAAAAAGGGGCGCAACCTTTTCTCGGACGAGAAGGGCGAGGAAACCGAGCTCTTCCACGGCTTCATCGCCGGCCAGCAGACCTTCCTGCCGGCGATCATGGCGATCCTTGCGCCGTACGTGAACAGCTACCGCCGCATCGCCAAGGACTCCGGCGCGCCGGTCAACACCCAGTGGGGCTACGACAACCGCACCTGCGGGCTGCGCGTGCCGCCGTCGGGGCCGGACAACCGGCGCCTCGAAAACCGCATCCCCTCGTCGGACGCCAATCCGTACCTGGCCATCGCGGCCTCGCTGGCGGCCGGGTATCTGGGCATGGTCCAGGGCCTCAAGCCCTCCGAGCCGGTGGCCACCGACGCCAGCGTGCTGGGCGTGCAACTGCCGCGCAGCCTGTCGGATTCCCTGAAGCTGTTCGAGGCCTGCCAGCCCCTGGTCGACATTCTCGGCCCCACCTTCTGCGCCGCCTACGATCGGGTGAAGCAAGCCGAGTACGAGACCTTCATGCGCACGATCAGCCCGTGGGAGCGGGAGTTCCTGCTGCTGAATGTGTAGGGCGGCGCATGAACCTTCTCCCTTAGGGAGAAGGGGGACCCGCGCCGAAGGCGTGGGGGATGAGGGGTTACAGCGGTGACCGGCGAACCCCCTCATCCCTACCCCTCTCCCTATGGGAGAGGGAACTGGTACGAGGCCACCGCTTCCGATCGCCCCGATCTGCCGCCGGTGGCTGGCGACGCCGCCGCCGAGGTTTGTATCGTCGGCGCCGGCTTCACCGGTCTCGGCGCGGCGCTCGCGCTGGGGAGCCGGGCCATCGTCCTGGAGGCCGCCCATGTCGGCGCGGCCGCGACGGGCCGCAATGGGGGGCAGGTCCATACCGGCCAGCGGCGCGACCAGGCGTGGCTCGAGAAGGCCGTCGGCCGCGACGACGCGCTGGCGCTGTGGCGGCTGGCCGAGGACGCCCGCGCCCACTTCAAGACCCTGACCGACACGGTTCCTTGCGACTGGCGGCCGGGCATGATCCACGCCCGCCACAAGCCGAACGGCGAGGCCGAGGACGCGGCGTATGTCGACCTGATGAGCGGCCGTTACGGCTATGACCAACTGGAGCTGATCGGCGAGGACGCGCTGGCCCGCGAACTGGGGACCGACGTCTATTTCGGCGGCCTGATCGATCGCGGCGGCGGCCATGTCCACCCGCTGAAGCTGGCGCAAGGCATGGCGCGGCGGGCCATGGCCGCAGGCGCGGTCATCCACGAACACACCCGCGCCGAGACCTGGCGGCGGGAGGGGGGCAAGATCGTCGTCGAGACCGCGCGCGGCCGGGTGACCTGCGAGCGGCTGATCCTGACCGGCGACGGCTGCCTCAACGCCATGGCCGGCGCGGCGCGTTCGCGGGTCATGCCGATCAACAACTTCATCGCCGTCACCGCGCCGCTGGGCGCTCTCGCCGACGAGATCATCCGCTCGAACGCGGCAGTCTCCGACAGCCGCTTCGTCGTCAACTACTTCCGCAAGACGCCGGACGGCCGGCTGCTGTTCGGCGGCGGCGAGAACTATCGGCCGGGGTTCCCGCGCGACATCGCGGGGATGGTCCGCAAGAACCTCGCCAAGGTCTATCCGCGCCTGGCCGAGGTCGAGCTAACCCACGCCTGGGGCGGGACCCTGGGCATCACCATGAGCCGCATGCCCTTCGTCGGCGAGGTCGCGCCGGGCGTGCGCGTCGCTTCGGGCTATTCGGGGCAGGGGGTGATGCTGGCCCCCTATGTCGGCAGGCTGCTGGCGGAGGAGAGCGCGGAGGCGCTGGACCTGCTCGCGCGTGTTCCCACGCCGCCGTTCCCCGGCGGGCGCTGGCTGCGCTGGCCGCTGACCGTGGCGGGGCTCAGCTGGTACGCGCTGCGGGATCGGCTTTAGCGCCAAATCCTCCCTCTCGCGGGGGAGGTGTCGGCTCGAAGAGACGACGGAGGGGGAAGAGGCAAGGTCAACAGGACTTCCCCCACCGGTCGCTTCGCGACCACCTCCCCCGCTAGGGGGAGGATTGTAGCACCACGCATTGACACCCCGGCCCTCCGCCCGCTCTCCTCGCGCCATGACCACCACGACCGCTCCCGCCGCCAGTCTCGCCGACGCGTTCGCCAACGCCGAGCGGCTGCTGGAGAGCGATCCGGCGCTGGCCGCCGAGCAGGCGCGGGCGATCCTGGAGGTCGTGCCGCGCCACGCCGACACCACGCGCCTGCTGGCGACCGCGCTGCGGCTGTCGGGCGAGACCGAGGCCGCGCTGGCGACCGTCGCGCCGCTGGCCCAGGCGCTGCCGAACCTGCCGCTGGCCCAGCTGGAGCTTGGCCTGTGCCTTGAGCGCCTCGGCCGCACGGCCGAGGCGGCGCGGGCGTTCGAGCGCGCCAGCACCCTGGAGCCGCGCCTGTCCGAGGCCTGGCGCGGGCTGTCGGAAAGCCTCGCCCTGCTGGGCGACGAGGACGGCGCCGAGCGCGCCCTGGCCCGGCAGCTGCGCGCCTCGACCCGCGACCCGCTATTGATCGAGGCCGCCACCGCGCTGGGCGAGGATCGGCTGGGCGAAGCCGAACGGCTGCTGCGCGAGCGGCTGAAGGCTGATCCGGCCGATGTCGCCGCCATCCGCATGCTGGCCGAGACCGGCGCGCGCCTGGGCCGCTACGTCGACGCCGAGGGCCTGCTGACCCGTTGCCTGGAGCTGGCCCCGAACTTCGCCGCCGCGCGCCACAACCTGGCGACCATGCTCTATCGCCAGAACAAGAACGCCGAGGCCCTGGCCGAAATCCAGCGGCTGACCGACAAGGAGCCCCGCCACCCCGGCTACGCCAACCTGCGCGCGGCGATCCTGGCGCGCCTGGGCGAGTACGAGCAGGCCATCGCCGTCTGCGAGCGGATGCTGGCCGACTATCCCAACCAGCCGAAGGGCTGGATGAGCTATGGCCACGCGCTGAAGACCGTGGGGCGCCAGGCGGACTCCGTCGCGGCCTATCGCAAGGCGCTGGACCAGGCCCCGACCCTGGGCGAGGCGTGGTGGAGTCTGGCCAACCTCAAGACCGTCAAGTTCACCGCCGAGGACGTGGCGGCCATGACCGCCGCGCTCGACGCGCCGGGACTTTCAGACGACGACCGGCTGCACCTGCACTACGCCCTGGGCAAGGCGAACGAGGACGCGGAGGCCTGGGACGACTCGTTCGCCCACTACGCCGCCGGCGCCGCCATCCGCCGTGAGCAGCTGGACTACGATCCCGAGGAGAACGCCGCCGAGACCGCGCGGACCAAGGCGGTGTTCACGCCCGCCTTCCTGGCGGCGCGGGCGGGGCAAGGAAGCCCAGCCCCCGATCCGATCTTCATCGTCGGTCTGCCGCGCGCCGGCTCGACCCTGGTCGAGCAGATCCTGGCCAGCCACTCGATGGTCGAGGGCACCATGGAGCTGCCCGACCTGATCGTGATGGCCCGCCGCCTGGGCGGAAAGACGGCCCACCGCGCCGAGTCCCGCTATCCCGAGGTCCTGGCCGAGCTCTCACCCGATCAGCTTCGCGACCTGGGCGAGGAGTTCATCGAGCGCACGCGCGTCCAGCGCAAGACCGACAAGCCATTCTTCATCGACAAGATGCCCAACAATTTCGCGCACGCGGGCTTCATCCATCTGATCCTGCCCAACGCGAAGATCATCGACGCCCGTCGCCATCCGTTGGGCTGCTGCTTCTCGGGCTTCAAGCAGCACTTCGCGCGGGGGCAAGCGTTCAGCTACGACCTGACCGACATCGGCCGCTACTACGCCGACTATGTCGAGCTGATGGCCCACTTCGACGCCGTGCTGCCGGGCCGCGTCCACCGGGTGATCTACGAGGCGATGATCGCCGATCCGGAAGCCGAGATCCGGGCGCTTCTGGACCATTGCGGCCTGCCGTTCGAGGAGGCCTGCCTGACGCCGCACAAGACCGAGCGGGCCGTGCGCACGGCCAGTTCGGAGCAGGTCCGGCGACCGATCTTCAAGGACGCGGTCGAGCACTGGCAGAAATTCGAGTCGCATCTGGACCCGCTCAAAGCGGCCTTGGGGCCTGTCCTCGACGTCTATCCGGATGCGCCCGTTATTTGACCATCTGTCGCGGTTCTTGCCATTTCTGCAACACTCTAGGGAATTGACACGGGACTGTAATTTCCCAGCTTGCCGGACTCTTCGGCGCGGGTCGAACATCGTTCCCTCAAATGGGGTTAGGGGAGCGAATGATGTCGTCGGGAACGGTTCGTTCGAGGAAGGTTGGCGTCTATTCGGCGGCCCTCTTGGCCTCGACCATGATGACGGGGCTGGCCCACGCCCAGAGCCAGGCCGGGCAAAGCGCCACCGCTCTGGAAGAGGTGGTCGTCACCGCCCAGAAGCGCTCGGAAAACCTGCAGGACGTGCCGGTCAGCATCCAGGCGATGGGCGCCGAGAAGCTTGAGCAACTGCAGGTCGGCGCCTTCGTCGACTATGTGAAGTACCTGCCCAGCGTGTCGTTCACGACCAGCGGTCCCGGTTTCGGCCAGGTCTATATGCGCGGCGTGGCGAGTGGCGGCGATGGCAACCACTCCGGCTCGCTGCCCAGCGTCGGCGTCTATCTGGACGAACAGCCGGTCACCACCATCCAGGGCGCGCTGGACGTCCACGTCTACGACATCGCCCGGGTCGAGGCCCTGGCGGGGCCGCAAGGCACGCTGTACGGCGCCAGCTCCCAGGCTGGCACGATCCGGATCATCACCAACAAGCCCACGACCGTCGGCTTCTCGGCCGGCGTCGACGTCGAGGCCAACAAGGTGGACGGCGGCGGGACCGGCCATACGCTGGAAGGCTTCGTCAACATCCCGTTGTCGGACAAGATCGCCGTCCGCCTGGTCGGCTGGGAGGTCCGCGACGCTGGCTATATCGACAACGTGGCGGGTACGCGCACCTACACCCGCGGCGACGATGATCCGACCAACGATCTCACCATCAACAACAGCAACCGGGTCGAGAAGAATTACAACAGCGTCTACACTCAGGGCGGCCGCGCGGCCCTGCGCATCGAGCTGGACGACAACTGGGTGATCACGCCCCAGCTCATGGGCCAGGTTCAGAAGGTGGGCGGCCTATTTGCCTACGACCCCAAGGTCGGCGACCTGAAGGTCTCCCACTTCTATCCGGAAAGCAGCAAGGACAAGTGGGTCCAGGCGGCCATGACCATCGAGGGCCAGGTCGCCAATCTCGACGTCACCTATTCGGGCTCGTACTTGAAGCGCAACGACGTCGTCAATTCCGACTACACCGACTACTCGTACTTCTATGATCAGGTCGGCTACGGCTTCTACTGGACCGACAACGCCGGCAACCTGGTCAATCCCTCGCAGTACATCCAGGGCAAGGACCGCTACCGCAAGGAAAGCCACGAGATCCGGATCGCCTCGCCGCAGGACAAGAAGCTGCGGGTCGTGGCCGGCGGCTTCTACCAGAAGCAGAAGCACAACATCTTCCAGAACTACCGGATCGACGGCCTGGGCAGCGACCTGTCGGTGCCGGGCTATGTCGGGACGATCTGGCTGACCAAGCAGAACCGCGTCGATCGCGACAAGGCCGTGTTCGGCCAGGTCGAGTACGACATCACCGACCAACTGATGCTGACCGCGGGCATCCGCTTCTTCAAGGCGCACAACACGCTGGTCGGCTTCTACGGCTACGGCGCGGGCTATGGCTCGACCGGCGAGCGGGCCTGCTTCAAGCCGGCGGTGGTCGAGGGCTCGCCCTGCACCAACCTCGACAAGAGCGTCAAGGAAAGCGGCAACGTTCCCAAGGTGACGCTGACCTACAAGATCGACGGCGACAAGCTGGTCTACGCCACCTACTCCAAGGGCTTCCGGCCCGGCGGCATCAACCGGCGCTCGACCCTGCCGCCCTACCAGGCCGACTATCTGAAGAACTACGAGGCCGGGTGGAAGACCACCTGGTTCAACAACAGCTTCCGCTGGAACGGCGCGGTGTTCATGGAGGACTGGAAGAACTTCCAGTTCTCGATCCTGGGCGCCAACGGCCTCACCGAGATCAAGAACGCCAACCAGGCCCGCATCAAGGGCGTGGAGAGCGACATCACCTGGGTCCCGGTCCAGGGGCTGACGATCAACGCCTCGGCCGCCTACACGGACGCCAAGCTCAGCGCGAACTACTGCGGCTTCACCGACAGCGCCGGCAATCCCATCACGACCTGCGCGACCCCGCAGGCGCCGGACGGGACGGTCCTTCCGGTAACCCCGAAGTACAAGGCCAACCTGACCGCGCGCTACGTGTTCAGCCTGCGGGATTGGGACGCGTTCGTGCAGGGCTCGCTGGTGGGGCAGACCAGCAACTGGACCGACCTGCGCCTGAAGGAGCGCGAGATCATCGGCAAGCAGAAGGGCTACGCGACCGCCGATTTCTCGATGGGCATGGACAAGGACGGCCTGTCGCTCTCGGTCTATCTGAAGAACGCCTTCGACAAGCGCGCCAGCCTCAACCGCTACGCCGAATGCGCCGAGAGCGTCTGCGGGACGCAGTACTACATCGTCCCGAACCAGCCCCGCACGATCGGGGTCAAGCTGGGTAAGACGTTCTAGTTCAGGGTGGGAAGACGAGGGGCGGTCCGATGGGCCGCCCCTTTTCGTTTCGCCTTTTCCCCGCGTGACCGGGGAGAATGGATTTGATGTGAAGACCTCGAGCTCCAAGCCCTTAGGCCTTTGGATGTGCGTGGCCCTGGTCGTGGGCAACATGATCGGGTCTGGCGTGTTCATGCTGCCGGCCTCGCTGGCGCCCTACGGCTGGAACGCGGTCATCGCCTGGCTGATCACCATTGGCGGCGCCCTATGCCTGGCCCTGGTCTTCGCGCGGCTGGCCCACGCCTTTCCCCGCGCCGGCGGGCCGTTCGCCTATACGGAAGAAGCGTTCGGGCGGCCGGCGGGCTTCCTGGTCGCCTGGTCGTACTGGATCTCGGTGTGGGTCGCCAACGCGGCCATCGCCATCGCCAGCGTCAGCTACGCCACCGTCTTCGTTCCCGCCCTGGCCAAGACGCCGGGCCTGGCGGCCCTGGCCACCGTCGCGGTGGTGTGGGCGGTCACCGCGATCAACTGCGTCGGCGCGCGGGCGGCCGGCTGGACCCAGCTCCTGACCACGGTGCTGAAGCTCTTGCCGCTGGCGGCGGTGGCGGGCTTGGCGGGCCTGATCCTGCTGCGAAAGGGACCCGCGGCGATCGCCCCGTTCGAGCCGTCCGCCCTGTCGGCCAGCGGCGTCACCGCCGCCGCCGCCCTGACCCTTTGGGCTCTGCTGGGCGTGGAGTCGGCGACGATCCCCGCCGAGCAGGTCGATCGGCCGGAGCGGACCATTCCGCGCGCCACCCTGCTGGGCGCGGCGTTCACGGGCCTTGTCTATCTGCTGGTCTCGTCCGGCGTGCTGCTGCTGACCCCGGTCGCGGTGCTTCAGACCTCGAACGCGCCGCTCGCGGACTTCGTGGCCTTCCACGGCGGCGGCGACCTGCGCCTGCTCCTGGCGGCCTTCGCCTCGATCAGCGCCCTGGGCGCGTTGAACGGCTGGGTGCTGCTGCAGGGTGAGCTGCCCGCGGCGATGGCGCGCGACGGCGTGTTTCCCGTCTGGATGGCCAAGACCTCGGCGAACGGGACGCCGGTGCGCGCCCACCTGCTGTCCAGCGGGCTCGTGACGATCCTGGTGCTGGCGAACTACGCCAAGTCGCTGGCCGACGCCTTCACCTTCATGGCGCTGCTGTCCACGACCTCCAGCCTGTTCGCCTATCTCTTCTGTTCGCTGGCCGTGCTGAAGCTGGGGCGGGAGGGCAAGATGCCGCTGTCGCCGGGGCTGGCGATCGTCGCGGGCGTCGCGGCCGTCTATTCGGCCGGGACCTTCTATGGCGCCGGCTGGTCGGTGACCTTCTGGGGCCTGGTGCTATTGGCGGCGGGCGCGCCGCTCTATGTCTGGATGCGGCATGTGGGTCGCGCTTCGGAGGTCGGGAAATGATCGCGCGTCTCGCCCTGGCCGCCCTGACGGCGTCCCTCGCCACGAGCGCGGGCGCCGGAGAGGTCTCGTATGTCCGCGCCGGGCGGCTGATCGATCCGCGGTCGGGCAAGGTCGCGACCGACCGCCTGATGCGCATCGAGGGCGGCAAGATCACCGCCGTCACCGCCTGGACCGCGCCGCCAACGGACGGTCCGGTCACGGACTGGAGCAAGCTCACGGTCCTGCCCGGCCTGATCGACATGCACACCCACCTGGTCGACGACGAGCAGAGCGAGAACATCGCCCAGCCCCTGCTGAGCAGCGCCGCGCGACAGGCCTATGTCGGCGCGGCCCACGCCCGCGCGACCCTGATGGCCGGCTTCACCAGCGCGCGGGACGTCGGAAGCTGGCGGGCGTTCAGCGACGTGGCGCTGCGCGACGCGATCGAGGCGGGCGACGTGCCGGGCCCGCGGATATCCGTCGCCGGCGCCTATGTCACCGCGCCGGGCGGGGGCGGGGAGATCACCGGTCTGGCGCCCGAGGTGACCATCCCGGCCGAGATGCGGCGCGGCGTGGTCGAGGACGCCGCCGACGTGCATCGCAAGGTCCGCGCGCTGCTGGTGGGCGGCGCCGACTTCATCAAGCTGATCGCCACCGGCGCGGTGCTGACCGAGGGCACCGAGCCCGGCCAGCTGGAGCTGTCCGAGGACGAGATCCGCGCCGCCGTCGAGGAGGCCGCCAAGCGCGGGACCTATGTCACCGCCCACGCTCATGGCGCCGAGGGGATCAAGATCGCCGTCCGCGCCGGCGTACGCTCGATCGAGCACGGCTCGCTGATCGACGACGAGGGGATCGCCCTGATGAAGGCCAAGGGCGCGTTCCTGGTGGCCGACATCTACAACGGCGACTTCATCGACACCTATGGCCGCGAGCACCACTGGCCCGACGGCATGATCCGCAAGAACCGCGAGACCACCGATGCTCAGCGGGACGGCTTTCGTAAGGCGGTGAAGGCGGGGGTCAAGATCGCCTACGGCACCGACGCCGGCGTCTATCCGCACGGCTGGAACGCGCGCCAGATGCCCTACATGGTCAAGTACGGCATGACGCCGATGCAGGCGATCCAGTCGGCGACGACGGTGGCGGCCGAACTGATGGGCAAGACGGGGCGGGTGGGGTGCGACGCGCCCGGCTGCCATGCCGACCTGATCGCCGTGGTGGGCGATCCGCTCTCCGACATCTCGTCGCTGCTGACCGTGCCGAAGGTGATGAAGGGCGGGGTCGTCGTGAAGGATGAACGCTAGGCGCGAAGGGCGTGGCGGTCTCGTGCGTTGGGCGCATGGGCCTGGCTCGCGAGCGCACAGGCGCGGACGGCGGTAGGTTAAAAAACGGTCATAAATCGAGCAATGTCTAAATAGACCTATAAGGCCTTCTCGTCATTTCGAGTCATTGGTCAATGATACCCGAGGCGTCAAAACATTCGCTGGGGGTATTGCGTGAGTTACAATCTATTCAATGATGGAAATATCGGCGTTCGCAACCTGATCACGCCCATTATTTTGGCATCTGTGCTTGGTTTGGGCGGAGTCGCCCAGGCCCAGGAGACCAAGAACGAAGTCGATTCCGTCGTCGTCACCGGCAAGCGGGTGTCCGAGGCCGCGATCGCCGTGGGCACCGACCAGGCCACCGCCACGGTGTCGATCACCCGCGAGGCTCTGCTGTCGGCCCCGGCCGGCATCACCGGCCTGAAGATGCTGGAGTCCCTGCCGGGCTTTAACGTCCAGGCCAACGACGCGCTGGGCATGTACGAGTTCGGCAACTCGGTCACGGTCCGGGCCTTCAACTTCCAGCAGGTCGGCTTCCTGCTCGACGACATTCCGATGGGCCGCAGCGACCAGTTCGGCGGCAGCCCGATCTATCGCTATGTCGACAACGAGAACCTGCTGCGGGTGACCGCCTCTTCGGGCGCGGGCGATGTCTCGCTGCCCAGCTACGCCTCGCTGGGGCCGATCGTCGACTACTTCACCCAGCAGCCCGGCGAGACGGCCGGCGGCAAGGTCAGCCAGACCTTCGGCGAGGACAATCTGACCCGCACCTTCCTGCGCCTGGAGACCGGCGAGCATAAGGGCTTCTCGGCCTATGCCAGCGGTTCGGTCATCAACAGCGACCAGTGGCGCGGTCCCGGCACGATCGACCGCGAGCACTACGAGGGCAAGATCCGCTGGGAATTCGAGACCGGCGACCTGAGCTTCCAGACGGTGCACAACGACTATTTCGACTACGACTCCCCGTCGTTCACGATCGCCCAGTACAAGGGGACGGCCAACGACATCTATGGCCGCAAGGGACGTGACTTCGGTTACGTCGGCTATATCGCCAACCTGGCGCCCACCGCGAGCGGGCTGAAGTACTCGAACGCCAACTACGCGCAGTACTACAAGTTCGGCCTGAACGCCCGCAGCGACCACCTCTACGGCGTGACCCTGCACAAGGACCTCGCCGAGAACCTGCGCTTCACCGGCACGGTCTATTACGAGAAGAAGGACGGCTGGGGCTCCAGCGGCGTCGGCTACGAGACCGCGCTTGGCTACTACAACCAGCAGAAGGCCGTGGTTCCGGGGCTGAACGCGCCGCTAGGCCTGCAGTTCGGCATCTCGCAGATCGACGGCATCCGCAAGGGCGCGACCGGCAAGGTGGCCTGGACCCTGGGCGATCACAAGATCGAGGGCGGCGTCTGGTACGAGGACGACGACTATCACCAGCTGTCGAACACCTTCAACGTGGCCGATGGTTCGCCGGAAGGCGCGCCGAACTTCAGCCAGCCCGTCTATCGGACGCGCGACTACACCTCCAAGCGCGACACCTGGGAAGGCTTCCTGAAGGACACGATCATCCTGGCGGACGGCAAGCTGAAGGTGGACGCGGGCTTCCGCATGCTGAGCGTCGACTACCAGATGCTGGGCAAGCGCAACCGCGAGGACTTCCGCTTCAGCCAGACCGCCAATCTGCGGACCACCTGGGAGGATCTGTTCCTGCCGCAGGTCGGCGCGGTCTACACGATCGGCCGCGGTCAGGTCTTCACGTCCTACTCGGAGAACATGTCGCTGCCGCGCGGCGCCGATGCGGTCTACTACACCCCGGCGACCGTGAACGTGCCGGCGCCCAAGGCCGAGACCTCGAAGAACATCGAGCTGGGCTATCGCGCCAACCATCCGACCTTCAACGCGTCGGTGGTCACCTACTACACCAGCTTCAAGAACCGCCTGCAGTCGTTCAGCGAATATCTGCCGGGCACGACCACGCTGGAAACCTACTACCAGAACGTCGGCGGCGTTCACGCCTATGGTCTGGAGTTCAGCGGCCAGTGGAAGCCCGAGGCGCTGGGCGGCAAGATCTACTTCAACACCAACGCCTCGTATAACAAATCGGTGTTCGAGGACGGCTTCTCGATCCGTAGCGCCACGGGGGTGACGGACTACCCGCTCAAGGGCAAGAGCGTCCCGGACTTCCCCGAGATCGCTATCCAGGGGGGCGTGACGTTCGAGCCGACCGAATGGGCGGTGATCAATCTGTCGGCGCGCCACATCAGCGATCGCTACAGCAACTTCATGAACAACGAGAAGACCAAGGGCTACACGCTCTTCAACGCCTACATCGACCTCGGCGAGGGCTTCAACTACGGCCCCCTGAAGGACATCAAGGCCCGCATCAACGTCGATAACATCTTCGACAAGGACTATCTGGGCACGATCTCGACCGTCGTGACCGGCGCGGCCAACTACCGCTCCGGCCCGCACCGCACGGCGCAAATCACGCTGTCCGCCGGCTTCTAGAGCGTTTCAGGGCGAGGCGGCTTTCGGGCCGTCTCGTCCGCGTCCTGATTTGAGACCCCTGTCCGGGCCAAGCATCGTTCCTGGCCCGGATAGGGACGTCCATCCAGCCGGCCGTCCAAGGCGCGCCAGGCGCTCAAGCCCTAGCTACACAAGGGATTGGGCGAAATGGCGATTACTGACCGAAGGTGAAAAAGCGCACATCTCCGTCTGGCCCGGATCATGCATTGTGCATCGCAGCACAATTTGATTGTGCGATCGCGAAACAACTGTCATGTGACCGTGGTTAGTGCCACGTTAAGTCGTCCAAGGAGGTCTTCCATGACCGAGAATCACTACTACGTCCGCCCCGTCGCCGGCGTGTGGCATGTGACTTGGAATGACTCGGCCGAGCTGATCGGCTGCTATTCCTCGCAACACGAGGCTCAGGCCCTGGCTCAACTGCTGGCGCGCCACATGCGCGAGCAGGGCCGCAAGGGCGAGGTCCATGTGTTCGAGCCGGAAGTGCGTACCCCCGCCTGGGCCCGCAATCGCGTGGCCAATCAGGCGGCGGCCTAAAAGCTCCCGTCTTGGCTTTGGTCTCGCGAGGCTTTCAATAAGGCTTCCGAGCAAGCGTCTCGAGTGTGATCGCCCCCGACCCGCGTACCAGTTTGGCGAAAATACTCTGAAGAGATCGAGCGTGGCGTCGCCTAAAAAAAGGCGGAGTACAGACGTTACGTTCCACGACAGGGGGCGCCCGGTCTTCCCGGCGAAAGCCGAAACCGAAGCGCGGGGGTGGTGGGATTGGCGCTGCAACGACAGCGAGCCTCCGCGACTTCCATTCCCGGCTTTCGCTGGGAAGATCGGAAACTTCAGGCTCCCTCGGGGAGCCACGCGCCAAGCGCCCGGGCGATGACGGCCGCCGCTTCGTCCGGACCGAAGGTCGTCGGGTCGAGGCACAGCTCCAGCCATAGTCCGTCCACGGTCGCCGTCAGGGCGATCGCCGCCCGACGCGTGTCGCGCGCGCCCGCCTCTGCGAGCAGGCGCTCCAGCCGCGCGCGAAAGTCGGCGTAAGAGGCCGCGTGGATCGCGGCCATGCGCGGCTTGGTCTTCACCAGGCTCCAGAAGCCGATCCAGGCGGCCAGCAGGTTAGGGTCCAGCACCGGCGGCGCGAAACTGGCGGTCAGATAGGCTAGCAGGCGCGCCCGCGGGTTTGGCGGCGCGGCGGCCAGGGCGGCTTCCAGCGCCCCGTCGATCCGCTGATCGACGGCCTCGTAGGCGCGGGCGATCAGCTCGTCGACGCCCTCGAAATAGTGTCGCAGCAGTCCCGGGGACACGCCGGCCTCCGCGCAGATCGCCCGCACGGACGTCCCGCCCGCGCCCTCCCGCGCCAGCACCGTCTCGGCGGCGGCGACCAGATCCTGGCGGCGGACGTCGGGGGCTTCGCGGGTGAAGGCGACGCGGGACCTCACTTGAGATTTCCAGCCAAACAAATCGTGTCGTCCCGGAAGCGCGAAGCGCTATCCGGGACCCAGGGGCAGATGCAGTGTGGTGGCCCCTGGGTCCCGGCTCTACGCTTCGCTACGGCCGGGATGACACTGGAATTTTGCGTGAAACGAGACCTCACCACCCCTCCGGCGGCGCCGACAGCCGGCTCTCGGGCACCAGCGCCCGCAGCTTTCGGCCAAAGCTTCTCAGGGACACCTCGCTGGTCGCCAGCGGGCCCGCCGTGAAGGTCCGCGAGGCCATGCCCTGCTGCACGCGGGCGACCAGCTCGGTGTCCTCGGCGTTGACCTGGCGGTTGATGCGCCAGTTCAGATAGCGCGCGGCCTTCATCTCGCGGCGGTCGTCGGGCAGGGCGTAGGCGATCTCGCGGATCATGGTCTGGGTGGCCGAGATCGGGATGAACTGCATGAAGTCCACCTGGTCCGGATAGATGTCGAAGGCGAAGTTCGGCCAGAGCTTGAAGTAGGTCCAAAGCCGCTTGCGGTCGGCGGGCAGGTGCGGGACGTCGGGCAACAGGTCCTGGTACAGCCGCTCGGACGGATTGCGCGACGGCTCGTCGATCAGCTGGCCCCACATCTTGTCGACGAACGCGTGGGCCTCGACGCCATAGCCCTTGCCGAACAGCCGCGTCAGGCCGGGGTGGGCGACCGGGATGTGCAGGCCGTCGGAATAGTTGTCGCTGATGTTCTTCCAGTTCACCGCGCGCGGTCGCAGCGTCACGCGGCCGAACGGCTGCAGGTCCTCGAAGCGGTAGTGCGCGACCTCGTGCTCGTAGGGCGCCATCATGGTCGCGACGCTGGGGCCCTCGCCGCCAAGCCTGACGAAGACGAAGCCGCGCCAGACCTCGACCTCGACCTTGGCCAAGCCTTCCTTGGCCATGTCGAGGGCCGGATAGTCCTCGCGCATCGGCACGCCGATCAGCCGCCCCTCCAGGTCATAGGTCCAGGCGTGGTAGGGGCAGACGATCCGGCCGCAGTGGCCGACCGGCCCGTCCAGCAGCCGCGCGCCCCGGTGCCGGCAGACATTGGCGAAGGCCCGCGCGCCGCCGTCCTTGCCGCGGACGACGACCAGGCTCTCGCCGATGAACTCGAAGGTGTGGAAGTCGCCGGCCTTGGGGATGTCGTTCAGATGGCAGACGATCTGCCACGAGGGCCGAAAGATCTTCTCCCGCTCTTCGCGGAAGAACCGCTCGGAGTGGTAGGTCCAGCCGGGCAGGCCCCAATCGGAGAGGGGGTCGTCGTTGGGGATCTGAGTCATCGCCCCTCCACCGACAGCTTCACCGCCATCGTGAAGTCCTTGTCGCGCAGGATCTCGCGCGCGGCGTTGCGTCCTGGATTGCCCGAGACCCCGCCGCCGGGATGCGTGCCCGCGCCGCACATGTAGAGGCCGGCGATCGGGGCGCGGTGGCTGGCGTGGCCCAGGAACGGGCGGGTGGCCCACAGCTGATCAAGCGACATGTGGCCGTGCATGATGTCGCCGCCGATCAGGCCGAACTTCCGCTCCAGATCCAGCGGCGACAGAATCATCCGTCCCAGGACGGAAGCCTTGAAGCCCGGCGCCCAGCGTTCGACCGTGTCGATGATCAGGTCGGCGGCCGCCTCGCGCGCGTCGTCCCACGACCGTCCGTCCGGCAGGGTGGGGGCGAACTGCTGGCAGAACAGGCTGGCCACGTGCTGGCCGGGCGGCGCCAGGGTGGGGTCGATAGTCGAGGGGATCAGGATCTCGACGATCGGCGCCTTGCTCATTCCGCCCGCCTTCGCGTCGCGATAGGCCGCGTCCATGTAGTCGAGGCTGGGGGCGATCACGATGCCCGACTGGTGGTGCTCGGCCGCGTCCTTGCCGGGCAGGCAGGTGAAGCTGGGCAGCTCGGACAAAGCCACGTTCATGCGGAACGTGCCCGAGCCGTTCTTGTAGCCCTCGATCGTCTTGCGGAAGTCGGGCGCCAGGGCCGAGGGCGGAACCAGCGTCTTGTAGAGCAGGGCCGGGTTGACGTTGGCGCTGACGATCGGGGCCATGATCTGGCGGCCGTCGACCAGCTGCACGCCCACGGCCTTCTTTCCGTCGACCTGGACGGCCTCGACCGGCGCGTCGAGCAGGATCTCGACCCCGGCCGCCTCGCACGCCTTGGCCATGGCCTGGGTGATCGACCCCATGCCGCCGACCGCGTGGCCCCAGGCGCCCTTCTTGCCGTTCACCTCGCCGAAGGTGTGGTGCAGCAGCACGTACGCCGAGCCGGGCGTGTCGGGGCTGGCGAAGTTGCCGACCACGGCGTCGAAGCCGAAGGCGGCCTTGACCGCATCGCTCTCGAACCAGCCGTCCAGCACGTCGCGGGCGCTCTTGGTGAAGAGGTCCAGCAGGTCGCGCTTGCGCGCGCGCGGCAGCATCGCCAACCGCCCGCCCTGGCGCAGGGCGCGCAGGAAGCCCGGCAGGCCGTCGCCCAGGTTCGGCGGGGTCTCCTGGGCGAAGGCGCGCAACACGTCGCCGATCTCGTCCAGCATGGCGTAGTAGGCCGGCAGCACCTCGGCGTCGCGACGGCTGTACTTGCGGAACTCCTCCTGGGTGCGCTCCAGGCCGCCGCCCAGCTTGATGTACTTGTCGTCGCTGACCGGAAGGAAGTTCGAGATCGGCCGCTCCAGGAAGGTCAGGCCGTAGTCGCGCAGGCCCATGTCGGCGATCACACGCGGGTTCAGCAGGCTGACCGTGTAGCTGGCCACCGAGTTGCGGAAACCCGGGTGGAACTCCTCGGTCACCGCCGCCCCGCCGACCACGCCCCGCGCCTCGCAGACCGTGACCTTCAGCCCCGCCTTGGCCAGGTAGAAGGCGCAGACGAGGCCGTTATGCCCTCCGCCGATGATGACGGCGTCTCGGGTTTGGATCGTGGACATCGGCGCGCTCTCCCCAGAGGTGGGAGAGTGTTGCTGTACGATCGTATAATAGGCAAGGGGGCGGCGCCGTGGATGCTCCCCCGCGATGCGGGGGAGGGGGGTGCTGGTTACGCCGCCTTCACGCTCGGCCGCGCCTGCACGCGCGCCCGCCAGGCGGTCAGGGCCGTGCAGTCCTCCGGCACGTCCAATTTGGCGAAGCCGGCGAAGACCAGGCCGCCCAGCACGGTGATGTCGGCCATCGAGAACCGGTCGCCGGCCACGTAGGGGCGGTCGCGCAGCACCTGGTCGAAATAGCGCATGCCCGCCACGGCCCGCTCGCCCTGCTTGCGGCCGAAGGCGTCGCGGCCGGTCCAGACCGCCTTCTTTTCGTCCTCGATCTTCGGGCCCAGGCCCGGGGTGGCGTAGTGGAAGTAGTCGGCGACGGCGTCGATCAGCTCGGCCTCGGCCCGCTTCTGCATCATGTGGATCACCGCCTTGTCGCGCGGCGTGACCCCGGTGAGCACCGGCTCGCCGTCGAGGTTGTCGACATATTCGGTGATGGCCGTGCACTCCGAGATGTAGACGCCATCCTCCAACTCCAGCACCGGCACGGTTCCGGACGGGTTCTTGGCCAGGAAGGCGTCTTCCTTGTGCTCGCCGCCCGGCAGGTCGACCTTCACGAACTGGACCTGGTCGGTCAGGCCCTTCTCGGCCAGGGCGATGCGAACGCGCAGCGGGTTCGGGAAACCGGGAACGTCGTAGATCTTCATGGTCGTCTCCATTCCTCTACCTATCGATAGGTAGATTGCGAACGAAGGCATAAGGGCTTCCGTCGAAGGCTGTCAACGTCTATCTACTGATAGGTAGGAGCCGCTATGACGACGAACGACACCCGCGAGACCATCCTGAAGGCCGCTCAGGCGGCGGTGCAGGCCAAGGGCTACAACGCCTTGAGCTTCCGCGAGCTGGCCAAGACGGTCGGCATCAAGAGCGCCAGCATCCACTACTATTTCCCGACCAAGGGCGACCTGGGCGCGGAGCTTGCGCGGCGCTACGCCGACACCGCAGTCGCTTACTTCGAAAAACTCATCGCCGGCGAAGGCTCGATCGACGAGATCTTCGCGCGCTACGTGGCCGTTTTCCGGGCCGCGCTGGAGAACGACAACCGCATGTGCCTCTACGGGGTGATGGCCGCCGAATACGGCGACCTGCCAGACGAGGTTCGCGTGGCCGTCGACGCCTTCAGCGCCGCCAATGTCGACTGGCTGGTCCGTCTGTTGGCGCCGCGCCATCCGGAGCTGGACGAGGCCAGCCTGCGGACGCGGGCGCTGGCCATTTTCGCCGCCATCGAGGGCGCGCAGCTGGTGGCGCGCGGGCGCGGGGACCTGGCGGTGTTCGACCAGATGGTCGAAGCCTATGGCGTGGCGGGGCTGACCCCCAAGGTTCCTTCGCCCTAGGCCGCCGCCTCGGCCTTCCCGCGCGCTGTCAGCCAGTACATCACCGGCGTCGCGACCCGGCTCAGCAGCGTGCTCGTGATCAGGCCGCCGATGATGGCGATGGCGAGGGGCGAGTAGAGGCCGGAGCGCTCCAAGGCCAGCGGCAGCAGGCCGCCGATCGCCGTGACCGAGGTCAGCAGCACCGGCAGGAAGCGGACCTCGCCGGCCTTCTCGATGGCGTCGTGCAGGTTCATGCCCTCGCGCCGCAGCTGCTCGGTGAAGTCGACCAGCAGGATGGAGTTCTTGATCTCGATGCCGATCAGGGCGATCACGCCGATCGTCGCGGTGAACGACAGCGAATGACCGGTCAGGGCCAGGGCCAGGACCGCGCCGAACACCCCGAACGGAATGATGCCGGCCACGACGATGGCGGTCTTGAACTTCTGGAACTCCAGGACCAGCACCGCCAGGATCCCGAACACCGCCACCAGCACCGCCGCGCCCAGCCCCGCGAAGCTTTCCGAGGCGGCCTCGGCCTCGCCGCCCAGCGACAGCCGATAGCCGGGCGGCAGGGGCAGGTCCCGTTCCAGCCGCGCCACGGCGTCCTGGGTCACGCCCGAGGCCAGGAACCCGGTCTGGACATAGGCCGTGATCGTCACCGTCCGCTCCCGGTCGAAGCGGTCGATGCGCGAGGGGCTGGATTTGAGCCTCGGCGTCGCGATCGCGTCCAGCGGCGCGGCCAGGCCGTCAGCGGTCGGGACATAGACGCCCTTCAGGGCCGAGAGCGGATTGCGCGGCGCGCCGTCGACCTGGTCGGTCGGCAGGCGCACGCGGACGGCGTAGTCGTCGCCGTCCGGATCGCGGAAGCGGCCGGTCTCCTCGCCCGACAGCGCCAGGCGGGCGATGCGGCGGGTCGCGCCGGCCGGCACGCCCAAGGCCGCGGCCTTGGCCTCGTCGACGCCCAGGTCGAGGTCGGTGCGGTCCAGGCGGATCGGATTGGTGACATCTCGCGCGCCGGGCGTGGCCTTCAGGATCGTCTCGGCGCGCGCGGACAGGGCTTTCAGCACGTCCAGGTTCTGGCCGGTGAGGCGAATGGCCACCGGCGCCTCGATCGGCGGGCCGTTCTCGAAGGTCAGCACGCTGATCCGCGCGCCGGGGAAGTCGGCGAAGTCGCGACGCAGGCGGTCCAGCACCAACTCGCTCTTGCCAGGCTCCCAGCGCTTGAGGCTGACGAACACCTCGGCCAGGGTCGTGGCGCTCTCGCGCTGGCTGCGGTTGTAGAAGATCTGCGGATTGCCGCGACCGAGGTTGGCGGCCACCCAGGCGACGTCGGGCTCGGCGCGCACCCGCTGCTCGACATAGCGCAGCGCCCGGTCGGTGCGGGCCAGGGACGAGCCGTCCGGGGTCTCGACGCGGATCAGGAACTGCGGCGTCTCGGCCGAGGGGAACAGCGACGAACCGATCAGCTTCACCAGCGGCAGGGTGGTCAGGCAGATGGCCAGCAGGATGGCCAGGGTCAGCCACGGCCGCGCCAGGGCCCGGTGCAGCACCGGGCGGTAGAAGTGATGGATGCCATTGTTGACCGCGCGCAGCAGGGCGTTGCCCTCGGGGGCGGAATGCTTGTCCAGCAGGCGGCTGGCCAGGAACGGGATGATGGTCATCGAGACCAGCAGCGAGGCGGCGATGGTGCACAGCACCGTCACCGGCAGGGACTTGATGTAGGCGCCCGACCCCGCCGGCAGGGCCATCAGCGGCAGGAAGGCCAACATCAGGGTCGCCGTGCAGCCCAGCACCGCCAGGCTGATCTGGCGCGTGCCGTTGATCGCCGCCTCGGTCCGCTCCTCGCCCTCGCGGATGCGGCGCGCGATGTTCTCGGTGATGACGATGCTGTCGTCGACCAGAAGGCCCAGCGCCAGCACGAAGCCGGCGATCGACAGCTGGTTCAGGGTGAAGCCGAACGCCTGCAGCATCGTCAGGCCGATCAACAGGCTGAGCGGGATCGAAACCATCACCACCACGCCCGCGCGCGGACCCAGCGGGAGCAGGGTGATCAAGACGAGGGCCAGGGCGATGCCGAAGTCCCGGAACAGGTTGTTCAGGCGATGCTTGACGTTTTCGGCCTGCACGAAGCCGCGCTCCAGCTTGACCCCGGCGGGCAGGGTCTTCTCGTAGTCGTCCCGCACCGCCTGCACCGCCTGGGTGATCCGGGCGACGTCCTGGCCGTCCTTCTGGGTCACGGTGACGAACACCGCCCGCTTGCCGTTGAAGCGCGCCAGGTGCGAGGGCTCCTGCTGGGCCCAGGCGACGGTGGCCACGTCGCGCACGCGGGTCACCTGGCCGCCGACGGCGCGGACGGGCGTGTCGGCGACGGTGTCCAGCGACCGGAAGGCCCCGCCCGACTTGACGTTGAAGCGTCGCTCGCCTGCTTGCACGGCGCCGATGGGCGCCTCGGCGCCGGCTTGCTTCAGCGCGTCGGCGACAGCGGTGGCGGGCAGCTTCAGGGCAGACAGGCGGGCGAGATCCAGGGTCACCTGAACCTCGGACGGCGGCGCGCCCCAATACTTGGACTCCCGCACGCCCGGCACGCGGTCCAGCCGCTCGCGCAGCCGGTCGGCGGTCTTTTCGAGCCGGCGCATGGGCAGGATGTCCGAGGTCAGGGCCACCTGGACGATGGCCACCTCGGAGGTCCGAACCCGTTGGATGTCGAGGCGGGTCAGGCCGGCCGGCAGATTGCCCCGGATGGCGTTCACCTCGCGGACGACCTGGTCGTACTTGCGCTCGGGATCGACGTCCCAGGTGAAGTGCACCGAGATCACGGCCGCGCCGTCGCCGCTGAACGACTCGATCTTGTCGATGTTGTCGAGGCCGTCGACCGCGTCCTCGATCGGGTCGGTGATCAGCTGCTCGATCTCGGTGGGCTCGGCGCCTGGCAGCACGGCGCGCACCACCACGATCGGCACGGGGAAGTGCGGGTCCTCCGAGCGCGGCACGGTGTTGAACGCGTTGATCCCCAGCATCACCAGCAGGCCGAAGGCGACCAGGGTGAACTGCCAGCGGCGGACGGCGAAGGTCGCGAGATCGAACCTCACGGTCAGCGGCCCCGCGGGGCGTCGAGCCGGGTGGGGTCGATCACCCGCACGGCCTCGCCGTCGGCGACGAAGCCGGCCCCGGCGGTGATCACCTGGGCGCCTTGCGGCAGGCCCGCCACCAGGGCGTCGTCGCCGTCGAAGCCGCCGAACGCGACGGCGGTCCGTATGGCCTTGCCGTTCTCGAAGCGCAGGACGAAGGCCTGGCGGCCGTTGGCTTCCAGCACCGCCTCGGCGGGGATGCGAGCGTAGGCCTGGCCCGCGTCGGGCGCGGCGCGCACCGAGAGCGTGGCGTGGGCCACCTGTCCGCTGCGCAGGGCCAGAGGCGGGGCGGTGAGCTCGATCTCGACCGAGACCGCGCCGGTGCGGGTGTCGGCGGCCTCGCCCACGCGCGTGACGCGGCCCGCCAGCGGCTGGGCGCCCAGGTCGTCGACCCGGACCTGGGCGGCGTCGCCGACGCGGACCCTGGCGGCCTCGCGCGCGGCCAGCGGCAGGCGCAGCACGAGCGGGCTGGAGAGGTCGGCGACCCGCGCCACGACCTGACCGGCGGCCACCACCTCGCCCGCCTGGGCGCGACGCTCCAGCACCACCCCCGACACCGGCGAGACCAGGCTGGCCCAGCGGCGGTCGAAGCGCGCGGCGTCATAGGCCGCTTGGGCCGCCTTCAGCGCGCTCTGGCGGTCGTCGATCCGCTGGCGGCTGACGTAGCCCTTGTCGAACAGGGCCTTGTCCCGCTCGACGTCGCGGCGGGCGCGCTCAAGGTCGGCGGCGGTCTGTTGCTGGCGGGCGTTGACGCCGGCGGGATCGATGGAGGCGATGACCTGGCCGGCCCGGACGCTGTCGCCGGCCTCGACCCGCAGGGCGGTTAGGACGCCCGGGATGCGGAAGGACAGCGCCATCTCGCGCCGCCGCTCCAGCGTGCCGGCTCCGCCGACCGTGGCCGCTCCGCCCGGCGCGGCGACCTGCACGGCCTCGACCGGCGTGGCGGCGGGCGCCGCGTCCTCCTTGGACCTGGCGCCGCAACCGGCCAGCGTCGCCGCGAGCAGGGCCGTGGACGCGAGCAGCAGGGTCCGCCACATGGGGTGTTCCAAATCGATCAGTGATAAGTTATCAGTGATCGACAATCCTCGCTTGTCAAGCTTCGACGGCGATGATCAAGGACCGCGATGACGTCACCCAGTCTGCTTTTCCCGGGCGCCCGCACCCCGCGTAAACCCAAGGGCCAAGGCGCCGAGCGTCGCGAGGAGATCCTCGACGCCGCCCAGACCCTGTTCGCCCAGAAGGGCGTCCACGCGGTCTCGACCCGCCAGATCGCCGAGCTGGCCGGCATCTCGCAGCCGGCCCTCTACGCCTATTTCGCCACCAAGGACGACATCGCCGCCGAGCTGTGCGTGCGGGCCTTCGCGATCCTGGGCCAGCGCATGGCGGCCGCGCGCGCCGCCTACGTCCTGACGCCCGAGAACTTCGAGCGCTGCCTGCGCGTCTATATCGACTTCGGCCTCGACCATCCGGACGCCTATCGCGTGGCGTTCATGCTGGAAAAGAGCGTCGACGGGAGTTTCCTGGAGAAGACCGGCGGCCGGCCGATGCTGGCGGGCAGGGAGGTGTTCGCCGTGTTCGTCGAGATGATCGGCGAGCTGCACGCCCAGGGGGCGATGGCTGGCGAGGACGTCATGGCAGCCGCCCAGTCCCTGTGGGCCGGGCTGCACGGCCTGGTCTCGCTGCTGATCGCCCGGCCGGAGTTCCCGTGGATTGAGCGCGAGGCCCTGATCGCCACCCATGTGGCCATGCTGCGCCGAGGCGCGTTGAAATAGGGTCGCCAGACCTCTAGATCAGCGCCTTCGCTCTTCGGGAAGGATCCCCCATGGCCAAGCTCCTGCCGCTCCAATCGTTCAGCCTGCAGGAGACCGAGGACGGCTACCGCCTGCTGGTCTCGGCCATCGGCGGGGAGTCGCTCTACGTCTCGATCACGCCCGACCAGATGGACGACATCATCGACAGCCTCGAAAACGCCATGGGCGGCGAGGAAGGCGGCGAGGGCGAGGACGACGAGTACTAAAGTTCGCCGGCCTCAAGCATAGAGATTGGCCAGCGCCCGCAGGCCCCGCGCCAGGGTCGCGCGCTTGCCCGCCGCGCCGAGCGAGATGCGCAGGCCTTCGCCGGCGACGCCCGGGGTCCTGAACGCCTCCGCGCCCACCAGCGCCAAACCGTTCGCCTTGGCCGCCCAGTCGGCCCGGGCGCCGGGCAGCCAGACGTGCAGGCTTTCGGGCCCGCCGACGGCGCCGGGCAGCAGCTCGGCGGCCATCGCCCGGCGCGCCATGGCTTCTTCGCGCACGCCGGCCAGCACGCGCCCCGCCACGCCCTCGCGGATCCAGCTGGTCGCCACGGCGGCCATCAGCGGCGGGGGCATCTGAGAGATGGCGTGCAAAGCGTCCGCGAAACCCTCGGCCCGTCCGGGCGGGGCCGCCACATAGGCCACCCGCAGGCCGGGCGAGAGCGTCTTGGCGGTGGTGGCGACGTGGAACACCCCTTCGGGCCACAGGCTGGCCAGGGCGGGTGGCGGCGTCGCGGGCAGCAGGCCATAGGCGTCGTCCTCGATGATGGTGACGCCGCCCGCGCGGGCGACTTCCGCGATCGCGCGGCGACGGGCCAGATCCATGGTCGCGGCCGTCGGGTTCTGGAAGGTCGGGGTGCAGCAGAGGAGGCGAGGCCGGTGCTCGGCGATCAGGCGAGCCAGCGCTTCGGGCTCCAAGCCCTGGTCGTCCAGCGGGCAGCCGACGACGCCTACCCCCCGCCGCGCGGCTGTCGCCAGCAGGCCGGGATAGGCGAAGGCCTCGGTCAGGATCCGGTCTCCCGGCCTGGTCAGATGGTCCAGCAGGGCCGACAGCGCGGTTTGGGCGCCGCTGGCGACGATGATCCTGGCGGGATCGATCTCGCCCAAGCTCGCCGCCAGCCAGGCCGCGCCGGCGGCGCGCTGCGCCAGTGAACCCGCGCCGGGGTGGTAGGCCATCAGCGTCGCCGGATCGGTGTGGGCCAGGATCGCCCCAGTGGTCTCGCGCAGCAGGGCGCCAAGGTTCAGGCCCGCGGGCGGCGGCGGCAGGTTCATCGACAGGTCGACGAGGCCGGACTCGCCCTCTTCCGTCCGTGAGCGGATGAAAGTGCCGCGCCCGGTCGTTCCTTCGATCAGGCCGCGCTCCCGGGCCAGGGCGTAGGCGCGGGTGACGGTGGTGAAGTCGATGCCGACAAGACGCGCGACTTCTCTTTGCGCGGGGATCTGGTCACCGGGTTGCAGCTCGCCCTCAGCCACCGCGTTTTCCAAGGCCTGGGCGATCCGACGATAGGCGGGCCCCTGGAGTGCGTCGGTCCGCCGCAGCCAGTTGGCGGCGGGATTCGGCGATGCCCGGGTTGCGCCCATCAGATCATATCCATACATTATCTCATGAATGTATGGATCATTTTCGCGATTGTAGGAAGGGGGCTTCGATGCCCGACCACGACCCGATCTACGACTCCCCAACCCCGATCGAGGCTGGCTTGAAATGCTGCTGCCCCCGCTGTGGCGAGGGCAAGCTGTTCCAGGGCTTCCTGAAGCTCGCGCCCAAGTGCGACCAGTGCAGCCTGGACTACGGCTTCGCCGATCCGGCGGACGGTCCGGCGTTCTTCGTGATGAGCGGCGTCGGCATCGTGGTGACGGCCTTCTTCGCCTGGGCCGAGGTGGCTTGGCAGCCGCCGATCTGGGTGCACCTGGTGACGACCTTCCCGGCCCTGATCCTCGGGTGTCTGGCCACCCTGCGGCCGGTGAAGTCCTGGCTCGTGGCCTCGCAGTACATCAACAAGGCCGAGGAAGGCCGCTTCGAGAGCCTGGGCAAGCACGAGTTCGACGAACGGCGGCTGTAGAGCCCGTTCCCCTCTCCCCATGCGGGAGAGGGTGGCCCGAAGGGCCGGGTGAGGGGTCTGGCCGGCCTGTTCAACGCCTCATCCGTCGGTTTTCAGCCGACACCTTCTCCCGCAAGGGGAGAAGGAATTACTTCAGCAGCAGCTGCCCGCGGCGGTTCAGCTCGTCCTTGATCTTGCCGGCGGCCATGCCCAGCAGGCCGGGCAGGCTGACGTCGAGGCGGGCGTGGTCGTCCAACACCTGGACGATGCCGGTGATCGTTTGGCCCATGGCGGCGGCCGAGAAGTTCAGGGTGTCGCCCGACCAGCTCTGGGTGAAGCGGCTGGGATCGCCGCCGGGGATTTGGCCGGCCAGCTGCGAGAACCCTTCCTCCAGGCGGCGCTTGGCCTCGGCCGCGCCCAGCTGGTGCGGGATGTTGATGCTGACGGTCTTGGCCATGGCGATCCTCTGAAACTTCCCCGGTCAAAACGCGGCCGGAGCGGATGCGGTTCTATACGTCCGTTTCTGGCGCAGACGAAGGCCAAGGTGCCTTCATCGCATGAGGGACACGGACGACATGACCGACTTCGCCATCACCCCGCCGTTCGCCGCGCCGCGCCGCTTCACGAAGTCCCGCTTTGTTCGGCCGGGCCGTCCCGGCGGCCTGCTGGGCGCCATCCACTATGCTGGCGTGCTGCTGGTCTGGGCGGCGCTGTTCGTCGTCGACCGCCCTCTGGCGCTGAAGGTGATGGCCGAGCGTCGCGCGGACTCGCCGATCCCGCGTCGCTGGGGCTGGTAGGGGCTGTTCGGAAAGGCCGAACGGCGCCATCCCTGCGGGCATGTCGATCGTCGTTTCCGCCCGCCCGGTCTCGCATCCGCTGAAGGCCCCGTTCCGCATCTCGCGCGGGGTCAAGACCGCCGCCGAGGTGGTCGAGGTGACCGCCGCCGCTGACGGCCATGTCGGGCGCGGCGAGAGCGTGCCCTACGCCCGCTACGGCGAGAGCGTCGACAGCGTGCTGGCCCAGCTGGCGCCCGCGCTCTCCGCCGCCAATCCCGAGGCGGCCAGCGCCGCCCTGCCGCCCGGCGCGGCTCGCAACGCCCTCGACCTGGCCCTCTGGGACCTGCGCGCCCGCCGCACGGGCGTCAGCGTCGCGACGGCTACGGGCCTCCCCATTCCGCAAGACCTCGTCACCGCCGTCACGGTCAGCCTCGACACGCCCGAGGCCATGGAGGCCGCCGCCCGCGCCGTCGCCGACGCGCCGCTGATCAAGATCAAGCTGTCGGCCGAGGACCCCGCCGCCCGCCTGCGCGCTGTGGCCGCGGCCGCGCCGGACGCCCGCTTCATCGTCGACCCGAACGAGGGCTGGACCTTCGAAATCCTGCGGGATTTGAAGCCCCTGCTGGCCGACCTGCGCATCGCCCTGGTCGAGCAGCCGCTGCCGGCTGGCGAGGATCAGGCGCTGGAGGGCTGGGACCCGCCGTTCACGGTCTGCGCCGACGAGTCCGTCCATGTCGGCGGCGATCTGGCCGCCCTGCGCGGCCGCTACCAGGCGGTCAATCTGAAGCTCGACAAGACCGGCGGCCTGACCGAGGCGCTCGCTTTGCTGAAAGCCGCGCGGACCCTGGGCTTCCAGGTGATGACCGGTTGCATGGTCGCCTCGTCCCTGGGCGTCGCGCCGGCGCTGCACCTGGGCGGGGCGAGCGATTATGCCGACCTTGATGGGCCCTGGTGGCTGGCGGTGGATCACCCCGGCGGGTTGCAGGTGGAGCGCGGCCGGATCACGCCGCCGAAGCCGGGGTTCTGGGGGGATGCGGTGCGGGCGGAAGGGCTGTGGCTGTAGGCGTCGTAGATCCTCCCCCGCGATGCGGGGGAGGTGGCCCAGCGGGCCGGAGGGGGCTAACGGGGCCGATGCCCAGCTCGCCCCCTCAGTCGCTCCGCGACAGCTCCCCCGCATCGCGGGGGAGCATCTCGCCTAGCCGCGTATTCCCCAGATCCACCGCGCCCTCGCACGCGCCACACCGCACCACCGGCTCCAATCGCGCTCCGCAGCGGTGTGTCAGGATTTCTGGACTTCCCTCGCTTCCCGCCAGCCAGCGGTCGCCCCAGGCCATCAGCGCCACGATCAACGGGAAGAAGTCTCGGCCTTCCTTGGTGAGACGATACTCCCAGCGCTCCGGCTTTTCCCGGTAGCGGACACGCTCCAGCATCCCGCGCTCGACAAGGCGGCCCAGGCGCTCGGTCAGGATGTTGCTGGCGACCTTCAGCTCCGCCTGGAAATCGGTGAACCGCCGCTTGCCGTAGAAGGCGGCGGCCAGGACGTGGGCTGTCCAGCGATCGCCGAGCACCTCGACGCCGCGCTCCAGCATCGGATGCAGCGACGGGCCGCCGACATCGTCGTGGCGGGCGCGCCGCGAGTGGCGGGCCGGCGGGGCGGGCTCCAGTCCCGCGCCAGGGCCCGGAGAGATCGTGACGTCGCGCACCTTCACCGCTTCGCCGCAGGCCTTGCAGACCAGGACCGGACGCAACGGCTGGCCGCAGGTCTGGTGGACGATCTGGTGCGACGGACACTCCGGATCAAAGCGCCAGCGCATCTCCCAGCCCAGCAGCATCAGCGCCGAGTCGTAGAGATCGCGGCCCATCGGCGTCAGGCGGTACTCGTGGCGAGGCGGGCGGTCCTGATACTGGACCCTTGTCAGGACGCCGGCGGCCTCCAGCCGCTTCAATCGGTCGGTCAGCAGCGAGCGGGCCACGCCGGTCATCGCCGCGAAACCGTCGAACCGTTTCACCCCCATGAAGGCGGCGTACAGGATCAGCAGGGTCCAGCGGTCGCCGATCAGGTTCAGCGCGCGGGCGGCTGAACTGCGGCGGACCAGGGCCGTCGTGGCGGCGGGGGCCTTCTGCGGGACCATGAGGCTTGGTGGGACGCTTCGGCGCGGCGTGTCAACGGCGTGGACTTCGGAGAGGTCGCTTGTATAATCGAACTAACTAGAAAACGGGAGGAGCCGGCATGGTCTATGTGCTGGGCGGCTGGCAGAGCGATTTCGCCGCCAACTGGGCCCGCGAGGGCAAGGAGCTGGCCGACGCCTTCGCCGAAGCGGTGGGGCGGGGGCTGGCGGCCATCGACCTCGATCCCGAAGACGTCGAGACCGGCCACGTCGGCAACTTCGCCGCCGAGCTGTTCGCGGGCCAAGGGTTGCTGGGCGGAATGTTCGGTCTGGTCCACCCTGCCTTCGACGGCCTGCCGACCGCGCGGCACGAGGCGGCCTGCGCCTCGGGCAGCGTCGCGATCCTGGCGGCCACGGCCGAGATCGAGGCCGGGCGTTATGACCTGGCCTGCGTGGTCGGGATCGAGCAGATGCGCAACGTCCCCGGCCAAAAGGCCGCCGAGAACCTGGGCAGCGCCGCCTGGGCCGGCCACGAGTTCCAGGACGCCCGCTTCCTGTGGCCGCGCGCCTTCTCCGACCTCGCCGACGAGTATGACCACCGCTATGGCCTCAAGTACGAGCACCTGATGGGCATCGCCGAGGTCAATTTCGCCAACGGCCGGCGCAATCCCAACGCCCAGACGCGGAGCTGGAATTTCGGCCCCGAGGCCTTCACCGCCGACGACGAGGCCAACCCCGTGGTCGAGGGCCGCACGCGCAAGCAGGACTGCGGCCAGGTCACCGACGGGACCGCCGTGGTGTTCCTGGCCTCCGAGGCGCGCGCCAAGGCCTATGCCGACGAGCGCGGCATCGCGCTGGACAGCATCCCGCGCATCAAGGGCTGGGGGCATCGCTCGGCGCCGATCAGCTACGCCCGCAAGGTCGAGGCCTCGCGCGACGGGGAGTACGTCTTCCCGCAAGTGCGCCGAGCCATTCTCGACGCCCGCGCCCGGGCCGGGATCCCGCTGGACGTCTCGGGCGTCGACGCGGTCGAGACCCACGACTGCTTCACCGCCACCGAATACATGGCCATCGACCACCTGGGCCTGACCGCGCCCGGCGAGAGCTGGAAGGCGATCGAGGCGGGCGATATCGCCATGGACGGCAAGCTGCCAATCAATCCGTCCGGCGGGCTGATCGGGACCGGCCATCCTGTCGGCGCCACGGGTGTGCGGATGTTGCTCGACGCCTGGAAGCAGACGTCCGACCAGGCCGGCGACTATCAGGTCGAGGGCGCCAAGACAGTCCAGACGCTCAATATCGGCGGCTCGACCACGACGACGGTGAGTTTCGTCGTGGGGACGTGAGCTCAAATCCTCCCCCCAGCGGGGGAGGTGGCCCGAAGGGCCGGAGGGGGAAGTCCTGCTGAGCTTGCCTCTTCCCCCTCCGTCGTCTCTTCGAGCCGACACCTCCCCCGCTGGGGGGAGGATCCATTTCCCGCAGCCGCCCGTATCAACCGCATCTTCCCGCCCGAGCCCTTCCATGCCCCTCCTGACCCTCCTCGCCGTCAACGCCGCCGTATCGGCGGTCGCGTTCCTGGCCCTGTGGGCCGTCAGCCTGCGGACGCGGGACGTCAGCTTCATCGACGCCTGGTGGGGGCCGAGCATGGCGCTGTTGGCCTGGAGCACGCTGTTGCAGGGCCCGCATACGCCGCACGGGCTGCTGTTGACGGGGCTCTGCACCCTGTGGGCGGCGCGGCTGGGCGGGTATCTGTTCTGGCGCTGGCGCAAGCACGGCGCGGACCGCCGCTATGTCGCGATCTTCGCCCACTACGAGAAGACCAAGCGGTGGAACTTCGCCACCACCTCGCTGATCATCGTCTTCGGCCTGCAGGCGGTGCTGGGCTATGTCGTCGCCCTGCCGGTGCAGCTGGGCCAGGGGCCGGGCGCGCTGGGCGCCCTGGCCTATGCGGGCGCGGCGTTGACGATCGTCGGCATCCTGTTCGAGACCATCGGCGACGCCCAGCTCACCGCCTTCAAGGCCAATCCGGACAACGCCGGCAAGGTCATGGACCAGGGCCTGTGGCGCTACACTCGCCACCCGAACTATTTCGGCGACGCCTGCGTCTGGTGGGGCCTCTACCTGATCGCCGCCGAGACGGGCCTGGGCGCCTGGGCGCTGCCGGGACCGGTGCTGATCACCTTCCTGCTGACCAAGTGGAGCGGCGTGCCGACCACCGAGGGCAAGATGAAGAAGTCCAAGCCAGGCTACGCGGAGTACGTGGCGCGGACCAGCGGGTTCGTGCCGTGGTTTCCGAAGAAGGTGTGAGGGCTCCGCAAACAACACCCGTCATCCCGCGCTTCATGCGCGGGACCCATCCGTCCGCCGCAGGTGCGGAGAAAGGCGAGTTCTCACGTGGAAGCTGAACCATGGGTCCCGCGTATAAAACGCGGGATGACGACGGTGTTCTAGGCTTCAGCCCAGCTTCTCGATCAACGCCATCGCCGCCGCCGGATTGCGCACCTTCGCCCCGGCGATGAAGTAGGCGAACACATCGCCGCGCTGGGCCCAGTCGCGGGCCTGTTTGGCGATCCCGTCCAGCTCATCCGAGGTCATGCCCGTGGGCTCGTCCGGCTTGCTCGACATCAGGCGGGCGTAGGTGAAGTCGGCGGTCGTCTGGTCGATGCAGGGCCAGGTCGGCTCCTCGTCGTCGACGGCGTAGACGATGGCCGCGCCGTACTTGGCGGCCAGGTCGTAGAACTCCTGGCAGGCGAAGGTGGGGCTGCGGACCTCTAGCGCGTGGCGCAGCCGCAGGCCCTTCAGCTCCTTTGGCAGCAACTTCAGGAATCCCTCGAAATCCGCCGGATCGAACTTCTTGGTCGCCATGAACTGCCAGTTGATGGGACCCAGCTTCGGACCAAGCTCCTCCAGCCCCTGGGACAAGAATTTCTCGAGCGAGTCGTTGTTCTCCGACAGCACACGGCGGTTGGTGCAGAACCGGCTGGCCTTGACCGCGAACACGAAATCGTCGGGCGTCTCGTCGCGCCACTTTTGCCAGCTGTTGGGCTTGAAGGTCGAATAGTAGGTGCCGTTGATCTCGATGCTGGTCAGCTTGGACGAGGCGTATTTCAGCTCGTCCTTCTGCTTGAGATCATCGGGATAGAAGGTCCCGCGCCAGGGCTCGAACGTCCAGCCGCCGATGCCGGTTCGGATCTTGCCCATGCGCGAATGTTCCCTTGATGTTCTCGCGGAAATTAGGCGAGGTTTGGCGGGGCGTCGAGGCCGAAAATCCTCTCCCCTTGGGAGAGGTGTCGGCCCCCGGGTCGCGCGGAGCGCGCGCCCGAGGATAAACTCCGCCGACGGAGAGGGGAGGGGCCGGTTCCGTGGAACTTCCCCCTCCGGTCGCTGCGCGACCACCTCCCCCGCTAGGGGGAGGATTTAAGCCGTGCGACCTCTGCGGGGTCGTGCGAGCACCGGCTGGTTTCCTTGATCCAGGCGCCACCGCCATCCAAGCAGGCATCAACGGTCAGCCATTGCTGAACGTGCGGCGCGGCGGCGATGGCCGCGGCCAGAACCAAAGCGGCCACGTACCAGACCAGGCGCCGCCGCTTCACCTCAGCACTCCACCCGGTTCACCGACAGGCCCACCGCCAGACCCCCCATCGAGGTCTCCTTGTAGATCTCGTTCATGTCCTCGCCGGTGCGCTTCATGGTGGCGATGACTTTATCAAGAGAGACCGAATGCTGGCCGTCGCCCAGCAGGGCCAGGCGGGCGGCGTCGATGGCCTTGATGGCCCCCATGGCGTTGCGCTCGATGCAGGGGATCTGCACCAGGCCGCCGATGGGGTCGCAGGTGAGGCCGAGGTTGTGCTCCATGCCGATCTCGGCGGCGTTCTCGATCTGAGCGTTGGTCCCGCCCAGCGCGGCCGCCAGGCCCGCCGCGGCCATCGAGCAGGCCACGCCCACCTCGCCCTGGCAGCCGACCTCGGCCCCCGAGATCGAGGCGTTGCGCTTGTAGAGCGCGCCGATCGCCGCCGCCGTCAGCAGGAAGGTCCGCACCTGCTCGGGGCTGCCGTTGTGGAAGCGCACGAAGAAGCGCAGCACGGCCGGGATCAGGCCCGCCGCGCCATTGGTCGGGGCGGTGACGACGCGGCCGCCGGCGGCGTTCTCCTCGTTGACCGCCATGGCCCACAGGTTGACGAAGTCCATGGCCGCCAGCGGGTCGCTGATCTGGCGCTCCATCCGGCCCTGGATGGTCTGGTGGATCTGGCGGGCGCGGCGCTTGACCGTCAGGCCGCCGGGCAGCACGCCGTCCTGGCGCATGCCGCGATCGATACAGGCCTCCATGGCGCCGAAGACGCGGTCGAGGCCGGCGTTCATCTCGCTCTCGCTCATCCGCGCCCGTTCGTTGGCGGCCATGACCTGGGCGATGGTCAGCTTGGCCTCGTCGGCCCGCTCCAGCAGGTCGGCCGAGCTCTCGAACGGGTAGGGGACGGCCGGGCCGTCCTCCGGAGGGACGTTGCGGCCCATCTCGCTCTCGTCCCGGACGAAGCCGCCGCCGATCGAGAAATAGGTCCGCTCCATCAGCAAATGGCCTTCGGCGCTGAAAGCGCTGAAGGTCAGGCCGTTGGGGTGCTGCGGCAGGCGCTCGTGACCCAGCCAGACGATGTCCTTGGCCTCGTCGAAGGCGATGTCTCGCTCGCCGCCCAGCTTCAGCGACTGGGTGGCCTGGACGTCCAGCAGCGCCGCCTCGCCCGCATCCGGGTCGAGCTCGGCGGGGATGAAACCGAGCAGGCCCAGGATCACCGCCCGGTCGGTGGCGTGGCCGCGCCCGGTCAGGGCCAGGGAGCCGTAGAGCCGCGTCTCGACCCGCCCGACCCGCTCAAGCTGATCCGCCGCGCGCAGCCGCGCGACGAACAGCACAGCCGCCGTCATTGGCCCCATGGTGTGGCTGCTCGACGGGCCGACGCCGAGTTTGAAAAGGTCGAAGACGGAGGTGGTCATGGGGGAAGGTCGCAAACTCAAAGTGTCATCCCGGAAGCCTCGCAGAGGCTATCCGGGACCCAGGGGCAGTGCGCACGGCCCCTGGGTTCCGGCTCTACGCTACGCTCCGGCCGGGATGACGAGAGAAGGAGCGTTTCAAGCGAACCCTATTTCCGCTGCGCCGCGGTGGCGTCGCGGACGGCCTTGAACTCCGAGCCCTCGCCCCAGGCGGGCCAGCGGGGGGAGTTGGCCAGGTCGGCGCCGACGCTGTAGACCAGGGCCACGTCGGCGGTCATGCCATCCAGGCGCCAGCTGTCGTTCCACTCGTCGGCGGGCTGGTGGTAGGCGTTGGCGCGATAGGCGTCGGCGTGGGCCTTGCCGGCCGCGACGCCGCCCTCGACCAGGTCCTCGCCCGAGCCGAACGAGATCGCCGGCACGCCGCGCTTGGCGAACGGGAAGTGGTCCGAGCGATAGAAGTAGCCGGCCTCGGTGGCGGGGTCGGGCGTGTAGACGCGGCCCACGGCCTTGCCCTTGGCGATCAGGTCATCCAGCAGGGTCAGCTTGGCGTTGCCCGAGATCGTGAAGTCGCGGGCCGGGGCGGAGGGATCCAGGGCGTCGGTGTTCAGCACGCCGACCGTCTTGGCCAGCGGATACAGCGGGTTGGCCGCGTAGTATTCCGAGCCCAGCAGGCCCTTTTCCTCGGCGGTCACGGCCAGGAACACCATCGAACGCGCGGGCTTGGGGCCGCTGGCGGCCAGGCGGGCCATCTCCAGCATGGCGGCGATGCCGGTCGCGTTGTCGACGGCGCCATTATAGATGCGGTCGCCCTTGGCGTCCGGCGCGCCGACGCCCAGGTGGTCCCAGTGGCCGGTGAAGAACACGGTCTCGTCCGGACGCTTGGCGCCGGTGATCTTGCCGACGATGTTCTTCGACACGATCGTCTGGTGCTTGACCTTGTACTCGGCCGAGAAGGTCGCGCCCTTCAGCTCGACCGGCTTGAAGTCGCGGCTCTGGGCCTGCTTCTTCAGCGTTTCGAAGTCGAGGCCGGCGGCCTTGAACAGGTTCACCGCGACGTCGCGCTGGATCCAGCCCTCGAGGGCGGGGTGCGACTTGGCCGGCTCCTGGCGGACGATGTCGAACATCGTGTTGGTGTTGGAGTTCTTGACCGTGGCCCAGCCGTACGAGGCGGGCGCGGTTTCGTGGACGATCAGCAGGCCGGCCGCGCCCTGGCGGGCTGCCTCCTCGTACTTGTAGGTCCAGCGGCCGTAATAGGTCATGGCCTTGCCGCCGAAATCGCCGGAACCCGTCTCGAAGTCCGGATCGTTGATCAGCACGACCAGGATCTTGCCCTTCAGGTCCATGCCCTTGAAGTCGTCCCAATTGCGCTCGGGGGCTTTCACGCCGTAGCCGGCGAACACGATCGGGGCGTCCTCGATCGAGACCTTGTCGATATTGGTCATGGCCGCGCGGATCGCGACCTGCTCGCCTTGGGACAGCATCATGTGCTGGCCGCCGACCATCACGTGGGCGCCAACGGGGCCGTCGATGTCGAACATCGCCAGCGGGACGTCCTGGGTCCAGGCGCGGGTTCCATCCTTCTGGAGGTCGCCGCCGGGCTCCAGGCCCACGGCCTTCATCTGCTGGGTGACATAGGCGACGGTCTTGGTCTCGCCCGCGGTGGCCGGGCCGCGGCCTTCGAAGTCGTCCGACGAGAGGACCTTGATGTGGGCCGCCAGCCGCGCGGGGTCGATCTTCGGCGCATCGGAAGCGTGCGCTAGCATGGGCGCGGCGAGAAGAGCGGTGGCGAGCAGCAGGCGTTTCATCGCAACTCCGTTCGGGAGCAAATCTTGTCAGGCGGCGGGGAACGTAGAGGGGGTTTGTTGGCGTGGCTAGGGGAAGGTGCGTTGGGGAAGCCAAGGTAGCGATAACGCCAAAGAGACCGTCATCCCGCGCTTTATGCGCGGGACCCATTTGTCCGCCGCACGTGCGGAGATTACCCAGGCGCTCACGTGAAAGCTGAACGATGGGTCCCGCGCATAAAGCGCGGGATGACGGCTACTATTTCGTCACCCGTCGCCCATCCACCGCCCACCGCTCCAGTCGCTGGCCGTCCCAGACGTGCAGGGCGTCGTAGAGGTTGATGGTCGGGTCGCAGTGGCCCGGTTGCAGCCAGACGACCTCGCCGACCTTGGGCGCGTCGGCGGGCCAGGCGCGGGCGGGATCGGCGTCGGCGGCGGACACGGCCTTGTCGAAGCCCAGGGGCGACCCGCCCGAGGCCTTCAACACGTCGAAGGTCGCGGGATGAGCGATCATGCCGTGCTCGTCGCCCATCGGCCGCCACAGCGAGCCCGGCGCGGCGCCGGCGACGACGCGAGCCGGCGGGCCATCCATCGACATCGCCTTGAAGCCCGCGTCGCAGACGACGTGGCTCTTGTGCCGGGCCGAGACCACCGTGGACGCCACGAACAGGGCCGGCTCGAACGGCCAATCGCCGCCGCCGGGCGCGCCGCAGGCGTCATATTCGACGTCCATCACGGCGTAGGAGCCGGCCTGCAGCTCGGTGAAGACGCCAGACGCTAGGTCGAAGGCGTGGGTGCCGGTGCCGCCGCCGGTCACCACCGCCGGCGGCAGGCCCGCTTGGGTCAGCTCGGCCACGAGGGCCTTCAGCGTGGCGAAGGCGGCCTCGTCGGCGCTCTTCCGCAGCGCGCCGTCGTCCAGATGCTGCAGGTGGCCGAGATAGGCCTGGATGCCCGCGAACCGCAGGCCGGGCGCGGCGTCGGCGGCGCGAGCGAGGGCCAAAGCCTGATGCGGATAGACACCGGCGCGATGAGTGCCGAGGTCGAGGTCGATCACGACGTCCAGGGTGACGCCGGCGGCGACGGCGGCGTCCGACAGGCGGTCGATCTGCCCGTCGTCATCGACGACCGCGCCGACCGTGACGCCGGTCTTGGCCAGGGCCGCCAGGCGCGGCGGACCCCAGGCCGGTACCGGAGCGGTGACCAGCACGTCCTTGATCCCCCCCGCGACATAGGCCTCGGCCTCGCCCACCGTCTGGCAGCACAGGCCGACCGCGCCGCGCTCGACGATAAGCCGGCCCAGGGCCGAGGACTTGTGGGTCTTGCCGTGGGCCCGTAGGCGCACGCCGGCGGCGTCGCAGAGGGCCTGCATCTTGGCGATGTTGCGCTCGAGGGCGGCGCGGTCGACGACGAGGAGGGGCGTCTGGGGGAGGGCGGTCGCGGGCGGCAGGTTCATGGTTCTCTCCCCAGTATTTTTACCGTGTCATCCCGGCTCTCCGCTACGCTGCGGCCGGGATGACACGATGTTGTTGGCCTAGATTTGACCGCTCAACACCTGGGCGAACAAGCCCGGATCGACATTGCCGCCCGACAATACGATCGCCGCCGTCTTGCCCTTGAGATCCACCTTGCCCGCCAGCGCCGCGGCCAGGGCCACGCAGCCGCCAGGCTCGACGACCAGCTTCAGGACCGAGAAGGCGTAGCGCATGGCCTCGGCCACCTCGGGGTCGGTGACGGCGACGCCGCCGGCGAGGTTGCGCTGGTTGATCGGCCAGGTCAGCTTGCCGGGGATCGGCGTCAGCAGGGCGTCGCAGAACGAGCGGGCGTCCTTGTCGATGGTCTCGCGACGGCCGCTTTCCAGCGAGCGCCGGGTCTCGTCGAAGCCCGCCGGCTCGACGCCCCAGATCTCGGTGGCGGGCGACAGCGCCTTCACGGCGGTCGAGGTTCCCGCCATCAGGCCCCCGCCCCCGACGCAGCAGACCAGGGTGTCGAGCTTGGCGCCGCGCGCGGCCGCCTGTTCGACGATCTCGATCCCCAGCGTGCCCTGGCCGGCGATGATGCGCGGATCATCATAAGAGGGCACGACCACGCAGCCGCGCTCGGCGGCGATCTGGTCGGCGATGGCGACGCGGTCCTCGGTGAAGCGGTCGTAGAACCGGATCTCGGCGCCGAAGCCGCGCGTGCCCTCGACCTTCACCGCCGGCGAGTCGGACGGCATGACGATCAGGGCCGGGCAGCCGATCAGCTTGGCCGCCAGGGCCACGCCCTGGGCGTGATTGCCGGACGAGAAGGCCACGACCCCGCGCGCCTTCTCATCGTCGGTCAGTTGGGACAGACGGTTATAGGCGCCCCGGAACTTGAAGGCCCCGGCGCGCTGCAGCGTCTCGGGCTTGAGGAAGACGCGGCCGCCCAGGCGTTCGTTCAGCGCCGGGCTCTCGATCAGCGGGGTTTCGACGGCCAGGCCCTTCAGGCGTTGGGCGGCGGCTTGGATGTCGGCGAGGGTGATGCTCATGTGGCGAAGTTCTACGGGCGCGCGGCTAGCTTTTGAAGACATGCGCCCCATTTGAACGCTCGACGACGTTGCCGCGCGGGCTCGGGGAGAAACCCTTTGCGAGCTTCGCCGTTCACGACATAAGAGCCGACGGGGGCTCAATTCAGGACGACTCGATGAAGACCGCCTTCTGGGCCTCCGCGGCCTCTCTTTCGCTCGGGGCCGCCGTGCTGGGCTTCGCCGCGCCCGCCTTCGCCGGAGAGGCTTTCGTCGGCGTCTACAAGCACGACGTCACCTTCATCGGCAAGGCGGTCGGCCTGGGCGCGGCGGGGCGCGAGGATGGGGTCGACGTCCATCTGGGCTATCGCACGAACAAGATCGAAAGCCTCGACTGGCTGGGCAAGCCGCAGGCGCACGCGATGGTCTCGATCAACAGCGAGAACACCTCGAACTTCGTCGCCGCGGGCCTCAACTGGAAGATCGACTTCGGCCAGCCGGGCGGCTTCTACCTGCGCCCGGGGATGGGCCTGGCCTATACCGACGGCAAGGCCAAGCTGCCCCCCGCCAACGCTCCGGGTCTGACGCCCGAGGAGCGCGCGCGGCGCACCTATCTCTACTACCACCGCATCGAATTCGGCTCTCACGTGCTGTTCGAGCCGGAGCTGGCGCTGGGCTATCAGGTCAGCGATCGGGTGTCGGTCGAGCTCAGCTACACCCACCTCTCGAACGGCCAGATCTTCCACCAGGGCAAGAACCAGGGGCTTGACGACGCGGGGGTTCGGCTGGTTTACGCCTTCTGACTTCGCGAAGAGCCGATTTGACGGCTCGCGCCCCAGTCTGGCTTATTGGGCCGCCTAAAACTGATTGAACGCTCGGGGTCGAGTCCTGTCGAAGGACCTCGCGGCGTCACCCGGCAGGCGACAAGGCATATCTCTACCATGGCCAACGTGACCGTTGTCGGCGCCCAGTGGGGCGACGAGGGCAAGGGCAAGATCGTCGACTGGCTCAGCAACCGCGCCGACGTCGTGGTGCGCTTCCAGGGGGGCCACAACGCCGGCCACACGCTGGTGGTGGACGGCAAGGTCTACAAGCTGGCGCTGCTGCCCTCGGGCGTGGTCCAGGGCAAGCTGTCGGTGATCGGCAACGGCGTCGTGGTCGATCCCTGGCACCTGCTGACCGAGATCGACAAGATCGCCGATCAGGGCGTGGCCATCACGCCCGAGCTGCTGATCCTGGCCGACAACGCCTGCCTGATCCTGCCGCTGCACCGCGACCTCGACCAGGCGCGCGAGGCCGCCTCGACCCAGAAGATCGGCACCACCGGCCGCGGCATCGGTCCGGCCTATGAAGACAAGGTCGGCCGCCGCGCCATCCGCGTCGCCGACCTGGCCGACCCGGAAGCGCTGAAGCCCAAGATCGAACGCCTGCTGGCTCACCACGGCGCGCTGCGTCGCGGCCTTGGCCTGCCGGAGGCTTCGGCGCAGGAGCTGTACGACGCCCTGATGGCGCTGGCGCCGCGCATCCTGGCCTACGCCCAGCCGGCGTGGCGGGTGCTGGACCAGGCCCACAAGGCCGGCCGCCGCATCCTGTTCGAGGGCGCGCAAGGCTCGCTGCTGGACGTCGACCACGGCACCTATCCGTTCGTCACCTCGTCCAACACCGCCGCCGGCCAGGCCTCGGCCGGCTCGGGCATGGGCCCGTCGGCGACCGGCTATGTGCTGGGCATCGTCAAGGCCTACACCACCCGCGTGGGCGAGGGCCCGTTCCCGGCCGAGCTGTTCGACGAGGTCGGCAAGCACCTGTCGACCGTCGGCCGCGAGGTCGGCGTCAACACCGGCCGCGCCCGCCGCTGCGGCTGGTTCGACTCGGTGCTGGTGCGCCAGTCGGTAGCCATCAACGGCATCCACGGCGTCGCCCTGACCAAGCTGGACGTGCTGGACGGCCTGGAGACCCTGAAGATCTGCGTCGGCTACAAGATCGGCGACAAGGTCCTCGACTACCTGCCCGCCGGCCTGCGCGACCAGGCCGCCGCCACGCCGGTCTACGAGGAGCTGGAAGGCTGGAGCGAAAGCACCGCCGGCGCCCGCTCGTTCAAGGACCTCAACGCCAAGGCCATCAAGTATGTCCGCCGCGTCGAGGAGCTGATCGGCGCCCCGGTCGCCCTGCTGTCGACCAGCCCCGAGCGCGACGACACCATCCTGATGCGCGACCCCTTCCAGGGCTAGCGGGGGCCTGATGCGCGATCCCTTCCAGGGATAGCGTGGACCGACGCGCCATCCCTTCAGTGGAGGGCGTGTCGGCAAAGGGCCGCGTCGAGCGCGATGGGAAGACTTCCCGCGGAAAAGCTTGGCCTGCCTTCCTCGCGCTCGGGATTTCCTTGGGCGGTCGCCCGTTTATCATCCTGGCCCCGCGCTCGCTGGAACACGCATCGGCGGCGTCGGATTATGTCCGTCCACGAACGGAACGGACCGCTGGATGAATCCTGTTATGGTCCAGCCAGTGGTGATCCAGGGGGGCGGCGTTTGGGCCTTAGTGAGCTTCTCAACGACGGAATCGACGGCGCATCGCTGGAGATGAGCCGACGCGGAATGGCGGGCCGGCTGGTCATGACCGCCCTGGTTGGCGTCCTGTTGGCCTATGCCTTCGGTCCCTACGCCCTGCTGCCCTGGATCGTCGTCAACGCGGGGCTGGAAGGCCTGCTGCTGCTGATCAAGGCCCAGTTCCGTCCCGCCTCGGAGCGGCGCTTTCCGATGATCCGGCGCCTCGGGCCCGGGATCGCGTTCAGCGTGACATGGTCGGTCACGGCTTGCCTGCTTTGGATCCACGGTTCGGCGGGCCTGAAGTTCGCCGCCCTGATGGTCATGTTCGGCCTGCTGATCGAAGGGCTGAAATACGCCGTGGTCAGCCGCGCGCTGCTCCTGGCCCTGGCGCCGGCGCCGTTCGCCGCGCTGATCTTCGCCGCCGTGACGTCACAGCACTGGCGGGGCTGGGAGTACGTGGTCCTGGCGGTGGTGATGGTCGGTGTTCTCAGCTTCTCCTTGGACGCCGTGCGCCTGTTGCGCGCCAACGCCCAGGCGCTGGAGAAGGCTCAGGCGGAAGCCCAGGAAGCCAGCCGCTCCAAATCCGCCTTCGTGGCGATGATGAGCCATGAGCTGCGCACGCCGATGAACGGCGTGCTGGGCCTGGCGCATGCGCTGAGCAAGACCCGGCTGGACGTCCGGCAGGCCGAGTATGTCGACATGATCATCCAGTCGGGCGACGGCCTGATGACCATCCTGAACGACATTCTCGACCTGTCGAAGATCGAGGCGGGCAAGCTGGAATTGGAGATCGCGCCGTTCGACATCCGCGCGCTCGCCGGCCAAATCCGGCTGCTGTGGAGCGAGACGGCGCGGACCAAGGGCGTGGACCTATCCTTGGAGGTGGACCCCGCCACGCCGGCTTGGCTGCTGGGCGACGCCGCGCGCGTTCGCCAGATCCTGATGAACCTGGTGTCCAACGCCCTGAAGTTCACCCTGGCCGGTCGTGTCGTGATCCGGGTGGCGCCGGCGGAGGGCGAGATTGTCCTGTCGGTCGCCGACACGGGCGTTGGCCTGACCGCCGAGCAGCGAGCGCGGTTGTTCGCGCCGTTCGCGCAGGGCGACCGCTCGACGGCCCGACGTTTCGGCGGCACGGGTTTGGGCCTGGCGATCTGCCGCCATCTCGCCGAGCTGATGGACGGCGCGATCGGCGTGGACAGCGAGCCGGGCGTGGGATCGACCTTCACCGTTCGCCTGGCTCTGCCGGCGACGGACGCGCCCTCCGCCGAAGAGGGCGAGACCGGGGCGAGGTTCAGCCTCGCCGGGCTTCGGGTCCTGGTCGTCGACGATAACGCCGTCAACCAGTTGGTCGCTCGCGCCGTGTTGGAGGCGGCCGGGATCGAGGTGGCCGCCGTCGGTGACGGCGGCGCCGCCCTGGCGCGGCTGGGCGCCGAGCCGTTCGACATGGTGCTGATGGACGTCCACATGCCGGTGATGGACGGCGTCGAGGCCGTGCGCCGGATCCGGGCGGGCGAGGGCGGTCGGATCGACATGCCGATCGTGGCCTTGACCGCCGACGCCATGGTTGGCGACGCCGAACGGCTGATGGCCCAGGGCTTCGACGACGCCCACCCCAAGCCGATCGCGCCCGCTGGCCTGCTGGCGACGGTGGCGCGGCTCTCGGCCGGGAGCGAGACGCGCGCCGCGCGGTGATCGGACGGCGCCGTTCGGAACGTCGTTCGGTCAGTCTTTGTTAGCGCGCGCCGAGATAGGACGGAGTTCGAGTATCCAGAGGGAAATCGTGTCCGTCGTCGCGCGCCGCCGCAAGATCAAGCCCGTGAACGCGGCGGACCGCCTGGCCCGCAGCCTGCGGGCCTTGGCCCATACAGGCTCGACCAGCCGAGTGCTGAACTTGGTGGAGATCGAGGCCAAGAGCGGCCAGCGTCCCGAATACGCCGAGCATCCGCTGTTTCGGAACCGCATCCTGAACGGCGCCCTGATCCTTAAGCACCGGGTGCGCAATGACGACGTCTACCTGTTCGACGAAGTCCGGCCGCTGGCCACCAAGATCATCATTCCGTTCGACCGCACCGACCTGGGCCTGGGCGGCCGGTCGGTGTTCGTTGGCCAGCGGGGCTGGATCGAGATGCTGGCCGACGCCTGCAACGCCTCGGGCCGCCTGACGCGCGATCTCACCGTTCTGAACGCGATCGACGCCCTGCCGTCGCTGGACCCCTTCCTGCTGCGCGAGCACCTGCGCCAGCACGACCTGACCGTCGCGCACTGCTACTTCACGCTGTCTCCGGCCGACTACGACGCCATGCAGGGCTTCGTCGGCATGGAGATCGGCCATCTGATCGAGCTGGCCTTTGGCGACCACGGCGGGTCGCGACGCTCCCAGGCCAGCCGCATGGTCGAGGCCCTGCTGGCGGCGGACTTCGGCGAGCGCCTGTCGCCCCTGCGCCAGACCCTCGGCATGGAAGGCCAAAGCTTCAAGGATGGCGTCTTCGCCTGGAAGGGGCTGCTCTATTACAAGTGGATGCTGACTCGGCTTTGGCCCCAGCTCACCCAGATCGGCGACGAGCTGGGCCGTCTGGAGGTCACGGGCGCGCGAGACGAGACCGACGAACGCTACGTGGCCGTGGCCAGGCGACGCCTAAGGGGCGCGCTGCCGGTCGAACGCCACGCGATCCTGCGCACGTTGAAGATCTATGACGACGCCTTCGAGCAACTGGTGCGAAATCGTCGGCCTCGGGCCTTCCGCGACTTCCTGATGGGCGCGCCGGAGTTGTTCCTGAATCTCGGCGAGCGGGTCGGGGCGATCGCCCACATCGCCAGCTATTGGCGCTATCGCTTTCCCGAGGGGCAGCCGCTGACCGCCAGCGCCGAGGAGGCGATCGACATCCTGCAGGACTTCGAGACCAGCCTGGCGATACAGCTCACGCCCTAAACCGTCGTCTTGCACGCCTGGCGAGCGGATTCTTAACGTTCCGCGCCTATTGTCCCGACCCTATTCGCAGGAGCCTCGGGTTTCGTGTTCGACGGCAACGTCCGCACTCTCCAACGTGTCGCCGCCAAGGTGCAGCGGGTTCTGGTCGTCGATCCGAACCCCGCCATGGCGCGTTTGCTGGCCGAGCACATGCGTCCGCTGGGCGCTGTCGAGATGTTCGCCGCCCCGACCGCCGAAAAGGGCTACGCGATGGCCCGCGCGGTCGATCCGCAGTTGATCTTCGTCGAGCACGGCCAGTCCGGCGTCGACGGCCTGGCCTTCACCCGCAAGGTCCGCCGCGGCGACCTGGTCTGCCGCGAAGCGCCGATCATCATGTGCGCCACGGACGCCACCGCCGACATCATCTTCGGCGCCCGCGACGCCGGCGTGCATGAGTTCATGCGCAAGCCGTTCAACATCAAGGACCTGGAGCGCCGGCTCGAGGCGGTGACCTTGAAGCCGCGCGACTGGGTCGAGGGCGTGGGCTATGTCGGCCCCGATCGCCGCCGGTTCAACTCGGCCGACTATCGCGGGCCTCGCAAGCGCAAGGCCGACGCGGTGGCCGCCACGCCGGCCGCCCGCCTCTCGCAGGCCCTTCGCATCGTCAAGTCGGCCGCTCAGGCGCTCGACACCGATCCGGCCCAGGCCCGGCGCGCCCTGGCCGCCCAGGCCGAGGAGCTCCGCCGGGTGGGCGAGGCGGTCAAGGACAGCCGCCTGATCCACGCCGCCGCCGCCCTGGCCTCCTGCACCCAGGCCGATCTGGCCGGTCCCGGCGGCCGCGCGGATCTGGTCAAGCGGATCGACGCGGTCATGGGCTTCATGGCCGCCGACGACAAAGGTCGAGCCGCCCCCGCCGTCACGGTGGCGTAACAAAACCTACGTTTTGCCGTCGTCGTACCGTCGCGGACCAGCAACACGGCGAAGCTAACAGCCTTCCTGGGCACGGGAGTCGCGCGCAGTCGCGGCAGTGACAGGGGATCATCATGTTCATTCGCAACCAAGCGGCGCTGCTGCGCCGCGTCAGCGCGTTGGCGCTCGCGCTCGCGGCCGCCGCCGGCGGTTTCGCCCGCGCCGAGGACAACGCCACCGCCGTCGACAGCACGTCGGTCAGCGACGTCGTCATCACCGCCCGCCGCCCGATGGCCGAGAGCCAGGCCGCCGCGCTGCAGATTCAGAAGAACTCGGACTCCCTGGTCAGCGTTCTGTCGGCCGACGCCGTCGGCGCCTTGCCCGACCAGAACATCGCCTTCGCCGTGGGCCGCCTGCCGGGCGTTGGCGTCGAGCGCGACCAGGGCCAGGCCCGCTATGTCAACCTGCGCGGCGCGCCGGTCTACTGGACGACCCTGTCGTTCGACGGCCTCAGCGTCGTCAGCCCCGAGGGGCGCGCCACCCGCTTCGACAACATCCCGTCGGCGATCGCCAGCCTGATCACGGTCGAGAAGGCCATCGTGCCGTCGATGCCGGGCGACACGGTCGCGGGCAATGTCGACATCCGCACTCGCCGCGCCTTCGACTACAAGGGGCAGCGGATCAGCGGCAAGCTGGGCGTCGGCAAGGTCGATCTGGGCAATGGCGACGAGTTGGACAGCAACCTCGTCTATTCGAACGTCTTCGCCGACAAGTTCGGGATCGTCGCCCAGGCCTCGTACTATTCGCGCGAGATGGCGACCGACAACTGGGAGACCGATCCCTATCTGTCGAACACCGTCGCGCCCCAGAAGCACTTCGCTCGCGAACACGAGAACAAGCACTACCGCCTGACCCGCGAGAACATGTCGGCCTCGATCCGGCTGGACTACAAGTTCGACGAAAACAACTCGATCTTCGCCAGCACGATCAACACCTATTATCACGACGACGAACTGCGGGATAACTTCCTCTTCCGCCTGGACCAGGGCACGGACGTGGGCGGCAATAGCTACACCAGCGCCGCCTATATCAACGCCAACGATCCCACTTCCGGCACGGTCTACGGCGCGCGCATCAACGGCCGCATCGACTACCGCGACACCAAGGAAGCCATGTCCACCAACACGGTGGGCGGCGAGCACAAGTGGAACAAGCTCAGCGCCTCGTGGCGGCTGAACTACACCTACACGCAGGACGGCCGCGACACGCCGGTGACCATGGCGTTCCAGAGCCCGTCTAGCTTCCTTCTGCGTCCGACCGTCGAATATGATTTCCGCAACGGCGACGTGAACACGGTGCGCCTGTTCCAGACCGGCGGCGCGACCGCGGCCCGTACCAAGGGCGCCCAGGTCAACAACATCGAGGACTTCCAGTTCCCGCTGACCAGCGCCGGCAAGCTGAAGGGCGGTGACTTCACCAACGCCTACACCGCCAAGGGCGACTTCGACTACGAGGGCGAGCTCGCCGGTCACGAGACCAAGTTCGAGTTCGGCGGCCTGTGGACGGACCGCACCAAGAAGTCGCGCGAGAGCAGCTTCACCCGCGCCTACTCGGGTTCGGGCGCGCCGGCCTGGGGCCAGTTCGCCAGCAATATCGGCTATCTGGGCAGCCAGAACCTGAACTACAGCTTCCGCTACACCAACAAGGACTACACGACGAACTTCGTCGATGACCTGGTGAAGACGGGGCAGGCGACCAAGGTCGACACGACCGCCAACTACTGGCGGGTGAGCGAGACGATCACCGCCGGCTACGCCATGGCCACGACCCGCTTCGACTGGGGCAATATCGTCTACGGCGCTCGCGTCGAGCACATCGAGAACGAGGGGCAGGCCTATGTCGGCTCGCGCCTGGTCAAGGTGAAGAGCGACGACACGCTGTACTATCCCAGCGCGCACCTGAACTGGAACCTGCGCGAGGACCTGAAGCTGCGCGTGGGCGTCACCACCTCCGCCTCGCGCGCGGACTTCGACGACCTGCGCCCCAACTACACCTTCAGCGACTCCAACCAGACGGTCTCTGGCGGCAATCCCCACGCCAAGCCCGAGCGCCAGGTCGGCCTGGACACCTATCTGGAATGGTACGCCGGTCCCGAGACCTTCATCTCGGCGGGCGTGTTCTACAAGGATCTGAAGGACGTGCTGGTGCAGACCTCGGGGGTGTTCGGCGAGACCACGCTGAACAGCAACGGCGTCGACCGTTCGGGCTATACGTTCACCGGCATCGGCAATGCCGGCGAAGGCCACATCCAGGGTCTGGAAGTGTTCTACAGCGGCACGGCCGAGACGTTCGTCCAGTCGCGGAACCTGCCGTCCTGGCTGGGGGGCTTCGGCGCGCGCCTGTCGGGGACCTGGACCTCGTCGGAGGTCAACCTGCCGTCGGTCGGCGGCGTGCCGGCCCGCACCATCTCGGTGCTGGGCGCCTCGGACGCGGTCTACAACGTCCAGGCCATCTACGAGAAATACGGCCTGACCGTTCGCGTCGCCTACCAGTACCGCACGCCGTGGGGCCAGTCGGTCGGGACCTACCGCGTCGTCAACGGCGGCGTCTATCCGACCGACAACGGCGACGTCTTCTGGGACAGCGACGAGGAGCTGGACGTCTCGGTCCGCTACCAGGTCAACAAGAACATCGAGGTGTTCCTGGACGGCAGCAACCTGACCAACCAGGGCGCGCGCCGATACGGCGACCAGAAGCGCTATCCGATCGAGTACGAGAAGTTCGGCCAGCGCTATGTCGGCGGGATCCGCTTCAACTTCTAGGCAGCGCTGAACAGCGAGTGACGAGGAGCCTCCCCGGTCCGCCGGGGAGGTTTCCTTTTTGCTACCGCTTGCCCGCTGGCCGCTCCAGCCAATGCCTCAGCGCCCCGTTCACCGGGCCGGGCGCCTCCATCGGCGCCATGTGGCCGGTGTTCGGGACCACCACCAGGTGCGTGCAGCCGATGGCGGCGGCCATGGCCCGGTGACCCTCGGCCGGGGTGATCTGGTCGTTCTCGCCGACGATGATCACCAGCGGGACCCGCAGCGCTCTCAGCGCCGCCTCGCCGTCCTCGCGCTCCAGGCTGTTCTGGCGCAGGAAGACCTCGCGGCCCAAACGCTGGGTCATGTCGACGATGCGGGTCGTGAGTTCGGTGTCCTCGAGCCGCGAGGCGTCGACATAGGACTTCAGGATCGCCTGGCCGATCCCCAGGAATGTCCCGCCGTTGGCGGCCGCCTTGCTCAGCGCCCGGCGCTGGGCGGCGCGCTGGGGTGTGTCGACATGGATCGAGGTGTCCAGCAGGGCCAGGCGCTCGATGCGCTCCGGCGCGATCCGGGCGATGTCCTGGGCGACGTAGCCGCCCATCGAGAAGCCGGCCAGGGCGAAGGTCGGCTCCGCGTGGGCCAGGACATGTTCGGCCATCTCGCGGATCGTGGCGTAGGGCGTAAGATCCGGAACCCAGATCCGCGCGACGTCGGAGAGCCCGCTGATCTGATCGCGCCACAGCTCGGCGTCGTTGAGCAGGCCGGGGAGGAGGATCAGTTGGGGCAGGGCGGAGTCGGTCATCACCGGCTCATAGCATCCCGGCGCCCCGGCGGTCACATGGGGCGGCGCGCCCGAGGGCGGCCGGGCGCGCGCCCTAGGCTTCCGCTAGTCTTCAAGCGGCATCGGGCCGCCGGCCGTGCAGATGTAGATTGGCGTGGCGTCGTAGTAGGGCGAGGGGATGTTGGCGCGCAGCACGTAGACGTTATTGCCTCGTCCCCCGCAGCCTCGGTCATAGACCTCGCCCAGAACCTGCGTCTTGGCCGCGTCGGCGTAGTAGACGTAGCTGTAGGCGGTCAGATCAGCTTGAGCCATCGCCGCGGGCGCGCCGAGCGCGGCCACGGCGGCCGCGGCGGCGAGGATGGTCTTGATGCGAATGGTCATCGGACACTCCGTCTGGAAAGCGCCATGCGAGCGCCCTCAACCCTCCCTCGGATTTTCCGGTAAATCAACCTTCGCGTTAGTGGGGCTTCTCACCGCCGCGAGGCCTACGGCCCAAACAAAAAGGGCGCTCCGAAGAGCGCCCTTCCGTCTTGGCTGGGTGAGCCGAAGCCTCAGGCCTCGACCATGTTCTTGGCGATCGCCGCCGCGCGCATGGTCTTCTGCAGCTTTTCGAACGCGCGGACCTCGATCTGGCGGACCCGCTCACGAGAGACGCCGTACTGAGCGGCCAGCTCTTCCAGGGTGGTCGGGTCGTCCTTCAGGCGGCGTTCGGTCAGGATGTGGCGCTCACGGTCGGTCAGCTCGACCATCGCTTCTTCCAGAAGCGACATCCGCAGCGACTTTTCCTCGTCCTCGGCGACGCGGGTCTCCTGGGAGACCTGCTCCTCGTCGGCCAGCCAGTCCTGCCATTCGCTCTCGCTGTCCGAACGCAGAGGCGCGTTCAGCGAGGCGTCGGGGCCCGACAGGCGGCGGTTCATCGAGATGACCTCGCTGTCCAGCACGCCCAGCTTGGTGGCGATGGCGCTGACCTGTTCAGGGCGCAGGTCGCCCTCCTGGAAGGCGGCGATCTGGCTCTTGGCCTTGCGCAGGTTGAAGAACAGCTTCTTCTGCGCGGCGGTCGTGCCCATCTTCACCAGCGACCACGAGCGCAGGATGTATTCCTGGATCGAGGCGCGGATCCACCACATGGCGTAGGTGGCCAAGCGGAAGCCCTTGTCGGGCTCGAACTTTTTGACCGCCTGCATCAGGCCGACATTGCCTTCGGAGATCACTTCGCCGATCGGCAGGCCATAGCCGCGATAGCCCATGGCGATCTTGGCCACGAGGCGCAGGTGCGACGTCACCATCTTGTGGGCGGCTTGCGGGTCCTGATGCTCTTTCCAGCGCTGGGCGAGCATGAACTCCTCGTCCTTGCTCAGCATCGGGAACTTGCGGATCTCGGTCAGATAACGAGACAGGCCGCCGTCCGGCGACATCACCGATAGAGAATTCACGGCCATCGTACTTATATCCCCTTGCGTGCGGATCCGCTCGCCAATCGCGCGCGATCATCCCCCACACGAGGGGATAGATAGTTCAACAAGCGGCGGGTTGAAGAGTGGTAACGCATTTGTAATGTCCGAGTTGCCTGCTTGGGTATTGTACGAATGCGGCGTTAGTTTGGACGCGTGGCTTTCGCAAGGGAAATAGGGGCCTGATGATCCGTTTCATTCTTCGCGTCCTGATCGCCGCTGGCGGCCTGTGGCTGGCGGCCCGCATCGTGCCGGGCGTCACCGCCGACGGCTGGAAGACCCTGATCATCGCCGGCTTCCTGCTCGGCGTCGTCAACGCGGTGGTGCGGCCGGTGGTCACGGTGCTGACCTTCCCGCTGACCATCGTCACCCTGGGCCTGTTCCTGCTGGTCGTGAACGCGGCGATGATCGGGATCGTCGACTGGCTGCTGGACGGCCTGCGAGTCCCGGGCCTGTGGGCGGGGATACAGGTCGCGATCGTGACCGGTGTCGTCAGCTGGATCGGCCAGGCGTTCCTGGGCGAGGCGCGGACGGAACGGGAGTAGGTTTTCGGTCCGCCGTCCAGTCACGGTAAACGGCGTTGCAAGCACTGTGACGTCGCCATGAAGTTTTCGCGAAATAACCTCCGCCGGGCTCCGCCATTAGCGGGCCGTTAGCCGAGAAATGGTCCTTCGCCATCCATAGTGGAGGCGTACGCATGTTCACCTTGCGGGACACGGTTTCTTCCCTGGCGCCGGCGCGCCAGGACGATCTGGGCAAGACGCTCTATGAGCGCTTCCGCGAGGAACCCGACACCCTGATCGTGCCGGTGGTCGACGGCGAGGACCGGCCGATCGGCATCGTCGAGCGCAACGCCTTCTTCCTGCGCATGGCGGCGGAGTATGGCCGCGCCCTCTACGCCAATCGCCCGATCTCGACCCTGATGGACAGCGAGCCCCTGGTCGTCGACGCCGACACCGAGCTGGCCGAATTCACCACCGATAGTCTCTCGTACCGCGCCTCGGACCTGCTGCGCGGCTTCATCGTCACCGAGAAGGACCGGTATCTGGGCGTGGGCACCGTGCTGGCCTTGCTGCAGGCCAGCAACGAGACCAACCGTCGGGGCGTGGCCCAGATCGCGCGGCTGGCCCACTACGACCCGCTCAGCGACCTGCCCAACCGGGTGCTGTTCCAGAAATCGCTGACCGAGGCCCTGGCCCGCCGGGCGCGCAAGGGCGACCAGCTGGCGGTGCATTTCATCGATCTCGACCGCTTCAAGACGGTCAACGACACCCTGGGCCATCCGCTGGGCGATGCCCTGCTGCGCGAGGCGGCCGAGCGGCTGCGGCGCTGCGTGCGCGAGGGCGACACCGTCGCGCGCCTGGGCGGCGACGAGTTCGCCGTGGTGCAGACGGGGCTGTCGGACATGGACGGCGCCACGCGCCTGGCCGCCCGGATCGTCACGGCCATGGCCGCCCCGTTCGACCTGGCCGGCCACCAGGTGGTGATCGGCGCCAGCGTCGGCGTTTCGGCCGCGCCCTTCGACGGCGAGGATGTCGATGAGCTGCTGAAAAAGGCCGACATGGCCCTCTACCGCGCCAAGGGCGACGGCCGGGGCGCCTTCCACTTCTTCGAGCGGGCCATGGACGAGCAGCTGCAGGCCCGTCGGGCGCTGGAGCTGGACCTGCGCCGGGCGCTGCAGGACGGAGAGTTCGAGCTCTTCTACCAGCCGCTCTATCACCTGGGCGACGAGCGGGTGACGGGCTGCGAGGCGCTGCTGCGCTGGCGCCACCCCGAGCGCGGCATGGTCTCGCCGGCCGACTTCATTCCGCTGGCCGAGGAGATCGGCCTGATCGTGCCGCTGGGCGACTGGGTGCTGCGCGCCGCCTGCGCCGAGGCCGCGCGCTGGCCCGAACACGTGCGGCTGGCGGTCAACCTGTCGCCGGCCCAGTTCCGCGACCGCGGCCTGGTGGCTACGGTCGTCTCGGCCCTGGCCGCCTCGGGCCTGCCGGCCCAGCGCCTGGAGCTGGAGATCACCGAGTCGGTGCTCTTGCAGGACAACGCCGCCAACATGGCCATGCTGCACGACTTGAAGGCTCTCGGCGTGCGGATCTCGATGGACGACTTCGGCACGGGCTACAGCTCCCTGAGCTATCTGCGCAGCTTCCCGTTCGACAAGATCAAGATCGACCAGACCTTCGTCCGCGACATCCTGCACGACAGCGACGCCCTGGCGATCATCAAGGCCGTGCTGGATCTGGGCGCGTCGATGGGCGTGGTCACGACGGCCGAGGGCGTGGAAACCCAGGCTCAACTGGACGCCCTGCGCGGCCAGGGCTGCGCCGAGATCCAGGGCTACTTCATCAGCCGCCCCGCGCCGGCGGGGGACATCGCGAAGATGCTGGGGGCCGAGGGAGAGCGCCAGAGCGCCCCCTCCGTCTCGCCGCAAAGCGGCGATCCACCTCCCCCGCGGGCGGGGGAGGATGGGATGTCATCCTCCTCACCCGTAGCGGAGCGTACGGGGGAGGTGTCGCGCGGCGCGGCCGCGTGACGGAGGGGGCGCTTAGGACGCCACCCGCTTCAGCGCCGCGCCCAACTCCTCCACCATCTCCGACGTGGTGGCCCACGAGCACATGAAGCGCACCGTGCCGTCCAGGAAGCGGTAGACGAACCAGCCCTCGCCGCGCAGGCGTTCCAGGGTCGGCTCGTCCATCTCGACGAACAGGCCGTTGGCCTCGACCGGATGCTTGATCGGGAAGGGCATCAGGCCGGCCAGCTTCTGGGCCATGGCGTTGGCGTGGGCCGCGCGCATCGCCCAAGGGCCCGCCCCGCCGTCCTCGCCCAGCAGGCCCAGCCACGGCGCGGCCAGGAACCGGCCCTTGGAGACCAGCTGGCCCGCGTGCTTGAGCCGCGCGTCCAGCCGGCGGGCGTGGGCGGGGTTGAGGAACACCACGGCCTCGGTCGGGGTAGAGCCGGCCTTGGTGCCGCCCATTACCAGAATGTCGACGCCCATCCTGGCGACGCTCTTGAGGTCGAAGCCGGCGGCCACGGCGTTGGCCAGGCGCGCGCCGTCCAGATGGACGCCATAGCCCTTGGCCTTCACCGGCGTGACCAGGGCCCGCAGGTGGTCTTCCGAATAGACCGTGCCGTATTCGGTGGCGGTGGTCAGGGAGAGGGCGTTGGCCGGCTGGTTGTACGACACTTCCGGCCGCGCTAGCGCCGCCTCCAGCGCCGCGACCTCGACCTTGCCCGAGGCGCCGGGCAGGCCGATCAGGCCGACGCCTTGGCCGAAAAAGCCCGGGGCGCCCGTCTCGTCGGTGCAGATGTGGGCGTGCTCATGCGCCAGCACCGCCTCGTGCGGCTGTGCGAGCAGGGTGAGGGCGAAGGCGTTGGCGGCCGTGCCCGAGGCGGTGAAGCGCACCTCCGCGTCGGCGTCCAGCAGGGCGCGGATTCGATCGCCCGCCGCGCGGCTGACGTGGTCGGTTCCGTAGCCCGAGGCCGTGCCCGCGTTGGCGGCGATCAGGGCGTCCATGACCTCGGGCATGGCGCCGGCGACGTTGTCCGAGGCGAAGTCGAAACGAGGAGTTGTCATGGCCCCTGGATAGGGGCGCGCGCGGGCTCCGGGCAAGCGGAACCCGCGCGGCGGGGCGGCCTACTTCGCCGCCGCCAGAGCTTGCGTCAGATCGGCGAGGATGTCGTCGATGTGCTCCAGGCCGATCGACAGGCGGACATAGCCGTCCGAGACGCCGGTCGCCGCCTGCTCCTCGGCGCTGAGCTGGGAGTGGGTGGTCGAGGCCGGGTGGATCGCCAAGCTGCGCGCGTCACCGATATTGGCCACGTGGTAGAACAGCTTCAGCGCGCCGATGAACTTGCGGCCCGCCTCGCGTCCGCCCGCCAGCTCGAAGCCGACGAGGCCGCCATAGCCGCCCGACAGATAGCGGTCGGCGCGCTCGCGCTGGAGGCCGGTCTGGACGCTGGGGTGGATGACGCGGGTCACGCCCGGCGACGCCGACAGGGCCTTGGCCACGGCCGCGGCGTTCTCGCTGTGGCGGGTGATGCGCAGCGGCAGGGTTTCCAGGCCCTGCAGGATCTGGAAGGCGTTGAACGGCGACAGGGCCGCGCCCAGGTCGCGCAGCAGCACGGTGCGGGCGCGCAGGATGTAGGCGATCGGGCCCAGCGGCTTGGCCGCCTCGGCCCACACCGCGCCGTGATAGCTGGGGTCGGGGGTGTTCAAGGTCGGGCTGCGCTCGGGATGGGCGGTCCAGTCGAAGTTGCCGCCGTCGATGATCACGCCGCCGATCGAGGTGCCGTGGCCGCCGATGTACTTGGTGGTCGAATAGACGACGATCGCCGCGCCGTGTTCCAGCGGGCGGGCCAGCAGCGGGGCGGCGGTGTTGTCGACGATCAGCGGGACGCCCAGCTTGCGCCCGATCTCGGCGACCTCGGCGATCGGGAAGACGCTGAGCTTCGGGTTCGGCAGGGTCTCGGCGTAATAGGCGCGGGTGCGCTCGTCCGTGGCGCGAGCGAAGGCCTGGGGATCCTCGGGATCGACGAAGCGGACCTCGATCCCTTGGTCGCGCAGGGTGTTGGCGAACAGGTTCCAGGTGCCGCCATAGAGGTCGGTCGAGCTGACGATGTTGTCGCCCGCGCGGGCCAGGTTCTGGATCGCGAACGCCGAGGCCGCCTGGCCCGAGGCCACCGCCAGGGCCGCGGCGCCGCCCTCCAGGGCCGTCAGGCGCTGCTCCAGGATGTCGGTCGTGGGGTTGCCGAGGCGCGTATAGATGTTGCCGAGCTTGCGCAGGGCGAACAGGTCGGCCGCGTGCTCGGCGCTTTCGAACTGGTACGAGGTGGTCTGGTAGATCGGCGGCGCCACCGCCCCCGTCGTCGGGTCCGCGCGCCAGCCGGCGTGAAGGGCCAGGGTCTCGGGGTGAAGCTTGCGGTCGGACATCGGCGTTTCCTGTTGCTCTTACTGACAACGACGCCGCGACCTTAGCCGGCCGGGGGCGGGCGATGAGAGCGAATATTCTCGCCCGCGCCTCAGAAAAACTCAGGCCTCGCGCGCCCAGGCCCGAACGTCGTCGACGAACAGCCCCGGCTCCTCCATCGCCGCGAAATGGCCGCCGCGCGGCATCTCGCTCCAGCGGACGATGTTGTAGGCGCGGTCGGCCCATGAGCGGGGCGGGGGCTTGTAGATGCTCTCGCCGGGGAAGTTGGCGAAGGCGGTCGGGGTCTCGCAGCGCTGGCCCTCGGCCAGCACCGGGCCGCCTTCCTCCAGCAGGGCGCGATAGTACCAGGCGCCGGTCGTGAAGCTACCGGTCATCACGTAGATCATGACGTTGGTCAGCAGCTGGTCTCGCGTGAACACCTGCTCGAACGGCTTGGTCGAGAGATCCGCCCAGTCGTGGAAGCGCTCGATGATCCAGGCGGCTTGGCCGACCGGGTTGTTCGCGCCCAGCCATGCGACGGACTGCGGCTTGCTGGCCTGCAGCCGGAAATAGGCGCCCCACAGGTCCATCTGGGCGCCGAAACCGGTGATCCAGGCGATCTCCTCGGGCGTCTTGGGCGGCCCTGCGGGGCGCAGGCCGATCATGTTCAGGTGGATGGCCTTGGCGTGGGCGCCGTGGTCGAGACCCAGCCAAGAGGTGACCAGCCCACCCCAGTCGCCGCCTTGAGCGAGGTAGGTCTCGTAGCCCAGGTCGCGGGTCATCAGGGTGTTGAAGAGGCGCGCGGTGGCCCGCTGGCCCAGCGGCCGCTTGGGCTTGCCCGAGAAACCGAAGCCCGGCAGCGACGGGATGACTAGGTCGAAGGCGTCGGCCGGATCGCCGCCGTGGCGCGAGGGGAAGGCTAGGGGCTCGATCGCGTCCCAGAACTCGAAATGGCTGCCTGGCCAGCCGTGGGTGATCAAGAGTGGGCGCTTGCCCTTGGCCTCGCCGACCACGTGGACGAAGTGGATGTCGAGGTCCTCGATCGTCGCGGTGAACTGCGGGAAGCGGTTTAGATTGGCCTGGACCGCGCCGACGTCGAAGCCGTCGCTCCAATAGGCGCAGAGGCCCTTCAGGAAATCGGCGTCGCAGCCATAGCCCCAGCCGCCGCCCTCTGGGGCGGGCGGGAACTTATAGGCGCGGACCTGGCCCAGGACCTTATCGACCTGGTCGCGGGTCCAGTTCACCTCGAACGGCGTCGCCATGGCGGCCTCCCTGTTTTGCGGGGAGGGTCATTTGATTTCCCCGACGGAGGTCAAATCAAACTGTGTCATCCCGGCCGGAGCGCAGCGGAGAGCCGGGACCCAGGGGGGGGGGCGGGAACTCTGCGCTTGTCGCCCCTGGGTCCCGGATAGCCTCTGCGAGGCTTCCGGGATGACACGGAAATTGGGAGGTCAAGCCGCCGTGGCGAACCGCATCCGCACCTTCGGCCACAGCATGTTGACCGCCAGGCCGGTCAGCACCAGGGCCGCGGCGATCAGCTTCCAGGCGGGCAGGGCCTCGTGCAGCAACAGGGCCGAGGCGCCCATGCCGAAGACGGGGACCAGCAGGGCCATCGGCGTGATGGTGGCGGCCGGGTGACGGGCCAGCAGCCAGCCCCAGGCGGCGTAGCCGAACATGGTGTTGCCCACGGCCTGCCAGGCGACGGCGGCCCAGGTCAGGGCGTCGGCTTGGGTCACGCCCTTGACGATGGCCGGCCAGCCTTCCAGCCACAGCGACATGGCGAACAGCGGCGGGATCGAGAACAGGCTGGCCCAGACCACATAGGCCAGCATGTTCACCGCGCCGGCCTGTCGGGCGACGATGTTGCCGCCGGACCAACTGGCCGCCGCCAGCAGCACCAGAACAACGCCGAGCGGCGTCGCTGAGCCGCCGCCGTGCGCGGCGATCAGCACGATGCCCGAGGCGGCCAGCAAGAGGGCGGCGATCTGGAAGGGCTTGATCGGCTCGCGGTTGATCCGCATCGCCATGCCGATCGTGAAGAACACCTGGGTCTGTACGACCAGCGAGGCCAGGCCCGGCGAGATGTGGCCCTTCATGGCCACGAACAGCAGCCCGAACTGCCCCGCGCCGATCAGCACGCCATAGGCGGCGAGGTTCTTCCACGACACCGGCGGGCGCTTGACGATGAAGGCCATCGGCAGCAGCACCAGGGTGAAGCGCAAGGTCGCGAACAGCAGCGGCGGCAGGTGGTCCAGGCCCACGCGGATGACCACGAAGTTCGTGCCCCACACCGCCACCACGGCCAGGGCCAGCAGGAAGTGGCGCAAGGGCAGGGACGCGTGGGACATGGGCGCTCCGTCGGCGGGGATGGCTTGGATTGCCCCCTGGCCGGCGTCGGAGCAATGGAAACATTGTCCTCGTGACAATGCTTGCCGACGAACGCGCGTTTGACGCTTTTCGCGCCGCCGCCTAGCCTCCCCGATAAACAGGGAGAGAACGCCATGGGCTGGGACCTGCTGGTCGCCAAGGACGACTTGCGCCGCACGGAAATCCGCGAGGCGGCGCCCGCGCCGCTGGCCGACGGCGAGGTTCGCCTGGCCATCGAAAGCTTCGCCCTGACCGCCAACAACATCACCTACGCCGTGTTCGGCGAGATGATGCGGTACTGGGACTTCTTCCCGGCGCCGGAAGGCTTTGGCCGCGTGCCGGTCTGGGGCCACGCGCGGGTCGAGGCCAGCGCCCATCCCGAGATCGCCGTGGGCCGGCGCTTCTACGGCTACTGGCCAATGTCGGCGCACCTGACGGTTCAGGCCAGGGCGGGCAAGAGCGGCTTCCTCGACGCCGCCCCGCATCGCCAGCCCATGGCCGTGGTCTACAACCAGTACGCGGCCGTCGGGGCCGAGGAGCCGCTGGAGGCCTATCGCGCCCTGCTGCAGCCCTTGTTCATGACCTCGTTCCTGATCGAGGACCAGCTAGACGAGGCCGGCTTCCACGGCGCGGCCAGCGTGGTGCTGTCCAGCGCCTCGTCCAAGACCGCCATCGCCCTGGCTGCGCTGCTGAAGCGGCGCGGCGGCGTGAAGGTCGTCGGCCTGACCTCGCCCCGCAACAAGGCGTTCGTCGAGGGGCTCGGGTTCTACGATCAGGTGGTCCTCTACGACGACATCGCCAGCGCGCCGATCGCCACGCCGGCCGTGTTCGTCGACTTCGCCGGCGACAGCCAGGTGCTGGGCGCGGCGCACCGCCGGTTCGGCGACGAGCTGAAAGCCTCGATCCTGGTCGGCGGCACGCACTGGGAGGTCCCGCGAGTCCAGGCCGATCTGCCAGGCCCGACGCCGGCCTTCTTCTTCGCCCCCGACCGTCGGGCCAAGCGTCTCCAGGACTGGACCCCGGCCGAAATGGAGCAGCGCTACGGCGCGGCCTGGACGCCGTTCGTCGCCGACGCGGCCCGGTGGCTGACGGTGAAGGAGGGGCGGGGGCCGGAGGCGATCCGCGCGGCCTATCTGGAACAGGTCGACGGCGGGACCGCGCCGGACGTGGGCGTGGTGTTGAGGCCTTAGGGCCGAAGAGCGCCCCCTCCGTCACGGCGCGTATCCGCGCCGCGCCACCTCCCCCGTTTCACGGGTGAGGAGGCAGCGACTTCATCCTCCCTCGCGAAGCGGGGGAGGTGGATCGCTGCGGAAACGCAGCGAGACGGAGGGGGCGCAAACCCCAAACAAAACGCCCGCCCTGGTCTCCCCGGGCGGGCGTTCTCGTCTTTAGGTCAGCTCAAAGCTCAGACCAGCGAGCCGTGGCACTGCTTGAACTTCTTGCCCGAGCCGCAGGGGCAGGGGGCGTTGCGGCTGGTGCGTTCCCAGTCCTCGGGCAGAGCCGAGACCGGCAGGGCCTCGCGCTGCTCGGGCGACAAGCCGTCCGGAATGGCGCCGGCCACGGCGGCGTTCTCGCCGGTCAGCGGGTCCAGGTGGACCTCCTGCAGGCCCTCCAGCGGCGTGTGCGGCATTTCCGGCTCGGCATAGGCGATCTCGACCGTCATCAGCCAGCGGGTGGTGTTGGTGCGCAGGTCCCCCAGCAGCTTCTCGAACAGCGAGAAGGCCTCGGTCTTGTACTCGTTCAGCGGATCACGCTGGCCGTAGCCACGCAGGCCAATGACGTTGCGCAGGTGGTCCAGATGCATCAGGTGCTCGCGCCACTGCAGATCGATCATCTGCAGCAGGAAGTTCTTTTCGACCTGGCGCATCTGATCGGGCGTGATGATCACCTCGCGCTGGGCGGCGTAGTCGTCGGCCGCCTTGGTGATGCGGTCCTTGATCTCCTCGTCGGCGATGCCTTCCTCGGCCGCCCACGCTTCGATCGGCAGGTCCAGGCCCAGGATCGATTGGACGCGTTCCTTCAGGCCCTCGATGTCCCACTGCTCGGCATAGGCCTTGGGCGGCAGGTGGCGGGCGACCAGATCGTCGATCGTGTCGTGGCGCATCTCGGCGATGATGTCGGAGAGGTCGCTCGACTCCATGAACTCCTGGCGCTGCTCGAACACGGCCTTGCGCTGGTCGTTGACGACGTCGTCGTACTTCAGGAGGTTCTTGCGGATTTCGTAGTTGCGTTGCTCGACGCGCTTTTGCGCCGTGGCGATGGCGTTGTTCAGCCACTTGTGGGTGATGGCCTCGCCTTCCTGGACGCCGAAGGTGCGCATGATCGCGTCCAGACGGTCGCCGGCGAAGATGCGAAGAAGATCGTCCTCGCACGACAGGAAGAACTTCGAGCGGCCCGGGTCGCCCTGACGGCCGGTGCGGCCGCGCAGCTGGTTGTCGATCCGGCGGCTTTCGTGGCGCTCGGTGCCCAGAACGAACAGGCCGCCGGCCGCGAGGGCCTGGGCCTTGCGGTCCGCGATCTCGGCCTCGAGACGCGCGCGCTCCTCGACCTCGTCCTCGTGGGTGATCTCGAGGCCCATGCCCTTCTGCTGCTGGCGCCAGTTGAACAGGCGCATGTCGATGCTGCCGCCCAGCTGGATGTCGGTGCCGCGGCCGGCCATGTTGGTGGCGATGGTCACCGCGCCGGGCACGCCCGCGTCGGCGACGATCACGGCTTCCTGCTCGTGGAAGCGGGCGTTCAGCACCTGGTGCGGAATGCCCTTCACCTTCTTGCCCTCCTTCTCGAAGGAGAAGTTCGACAGCAGTTTGGACAGCTCCTCGGACTTCTCGATCGAGACGGTGCCGACCAGGATCGGCTGGCCGCGCACGTGGCAGTCGGCGATCTGCTTGAGGATGGCCTCGTTCTTCTCGCGCTCGGTGCGATAGACCTCGTCGTCGTCGTCGATGCGCTGGATCGGGCGGTTGGTCGGGATTTCCGACACGCCCATCTTGTAGATGTCGTCGAATTCCTGCGCCTCGGTCGAGGCCGTGCCGGTCATGCCCGACAGCTTCTTGTAGAGGCGGAAGTAGTTCTGGATCGTCACCGAGGCCAACGTCTGGTTCTCGGGCTGGATGTCGGCGCCTTCCTTGGCCTCGATGGCCTGGTGCAGGCCTTCCGACAGGCGGCGGCCGGTCATCATGCGGCCGGTGAACTCGTCGATCAGGACAACCTCGCCGCCCTTGACGATGTAGTCCTTGTCGCGCGTGTAGAGGACGTTGGCGCGCAGGGCCTGGTTGACGTGGTGCACCACCGAGACGTTGGCCGCGTCATAGAGACCCGCCGAATCCTCGGCCAGATGGCCGCCGGCCATCAGGATCTCCTCGATCCGCTCCTGGCCGTCCTCGGTCAGGATGACCTGCTTTTGCTTCTCGTCGTGGTCGTAGTTGGTCTTGTCCTTGATCAGCTCCTTAACCAGCACGTCGATGGTCTTGTAGAAGCTGCTGCGGTCCTCGGTCGGGCCCGAGATGATCAGCGGGGTGCGGGCCTCGTCGATCAGGATCGAGTCCACTTCGTCGACGATCGCGAAGTTGTGGCCGCGCTGGACCATCTCCGAGACGTCGTAGACGAGGTTGTCGCGCAGATAGTCGAAGCCGAATTCGTTGTTCGTGCCGTAGGTGATGTCGCTGCGATAGGCGCGCTGACGCTCGCCTTGGCTCAGGCCGTTGACGATCACGCCGTAGCTGAGGCCCAGGAAGTTGTAGACCTGACCCATCCAGTCGGCGTCGCGGCGGGCCAGGTAGTCGTTGACGGTGATGACGTGGACGCCCTTGCCTTCCAGGGCGTTGAGGTAGGTCGGCAGGGTGGCGACCAGCGTCTTGCCTTCACCCGTGCGCATTTCCGAGATGCCCGAGAAGTGCAGCACCATGCCGCCGACCATCTGGGTATCGAAGTGGCGCATGCCCAGCACGCGCTTGGAAGCCTCGCGCACGACGGCGAAGGCTTCGTTCAGGATGTCGTCGAGCGACTCGCCCTTTTCCAGGCGCGCCTTGAACTCGGCGGTCTTGCCCTTCAGGGCTTCGTCGGAAAGCGCGCTGTATTCGGCTTCGTAGGCGTTGATCTTCGCCACGCGCGCGGCCAAGGCCTTGACCTTGCGTTCGTTGGAAGAGCCGAAGAGCTTTTTGGCGAAACCAAGCATGAAGAGGAAATCCGAAGCGATTATTATGGAAGCCGACGCAAAGGCTTTGTCGGCCTCGACCACGGGGGGTTTTCTGGGCGTGTTGACCGACGGAAAAACCGCTCGACTTGCACGCGCGCGAGACTTAAGCACCGGTCAAGGGCCTGTCAACGCGACGGGGTTTTTCCTGTTCCCCTTGGATTTTACGTAACACGGGCAGCGCGCATGGCGAATACGCAGGGCCGGGCATCGGGTGGGCAAGGCGGTTTCTTCTCCCTCGGCCGCGTCGGTCTGGCGGTCGCGCTGGCGCTTCTGGTCGCCGCCTGTGGCCAGAACAAGGTCGCCGACAAGCCGCCCGAGCCGGGCGACACGGCCGTGGCCCGCGTCAACGGCCAGGTGATCTGGGCCAGCGACGTCAAGCGCGAAGCCGTCGCTCAAGGGCTGATCAGCGAGGGCGAACCGCTGGATATTTCCAGCGAGGTGTTCCGCCAGCGCCTCGACGAGGTCATCGACCAGAAGCTGCTGGCCGCCGAGGCCATGAAGCGCAAGATCGACAAGGATCCGGTCGCCCAGCGGCGCCTGGCCGCCGCGCGCGAGCGCATCCTGGGCGATATGCTGGTCGAGGGCGTGGTCGAGAAGGCCGTCACCGACGAGGCCATCCGCAAGCTTTACGCCGAGCAGCAGAAGCTTTCGAAGCGTTCGGAAGAGATCCGGGCCCGCCAGATCATCGTCGGCAGCCAGGCCGAGGCCGAGAGCGTCAAGAAGCTGCTGGCCTCTGGCGCCTCGTTCGACGCCCTGGCCATGGAACGCTCGACCGACCAGGCGACCCGCTTCAACGGCGGCGACCTGGGCTACTTCACCCTGGACGTGATGCCCGAGCCCTATGGCGTGGCCCTGAAGGACGCCCAAAAGGGCGCGCTGGTCGGCCCCTTCGCCGCCGAGGGCGGCTGGGTTCTGGTCCGGGTCGAGGACAAGCGCGTCGAGGAGCCGATCACTCTCGAGGCAGCCCGTCCGCAGATCGTGCGTTTCCTGACCTATGACCAGGTCCGCGACATCCTCGAGAAGCTGCGTGGCTCGGCCAAGGTCGAGATGCTGATCGGCAAGCCCCAGGACGCCCCGATCAACGGGCCCCAGGAGCCGGCCTCGGCGCCCGCCGACATTCCAGGCGGTCCGCCGGCCTCGGCGCCGCCTCCCGCTCAACCCGCCAAGAAGTAAGACGCGGTTCCGATGACCAAGACCCCCAAGGCCTCCGGCAAGAAGATCGCCGCGAAGGCGCAAGAGACCACGTCCGGTCCCGTCGAGCGCGCGGGCGCCGCCATCGAGCGCGCCCTGGTCGATCCGCTGACGTCCGCCCTCAAGCGCGCGGGCCTGCGCCGCGCCCAGAAGAACGCCGGTGAAACGACCTCGGCGTCGTCCGCGACGTCGGCGCCGACCTCCGCTGGCGCGGGCAAGCCGGGCCTGGCGATCTCGCCTCTCGCCGTGCCGTTCCCCGTGATCCCGCCGATCGCCGGCGTCGAGATCGCCACCGGCCGCGCTGGCTTCTACAAGCACGAGCGCGAGGACCTGCTCTTGATGCGGTTCGCCGAGGGCACCTCGGCGGCGGGCGTCTTTACCCGTCACGGCGTCGGCTCCGCCCCCGTGGACTGGTGCAAGCGGCAACTGGCCGCCTCGGGCGGCGCGGACGTGCGGGCCCTGGTGGTCAACGCCGGCTGCGCCAACAGCTTCACCGGCAAGCCCGGCGCCGACGCGGTGCGCCGCGTGGCCACGGCCGTCGGCAAGCGCTTCGATTGCCGCCAGCGCGACGTGATGATGGCCTCGACCGGCGTCATCGGCGTCATCCTGGACGACAGCAAGATCACCGCCCGCCTGCCGGAAGTGGAAACGCGCCTCACCGCCGACGCCTGGGCCCAGGCCGGCCGGGCGATCATGACCACCGACACCTTCCCGAAGGGCGCCTACGCCACGGCCATGATCGACGGCCACGAGGTCAAGATCGCCGGCATCGCCAAGGGCTCGGGCATGATCGCGCCCGACATGGCCACCATGCTGGCCTTCGTCGCCACCGACGCGGCCATCGCGCCGGCGGCCCTGCAGACCCTGGTCTCTCTTTATACCCGCACGACCTTCAACTGCGTGACGGTGGACGGCGACCGCTCGACCAACGACACCCTGCTGCTGTTCGCCACCGGCCAATCGGGCGCGCCCAAGATCAGCCGTCCGGGCGACAAGCGCCTGGCCGACTTCCGCGACAAGCTGGAGCACGTGCTGCTGGATCTCGCCCTGCAGCTGGTCCGCGACGGGGAAGGGGCGACCAAGTTCGTCAAGATCACCGTCAACGGCGCCGAAAGCCCCGCCTCGGCCCGCAAGATCGCCCGCACCATTGCCGAGAGCCCGCTGGTGAAGACCGCCTTCGCCGGCGAGGACGCCAACTGGGGCCGTATCGTCATGGCCGTCGGCCGCGCCGACGAGCCGGTCGCGCGCGAGAAGATCAGCGTCAAGTTCGGCGACCTCTACGCCGCCCGCGACGGCCTGATCTCGGCCGAGTACGACGAGGCCAAGATGAGCGCCTACGTCAAGAACCAGGAGTTCGAGGTCAGCGTCGACGTGGGCGTCGGCAAGGGCTCGGCCACGGTGTGGACCTGCGACCTGACCAAGCAGTACGTGGCGATCAACGGCGACTATCGGAGCTAGGGCTTCCTGCGGCCATGAAGGCGGGGCGACGATCGCATCGTCCGCGCCTTAACGCGCCTCCGCGAACCGATAGGCGCGAGGCGCTTCGCGGATCACCAGGCCGCGTCCTTCGGGATCGTTCGCGAGCTCGAACTCGTAGCCGTCCGCGCCGGGCGTGATGGTGACGAGGGTGATGGTCCCGTCTTCGTTCTCGCGGCTGGCCACCTCGCTGGCCCAACCGCCGAAATCGAACACCGTCCTGTCGCCCTCGCGTCGAACAATCAGATCGCCCAGGTCTGCGTTGGCGTAACGGGGCGCGAGCTTGTCCGCGATCGCGCGGGCCGCCGGCGCGGTCAAGGTCTGGCGGCCTTCACCCCGGCTGGCCTTGAAGGCCTTGCCGTAGTTGGCCAAATCGGCGGCGGCCCGAGGTTCGCCGTCGAACAACACCTCCAGAAGTCTCCGCCGGAACGCCGAGCGTAGCGCCGCGCCGGAGTCCGAATTGATGAGGATGACCGCGCCGACGCCTTGATCGGGCAGCCAGATCATATCAGCGCGATAGCCGTACACGGTGCCGCCGTGATGGATGACCGGGACGCCCCAGATGCGGTCGATCTTCAGGCCCATGCCGTAATATTCGTCGCTGCCTTCGGTCACCTGGGGGATCCGCCGGGCCAGCAGCGGAGCCTCGGCGATGTAGCGCTCGCCGTTGGGCAGCCGTCCCTTGGCCAGTTCCATGCGCACATAGCGCAGCATGTCGCGAGTCGTGCTCCATTCGCCGCCGTCCGGCCGCGATGGAATGCCGGCGGCGTTGAGGCCCATGATGGCGACCGTCTGGCGGCCGTCGATGTCCAGGGCGTGCGGCGCGGCATGGTCGCCCGCCATGGCCTTGGCGTAGTCGAAGGTCGTGTTCGACATGCCTAGCGGGTCAAACACCAGGGCCTGCATGGCCGCGTCATAGGCCGCGCCCAGCTCGCGATCGGGCTCGCGGACATGGGCGCCCAGATAGCCGCCCGAGGCCGCGAGCAGGTTGGAGTATTGATAGAGGTCGCCAAAGCCGCTGGTCGGTCGCATGGTCGACAGCCAGGTCAGGACGGTCGAGGCCTGGGCCTGGTCGCCCTGGAAGATCCACGGCAGATCCTGGCGCGGAAGGCCGGTGCACGCGCAGACCAGATGCTTGACCCGCACCTTGGCGGTCGTCGCGGCGTCGCCCAGACGGAACGCCGGCCATAGCGACGACACGGGCGTGTCCCAGTCCATCTTGCCCTGCTCGACCAGCTTGGCCAGCATCAGGGTGGTCAAGGCCTTGCCGTTCGAGCCGATCATGAAGGCGGTGTCGGCGTCGACGGGGGCGGGCTTGCCAAGTTCGCGCACGCCAAACCCGCCTTCGAACAGGATCTTGTCGTCCTGGATCAGGCCAAAGCCGACACCGGGAATGTCGAGCTCCGCGCGCGCGGTTTCGATCAGGTCCGTCAAGGCCGCCAAACGTGCGGCATCGATCTTGTGAGCCTGCCGCCCGGCGAACGTCTCGCGCGCATAGCCGGCGGGCAGCAGCTTGTTGAGGATCACCTCGACCTGGGAGTCGCGCTTTTCCAGAACGTCGTCGGCCATGTCTTGGAGCACCACGGTCCAGCGGTCGCCCTTGCGCAGCGCGCGGGCCCAGATCGTGCGTTCTTCGCCGGCCGGCGGTCGGTAGCCGTAGACGCGAACCTGGTCCCAGCCGTCGCGAACCGGGCGATCCTTTGCGCCCGCCAAGGCCGGCGGGGCGCCGGGGCGATAGGCCGACCAGGCTCGCGCCACCGCGGCGTCGGCGCCTCCGCCGGTTGTGTCCGAGACCAGGATCGACGATCCGCCTTCCGGGGCGTCGAGCCTGAAGACGCCGCCGGTCCGGCCGAGCGACCATCCCCGCGGCGCGACCAGCCGGGTCCCGTTGACGGTGGTCAGCGCGGTGTCCGCGCTCACCACCGCGGGGGCGGTTGTCGAGGTCTGGGCCACGCTGACTTCGGGCGCCGCGGCCAGGACGCCGACGACGGCGAGCAGGGCCATGGCGCCGCTCAGCGGGCTGATGTGGGAGCGCCTGGCTTCTGGGGAGTGGTGCAAGACGAACTCATGGGGTGGAGGCTATCGCCCACCCGCGTGATACGCGGGATAGCAAGCCCGCTCGCTTGGATCAGGCCCGGTGGACGCTAGGTTGGCTGGAAACCGTCGATCAAGTTACAAGCGAGAAAGACAAGCGCTCGACGTCGATATGATCCCACGACGGGCGCTAGCGGTGATAGAGGGGCGGCCGCCCCGCTGGAACGCTCGCGGCAATACGGAGACCCCCATGACCGATCTCACGCCCGACAAAGAAGCCGCCCAACTGGCCAAGCTGACCGAGGTCTGCGGCGCGGCGGGTTACGTCGTCGAGGCCATCGACCGGGGCCTGGAGGTCTCGGGCGAGGACGAGGAGGACGGCGCCTTCTACCTGCTGCCCGACCACGGCTGGGTGCAGGCGCGCTGCCTGGTTCTCGATCCCGAGGACCTCGATCAGGGCCGTGACCTGACGGCGCTGTTCGAGACGATCGCCCGTGTGCAGTTTCGCCTGATCGGCTGCCGTTTCGCCTATGACGCGGGATCTGGCCTGTGGCTGGTCGAGGACCTCTACCCGGGCTTCGACCTGGCCGGCGTGCCGGCGGTGCTGGAGCAGCTGACCTATGTCTGGGACGCGCTGGAGCCGCTGTTCGCCCAGGCCCTGCTGGGCGAAATCCCCGACGAGGACGCCCTCGATGGGGCGTTCGACCTGGAAGCGGCCTCCCTCCCGAACTAAGCTTGGCCTTAAACTGGCGCCCGAAGCGGAACCGCTCGCGTCGGGCGTCGTTCCTGATCAGTGTTTAGCTGGGTGGAGGGCTTGAGATGTCCGTGAAACGATCGGTTCTGTTCGGGGTCTTGGCCGTGGCCCTTGTCGGGACGCCGGTGATGGCGGCTCAGACCAAGTCCGAGACGGCCAAGGAGCAGTCCAAGTCGGACTCCAAGTCCGACGCCTCCAAGACGTCGCAGCAGGCCGAGCCCGGCCGCTGGGACGACGCGCGCAAGAAGGCCATCGACATCGGCGCCCAGCCGGCCCGCGACGTCGGCATGTCCAAGCGCGAGATCCCGCCGATCCTGCAAAAGGCCTATGACGACCCCTACAGCCTCAAGGGACTGAAAACCTGCAGGGCGCTGTCGGCCGAGGTCTCCAACCTCAACGGCGTGCTGGGCCCCGACTACATCGTCGGCAACGCCTACAAGGAAAACCGCGCCGGCAAGCTGGCCGAGGCCGGCGGCAAGACCCTGATCAACAGCATCATCCCGTTCCGCGGCCTGGTGCGCGAAGTGACTGGCGCCGCGCCCGCCGACCGCCAGATGAACGCGGCGGTTGACGCGGGCCTGGCCCGTCGCGGCTTCCTGCGCGGCGTGCACCTGAAGCAGGGCTGCAAGACGAAGTTCTAGAGGGTAGCTCCCTAAGCCCTAACCTCGTGTCATCCCGGCCGCGGCGTAGCGGAGAGCCGGGACCCAGGGGCTACCGCACTGCCACTCACCCCTAGGTCCCGGGTCGGCTTCGCCGCCCGGGATGACACGTAAATGGATAAGGCTAAGGCCGCATATCCACCGATACCCTCTCCAGCACGGCGTTGTCGTCGAGGCGCCAGACCTTGACCACGTGACGGCCGGCCGAGACGTCGGGGAAGCGGGCCTCGACCGTGTGGACGTGGTTCTTCACCGCCTCGATCCAAGCGGCCTGTTCCGGACGGCTCGCCGCGCCGGGGGTGGGGATCAGGTCGGACTTCACCACCTGCATGGGGCCATCGTCGATCGAGATCCCGATCTTGATGCCGTCGCCGCCGGTCGCGTCCAGCGTGGGGGCGAGGGCCAGGCGCACGGTGGCCGGACCCGAGCGCGGGACCTGCACGCCGTACTCCAGCCGCACGCCGTCGGCGGCGGTGGTCGAGGCCTGGCCCTGCGGCAGGGCCAGGACCGCCTCGCCCCGGCCCAGACGCGGGACCACCGTCCAGGACAGGCCCTTGCCGCCGACCGCGCGGTCGAACTTGGCGGCCTCGACCGTGACGAGGTTCGGATCGGTCGCGCCGGAACGGGCGAAGACGACCTTGGCCTTCAGCTTCTCGGGCGGGGTGTCGGCCGAGACGCGGGCGACGCTGGGCATGGTCTGCTGGGTCGGGTCGTTCCAGATCACATAGCTCATGTGGACCTGGTTCATCATGCCGTCCCACTTGCCGCCGTTCAGGGCGTGGTACTGGGCGGTCAGATCGGCGTCCCGCTTGAAGGCGGTCTCGACCTTTTCCGCGAAGACATTGGCGCGGGCGTCGTTGCGCGCCGACAGCCGCCGGTTCAAGGCCGTGGCGTAGTACATCTCGTACAGGTTGGCGAACGCCGTCACCGGGTACTCGACCAGCTGATAGTAGGCGTCCATCTGGTCGGGCCGCAGCCTGGTCTTGATCGCCGCGACCTTGGCGTCCAGCGCCCGCCAGCGGTCGACGATGTCGCCGAATTCGCCGCCGTCCAGCGGCCCAGCGCCGTTGTCTGGACCGAGCGGGAAGGTGTCCTGGTCGATCAGCTCGGGCTTTCGCCGCGAGGCCAGGGTCTCGTATTCCGAAAGCGCTGCGCCGATCTCGCCGGCGAGGGCAGGACCGAAGGTTTCGCCGGCCCACTCACGCGGGAAGGCCGCCAGGGCCTTGGGCGTCATCGCCTCGGGGTTCCAGGCCATGCGCAGGAAGAAGCTGAGCGGATATTCCATCGGCTTGATGTCGCCGACATTGACGATCCACAGGTTCCGCGCTTCGCGCTGGTAGGCCAGGTCCATCTGCTGCCAGACCTTGGCGACCTGATTGGTGTTGATCCACTTGTAGTTCCGCGGACCGCCGACATAGTCGAAGTGGTAGTAGACGCCGTAGCCGCCGGCGCGCGGCAGCTTGTCCTTGCCGGCCACCGGCAGGCGGCGGATCTGGCCCCAGTTGTCGTCGGCGAACAGCAGGGTGACGTCGTCGGGGACGCGCATCCCGTAGTCGTAGTAGTCCTGGACCTCTTTATAGAGCGCCCAGATCTGCGGGGTCTGGTCGGCGGGCTTGCCGGTGACGTCGGCGATGATCTGGCGCTGGTCGGCGACGATCTTTTCCAGCAGCTGGGTCGCCGCGCCCTCGGCCATCGGCTCGTCGCCGTCGCCGCGCATGCCCACCGTCACGACGCTCTCGTACGGCGCGCCGTCGCCCTTCGACATCATCCGCTCGATGCCGCCGCGCCAGAAGGTGCGCAGGTTCTCGGCGTTGGTCGTGTAGTCCCAGCGGCCGCCCCTTTCTCCCTTGGATGGAGCGCCCTGATCGTTGTCGCGATGCCATTCGGCCTGGGCGCGGGTCATCGGCTCGTGGTGCGAGCTGCCCATGACCACGCCCATCTCGTCGGCGATCACCTTGCTCTGGGGATCGTCGTCGTTGAACGCCTTGGGCGCCCACATGGCCGGCCACAGATAGTTGCCCTTCAGGCGCAGCATCAGCTCGAAGACATGGGCGTAGGCCTTGGAGTTGACCCCGCCGAATTTGGCCTTGGTCCAGCCGCTGAAGGCGGGGTTCTCGTCGTTGATGAAGAAGCCGCGATACTTGACGCGCGGGTGGTCGGCGCGGGCGCCGGCGGTCAGGAAGAGGTCGCTTTTGCGGGTGACGGGCACATCCGCCCACCAGACCCACGGCGAGACGCCGATGCGCTCGGAAAGGTCATAGGCGCCGAACACCGCCCCGCGCCGGTCCGAGCCGACGATCACCAGGGCGCGCGGGATATTGGGGGCTGGGCGCTCGACCACCACCTGGCGGAAGCCCTCCCACTGGCCCTGCAGGTCCTCGACCTTCAGCTTGCCGGCTTTCACCAGGCCGTCGATCACCGGGCTCTGGCCCAGCACGCCCAGGATCACCACCGGGCCGTTGGCCTTGGAGAGGTCATCGAGCTTCACGGCCTCGCCGCCGCCGACGCGGGCGAGGTCGCCGCGCAGGCTCTCGGCGGCGTGGCGCACGGCTGGATTGGCGTTGGCGTCGATATAGACGGCGGCCGGGTGGCCCTTCTGGATCAGGGCCAGGCTCGAGCCCTTGCCGGTGGCGCAGACGCTGACTGGCGTATCGCAGGCGAAGGCCGCCGACGCGGCCGACAGGGAAAGGGCGAGGCCGAACGCGCCTCGCGTGATGAACCGATGAACCCGCACGCGCTCTCCCCAAACCTGTGGCGGCGCGAACGCCAGCCTTATCATCTGACCAATAAAGCCGGGAGGTCAGACCATGGCAAGCGCGATACGCCGACGGCTTGCCGCGACCTCGCAAACAGGCTCAACTCCGCCGCGTGACCAGTGGGGGACGAGTGTGACGGAAGCTTTGATCGTGCGTGGCTTGAGCAAGACCTTCGCCAAGCCCGCCGTGTCCGATCTCGACCTGACGGTCCGCGCGGGGGAGCTCTACGCGCTGCTGGGTCCCAACGGCGCCGGCAAGACCACGACCTTGCGGATGGTCGCGGGCCTGACCCAGCCGGACAAGGGCGAAGTGTCGATCTTCGGCGTCGACGCGCGCAAGGAGCCCGCCGCCGCCAAGGCCCTGCTGGCCTGGGCGCCCGACGAGGCGATGATCTACGACAAGCTGACGCCGCTGGAATATCTGGAGTTCGTCGCCGGTCTCTGGAACATCGACCCGACGACCGCCAAGGCGCGGGCCGAAGAGCTGCTGGCCACCCTGGGCCTGACCGCCGAGGCGCGGCGGCGCTGCGAGGGCTTCTCGCGCGGCATGAAGCAGAAGGTCGCCCTGGCCGGAGCCCTGATCCATGATCCCAAGCTCCTGATCCTGGACGAGCCGCTGACCGGCCTGGACGCCGCCGCCGCGCGCCTGGTCAAGGATATGCTGCGCGCCCGGGTCGAGGCGGGCTCCACGGTGATCCTGACCACTCACATCCTGGAGGTCGCCGAGCGCATGGCCGACCGAATCGGCATCATCGCCGGCGGTCGCCTGCTGGCCGAAGGCACGCTGGACGAGCTGCGCGGCAAGGCCGGCGAGGCCGTCGGCGGCGCATCCGGCGGCGGCACCCTTGAAGACATCTTCCTGCAGCTGACCGCCGAGGACGCGTGATGGCGCTGTTCAAGCCGGCCAGCACGCCCTGGCTGCTGGTCCACGAGCTGCGCCTGGCCTGGCGCGGGGCCATGTCCGGACGCAAGCACGGCGCGGTCGGCGGCATCATCGCCTTCTCGGTGCTGGGGGTGATGATCCTGATCGGCGGCGTGTTCCTGGCCCTGGGCATGAGGGGGCACGAGGTTCCGGTCCAGCCGCTGTCGATCACGATCGCGGCCCTCGCCCTGGCGGTGATCCTGACCCTGATGCTGGCCAGCACCCTGGCCGGGGCCGCCGACGCTCTCTATGTGCGCGGGGATCTCGATCTTCTGTTCTCGTCGCCCTTGTCACCGCGCAAGGTGCTGTTCGTCCGGGCGCTGGGTCTGGCGGTGTCGGCCTCGCTCTGGTTTCTGATCCCGGCCGTGCTGCTGCTGACCCCGGCGATCGTGATGGGGCATGCGGCCTGGGCGTCCTTGTTCGTCGTGCTGATCGCCGCCGCGCTCGCGGCCGCCGGCGTCGGCCTGCTGCTGGCCATGGTCCTGTTCGCCCTGATCGGCCCGCGCCGCACGCGCACCGTGGCCCAGGTGATGGCGGCCCTGATCGGCGCGGCCTTTTTCCTGGCCAGCCAGTACCGCAACCTGATGGGGGAGAAGGCCAGCGAGAGCCTGTTCGCCCGCATAGCGCTCGACGCCAAGGAAGGTCGCTTTCAGCCGCCGCCCCTGGCCGACCTGCCGCTGCGCGCGGCGCTGGGCGAGCCGTTGCCGCTGCTGGCCCTGGTAGCGGTCGGCGCGGGGATCTTTCTGGTGGCCGCCTGGACCCTGGGCCGCCGCTTCGCCGACGCGGCCGCCGCCACCCAAGGCGCCGAGACCCGCAAGTCCGCCAAGGGCCCCGGCCGAGCCTTCGCCGCCGGCGCCTTTCGCGCGACGCTGCGCAAGGAGCTGCGGCTGATGGGGCGCGACGCGGCCCTGTTGTCACAGGTGCTGCTGCGGGTGCTGTACATGCTGCCGCTGGCCCTGGTGCTGGCCCGCAACGCCGCGCATCAGCCCGCCTGGATGCTGGCCGGGGGCGCGGCGGGGGTCGCCTTCCTGGCCGGCCAGGTCGCCGGCAGCCTGATCTGGATCACCGTCTCGGCCGAGGACACGCCCGACCTCCTGGCGCTGTCGCCGACGCCCGTGTCGGTGCTGAACCGGGCCAAGCTGACGGCCGCCCTCATTCCCGTGGGCCTGCTGCTGGTGGTTCCGGTCGCGGTGCTGGCCTGGTTCCAGCCTCTGGCGGGCTTCTGGACGGCGCTGGGCGCGGGCCTCACCGCTTGGGCGGCCGGCATGATCGGCATCTGGCGTCAGAAGCCAGGCAAGCGCGCCGACTTCCGCCGTCGCCGGGGAAGCTCGTTCCTGGCGGCGCTGGGCGAGCTGGCGGTGACCATGCTGATCGGCGTCGCGACCGCCCTTGCGGTCGCCGGTTGGCTGGTCTGGGCCGTGCTTCCCCTGATCGTGGCCGGCGCGCTGATGATGGCTTTGCGCCGAACCGAGGCGCAGATCGCCGCGGCCCTGCGCGCGGCGGCGGTGGCCTAGGGGCTCAGGCCTCCAGCAGCGCCTCGATCTGGCAGACGATGCCCTCGGGGCGGAACAAGATGGTGGCGGAGCCCGCCAGCTCCGCCGCCAGGCCGCGCTCGATCAGGCGAGAGCCGAAGCCGCGCTGGGCCGGCGGGGTGACGGGGGGGCCGTCGCGCTCGGTCCAGGTGAGCTTCAGGCGCGCCGCGCCCTGGCCGGTGGCGACGTTCCAGGCGATATGGACACGCCCGCGCGGCGTATGCAGCGCGCCGTACTTGATCGCGTTGGTCGCCAGCTCGTGCAGGGCCATCGACAGCGAAAGCGCCGTCTTCGGCGATAGCCGCACGGCCGGGCCGCTTAGCGCGAACCGCTCCGCGCCGCCGTGCAGGGTGGCCAGCCGCTGGGCCACCTCGTGCAGATCCGCGCCCTCCCAGTTTTCACGGGTCAGCAGGTCGTGCGCCTCGGCCAGGGCGACGAGGCGATCGGCGAACGCCTCCTTGGCCTGGGGCAGGGAGTGGGCGTCGGTGAAGCTCTGGGCGGCGATGGCCTGGATGGTGGCCAGGCTGTTCTTCACCCGGTGGTTCATCTCGTTGACCAGCAGGCGCAGGTGCAACTCGGCGCGCTTGCGGTCGGTGACGTCGACGGCCGCGCCGACGAACCGCGCGGGGCTCCCGTTGGGGCCAAAGAACACCCTGCCCTTGGCGTTCAGCCAGCGCTCGACGTGGTCGTCTCGGCCGATCACCCGGTACTCGCTGGCGTAGTCGGCGCGGACCGCGGGATCCATGGCGCGCGTGACGGCGTCGCGGACCCGGTCCACGTCGGCCGGATGCACGTAGTCCAGGACCGCGCCGATGTCGGGCGGCTCGCTCGGGTCCAGTATGCCGAACATCGCGTAGACGCGGTCCGACCAGACCAGATCGCCGGTCTCGATATTGTAGTCCCAGGTGCCGACATCGGCGGCGTCGATGGCCAGGCGCAGGGTTTCTTCCTGGCGTAGCAGCCGGTCGATCGCCTCGCGCCGTTCGGTCACGTCCGACACCACGCCGACGAAGCGCACGCAGTCGCGTCCCTCGAAGAAGGCGCGGCCGAACACCTCCACCCAGCGCAGGGCGCCGTTCTGGCGGACGATCCGGTACTCCATGTTCATCAGGCCCGAACCGTCCGGATCGACGGCCGCCGCCACCGCCGCGCGGACGGCGGCCAGATCGTCGGGATGCACCGTCTTCTCGAAGATCGAGGTCAAGGGCGGCGCGTCCGGCGGTATGCCGAAGATGGCGCGCGCTCGCGGGTCCCAGTACCGCAGGCCCTTGGAGGGATTGTGGTCCCAGCGACCCATGCCGGCGGCCTGGGCGGCTAGGTCGATGTCCACCCGCGCGGCCTCGAGGGCGGCCTCGACCTGCTTTCGCTCGGTGATGTCGACGATGACGCCGGTATTGCGGGCCGGCTGGCCGTCGGCGCCGAGGTAGGAATGGCCGCGCGTATAGATCCAACGGATCGAGCCGTCGGACTGGACCAGCCGATATTCCTCGGAGAAATCGCCCCCGGTTCGCAGCGAGGTCTGGGCGGCCAGCATCATGCGGTCGAGATCGTCGGGATGGACGGCCGGCGTATAAGCCTCGACCGGCAGGCCCGCCGCGGCGAGTTGGGGCACGACGCCGTGCAGCTCGGCGTAGCGGGCGTCGGCATAGACCTTGTTGGCCCGCACGTCCCATTCCCAGGCACCGACCACGCCGGCGGCCTCGCGGGCCAGGGCGTACCGCTCCTCGGCGCCGCGCAGATCCTGCGTGGCCTTGACGGTTTCGGTGATCTCGACGGCGCTGATCAGCACGCCGCCGACGCCATGGGGCGCGGTCGCGTCGGGCACGGGGCTGTAGCTGACGGTGAACCAGGCGGTCTCCTGGCGGTCGGTCCGCATCAGCTTGTACGGCAGCTTTTCGAAGACGAACCCCCGGCTGGCGCCGCTCAGGAGGTCGGCGTAGAGCGCCCGCGTGGAGGCTTGGAAGTCCGCGGACGTATTCTTGAATAGCACGCCCAGATATTCGGGATGGCGCTCGGCCAGGGCCGGCGCATAGGCGTCGTTGTAGAGCAGGACCAGCTCTGGGCCCCAGCGGAGCGCCATGGGCAGCTGGGTCGTCAGCACCATGTCGACGGCGAACCTGAGGCTGGGGGACCAGGTTTCGATCGGGCCCAGGGGCGTGGCGGACCAGTCGAACGCGCGCACGCGCTCGGCCATCTCGCCCCGGGCGAGCATGGTCAGTCCAGGCGTGGCGCTGGGCTCGCTCCCGCCCATTCCGTTGGCCCCCCATCCGGCTTGTCGGCCGGCCTAAAGCGAGGGGCAAACCCTATAGCGGTTGCCGTTGCGGGGGCCTGCAACAAAAGGTCGCAGGCCCGGGCATGGCGGTTCTGGAGCGTGGCAGCCGAAAGTGTGATCGGTTTCGGCGCCCGCCACGCTCCAACTTTTAGAGGCGAGCCTGTTTATCCGTTTCTGATGTTTCCATCAGAAACGGACAGGCTCTAGTCGATCGGTGACCAGCGCTTCTCGGCCGGGGCCGGCGGGCGCTTGGGACCGCGGAAGCCGTTGCCGCCCCCGGCGGCCTTCTGGCCTTGCGGCTTGCCCTGGCCTTGGCCGCGACCTTGGCCTTGGGCCTGGGGACCCTTCTGACCGCCGCCGCCATTGCGATTGCCATTGCGGTTGCGCTTGCGGCGTAGTTCCGAGGGCACGTCGTTGCGCGGGTCGGCGCGGCGCGGATCCACGTACTTCTCCGCCGGGACCAGCTTGTCGGCCACGGCCGCGGCCGCCGCCAGCTGCTTGTCGTTGCGACGGTCGAAGGCCGGGATCGTCTGGCGGGTGGCCTTCTGGATGTCCTTCAGCAGGTTGCGTTCGTCATCGGCGCAGAAGCTGATGGCGATGCCGTCCTTGCCCTTGCGCGCGGTGCGGCCGATCCGGTGGACATAGGCCTCCGGCACGTTGGGCAGCTCGTAGTTGATCACGTGGCTGACGTCGTTGACGTCGATGCCGCGCGCGGCGATGTCGGTGGCCACCAGGGCCCGCATCTCGCCGGCCTTGAAGGCCGCCAGGGCCCGCTCGCGCTGGCCCTGGGTCTTGTCGCCGTGGATCGAGGCGGCCTCAATGCCGGCGGCGTTCAGATACTTGGCCACCCGGTCGGCGCCGCGCTTGGTGCGGGTGAAGACGATGGTGCGCGAGAAGCTGCTGTCGGCGAACAGCTCGGCCAGCAGCGGACGTTTGCGCTGGGCCTCGATGAACAGGACGCGCTGGTCGATGCGCTCGACCGTGGTGGCCTGCGGCGCGACCGAGACCTGCACCGGGTCCTTCAGCAGCTCGCCGGCCAGCTTGCCGATCTCGCTGGGCATGGTGGCCGAGAAGAACAGGTTCTGGCGGTTCTTGGTCAGCTGGCTGGCGATCTTGCGGATCGGCACCACGAAGCCCAGGTCCAGCATCTGGTCGGCTTCGTCGAGCACGAAGATCTCGGTGCCCGAGACGATGGCCGACTTCTCGGCCATGTGGTCCATCAGGCGGCCAGGGGTGGCGACCAGGACGTCGATGCCGCCGGCCAGCGCCTTCATCTGCGGGCCGTACTTCACGCCGCCATAGATGGTGTGGACCGACAGGCCCATGTGGACGGCGTAGGCCTTGAAGTTCTCGGCGATCTGGGTCGCCAGCTCGCGGGTCGGCGACAGCACCAGGCAGCGGAAGCCGCGGCGCGGGGCCGGCTTACGGTCTTCGGCCAGGCGTTGCAGGATGGGCAGGGCGAAGGCGGCGGTCTTGCCGGTGCCGGTCTGGGCGATGCCCAAGAGGTCCTTGCCTTGCAGCACCACGGGGATGGCCTGGGCCTGGATCGGCGTCGGCTCCTTGTAGCCCTTTTCGGCGAGGGCCTTCAGCAGCGGCTTGGCCAGGCCAAGGTCGGAAAATTGAGTCACGTGTGTTGGTTCTTTCGTGCGCCGACGCAGCCCATGCGTCCTCGCACGGCTAACCCTTCGGCTATCGTTCGGGGAGCGCCCCGCGTGCACGGGCGATCGGGTGAGAAAAGCTCTCAAGGCGCTCGACAGGCTGGCCCGAAAACGGACCCTCACGCGGCTGGAGCGCCAATAGCGCCGGAGTGGCGCAGGGCCCGTATCAGTTATCCCAGCGGGAAAGTCAAGTTTTGGGAAAATGCGACGTTCCTCCCCCGCGACGCGGGGGAGGTGGCCCAGAGGGCCGGAGGGGGCGAGCTCGGCCTTTACGGCGCCTGCCCCCTCAGTCGCTGCCGCGACAGCTCCCCCGCATCGCGGGGGAGCATCTTGTCACCCTACGCCGCCGGCTTGGCCTTGGGGGCCACGTCGAAGATCTTGTGCACGATCTTCCAGCCGTCCGGGGTCTTCAGCAGCTGCATGTAGTCGGTCAGCACGGCGGTCGGGTAGTCCAGCACGATCTTGGCGCTGGCGGCCGAGCCGGTGATCGAGATCGACTCGATCCAGCGCTTGCGCTGGGCCTCGTCGGGGGCGGGCTTGCCAGAAGAGCCGCCGATGTACTCGTCGTCGGAACGCTGGACCAAGGCGTTGTCGCGGATCCACATCAGCCGGCTTTCGTCGTGGAAGGCCTGGCGGAATTCCTTGGGATCGCCGGTGGCGTGGCCGGCCAGATAGTGCTCCAGCACCGCGCGCACGGCGGGTTCCTCGGGATTGGCGGCCTGGGCCAGAGCCGGAGCGGCGGCGAGCAGGGTCGTAACGGCGGCCAGGGCCGCGATCGTGTGGCGCATGATGGTGTCCCTCCCAATAGCGAGAGGATTTACGGGGGTGATTGCGGCGCCGATGGGGCGAGCCACCTCTTGCCAGTCCGGGCTCGCCGCGCCACACCGCCACCCATGAGCAAGCCCATCGTCCTCGTCGCCGCCGCCGCCCTGATCGATGTCGACGGGCGGGTGCTGATCTGCCAGCGCCCCGAGGGCAAGCAGCTGGCCGGCCTCTGGGAGTTTCCCGGCGGCAAGGTCGAGGCCGGCGAGACGCCCGAGCAATGCCTGATCCGCGAGCTGGACGAGGAGCTGGGCATCAAGGTCGCCCAGGCGTGCCTGGCGCCCTTCGTGTTCGCCTCGCACACCTACGAGACCTTCCACCTGTTGATGCCGCTTTACCTGCTGCGCCGCTGGGAAGGGCAGGTGACCCGCAAGGAGCACGCCGGCCTGGCCTGGGTGAAGCCCGACAAGCTCTCCGACTACCCCATGCCGCCGGCCGACGAGCCGCTGGTGGCGTGGCTGCGGGATGTGCTGTGAGGGGCGTGGCCCGTTAGTGGCGCGTGGGAAGGGAGCGATCCGTCGACATCCGCGTGAACGGTATCACGATCGTCTCAAGCTCCTTCTCGCCTGAACGATTGAGAAAATAGACCGTGAAGGTGTCTGGCCCGGTCCGGGAGTAGGTGGCCCCGTCGAAGAACAGATTGGTGGCGTCTCGGTCGACGAGTGGGCGGTCGATATAGGCTTCCCGCGCCTCCCATCCGGCGAGCGCCGGCGAAAAGTGCTTCACGCGATTGGTGAGAGAGCCTCCAGCCTCCGCGAGCATCCAGATCTCGTAGAATATGACGCCCCGGGGATTTACGGCCCGGACAAACCCCGGCAGTTGCCCGAAGCGGGGCGCGAGGATCACGTGCTCAACCGGGCCCTCCGGCATTTGGCCTATCCAGCGCCCCTCCAGCCACGCGACGTCGGCGAGCGTGGCGGATGGGCCCGGCCGACCCTCCACGCGCAGCTTGATCATGGATCGCGGGTTTCTCGCCGCCGATTCAGGCCCGTCCGCGGCCGAGGCATAGGCTGGCGAGAACGATGCGAGCGCGAGCGCTGTGGCGAGAGCGAGAATGCGAGGCACTTCATTCTCCGGCTAGCGGATGCGCGTGTTTTGGATCGCTCGCCATTGATAACAGACCCCGCTTTCGAGGCCTATCCCGCCTTGTCCCCCGCCGGCTGCTCCTTGACCCCCAGCGCGTCGGCCAGCCGCATCTTCGCCGAGCCCGGCCGCAGGGGCTTCTGCTGGCTCTCGTGGGGCGCCCAGCCCGTCACCGAGACGATCTCGAAGGTCGCGGGGACCTTGCCGTCGGCCTCGGCGAAGCGCTCGACGTAAAGCTCCATGGCGCGGAACAGCACCTTGCGGGACAGCGGCTTGCGCGAGCGGTCCAGCAGCACGCTGGTCTCGCCCATGGCGCGCAGGTCTTGCAGCAGCTTGATCGGGTGCGCGTAGCGGACCTTGACCCGGTCGACATCGGCGACGGGCAGGGCGAAACCGGCCCGTTGCAGCAGGCCCGCCGCGTCGATGGCGTCCGCGAACGGCGAGACGCGCATGGAGGCGCCGTCGGTCAGCTCGGACTCGGCCGCCAGCAGGCACTGGCGTAATTCGGTCAAGGTGGCCCCGCCGAAGATCGCGCCGACGAACAGCCCGTCGGGCCGCAGCGCCCGGCGGATCTGGATCAGGGCGCCCACCAGGTCGTTGGTCCAGTGCAGCGACAGGGTCGAGACGATCAGGTCCAGCGTCGCGTCGCCGAACGGCAGGCGCTCCTCGTCGGCCACGACGCGCAAGCCGTTCCGGCCGCCCAGCATCCGTCCCGACAGGTCCGTCTCGATCAGCGTATCGATGTTGGCCCGGGCGTCACTGGCCTCCAACGCCTTGGAAAAATGGCCGTTTCTCGCGCCGAGGTCGACGGCGACCGGAAAGCGTCGCAGGATCGTCTCCAGCCGCATGACCACGTCTTGCGCCGCCCGTTCCTTCAGGAAATCGGCGGCGGCGTAGTCGGGCGCGGCGCGGTCCAGGCGGGCCCGGTGCAGGGCGCGGTCGAACAGAAGGGGCGAGGCGGTCATGGGCGCGGAACATGGCGATTTGCGATCGACATGGAAAGCCGCGCCGGCCCAGGCGCGTCCGTTTTTCACTGAGCTGGGGCGCGGGATGCTGGACTTCCTCCTGCCGCCCGCCAGCCTGGACGGCGAGACGGCCCTGACCGGCGGGCTTTCGGCCGGCGCCTTTGCCAAGGTGACCTTCCTGGACGACCCGGTCTGCGACGGCTGCGGCCTGGCGCAAGCCTATGAAGCCGAGACGCGCTGTCCGGCGTGCCAGGCCAAGCCTCGGGCGTTCCAGCGGGCGCGGGCGGCCTGCGTCTATGACGAGCACTCGCGCGAGCTGATCCTGAAGCTGAAACACGCCGACCGCACGGACCTGTCGGGCCTGTTCGCGCGCTGGCTGTCTCGGGCCTCGGCGGACCTGCTGGCCGAGGCGGACGCGATCGTCCCCGTGCCGATCCACCGCGCCCGGCTGCTGCGCCGTCGCTACAACCAGGCCGCCGAGATCGCCCGGCCTTTGGCGCGGATGGCGGGGCTGGCCTATCTGCCGGACGCCCTCAACCGGAAGCGGGACACGGCCAGCCAGGGCGGCAAGTCGGCCTCGGGCCGCCGCCGCAACGTCGCCGCGGCCTTCGCCGTCCCGCCGGGCAAGCGCGATCGGGTGGAGGGCAAACGGATCGTGCTGGTCGACGATGTTCTGACCACCGGCGCCACCGCCGAAGGCTGCGCGCGGGCCCTGCTGGCGGCCGGCGCGGCCAGCGTGAGCCTATCCGTCGTCGCCCGCGTTACAGAAGGCCAAGCGCGTCCTATATGAGGGCGTCGGAACACCTACGAGTCAGAGCATGGCCAAAGTCACCATCTACACCCGCCCCTTCTGCCCCTACTGCTCGCGCGCGCTGGCGCTGCTGAACGAGAAGGGCGCCGACTTCACCGAGATCGAGGCGGGCATGGACCCGGCCCTGCGCCAGGAGATGATGCAGCGCTCGGGCCGCAACACCTTCCCGCAGATCTTCGTCGGCGACCAGCACATCGGCGGCTGCGACGACATGATGGCCCTGGAAGAGCAGGGCAAGCTGGACCCGCTTCTCGCCGCATGACGGAGCATGGGGGCACGCTTCGCGTCGGCCTGATCCAGACGCGCACGCCGGCCACGCACGCGGCCGCGCTGGAGCACGTCGCGCCGCTGGTGCGCGAGGCGATCGGGCAGGGCGCCCAGTTCGTCCTGACGCCGGAGTGCACGAACGTCCTGCAGAAGGACCGCGCCAAGCTGCTGCCCACCCTGACCGCGCTCGAGGACGATCCGGTGGTCAACGGCCTGCGCGAGATCGCCGCCGAGACCGGGACCTGGATCGACGTCGGCTCGGCCCTGGTCCGCCGCGAGGATGGAAAGGCGGCGAACCGGCAGGCCGTGATCGACCCGACCGGCGCGATCGTGGCCACCTACGACAAGCTGCACATGTTCGACGTCGACCTGCCGACCGGCGAGACGGCGCGGGAGTCGGCGACCTATACGGCCGGCGAGCGTGCGGTGGTCGTCGATACGCCGCTCGCGAAGTTCGGCCTGACCATCTGTTACGACATGCGCTTTCCGGCCCTGCACCGCGCCCTGGCCCTGGCCGGCGCGACGGTGATCACGGCCCCCGCCGCCTTCACCCGCCCGACCGGCGAGGCGCATTGGGACGTGTTGCTGCGGGCCCGCGCCATCGAGACCGGCTCGTTCGTGATCGCCGCCGCGCAAGGCGGCTTCCACGAGGACGGCCGCGGCACCTGGGGCCGCTCGATCGCCATCGGGCCGTGGGGTGAGGTGCTCGGAAAGCTTGACCACGATGAGCCCGGCGTGCTGATGGCGGACCTCGATCTGGCCGCCGCCGACAAGGCGCGCGCCGCGATCCCCGTGCTCAAGAACGCTCGGCCTTTTGCTGGGCCGTAAAGGGTCCCATCTTTAGTCGATGATCAAGTACGCGCTTCAGTGCGATCAGACTCACGAATTCGAGGGCTGGTTCGGCTCGTCGGCGGACTATGACGACCAGTCCGCGCGCGGGCTCGTCGAGTGCCCGGTCTGCGGCTCGCATGGCGTCTCCAAGCAGATCATGGCCCCCGCCGTCGCCGGCACGAAGGCCCAGCGCGCCACGCCCGCGCCAGACCCGAAGATGCGCGAGATGATGATGGCCGCCATGGGCGAGGTCCGCCGCTATGTGGAAGATAAGTTCGACTATGTCGGCGACGCCTTCGCCAAGGAGGCCCGCGCCATCCACGAGGGCAAGTCCGAGGAACGCGGCATCTACGGCGAGGCCTCGCCCACCGAGGTGAAGGCCCTGGTCGAGGACGGCGTCCGCGTAGCCCCGCTGCCGCCCGGTCCGCCGAAGAAGACCGAGGTCAACTAGGCGGCGCGCGGCGAACCTTGGCCGACTCTGGTGTGTCTCGCTAGACTGCCACCGGTCGTTGAAAGGCGCTCCGCGATGAATGAACGGTCCCAGACGCTCACCGAGCGCGAGAAGGAGACGCTGCGGCTGCTCCTGGCGGGCCACGACGCCAAGTCGGCGGCCTCGGCGCTGGGGCTGTCCGTGCACACGGTCAACGAGCGCTTGCGCGAGGCGCGTCGCAAGCTCGGCGTCGGCAGCAGCCGCGAGGCGGCCAGGGTGCTGGCGCGGGCCGAGGGCCCAAATTTCTTGGGGGACAAGCAATTGGAGGTCGCCCAGGCCGCCACCTCAGGCCCAGAACACCGCCCGTCAGATCAACGCCGACGCTTGGGGTCGCCCCTCGTCTGGCTCTCTGGAGGAATGGTGATGATGCTCGCGATGGTCGCCGCGGTGGCGATAACGATGGCTCCGCACGGTGACGGCAAGGCCACCTCGGCCAAGACGCCGGTGGCCTATGCCGCGGCCGATCCGGCGTCGGACAAGGCTGGCGTGGAGTTCGCGCGATCTTGGGCCAAGCTGCTGGACGATAAGCGTTGGGCGGATAGCTGGAAGACGTCCGGAGCGTTCTTCCAATCCCAGATCGACGAGGCGCGTTGGACCGAGACGGCTCGGACGCTGCGTCAGAGCCTGGGCGCGGCGGGCTCGCGGTTGGTCAAGAACGTGTCGAGCGCTCGCAGCCTGCCCGGCGTGCCCGACGGCGACTACAAGATCATCCAGTTCGCCACGACCTTCGCCAACAAGGCCGACGCCGTCGAGACGGTGGTGCTGGCCAGGGAGAGCGGCGACTGGAAGATCTACGGCTACTTCATTCGCTAGGGACCGCGAGGCGGCCTCGCCCTACCGGCAGTCCGGCAGGGCGAGGTTGGTCTCCGCGCCGGCGTAGCGCACCTCCTGGGCCTTGCCGGTCGGGACGCAGACCACCTTCAGCGGCTGGACCGGCTTCATGCCCGGATAGCGACCCTCGCGCGCCCCGAGGCGCAGGGTCCTGGCCGCGTCGTTCCAGGTCAGCAGGGTCGTGGCCCGCTCGCCCTTCTCGTAGGCGTGGCCGTCGCCGGCGTCGTCATAGAGCTCGAAGCGGCCGTCGCGGCCCGGATAGATCCGGATCTCCAGGGGCTCCTGGCTGGGCTGATCGGCGTAGCTGAGCACCGGTCCCAGCGGCAGGATGGTCCCCGCCGGGACGTGGACCGGGATCGTGTCGATGTCGGCCTTGACCGCCAGGGTCTTGCCGCCCGTGAGCTTGGCCCCCGTCCAGAAGTCGTACCAGTCGCCCTTGGGCAGGTAGATCGTTCGCAGGTCGGCGCCTTGCTGGACCACGGGGCTGACCATCAGGGCGCGGCCGAACATGTACTGGTCGGTCAGCCGCAGCGCGTTCGGATCGTTCCGGAAGTCCATGACCAGGGGCCGCATCATGGTTCCTGACCGCTGGGTCACGTCCCAGGCGGTGGAATAGATGTAGGGCAGCAGGCGATAGCGCAGCTTGTCGTAGGCGATCAGGCGCGCCTGGGTGTCGGGCTTGAAGTCCCAGAGCGCCTTGCCCTTGCCCGTGCCGTGGACGCGGAACATCGGGTTGAAGACCCCGAACTGGTACCAGCGGGTGAAGAGCTCGGCATAGGCGGGGTCCTGGGGATCGCCGCCGAAGAAGCCGCCGATGTCGGCCGACCAATAGGGAATGCCGCTGGCCGAGAAGTTCAGGGCCGCCGGGATCTGCTTGGCGAAGGTGTGCCAGTCGCCGTTGACGTCGCCCGACCAGGTGATGGCGGCGTTGCGCTGCTGGCCGGCATAGGCCGAGCGGGTCAGGATGAAGGCCCGCTTGCCCGGCATGTCGCGGGTCATGCCGTCATGGACGGCCTTGGTGTGCAGCAGCGGATAGCTGTTGAAGGTCTCCGCGCCCGGACCGGCGGCGGTGGTCAGGGCCGACATCTGGCCGGGCTTGCCGCCCAGTTCGGCCTCGGAGCCATCCAGCCACCAGCCGTCGAAGTCGTATCGGCCGAGGTTTCGCATGATCTGGTTCCAGTAGATCTCGCGGCCCTTCTCCGACCAGGCGTCGTACCAGCGGCCCTCGCCGGCCGGATAGACATTGGGATAGGCCGGCGCGAACAGGGCGCCGGCCTTGCGCAGTTCGTCATGGTTGGCGGTGGTCAGGTCGAAGCGCGGCCAGACCGAGATGATGATGTGGGCGTTTAGGTCGTGGACCGCCTTCACCAGACCGGCCGGGTCGGGGAAGCGCTTGGCGTCGAACTGGTGGCTGCCCCAGCCGCCGGGCGCCCAGTACTGCCAGTCCTGCACGACCGCGTCGAACGGGACGCCCATCTGGCGGTAGCGCTGGACGATCGACAGGGTCTCGTCTTGCGTCTCGTAGCGCTCCTTGGATTGCCATAGGCCCCAGGTCCAACGCGCCATCAACGGCGCCTGGCCGGTCAGGCCGCGATAGCCGGCGATCACCTGGTCGATCTCGGGACCGACGATCAGGTGATAGTCCACGCCGCCGCCGGCTTCCGAGGCGAACCGCAGGCTGTGGGTGTATTGCGGGCTGGCGACGTCCACCCGGGTGGTCGCCGGGTTGTTCCAGAGGACGCCATAGCCGCGCGAGGACACCGCCATCGGCACGGCGACGTCGGTGTTGATCTGCTGCAGCAGGACGCTGGATCCGCGATAGTCCAACTGGCCGGCCTGATGCTGCCCCAGACCGTAGATCGCTTCCTGTGAGTCCAGCTCGAAGCGCTGAACGGAGGGGCCGGCGTCCGTGTCGCTGGGCCGGGCGCGCGTCACCCGCTGGCCCTTGGCGTCGAGCACTGTCAGTTCCCCGGACGCCTGATCGACGACGACCTGGAGGGCGGGGGTCTTGAGGGTGGCCTTGTCGGCGCCGGTCTCCAGCGTCCAATCGACCTTCCCGGGTTGGGCGATCACGGCGGGATTGTAATTTCCGGTCCAGGCCTCGGTCTTCGAGAAGCGGACCCGCACGATATTGTCCGACCAGGGATCCAGCCGGAGAATGCCGTCGGCCAGGCGGATCTCGACGCCGGTCGCGGTCTTTCGGACGGCGGCCTCCTGAGCGGCGGCGGGCGCGCGGGCCAACGCCGGACCGGCCTCGCAGACGGCGAACGCCGCCGCCATCAGCGCCATCAACCCGATCCCGCTCGTCCTGGAACGTCGCATGCCGTCGCCTCCCTCGATGTCGGGCGGCCAGCTGACGCGGCGACAATACTCCGACAATTGTCGTACAATTGCCTGGTCTCGCGGCGGTCGTAAAGGGGGCGCGTGGTCTTAGATGGCGACAAGGGCGAGCGGCGTGTTGGGCATGGCGTTCTCCTTGCCCAACGTTACGGACCGACCGCGTGTCTGGACGCCAGGGGGAGGTTCCGAAACATGAAAGGGCGCCAAGCCCTTTGGCCTGGCGCCCTTGTCATTCCGACCCTAAGCCAGTCGATTACCGGCGATAGCGGTACTCGTAGTGGCACTTCTTCTTGCCCTTGCCGATCTCGTGGCCGGCGACCGCGCCGACCGCGCCGCCCAGCAGGGCGCCTTCGGTCTTGTTGCCGCGACCGGCGACGGTGTTGCCCAGCAGGGCGCCGCCCAGGCCGCCGATGATGGCGCCGTTCTTGGCCTTCGACTTGTTGCAGACCAGGACGCGATAGCGTTCGCGCGACTGGGCGTTGGCGGCGGTGACGACCACGCTGCTGGCGGTGAAGCCGACGACGGTGGCCAGGACGAGTGCATTGAGACGGGGGCGCATGGCGGCTCTCCGATTGTTATTGTCTGGATCCCTCGTGGGGGTAAACGCCCAAGCGCGCCGCCGGTTTCCCTAAAGTCGGGCAGTCGACGGTTTGGCTTGGGCGCTTGGGCGCTTGGGCGATTAGCCCTCGACGCGATAGCGGCCGTCGGAGTCAGGACAGACGCGCACGTACCGGGTCTCGACCCGGCCGTTGTACTCGGTCGGGGCCGGCGCCAGGCGGCAGCGCTCGTTGGCCTGGGCGTAGCGGCCGTCGGCGTAGCGATAGGGCTGCGTCTCTTCGTAGGTCCAGTAGTTGCCACGCGTGTCGCACTTGGCCGAGGCGTTGCCGACCGCCGCGCCGACGCCCGCGCCGACCAGGGCGCCCAGCACCGAGCCTTCGGTCTTGGCGTTGCGGGCCGCGACGTTGGAGCCCAGCGCCGCGCCGGCCAGGGCGCCGATCACGCCGCCGACGGTGGCGTTGCGCTTGGCGTCGTGGCGGCACTCGTCGCGATTGACGACGTTGGCGCTGGTGTCGAGGCTGTAGGGGCCGCCGGCATAGGGCGTGTTGTAGCGGGTGGCGTAGTCGGGATAGCGGCGATCATAGGCGCCGCCGCCGTAGCGACGGTCATAGTCGGCGCGGGCGCGCTCGTACTCCGCCCGGTCGCGTTCCCACTGGGCGCGCTGGCTGTCATAGCCGCCGTTGCTGGCGTAGCCGCTGTCGCGGAAGCGGTCGGCCTCGGCCCGGTGGCGGCGGTCATAGGCGCCTTGGCCATGGCGGCGATCATAGTTGTAGCGGGCGCGCTCGTAGTTGGCGCGGTCGCGCTCGAACCGGGCCTGCTCGGCGCGGTAGGCGGCGCTTTCGCGGTACTGGGCCGCGCGATAGCGGTCGGCCTCGGTCCGGTAGCGACGGTCATAGGCGCCGCGGCCATAGCGGCGGTCATAGTCGTCGCGGGCCTGAAGGTAGTTGGCGCGGTCACGCTCGTATGCCGCCTGACGTTCGCGGTACTCGGCCACGCGCTCATAGTAGTTGGCGCGCTGGTCATCATAGCGTTGCAGGCTCTGTTGATACGCCGAGGTCTGGGCCAGGGCGGGGGTGATCGCGCCGAAGGCCACCGTGGCGGCCAGGGCCGCGGCCAAGGTCTTGGAAGTCATTTGAGTCTCCGTTCAAATCGAACGGATCGACGGCTGACCCCCGACACCAGGTCGCCAATCCGGGGCGCTGTGTCCCTGCGGAGACGTAAAGGCGTAGGTTGGGGCGAAGGTTCCGTGCGTCAGTCGCTGAGCCAGTCCTGGCGGAAGGTCCGCCCGTCCCAGGTGAGGACGGCTTCGCTGGCCTCGGCGCTGCCGAATAGGAGGTCGCCACGGGTCACCCGCACGGAGGCTCGAGGGCACGGCTCGGTCCGGGCTCCGACCCCCTTGCCGCAAGAGGTCGCCACCGCGCCGCTGTTCTCGGCGGGAACCATATAGTTCGGCGGATAGCGACGCAGTTCGATCCGGACAGGCGCCTTAGGGGCCGCGCCCCGCGAGATCTCCAGGACATAGCCGCGCTCGCCCGCGCGAAGGATTCGCGCGGTGTCGGCCTTGCCGTCGTGATCGAAATCGCCGCTGATCGGTCCCGGCAGGACGGCCGCGGCAAGCAGGGCCAGGAACAGGGGCATCAGACACCTCGCGCGGACATCGCAAGGTCAGTCTGGCTCAATCCTTGGTAACCGTCATCATGTAGTTGATGTCGGTGTCGGCCGAGCGGCTCCAGCGGCCGGTCAGCGGGTTGTAGGCCACGCCGAACGGGCCTTGCATCGCCACGGGCTCGCCGGCCATGAAGGCGCGAAGCTCCTCGGGCTTGAGGAACTGCTTCCAGTCGTGGGTGCCGGGCGGCACCCAGCGCAGCACGTATTCGGCCCCGATCTTGGCGAGCGCGAGCGCCTTCAGCGTGCGGTTCAGCGTGGCCACGAACATGATGCCGCCAGGCTTGAGCAGCTTGGCGCAGGTGCGCAGGAACGCGCCCGGATCGGCGACATGCTCGATGACCTCCATGGTCAGGACGACGTCAAACGGCCCCGCGCCCTCGGCCAGCAGCTGCTCGGCGGTGGCGGGACGGTAGCCGATCTTGAGCTCCTGCTCGGCGGCATGGGTCGCCGCGGTCTTGATGTTCTTCTCCGAGGCGTCGATCGCGGTGACGGCAAAGCCCAGTCGAGCCATCGGCTCGCTCAGCAGCCCGCCGCCGCAACCGATGTCGAGCAAGGAAAGGCCGTCGAACGGCATGCGCGCGTCGCCGTCGCGGCCGAACCGCGCCAGGGCCTGCTCGCGGATGAAGGCCAGGCGGCAAGGGTTGAACACATGCAGCGGCGCGAACTTGCCCTTGGGGTTCCACCACTCGGCGGCGATGGCCGAGAAGCGGGCCACGTCGGCCGGGTCGATGCTCCAGGAGGGGGAGGTGGGGGCGGCTTGCGTCATGTGGCCTGTCTAGCACGGACGCCGACGCTCGCCACGATCCCGCAAAAAAGACGTGAGCGCGACATTGCCGTTGCGCCATCGCGCCGCTAGAAGGCGCTTCGCTTGCGCGAAGGGGAGGGTTCCCGCCGTGTGGGCGCAAGAAATAACCAAGTGTCGAGGTATCAAGGACGTGTCACGTCTGGTGATGAAGTTCGGCGGCACGTCGGTGGCCGACCTGGAGCGCATCCGCCGTGTGGCGCGCCTGGTCGCCGCCGAGGTGGCGACGGGTAAAGAGGTCGCGGTGGTCGTGTCGGCCATGTCGGGCAAGACCAATGAACTGGTCGCCTGGACCGACGGCGCCGGCCGCGCCGCGCAAGGCCTGCCGGAGTCCGACGACGAGTACGACGCCGTCGTCGCCTCGGGCGAGCAAGTGACCGCCGGCCTGTTGGCCATGACCCTGCGAAACATGGGCCACAAGGCCCGCTCGTTCCTGGGCTGGCAGGTGCCGATCATCACCGACGAGGCCCACGGCCGCGCGCGGATCGAGGAGATCCCGCCGGAGAACCTCGAGGAATGCTTCGCCAACGGCGAGATCGCCGTGATCGCCGGCTTCCAGGGCGTGACCCCCAAGCGCCGGATCACCACCCTGGGTCGCGGCGGCTCGGATACGTCGGCCGTGGCGATCGCGGCGGCCGTGAAGGGCGCCTGCGACATCTACACGGACGTGGACGGTGTCTACACGACCGATCCGCGCATCGAGAGCAAGGCCAAGCGCCTGGCCAAGATCTCCTACGAGGAGATGCTCGAAATGGCCTCGCTGGGGGCCAAGGTTCTGCAGACCCGCTCGGTCGAGATGGCCATGGCCCATCGCGTCCCGGTGCGGGTGCTGTCCAGTTTCGTCGAACCGGGCGAAGCCCCGGGCCAAGGTACGATCGTCTGCGACGAGGAAGAAATCATGGAAAAGCGCATCGTCTCGGGCGTCGCCTACAGCCGCGACGAAGCCAAGATCACCCTGCTGGGCCTGCCCGACCATCCGGGCGTGTCCTCGCAGATCTTCGGCCGTCTCGCCGACGCCAACGTCAATGTCGACATGATCGTCCAGTCGCGCGCGCGCACCAACGCGACCGCGAACATGGAATTCACGGTCGGCAAGCGTGACGCCGCCCGCGCCGTCGAGATCGTCCAGGCCGCCAAGACCGAGATCGGCTTCGAGGACGTCGCGGTGAACGAAGACGTCGCCAAGGTGTCGGTGATCGGGGTCGGCATGCGCAGCCACGCCGGCGTCGCCCAGTCGATGTTCGCGGCCCTGGCCGAGAAGAACATCAACATCCAGGTCATCTCGACCTCGGAGATCAAGATCTCGGTTCTGATCGACGCGGCCTACACCGAGCTGGCCGTCCGCGCCCTGCACGCCGTGTACGGGCTGGACCAGCTCTGATTTGAGGCGGAGGGGAGCGCCCCCTCCGTCACGAGGCTTCGCCTCGCGCCACCTCCCCCGTTCCACGGGTGAGGAGGACGATCACCCATCCTCCCTCGCGAAGCGGGGGAGGGGGCGCTTTCGCCTTTCCTTCGACAAAACGTCGCCTTCGGACGTTATGAGGGGCGCAAGCCCTCGAAAGCACCGTAAGAAGCCCGCATGTCCGACGTCTTCAAGTTCGATCCCGAAGCCAAGACCGTCACCTTCCACGGCGACGCGGGACTTGAGTTGCTCTACGACCTCCTGCTGCGCGCCAAGTTCGGCGACGGCTACGAAAAGCCGCTGCTGGTCAGCCCGTGGCTGGCCGCCCTGCTGAACAAGCTGGACAAGGCCCTGCCGGACGACGGCCAGTGGTTCCCGGAAAAGCCCGGTCAGCCGATCTTCGACACCGACGACCTGCTGGCCATGGGCGACGCGGTGATCGAGGAAGGCCACACCGTGGGCTGGTGGACCATGACCGAGGCCGAGCGCCGAACCTATCTGCGCGACGTCGTCGCCGCCCCGCATCCGCTGACCGACCTGCAGGTCGAGTTCATCGAAAGCGACATCGAGGCGGCGCTGGAACAGGCAAGACGCCTGGTGGCCGACGCCGACGAGCCGCTGGCCCTGCCCGGGCACGGCTGATCCCGCTATAGTCGCGGCATGGCTCACGCCCTGACCGCGCCCGCCGAACTGTCGTTCCGCCGCTATGGCGAGGACGCGCCGCAGCACGCTCACGCCTTCGACCAGATCGTCCTGCCGCGCCGGGGCGTGCTGGAGATGGAGATCGACGGCAAGGGCGGCCGGGTCGATCCGGGCCGCGCGGCGGTCGTGCCACCCGGCGTGCGCCACGCCTTCGCCGCCTCGGGCGAGAACCTGTTCGTCGTGGCCGACATCGGCGGCGACCTGATGAAGCCCTTCGAGCGCCTCCGCGAGCGCCCTTTCGCCCCGGTCACCGGCGCGGTCCGGGGACTGCTGGATTTCCTGTCGGGCGAGGCGCCCGGCGCGATCGAGACCGGTGTCGCCCGTCTGTGGACGCCGCTGTTGCTGCGCGGACTTTCCGCCGCGCCGATCCGGGTCGATCCGCGCCTGGCGCGCGCCGCGGCGATGATCGAGGCGCGCTTCGACCAGCCCCTCACCGTCCGCGATCTCGCCGGCGAGGCTGGCATGAGCCAGAGCCGTTTCTTCGCGCGCTTCGCCGAAGCCTATCGCATGACACCGCATGCGGCCCTGATGGATGCGCGCCTGCGGGCGGCACAACGTCTGTTGTCCGAGACCAGCCTATCGATCGCCGAGATCGCCGCGCGCACCGGGCACGGCGATCAGAGCGCTCTGACCAAGCGCATGAAGGCGATGCTGGGCGTCACGCCGGGGGCGTGGCGCGGGAGACGGGGCTGAATAAACCGTCCGCGCGGGCGCCGGCGACCGTGAGGCCTATTTCGCGGCAGGGCGAGGCTTGGCGTGCCACAGCGCGTTGACGATGACCCAGCGCTCTCCGAACCGTCCGAAATTGAGGTAGTCGACGAACCACGAGGTTTCGACACGCGCCACCGCCGCGTCGCCGGCGATGTCCAGCACCCTGACGCTACGGTCCCACTGCTCTCGCGGCGTCTTCAGGGCCCCCTGCCGCGTCAGGTCGATGAGCTCGTCTCGGCTCATGCGTCGCAAAGCCAGGGTCTCGTCGGGATCGGGCTTCCCGCGGACAGCGCGCTTGGCGAGGTCTGGATGCAAAGCGCGGGTGACGCGCGCGACATCCCCCTCCAATTGACCGTCGACATAGTCGTAGGCCACGGCCTCGACCGCCTTCACCGCCGCCGGATCCATCGCCGGCGTGGCGGCGCCGTTGAACAGCAGGGCGGCGAGCATGGCGGCGATCATGGAAGGCTCCGATGGCGATCGGTTGGCGCCGAATCCTGGCGGGACGCCAAGCTCCTTACGAAAAGCGACGCTTGAGTGGCAAGCCATCGTTCTTTGAACGTGTGCGTTCAATTCGAGCACGCGAGCCATCGCCAAAGCTCCAGGAGTTTTCACCAAAGTCAGCCGTCGCCCCGCCTGCTAACTCCAGGGCCATGACCACTCCCCGCAACCTCCTTCTCGGCCTGCTGTGCGGCGTCATCGCCGGGGCGTTCTGGGGCGGGGTGTTCCTGGCGCCGAAGCTGCTTTCGGACTTCACGCCCCTGCAGGCCACGGCCGGGCGGTACCTGGCCTATGGCCTTGCGGCGGCGGTGCTGCTGGCGCCCAACTGGAAGGCCGTCATGGCCCGGATGGACGGCCGCGACTGGCGCGACCTGTTGCTGCTGAGCCTGCTGGGCAACCTGATCTACTATGTCGGCCTGGCCGTGGCCGTGCAGAGCGCCGGCGTGGCCCTAGCCTCGCTGGTCATCGGCCTGCTGCCCGTGACCATCACCCTGGTCGGCGCCCCCTCCAGGAAAGAAGGGCCGGGGCAGGGGACGCCGATACGTCGTCTGATCGCGCCCCTGGCCCTGATCGTCGCCGGCGGGGTCTGCATCAACCTGGACGCCTTCGCGGCCGCTGGACGGGCCGGCGCGGGGCGGACGCTGGTCGGCCTTTCCGGCGCGCTCCTGGCCCTGGCCGTCTGGACCGCTTACGCCGTCTGGAACGCCCGGCGCCTGGCCGCCACGCCCAAGTTCAACAGCCATGAATGGTCGCTGCTGACCGGCGTCGCGACGGGCTTGCTGTCCCTGGTCATCGTGGTCCCGGCCTTCGCCGTCGGGGGCGAGACGCACGCGGCGAGCGCCTGGGGCCTCTTCTGGGGCGTCAGCTTCGCCGTCGCCATCGGCGCCTCGGTGATCGGCAACGGCCTGTGGAACGCCGCCAGCCGCCTGTTGCCGCTATCGCTATCGGGCCAACTGATCGTGTTCGAGACGGTGTTCGCGCTGCTCTACGGCTTTCTGCATGAAGGCCGCTGGCCGCGCCCTCTGGAGAACGCGGCCATCGTGCTGATGCTGGCCGGCGTGCTGTGGTCGGCGCGCCGCCATCGGGCGTGAGCGCTTACGCCGCCGCCCCGATCAGCTTGGCGTCGTAGTGGTCCGCATAGGCGTTCTCGATCGCCGGAATGATGTCGACGATGTGGAAGTAGTGATCCCAGAACGGCGTCTCGCGCAGGCCCTCGACGATCGCGCGATAGGCCGCCTGGTCGGCGGTCTCCCAGACCAGCACGTCCGAGACGCGGGCGTCGTAGAACTCGGCGTCGTAGAAGCGCAGCTTGACCGCCGGCTGGGCGGCGAGCAGCGGATCGATATGGGCGTCGAAGAAGGCGAAGCGCTCCTTCGGCGGCAGGGCCAGCCAGGCGGGCGTGGTCCGCACCAGCATGAAGAGCGTCATGGTTTGAGGTTGAAGGCTCATGGTGTTCTCCGGTCGCGGCCGTCATTGACCGCGCCATGAATGTGAGCTTTTCATCACATATGGCCTACTCGCATCCCGAGGGGCGGGGAGAAGACCCCCTGAGCCCCCGCAAACGCCCGCGTCAGAAGCGTTCGGCCGCCACGGTCGAGGTGATCCTGGACGGCGCGGCTCGCATTCTGGAGTGCGAGGGGCTGGAGCGTTTCAACACCAACGCCGTGGCGGCCGTCGCTGGGGTCAGCGTGGGCTCGCTGTACCAGTACTTCCCCGGCAAGGACGCGCTGATGGCCGCCTTGGTGCGACGCGACGCCACGCGCTTCGCCGCCGAGGTCGCCGAGGCGGTCGCCGAACGACCGGGCGAGGATTGGCGAGAGGCGGTGTCGCGCTTGATCGCGGCCGCGGTGGGGCATCAGCTGGACCTGCCGAACTTGGCGCGGATCCTGGATTTCGAGGAAGGCCGCTTGCCCTTGGACGCCGAGACCGCGGTCGCCGAGCAGGCCATGCTGGACGCGATCGTCGGGGTTCTGCGGCGCGGGGAGGGCGTCATGGTCGGACTGGACCTGACCGAGGCCGCCGCCGATCTTCTCCATCTGACCCGCGCCCTGGTCGACGCCGAAGGTCGCGAGCGCGCGCCCGATCGCGACGGGCTTTCCAGACGGCTGAGGCGGGCGGTGTTTGGCTATCTGACCTTCGAAGCGGCCGCCGAAAGCGCCGCTTCGAACCTAAACCCCACCTGAACGGCCGGTCCCGATCGGGTTCAGACGCGGGGGTCTAGAACACCTATCAACAGAGATAGGAGACCCGCCATGACCACCCTCGGCAAGTTCACCAAGACCGCGATCGCCGTCACCGTCGCCGGCGCCCTGGTCGCTCCCGCCACGGCCGCCTTCGCCGGCGAGAAGACCGAGCGCGCCATCCTGGGCGCGGTGATCGGCGGCGTCGCCGGCGCGGCCCTCGGCAACGGCAAGACCGACGCCGTCGCCATCGGCGCGGTCGCCGGCGCGGCGCTCGGCGCCACCACGGCCAAGGACAAGCACGACCGTCGCTACAGCCACGGCTATCGCACCGCGCCGCGCTACGACAACCGCTACTACAACACCGGCTATCGCAACGACCGTTACGCCTACGACCGCTACGACCGTCGCGATGATCGCTACTACGACCGCTACGACAACCGCTACGACAACCGCTACGCCTACGGCTATCGCCGCTAGCCCCTTCCTCGTCGGAGTTTCGATCCCTCCTCCCGCGAGCAGACTGCGCCGCCTCCATCGGGGGCGGCGCTTTTTCGTGCCGCCGCACCTAAACGTCGTTCCCTTGCGCGCGGCGGGTATCGCGGCGGCGAAATCTGCTATAGCCCCCTGTTGAGGACGGAGTGGTTCGGGCGAGCGTCATGCAAGGCCAACCGCTTCTGGGTTAGGGAGCGCGCTTAAGGCTCATGGCGGCATCCGGCATAGCCGTTCGAGGACCACGAAGCCTGCTTCGGCAGATTCGCGAGGCCATGGCCGGGGGCGGCCCCGCGCAGGCCAAGCTCGACATGGTGGTGCGCACCATCGCCATCTCGATGGTGGCGGAAGTCTGCTCGATCTATCTGCGCCGCGCCTCGGGCGACCTGGAGCTGTTCGCCACCGAGGGCCTGGCCCGCGAGGCCGTCCACGTCACCCGGCTGAAGCCCGGCGAGGGCCTGGTCGGCGAGACCATGCGCCTGGGCCGGCCGCTGAACCTGTCCGACGCCGCCAGCCACCCGCAATTCTCATACCGTCCGGAAACGGGCGAAGACCCCTACCACGCCTTCCTGGCCGTGCCCCTGCTGCGCGGCGGTCGCGCCATCGGCGTGCTGGTCGTCCAGAACCGCACCGAGCGGGTCTATGACGAGGAAGAGGTCGAGGATCTGCAGATCATCGCCATGGTGCTGGCCGAGATGGTCAGCTCCAGCGAGCTCCTGGGCGCCGACGAGCTGAAGGACGTCGAGCTGGCGCCCCACAAGCCCGAGCGGCTGAAGGGCGCGCGCTTCGCCGAGGGCCTGGCCTACGGCGTGGCGGTGCTGCACGAGCAGCCGGTCGCTCCCGAACAGCTGCTGTCCGACGACGCCCTGGCCGAGGAGGCCCGGCTCAAATACGCGATCGAGGCCCTGCAGACCCAGATCGACGAGATGCTGGAAGGGCAGCACGGCCTGGTCGGCGCCTCGTACGAGGTGCTGGAGACCTATCGCCTGTTCGCCCACGACCGGGGCTGGAACCGCAGCCTCGAGGAGGCCGTGCGCTCGGGCCTGACCGCCGAGGCCGCCGTCGAGCGCGTCCGCTCCGAGCACCGGGCGCGCCTGGGCCAGGCCCGCGATCCCTATCTGCGCGAGCGGCTGCACGACCTGGAAGACCTGAACGACCGGCTGCTGCGCCACCTGTCTGGCGACGTCCACCACGTGCGCCAGCTGCCCGACGACGCCATCCTGATCGCCCGGAACCTGGGTCCGGCCGACCTGCTGGAATACGACCGCACCAAGCTGAAGGGCATCCTTCTCGAGGAAGGCAGCGCCGCCAGCCACGCCGGCATTGTGGCTCGCGCGCTGGATATCCCGTGCGTGGGCCGCTTGGCGGGCCTGCGCGACCGGGTCAGCGAAGGCGACCCCGTGGTCGTCGACGCCGAGACCCAGGAAGCCTGGCTGCGGCCGCGTCCGGACGTGGTCAAGGCGCTGAAGGTCCGGATGGAGGTCCGCGCCCAGCGCAAGGCCGAGTTCGCCCGCCTGCGCGACACCCCGCCGATCACCAAGGACGGCGCCAAGATCACCTTGCTGATGAACGCGGGCCTGGCCGTCGACCTCGACATCCTGGCCGAGACGGGCGCCGAGGGCATCGGTCTGTTCCGCACCGAATTCCAGTTCATGGTCGCCGAGGAGCTGCCGCGCCTGGAGGCCCAGACCAGCCTCTACGAGAAGGTGCTGGAGGCCGCCGACGGCATGCCGGTGACCTTCCGCACGCTCGATCTCGGCGGCGACAAGCTGCTGCCGTACATGGAGCTGGAGCGCGAGGACAATCCGGCCCTGGGCTGGCGCGCCGTGCGCATGGGCCTGGATCGTCCGGCCCTGCTGCGCATGCAGATCCGCGCCCTGATCAAGGCCGCCAATGGCCGGCCTCTGCGGGTGATGTTCCCGCTGGTGGCCAATGTCGACGAATTCCGCGCCGCGCGCTCGTTCGTCGACCAAGAGGTCGCCTGGGCGCTGAAGCGCGGCCGTCCCGCGCCGTCGCGCCTGGACGTCGGGGCGATGATCGAGGCCCCGTCGTTGCTGTGGCATTTGGACGCGTTGTTGCCGATGACCGACTTCGTTTCGGTCGGCACCAACGACCTGATGCAGTACATGTTCGCCGCCGATCGGGGCAATCCGAAGGTCTCGGACCGCTATGATCCTCTGTCGCCGGCGGCCCTCCGCGCGCTGAAGACGATCCAGCAGGCCTGCGCCGACACGGGAACTCAAGTGTCGGTCTGCGGCGAGATGGCGGGGCGTCCGTTGGAGGCTTTCGCCCTTGTGGCGCTGGGTTTTGATCGTCTTTCGATGCCGCCGGCCGGCATCGGTCCGGTCAAGCAGATGGTGCTGTCGCTGGACCGCGAGGCCGCTCGGCGCAATGTCGAGGCCCTGCTGAAGGGCTCGGGCGGATCGCTGCGCGGCGAGATCGAGACGCTGGCGCGAAAGCTCTACGTCGCGGTGTAGAACGCTGTTATGCGGTTAGGCAAGCGTGGCCGGTAAGTACATTGAATCCGGATACTTAGTTTGCTACCCACAAACACTCGTTAAGAATTTCGTGCATGATGGAGTCGGGAAGCCGCCTAGCTTCACCGGCGATCGGCGCCAGACGAGTTGAGTTTCAGGCGGTTTTCGGGGGCGCTTAGTCAGTATGCCGCGAGATATGGGCAACGTGGAGCGTTTGCATCTCGACGACGTCGAGACCGACGAAGCGCCGTTCGACGCCGCCGATGTCGCGGTGGAAGCGCCCATTCAGGACGAGCCCGCCGACATCGGCGAGGCGTTGAAGGCCGCCCGTGAAGCGCGGGGGTTGAGCCTGCGCGAAGTCGCCGACGCCACCCGCATCCGTCAAAGCTATGTCGAGGCGCTGGAGGCCATGCGCCTGGACGAGCTGCCCTCCCGCCCCTTCACCATCGGCTATGTCCGCGCCTACGCCGCTCTGTTGGGCATGGACGCCGACGCCGCCGTCGCCCGTTTCAAGACCGACGCCCCCGACGAGGGCGGCGAGCTGCGCGCGCCCGTGGGCGTGCGTCGCGAGCGCGATCCGCGCCTGGCCTTGATCTTCGCCGGCGGGGTGCTGGTGGTCGGCGCCATCCTCTTGTGGAACGTCGCCCAGCGCGCCATCGCCAAGGACGCGCCGACGCCCCAGATCGCCCCGGCCGCCGCCTCGACCCAGGTCCAGGCCCACGCCAACAACAGCTCGGTCGCCCTGGGCGCGCCGCTGCCCGCCCCGGTCGAGTCGACCACGCCCGAGCCCTACAAGACCCCCGGCCTCGACGACGCCGCCGCCAACGGCGGCTCGGTCGACGCGGCCAAGGCCGCCGCCAAGGCGCGGGCCGAGGCCGAGGCCAAGGCCGGCATCGTCGATCCCGCGCACCAGATCAAGGTCGGCGCGCCGTTCAAGCCCAAGGGCGCGATGATGGGCGCCGCGTCCGGCGAAGGCTCCGGCGTCGTGCTACAGGCCCGCAAGGCCGCGACCCTGGTGGTGCGCGGCGTCGATGGCCAGGTCTATTTCGCTCGCGCCTTGGCGGCCGGCGACGCCTATCGCGCGCCCCGCACGCCGGGCCTGATCGCCGACGTCTCCGACCCGATGGTTTTCGAGGTCTATTACGGCGGCGCGCTGGTCAGCCACCTGCCGTCCGCCTCGACCGCGCTCGGCAAGCTGGTCCCCGCGCCGAAGGTCGCGCCGGCGGCTCCGGCCGTGGCGCAAGCCGCCCCGGCGGCGACGCCTCCGCGGTAAACCTTCCCGCAAGGGGAGAAGGGGCGGGCAAGGCCCTTCTATCGCGGCTCGAGACCCTCTAAATTAGCCGCATGTCCGCAGACCACACGTCCGTCCGTCCCTGGCGCCAGATCACGCGTCGGCCCTCGCGCAAGATCCGCGTGGGCGCCGTCGAGGTGGGCGGCGACGCGCCGATCTCGGTGCAGTCGATGACCAACACCCTGACCAGCGACGCGGCCGCGACGCTGGAGCAGATCCGCCAGCTGGAGGAGGCCGGCGCCGACATCGTCCGCGTCAGCTGCCCGGACGTCGAGAGCACGGCCGCGTTCAAGACCATCGCCCGGGAGGCGAAGGTCCCGCTCGTGGCCGACATCCACTTTCACTACAAGCGCGGCATCGAGGCGGCGGAAGCCGGCGCGGCCTGCCTGCGGATCAATCCGGGCAATATCGGTAGCCCCGACCGCGTGCGTGACGTGATCCAGGCCGCCCGCGACCACGGCTGCTCGATGCGGATCGGCGTCAACGCCGGCTCGCTGGAGCGCGAGCTGCTGGAGAAGTACGGCGAGCCGTGCCCCGAGGCGATGGTCGAGAGCGCGCTCAACCACGCCCGCATCCTGCAGGACCACGACTTCCACGAGTTCAAGATCTCGGTGAAGGCGTCCGACCCGTTCATGACCGTGGCCGCCTACTACCAGCTGGCCGAGGCCATCGACTGCCCGCTGCACCTGGGTGTCACCGAGGCCGGCGCCACCCGCACCGGCACGGTGAAGAGCTCGATCGGCATCGGCTCGATGTTGTGGGCCGGCATCGGCGACACCATCCGCGTGTCGCTGGCCGCGGATCCTGTCGAAGAGATCAAGGTCGGCTTCGATATCCTCAAGTCGCTGGGCCTGCGCCACCGGGGCGTCAACATCATCGCCTGCCCGTCGTGCGCGCGGCAGGGCTTCAACGTCATCAAGACCGTCGAGGCCTTGGAAGAGCGCCTGGCCCACATCGCCACGCCGATGTCGCTGTCGATCATCGGCTGCGTCGTGAACGGTCCGGGCGAGGCCCTGATGACCGACATCGGCTTCACGGGCGGCGGCGCGGGCGCGGGCATGGTCTACATGGCCGGCAAGCCCGACCACAAACAATCCAACGAGGGGATGATCGATCACATCGTCGAACTCGTTGAGAAGAAGGCCGCCGAGATTCAGGCGGCCAAGACGGCCGGAGCCCTGGCCGCGGAATAGGGACAGCGCGATGCATTCGATGCCGAAAGCCTTGGCGGCGGTTGTGGTTCTGGCGGCGGCGTCCGGCGCGATCGCCGCGCCGAAGGAGGCCCCGGAGGTCAAGCTGGCGCGGCTGCTGGACGGTCGCGTGGCCGGCAAGCCGGTCGACTGCATCAATGCGCGCGACACCGACTCCAGCGAGATCGTCGACGGCGTGGCGATCGTCTACCGCATGAAGAACGGCGTGACCTACGTGAACCGCCCGTCGATCGGCGCCGACAGCCTGCGCCGCGACCAGGTGCTTGTGACCAAGATGAACGGGAGCCAGCTGTGCCGCTTGGACATGGTCACGCTGGTGGATCAGGGCTCTCAATTCCAATCGGAATCCGTCAGCCTCGGGCCGTTCACGCCCTATACGAAGCCGCGCCCCTAGTCGCTGGCGGCTACGGGCGGGATGACCCCCACACCGGCGCCGATGCATTGACAGCGGCGCGGCCGCGTGGCGGGCTCCGCCTCCACGTTTTTGGAGCGCCTCGATGACCACCCTGATCCTGAGCGTCACGGGCAGCGACCGGCCTGGCCTGACCCAAGCCCTGGCCGGCGCCGTGTTGTCGGCCGGCGGCAACTGGCTGGAGAGCCACCTTAGCCAGCTGGGCGGGCTCTATGTCGGCTCGGTGCTGGTCGCGCTGGACGACGACAAGGTCGAGGCCCTGCGCGCGGCGGTCTCGGCGGTGGACGCGCACGGGCTGGAGGTGCGGATCGCCCCGACGGTCGAGGCCCCGGTCGCGACGGGCGAGTTGCTTCAGCTGGGCATCGTCGGCCAGGATCGCCCGGGCATCGTCCACCAAGTCACCGGCGTGCTCAGCGACCTGGGGGCCAATATCGAGAGCTTCGGCTCGCGCCTCAGCATCGAGCCCCATCAAGGCGCGCCTCTGTTCCACCTGGACGCCCGCCTGCGCCTGCCGCCAGGCGTGACCGCCGGCGCCGTGCAGGACGCGCTGGAAGCCATCTCCGGCGAGATCATGGTCGACATCGCGCTGAGCCCGGCGGGGTAGGGGGCGGCCTGAGCGTCCCAAACTGGCGCCGAAGCTAAACGGGGCTCGCGGCCCTAGGCGGACAGTTGGAAAATCCTCCCCCCAGAGGGGGAGGAGGCCGAAGGCCGGAGGGGGAAGTCCCGCCAAGCCGGCTTCTTCCCCCTCCGTCGGCTTCGCCGTCACCTCCCCCGCTGGGGTGAGGACTTGGTCCGACTTCCACCCTGAAAAGACGATTGGAGCGTCCGCTTTCCGCGCGAGGCCGCCAACTATACCGTCTCGCGATCCTGCGATTATCCGCCGCGCCCCTTGAACGGGACGGGTGGCGCACCATCTGTTATCCATAAGCGATCGCCCGCTTACATTTCCGCGCCGGTTATCGGCCGGGGGCGGTGCTTCGCTCGCTCCGCGCCGTTACAGACGGCCTTGAGCGATTTCCCACCCATCTAGCGTTTGGGGCCGGCAATCTCGCGGGCCCCTGTTTTGGAACTTCATGAAAATCGTTTCTATCCGCGAGGCCGCCGTTCGGCGCCAGCCCCGCGTCCAAACCCAACAGCGCGTCGCGCTGTCGCCGGCGCGTCCGGCTCAAAGCGAATGGGCCTGGCCCGGCATGACCCGCGCCGAGCTGCGCGCCGACATCATCGACCAGATCGGCTAGGCTTCGACCAAGCTGGTCCGCTCGGCCGCGGTCAGCGGCCGCCAGCGGCCTTCGGGCATGTCGCCCAGGTCCAACGGACCGATCCGCACGCGGAACAGGTCCACCACCTTCAAGTCCACGAGGTCGCACATCCGGCGGATCTGTCGGTTGCGACCTTCCCTCAACACAAAGCTCAGGCGCTGGTCGGAGATCACCTCCACCTCCGCCGGCTTCAGTTCGCGGCCGTCGAGCTCCAGGCCAAAGCGCAGAAGCTCCAGCTTCTCGTCTGTCAGCTCACCCATGACGGCGACGCGATATTCCTTCTCCAGATCCGACTGAGGACCGATCACGGCCTTGGCCACCACGCCGTCCTGCGACAGCAGGAGCAGGCCGCGCGAGTCCTTGTCCAACCGCCCCACGGGGGGGATCAGGTCGCCCGACTGTGGGATGGTCACGCCGCGCGCGTCGCCCCATAGGTTGGCGCGCGTCAGCAGGCGCGCGGCCGGGACCTGGCCCGGATCCGGCTGGGACGAGACCACGCCGCGCGGCTTGTGGATCAGGTAGGTGGGCGTGCCGTCCAGCTTGGCCGTCGCCCGATCGGCCAGGACCAAGGTCTGGCCCGGCTGGATCTTGCGGCCCATGTCTTCCACGACCTCGCCGTCGATCGACACGAGGCCGTCGGAGATCAGCTGTTCGGCTTCCCGGCGAGAGCAGACACCGCTCTGGGCCAGCCACTTGTTGACCCGCTGGGGCTCGGCCTCGTTGTAGGTGCGGGTCCAGCCCATTACCCGAAGCTCTCTTCCAGGCTGGCCAGGCGTTCGGCCTGATCCTCGGCGATCAGCGGGTTGATCACGTCGTCCAGGGCGTCGCCCTCGATGATACGCGACAGATTGTAGAGGGTCAGGTTGATGCGGTGGTCGGTCACCCGGCCCTGCGGGAAGTTGTAGGTGCGGATGCGCTCGGAGCGATCACCGCTGCCGACCTGGCTCTTGCGGGCCTCGGAGCGGGCGCTGTCCAGCGCCTCGCGCTGCATGTCGTAAAGGCGCGCCTTCAGGTTTTTCATGGCCCGGGCGCGGTTCTGGTGCTGCGACTTTTCCGAAGAGGTCACCACCACGCCGGTCGGCAAGTGGGTGATGCGCACGGCCGAGTCGGTCTTGTTGACGTGCTGGCCGCCCGCCCCGGAGGACCGGTAAGTGTCGATCCGCAGGTCGCTTTCCTTGATGTCGATCTCGACGTCCTCGGCCTCGGGCAGCACCGCGACGGTGGCGGCCGAGGTGTGGATGCGGCCTTGCGCTTCGGTGGCCGGCACGCGCTGCACGCGGTGGACGCCGCTTTCGAACTTCAGCCGGCCGAACACGCCGTCGCCGGTGATGGAGGCGACGATTTCCTTGTAGCCGCCCATTTCGCCTTCCGAGATGCTGTCGATCTCGACGCGCCAGCCGTGCAGCTGGGCGTAGCGCTGGTACATGCGGAAAAGGTCGCCGGCGAACAGGGCGGCCTCGTCGCCGCCGGTGCCGGCGCGCACTTCCAGGATGGCCGAGGCGTTCTCGTCCTTGTCCTTGGGGGCCAGCATCAAAGCGAGGTCGCGTTCGAGGACCGGCAGCTTCTCGTCGAGCTCGGCCATCTCGTCGCGGACCATGTCGGCCATTTCCGGATCGGCCGCCATGACGTCCAGCTCGGCGCGCTCGGCGCTCAGCTTGGCCAGGCGCTCGACGGCCTCGGCCACCGGCTTCAGCTCGGCGTGCTCCTTGGAGAGCTTGACGATCTCGGTCCCGTCGGTGGCCGCGCCCATGCGCGCCTCCACTTCGCGGAAACGATCGAGAACCTGGTCGAGACGGGCCTGGGGAAGTCGCAAGGGAGGTTTCGCGCAGCTCTGAGGGGACGGGTCGGTCTCTCTAGAACCTTTCGGTCCCAAAGTGAACGCTTGGGGTGAGACAGTTCGCCGCACCTTGTCCGCCTTGGCCAAGGTGACCGCTTAGGCCGAGCTTAGCCATTTCTTGAAACAGTCGGAGCCAAGTTCGTTAGGGGTAAAGCCGCGCGATGACGCGACTTTCTAGAAAAATGGCGCTGCCGCTGGCGATGATCTCGCTGGCTACGATCGGACTGCTTCTGTCGGTCATGATCACGCTGGCGGAACAGATCGACCATGAGTCTCGGGCTCATGACCGTGATCTGGTCGCGCGCGGGATAGCCGGCAGCGTCGAGGACATCCAGCGCGGCGTCGCGCCCCTGATGATCTCGGACGAGGCGGTCCGCCGCCTCGACAACCGCTATGACGAAGCCTGGGCGCGCAAGAACATTGTCGCCGAACTGACCGAGCAGTTCGGCTTTGAGCAAGTCTTCGTGTTGGATGGCCAGGATCGGATCCGGTTGGGCCAGCAGGACCGCGATGGTCTCGCGCCCGCGGAGGCCGCTCGGCGCGAGACCACGCTGGCGCCGCTGATCGCCAAGCTGCGCGCCGCCGAACGAGCCTCGCCGTCGGCGAAGGGCCCCGCTGGCGACGGCGGACTGGTCTCATCGCCGGTGCAGGTCAGCGCCTTCGCCAAGATCGACGACGAAATCTATCTGACGACGGCCAGCCTGGTGCGGCCTAACTACGGCGGGACGGTCCTGCGACAGCCGCGCGCGCCGATCGTGGTGACCGCGCTCAAGATCAACGGGCCGTATCTGAACGGCTTCGCCGACCGCTTCTTCCTGAACGGGGCCCATCTGCACCAAGTCGACGCCGACATCGAGAAAGGCTACGCCCAGCTGCCGCTGCGCGACGCGGCGGGCAAGGTGGTGGCGACGTTGGACTGGAGCTCGCCGCATCCTGGCCAGCGCCTGTTGCGTCGAATGATGGGGCCGGTGATGGGGGTGGTCTGCGCCCTGGCGCTGGCGACCATTCTCCTGGCCCGGCGCGGTCGGCTGATCGCCGAGGGCCTGATCGCCAGCGAGGCGCGCGCCAAGCACCTGGCGCTGCACGATGGTCTGACCGGCCTGCCCAATCGCCTTTTGTTCGAGGAGCGCCTGCGTCAGGCGATCGAGGGCCTGGACCGCAAGCGGCGGGCCATGGCGGTGCTCGCGATCGACCTCGACCGCTTCAAGGCGGTCAACGATACGCACGGTCACGCCGCGGGCGACGAGTTGATCCGCAAGGTCGGCGAGCGATTGGCCAGCGTCTGTCGCGGCGGCGAGACGGTGGCCCGCCTGGGTGGCGACGAGTTCGGCGTGGTCGCCTCGGACCTCGACGCCAACGGCGCGGCCATCGTCGCCGAGCGGCTGCTGAAGGCCCTGTGCGGGCCGATGGAGATGTCGTTCGGCGTCCACTTCGTCAGCGGTTCGGTTGGCGTGGTGCTGGTGGGGCCGGAGGAGGCTCACATCGGCGCGGCCGAGGCCGCGCGGCGGGCCGACGTCGCCCTCTATCGCGCCAAGAGCGAAGGGCGCGGCCGCTACTGCTTCTTCGAGGACGCCATGGACGCGGCCCTGAAGGCGCGCCGGGCGCTGGAGGAGGACTTGCGCGCGGCGCTACGCGACGGCGCGGTGCGTCTGGAGTACCAGCCGCAGGTGGACGCCGCCGATCGCGTGGTGGGGGTCGAGGCCCTGGCGCGATGGTCGCATCCGACGCGCGGCGCGATACCGCCCGACGCCTTCATCCCGCTGGCCGAGGACTGCGGCCTCAGCCAGGAGATGGGCCGCTACGTTCTGCGGCGCGCGCTGGAGGACAGCCTCCGCTGGCGCGGCTTGCAGGTGGGGATCAACGTCTCGGTCCGGCAGATGAAGCGCGCCGGCTTCGTCGACGAGCTGGCCGAACTGATCCGCGAGACCGGCGCCAATCCGCGCCAGCTGGCTCTGGAGATCACGGAGGGCGCTCTGCTGGGCGATGGCGAAGGCGCGCACGAGACGGTCGACCGTCTGCGCCAAATGGGCTTTTCGCTGGTTCTGGACGACTTCGGCGTTGGCTGCTCCAGCCTGTCCTACATCCGCCTCTACCCGATCGACCGGATCAAGATCGATCGCAGCTTCGTGGCGCCGCTGGGCCATGACGCCGACTCCGAGGCGGTGGTCGCCGCCATCGTGCGCCTGGCCAGGGCGCTGAGCCTCTCGGTCATGGCCAAGGGCGTCGAGACCTTGGCCCAGCGCGAGATCCTCAAGGCGATCGGCTGCGCCCAGGCGCAGGGTTTTCTGTTCAGTCCTCCGATCCCGGCGGAGGCTATCGACGCCTTGCTGGCTCAGGGCGGCCGCATCCGCCCGCCGGCCCAGCCCGACGCGGCTTAGGAGGAGAAGATCCTCATCGCCGTGTTCGGCGCGCCGCGATCGTGATGGGAAAGAGGCGAGCGGCCCGTGGTGGACGCCACGGCCCCTCGCCAGTTCGCAATAACCGAGAGAGTCGATTGCGAATAAAAACCTACATTAGTTCATCTTCAAACGCAACGCTCTTGCTTTCCGTCGCGGAACGCCGCACCCTCCCGTCATGGGTCGAACCGCTGACTACACCAACGAGCGCTGCTCGGTCGCCGCCACCCTCGAGGTCGTCGGCGACCCGTGGACCTTGCTGATCCTGCGCGACGCCTTCGCCGGGGTGAAGCGTTTCGAGCAATGGCAGGAGCGGCTGGGCGTCGCTCGCAACGTCCTGGCGGCGCGGCTGAAAAGCCTGGTCGGCCATGGCGTCATGGAGACGCGCCGTTACTCCGAACGCCCGCCGCGCCACGAATACTGGCTGACCGAAAAGGGCCTGGCCCTGGCGCCGGTGCTGCTGACCATGGCCGAGTGGGGCGACCGCCACGTCTATGGCCGCGACAACTCGCCGGTGCTGTTCCGACACAAGGCTTGCGGCTGCGCCTTTCATCCCGTGTTGGCTTGCGAGGCCTGTGGTGAAGTCGTCGACCGCCGCGACCTGGAACGCGCGCCGCGCGAAGCGCCCGGCCTGACCGTGGGCGAGGCGCTGGAGGCGGCGAACATGGCGGCGGAGTAGGGCTTTTGCCCTAGTCCGCGATCCCCCCGCGCAGCGGGTCTTCGCCGGTCAATTCCTTGATGTGATCGCGCTGGCCACGCACGCCCTCCGCCGTGACCTTGACGGGCTTGGGCGTCGGTGGCGGCTTAGGCGCGGGCGTTCGAGGCTTGGTCACTTCGCCCCTCGCACCACCCACTGCGCCGCGCCCACGGTCAGGGCGTCCTCCACGAGGCCGGTCGGCGTCTGGCCCCAGCGGCGCAGGGCCCGCATGCGGATATCGAACGTGACATAGGCCGCGGCGACCGCCGCGCCGGCGCCCAGGGCAGCGCCGAGCAGCAGTTGCTTGCGCGGAGCCAGCGCCGCGCCGGACAGTCCGCCCGCCAGCAAGCGGGCCGCGATGCCGGCCAGGACGATGCGGTCCGGCGCCGACTTCATCTTGTCGCCCCACAGCTCGCCCGCCGCCAGCGCCTTGGAGCCTGCCGAGAACAACGGATGGGCCAACAGGCGGACGGCTGGATTGCCTTGCGCCAGATGACCGCCGCGCGCGGCCTCGCTGACCGTGGCCAACGGCGTCAGGGCGCGGGAGCCGGCCGAAAGGCCGATGAGCAGGGATCGAAGCATGAAAGGCCTCCGTGGATGTTCCTTGCGGAACACGGGAGGCCGGCTTTCGATCCGATCAGGCCGGCGTCAGGTCCATCGCCCGCACCGCCCGCGCGATGAAGCCGCCACCCAGCACGCGCTCGGGATCGGCGGGGTCGTAGAGCACGCAGGCCTGGCCAGGCGCGACGCCTTCCTCGGCGCCATCGAAGGCCACCGCGACCTCGCCGTCCAGCACGGTCAGGCGACCGAGGACCGGCTCGCGGGTCGAGCGGACGCGCGCCAGCACCGGCTGTCCCTCGTCGGCCGCCGCCGTCAGGTCGTCCTGGCCGCCCAGCCAGTTGGTTTCCTTCAAGGTGAGGGCGGCGGTCAGCAGGGCCTCGCGCGGGCCGACGATGACCTGACGCTTGGCGGCGTCGATGCGGACCACGAACAGCGGATCGCCGACGGCGACGTTCAGGCCCCGGCGCTGGCCGATCGTGTAGCGGGTCACGCCCTCGTGGCGGCCCAGCACCCGGCCGTCCAGGTGCACGATGTCGCCAGCTTCCGCGCCTTGCGGGCGGATGCGGTCGATGACGGTCGTGTACTTGCCCTCGGGCACGAAGCAGATGTCCTGGCTGTCGGGCTTGTCGGCGATCGCGAGGCCCAGGCCGGCGGCGACGGCGCGCACGGTCGGCTTGTCCATGCCGCCCAGTGGGAAGCGCAGGAAATCCAGCTGATCGCGCGTGGTGGCGAACAGGAAATAGCTTTGGTCCTTGGCCGGGTCGGCGGCGCGGCGCAGCTGCGGGCGGTTCGTCCCGGCCGGCATGCCGCGCTGGACGTAGTGGCCGGTGGCCATGGCCTCGGCGCCCAGATCGCGGGCCACGTCCAACAGGTCGCGGAACTTGACCGTCTGGTTGCAGCGGACGCACGGGATCGGCGTCTCGCCGCGCAAATAGGCGTCGGCGAAATCCTCGATGACCTGCTCGCGGAAGCGGCTTTCGTAGTCCAGCACGTAGTGCGGGATGCCGATGCGCTCGGCCGCCATGCGGGCGTCCAGGATGTCCTGGCCGGCGCAGCAGGCGCCCTTGCGCGAGATCGCCGCGCCGTGGTCGTAGAGCTGCAGGGTCACGCCGACGACGTCGTAGCCGGCGCGGGCCAGCAGGGCGGCGGTGACGGTGGAGTCGACCCCGCCGGACATCGCCGCGACGATCCGGGTTCCTTCCGGCAGGCCGACGGCGGCGCGCGCCTGTTCGACCGCCGCCGCGATCAGGGAGTCGGCGCTGGAGGAAGCGATCTGGGTCGTCGTCTCGGCGGTCATCGCCGCCATATAGCGGCGGAACGCCGAATTTGCGAGGTTTGGGCTACTTCAGAACGTTCAGCAGCGAGGATTGCTGCAGGCTGGTGAACACCTGGGCCGAGGCCTGGACGGCCAGCTTGGCCGATTCCAGGCGGGTCACGGCGTCGGCCATGTCGACGTCGACGATGTCGCCAACCATGCCGGTCAGGAGATCGCCCCGGTTCTCAAGGTCGGCCTGCGCGCTTTCGAACCGCTTCTGGGCCACGCCGTTCTTGCCCTGGGCGTCGACGACACCCTTGTAGGCCGTGTCGAAGGTGGGCAGCAGCCCGTTGAGGAACGTCACCTGGGTGTCGGTCAGCTTACCGGTGAACGGGCCGTTGGCGTCGACATAGGCCTGCACCTGCTTGAAGGCCTCGAACACCTGCACGCCCACGGCGTCGCCCAGCACGCCGATCTTGGCGCTGGTCTGCTCGTCGACGCGGCTGCTGGCGATGTACTGGTCGTTCTGGAACAGCGAGGCGGTGGTCGGCGCCAGCGTCAAGTCGCCCATGCTGGCGGCGCTGGTCGTGGCGGTGTCGGTTTTGGCCCCCGAGAACACATAGAGGCCGTTGGACTTGGTGTTCAGGCCCTGCACGACGTCGCCGAAGGACGCCTGCAACTGCTGCATCAGGGTCTGGGCGCTGCCGGCGGCCAGGGCGTTGGCGACGGCGTCGCGCGCCGACTTGGTGGAGTCCGCGACCTTGCCGAGACCCGTGTCCTGCATCTGCAGTCGGTTGTTCACCAGCTTGGCCTGGTCGATCATGCCTTCTATGCGCGTCTGGGTGCTGCGCATGGCCGTCAGCATCTCGGCGTTCTTGGCGTAGCCCTTGAGGTCGGAGGCGACCTTCTGGCTCGAGACCTGTTCGCCGACGTCGCTCTGGCGGATTTGAGCCCGCATGAGATTGGACGTCATGACGTTGTAGTTCTGGACGGTGGAAACCCGGGTCATGGCTTACCTCACAAGGCCGGTCAGGACGTCGTACATATCCTTGGTCGCCTGGATCAGGCGGGCCGAGGCGTTGAACGCTTGCTGGTAGGTGGTCAGGTTGATCAGTTCTTCATCGAGGTTCACGCCTTCCTCGGACTGGCGCTGGCTTTCGACCTCGCTGGCCACGGCTTCGGCGGAGTCCTTGCGGCTTTCGGCCGTGTTGGCCTTGCGGGCGATGGACCCGCTGAAGTCCGCCGCGTAGCGCGAGACGGTCATGGTCGCCGACGAGGCGTCGCCGGCCGTCGAGAAGTTCGTGATGGTGTCGCCCGATTTCGCCAGGGCCAGAGCCCCGCGGCCGTCGCCGATCACCAAGGCGGCGTTGCCGCTGATGGCCTGAACCAGGTCCAACTTCGCGAGGGGCACCAGCGACGGGTTCTGCTCCATCGCCGGGTTGACGAAGAACTTCTCGCCGCGGGTGCTACGCTCGGCCGGGCCAAGACCGAACAGCTGGCTGACCGAGGGGCCGCCGACACCGCGCTCGCTGGTGTCGCCCACCACCGACATGGTGACCGGGGTGGTGGTGTTCGACGTGAACGTCATCTGGCCCTTGGTGTTCAGCGAGAACTGGCCGTAGAGACCCACGCCCGAGGCGCGCGAGTTCAGCGCGTCGAGCAGGTCCTGCATGGTTCCACCCACGGGTGGGTCGACCACGACGTCGCGGATGCGGCCGCCTTCCACGTCGGTGAGGCGGAAGGTCATGGTGCCGGAGGTGAAGCCGTGAGCGTCGGTCGCGGTCAGGCCTGTCTCATAGGGCGAGTAGCCGTTGGTTCGGATGATGTCGTTAAGACCGAAATAGTGGCTGAAGCCCTTGCCGGCCTTGTCGGCGGGGGTCGTGGCGTCGTCGGCGATCGCGACGCCAAGGCCGCCCACGCCCGACAGCGACAGGGCGCCGCCGGAGAAGCCGGCCGCCCCCATGCCGCCCATGGCGGTGTTCAGTTGCGCCATGAAGTTGGCCGGCGTGAAGGCCGGGCCCGCCGCGCCGTTGACCGACATGGTCCCGGCGGTGAAGTCGATGTCGATCCGCCGCTGCACCATGCCCGCGCCATCGGTCAGGGCGATCGTCGTCTTGCCCGTGAAGCCTGTGATCGCGGCCTGGGCGTCGAGACCGGTGTCGCGGCCCGTCAGGGCGGCGGGGGCCGGCACGGCAGAGGCGGCGTTGGCGGCGCGGTTGATTTCCTCGGCCGCCCGCGAGGTGAATTCGCCCAGCTGATCGGAGATATTGATCAGTTCCGTGTTGCGGGCCTCCATCAGGCCCTTGATCTCGCCGCTCGAGATATTGAGCGGGATCGGCACCGGCGAGCCGTTGGCCAGCTGCACCGTCAGATAGCCGGTCGCCGTGGGCGAGGTCTGGTAGGTGATATTGGCCGCGCCGTCGCCCGCCAGCGGCAGGCCCTCGGTCGAGCGGACCACCACGCCGCCCATGGTGCGCGGCGTGATCTGGACGTTCATCAGCTTGGACAGCTCGTCCACCAGGCCGCTCTGGACGTTCTCGGCCCCCGTGGCGTCGGCGCCGGCCACCTTGGCGCGGGTGATGTCGGTGTTCAGGCCGTCGATCTGCTTGAGCAGGTCATTGACCCGGTCGACGTCGCCCGAGATGCGAGTGTCGGCGTCCTTGCCCAGCTTTGAGATCGAAGAGGTGATGCGGCTGGATTCGCTGAGGAATTGATCCACGCGAGTCATGGCCTGGCCGCGCAGCAGCGCCGAGGAGGGATCGTCCTGCGCGGCGGAGAAGGCGGTGAAGATATCGTCCAGACGCGAGAAGAAGCTGGTCGAGCCGGTCGGATCGCCGAAAAGCTGCTGCACGTTGTCCAATGACTGAGCGATCACCGTCGAGCGGGCGCTTTCGGACGCGGCGTTCAGGCTGGCCGTGGTCAGAAAGCGATCGGTCGCGCGCTTGATGGCGTCGATGCTGACGCCGACGCCCATGCCGTTGGACAGCATGTTCGACTGCGAGATCGTCTTACGGACATAGCCCTTGGTGTTGACGTTGGCGATGTTGTCCGACGTGACGCGCAGGCCCGTCTGGGCCGCCATCATGCCGGACGTCGCCGTGCCCATGATCGAGTTCAGCGACATGCGAACGATCCTTTCAGCTCGGCAAACCGCGCAACGCACGACGCGTCCTTGCCCGGCGAAACTTGCCGGGGCGGGGTGGGGATCAACATCCCGATATATGCCAAGCCATTGAATTTCATGGCGAAGAGTTCCGTGGGTCGGACATTCGACGAGATGTCATGCGCAAGGACGGCGCCAAGTCGGCCCGCGGCCCGCCGACGCGGCAAGTCCGGTCGTTGGAAAGCCCCTCGACTGGGCAAAAAGCGCCGCTCAGGCCGGTCGGAAAAGGGTGAACGGGGAGTTAACTCGCAATAAAAACAAATACTTGAAGTGTGTTTGGCGAGTTGGCCCGACCATTGCTGGGAGGGGGCGGCAAAGGCGCGTTCGTCATGGACCGCCGCCAACCGAGCTTCGACTGCGAATGACCGCGATCGCCGCACCCACCGCCGCTCTTCCCGCCGCGCCGACTCCGGCCGTCGGCGCGAAGTCGGCCAATGACGGCTTTGACGCCCTGATGGCCATCGCGGGCCGCAAGGGCGACACGCCCGCGCCCCGCGCATCGACCCGCGCCGAGTCCAAGAGCGACGCTCGCGACGACGCGCGCTCGTCCAAGCCCAACGACAAAGCCGCCGACAGGCCCGCCAAGGCCGAGACCAAGGCCGACTCCGGCGCCGCCGACCGCGCGGATCGCGCCGACGCGGTCCAGGACGCCCGAGCCGACAAGATCGAACAGAAGGATCAGGCCGCGGAGAAGGTCGCCGACAAGGCCGACGCCGCCGACGATCATGCCGAGGGCAAGGCCGAAAAGGCTGACGCCAAGGCCGAGCAGGTCGTCGACGCCGGCCCCGGCCAGGACGCCGCCAAGGTCGACGCCGCCGCCGCTCAGACGGCCGCCGCCGCGGCCCTGATCGCGGCGATGGCCGCGCCGGCTCAAGCGCCGGTCCAGACCCAGGTGGACGCCGAGGCTTCGGAGCCCGCCGTCGAGACGCCCGCCGTCGCGACCGAGGCCGCGCCCGTCTTCACCGCCCTGGTCGAGACCGCCGTCGCGACACCGACCCTGGCCAAGACCGCCGAAGCCGTCGCTCCGACGACCGCCGCCCCGACGAGCACCGCCGCCACCGCGACGCCGACGAACACCGAGGACGCCAGCAAGCTCGTGGCCGCCGCCGCGGCGCCCGCCGACCAGCCCGCCGCCGCCGTCGACGCGGCCGCGCTGGAGGCCTTGACCAAGCTCGGCGCGACGGCCGCGCCGTCGACGGTTGTCGCCGACCAGCCCGTCGCCGAGGCTCCCGCGCCATCGACGGCCAAGGCCGGAGACACGCCGAAGACGTCGGCGGAGACGCCGAAGGCCGCCGTCGCCCAGGCCTCCGCTCCGACCCCCGCGCCCGTCGCCGCGCCGATCGTGGCCGCCGCCAAGGTCGAGGTCGCCGCCGCCGCCGTCGCCGTTGAAGCGGTCGCCGCCCAGGCCGTGGCCGAGGTCGCCGAAGCGCCCGAAGCGGCTCCCGTCGCCAAACCCGTCGACACGGCCAAGGCGCTCGCGCCGCATCAAATCCAGGCCAAGGCCCTCGACGCCGTTCCGGTCGAAACGGCCCAGGCCGTGACGGCCGTCGCCGCCGCGGACGCTTCCAACATCGAGGGCGCTGGCGGCGACGCCAAGACCGCGAGCGCGGCCAGCGTCGTCGTGGTCGAAGCGCCGACCCAGGCCAGCGCGCCGGTCTCGACCGTCGCCCCCCAGCCCTTGGCGCCGGCTCCCGCCTCGAGCGCCTCGGCCCCCGTCGCCGCGCCCGCCCCGGTGCGCGGTTCGCCCGAGACCGTCGCGGCCCTTTCGGCCGAGATCGTCAAGAAGGCCGACGCCAAGACCACCCGCTTCGACGTGGCGCTGACGCCGGACGGCCTGGGCAAGGTCGATGTGCGCATCGAGATCGCCCGTGACGGCGCCCTGACCGCCTCGATGCGGTTCGACACCGCCCACGCGGCGCAAGAGCTGCGCGGCAAGGCCCACGAGCTGCGCCAAGCCCTGGCCGACGCCGGCTTCAACGTCGCCGACAACGCCCTGTCGTTCGACGTCTCCAGCCAGAACGGCGGCCAGAATTCGAACCCCTTCTTCGCCTTCGACGGCTGGAACGACCAAGGGCAGCGCGCCTTCCACGGCCGCGCCTTCCAGGCCGCCATGACCGCCGAGGAAGAGATCGTCGTCACCCCCTCCGACCTGCTGCCCGGCCTGAAGACGGCCGCCGACAGCGGCCTGGACATCCGGATCTAGGAAACGCCCATGGCCGCCGCCGTCTCCTCGCAGAACACCAGCTCCATCCTTGACCGTATCAACAACGGCAAGACGTCGATGGCGAGCAACACCGAGACCTTTCTGAAGCTGCTGACCACGCAGCTGAAGAACCAGGACCCGCTGTCGCCGACCGACACCACCCAGATGACCCAGCAGATCACTCAGATGACGGGGGTCGAGCAGCAACTGATCACCAACGACCTGCTGGCCGCCCTGGTCGGGATGAACACCGGCACGGGCCTGTCCGAGGGCGTCAGCATGATCGGCAAGCAGGTCACCGCAACCACCGACAGCTCGACGCTGAAGGGCGGCAAGGCGACCTTCTCCTGGACCCAGGCGGGCGCTTCGACCGCGCTGACGATCGAGGTCAAGAACGCGGCGGGCCAAGTGGTCCGCACCTTGAAGCCCGACGACCAGAAGAGCGGCGCTCACACCCTGACCTGGGACGGCAAGGACGACACCGGCGCCCAGCTGCCCGACGGCGGGGTCTACACTGTCGCTGTCAAGGCCAAGGGCGCGGACAACAAGGACATCAAGGTCACCAATATCAAGGGCCGCACCGAGGGCGTCGTCAGCGCCGTGGATAACTCCACCGGTCAGTCCAAGGTCATCGTCGATGGCAAGGCCATCCCGATCGACAACGTCATCGGCATCACCGCCCCCGCGACCAGCGCGGGCACGGGCACGGGCGCGGGCACGGGCGCGGGCACGGGCACGGGCACGGGCGCCGACACAGGCACGAACGATCCGGCGACTCCCAAGGCCGCCTGATCACCTTCTCGACCGGGCGTCAGAACGACGCCGACGCGATCCCCGGAAGACGGTCTTCCCCAGGATCCAAACGCAAACCGCGCTGAACCCTCGAACCCCTTCAACGCAGGATTACCGTTATGAGCATCAACAGCGCCATGCTCGCCGGCGTCTCCGGCCTGGTCGCCAACTCGTCGGCCTTGGCCGCGATCTCGGACAACATCGCCAACGTCAACACCGTCGGCTACAAGCGTTCCAGCTCGAACTTCTCGACGCTGGTGACCTCGGGCAGCAAGAACCAGACCTACAGCGCCGGCGGCGTGAAGGCTCAAACGCACCAATTCATCAGCCAGCAGGGCCTGACCCAGTCGACGACCTCGAACCTGGACCTGTCGATCTCGGGCTCGGGTTTCTTCGTCACCACCGAGAAGCCGGAAAACCTCGCGGCGACCGACACGCGTTCGTTCACCCGCGCCGGTTCGTTCCAGCTCGACAGCCTGGGCTACCTGCGCAACGACGCCGGCCTCTATCTGCAGGGCTGGCTGGCCGATCCGGTGACCGGCGCGATCACGCCCGACCCCTCGGACCTGATGCAGCTGTCGTCGATCAATGTCGGCACCGTCGGCGGCACGGCCGAGAAGACGACCCGCGTCGGCGTCAACGCCAACTTGCGCTCCGAGCAACCCGTGGCAGCCGCGGTGTCCTACAAGGTCGGCACCGCCGGTTCGCCCTCGTTCTCGAACGTGCTCGACAGCGCCACGCCCGCCGTCAGCCACAACTATGACGTCGTCTACAGCGCGACGGGGGTCGCCAATCCCGTCGGCGCCGAGAACAAGTATCAGGTCGAGATCAAGGAAAATGGCGTCGTGATCGCCAGCGGCGTCGTCGGCTACGACAACGCCGGCAACATCGCGTCCTCGACGCTGAAGCCCAAGGCCGCCGCCGCTCCGAACGGCACGTTGACGTCCGTCGACATCGACACCGCCGGCACGCCGACCACTGTCAACCTGGCCGCCCTCGGCCTGACCACCGACGCCGACGCCAAGGCCGGCAAGCTCTATGACCCGAAGACCTGGTCGATGTCGGACTACGCCAAGGACAACACCAAGGGCGTCAAGCCGGACTTCGAAATTCAGATTCCGCTGTCGGACTCCAAGGGCGGCCAGCGCACCGTCACCCTGTCGCTGTTGAAGGGCCCGGGCCCGAACCAGTGGTACGCGGAACTGCGCGCCAAGCCGGGCGACCTGGCCAACAACGGCAACGGCCTGATCAGCAGCGGTATCGTTGGCTTCACCACCGACGGCAAGCTGCAGAGCACGGGCGGCCTCTTTGGCAACACGGTGCCGACCGCGATCACCATCATGGCTTCGGGCACCGCCCCGGCGGTTCCGCCGGCGGTCCAGCAGCCGACCTGGGCCGACGGTCTGGGCATCGACACCCAGAACGTCCAGATCGACCTGGCCAGCGCCGCCGGCGGCCTGACCCAGTACAACAGCCAGTCGGTCGTTCAGTCGGTGAACACCAACGGCACGGCCTTCGGCAACCTGACCAATATCGAGGTGGACGACGATGGCTATGTCTCGGCCATCTTCGATAACGGCGTCACGCGCCGGATCGCCCAAGTGGCTGTCGCGACCTTCTCGAACCCCAACGGCCTGAAGGGGGTTAACGGCAACGCCTACCGCGTCACCAATGAAAGCGGCACCTATAGCCTTAAGGCTCCGGGCCAAGGTGGGGCCGGCGCGCTTGCTCCCTCGACGCTGGAAGCTTCGACCGTCGACCTGTCGACCGAGTTTACCGGCCTGATTACCACGCAACGTGCTTACTCGGCTTCGTCGAAGATCATCACCACGGCGGATCAGATGCTTGAGGAGCTTCTGAATATTAAGCGCTGATCATAGGATTTAACTTTCTTTAATACTCGTGTCTCACTTTGAGGCGCGGCGGAGTGCTAAGAGCCGTCTTGTTTAGGCCTTTCTTTACTATTGGGATTAAGCCGCTGTTATTAGGCGGTCCCTATAGTGGCCTCCAACAGTGATGGTTGTGGGAAAGGCGTAAAGCCATGTTGCAGCAGCAGCGCACGAACAGCCGGGGTGAGAAGTACGTGATCGGGCCCACTGGCGCGCCGCTCACCCTGTCCGATTTGCCGCCGCCGGAGACCCAGCGTTGGGTCATCCGTCGCAAGGCCGAGGTCGTGGCCGCCGTTCGCGGTGGCCTGCTCTCGTTGGACGAGGCTTGTGACCGCTATAAGCTGACCAACGAGGAATTCCTCGCTTGGCAGCAGTCGATCGATCGCCATGGCATGGCGGGCCTGCGGACCACTCGGATCCAGCAGTACCGTTGATAATGGCGCGGGGGGGGGGCGTCGCGTTGACCGTCCCCAGATACATCGAGAACCTTGCAGGCCTTGAGCCAAAAGGGTTTGACGACGTTCAGCGGCCGCGCCCCCCGGGGCGCGGCCGCGACGTTTTGGCGCCCCATGGCGTCGCTTCCACGGCCAAATATAAACGCCTCGTTTACCTTGTACTGGGTAAATCCTGCCTACCGACGCGCGCTTCGTTCGCGTTCGCCGGGCGTCCCCTTTGGGGTCGTTGATCAGGGGATGGGGCTTCGTGGAAAGCTTTCTGGGTTCAATTCAGAGGTTCGGCGTCGGTCGGTTGGCCGCGATGCTGGGCGTCGGCGCGGGCGTGGTGGCCGTGCTGGTGGCCCTCATCATGTTCATGGGCAAGGAGCCCAATGAGCTGCTCTATTCGAACCTCGACCTGAAAGAGGCCTCGGAGGTCACCCAGGCTCTGAGCCAGGCCGGCATCAAGTACGAGACCAAGGGCGACGGCTCGACCATCATGGTGCCGCGCGACAAGGTCGCCAGCGCCCGCCTGATGGTGGCCGGCAAGGGGCTCGTGAGCTCCGGCTCCATCGGCTACGAGATTTTCGACGGCGGCAACGCCCTGGGCCAGACCGATTTCGTCCAGCAACTGAACCGCCAGCGCGCCCTGCAGGGCGAGCTGGAGCGCACGATCAAGGCGATGCAGGGCGTCAACAGCGTCCGCGTCCACCTGGTCCTGCCCAAGCGCCAGCTGTTCGAGGAGGATTCCGAGCAGCCCTCGGCCGCCGTCACCATCGGGGTCGGCTCGCGCGAGCCGTCGACCGACATGGTCCACGCCATCCAGAACCTGGTCTCGTCGGCGGTCCCGAACATGAAGGCCGAGAAGGTCGCGGTCATCGACCAGCACGGCAAGACCCTGTCGGCGCCCAGCGACGAGAGCCTGGCCGGCAAGGAAGCCCAGGACCGCAAGACCGAGGCCGAGGCGCGCATCGCCAAGACCGTCAAGGACATGATCGAGGGCGTGCTGGGCCCGGGCAAGGCTCGCGTCAACGTCACCGCCGAGCTCGACCTGAACCGTGTCACGACCCAGGAAGAACGCTTCGACCCGGATGGTCAGGTGGTCCGTTCGGAGAGCACCAACGAGTCGAACAGCCAGGAAAACAAGAACGAGGACAACTCGGGCGCGACGGCGACCGCCAACGTCCCGGGGCAGGGCGCCAACGGCTTCCAGCAACTGGGGTCGCGGGCCGGCGCGAACGAGAGCGTCACCAACTACGAGATCTCCAAGTCGGTGAAGACCACCGTCCAGGAGCCGGGCACGATCAAGAAGGTCGCCGTCGCGGTCGCCATCGACGGCGTGACCGCTCCGCCCAGCAAGGATGGAAAGCCTGGCGCCTATACGCCGCGCTCGGCTCAGGAAATCCAGCAGATCGAGGATCTGGTGAAGACCGCCGTCGGCTTCGACGCCGCGCGGGGCGACCAGGTCAAGGTCACCAACATCAAGTTCCCGCAGCCCGAGGACCAGGGTCTCGAAAAGCAAGGCCTGCTGGCGGGCTTCGACAAGAACGACATCATGCGCGCCGCCGAGCTGGGCGTGCTGGGGATCGTGGCCATCCTGATCCTGCTGTTCGCGGTCCGGCCGTTCATCAAGAACCTGTCCGAGCCGAACGTCGTGGCTTCGCTGCCGAGCGGCTCGGGCCAGCCGGTGACGCGCATGATCACGCTGTCGGACGGCACCCAGCAGCAGGTCGTGGTGGACGGAGACGGCGAGCCCCTGGCCATCGCGGGTCCCGTCAGCGACATCGACCAGCGCATCGACATCGCCAAGATCGAAGGCCAGGTGAAGGCCTCGTCGATCAAGCGCGTGTCGGAGTTCGTCGAGAAGCACCCCGAAGAGTCGGTCGCGATCCTTCGCAACTGGCTGCATGAGTCGAGCTGACGGCCATGAAAGTCGCGGTCAACGACGTCAAGAAGCTCTCGGGGCCTGAAAAGGCGGCCATCGTGCTGCTAGCCCTGGGCGAGGATCACACCCGTATCTGGGAAGCCCTCGACGACGAGGAAATCAAGGAAGTCTCGCAGGCCATGGCGGGCCTGGGCACGGTTTCGGCCTCGGTGGTCGAAGACCTGCTGGTCGAGTTCGTGTCGGGCATGAGCTCGACCGGCGCGATCATGGGCTCGTACGAACAGACCCAGCGCCTACTGGCCTCGTTCATGCCGCCCGACAAGGTCGACGCCCTGATGGAGGAAATCCGCGGTCCCGCGGGTCGAACCATGTGGGACAAGCTCGGCAACGTGAACGAGGCCGTGCTCGCCAACTATCTGAAGAACGAATACCCGCAGACCGTGGCGGTCGTGCTCTCGAAGGTGAAGAGCGACCACGCCGCCCGCGTGCTGGCCTGCCTGCCCGAGGACTTCGCTCTGGAATGCGTCACGCGGATGCTGCGCATGGAGCCGGTGCAGCGCGAGATCCTCGACAAGATCGAGATGACGCTGCGCACCGAGTTCATGTCGAACCTGGCGCGGACGTCGAAGCGCGACAGCCACGAAATGATGGCCGAGATCTTCAACAACTTCGACCGTCAGACCGAGGCGCGCTTCATCGCCGCCCTGGAAGAGCGCAACCGCGAGGCGGCCGAGCGCATCCGGGCCCTGATGTTCGTGTTCGAGGACCTGTCGAAGCTGGACCCCGGCGGCATCCAGACCCTGCTGCGCGGCACGCCGAAGGAGCAGCTGGCCCTGGCGCTGAAGGGCGCCTCGGACAAGCTGCGCGACATGTTCTTCTCGAACATGTCCGAGCGCGCGGCCAAGATCATGCGCGAGGACATGGACAGCATGGGCCCCGTGCGCCTGAAGGACGTCGACGCCGCCCAGGTGGGCATGGTCCAGGTCGCCAAGGACCTCGCCGCCAAGGGCGAGATCATGCTGGCCGGCTCGGGCAGCGAAGACGAGCTGATCTACTGAGGCGGATGGCATGATCGACACCCCCCCTCGCAAGTTCGCCTTCGACACGGTCTTCGACGATCGTGGCGGCGTCGCCTACGAGCCGCCCAAGGTGAAGAAGAACTTCACCCTCGAAGAAGTCGAGGCCGCCAAGGCCCAGGCCTATGCCGAGGGCGAGCGTTCGGCCGTGGCGCGCGCCGAACAGGAGGCCGCCCACGCCCTGGCCGATGTCGCCGGCGCGGTGCGCGAGGCGTTCGCCGCCCTGACCAACGTCGCTCACGAGCACCGCGAAGGCGCCGCCATGCTGGCGCTGGCCTGCGCGCGCAAGATCGCCGACGCGGCCCTGACACACTTCCCCGAAGCGCCGGTCACGGCCGCCCTCGAGGCGCTGGCCCGCGAGGTCGAGGCTCAACCGCGCATCTTCGTCCGCGTCTCGCCCGAGATGGAGGAGCGCGCCCAGCAAGCGCTCGAAGGCGTCGCGGCGCAGATCGGTTACCAGGGGCAGATCGTCGCCCGGGCCGATGGCGCCATGCCGCCGGCCGCCTTTACCTTCGATTGGGGCGAGGGCCGCGCGGCCTTTGATCCCGACGGCGCCGCCCAGCGCGTCGCCGAAGCGCTGGAAGCGGCGATCGCCGCCGAAGGCCTCCATGCCGAACCCATGTTCTCATAAGCAAGGCTGACCCCGATGGCCGAAGACAACCTCACGCTCGACGAATTCGGTGGCCAGATGCTGGCCTCCGAAATGCCGGTCGAAATCGCCGACAAGACCGCCTCCGACCTGGCGCCGGTCTTCGACGTCCCGGTCAACATCTCGGCCGTGCTGGGCCGCGCCCACATGTCCGTGGCGCAGCTGCTGCAGCTCGGCCAGGGTTCGATCCTCGAGCTGGACCGCAAGGTCGGCGAGGCGATCGACATCTACGTCAACAACCGCCTGGTCGCCCGGGGCGAGGTCGTCGTCGTCGACGAGCGCCTGGGCGTGACCATGACGGAAATCATCAAGGACGGCGATCAGAACTAAGGTTCCGAACGCCAAGGACTTCAAGGATTTGGGTTCTTCCCCAGGAAGAGCTTCGGGAGAGTAAGAGATGCGGCTTCTGGTCGTCGGAAAACTGAACGGGCAGCTCTCGGTCGCCGTGAAGATGGCGATGAACGCGGGGGCCAAGGTCTCGCACGTCGAAACGCCGGAGCAGGCGACGACCGCGCTGCGAGCGGGGCAGGGCGCGGACCTGCTGATGGTCGACTACGCCCTCGACATCGCCGGTCTGATCGCCGCCAACGAGGCCGAGCGAATCCGGGTGCCGGTGGTGGCCTGCGGGGTCGACGCCGATCCGATGCGCGCCGCCGCGGCCATCAAGGCCGGCGCCAAGGAGTTCATCCCGCTTCCGCCCGACGCCGAGCTGATCGCCGCCGTCCTGGCCGCCGTCACCGACGACGAGCGTCCGATGGTCGTCCGCGACCCGGCCATGGAGCAGGTCATCAAGCTGGCCGACCAGGTCGCGCCCTCCGAGGCCTCGATCCTGATCACCGGGGAGAGCGGCTCGGGTAAGGAAGTCATGGCCCGCTACGTCCATGGCAAGTCACGCCGGGCCAAGGCGCCGTTCATCAGCGTCAACTGCGCCGCCATCCCCGAGAACCTGCTGGAAAGCGAGCTGTTCGGCCACGAGAAGGGCGCCTTCACCGGCGCCATGGCCCGCCGCATCGGCAAGTTCGAGGAAGCCAACGGCGGCACGCTGCTGCTGGACGAAATCAGCGAGATGGACGTGCGCCTGCAGGCCAAGCTGCTGCGCGCGATCCAGGAGCGCGAGATCGACCGCGTCGGCGGCGCCAAGCCCGTGAAGGTCGACATCCGCATCCTGGCGACCTCCAACCGCGACCTGACCCAGGCCGTGAAGGACGGGACGTTCCGCGAGGACCTGCTCTACCGCCTGAACGTCGTGAACCTGCGGCTGCCGCCGCTGCGCGAGCGTCCGGCCGACGTGATCAGCCTGTGCGAGTTCTTCGTGAAGAAGTACTCGGCCGCCAATGGCGTGCCGGAAAAGCCGATCTCGGCCGAGGCCAAGCGTCGCCTGATCGCCCACCGCTGGCCCGGCAACGTCCGCGAGCTGGAGAACGCCATGCACCGCGCGGTGCTGTTGTCGACGGGCGCCGAGATCGAGGAATTCGCCATCCGCCTGCCGGACGGCCAGCAACTGGCGCCGGCCCCGGACGCGGCGGTCGCTCGCGGCGCCCAGATGGCCGCCGACGCCGTCTCGCGCGCGTTCGTCGGCTCGACGGTCGCCGAGGTCGAGCAGAAGCTGATCATCGACACGCTGGAGCACTGCCTGGGCAACCGCACCCACGCGGCCAACATCCTGGGCATCTCGATCCGCACCCTGCGCAACAAGCTGAAGGAATATTCCGACGCCGGCGTGCCGGTGCCGCCGCCCCAGGGCGGGGTCGGCGCCGCCGCCTAGGTCGGGCGGCGACATGTCGCGGCGCCGCGACCATCGGTCCGGCGCCGAACATGGCTAATTTTCATTAAGGATATGGCGGCGGACCGCAAATCGCTTCAATCGCTGGTCCGCTAGACCTTCACCTTTCCAAGGTTCCGAATGGCCGACGCCGCCGCTCCGACAGCTGCTCGATCCGTCCCCAGCGCCAAGTCGCTGATCGACGGATTCATGCGCGGCGAGATGGGCCTGGCGCTGGGCGTCGTCGGCATCATCGTCCTGCTGATCCTGCCGGTTCCGTCGTTCCTGCTGGACCTGCTGCTGGCCATTTCGCTGACGGGATCGGTGCTGATCCTGATGACGGCGATCCTGATCAAGAAGCCGCTGGAATTCACCTCGTTCCCGACCGTCCTGCTGGTCGCGACGCTGTACAGACTGGGCCTGAACATCGCCTCGACCCGCCTGATCCTCGGCCACGGCCAGGAAGGCACGGGCGGCGCCGGCGCGGTGATCGAGGCCTTCGGTCACCTGATGATGCAGGGCAACTTCGTCATCGGGGTGATCGTCTTCATCATCCTGATCGTCGTGAACTTCATGGTCGTGACCAAGGGTTCGGGCCGGATCGCCGAAGTGGCGGCCCGCTTCACCCTGGACTCGATGCCGGGCAAGCAGATGGCGATCGACGCCGACCTGTCGACGGGCTTGATCGACCAGGAAGGCGCCAAGATCCGGCGCAAGGAACTGGAGCAGGAAAGCACGTTCTTCGGGGCCATGGACGGCGCCAGCAAGTTCGTGAAGGGCGACGCGATCGCCGGCCTGATCATCACGGCGATCAACATCATCGGCGGCATCATCATCGGCGTCGTGCAGCACAAGTTGCCGATCGGCGAGGCCGCCTCGACCTACACCATCATGACCATCGGCGACGGCCTGGTCAGCCAGATCCCGGCCCTCGTCATCTCGATCGCCGCCGGCATGGTCGTGTCCAAGGCCGGCGTCGAAGGCTCGGCCGACAAGGCCCTGACCACCCAGCTGGCCATGAACCCGGTCGGTCTGGGCATGGTCTCGGCCTCGGCCGGCGTCATGGCCCTGATCCCCGGCATGCCGATCATCCCGTTCGCGGCCGTGGCGGTCGGTTCGGGCCTGCTGGCCTACAAGCGCATTCAGGACGCCAAGGCGCCCGAACAGATAGACCCGGCCGCCCTCGACGCCGCCGCGCCCGCCGAGGCCGAGGAAGAGCCGATCAGCGCCTCCCTCGCCATCGATGACGTCAAGATCGAGCTGGGCTATGGCCTGCTGACCCTGATCAACGACCTGGACGGCCGCAAGCTGACCGACCAGATCCGCGCCCTGCGCAAGACCCTGGCCAGCGAGTATGGCTTCGTCATGCCGCCGGTCCGCATCCTGGACAACATGCGCCTGGCCAACCAGGGCTACGCCATCCGCATCAAGGAAATGGAAGCCGGCGCCGGCGAGGTGCGGCTGGGCATGCTGATGTGCATGGACCCGCGCGGCGGCCAGGTCGAGCTGCCCGGCGAGCACGTGCGCGAGCCCGCCTTCGGCCTGCCGGCCACCTGGATCGCCGACGACCTGCGCGAGGAGGCCACCTTCCGCGGCTATACGGTCGTGGATCCGGCCACGGTGCTGACCACGCACCTGACCGAGATCCTCAAGGAGAACATGGCCGACCTGCTGTCCTACGCCGAGGTCCAGAAGCTGCTGAAGGAGCTGCCCGAGGCGCAGAGGAAGCTGGTCGACGACCTTATCCCGGGCACCGCCACCGCCGCCACCGTCCAGCGCGTGCTGCAGTCGCTGCTACGCGAGCGGGTCTCGATCCGCGATCTGCCGCAGATCCTGGAAGGCATCGGCGAGGCCGCGCCGCACACGGCCTCGGTCACCCTGCTGGTCGAGCAGGTTCGCGCGCGCCTGGCGCGTCAGCTTTGCTGGGCCAACCGCGGCGACGACGGCGCCCTGCCGATCATCACCTTGTCGGCCGACTGGGAGCAGGCCTTCGCCGAAAGCCTGATCGGCCCTGGCGACGACAAGCAGCTGGCCCTGCCGCCCTCGCGTCTGCAGGACTTCATCCGCGGCGTCCGCGACGCCTTCGAGCGCGCGGCCCTGGCCGGCGAGGCGCCCGTCCTGCTGACCAGCCCGGGCGTGCGCCCCTATGTCCGCTCGATCATCGAGCGCTTCCGCGGCCAGACCGTGGTGATGAGCCAGAACGAAATCCACCCCCGCGCCCGACTGCGCACGGTGGGGATGGTGTAGAGGCTCGTCGACGCGCACTTGGCCTAACTTTCTATCTCCCCGTCATTCCCGCCCTTGTGGCGGGAACCCCTGGTTCAGCTAGCAAGGGCGGCGCCAGCGGTTCGGCCCCTTTCTCGCTCACGGTGGCGATCTGAAGATCTGGATATCGCGCCCGCGCTGTTCGCGGCGCGAGTCCCTGAGCGGACTTTGCGCAGCGCGGGCTTCATTGCTGTCGCGGGGCTTGAAAACCAACTTGACGCTAACCGTCCGCGTGATGTGGTCGCGACAAGGTCTGGTTGAGTCGGCATGAGCGAACCCTCTATTTTCTTCTCCGAGGTGAACGAGCGCCAAGGAGTCTTCCACCGGCGCGCGTTTCTGATTGGCGGGCTCACGGGCGCCGGCTTACTGGCTCTTGGTGGACGCCTGGCGCAGCTGCAACTAGTCGAGGCGCGGCGCTACCAGACGCTCTCGGCGGGAAATCAGTTCAACTACCGCCTCGTCCCGCCGCCACGTGGTTTGATCTTGGACCGCAATGGCGTGGCGTTGGCTTCCAACCGACCCAACTTCCGTCTGCTCGTCACCAAGGACAAGGGTCTCGATGCCGCGGCGGTCATGGCCGACCTGCGGAAGTTGGCCCCGATCGACGACGCCCGTCGCGCCCGTGTGCTCAAGGAAATCGCCCGCGCGCCTAAGAAGGCGCCGGTCGTGGTGATGGAGGATCTCTCTTGGGAGGAATTCTCTCGTATCAACATCCGGGCCCCTGAGCTTCCCAGCGTGACCGCGGACATGGGGGAGGTGCGAGTCTACCCTTTCGGCGGGGCCTTCGCGCACGTGATTGGCTATGTCGCCAAAGCGTCGGATCGCGATCTCAAGGCGGCCGAAGGCGACGCCAGCCAGGATCAGAACCTGTTGCACAACCCCGGCTTCCGCATCGGCAAGCAGGGCGTTGAGAAGGCATTTGACCGCCAACTCAGGGGGCGTGCCGGCGCGACCAAGGCAGAGGTCGACGCCCAAGGGCGGGTCGTGCGCCTGGACCCGGAAGGCGACATCGCGGCCACGCCCGGCGAGGAGATCCGCCTCACGCTGGACGCCGACATTCAGAATCGCGCGCTCGAGGTCATGGGGGACGAAAGCGGCGCGATTGTGATGGTCGATTGCCAGAGCGGTGACCTTCTGTGCATGGCCTCCGCGCCAAGCTTCGACGCCAACCGCTTGGTAAAGGGCCTGTCGGGGGCGGAGTACAAGGCGTTGGCGCAGTACGAGCGCAAGCCGCTGTTGGACAAGACCATGGCCGGCACCTATCCGCCGGGCTCCACCTTCAAGCCGACCGTGGCGTTGGCCGCGCTGAGCGCCGGTGTTGATCCGACCGAACGAGTCGTCTGCGCGGGCGGCTGGTATTTCGGCGGCCGCACCTGGCACTGCCATAAGAAGGGCGGTCACGGCGTGCAGAACATGCACGACGCTATCAAGAACTCCTGCGACGTCTATTTTTACCAGATGGCGCTGCGCATCGGCCCGGACCCGATCCACGCGACGGCGACCGCCATGGGTTTCGGCCAGACCTTCGATCTGGGAATCCCCGGCCAACGCAAAGGCCTGGTGGGTTCACGCGAATGGAAGAAGGCGGCCTTCAAGCGTGATCCGATCTGGCATCCGGGCGACTCCGTGCCGTACGGGATCGGTCAGGGCTACATCAACGTGAACGCGCTGCAGCTCGCGGTGATGTGCGCGCGGCTGGCCAACGGCAAGCGCGCTCTGAACCCGCGACTGGTCAAGTCGATTGGCGGTGTCGACCAGCCCCATGGCGACTCCGTGCCTGACCTTCCCATTCCGGCCGAACACTTGGCTATTGTGCGGGCGGGTATGGCCGCCGTGGCCAACGACCCCACCGGTGGCGCCTACAAGCAAAGCCAGTTGGGGCTGGGCGACGTCCTGATGGCGGGTAAGACCGGCACCGCCCAGGTGCGCCAATATTCCCAAACCGGATCGCGCAGCAATCAGGGCGTTCCCTGGAAGCTGAAAGACCACAACCTTTTCATCGCCTTCGCTCCCTACGACAACCCTCGCTACGCCATGTCGGTTCTGGTCGAACATGGCGGCATGTTCGGGTCCAGCGCCGCCGCGCCCCGAGCCCGCGAAGTGATGCGCGTGGCGCTGCTGAAAGACCCAGAAATTCGCGCCCGCATCGAGCGACCCATGCCGCTCCCCCTGGTCGAGCCGGAGCCGCCCGCTTCTGGCGACGGCGCGCGGCCGATGGTCTGATGCGGGGAGGCGCTGGCGATTGGCTTTGCCATCGCCGGTATATCCTCGTCATTTCAGGGCGGGAACAACGGGGAGGTTGGCCGCGAGTCTCCGCCGTCAGCACTCACGATCTGGAGGATCGTGCAATCGGTCCGGCGGACTAGTCTACCGCCCGCGCGGCTCCATATGGCAAACACCCTGCACGCGATCCTCCCCCGATCGCGATCTCCAAATCCAAGGAACTATCCCGAATGGCCACCGCTAAAGGCTATGCGGCGCCCGCCGCTGGCGCGCCCCTGGCGCCGTTCACCTTCGAACGCCGCGACCCCAATCCCGACGACGTCGTCATCTCGATCAAGTACTGCGGCGTCTGCCACTCCGACATCCACATGGTCGACAACGGCTGGGGCCAGAGCGTCTATCCGATCGTGCCGGGCCACGAGATCGCCGGCGTGGTCACCGCCGTCGGCGCCAATGTCACCAAGTTCAAGGAAGGCGACCCCGTCGGCGTCGGCTGCTTCGTCGACAGCTGCGTCACCTGCAAGGCCGCGCGCGACCTCGACCGCGAGCAGTACCAGCCGGGCCTGGTGCTGACCTACAGCGCCTTCGAGCCCGGTTCGGAAACCCCGACCTACGGCGGCTATTCCGACCATATCGTGGTCAAGGAAGACTACGTCCTGTCGATCCCGGAAAACCTGCCGCTGGACGCCGCCGCGCCGTTGCTGTGCGCGGGCATCACGCTCTACTCGCCGCTGCGCCACTGGAACGCGGGTCCCGGCAAGAAGGTCGCGATCCTGGGCATGGGCGGCCTGGGCCACATGGGCGTCAAGCTGGCCCACGCCATGGGGGCGGAAGTCACGGTGCTGAGCCAGACCCTGTCCAAGCAGGCCGACGGCCTGCGCCTGGGCGCGGACCACTACTATGCCACCAACGACCCGAAGACCTTCGAGACCCTGGCCGACACGTTCGACCTGCTGATCTGCACCGTCTCCTCGCCGCTGGACTGGGGCGCGTACCTGGCCCTGCTGAAGATCGACGGGACCATGGTGATCGTCGGCGCGCCCGAAGAGCCGGTGCCGCTGAACGCCTTCGCCCTGATCCCTGGTCGCCGCACCCTGGCCGGTTCGATGATCGGTTCGATCAAGGAAACCCAGGAAATGCTCGACTTCTGCGGCGAGAACAACATCGTCGCCGACATCGAGACCATCTCGATCGACCAGATCAACGAGGCCTACAAGCGCATGCACAAGAGCGACGTGCGCTACCGCTTCGTGATCGACATGGCGACTCTGTAAACGCCTGGCGGACGGGCCCGCGTCGCGCGGGCTCGTCCCCTAAGCCGCCGCCGCCGGCTTGGCGCCGGTGGTCGGCCTGTACTTCTCGGCGTCGGAGGTGAACTCGGCGTGGCCGTAGCGCTTCAGCTGTCGCTTCAGCCGTCCCACGAGCCGTGCGTCGGCGATGTCGGAAAGCCCCGGCACCCGTCGCGCCAGGCGATAGGCGGTCAGCTGGCTGGTCACCAGCAGGGCCACTAGCCCAAACAGCATGAAGTCGCGCGGCCCGATCTCGACGCCCATGCGCTTGGCGGCGGCGACGTCGCCATTCATGAAGTTGCGCAGGAAGAAGACCTTCGAGAACCCGCGCTCGACCTTGTCGAACAGGCGGTTCTCGGGCCGCTCGTCGGGCAGCAGGTAGGCGTTCAGCGTGGCGCGGACCAGCTCGCCGCAGGTGGCGTCGTCGAAGCCGGCGCGCAGGGTGGCGCTACGGGCGTTCATGGTGTCGACGACCCCTTGCGGGGTGTCGGCCAGCAGGTCCTCGGGCAGGCCCAGCAGGAAGCAGCGGTAGCGGGCCAGCTCGACCCGAGCGCGCTCCTCGGCGGTGAAGGTCTTCCGGCCCTCGCCGACGATCTTGTAGCTCATCAGGAAGATCGGGATCAGGCCGGCCGGCATCTGATCGACCTGCGGGATCGGGATCCCATAGACCCCGACGTCCCAGCGGTTGGAGCGCTTCAGCGCGTTGAACCGCACCATCGAGTGCATCAGCCGCACCATGGCCGCCGCGCGGAAGCCCGCGCCATGTCGTTCCAGCGATCCCGGCAGCAGGGTGGCGGTGAAGAAGGTGGCCGTCTCGTTCACCCGCCGCGCGGCGGTGTCGTTGGACAGGGTCCCAGTCAGCGCCATGGGGAGGGCGGCGTATTTGTTCATGAAGGTGGCGATGAACGCGCCCCGGATCGCGAACGGGCCGAGGTTGGCCGCGGCGTTGCGGTCCAGGCGTTGGCCTTCTCGCACCAAGTCCATGTCCAGCCAGTCGGGCGCGCGCTCCATGTCGGCGATGAAGGCGGCCAGTTCTGGCGGGGCGTCGGGCACGGCCGCGATCCCCTCGTCGCAGGCCTTGGTCAGCATGGCGACCAGCGGCCGGAAGCCATGGCGCGGCATCAGGGCGGCGTAGGCGTCGGCCACCACGTCGCCCAGCATGGTGTAGGCCTTGATCAGGGCGATCTTGTCCGCGTCCAGCTTGGCGCGGGCCAGCCTTGGCGCGACGCTCTGTCTGGGGTCCGTCGTGAACCGCTCGGGCGTGATGTCGAAGTCGATATCGCCATAGAGTTCGGGCAGGGCGGTCTTCTGCGAGGCGACCTTGGCCAGGACCTGGTCCAGCGTGCTCATCTGATCCTCGTGACGTCGCGGACCCGTGACGGATCCAGCTTTCGCATCATAGGTTACGCCTACCGTAGGCCCAGGCTACTCGCCTTGGCCCTGATACGGAAAGGCGGCGCTGCGCGGATGCAAGTCCCTGAAAAAACGAGACGAACGCCACGGCAATCGCGTTCGGAGGCGACGGTCGAGGCCATTCTCGAGGCGGCCTTTCAACTTCTGGAGCAGGGCGGTGTCGAGGCCCTGACCACCAACCACATCGCCGAGCGCGCGGGGGTCAGCGTCGGTACGCTCTACCAGTACTTTGGGGGCAAGCAGGCGATCCTGGCGGCCTTGGCCCATCGCAAGGCCGAGGCCGCGCGCGACCGGATCGCCGATCTGGTCATCGCGCGTCCGGAACTCGGCGCCGTCAGGCTGATCGTGCGCACCTTGGCGACCGCCTTCGAGGGGGCGCCCGACACCCGCCGCGCCCTGCTGGACGCCCTGTTGCTGGACGAGGGCGAGGCGGTGATGGCGCGCCATCACCAGTCGTTCTTCGCCGCCATCGCCGGCAAGGCGGCGTTGGGTTTCGACCTCTCGCCAGAGGCGGGGTTCGTGCTGACCCACGCCGTCGTCGGCCTGTTGCGGGCGGCCACGGTCGAGCAGGACCTGGCGCTCGATCCCCAGCGGCTTGAGGACGAACTGGTGCGCTTGATGGAGGGCTACATTTCGGCGCTGGCGGCGGCAAAAAACGCGCCCCGGTAGAGTTCGCGTCGACTCTTCGACGGAACTGTAGCGGGAAGGTGACGTTGTTTTCGCCGGGTGGGGCCTCGACGGAGAGTGAACATGACCAACAAGATCGCCCTGCTCGCCGCCGCCGCGTCCCTGACGTTCGCCGGCGCCGCCTTCGCCCAGAGCACCACTTCCACCGGTTCGACCTCGATGGGTACGCCCTCGACGGGCGCGCCCACCGCGCCGGGGCAAACGCTCCCGGGCCAAACGACTACCACGCCGGGTCAATCGACGACGGCTCCCGGCCAGATGACCGCGCCGGGCCAGACCATGACCAGCCCGGGCGCCACCTCGGCCGCGCCGGGATCCTCGATGACTTCGCCCTCGGCCAACACCGCCGACAGCGCCGCGACCCCCAGCTCGGCCAATGTCGCCAGCTTCAAGGTCGGCTCGGCCGTGAAGGACGCCCAAGGCGTTCCGGTCGGCCAGATCAGCGGCACCAGCACCGGCGCCGACGGCTCGACCAACGTCATCGTCACCAATGGCGGCGTGAAGTTCGCCCTGCCGGGGAACAGCCTGAGCGCGGGCGCGGACGGCAGCGTCTCGACCACGGCCACCAAGGCCCAGATCGACGCCACCGTCGCCGGCGCCAAGCCGCAGTAAGCCATCGTTTTCAAAGACGGTGATAAGGAGGCCCGCTCGGCATTGCCGAGCGGGCTTCTCGCTGCTAGCGATGGCCTGCAAAGGGGCGGTTTTCCGCCGACTTGGGGTTCCCGTATGCCTCCGGCCAATAAGACCAAGCGTGGGTCCAACTCGCTGCTTTGGGATCTTCTGACGTTCGATCGCCTGGTCACCGGGCCGGTGATTCACTTCATCTACTGGGCGGGCCTGGGCGTCGTGGCCCTGTTCGGCTTCTCGGTCGTGGGCGCCGCCGTGGGCTTGGCGCTGAAGGAGCCGGGCGTCGGCTCGCTGCTGCTGGCCTTCCCCGTGCTGGTGGCCGGTCTTCTGGTCGCCGGCGCGCTGGTCCTGCTGTGGCGGGCGTTCTGCGAGTTCTACGTCGCCATCTTCCGCATCAGCGAAGACCTTCGCGCCCTGCGCCAGACCAGCGACGCCGACCACGCCGCCTTCCTGGCGCGCCGCCAGGCTCAGTCGGCGGAAGTCCCTGTTTCGCAGGACTGACTCGTTCAGCGCGCCAGCGTTTTCAGCCGCTCGCGTAGGGTCGTCAGCGCCTCTAGCGGCAGGTCCAGCGCGCAGAACAGCTTTTCCGGAACACTGACCGCCTGCTCCCGCAGCGCCTGGCCTTTTTCGGTCAAGGCCACGATCACCCGCCGCTCGTCGCCCGGGTCGCGGTGGCGCTCGACGAGGCCGCTCGCCTCCAGCCGCTTGAGCAGCGGGGTCAGGGTGCTGGAATCGAGATCCAGCGCATCGCCCAGGGCGCCCACCGTGCGCGGGCTTTGCTCCCACAGCACCAGCATGGCCAGGTACTGCGGATAGGTCAGGCCAAGCGCGTCCAGGATCGGCCGATAGAGCCGCGTCATCCGGTTGGCCGCGCCGTAAAGGGCGAAGCACAGCTGGTTGTCGAGACGCAGAATCTCGACAGGGCTTTCGGATGACGCGGGTGTCTCTGTCATGTCGACTGGCTTACGCCGCCTTGACGCTGATGGCCACGTCGACATTGCCGCGCGTGGCGTTGGAGTACGGGCAGACCTGGTGAGCCGTGGCGACCAGCGCTTCGGCGTCGGCCTGGCTGAGGCCTTGGGTCTCGACTTCCAGCGCGACTTCCAGCGCGAAACCCGCGCCGGCGCTGGCGAGGCTGACCTGGCCCGTGACGGTCGAACCGGTGAGGGCGATCTTCTGCGTGCGGGCGACGTGCGCCATGGCGCTCTGGAAGCAGGCGGCGTAGCCGGCGGCGAACAGCTGCTCCGGATTCGTGCCGGTTTCCTTGCCGCCCAACGACTTGGGCATCGATAGTTGAACGTCCAGCAGGCCGTCCTCGCTGCGGGCGTGGCCTTCGCGGCCGCCGACGACGGTGGCGCGGGTGGTGTAGAGGGTGGTCATGGCGAAACTCCTCGCTCTCGAATGATGTGAGCGATTTAATCGTGCGCGACATAACTTCAAGAGCAGTGCCGCAAAAAAGATCGCGCGCGATCTATTTAGATCTTCCCCCAGCGGGGGAGGATTTGGGGGCGTCGCTTTCTAAGCGGCCCAGGCCGCCGCGAAGCGGCGCAGCAGCGAGCGGGCCAGGCTGTCCTTCTCGCTCTCGCGGGCTTCCAGGCGCAGGAAGAGGTCGCCAGCGCGGTGGTTGGCGCGGGCGGGCAGGCCCTGACCAGTCAGGCGGACCAGGCCGCGATCGGCGGCCTTGGTCGAGATCCAGGCCTGACGGGGACCCAGCGGCGTATCGGCCTCGACCCGGCCGCCCTCGGCCAGCACGCGCGGGGCGACCTTTCCGGTCAGCCACAGGTCGTCTCCGCGCACCAACGCGCCGTCCAGCGGCCGGTGGCGGACCTCGAACAGCACGTCCATCAGCCGCACCTTGTCGCCGGCGCGCAAGCCAGCCGGCAGCTTCAGGCGCAGGCGGCGGCCGTCGATCGACAATTCCTCCGCCCCGCCGGCGACGGCGGTGGCTATGTCGATATCCAGAAAGGCGCGGTCGGCGACCGGCGGCGCGGCCAGGGTCGGGGGGAAATTCGTCGGACGCGCCAAGGCGTCCTGAAGCAGGCGGTAGGCCGCCTGGACGTCGCGAAACAGCGCCGCGTCGCCGGTCGGGCGATCGGGGTGGGCCCGCTTGGCGGCCTCGCGATAGGCCTTGCGCAGCGCGCGATCGTCCGCGTCCGGCCCAACGCCGAGCAGGGCGCGGGCCGCGAAAAGCGTCAGAACTGGGCCTTTGGCGGTCATGGCCGCGACCCTGCCGCCCGGATGGTCAACGGGGCGTTAAGTTAAGACTTTAGCTTACGGAGTCGGGGCTGTGGCCCCTCGCCACGGGCGGGCCTATATGAAGCGCATGAGCGCCGACCAGACCCTGATCCCCGCCTCGCCCAGCCAGGACGACTATGTCCGCCAGGTCACCGAGGCCACCCCGCCCCCGCTTCTGTCGGAGACGGATCCCTTCGCCCTGTTCGCCGAGTGGCTGGAGGACGCGGGTAAGAAAGAGCTCAACGATCCCAACGCCATGACCGTCTCGACGGTCGACGCCGACGGCATGCCCGACTCGCGGATGGTGCTGCTGAAGGACTTCGACCCGCGTGGTTTCGTCTTCTACACCAACACTCACAGCGCCAAGGGGCGGGAGCTGGCGGCCAATCCCAAGGCCGCGATCCTGTTCCACTGGAAGTCCCTGCGCCGCCAGGTGCGGATCCGGGGTCTGGTCGAGCCGGTGACCGAGGCCGAGGCCGACGCCTATTTCGCCAGCCGCGCCCGTCACAGCCAGATCGGCGCCTGGGCCAGCGACCAGTCCCAGCCGTTGCCCGACCGCCTGGCGCTCGAAAAGCGCGTCGCCGAGATGGGCCTGAAGTTCGGCTTGGGAAAGGTGCCGCGTCCGCCGCACTGGTCGGGCTATCGGATCGTCCCGATCACCCTTGAGTTCTGGCGCGATCGCCCGTTCCGTCTGCACGAGCGGTTGGTCTTCGACCGCGTCGCCGACGGCTGGACCACCAAGCGGCTGTTCCCCTAGGCCAGCCGGTACTGGCCGCCTAGCCCATCGCCTTCGGCCAGAACGCGGCCTTCCTTCACCAGCTGATTCATGTGGGCCAGGACAGACAGCGCCGCGGCCGGGTGCAGGCGCGGATCGACGGCCGCGTACAGGCTGGGGACCATGGCCGGGATCGAGGTGAAGCCCGCGCCCAGCGCCTCCAGGATCTGCGCCTCGCGGGCTTGGCGGTGAGCGATATAGGCGTCGATGAAGGGCGTCACTTCCCGCACCGGCGCGCCGTGAGTCGGCCAGAGCGTGTCGAAGTTCCGCGCCCGGACCTTGGCCAGGCTGGCGAAATAGTCGCCCATGTCGCCGTCCGGCGGCGTGATCACCGTCGTTGACCACCCCATGACGTGGTCGCCGGAAAAGAGGGCGTTCTCCTCCTTCAACGCGAAGCAGACGTGATTGGAGGTGTGGCCCGGCGTCGCCACCGCCTCCAGCGTCCAGCCGGGGCCGCTGATCACGTCGCCGTCGGCGAGCTCGACGTCGGGACGGAAGCGATCGTCGGCGCCTTCCTCCAGACCCGGCGCGGCGGCCTCGCTATGATCGGGCGGCGCGGGACGGCCAAGGACCTTGGCGCCGAACAGCTCGGCCAGCGGGCGGGCGAGGGGGCTGTGGTCCAGATGGTGGTGGGTGACCAGCACGTGGCTGACGCGCTCGCCGGCCAGCGCCGCCTTCAGCGCCTCGAAGTGTTCCGGCAGGTCGGGGCCAGGATCGATCACCGCCACCTGGCCCTGGCCCACGATGTAGACTCCCGTGCCGGTGTAGGTGAACGGCCCGGGATTACGGGCGATGACCCGTCGGATCAGGGGCGAGACCTGATCGCAACGCCCGTACTCGAAGGCCAGCTCGCGGACGAAGGGGATCATGCTGTCGCTCCGTTCGGGCCTCTCGTCGTGGCGCCGGTCTTGCGCTGGAGGCCCTCAAGTATCCTCGGGGGCTCGGACCATGGTGACGGACACGGCGATTTTTGTTTCAAAACGGCTCCAGCGCGCGGCCTTCGCGGTCCTCTGTATCACGCTGGCGCATTTCGCCCTGGCCAGCTGTCATGCCGAGCCGACGCCGATGGCCGCGCGGGAAACCTTCGCCTTCTAGCCTAGGCCGGCAGCACGCCGGAAAGATCGTAGCCGGCGTTCAGGCCCTGCCCGACCAGCGTCTGGCGGTCCGCCCCCGCCAGGGCCTGGCCGATCGACCAGGTGACGATCGAGCGCGTGCCCGAACGGCAGAAGGCCAGCACCGGCCCGTCCGCGGCCTCGACCGCCTCGCGCACCGTCTCGACCTGATCCGGCGTCGGCCCGCCGCGCACGGGAACATAGAGATAGTCCAGGCCCGCCGCCCGCGCGGCGGTTTCCATCGCCGCGCTCGACGGCTGGCTCGGGTCCTCGCCGTCGGGCCGATTGTTGATCACCAGAACGAATCCCTCCGCCGCGGCGCGGGCCATGTCGGCCTCGGAGACCTGAGGGCTGACCGAAAGAGAGTCGGTGACGCGTCGAAAATCGCTCATGGCTCCGCCAAACTGACTTGTCGCGACGCCGTCCGTCGCGGCGACATTCTCGCGACCAACCGGCGCCTAGACAATGGTCAGGTCAGTCAGCCGGCGCCCGCTAAGGGGGCGGCGCGACGGTTATCTTTCCGGTGTTTGTGTCAAAAATATAAAATCCAGACCCTGAATTTGGCGCGAACGGGGCGGAAAGTTGCTCAAGTCAAGATGGTTCAGGCGTGGCTTCGCCTCAAGCGGTGGCGGCCGATCTTCGCGCTAACGGCGGTATTTTGGGCTGGAATAGTTCTTCCTAAACAAGGGGCTGTGGAAATTTTTCTTCGCTTCCGGCGGGTTCAGCGACATCCGTCGAGCCGTGGTCGCCAGAAATTGGGGCAAACTGTGGCCCATTTGCGACAGGTCGTCGTCATGTGGATTACAGTTTTGCAATGACAATTGACCCTCGGGCGCGCCGCCTCCTAACGTCTCCTTAACCGGGGTTTTGTTCCGGGACACCAGGAGTCTGGTGGCGCAATTCGGCGGTTTTCCGCTCCGGGCGGGACAAAGTTTCTAGAGGGGCTTGTCCGGCTCGCCGCCCGCGCCACGCACAGAGGGGTAATAGAATGACTTTCATTAAGGGTGGCGCTCGCGCGCGCCTGATGTCGACGACGTTGTTGGCTGGCCTTGCCGTCGTCGCAGCGCCCGCGGCCGTTTTCGTCGGCGCAAGCGTGGCTCCGACCGTCGCCATGGCGCAGGACTACACCAGCGGCAACTTGAGCGGGACCGTCACGGACGACGCCGGCAAGCCTATCGCGGGCGCCACGGTCAGCGTGACCTCGACTCAAGGCTCGACGCGTACGACGAAGACCGACGCCGATGGCGGCTACCGCATCCCGGCGCTGTCCGTGGGCGGTTACAGCGCCACGATCTCGGCGGCTGGCTTCCCCACGCTCGAAAATCAATCGATCCGGGTCGCTCCGGGCAGCTCGTCCTACGCCTTCACCCTGAGCAACCAGTCGGTTTCCGAACTGGTGATCACGGCCACGCGCAAGACCCAGGACTTCTCGAAGACCGACACCGGTCTCGTGGTTGACGTGCAGGACCTGGCCAGCCGCGTGCCGCTGGGCCGCAGCATCAATGCCGCCGTCCTGCTCGCCCCGGGCGTGGGCATCGCTGACCCCTCGATCGCCGCCAATGGCGTGCGCCGCAACCAGTCGGCCGTGACCCTGTCGGGCACCTCGGCCGCTGAAAGCGCATACTACATCAACGGCATCAACGTCACCGACCAGCGCAACTTCCTAGGTTACGCGGACCTGCCGTTCGAAGCCATCCAGGCCGTCGACGTGAAGACCGGTGGCTACCAGGCCGAATTCGGCCGTGGCACCGGCGGCGTCATCAACATCGTGACCCGTTCGGGCTCGAACGAGTTCCACGGCGGCGTCAGCACCTACTGGACCCCGAATTCGCTGCGCGCCAAGCGCGGCGAGGCCTATGCGCCGGGCGGCAACAACTCGGTTGGTCAACTGGTCCTAAACCAGTATTCGAAGGCGGATTCGAGCGAGCAGACGGTCTGGGCCAGCGGCCCGATCATGGAAGATCACATCTTCTTCTTCCTGCTGTACAACGCCCGCCAGAGCAAGAGCTGGGGCGCCGCGAGCTTCGCAAACCCGACCACGGCGACCGGCACCATTACCCGGACTAAGTCGAACGATCCGCGCTGGATCGGCAAGTTCGACTTCGTGCTGAATGAAAACCACAAGCTCGAAGCCACGATTTTCTCTGACACGACGACGACCGACTACAACCCTTACAACTTCGCGCGCTCGAACTACACGATCGGTGCGGCGTTGAACAATTACTACCAGAAGTCCGGTGGTCTGAACCAAATCTATAAGTATACGGGCGTCTTCGCCGACTGGTTCACCCTCTCGGGCACCTATGGTCGTATCCGCAGCGACCAAAAGGACTACGGTGCGAATGTCAACGTGCCGGGCATCATCGATCAGGGCGCGCTGTTCGGCGGCTATGCCACGGGCGGCCGCCAAGGCGGGCCGTTCAACCTGGAAGGCGTCGATCTCCGCAAGACATACCGCGTCGACGGCGACTTCTACTTCAAGCTTCTGGGCGACCACCACTTCCGCGTTGGCTATGACCGGGAGGACCTGACCTCAACGGCCGTTAGCGCCTACTCGGGCGGCGCGCTCTACACCGCCTACTCGCAAGCGTCCTGCCCGGACGGTGCGTCGAGCTTCGGTTGTGTTGGTGTGGTGACCTTCGCGAACATCGGTTCCTTCACGGCTCGCCAAACCGCCGCCTATGTTCAGGACTCGTGGGAGGTGACGCCCAACTTCAGCCTGCAGCTGGGTTTGCGCGCCGACATCTACAACTACAAGAATTCGTCGGGTCAGTCGTACATCAAGATCGACAACCAATTGGCGCCGCGTATCGGCTTCAACTGGGACCCGACCGGCAATGGCGACGACCGGATCTACGGCTCGGTCGGCGACTACTATCTGCCGATCGCCACCAACACCTCGATCCGCGCTTCGTCGGGTGAAGTCTATACCGAAGCCTACTATCAGACGACGCGTAGCGGACCGTGCCTGAGCAACAATACCGCCGCGGCGCCCAACAACTGCGCTCCGCTCACGGGCATCAGCGCGGACGGATATCCTGTTCTTGGCGCTCAGATCGGCGCGACCGACTACTACAGCCCCCCCGGTGGTCCTGACCCGCGCACCGTCACGGAAGATGGCCTCAAGCCGATGTACGAGCGCGAGTTCGTCCTGGGTTACGAGCACCGCTTCCGCGAAGGCATGCTGTCCGACTGGACCTTCGGCGCCCGCGCCGTCTATCGTCAACTCAAGAGCACGATCGAAGATACCGCCATCGGCGACGCTGTTTCGCGCTACTGCGCGCGTAAGAGCATCGCCACCTGCAATGATCCCAGCGTCTATCCGTATGTCCTGGTCAATCCGGGCGACGGCGCCCGCGTCTTCATCGATCTGGAAGGCGACACCACGAAGATCGGAGCGGCGGCCAATCCGGCCTACAATCCGCAGTGGATCGACCTGACGGCTGAGGACATGAAGCTCCCGAAGACCAAGCGGGAGTATAAGGCCCTCCAGCTCACCTTCGAGCGGGCGTTCGACGGCAAGTGGGGTCTGCAAGGCTCGTACGTGCTGGCTAAGTCGAAGGGCAACTACGAAGGCGCCGTTAAGTCCGACGTGGGTCAGACCGATACCTCGATCACCCAGGACTTCGACCACTACGCCAACACCGTCGGCGCTTACGGCAACCTGCCGAACGACCGCCGCCACACCTTCAAGGTGTTCGGCACCTACGCTCCGGTCGAGCGCCTGACCATCGGCGCGAACTTCACGGCGCAGTCGGGTCGTCCGTATGGGTGCATCGGCTACCTGCCGCAGTCGATCGATCCGCTGGCCCCGAACTCGGGCACGCCGTCGGCTTGGTACTGCCCGCTAGGCACGGCCAAAGGCACCGCCGGTTCGGCTAACGCGTCGATCCCGCTCCAACTGGCTGCCGCGGGTCAGCCGAACGTCTCGTACAACAGCATCATGACTCCTCGCGGCGCCTCGGGCCATACGGACTGGAACTACCAGGTCGACCTGAGCGTCTCGTATCGCATCATGGAAAGCGATACGAAGGGCAGCCTGGTGGCCGTTATGGACATCTTCAACCTGCTGGACGGCGACAAGGTCACTCGCGTCGTTGAACAGGGCGAAGTCCGGACCTCGGCTTCGGGCGTTAAGGGCGTTCGGGCTCCTTACTACGGCCTGCCTCGTACCTATCAGTCGCCGCGCACCGTGCGCTTCGGCCTGCGCTACGCCTTCTAAGCGTAGCCTTCATTTGGACTACGGAAGGGCCGCCCTCGGGCGGCCCTTCTTTTTTGCGCGGCGGTGATGGATGGCTGGAGGGAGGCCACGGCTCTGGCCGATCGCCTTCTTCACCCCCAAAAGAGGGGACGGGCCAGCTCGGCCAAGCGCCCGCGTCACTCGCCCGGTGGGCTGAAATGCCGAAGGCGGACGCTGGATTGGCGACGCTTGGACCAGGGTATTTCCCGATAGGGGAAACCGCTATCGGATCGAAAGCGCCTCAGTCGGGAGAGGCAGCCGGTGGGAAACCAAAAAGGCCGTCGGAGGACCCTCCGACGGCCTTCGCCGCTAGGCGATGTTTCGGAAGCGCGCCGGCCCCCTACCGCACCGGCGTGTCCGCCAGCACCGACGCCCCGCCGGGCGCGGCCCGCAGGCGGGCGTGGACCATTTCGTCGAGGATGGCCTGCGAGCGGGGATCGCCCAGCACCCAGGCCGCCGCCGCCAGGGTCTTCATCGAGGTCTCGCTGACGCCCAGCAGCTTCTCCAGCGCCTCGAACGGCGATTGGCCGCCATCCATGCGCTTGAGCCGCACGTCGCCGTTCAGCTTGGCCAGGGCCTTGGCCTTGTCGATCGCCTGGTAGAAGCCGCCCAGCTCGTCGACGAGGCCCAGCTGCTTGGCCTGCTCGCCGGTCCAGACACGGCCCTTGGCGATCTCGCGCACGCGGTCGGCGGGCAGCTTGCGGCCCTCGGCGACGCGGGCGATGAAGCCGGCGTAGATGCGGTCCATCCAACCGGCGAACTTGGCGCGCTGTTCGGGCGTGAAGCCGTCGCCCGAGCCGAACGCCTGGGCGTAGTCGCCGCCGACATGCAACTGCTTGGTGTCGACGCCAAAGCGGGCCAGGGCGTCGCCGATCGCGAACTTGCCGCCATAGACGCCGATCGAGCCGGTCAGGGTCGAGGGCTGGGCGATGATCGAGTCCGCCTGGCTGGAGATCCAGTAGCCGCCCGAGGCCGCGTAGGTCCCCATGCTGACGACGACGGGCTTGCCGGCGGCCCTGGCCGTCTTCATGGCCGCCAGGATCTGTTCCGAGGCCGTGTCCGAGCCGCCGGGCGAGGAGACGCGGAAGACGATCGCCTTGACGTCCTTGTCCTCGGTCGCGTCGCGGAAGGCCTTGGCCACGTCGTCGGAATAGACATTGCTCTCGCCGCCGAACGGCGAGCCGCCGCCACTGGTCCCGGTGACGATCGCGCCCTCGGCGCCGATCACCGCGATCGCCGGGCCGGTCTTCACCGCCGGCGGCTTGTTGCGCGAGCCGTAGTCGTCGAAGTCGATCAGCTTCGATCCCTTGCCCGCCTTGTCGAGGGCCATGGCCTGGATGTCGCTGACCTGGCCCACCTTGTCGATCAGGCCCTTGGCTTGCGCTTCTTGCGCGCTGTAGGGGCCGTCCTCGAGGACGCGGGTCAGCTGGACGGGGTCGCGCTTGCGATCGACGGCGGCGCTGACCAGGGCCGTCCGATAGACCGAGCCCATCCACGACAGCGTCGATTCTCGGTGGGCCGGCGTGTAGTCGCTGTAGAGATAGGGATTGACCGCGTTCTTGTACTCATAGCGCTGCTCGTAGTCGGCCTTGACGCCGTACTTGTCGAAGAAGCGCTTGAAGAACATCGACTCGCTGGAGACGCCCACCGCCTGGAAGCTGCTGTCGGGCTGCATCCAGAACTCGCTGGCCGACGCGCCCAGCATGTAGGTCGAGGTCACCATCCCGGAGGGATAGAGGCCCTGGCTATGGGCGTAGACCGGCTTGCCGCCGACTTCGCGGAAGTGCTTGAAGGCCAGGCGCAGTTCGTCGGCGGCCGCGGGCGCGACGCCGCCCTCGGGCAGGCGCACCAGGATGGCGCGCACCTTGTCGTCCTTTTCGGCCCGCCGCAGGGTCTCGATGATCGACATGATGGAGTCGCCGCCGCCGCTCAGCGAGGCGAAGGGGTTCCTGGGCGCCTGGTCGCTCAGGCCTTGGCGCAGGTCCAACTGCAGGACGGCGTGGGCCGGCGTGGGGGCGGGGCGAGCCGCGCCGGCGGCCATCACGACAAGGAGGAACGGAACTCCGACCACGAACAACAGAAGGCCGACAAACACGCCGGCGACGGTCAGAAAGAACTGCTTCATCGGAAGTCCCGTTGGGAGGTGTCGGACACAAGCTACCCGGTGTCGCCGACGGTTCCAAATGAAGAGCGCGCAATGCCGGGCGGCTTCGCGCGCGGCCGAGGCCGGCGCCTTGGCGCGGATCCGTAAAATCCTGTTTTTTCGGCAGGTTTCCCGCTTCTGGCTAGCGGGGAGGAAATGGTCGGAGTGGCAGGATTTGAACCTGCGACCCCTGCGTCCCGAACGCAGTGCTCTACCAGACTGAGCCACACTCCGACTTGGAGGCCGGCCTTATAGGAGGGTGTTTCGGAGGGCGCAAGCGCCTTTTTCGACGTTCGCGCGACGGCCCGAAAAAAGTTCGAAAATGGCCTGTTGCATCCATCCGAGTCGTGAGCTATCTCCACCGCCTCGCCGGGCCCTGACGGGTCTCGCCGTTCCTGCTGGGGAATGGTGTAATGGTAACACTGCGGTTTTTGGTACCGTCATTCTAGGTTCGAGTCCTAGTTCCCCAGCCACTTTCTTCCCGATTAGTTCTGAAGAGCCGCCGAGTTTCACTTGGCGGGGCGTCGGCTTGTCTCTTCGCGGCGCCGCGCCACTCCACGGCGCGCGCATCGGCTTGGGGCGGCGCATCTCCTTCAAGTCGGGGGCCGGTCAAGTCGGGGGCGTCCAGGCAAGGCCTCATCGTTCGTCGCGTCGATCGTGTGACGAACCACCTCCCAATCGCTTCTTCGATGGTCGAGCCTTTCTCGTCAAAATCCAGATAAGCAATATCTCAATCGACGGGAGCGCGAGTGCTGGTGACGCGATTCAACGTTCGCGTGTTTATTGCCGCCCAAGGTGTGAGTGACTGATATTCGTACTGTGATCGTCGTTCGCGCGCATGATCCTATTTCGCGGTTGCGAAATGGGCCTGCGTTTACGCTGTTTTCGCCGCGTGGGCCGGGCTTAGAGCGAGGTCGTCAGCGTTATAGTTGACGGAAACTTTCCTCGTTGAACGCGCTCATCCACAATCGATTGCTAAGCTTTAACACGAATCAATCAGATTTATCGGTCTGAACTACTTGTTTTTCTCAAGCGAAGGTGTAATTCCGGGCCAATAGGGGAATGGAGTTGTGATCGTGGAAGACAAAGCGACCCTAATCGAGCTTACGGCGGAAATCGTCGCCAATTATGTGGCCAACAATTCTACGCCGGTCTCGGAGCTTCCGGCTTTGATCCGCGCCACGCACGACGCGCTGGCTGGTATTGGCGCGCCGCCGGCTCCGGCCGTGGAGGCCGTGACCAAGGCGACGCCGGCTCAGATCCGCAAGAGCATCACGCCCGAAGCCCTGATTAGCTTCGAGGACGGCAAGCCCTACAAGACTCTCAAGCGCCACCTCACCACCCACGGCATGACCGTGGCCGAGTACAAGGCCAAGTGGGGTCTGCCCAACGACTATCCGACGACCGCTCCCGCCTACAGCGAGGCGCGCTCGAAGATGGCCAAGGCCCTGGGCCTTGGACAGGGCGGTCGCAAGGGCAAGGCGCCGCGCTCGCGCAAGGCGTAGAGCCCATCCAGTTTGGATGGGGCCATCCAGGCTAGAGAGACACGCTCCAAATCATGGGCTTGGAGCGCGTTGCTTGAGCCTAGCGGGCGCTCTAGGGCTCGCGGCGGCGCCAAAGGCGTCGCACGGTTTCCCGGCGGGAAAGAAGAGGGGGCGTCACGACGCCCCCTTTTTCGCGTTAGGCGCGGAATTGGCTTGGAGCGCGCTGCTCCGAAGGGGCTCTAGGCGACGCCGCGCGTGTCGGCGTGATCGACGACGGGATCGATCGACAGCGCCTTGCCCAGCACTTCCACGAGACGAGGGATTTCGACGGGTTTGGCCACGATCCCGTCCATGCCGGCCTCGGCGTAGAGGGTGCGTTCGTGCGTCAGCACGCTGGCCGTGACGGCGATGATCGGCGTGCGGGCGCGGCCCGTCGCCTTTTCTCGGGCGCGGATCATCTGGCTGGCCTGGACGCCATCCATGATCGGCATGTGGATATCCATCAGGATCGCGTCCCAGTTCTCGCGATCCCACATGGCCAACGCGTCGCGGCCGTCCACCGCGAACTGGGCCGCCACGCCCAAATGCCCAAGCAGGGTCAGCAGCACGGCGCGGTTGGTCTGGTTGTCGTCAACGACCAGGATCCTTGGCGCGTCGGATGGCGCGGCGTCTGGTCCGGCGATGCCGCTCTTGGGGGCCTGGTCATCCGCCGGGCTCACGCGCGGCATCGGCAGGGTGACGGTGAAGCAGGCTCCACCCCCTTCGGCGTGCGAATAGGCGATCGAGCCGCCCATCAACTCGCTTAGAGTCTTGCAGATCGCCAGACCAAGGCCCGACCCGCCGGCGCGGCGCGTGCTGGAGCTGTCGAGTTGGGCGAACTTCGTGAAGAGACGGTCCCGCTCCGCCTCCGGGATGCCGCCGCCGCTGTCGATCACCCGCGCGATGATGGTCTTGTCGTCACCCTCCACGAACACCCGCACGGCGCCGGCGTCGGTGAACTTGATGGCGTTGGCGATCAGGTTCGACATCACCTGCCGCAGACGGTCGGAGTCGCCCAGACGCCAACCCTGGGCTTGGCTGGTGATCTCCAGGCTGAACTCGAGGTCCTTGTCGCGAGCCAGGCCGCCATAGAGCTGGCGCAGGGCGTCCAGATGGGCGGAGAGATCAAACGGCGCCGGGGTGATCTCCATCTTGCCCGCCTCGACCTTCGAAATGTCGAGGATGGCGTTGATCACGTTCAGCAAGGTCTGGCCCGAGGCGGTGATCGTATCCAAGCGTCGGCGCTGTTCGGGCGTCAGCTCTCCGGCCGCCATGATCTGCGCCATGCCCAGCACGCCATTGAGGGGCGTGCGGATCTCGTGGCTCATGGTGGCCAGGAATTCGGTCTTGGCGCGGTTGGCTGTCTCGGCCGCGAGAGCCAGTTCCTGGGCCTCGGTCTTCAGGCGGCGGTTCTCGGTCAGCTCGCGCTGCAGGTCGGCGTTCAGCGCCTCGCTAGCCAGGCGGGCGCGGACTTCGCGTCGCACGACGCCGCGCATCAGGGTGGACATGCCGAAGGCCGCGAACGCTCCGGCCAGTCCGACGAAGGCGTAGTTGTTGATCGTGTCGCCCGGCGCTTTCTGGGCCATCCACACCAGGCCGATCACCGCGGCGCTCACGCTGCCCAGCGCCACCCGCCGAGAGGGCGCCGAGGTGGCGAAGACCAGCCCCATCAGCACGAAATAGACGAGCTTCATCGGCTCGAAATGCAGGATCTGGTAGGCGAGGACGTTGGACAGGAACAGGGCGTTCATGCCCAGGGCCACGGCCTCGAGCCCCAGGCCGACGATCCGGCCGCGGCCCAGCGCCCACCAGGCGCCGAAGCCGTAGAGGCAGGCGGCGACCGACAACCCCTGAAGGATCAGAAGATAGAGATCCTTCTCGTAAAAGGGATGAGACAGGCTGATCAGCGCGTAATAGACCGCGCTGGCGATCAGGTACCCGCGCACGATCGGCACGTAAGCGCGCATCAGCGCGACTTCCGCTCGCCGATCGGAACTGGCGTCCTTGACTTGCAATCCCTGTCCTCACTGGCCTCCGGGTGAGGATATACAGGGCTAGGTTAAGCTTTATTTCGAAAACGACTCAAACACCGCTGAGCGACATGCCAGGCGCGTCGGGTGGCGTCGCGCCGCCGCCGTTCAGGGGCCTCTGCATCCAAACCAAGTCCAGCCAACGGCCGAATTTGTGGCCCATATCTGGGAAAACGCCCTTCTTTTCAAAGCCGAGGGCGGTGTGCAGGGCGATCGAGGCGGTGTTGCCGCTGTCGCCGATGACCGCGCACATTTGTCGCAGGCCTAGGGCTTCGCAGGCGTCGATCAGGGCTTGGAGCAGGGCTCGTCCGACGCCGTTCCCGACCGCGTCCGGCGAGACATAGATGCTGTCCTCGACCGTGTAGCGGTAGGCCGCCCGCAGCCGGAAGGGGCCGGCGTAGGCGTAGCCCACCACCTTGCCGTCAAGCTCGGCGACCAGATAGGGCATGCCGCGCGCGAGGAAGCCCTCGCGCCGCCGCGCCATCTCCGCCGCGTCGGGCGGCGTCTCCTCGAAGGTGCCGAAGCCGTTCAGGACGTTCCAGCCGTAGATGGCCGTGATCGCGGGGACGTCGGCGTCGGCGGAGGGGCGGATGATGACCGTCCCGCTCACGCCTTGGTCCAGCCCTTGTCCACCGCCCAGACGGCGAAGGCGTAGTCCAGCGCGATCTCCTTGAGGAAGTCGAACCGCCCCGAGGCCCCGCCGTGGCCGGCGTCCATGTTGATCTTCAGCAGGACGGGATTGCCGCTGGTGGTGTGCTCCCGCAGCTTGGCCGTCCACTTCTCCGGCTCCCAGTAGGTCACCCGGGGATCCGAGAGGCCGCCCGTCGCCAGCACCGCCGGATAGGGCTTTGCCGTGACATTGTCGTAGGGGCTGTAGCTGGCGATGTAGTCGTAGGCTTCCTTGTCCTCCAGCGGATTGCCCCATTCGGGCCATTCCGGCGGGGTCAGCGGCAGGGTGGTGTCGCTCATCGTGTTCAGCACGTCGACGAACGGCACCGCCGCGATGATCCCGGCGAACAGGTCCGGGCGCATGTTGCTGATCGCGCCCATCAGCATGCCGCCGGCCGAGCCGCCATAGGCCACCGTGCTGGCCGGCTTGCCGTAGCCCGCCGCGTGCAGATGCTCGGCGCAGGCGATGAAGTCGGTGAAGGTGTTCTTCTTCTTGAACTTCTTGCCGTCCAGGAACCAGCCCCAGCCCTTTTCCGAGCCGCCACGCGGGCAGGCGGTGGCCCAGATCCAGCCGCGGTCGACCAGGCTGAAGTTGCGGATCGAGAAGCTGGGCTCCATGGCGATGCCGTAGCTGCCGTAGCCGTACAGGAGCAGCGGCGCCGAGCCGTCCAGCTTGGTCCCCTTCTTCATCAGCACGAAGATCGGCACCTCGGCGCCGTCGGCGGCCTTGGCGTTCAGGCGGCGGGTCTCGTACTTCGACGGATCGTGGCCGGAGGGGATTTCCTGCGTCTTGCGCAGGGTCCGCTGACGGCTCTTCATGTCGTAATCGAACCACTGCCGGGGCGTGGTCATCGAGTTGTAGACGAAGCGGACGGTGTCGGTGTCGTACTCGTAGCCGCCCTCCAGTGACAGAGCGTAGGCCGCCTCGTCGAAGCCGATGACATGTTCGGCCCCGTCCTGGGCCGTGACGGTGACGCGGTTGAGGGCGTCGACCTTCTCAAGGCGCACGAACCAGCGCTTGAAGGCCATGGTCCCGGAGATCAGGCGGCCCGGCTGGTGCGGGATCCAGTCCTTCCAGTTCGCCTTGCCGGTCGCGGCCTCGGGGGCGGTGACCAGCTTCCAGTCGACCGCGCCGTCGGCGTTGGTGCGGATCACCCAGTGGTCGTTCCAATGCTCGACCTCGTAGCGGACTCCGACTTCGCGCGGGTGGAAGATCACCGGCTTGGCGGTCGGATCGGCGGCCGGGATGATCAGCGCCTCGCTGGTCTCCTGGTTGCCGCACGAGATGACGACGTACTTGTCGGAGCTGGTCGCGCCGACGCCGATGAAGAAGCCTTCGTCGGGCTCGTCATAGATCAGCACGTCGTCCTTGGCCGTCCCCCGCGCGGGGCGGCGATAGATCTTGGCCGGACGGCCGTTGTCGTCCCGGAAGGTCCAGAACAGCCACTGGCTGTCGGGCGAGAAGCAGAAGTCGCCTGTCGTGCTGTCGACCGGGCTCTCCAGGACCTTGCCGGTCGCCAGGTCCTTGACCTGGATGCGATAGACTTCCGAGCCCTGCTCGTCGACGGCGAAGGCGTAGAGCTTGTGGTCCGGCGAATGGGTGGCCGCGCCGACTTGGTAGAAGGCCTTGCCCTTGGACTCCTTCTCCTCGTCGAGCAGGACTTCCTCGGCGCCGCCGGCCACCGGCTTGCGGGCGTGAATCGGGTGCTGCGCGCCCTTGTCATAGCGGGTGTAGTACTCGAAGGGACCGTCCTTGGCCGGGACGCTGGCGTCGTCCTCCTTGATCCGCCCCTTCATCTCCTCGAACATTTTTTGTTGAAGAGCGTCGGTCGAGCCCAGCATGGCCTTGGTGTAGGCGTTCTCGGCCGTCAGGTGTTCCTTGACGTCGGCCTTGATCAAGCTGGGGTCGCGCAGGACCTTCTGCCAGTTGTCATCCTTCATCCAGGCATAGTCGTCGGTCCGCGCGCGGCCCAGTTGCTCGATCGTCTTGGGAGTCTTCTTGGCGACCGGAGGCGTGGGGCGGGCGGCGGATGAGGACATGGGTGATCCGAAAGCTATTCCAGGAAGGACTGTGGAAGACGAGGTAAGCGCGGCGGCGGCGCTCGTCATCATCTGGCGGCGATTCATGCGAGAAATTTCCCCGTAACCCTGCTCAACGCGCGACCGCGGCAGAACGACAACTTGCGGTGCGAAAAACCTGTGGTCAAACTCCCGAAGCGGTCGGGCGCATGAGTTTTTTGTAAGCGTAACGAAGGGGGCGACATGGCGTGGGATCTGTCCGTCGACCTGATCAAGGCGACGGTGCAACTGGAGCAACCGCTGGGCGATGGCTCGCGCACGGTTGGCACGGGCTTCCTGGTGTCGGACCCGACGCCGGACGGCAAGCCGCGCACCATCCTGGTCACCGCCGCCCACGTCCTCGAGAAGATGCCGTCGATGTCGGCTCGGATCGGCTACCGCATCCAGGGCTCCGAAGGCGTCTGGCGCTACGATCCGGAGTCCCTGAAGATCCGCGACGGCGACCATCCGCTGTGGACCAAGCACCCGACCCGCGACGTCGCGGTCATGGTGGTCGAGGCTCCGCCCGAGTTCGCCAAGGCGGCGATCCCGCTGAACTACCTGGCCCAGGACGACACCTTCAACAAGTACAACCTGGGTCCCGGCGACGAGATGATGGCGCTGGGCTTTCCGCGCGGGCTGTCGGCCAATCCGGCGGGTTTCCCCATTCTACGGTCGGGCCGCGTCGCCTCGTATCCGCTGGCGCCGGCCACCAACTTCCCGACCTTCCTGATGGACTTCTCGGTGTTCCCCGGCAATTCGGGCGGGCCCGTCTTCATGGCCGAGGGCGCGCGTCGTCGGCCGGGAGCTAGCGAGAGCCAGGAGGTCCAGTTCGTGGCGGGTCTGCTGACCCAGCAGGTCGAGCTCTCCGGCGAGCGCCTGGAGATCGGCATCGTCACCCACGCCAAGTTCATCCGTGAAACCTTGACGCTGCTCGACAATGTCCCTGGCGCGACGGTCACCCAGGCGCGGGCGCCGAAACCCGAGCCCGCCATGCCCGGCGCGACACCGGCCGTCGCCGTATCGGCCATGGCGATGGGCGCGTCCCACTAGTTCGGAACAGACCCTGGCGCTGGCCGTTTCTCCTGCAACCACAACACCACCGCAGGAGATAGCCATGAGCACCAATCGTGTCGAAGGCGCCGTCGATAAGGGCGTGGGCGCCGTCAAGGAATCCGTCGGCAAGATGACCGACAACGAACGCCTCGAAGCCGAGGGCGCGGCCCAGAAGGCCAAGGGCGACATCCAGAACAAGGTCGGTAAGGCCCAGGACAAGATCGGCGACGCGATCAAGCGCTGAACCCCGTCCTATGACTGACGAAACGGCCGCCGGAGCGATCCGGCGGCCGTTTTGCTGTCGTGGGCCCTGATTTGGCGCTTGCCTTGCCGTCGAAGCTGCCCCTCCGATACGCGGCAAAAGTGGCTTGAGCGCCCCCCGCCGGTTTGGTTGTTGGGCGTGCGTTATGGGAGGGGTGAGGATGCGTATTTCCGCGAAGGCGTGTGCGGCGGTCATGATCTTGGCGATGGCGTCGCCGAGTTGGGCCCAGGACTATTCCCAGTTTTCGGACGCCGCGATCGAGCGGGAGCTGGCCGCGAAGGCCGACGTCACGATGTTCGAGATGGTGCCGATGCGCGACGGCGTGCGTCTGGCCACGAACGTCTATCGGCCCAAGGGCGCCAAGGGGCCTCTGCCGACCATCCTGATCAAGACCCCTTACAACGAGCTGTCCTACAAGGTCGGCGGCGGCCGCAACGCCCTGGAGGCGATCAAGCGCGGCTATGCGCTGGTGCTGCAGAACGAGCGCGGCCGGTTCTATTCCGAAGGCGACTGGGAGATCCTCGGCAAGCCCCAGACCGATGGCTACGACACCCTGACCTGGATCGCCAAGCAGCCCTGGTCGAACGGCAAGGTCGGCACGCGCGGCTGCTCGTCCTCGGCCGAGTGGCAGCTGGCCCTGGCGGCACAGAACCACCCCGCCCACGCGGCCATGGTCCCTATGGCCTCAGGCGCCGGCATCGGCAAGGTCGGCGAGTTCGAGGAGCAGGGCAACTGGTACACCGGCGGCGTGCCGCGCAACCTGTTCTTCGTGTGGCTCTACGGCGTCGACAATCCGCTGAACCCGCAGCCGCCCAAGGGCCTCGACCAGCCGACCATGGCCCGGATCGCCCGCTACAACGACCTGGCGCCGAACAAGCCCGTCGTGGATTGGCCCAAGCAGATCCGTCACCTGCCCGTGGCCGACATGCTCAAGGACCTGGGCGAGCCGACCGGCACGTTCGAAGAGCTGATCAACCGCAAGGGGCCGGCCGACCCGGCCTGGCGCAAGGGTGGCCTCTATCACGACGACATGGGCTGGGGCGTGCCGTCCCTGTGGTTCAATTCCTGGTACGACGTGTCGATCGGGCCGAACATGGCCCTGTTCAACCACGCCCGGACGGTGAACTCCGACAAGGAGGCCAGCGCCAACCAGTATGTGGTCGTGACGCCGTCGAACCATTGCGGCTTCAATTCCCGCGTCCTCAGCGGCCCCTACAAGTCCGGCGACCGGGCGCTGGGGTCGATCGACTTCGACGCCGAGAAGGAGGTCTACGCCTTCTTCGACCGTTGGCTGAAGGGCGATGCGGCCGCGTTCTCGGCTTCGACGCCGCCGGTCCGCTACTACTCGATGGGCGCCAACGCCTGGCGCGAGAGCGCCCAATGGCCGCCCCAGCAGGCCAAGACGGTGCGCTTCTACCTGCGCTCCAGCGGCCGCGCCAACAGCCTGAACGGCGACGGCAAGCTCTCGACCGCCGCGCCCGCCGCCGGCGAGAAGCCCGATCGCTATGTCTATGACCCGGCCAACCCGGTGCAGACCATCGGCGGCGGCGACTGCTGCAATGGCGGCCTGGTGATCGCCGGCGCCTTCGACCAACGCCCGATCGAGGCGCGCGACGATGTGCTCGTCTACACAAGCGAGCCCCTGACCGAGGCCATGGAGGTGACGGGCTTCGTGCGGCCGGTGCTGCACGTGTCCTCGGACGCCAAGGACACGGACTTCGCGGTCAAGCTGGTCGATGTGGCGCCGGACGGCACGGCCTACATCATCGGCGACACCATCATGCGCGCTCGCTATCGCGACGGCTACGACAAGCCCAAGATGCTGGCGCCGGGCGCGGTCAGCGTCGTGAAGCCCACGCCAATCACGACCAGCAACACCTTCCTGCCGGGGCACCGGATCCGCATCGAAATCACCTCGTCGAACTTCCCCAAGTTCGTCCGCAACCTGAACACCGGCGGCGACAACGAGCAGGAAGCGAGCTTCGTGGTCGCCCGCAACGCGGTTTACCACGCGGCGGGCCAGGCGTCCTATGTCGAGCTGCCGGTCGTGCCGGCCAAGTAGGGTTCGGGGGCGGGGAGGTCGGGCGCCTAGAGCGCCTCAGACCTCCTCGTAGGTGGCCGCGTAGTCGACCGGGAAGTTCACCGACCGGGCGATGAAGCAGACCTTGTGGATCTCGTGATGGATGGCGTCGGCCTTGGCGAGGTCGGCGCCATGCTCGACGACGATGTGAGGCCGCAGCGTCGCGCGCAGAAAGCGACCGGCGCCGTCCGGCGTGCTCTCGCCGACGCCGAGCGGCTGGTCGCGATAGCCGCGCACGACAATCCCGGCGTTCGACGCCAGGTGCAGGTACCACAGCATGTGGCAGGCGCTCAGCGAGGACAGCAGTAGGTCCTCGGGATTGTGCAGGGTCGGGTCGCCACCCAACAGCGGGTCGTTGGAGCAGGCGATCGGCGGCTTGCCCGGCGTGCGCACCTCCCAGGTGCGGTCATAGCCCTTGTAGGTCCGCGTGCCCTGGCCGCGATCCCCGGTCCATTCGATCAGGCTGGTGTAGTCGTGCTGCTTGGCCATGGTCAGCGCTCCTCCGGCGGGACGTCCTTCAGCCGCGCGGTCATCGCGGCGATCTCTTCGCGGTTCCAACGGCTGTGTTTGCGCGTCTGGCTGGCCGGATGGAAGAGGAGGCCCAGTGAAATGTCCGGATGCCGGTAGGCCTTTTCCGGTCTGATAGGCCGTCGCGCCAAGCCGCCGCCGCAGGTTGGGCAGACGTTCCTCAGTACATCATCGGCGCACGCGACGCAGTAGGTGCACTCGTAGCTGCAGATCCGCGCGTCCAGCGTGTTCGGCGGCAGGTCGCGATCGCACAGTTCGCAGTTGGGGCGGAGTTCGAGCATGCCAATCTCCCAGCGGTGGTCCGCTCGCTAGCGCGAACGGCCACTGGGAGAAATGACGGTGATCCCTCGATTTCGGACGGGCCTCAGGCCCCGTAGATGACCGAGATGGTCTCGGCGACGCAGGCGGGACGTTCCTCGCCCTCGATCTCGATCGTGCACTCGTTCTTCATCTGCAGGCCGCCGGCCTTGGGCTCGACGCTGACCAGCTTCTGGCGCATGCGCACCCGCTTGCCGACCCGCACCATGCCGGTGAAGCGGACCTTGTCGCAGCCGTAGTTGATGCCACGCGTGACGCCGGTGACGCGCAGGATGCCCGCGCCCAGCATCGGGATCAGCGAGAGGGTCAGAAAGCCATGGGCGATCGGGCCGCCGATCTCTTTCGTGGCGCGTTCGACGTCGACGTGGATCCACTGGTGGTCGCCGGTGGCCTCGGCGAACAGGTTCACGCGCTCCTGGGTGACTTCGACCCAGTCGGACACCCCAAGCTCCTGGCCCACCAGGCCGGCGAGGTCGGCGTAGGCGACTTCCTTCATGGCGATTTCTCTCCCAAACATTTGTTTGGATAGAGACCAGCCCGCGCCGCTCAGGTCAACCGGAGAAGGTGCTCACGACCAGCCAGACATTGGCCGCCGAGATCACCACGAACAGGAACCAGGCCACCGCCTTGGTGATCCAGCCGTTGGCGAACGCGCCCATCAGCGCCTTGTCGTCGGTGAAGCGCAGCAGCGGCCAGATGGCGAAGGGCAGCTGGGCCGACAGCACCACCTGGGTCAGCACCAGCAGCTTGCCGACCGAGTGCTCGCCCAGGGTCAGGACGCCGATCAGCGCCGGGACGATGGCCAGGCCCCGGGTGATCAGCCGCCGCTGCCAGCAAGGGATCTTCAAGTTCAGGAAGCCTTCCAGGATCACCTGGCCGGCGATGGTGCCGGTGAAGGTCGAGCTCTGGCCCGAGGCGAACAGGGCGATGGCGAACAGCACGCCGGCCAGGGCGCCGTCGGTGACGGGCGCCAGCAGCTGGTGCGCCTCCTCGATGCCGGCCACCTCGGTCAGGCCCGAACCGTGGAAGGCCGAGGCGGCCAGGACCAGGATGGCGGCGTTGATGAAAAGCGCCAGCAGCAGCGAGACGACGGTGTCGATCGTCGAGAGCCGGATCGCCGCCCGCTTCCCCGGCTCGTCGGCGGGCGTCAATCGCGTCTGCACGATCGAGGAATGCAGATAGAGGTTATGCGGCATGATCGTCGCGCCCAGGATGCCGATCGCCAGGTACAGGGCGTTGCCCTGCTGCAGCGCGTCGAGCGACGGGACCAAGCCGCGCGCCACCTCGCCGGCGTCTGGCGGGGCCAGGATCAGCTGGACCAGGAAGCAGATCCCGACCGTCGAGATCAGGCCCAGGATGATGGCTTCCAGCTGGCGGAAGCCTTTTCCCTTCAGGCCGAGCACGATGATTGTGTCCAGCGCCGTCAGCAGCACGCCGCCCCACAGCGGAACGCCCAGCAGCAGCTTGAAGGCCAGGGCCGTGCCCAGCACCTCGGCAATGTCGCAGGCGATGATGGCCAGCTCCGCCAGCAACCACTGGACCTTGACGGCGCGCGGCCCGAACTGGTCGCGCGACATGCGGGCCAGGTCCTTGCCGGTGACGAGGCCCAAGCGCATCGACAAGGTCTGCAGCACGATGGCCGCCAGGCTGGACAGCACCACGACGAATAGCAGGGAGGTCCCGTAGCGGGCGCCGGCCTCAATGTCGGTGGCCCAGTTGCCGGGGTCCATGTAGCCGACGCTGACCAGCAGGCCAGGCCCGGCCACCCGCAGCATCCGCTTCCAGGTCGGCAGGCCGTCGGGCACGGCGACCGCGCCGCGCACCTCCGACGGACAGAACGGGGCGGTGGCGGTCTTGGGGAGGCGGTCGAGCAGGGCGGCGAACATGCGGCCTAGTTAGGGGCGCGTCGCCAAGCTTGTCAGCCCATCGCCCGGAACTTAGGCGAGACTGCTCGCCTAGGAGGCGAATTTAGCGCGCCCGCCGATTTCCTGCGCCGGCCAGGGAACAGGCCGGAACGGCGGCGGCGCTGGAACCTTCCATTCAAGCTCGCCCCGCGTCTCCCCGGTCCCCGGCGAGTCCGCGCGTATCCCAGCGGCGGCCCCGGCGGACGAATGCGCCGGGGCTAGCGCGCCTGACCCTTCAGACGCCGTCCATCACCGGCTAGACGATCCGGCTCTCGCCCTTGCCCCAATAGGCGTCGCGGATCAGCCGCTTGTAGAGCTTGCCGGTCGGGTGCCGGGGCAGTTCGGCCATGAAGTCGATGCGGCGCGGCGACTTCACGTGGCTGAGGTTGGCGCGGGCGAAGGTCATCAGCTCCTCGGCCAGGGTAACCTGGTCGTCGCCGAAGTTCATCGGCTGGATGACCGCCACGACCTTCTCGCCCATCTCCTCGCACGGCGCGCCGACCACGGCGGCGTCGGCGACCTTGGGATGGGTGATCAGCAAGTTTTCGATTTCTTGCGGATAGATGTTCACCCCGCCCGAGATGATCATGAAGCTCTTGCGGTCGGTCAGGTAGAGGTAGCCCTCCTCGTCGACCCAGCCCACGTCGCCTAGCGTGGTCCAGCCGTGCTTGTTGTAGCTCTCGGCCGTCTTCTCCGGGGCGTTGTGGTAGTTCACGGCGGGGCCGTTGGCGAAGTAGACCGTACCTTCCGTGCGAGGCGGCAGCGGGTCGCCGTTTTCGTCGCAGATGCGCAGCTCGCCCAGCACCGCCTGGCCGACGCTGCCCTTGTGGCTCAGCCAGTTCTCGGCGTTGATCCAGCAAAAGCCGTTGCCCTCGGTGCCCGCGTAGTACTCGTAGATCACCGGGCCCCACCAGGCGATCATCTGCTCCTTGACCGGCACGGGGCAGGGGGCGGCGGCGTGGATCGCCGACTTCATCGATGAGACGTCGTATTTCGCCCGGACGTCCTCGGGCAGTTTCAGCATCCGCACGAAGTGGGTCGGCACGAACTGGCCACAGGTGACCTTGTATTTCTCGATCAGGGCGAGCGCGGCTTCCGGCTCGTACTTCTCCATCACGATCACCGTGCCGCCCAGCTTGTGGACGACCATGCACCAGCGCAGCGGGGCGGCGTGGTACAGCGGCGCGGGCGAGAGATAGACGCTGTCGCCGGTAAAGCCGAACAGGCCTTGAGCCATCATCTGCAGCGCGTGCGGCGCGTCGATCGGCAGGTCGCTGAGCGCCGGCTTCACGCCCTTGGGGCGGCCGGTTGTCCCCGACGAATAGAGCATGTCCGAGCCCGCGCTCTCGTCGGCGATCGGCGTCGTCGGCATCGGCGCGCGGGCGGCCTCGAAGTCGGCGTAGGGACCGTGCGCGCCGCCGACGGCGTAGAGCGTCAGGCTGGGCAGCGCCTTGGCGATCTCGTCGATGACCGGGCCCATGGCTGGCGAGGTGATGAAGACCTTCGCCCCGCAATCCTCGAGGATGTACTGGGCCTCGGCCGCCGTCAGCTTGGTCGAGACGCAGACGAAGTAGAGCCCGGCCCGCTGGGCCGCCCAGGCGATCTCGAAGTAGCGGGCGTTGTTCTCCATCATCAGGGCGATGACGTCGCCGCGCCGCAGACCGAGCGACCGGAAGAGGTGCGCGCCCTGGTTCGATCGGGCGTCCAACTGGCCGTAGGTCACGGTCTCGCCGGACCCTGCCATGATGTAGGCGGGCTTGTCGGCCTGGTTCTGGGCGTGGTGGAAGGGGTGCATCGTCGTCTCCCGATCAGGCGGCGGCGGACAGGGCGGCGCGACCCAGGATCATGTCCGAGGCCTTCTCCGCGATCATGATGGTGGGGGCGTTGGTGTTGCCGGAAACCAGGCGCGGCATGACCGAGGCGTCGACCACGCGCAGGCCTTCCAGGCCCCGCACCCGCAGCTGATCGTCGACGACCGCCATCGGCCCGTGGCCCATCTGGCAGGTGCCGACCGGGTGATAGATGGTCGAGCCCGCCAGGCGCGCGAAGTCCAGCAACTGGGCGTCGCTGGCGACCGCCGCGCCGGGGTCCATTTCGTGGTCGACGTAGGGCGAAAGCGCCGGGGCCTCGCCGATCCTGCGGGCCCACTTCAGGCCCGCGACCGCGACCTCTTGGTCCAGCGGATCGGCCAGATAGTTGGCGAAGATGGCGGGATAGACGCTGGGGTCCGGTGACTTGATGCGGATATGGCCGCGGCTTTCCGGGCGCAGCTGGCACGGGGCGATGGTCAGGCCCGGCGCGGCCTCCAGCTCCATCTTCTGTTCGTTGACCAGCTTATCGAGGTCCATGGTCGCTGGCAGAATGTGGAACTGGATGTCCGGTCCCGCCAAATCCGGACGGGATTTACAGAATGCCGCGATGTGGGCGGCCGACAGGGTCAGCAGGCCCTTGCGCTGGAAGAGGTACTTCAGGGCCTCTCCCGCCAGGCGGCCGCCCTTGCTCTGCTCGTTGACCGAGACCACGCCCGCCTTCAGGCGATAGCGCACGCTCATCACGTAGTGGTCTTGCAGGTTCTCGCCGACACCGGGCAGGTCGGCGACGACCTCGATCCCGTGGCGGTTCAGGAGCTCGCCGGGACCGACGCCCGACAGCTGCAGCAGCTGGGGCGAGTTGATCGCGCCGCCGGCCAGGATGACCTCGGCTCTCGCCATCGCCACGCGCTTCTGCCCGTTCTGGCGAAACTCGACGCCAACCGCGCGCTTGCCCTCGAACAGGATCCGCCCGGCCAGGGCGTTGGTCTCGACCTGGAGGTTGGGGCGGTTCATCGCCGGGTGCAGATAGGCCACCGCCGCCGAGCAGCGCTGGCCGTTCTTGACCGTCAGCTGGTAGTAGGTCGCGCCTTCCTGGGCGCCGCCGTTGACGTCGTCGTTGCGGGGGATGCCGGCCTGCTCGCAGGCCGCGATCACGGCGTCCGACACCGGATGCTTGGTGGTCACGTCCGAGACGTTCAACGGCCCGCCCGTGGCGTGCCAGTCGCAGGCCCCGCGTTCCTGGTGCTCGGCCCGGCGGAAGTAGGGCGCGACGTCGTCCCAGCCCCAGCCGGCGCAGCCCAGCTGCCGCCAACCGTCATAGTCGGCGTGCTGGCCGCGGATGTAGAGCAGGCCGTTGATCGAGGACGAGCCGCCCAGCACCTTGCCGCGCGGCCAGACGTGGCTGCGGCCGCCGGTGCCGGGGTCGGGTTCGGTGGTGTAGAGCCAGTTGACCTTGGGATCCTTCAGCGTCGACGAGTAGCCGACCGGGATGTGGATCATCAGGTTCGAGGCGAACTGCGAGAGGTTCTTGGTCGGGCGGTCGTCGCCGCCGGCCTCCAGCAGCACGACCTTGAACTTGCCGCCCTCGGACAGCCGGGCGGCCAGCACGCAGCCCGCCGATCCCGCGCCCACGATCACGTAGTCGGCCTCGATGATCCCGGTCATCGTCTCTCTCCCTTCACTGCCCCGCGTGTGACCCGCGTGATCAGTGTTCAGTTGGGAGGATGCGCCCAGGTTCGCTGATCGCGCAAGTTGCCGTCGCGGCGCCGTTCCCGTGTCGCCTTTCCGCGCTATCGTCGGCGCATAACAATGTTCCAGGGAGACGCGTGATGGACCTGATCAGCCAGACGGTGGTGGATGGCGTGGCCGGACCCGGGACGCCCCCGACCTACCCGACGCTGGAGGGCGTCGACCTGGCCGACATCTTCCGCTTCACCAAGGGCCAGCCCTGGGCCGACTTCGCGAGGATGCGCGAGCAGGCGCCGGTCATGTGGCACCGGGAGCCGTTCGACGGGCCGGGCTTCTGGGCCCTGACGCGCTACGAGGACGTTCATCGGGTCAACGGCGACCCCGAGGCCTTCTCGTCGCAGCGCGGCGGCATCCTGATGTCGATGGGCGCGCCGGAGAAGCGCCATGCGCTGCTGTTCCGCGCCTCGATGGACACCATGATCAACATGGACGCGCCGCATCACTTGCAGCTGCGCCGCGAGCACATGCCCTACTTCACCCCGGCCTATCTGCGCGGCCTGACCGAGCGGGTGAAGGCCGAGGTCACGCGCCTGCTGGACGAGATGGAGCCGAAGCTGGCGGGCGGGACGGCGATCGACATGGTCGAGCACTTCTCGTCGGTGCTGCCGCTGTTCACGCTTTGCGAGATCCTGGGCGTGCCGCCCGAGGACCGCCCCAAGTTCCTAACCTGGATGCACTACCTGGAGCGCGCCCAGGACCTGGCGGTCCAGCAGGCCAACGCGCCGCTGCAGCCGACGCTGGAGCTCATGCAGTTCGTCATGGACTTCAACAACAACGTCGAGGAGATGTTCGAGTACGGCCGGACCATGCTGCACAAGCGGCGGCTGGACCCGAAAGAGGATCTGATGACCGCCATCGCGCGGGCCCAGGTCGATGGCGCGGTGCTGTCGGACGAGTACCTGGACGGCTCGTGGCTGCTGATCGTGTTCGCCGGCAACGACACCACCCGCAACACCCTGTCCGGCGCGATGAAGCTGCTGACCGAGTTTCCGGAGCAGAAACAGCGGCTGATCGCCGATCCCTCGCTGCTGCCCAGCGCGGTCGACGAGTTCATCCGCATGGTCAGTCCGGTGATCTACATGCGCCGCACCGCCACGCGCGACGTCGAGGTCAACGGCCAGCGCATCCGCGAGGGCGAGAAGGTCATCATGTACTACGGCGCGGCCAACCGCGATCCGGCGATGTTTCAGAACCCCGACCAGCTGGACGTGACCCGCGCCAACGCCGGCAAGCACATCGCCTTCGGCTACGGCCCGCATACCTGCGTCGGCAAGCGCGTGGCCCAGATCCAGCTGGAGGAGGCCTACCGCCAGATCCTGGCGCGGTTCCCGGACCTGAACTGGACCGGCGACATCGAGATCGCCCCGAACAACTTCGTCCACGCGATCAGCAAGCTGGGCGTCAAGCGCGGCTGAAAGGACGCGCCGGCCGCGAAGGGGGGGCTTGCGGCCGGCGCTGGGACGAATGCCCGGCGGGGGCGCCGGGCCCAAGGACAATGGCCCAGCTTGGCGCGCTCGGCGTCGCGACGCGCTGCCGCGGGGAACCCAAAACAGCAGTCGAGCGAGCGTGGGTGATGAAAGCCTTGTGCTCGGCGGCGCCAAGATCATACGATTGTTTAAAAGAGCCGCCGGGAGGCCAACGCCATGTCGAAGCCCACTTTCGAGACCCTGCTGTACGATGTCGAGGACGGGATCGCGACGGTCACCCTGAACCGTCCGGATCGGATGAACGCCTTCACCGCCCGGATGATGAAGGACCTGATCGAGGTGTTCGACGTCACCGACGCCGACGACGCGGTCAAGGCCGTGATCGTCACCGGCGCGGGGAGGGCCTTTTGCGCCGGGGCGGACCTCGGCGGCGGCGGCGCCACCTTCGACCGCTCGGCGCCCCAGGCGCTGGAGCGCGAGGAGGGCAAGGTCGGCGACGTCTATCGCGATGGCGGCGGCCGCGTGACCCTGCGCATGTACGACAGTCTCAAGCCCATCATCGGCGCGATCAACGGCGCGGCGGTGGGCGTCGGCGTCACCATGCAACTGCCCATGGACATCCGCATGGCCTCGACCGAGGCCAAGTTCGGCTTCGTGTTCGCGCGGCGGGGGATCAATCCGGAAGCCGCCTCGTCCTGGTTTCTGCCGCGCCTGGTCGGCCTGCAGACGGCGCTGGAGTGGTGCTACACCGGCCGGGTCTTCGCGGCCCAGGAAGCGCTGGAGCGGGGCCTTGTCCGTTCGCTGCACGCGCCCGACGAGTTGCTGCCCGCCGCTCGCGCGCTCGCCCGCGAGATCGTCGACAACACCGCCCCGGTCTCGGTCGCCATCACCCGTCAGTTGCTGTGGCGCATGGCGGGGGCCTCGCACCCCATGGAAGCGCACAAGGCCGACAGCCGGGCGATCCAGTCCCGCGGGGCCTCGGGCGACGCCAAGGAGGGCGTGACCTCGTTCCTCGAGAAGCGCGCGCCGGTCTATCCGAACAAGGTCTCGACCGATCTGCCCGACATCTGGCCGGAGTGGGTCGACCCCGCGTTCCGCTAAGGGGCCATCCTCGACAGGATCTCGCGGCGGAGCGAGGTCGCCGGTCGCGGGGCTTCTGAAAAGGAGCCTGGCGATGGCCCGTAAGGTTCAATGAATTGAGTGACGAGGGGCGCGGATCTGGCCGCTGCCGCCTCCCCGGGGCGCGCCCGCGACCATCGACGGGGCGTCGCCGGGCGATCTCCGGGATCGTCCAGGGCTCGATAGCCGCGCGCTGGCGCGGTCAGGTCGTGAGGCGCTCTGGCGGAGCGGATCGCGCGCCACGCGCCGTCGCCGGATACGACTTCAAATCCCTGGAAGCGTGGCGCCGGCGTAGAGCCAATGGCCGTTTGGATCCCGGCGCACCAGCGCACTCATCTTATCCGTTGAGATGACCCGCTTCCCCAGCCTCAGGTCTACATCGGCGCACAAAAGCGCCAAGTCTTTATGCGCCATACACAGGGTGTCTCGCGAAGTCATTGTATCGGATAGTTCGAGTAAATCCTCGATCCGTTTCCGAATACTTTCCTTACCAAATAGCGGTTGTCCAGCGCTGTCAGTGACTAATACTGCATCATCCGCATAAAGAGATAAAATTATATCTATTTTTCTATTATTAAATGCCATAACAAATGCCTGGTTCATCGCCTCCGGTGCATGGACTTTGTACACGTTTTTCCCCGTATTTCTTTGGAGGGTATCTTCTAGCCATGCCTCCCCATTACTATCCAAATGGGAAGAATGAGCGTGGCGGCGACAGCTGACGGCCAGCGGCTCAAGGCGCCGACCGTACGCCATCACGCGGACTGCCCGGCCGAGGAGTGGCTCCACTTTCTTGGACATCGCTGGAGCGCGGTGCTGCTTTGGCAACTGTCGGGCGAGACGTTGCGCTACACGGAGCTTGCCGAGCGCCTACCGGGAATTTCGGCCAAGGTGCTGACCGAGCGGCTCGGCGGCATGGTGAAGTATGGCCTGGTGATCCGGACCGCGGGGGCGGGCTTTCCGAGGCAGACGGACTACAGGCTCAGCGATCGCGGCTTCGCCGTCATGTGCATCCTCGATCAGTTTCGCCAGTTGGGTCGCCCCTGCGACCTGGCGGCCAGCGGTCGGAGCGACCCAGCCGTCGGAACGGCGGGCGCGCCCTAGAGGGGCGGCTGAAGCGGTAGGCGCTCGCGCCTTCCGCGCCCTCCGCTCATCGCGCGTTAAGGCTAAAATGGTCTGCTGACGACGATGAGCGAGCCGTCGCCGATTTCCATGTCGGACGAAGCGCGGACGGAGGCGTCCGCGGCGCGCGCCCGCGCGACTCTGCTCAAGCGTCTGGCCGACGTGGTCTGCCTGCCGGCCAGCCGGATCAACGCCTTCGAGCGGGCGATGGCCAGCGATCTCCTGCTGGAGCTGTTGCGCGACGCGAGCCTCGTGGAGCGTGAGCGCGTGGCCCGACGCCTGGCGCTGATGGCCGACCCGCCGGGGCCGCTGGTCCGCGTGCTGCTGCGCGACACGTTGTCGGTGGCGCGGCCGTTGCTGGAGGAGGCGAACCATCTCGGCGACGCCGACCTGATCGCTTGCCTCTACCAGGCCGGTCCCGAGCACCGCCGGTTGATCGCCCAGCGGCGCGGCGTCAACGAGATCGTCACCGACGCCTTGATCGACATGGACGAGGAGGCCGTGGCCGAGGCGCTGCTGCGCAACGACCTGGCCCGGCTCAGCCACCACGGCGTCGAGCACCTGGTCGCGGCCAGCCGCGACACGCCGCACCTGGCGCCGCTGCTGCTGCGGCGGGCCGAGCTGCGGCCCAGCCACGCCTATGTCCTGTTCTGGTGGGCCGACGCCGAGACCCGCCTGAGCATTCTGCGGCGTTTCGCGATCCCCCGGGACATCCTGGAAGACGCCGTCGCCGATCTGATCGACGGGGCCGAGGGGGCGGCGCCGGAAGACATGCTGTCGCGGAAGGCGCGGGACTTCATCGGTCGGCGGCAGCGCAATCTTGGGGCGGCCCGCAAGAGTCCCTTCGCCAGTCTGGAGGCCGCGGTCGCGGCGGCCGAGGCCGAACTGACCCCCGAGATCGGCGAGGAGATCTCCTATCTCGCGGGATTGAAGCCGGTGACGGGCGCCAAGATCTTCACCGACGCCGGCGGGGAGCCCCTGGCCATGCTGTGCAAGGCCGCCGGCTTGCCGCGAACGGCTCTGGGGGCGTTGTGGCGAGGGCTCAATCGCCAGGATGTCGACCGCGGCGGAGCCATCGCCCACGCCCTGGAGCGGGCCCTTGTCGTCTATGACGCCATCTCGGTGGATCGGGCGCAAACCGTGCTGCGCTACTGGAACTGGTCGATGACCTCCGGGCTCTCGCCAGCGTTGTTGAAAGCTTTACGACAAGACAACGAAAGCGCGATCGACGAATACTCGAAGCCACAACGGCCGGCATTGTTAGCGCTGTCTCGCGATTTCGGTCGTTAAAGGCCGGATATCATTGGTTTCTGATACCCACAGTGTGTTGCGTCCAGGAACTCAACGTGCCTCGGACATCCTTCAACGGGTCGAGCTTCGTTTTTGAACACTGGCTTTTTACAGCTGTTATCTTGATTGGTCCGTATTGCCCGGGGCGGTCAATCTTTGTATGCACCTTTTGACTGATGTGTGAATCAGTCCGTATCAGCAAAAAGATTGTCGACGGGCGAGGCCATATGGAAGATCAATCCGATCTGATTGAGATGACGGCGGGTATTGTTTCCGCCTATGTCGGCAATAACGTGGTCGCGACCGCTGATTTGCCTGCGCTGATCAAGCAAGTGCACCAAGCCTTGGCGACCGTGGGTTCGCCGGCGGCCGAGCCGCCCGCGCCGCCGAAGGAGCCCGCCGTTCCGGTCAAGCGCTCGATCACGCCGGACTATTTGATCTGTCTGGAAGACGGTCGGAAGTTCAAGTCGCTGAAGCGCCACCTGCGCACCAAGTACGACATGACCCCGGAAGACTACCGGGCCAAGTGGGGCCTGCCCAAGGATTACCCGATGGTCGCCCCGAACTACGCCGAGGCGCGTTCGAACCTCGCCAAGCAGATGGGCCTGGGCCAGGGTGGCCGGAAGCCCGCGCGCAAGAGCAAATAGTCGAGTCCGAACAACCGCTTGGCTGAGAGCCCCGCTTTCAGCATCGAAACGCCCGTCGTCCCAATGCGGATGGCGGGCGTTTCTGTCCGTGTTGACTTCCTGGGGAAACTTGCCGCGGAGACCGTTTTTCGCTTGCCCGCGATTCGATCCTTAAGCGATAGTGAATCGAAGTGATTCCAAAGGCTTGTTGGGGACTCTGAAGATGTCCGCGCAATTGAGCGCATCCGCTACCGCGGCGCGCGCTCACCAGGAGATGTTCGCCTATTGGGCGTCCCTCCGCCGGGGGGCGGGCCTCCCCGGGCGCGTGGACCTGCACCCCGCCAGCATGAAGCGCCTGCTTCCCACCGTCAGTCTGATCGACGTCACGCGCGAGCCCCGCGACTATCGCCTGCGCCTGGCGGGCACCGGTCTTTACGGCGTCTACGGTCGGGAGATCACGGGCAAGGGGCTGTCGGAAGTCTACAACACCGTCGCCGCGGAATACTGGCGCAAGGAGCTGGACAAGGTGGTCGACGAGCGTCGTCCGGGCGTCGGCGTCCATAGTCTGGCCTGGCGCGGCGCGCCGCACATGTCGATCCTGTGGTTGCGCCTGCCTTTGGCCAGCAACGGCAAGGATGTCGATATGATCCTTGGCTATGACGCGGTGGTCGGCGCTCAAGCCGAAAGCGGTTCCGGCATTCGCGCGGCCTGACGGCCTTCGCCTCAGTCTTCTCCGCTCAGGAAAGCCTCGACTTCGCGCCGGTTCGGCATCGAGGGCGCCGCGCCTGATTTCTGCACCGACAGGGCGGCCGCCGCGTTGGCCATCTCCACCGCCTCGCGCGGATCCATGTTCGCGGCGAGGGCGGCGGCCAAGGCGCCGCAGAAGCAGTCGCCCGCGCCGACCGTGTCGATCGCCTTGACCTTGCGCCCCTCGACGAGGAACGCCTCGTCGCGCCGCACGCCGGCCACGCCGGCCGCGCCCAGGGTGACGATGATCGTCTGGTCGGGACGGCTCATCAGCTTGCGCGCCGCCAGCGAGACCTCCTCGAGCCGGACCGGCTCGTGGTCCAGCTTGGCGTAGGTCGCCAGTTCGGTCTGGTTCAAGATCAGGATGTCGGTCAGCGGAAACAGCGCCGCGCCCTGGGGCAGGGCGGGGGCGGCGTTGAGAATCCGCAGCGCGCCCTTGGCCGCGCCCGCGCGGAACAGCGCCTCGATCGCGGTCGGCGGGGTTTCCAGTTGGCACAGCAGGATGCGCTGACCTTCGAGCGTCGCGCCCGCTACCTGCTGCGGGGTCACCAGGGCGTTGGCGCCGGCGGTGACCACGATCATGTTCTCGCCGCTGGCGCTGACCCAGACGTGCGCCTGGCCGGTGGGCGCGCCCTCGAGCTCCAGCACGTCGCCGACCTGCACGCCATAGCCGGTCAGTTTCGTCTTCAAGCTAAGGCCGCTGTCGTCCTGCCCAACCGCGCCCATCAAGCGCGTGGGCGCGCCCATCCGCGCGGCCGCGACCGCTTGGTTGGCGCCCTTGCCGCCCAGGAATAGCTCAAGCGAACGGCCGGCCACGGTCTCGCCCGGACGCGGCAGGTCATCGACCCGCGCGACCGCGTCGAGATTGATGGAGCCGAGAACAAATACCGTCATCGTTGTCTTCTGGATCGTCTTCTGGTCTTGGGGTTTGACGCTAACCGGCCGCGCCGCGTTGGAAGCTCTCGACGAGGCTGCCCGCGACGAGTCGCCAGCCGTCCACTAGCACGAAGAAGATCAGCTTGAACGGAAGACTGATCGTCGCTGGGGGCAGCATCATCATGCCCATGCTCATCAGCACGCTGGCGACGACCAAGTCGATGACCAGGAACGGGATGAACAATAGAAAGCCGATTTCGAAGGCGCGCTTCAGCTCCGAGATCATGAAGGCGGGGGTGACCACCTGGATGGGCGTCTCGGCGGCGGTCTTCGGCTGCGGGATCTTGGACAGGCGCACGAACAAGGCCAGGTCGTCGCGATCGACCTGGCTCAGCATGAACTGTTTCACCGGGCCGCTGGCGGCGTCGAAGGCCTCGGGCAGCTCGATCTGCTTGTCCAGCAGCGGCTTGATGCCGGCGTCGTAGGAGCGCTCGAAGGTCGGGCCCATGACGATGGCGGTCAGGAACAGCGCCAGGCTGATGATCACCGGGTTGGGCGGGCTCGACTGCACGCCGATGGCGGTGCGCAGCAGGCCCAGCACCACCACGATCCGCACGAACGAGGTGGTCATGATCACGATCGACGGCGCCAGGGACAGCACCGTCATCAGGGCGACCAGCTGCACCACGCGGTCGGTCAGGCCCGCGCCGGTGCCCAGATTGATGTTCACCGCCGACTGAGCCATGGCCGCCGCCGGCATGACCGCGCAGGCGATGGCGGCCAGCACCGAGATGAGCGCGGCGCGGCGCAGGTCTTCCGGCTTGGCCCCCGTCAGGGATTTGATCAGGTCGCGCATCAGGCCACGGGCTCCGGAGCGGAAACGGAAGTGGAAGCCGAAGGAATTGGAGAGGGGGCGGGCGTCCAGTCCAGCAGCTTGCCGTCGCCCAGCAGGACGAGGCGCTCCTCGCCGTCCAGGCTGACCACCAGCAGGCGGCGGGTGGGGTCGAGCGCCAGGCTCTCGACGACCTTCAGGCGGCGGTCCTGGCGCGCGGCGATCATCCGGCCGACAGCGTCCGGGCCGAACTTGCGCAAGGCCCAGGCGGCCAGGCCGATCAGGCCCAGGGTGATCGCCAGCGCCGCCAGGGCGCGGATGAATTCGATGACGGGCATGAAGGCCAAGCGAGACAAGATGGCGCAGGGAAAGGCCCCCGACACCCCTGGTGTGCCTGACGGTTCTTAATGTCGAATTAACCCTGTTTCTTCACCATGTTCGTCATGGGTCCGGATGACATTCCTCTCTTCGGCATGCTCAAGAGCCGCCTCGGATATCTGTCCGAGCGCCAGAAGCTTGTCGCTCAGAACGTGGCCAACGCCGATACGGCGGGCTATCGCCCCAGCGACTTGAAGGCCTTTAGTTTCCAGGCCTCGCTGATGAACCAGACCTCCGGCGCGGTCTACCGCGGCGGTGTCGCCGCGCCGACCAACGGGGTGCGGATGATCGCCACCTCGGCCTCGCACCTGGCGCCGTCGAACGCGCCGAGCGCCTGGCGCTCGACGGCTGGGACCGATTCGGAAGTCACCCTCGACGGCAACGCCGTGTCGCTCGAGGACCAGATGATCAAGATGACCGACGCGCGCATGAACTACGACGCGGCGATCAGCTTCTACCAAAAGTCCATGACCATGCTGCGCATGGCGGCGCGCAAGCCGAACGGCTGAGGAGCTAGGCGATGCCGGAGATCAAGTCCCAACCGATGGCGGCCATGTCCGTGGCGGCCTCCGCCCTCCGCGCCCAGCAGGGCCGGATGCGGGTCATCGCCGAGAACATCGCCAACGCCAACTCCACGGCGACCACGGCCGGCGGCGATCCCTATCGCCGTCAGGTTCCGATCTTCCGCCCGACCAAGGTTCAAGGCGCCGAGGGCGTCCAGATGGTCCGCGTCGATCCCGACCAGAGCGACTTCAAGACCGAATACGATCCGGGCAATCCGGCCGCCGACGCGCGGGGCTACGTCAAGCTGCCCAACGTCAATTCGCTGGTCGAGGCGTTGGACATGAAGGAGGCGCAGCGCGCCTACGAAGCCAACCTCAATGTCATCGAGACGGCGCGCGTCATGGAATCGCGCACCCTCGACATCATCAAGAAGTAGGGGCTAGGCCATGATCACCGCGCTCGCCGCCGCCAAGGCCTACGCCAGCTCCGGCGCCATGTCGGTGGGCTCCGTCGGCTCGATCGGCGGTCAGAAGAACGGTCTCGACTTCGGCGATATCCTGAAGTCCGCCATGACCGACGCGACCAAGGCCTCGAAGGTCGCCGAGCACAAGATCGCTGACCAGGTGGCCGGCAAGGCCGAACTGGTCGACGTGGTCACCGCGATCAGCTCGGCCGAGGCCAGCCTGGAGACGGTGATGTCCATCCGCGACCAGGTGATCTCGGCCTACCAGGAAATCATGCGGATGCCGATCTAGCGGCTGAGCGCTAGAGCCAGCTGGGCGTAGAGCGGGATGCCCAGCAGGATGTTGAACGGGAAGGTCACGCCCAGCGACAGCGTAAGGCACAGGCCCGCGTCCGCCTTGGGCAGGGTCAGCCGGATGGCCGCCGGCGCGGCGATATAGGACGCCGAGCCCGCCAGGGCCGTCAGGACGGCCAGCTCGCCGTTACGCAGACCGACCAGCCAGCCCAGAGCCAGCGCCACGGCCGCGCCCAGCAGGGGCAGGGCCACGCCCATGCCGACGACCGCCGGCCGCACTTCGCGCCAGGCCCGCAGCCGCTCGGCGGCCGTGACGCCCAGCTCCAGCAGGAACAGGCACAGCACGCCCTGGAACATCGGCCCGACGAACACATCTAGCTTGGCCGAGCTAGGCGGGGAGGCGACTAGGCCGATCGCGAAGCTGCCCAGCAGCACCACGGCGGCGGGGTTCAGTAGCGCCTCGCGCAGCAGCTTGCCCGTCGAGGCCGAGCGCGCCTCGTCCGGGGACATCAGCTTGGCCAAGGTGACCGCGACCAGGACGCCAGGCGTTTCCATCAGCGCCAGAACGGCGGACATGTAGCCGGCGGGGGCGTGGCCGATCGCGGTGAGATAGCTCTGCGCCGCCGCGAAGGTGACCACCGAGACAGAGCCGTAGTGCGCCGCCACCGCCGCGCTGTCCAACGTCGTCAGCCCCACCCGCCGGAGCGCCGCGAACGCCCAGACCGGCAGCAGCAGGGCCAGGCCCAGCCCCGCGAGGCCGGCGCTGACAAAGGCCGAGTCCAGGCCGTGGGCGCGGGCTTCGGCGCCGCCTTTGAACCCGATGCACAGCATCAGATAGATCGATAGAAGGCTCATGGCCCCCTTGGGCAGCCGAAGCGGCGAGCCGGCCAGGGCCGCTCCCGCCCCCAGCACGAAGAACAGAACCGCCGGCTGAGTGAGATTGCCGGCCGCGTGCGCCAGGCCCTGGGTCAAATCCATCCGCGTGAGCTCCTTGTGCCGCCCCCGGTCGAGGCGCGGCGGTGCTCTAGCCACGCTTGATCAATTCGATAAGATCATTGATCACATCATTATCATGAGAAAATGAAATAGATCGGTCATGCCCCACGCGACGAATCTCGACCTCGACCTGATCCGCGCCTTCGTCATGGTCAGCGAAAGCCGCAGCTTCACCCGCGCGGGCGAGCGCCTGGGTCGGTCACAATCGGCGGTCAGCTTGCAGGTGCGGCGGCTGGAGGACCTGATTGGCGAGCCGCTGTTTCAGCGCGACGCTCGCCGGGTCAGCCTGACCGACAAGGGCGAGGTGTTGCTGGCCCAGGCGCGGCGGCTGTTGCGGGTCAATGACGACATCGTCGCGGCGCTGGCGGCCGACGAGGTCGAAGGCGAGGTGCGGCTGGGTGCGCCTGAGGACTTCGCCACCGCCCATCTGCCGGCGGTGCTGGGCGCCTTCGCCCGCGGCCACCCACGCATCGCCTTGTCGGTCACCTGCGACCTGACCCTTCGGCTGCTCGACAAGATGAGCGCCGGCGAGCTGGATCTGGCCCTCGTCAAGCGCGAGCCCCTGGGCGGCGAGCTGGGCGTACGGGTCTGGCGCGAGCCGCTGGTCTGGGTGGGGCGCGACGGCGAGGACCTGGCCTCGTCCAGGGTCGTGTCGCTAATCGCCGCGCCCTCGCCCTGCGTCTATCGCCGTCGCGCGACAACGGCCTTGGACGAGGCCGGACGGGCCTGGCGGATCGCCTACACGAGCCCTTCGGTGGCGGGACAACTGGCGGCGTTGAGGGCGGGGCTTGGCGTTTCGGTGCTGCCGCGCGCCATGGTGCCCGATGACCTCGCGATCATCGGCGAAGAGGCGCCGCCCCTGGCCGATGGCGAGATCGCCCTGATCCGCAACCGCGAGGCCGGCCCAGCCGCCGACCGCTTGGCCGAGCACGTGCTGGCGGCGCTGGACCGCGCGGTCGCGCATCGGGGTTGAGAGAAGAAAAAGGGCCGCGCCCAGGTCGGGCGCGGCCTTCAAGTCGCTCGGGGGAGAAAACGCGAAAACGCTAAGCTCACAGACCCAGGAACGCGCGGGCGACCGACAAGAGCCCGCCCCAGACGATCGCGTTCAGAACGGCCGCGACGAACACCGCGACGCCCAGCGGCCACTGACGGGGCCGACGGGCGCGGGGATCGAACGGGCGGGTCTGCGACGCGAAGGGCATCTGGCGCTCCTTGAACATGCCCCCATGGTCGAGATTGACTCGGCCTTGGCGAACCGGACGACCTGTCGCGCGCCGCCTTGTCGCACCCTGGCTTTGATTTCCGGCTCGGAACCGGTGAAGGTCCAACCCACGCGCCGCCCGGAGCCCGAATGACCGCCGCCATCGTCCTCGACCGGGTGAGCAAGGCCTACGATGGCCGCGCCGTCTTGATGGAGACGGACCTGCGCATCGCTCAAGGGCGCTTCGTCGCCCTGGTCGGCGGGTCGGGCGCGGGCAAGACGACCTTGCTGAAGCTGATCAACGGGCTGGTCGCGCCGACGTCCGGCCGGGTGCTGATCGACGGCGCGGACATCGTCGCGCGTCCCGGCCCCGAGCTGCGCCGGGGGATCGGCTATGTCTTCCAGGAGACGGGTCTCTTTCCGCACATGAGCGTCGCCCAGAACATCGGGATCACGCCATCGCTGCTGGGCTGGTCCGCGGAGGTGATCGCCGCGCGGACCGATGAGCTTCTGGACCTCGTGGCCCTGCCGCGCGACATCACCGCCCGGACGCCGGCGCGGCTGTCGGGCGGGCAGCGGCAGCGGGTCGGGGTGGCTCGGGCGCTCGCCGCGCGGCCGTCGATCCTGCTGATGGACGAGCCGTTCGGGGCGCTGGATCCCGTGGTCCGCGTCGCCCTGGCCGACGATGTCCGGCGGCTGCACGAGGCGCTGGGCCTGACCACGGTGATGGTCACCCATGACGTCGGCGAGGCGCTGCTGCTGGCCGACGAGGTGGTGGTGATGGCTGGTGGACGGGTGCTGGCCCAGGCCTCGCCGCGCGAGCTGCTGGCGGGGCATCCGAATCCGGTGGTCGCCGACTTGATCGCCGCGCCCAAACGACAGGCGCGGCGGCTGGCGGAGCTGGCGCGTGGCTGACCGTTTCGACGCGGCCCTCGCCGTCCTTCCGGAACGCTTGGGCTGGCACGTGGCGCTGTCTGCCAGCGCGCTTGTCCTGGGCCTCGCCATCGCCCTGCCGCTCGGGATCGCCGCCGCGCGCGACCCGCGCCTGAAGTGGGTCGCCCTGGGCGGCGCCGGCCTCGTGCAGACCATCCCGAGCCTGGCCCTGCTGGCGCTGTTCTATCCGGTGCTGCTGCTGCTCTCGGGCCTGGCGGAGCGGATGCTGGGCCACGGCTTCTCGGCCCTGGGCTTCCTGCCGTCGCTGCTGGCCCTGACGCTGTATTCGATGCTGCCGATCCTGCGGAACGCGGCGGCGGGCGTCTCGGGGATTGATCCGGCGGTCGTCGAGGCGGCGCGGGGCGTCGGCATGACCGACCGTCAGCGGCTCTGGCGGGTCGAGCTGCCCCTCGCCGCGCCGGTGATCATGGCTGGCGTGCGCACGGCGGCGGTCTGGACCATCGGCGCGGCGACCCTCTCGACGCCCGTCGGCCAGACCTCGCTGGGCGACTACATTTTCTCCGGCCTGCAGACCGAGGACTGGGTGGCGGTGCTGGTCGGCTGCGCGGCCTCGGCGGGCCTTGCCCTGATCGTCGACGGGCTGCTGGGCCTGATCGAGGCCGGTGTGGCGCGGCGGGATGGTAAGCGGCTCCTGGCGGGCGGCGCGGGTCTGGCGATCGGCCTGCTGGCCGCGCTGGCCCCGCTGGCCGTTGGCGCGCTCGCCCAAAGCCGTCCGACCTATGTGATCGGCGCCAAGAACTTCTCCGAGCAGTACATCCTGGCCGAGCTGATGGCGGGGCGGCTCGAGCGCGAAGGCGCGAGCGTCCAGCGGCGTGTGAACCTCGGCTCGGCGGTGGCCTACCGCGCGCTCGCGGCCGGGGAGATCGACGCCTATGTCGATTACTCTGGCACGCTCTGGGCCAATGTCCTGAACCGCCAGGACAACCCTGGCCGCCAGGCCGTGCTGGAGGACCTGCGGACCGAACTGAAGGCCCGCGACGGGGTGGTGCTGCTGGCGCCGCTGGGCTTCGAGAACGCCTACGCCTTGGCCATGCGCCGCGATCGCGCGGAGCAATTGGGGATCAGGTCCCTGGCCGACCTGGCCGCCCGCGCGCCGGACCTGACGATGGGCGGCGATCTCGAGTTCTTCTCGCGGCCGGAATGGGCGGCGGTGGTGACGGCGTACGGCCTGCGCTTCAAGGCCAAGCGCCAGTTCCAGCCGACCTTCATGTACCGGGCGCTGGAGAGCCGGGAGGCGGACGTGATCTCCGCCTTCTCGTCCGACGGGCGGATCGCGGCCGACGACCTTGTTTTGCTCACCGACCCCAAGGGCGCGCTGCCGCCCTACGACGCGGTGATCCTGGTTTCGCCGAAGCGGGCGGGGGATCCGCGCTTGATCGGCGCCCTGAAGCCGCTCGGCGGATCCATCGACGTCAAGGCGATGCAGGCGGCCAACTACGCCGTCGACCGCGACACCGGCAAGAAGAGCCCGGCCGAGGCGGCGGCGATGCTGGCGCGCTGATAGATGCTCCCCCGCGATGCGGGGGAGCTGTCGCGGAGCGACTGAGGGGGCAAGCTGGGGTGGGCCGAACTAGCCCCCTCCGGCCCTCTAGGCCACCTCCCCCGCGACGCGGGGGAGGAACATTTCACCCGCCGCCGCGATCACCGCGCCCGAGCGCACCAAGGCGTTGGCGGCCTCGAGGTCCGGATGGAAGTGGCGGTCGTCGGTGAGATGCGGGACCTTCTCCCGCGTTAGGGCGCGGACCGTCTCCAGCGCGGCGCTGGACCGCAACGGCGCGTGGAAGTCGCAGCCTTGCGCCGCGGCCAGCAGCTCGATGCCCAGCACGGCGTCGGCGTTCTCGACCATGGCCAGCAGGCGTCGCGCGCCGTGGGCGGCCATCGAGACGTGGTCCTCCTGATTGGCCGAGGTCGGGATGGAGTCGACGCTGGCCGGATAGGCCTTCTGCTTGTTCTCCGAGACCAGCGCGGCGGCCGTGACCTGCGGGATCATGAAGCCGGAGTTCAGGCCCGGCTTTGGCGTCAGGAACGCCGGCAAGCCGGAGAGCGCCGGGTCGACCAGCATGGCGATCCGCCGCTCGGCGATCGAGCCGATCTCGCAGACCGCCAGGGCGATCATGTCGGCGGCGAAGGCTACCGGCTCGGCGTGGAAGTTGCCGCCGGAGAGGGCCTCGTCGGCTTCCGGAAAGATCAGCGGATTGTCCGAGACGCCATTGGCCTCGGTGGCCAGGGTGGTGGCGGCTTGGCGCAGCACGTCCAGCGCCGCGCCCATCACCTGGGGCTGGCAGCGCAGGCAATAGGGGTCCTGGACCCGCTCGTCCTCCTTCAGGTGCGAGGCGCGGATGGCCGAGCCGGCCATCAGGGCGCGCAGGGCGGCGGCGGTCTCGATCTGGCCGGCGTGGCGGCGCAGGGCGTGGATTCGCGGATCGAAGGGGGTGTCCGAACCCTTGGCGGCCTCGGTCGACAGGGCGCCGGAGACCAGAGCCGTTTGGAACAGGCGCTCGGCCTCGAACAGGCCGGCCAGGGCGTTGGCGGTCGAGAACTGGGTGCCGTTCAGCAGGGCCAGGCCTTCTTTCGGGCCAAGGGTGAGAGGCGACAGGCCCGCCGCGCTCAGGGCCTGGGCGGCCGGGACGCGAGCCCCGCCGACGAAGATCTCGCCGACCCCGATCATGGTCGCGGCCATGTGCGCCAGCGGCGCCAGGTCGCCCGAGGCACCGACCGAGCCCTGGCAGGGGACGACCGGCGTCAGCCCCTGGACCAGCATGGCCTCCAGCAGGCGCACGGTCTCGACCCGCACGCCCGAGGCCCCTTGCGCCAGGCTGGCCAGCTTCAGGGCCATCATCAGGCGGATGACGGGAACGGGCGAGGGCTCGCCGACGCCGGCGGCGTGCGAGAGGACGATGTTGCGCTGCAGGGTCGCCAGGTCCTCGTCGCCGATGCGGACGCTGGCCAGTTTCCCAAAGCCCGTATTGATCCCGTAGATCGGCTCGCCCTTGGCCAGGATGCGTTTCACCGCCTCGGCGCTGGCGGCGATCACCGGCCAGGCGCCGTCGGCCAGCCGCGCGCCGGCGCCGCGATAGATCGCCTTCCAGTCGGCCAGCGGCACGTCGCCGGGATTCAGAACAAGCTCGGTCACTCGGGTCTCCGGAAGGGCGGCGCGGCCTCTTGCGGCTCGCCAATATGTATAGTCATATTTGGGAGTGATGAGGCTTGTCCAGTGACCGACGCGCGTGTTCAAGAGACTCCCGGGTCGGGCGGCGCGCCGCTCCACCTGCGGATCCGTGAGGATATCGAGCGCCGCATCCGCTCCGGAGCCTGGCCGCCGGGCCATCGTGTGCCGTTCGAGACGGAGCTCATGGGCCAGTACGGCTGTGCTCGCATGACGGTGAGCAAGGCCATGACCGCCCTGGTCGAGGCCGGGCTGATCGTGCGCCGGAAGCGGGCCGGCTCGTTCGTGGCGCGGCCGCGCGTCCATGCTCCGGTCCTGAACATTCCCGACATTCAGGCCGAGATCGAGGCGCGCGGCGAGGCCTACGCCTTCCGACTGCTGGCGCGGGCCGCGCGGGACGCCGACCGGGACGCGCCGGGTGAGGCCGAACTGGCGGCCGGCGGCAAGCTGCTGGTCCTGGACGGTGTCCACGACGCTGGCGGTCGTCCCTTCGCCCTGGAGCGCCGGCTCGTCGCGCTGGCGGCCGCGCCCGAGATGGAGGGCGCCGACTTCGACGCGATCACGCCCGGCGCCTGGCTGCTGGAGCACGTCGCCTGGACCGAGGCCGAGAGCCGGATCAGCGCGGTCAACGCCGACGCCGAGGTCGCCCGTTTGCTGGCCCTGGACGAAGGCGCGGCCTGCCTGGTGGTCGACCGCCGCACCTGGCGGGAAGGGCGCGGCGTCACCCGCGTGCGCCAGGTTTTTCCCGGCGACGCCTACGACCTGGTGGCGAGGTTCGGGCCGAGCGCCTAAGTCCTTCAGGCGCGCGCGACCGGCGCCGCAGGGAGAAGACGCCATGGATCCGTACGCGATCGCCGTTCCGACCTACCTCCAGATGATCAAGGGCCTGTCGGCGCAGCTGACCAAGGCCGAAGCGTTCGCCGCCGAAAGCGGGCTCTCACCGGACGCCCTGATCGGCGCGCGCCTGGCGCCGGACATGTTCCCGCTGTCGAGCCAGGTGCGGTTCGTCTGCACCCAGGCCAGCGATCTGCTGCGCCACCTGACGGGCGCGGACTCGTTCGCGCCCGCCGAGGACGCGACGGACTTCGAGGGGCTGCGGGCTCAACTGGCCGACGCGGTCGCGCGCCTGGAGGCGACGCCGGCCTCGGCCTTCGCCGGCGCGGCGGAAAAGGCAATCGAGCTGAAGCTGCCCAACGGCGTCATGTTCGACATGACCGGCGAGCAGTTCGTCCGCGACTGGGCCCTGGCCCAGTTCTATTTCCACGCGACGACCGCGTACGCGATCCTGCGTCACAAGGGCGTCCCGCTGGGCAAGCCCGACTGGGTCAGCCACATGTTCGCCTACATCCGCCCGGGCACGCTGCCTGGCGGCTAGGCGATGCGCGCGCTACTCGGGCATCGCCGCGTAGCGCTTCAGGCCTTCGGGGGCGACTACCCACGCGGGCCGTTCACGGTCGAATAGCAGCATGGTCGGCTCAAACAGGCTGGGGTCGTCCAGGCTGCCGGCGTAGATCGTGTGGCTGTCGCTCAAGCCATGCTCGCCGCCGAAGACGAGCCCGCCGCAGGTGGGGCAGGAGTTGCGCGTCGAAACACCGCCGCTGAAAGCCTGGCAGCGATACTGCCGCGCGGGTCCGGTGATCGTCAGCGCCGAGGCCGGAAAACCCATGAACGGGATGAAGCCCGAGCCCGAGGCCCTGCGGCAGTCGGCGCAACAGCACAACCCCATGTAGTCGGGCGCGCCGTTCGCCTCCCAGCGCAAGGCCCCGCACAGGCATCCGCCTTTGAAGGTCTTGGTCATCATGACGCCAGTAGAGCCTTGGCGCGAGGGCGGGTCAAACCCTTGCCGGAGAAGCTGTCACGATGCGACGAGTCCGGTGCGTGGACAAGTTGTCGCACCAATATCCGTAAATAATGATCTCGAAATTTACTCTCTAGCGCTGGAGTGTGGCAATTCGCCTCGGATATAAACGGCCGTTTTCATTGGGAGCTTCTCGCGGCGCGGCGCAATATATTCAGGTGGCCGTTGTGACGAGGAGCGTCGAGATGGAAATGCCGGACCAACCTTCTCTGCTTCAGATCCAGACGGGTCTGTTCGCGGCCCTCGTCGGCGTGTTGTCCGCCAAGGGCGCGGCCTCGCGGCAGGAATTCGCCGAGGCCATGGACGTGCTGGCGCGCCACGAGCAAGACACCCGCATAGCGAGCTACTTCCACATGCTGGGCGAGGAGCTCCGCGGCTCTAGCCCGACGGCGACGCGGCCGCTGCTGAAGCTGGTGGTGGGCGGCCTGGAGGGCGATCGGTCGCCGATCTCCGCCTAGCCAATCGAGCTAGATCGAGCTCCATAACCCGCTCAAACGCGATCTCTGTCCAGGTGGCGAGCCGGGGTTCTGGTTCGGCGCTCGTAGAGCTGCCACGCTATCCGAAACGTTAGGCCGTCCTGGTCCTTGTTCCGCGCGCCCCAAAAGGCGTCCGGTCGGACGATAGGGGCGAGATCTGCGGCCGTGCCTTGTCCCGAACGCCGCCGACCATGCTCGTCGACGGGCGTCTTGCGGCTTCGCGCGCGCCCCCCTGTCCTCCATTGTCGGGTCGCTCGACCGACTCACGCTCGGCTCGATCCCGAGCCTCCGGGCCCGGGCCGTCGCGTCCGTTCCCGAAGAAGCGCCTCGCGGGCTCGAGGCGGATTCAAATCCGAGAGGGTCGACAAGCGCGAACAATGTCCATACTATCCCGTCTATAGGGATCGCATTTCATAATATGGGAATTGCGAACTGGGTTGTTAGAGGGGGTTTCCCCCGGCGCCCGGTGAACGCGACAGAGTGGAGGGGACATCATGACCAAGATTTCGCGCGTGGCGATGGGCGCCAGCATTTCGGCGGCCGCTCTGGCGGCCGCGCTGGCCGCCGCGCCGACCGCCGCCATGGCGCAGTCCGCGCCCGCTCCGGCCGAGCCTGACGTTGTCGAGGAGATCATCGTCACGGGCATCCGCGCCTCCCTGCGCAGCGCCATGGACGTCAAGCGGCAGTCGCTGCAAGTGGTCGACAGCATCTCGGCCGAGGATATCGGCCAGTTCCCCGACAAGAACCTGTCGGAAGCCCTGCAAAGGGTGACCGGCGTGCAGATCAGCCGCCAGGACGGCGAGGGGCGAGGCGTCAGCATCCGCGGCGCCGATCCGAGCTTGAACCGGGTCGAGATCAACGGCTCCTCGGCCCTGTCGCTCACCGTGGGCGGCAGCGACCGCGCCGTCGATTTCCGCGACATCCCGGTCGAGTTCGTCTCGCGCCTGGATGTCGTCAAGTCGCCGACCGCCGACATGACCGAAGGCGGCATCGGCGGCACGGTGCGCGTGATCACCCGTCGTCCGTTCGACAAGAAGGAGCCCTTCATCGCGGGCTCGGTGCAGGGCGTCTATTCGAACCTGGCCAAGGAATATGATCCCAAGCTGGCCCTGATCGGCAGCCGGACTTTCCTCGACGACACGCTCGGCGTGCTGGTGTCCGGCACCTGGGAAAAGCGTCACCTCGACAGCAACAACGCTCGCACCACGGGCTGGGTCCGCCGGGCCGCCACGGCCAGCGGCGCGGGCGCGACGCCCGGGCGGAGCACCGACGTCAATGGCGACGGGACGCTGGACTGGGTCCCCGAAATCCCGCGCCTGATCATGGATCGCCGCAAGACCGAGCGGAAGGCCCTGAACGGCATCCTCGAGTGGCGGCCGAACGACAGCTTCCGGGCCTATCTGGACGGGACCTACGCCACCGCCACGGAGAAGGTGAACAGCTCCTTCCTGCAGCTCGGCGCGTCGGGCGGCTTGATCGACTACAGCAAGACCACGTTGGGCGCGGACAACACGGTCAACCACATCGAGCTGACCAGCAGCGCCGCCTTCCCGATGGATCTGGCCTACCGCAACATCCTGGGCGATCTGAAGCGCACCCAGTATACGACCGCGCTGGGCGGTGAATGGAAGCTCGACCGCTGGGTGTTCGACGCGCGTTTCGACTACTCCAACGCCGAGGTCCAGAACAACGAGATCAATTCGACGGCGACGGTGTTTGGCGTGCCGCGCGCGGTGATCGACTACACCGGCGGCCAGCGCGCCCCGAACTTCACGTTCCCGGGGCTGGACGTCACCAGCGGCCAGGGCGTCAATCGCCTCGACGCGGTGTTCAATCCTCGCAACAACACCTCCGAGGAAACCGCCGAGCAGTTCAACGTCACCTATCGGCCCGACGTTTCGTGGCTGTCCTCGATCAAGGCGGGCGTCCAGGCGCGGCAGTTCCAGACCGATCAGATCCTCTACCAGCGCACCACGCGCCTGACCTGTCGGGGCGACGCCAGCGGCGCCGCGGCCGTCGCGGTCAGCGTGCCTTGCGCGACCATCGAGGGCATCGTCAACACCAACTCGGTGACCAACGACATCCCGTTCTTCAAGACCGGCGACCTCGGCTATTCGGGCGGGATTCGCTACTGGAACAACAACACCATGGCCACCTACAACGCCACCCTGGCGGCGGCGGGCCTTCAGAACGACGTCTACGGCGTGAACCCCAATCCGAACACGGCCGAACGCGCCGGCGGTCAGGGCAGCTTCCAGGCCTTCCTCGACACCTGGTCGGTCGAGGAGAAGACCAAGAGCGCCTATGTCCAGGCCGCGTTCGACTTCCAGAACCTGCCCGTGCCGGTCAGCGGCACGCTGGGTGTTCGCGTCGTCGACACCAAGACCGTCTCCACCGGCTACAACCGCACGACTGGTCCCGGCGGCGGCGCTCCGGTCAACTTCGTGAAGGGCTCGCAGGACGGCGGTTACACCAAGACCCTGCCGTCGCTGAACCTGCGCTTCGAATTCATCCCCAACACCCTGATCGGCCGGGCCGCCGCCAGCAAGGTGATGGCGCGCGCCGCGCCGAGCCAGCTGGCCCTGCGCCGCAGCATCGACGTCGTTGGCCTGACCGGCTCGCGCGGCAATCCCGACCTCCAGCCGTTCGAAGCCACCGCCTATGACGCGGGCCTGGAATGGTACTTCAGCCGCGACAGCTTCATTTCGGCGACCTTCTTCCGCAAGGAGATCTCGTCGTTCATCACCAACCAGTCGGCGGCCGAGGTGATCGACGGCACGACCTACAACATCACGCGGCCGATCAACGGCACGGATCAGGTGAACATCAACGGCCTGGAGATCGGCGGGCAGTACGCCTTCGACTTCCTGCCCGCGCCGTTCGATGGCTTCGGCGTCCTGGCCAACTACACCTACCAGAAGGACAAGGGCTTCAAGGGCACGAACCAGCTGACCGGAGAGATCCTGCCGTTCCCGGGTCTGTCGCGGAAGAGCTACAACGTCTCGCTCTACTACGAGAACGACAAGTTCAGCGCCCGCGCCTCGTACAACTGGCGTGACCAGTGGCTGATCACGGCGGCCGGACGGGGCAACCTGCCCGAGTTCAACGAGGCCTATGGCTCGCTGGACGCCTCGGCCAGCTACAACATCAACGACAACTTCACCGTCTTCCTGGAAGGCGTGAACCTGACCGACGAAGTGCGGATCGAGAACAACAACGCCGTCCGTCGGATCGGCAACGAGACCTTCGGCTCGCGCTTCTTCTTCGGCGTGCGCGCTAAGTTCTAAAGGGGGAGGGCGCGAGAGCGCCCAACCCGACCGCTCGGGAAGTCCCCGACCCGCGTTCGAGGCGCCCCGCTACGCGCGAACGCGGGCCGGTCTTTCGCGGGCCGCCCTTGCTCTTCCCGCGCGTCGATCCCCGATTGCTGATGATGCAGCCACCGTTCGCACGGCGGGAGATTACAATGGTGGACAAGCGCCGCCGTGGCGCGCGAAAGTCGGCGCCATTGAGCGCTAACTTCGAGCTAGCGAGGCTGTGCGATGCGAAACCTGGACTTCGGTGTGCAAGTCGGCACGGTCTACAAGCACGGTAGCGAAGAGGTTGTCGCTTCTCAGCGCCTGCTCGGAGGGCTCCTCGAGCAGGATGTTGAGATCAAGACGATTGAGGGCTTGGCCGGTCCCAATGAGGTCGTCCACTGGCTGCTCAGTCCGGCGGGGTGGGCTGCCCTGTCATCGCTCTATGCCATCGCCCTGCCCGACGTCCGAGCCTGGCTAGTTGGGAAGGCCCTCGACACTGGTACAGCCGGCGTGAAGTGGTTTTTAAGCGCCAAGGGCGAGAAGGCTGCGAAGGACGCTTCAGCAGTACTTCAGGGAGCGATCGCCAAAGGCGACACGGTCCATTTTGGTATCAGCAATCCGCACGTTTTTCGCGGCGGTGCCGCGATCGAGCTTCAGGGGGCTCCGAGGAAGAGATCATCGCGCTTGTGAAAATTCTCAGCGTAGTCGCCGGGCCGATCAATGCGGCGATCGAGGATCTCCTGGATGAGACCCTCGCCCTTCATCCCGACTTCAACCGGTTTGCGCAGGCTGCGATCCGATACCCTACCGACGGCATCCTACGTGTCTGGGTCCGCGTGGGCGCCGCCGCGGAGCGGACGCTTGAATTCCCCTTCGCGCAGGACTGAACGGGTGATGACCGCTGATATCCCTAAGCCTCGCCCCGATACGGCAGATCTCAGCGAAATCGCGAACGACCTGCACCTTCACAAGTCAGACCGCGAGCTGTGCATCTTGGCAGTCTCGTTGCTAGATTCTGCTTTGACGCTAGCTCTGAAAGCGCAGTTCGTCGTGATGACGCCAAAGCAAGAGAAAGAACTTTTCAGGAGCATCAGCAACTTCAATACTAAGATACGCCTGGCCAGCGCCCTCGGCATCCTCTTAGGGCCTGCTCTCGCGGACATCGATGTCATTCGGGAAATCAGGAACGATTTCGCTCATGACCTGATGATCCACGCGCTTGACCACCCGGCGGTCGCTCCGCAGTGTATGGCGCTAGTCGTACCTAAGATGACGCTCGTTGCATCTCAAGGTCAGAAGCTAGGTCTCACGATGGAAGATTTAGCCGCTGACGAGCCTCGCTACCTTCATCGAAAGAACGGGACGACCATCAGCTTAGCCGAAGATTACATGATCAATGTAGATCCGGAGTGGCGATGCGCCGCTTGGATCCCGCGCCCAAAGGCGGAAATGACTGATCCGAGGACCACATTCATTGAAGCGGTCCATGTCTTGTTCTTCCTTTTGATGGTGAAAGCTGGTCCGCTCTTCAGCAGGTCACCGCCTTCTTGAGAAATCTGGTGAGTGCGACTTCAGACGAAACAGCTTCAATCTGCTCTCAGCGGCGCGAGCCGAGAACATCAACAAAGATAGTGCTTTGTGGAAATCGTCCTGGTGGCGGGGGGCGGGATCGAACCGCCGACCTGTGGGTTATGAATCCACCGCTCTAACCATCTGAGCTACCCAGCCAGACCAGGAGGCGCGGCTTATAGGCGAGAACCGCGCGGGATTTCAAGCCCGCTGAAGCGCGCGCTAATCCGCCACGATCGCCGCCGTCGTCCCGCCCAGGGCCTTGACCGCGTCGGCGGGCGCGAGCCTCACCTGCAAGCCCCGCTGTCCGCCATTGATGAAGACGTAAGGCTCGGCGAGGGCGGCTTCCTCCATCACCGTCGGCAGGCGCTTCTTCTGGCCGAAGGGGCTGACGCCGCCCACCTTGTAGCCCGTGATCCGCTCGGCGTCGGGCACGGGCGCCATGGCGGCCGACTTGCCTTTCAGGGCCGCGGCCAGCTTCTTCATGCTGACCTCCTTGTCGGAGGGCAGGATCGCGCAGGCGGGCTTGCCATCCAGCATCACCACCAGCGTCTTCAGCACCCGGCGCGGGTCCTCGCCCAGCGCTTCGGCGGCCTGTAAACCCACGCGTTCCGATCCAGGATCGTATTCGTACGTATAAAGGTCGAACGGGACGCCGGCCTTGGTGAGTGCGATCGTGGCGGGGGTGCTCTTGGACATGGCCTTGGTGATACCCAAGTGCTCCGGGCGTTGGAATATGGAACGGTGATGACGGCTTTCGATCGACGGAGCTTGCTGCGCGGCGCCCTGGGCTTGGGCGCGCTGGGGCTGCTGCCGGCCTGGGCGCGGGCGGGCGAGGGGACGCGATCGCCGGCGGCGCTGAGCGGCGAGGAGATCAAGCTCTCGATCGGCCATGTCATGCCACGCATCGACGGGCGGACCGGCCATGGCGTCGCGATCAACGGCACGATCCCCGGCCCGCTGATCCGGCTGAAGGAAGGCCAGAACGTCCGCATCGCGGTGACCAACAACCTCGACGAGGACACCTCGATCCACTGGCATGGCTTGCTGGTGCCGTTCCAGATGGACGGCGTGCCGGGCGTCAGCTTCCCGGGGATCAAGCCGGGCGAGACCTTCACCTACGACTTCCCGGTCCGGCAGTCGGGCACCTACTGGTGGCACAGCCACTCGGGGCTGCAGGAACTGTCGGGCCACTACGCGCCGATGATCATCGATCCGGCGGGCGAGGACCCGATCGCCTATGACCGCGAGCACGTGATCGTGCTGTCGGACTGGAGCTTCCGGCATCCGCACGAGCTGTTCCGCAAGCTGAAGGCCCAGGCGGGCTACTTCAATCAGCAGAAGCAGACGGTGGCGGGCCTGCTGCGCGGCGAGGACCAGTCGCTGAAGGGCCGGATCGAGTGGTCCAAGATGCGGATGGACCCGACCGACATCCTGGATGTCACCGGCTCGACCTACACCTACCTGGTCAACGGCCACGGTCCCGCCGACAACTGGACGGGCCTGTTTTCGCCGGGCGAGCGGGTGCGCCTTCGCATCATCAATTCCGCCGCCATGACCACCTTCAACGTCCGTATCCCGGGCCTGGCCCTGGAGGTCGTCGCGGTCGACGGCCAGCCGGTCTCGCCGGTCAGCGTCGATGAATTCCAGACCGCGCCGGCCGAGACCTATGACGTCATCGTCCGGCCCACCGAGGACAAGGCCTTCACCCTGGTCGCCGAGGCCTCGGACCGCTCGGGCCTGGCCCGGGCGACCCTGGCGCCGCGCCTGGGCATGACCGCCCCCGTCCCGCCGCTTCGGAAGCGGCCGCTGGCGACGATGAAGGACATGGGCATGGGGAACATGGCCCACGGCATGGACATGCCCGGCATGGACATGTCCATGCGGTCCCAGGCCAACGCGCCGAGCGTGCCCCTGACCCCCGGCGTCCAGAGCATCTCGCCGATGCCGATGGACCGCATGGCCGAGCCGCCGCAGGGGCTGGAGGATGTCGGCCACAAGGTGCTGACCTACGCCGACCTCGCCAACCTGAATGAGCCCAAGGACAAGCGCCCGCCGGGCCGAACGATCGAGATCCACCTGACCGGCAACATGGAGCGCTTCATGTGGGCGTTCGATGGCCAGCCCTATGGTCCCGATCGCAAGCCCTACGCCTTCGCGCGCGGCGAGCGGGCGCGGGTGGTGTTGATCAACGACACCATGATGGCCCACCCGATCCACCTGCACGGCCACTTCTTCGAGCTGGTCAACGGCCAGGAGCGGCAGCCCCTGAAACACACGGTCAATGTCGCGCCGGGGAGCCGAACCGCCTTCGACCTCACCGCCGACGAGCCGGGCGACTGGGCCTTCCACTGCCACATGCTGCTGCACATGCACGCGGGCATGTTCGCGGTGGTCACCGTGCGTCCGCTGGACGGGGAGGCGGCGTGATGCTGGTCGATCTTCCGCCCGCCGCTCAGCACGAGCATCACCAGGCCGCGCCGACGCCGGCCGACCCGCACGCTGGCCACCACATGCCAGCGCCCGCAGCGCCCGCGAGCCAGGCCAAGCCGCCGCCGATCCCGACCGACCACGCCGCCGAGCGCTTCCATAGCCCCGCGGTCATGGCCGCCGCCCGCGCCCAGCTGGCCAAGGAGCATGGCGGCGGGACCGCCTGGACCGTCCGCGCCGACGTGCTGGAATATCGCGCGCGCAAGGGCGCCGACGCGCAGGCCTTCGAGGGCGAGGCCTGGTGGGGCGGCGACGCCTCGCGTTGGGTGGTCAAGGCGCGTGGCGAGCGCCTGGACGGCGAGGGCTGGGAACACGGCGAGGCCGAGCTGCTGAAGGCTTGGCCGGTGGGGCCTTACTTCGACCTGCAGGCGGGCGTTCGTTACGACCTGGCGCCGAAAGGGCGGAGCTACGCGGCCATCGGCTTCGAAGGTCTCGCTCCGTACTGGTTCGAGGTTCAGGGCGCGGCCTATCTGTCGGACCAGGGCGACGTGTCGGCTCGCGCCGAAGCGTCCTACGATCTGCGCCTGACCCAGAAGCTGATCCTGCAGCCCCGGCTGGAAGGCGACCTCGCCGAGGCCGGCGCCGCGCGGCTGGAGGGCGGCCTGCGGCTGCGCTACCAGATCACCCAAGAGTTCGCGCCCTATGTCGGCCTTGTGCGTGAGCGGGCCTTCGGTCCGGCCGTTGTCGCCGGCGAGCGGGCGGGAAGCACGGCGGTGGTGATCGGGGTGCGCGCCTGGCGTTAGTCCTCAGCCAAATCAAGCACTGTAAACACCGCCTTCCTGGGCCTTGTGCCCAGGACCCGTGTGTCCGCGGCCTCCACGCTATTCCGTTGTCTTCGACGCTAGCGGAACGCTGGGTCCTCGCCACGAGGGCGAGGAAGGCAGGGATTTTAGCTGATAGAGATAGCTGGCGCTCACCCTATCGCTACGGATAGCTTGCCGCGCGCGGAAGCCTGGCCCAACATCCGTTTGACCGGCCGCAGAGCCGGACAACGAGGGAGCCAGGACGGATGTCGGACGCGATCGACTTCGAGCGGATGCGGACCCTGGGCGACGTCGCCCGCTATCACGCCGAGGCGCGGCCGGACGCGGTGGCGTTCAGCTTCGAGGGCCGCGAGACCACCTTCGCCGACTTCGACCGCCATACGAACCAGGTCGCCAACGCCCTGATCGCGGCCGGGCTCTCGACCGGCGACCACGTCGCCTATGTCGGCAAGAACAGCGATTGGTACTTCGAGCTTCTGATCGGCGCGGCCAAGGCCGGGGTCGTCACCACGCCGATCGGCTGGCGGCTGGCCGCGCCGGAGATCGCCTACATCGTCGCCGACAGCGACGCCAAGCTGGTCTTCGTCGGGCCCGAGCTGATCGGCCATGTCGAGGACGTGGCCGCCGAGCTGACCCATCGCCCTGTCGTCATCGCCATGGAGCCCCAGGGCGCGGGTGAGAACGCGACCTTCGAGGCCTGGCGAGACGCGCAACCCGACACCGATCCCCACAAGCCGATCGCGACCTCGGACATCGCCATCCAGCTCTACACCTCGGGCACCACCGGGCGGCCCAAGGGGGCGATGCTGACCCACGACAACCTGCTGGCCATGCGGCGCGAGGCCTCGAAGACGCCGCTCGCGTGGAACCAGTGGGGGCCGAGCGACGTCAGCCTGGTCGCCATGCCCGTCGCCCATATCGGGGGCACGGGCTGGGGTCTGGTGGGTCTGCTGAATGGCGCCAAGGGCGTGGTGGCGCGCGAGTTCGATCCGACCAAGGTGCTGGACTACATCGAGAAGGACCGCATCTCGAAGATGTTCATGGTGCCCGCCGCGCTGCAGATCGTGGTGCGGCTGCCCAGGGCGCGCGAGGTCGACTATTCGCGCCTGTCCTACATCCTCTACGGCGCCGCGCCGATCCCGCTCGATTTGCTGCGCGAGTGCATGGAGGTGTTCGGCTGCGGCTTCGTCCAGCAGTACGGCATGACCGAGACGACCGGCACCGTGGTCTATCTGCCGCCCGAGGATCACGACCCCGCCGGCAACGCGCGCATGCGCGCGGCGGGTCTGCCGATGCCGGGCGTCGAGCTGAAGGTCATCGACGAGGCCGGCAACAGCCTGCCGCCGAACACGGTGGGCGAGGTCGCCGTCCGCTCGGCCTCGACCATGAAGGGCTATTGGAAGCTGGACGAGGCCACGGCCAAGACGATCGACGCCGACAGCTGGCTGCGCACCGGCGACGCCGGCTACCTCGACGAGGACGGCTATCTCTTCATCCACGATCGGGTGAAGGACATGATCATTTCGGGCGGTGAGAACATCTATCCGGCCGAGGTCGAGAGCGCCGTCTACGGCCACCCGCACGTGGCCGAGGTGGCCGTGATCGGGGTGCCGGACGAGAAATGGGGCGAGGCCGTCAAGGCGGTGGTCGCGCCCAAGCCCGGCGTCACGCCGGACGCCGACGACATCATCGCTTTCGCCCGGACACGGATCGCCCACTTCAAGGCGCCCAAGAGCGTGGACTTCGTGGCCGCTCTGCCCCGGAACGCCTCGGGGAAGATCCTGCGGCGGGAGCTGCGGGCGCCGTATTGGGAAGGGCGCGAGCGGCAGGTGAACTGAAACCCAATCCTCCCCCTAGAGGGGGAGGTGGCGCGAAGCGCCGGAGAGGGAAGTTGTCCTGGCTCTGCCTCTTCCCCCTCCGTCGTCTCTTCGAGCCGACACCTCCCCCGCTAGGGGGAGGATTTGGGATCCGCGCCCCTACTCGATAAACGGCTCGACCACTTCCCGCGTGCCGACCATGAACGCGTCGGCCACCAGGGTCAGCGGGCGCGCGTCCACCTCCGAGCGACCCTCGGCGATCAGGGTCGCGAAGCGGTCGTAGAGACCGGGATATTCGCGGTTCTCGCCGATCTCCACGGCCTGGCCGTCGATGGTCAGTTCGGCGCCGCCCAGCGACAGCTTCAGCTCGCCGGCGTCGCTCCAGGCGGTGATGTCCCAGGTCTGCGGCCCGGTCTGCAGGAAGTCGAGATCGGCGGTGATCGTCGCGCCGTTCAGCGTGGTCATGTCGAGGTGGCCGGCGATCGGCGACTGGACGTTCTCGGGCACCCGCAGCTTGGCGTTCGTGACGAACACCTCGTCGGGCATGATCTCGGTCAGGATCGACAGGGCGTTGATGGCCGGGTCGAAGACGCCCATGCCGCCCGCCTGCCAGATCCAGGTCTGACCGGGGTGCCAGCGGCGAACGTCCTCGCGCCACTCGATGGACAGCGTGCGAACGGGGTTCTTGGCCAGCCAGGCCTTGGCCTGGGGCACGCCGGCGGCGAAGCGCGAGTGCCAGCTGGTGAACAGGACGACGCCCTGCTCGCGAGCGACGGCGGCCAGTTCGGCTACTTCGCTGACCGTCGCGCCGGGCGGCTTTTCCAGGAAGACGTGCTTGCCGGCGCGTAGGGCCGCCAGGGCCGTCTCGCGGCGCGCCTGGGGCGGGGTGCAGAGGGCGACGGCGTCCAGGTCGGGGCCCTCCGCCAGCATCTCCGCGATATCGTGGAAGACCGCGACGCCTTCGCCCAGGTCCGGCTTGCTGCGGCTGGCGGCGGCGACGAGGTCGAAGCGCGGGTCCGCGGTGATCGCGGGGATATGCTGGTCATGGGCGATCTTGCCCACGCCGACGAGGCCGATGCGGATCACGTTAGTCTCCTCCCGCGCGGATATTGCCGCTGGCGTTTATAGTATAAATGCGCCGGCGCAAGCTGGCCGAGGCAAAAAGCTCATCCGGCGTGATCGGGCCCCTAGAGCCGCTTCATGCTGATGATCTTCACCGGCGGGTTCAGGATCTGGCCCTTCATCGACGGCACGTTGGTCTGGCCGTCGGTCCGGCCGGCCAGGATCTTCTTCACGACGTCCATGCCCTGCACGACATAACCGAACACGGCGTAGCCCCGGGCGGCGTCGGACTTGCCCGGCTTGGCGTCGAGATAGGGCTGGGGGCTGGCGCAGATGAAGAAGTCGGCGGTGGCCGAACCCGGCGCGTCGCGGCCCATCGAAATCGCGCCCGCCTTGTGCTTGAGGCCCGTCTTCAGCGTGCTCTCGTGGGCGATCGGCGGGGCGCGGCGGGAGTAGGGCTTGGGCTGGCCCTGGATCGATCCGGCGCCCGGCGCGCCCTTGGCCCGGTTGGCGCGGAAGAACTGGCCTCCGTCGAAGCGGTGCTTGTCGACATAGTAGAGGAAGTTCTTGGCCGTGATCGGCGCCTTCTGGTCCTCCAGCTCGACGACGATGGTCCCCTTGTCGGTCTCGATCGCCACGCGCGGCTTGCTCGCGGCGAGGGCGGGCGAGGCGGCTCCGGCGAAAAACGGGGCCACGGCCAGGGCGCCGACCAGGGCGCGACGGGCGATCTTCGAGACGGTCATGGCGGCTCCTCTTCGTTGTCCGGCGTGATGGCATATCGCGACCGCGCCGTCATCGCCGACCCATCGCGATCGTATTGTGGAAACCGGTCCCAGAAAAAGTGACCGCTCCCAGATTTCCTGCATCGCAAGAGTCGCGTTCGCTGAGTTAGGGTCGCGCTTGACCGCGGGGAAACGCGGCGATCAGGGAAGGGAATTCATCGATGGGGGCTGACAGCCAAGCCGCGCCCGCTCAGGGAAAGACTGGGAAGGGCCGCGACGCGCTGGTGATCGGGGCGTCCTCGCTCGGCACCGTGTTCGAGTGGTACGATTTCTATCTCTACGGCTCGCTGGCGGTGATCATCACCAGCCACTTCTTCTCGGGCGTCAACGAGACCACCGGGTTCATCCTGGCTCTGCTGGCCTTCGCCGCCGGCTTCGCGATCCGGCCGCTGGGGGCGGTGATCTTCGGGCGGCTCGGCGACATCTGGGGCCGCAAGAACACCTTCCTGATCACCATGCTGCTGATGGGCGTCTCGACCTTCGTGGTCGGCCTCCTGCCCTCCTACGAGCAGATCGGCGTCGCCGCGCCCATCGCCCTGATCCTGATGCGCCTGGTGCAAGGCCTGGCCCTGGGCGGCGAGTACGGCGGGGCCGCGACCTATGTCGCCGAGCACGCGCCGGAGGGCCGCCGCGGCTTCTACACCAGCTGGATCCAGACCACGGCGACCGTGGGTCTCTTCCTGTCGCTGCTGGTCATTCTGGCCACCCGCACCTGGATGGGCGAGGAGGCTTTCAAGGCCTGGGGCTGGCGCATCCCGTTCCTGGTCTCGCTGCTGCTGCTGGGCGTGTCGCTGTGGATCCGCCTGAAGCTGCACGAGAGCCCGACCTTCCAGCGCATGATCTCGGAAGGGAAGGGGACCAAGAAGCCGCTGGCCGAGGCCTTCGGCCAATGGCCGAACCTGAAGGTCGTGCTTCTGGCGTTGTTCGGCCTGACCATGGGCCAGGCGGTGGTCTGGTACACCGGCCAGTTCTACGCGCAGTTCTTCCTGGAGAAGACGCTGAAGCTGGACGGGGCGCTGGCCAACCTACTGATCGCCACCAGCCTGCTGATCGGCACGCCGTTCTTCGTGTTCTTCGGCTGGCTGTCGGACAAGATCGGCCGCAAGTGGATCATCATCATCGGCTGCGTCTTGGCCGCGGCGACCTATTTCCCGATCTTCAAGGCGATCACCACCTACGCCAATCCGGTTCTGGCGCGCGCCGAGATCTCCGCCCCGGTCGTGGTCGTGGCCGATCCGGCCACCTGCGCCTTCCAGTTCGACCCGGTCGGCAAGGCCAAGTTCAACACGCCCTGCGACGTGGCCAAGGCCTACCTCGCCAAGGCGGGGGTCACCTACACGTCGCACGCCGCCTCCGCTGGCGCGCCGACGACGGTCCAGGTCGGCGGCGTGACGCTGGAGGGTTTCGATCCCCAGGGCGCCGCGGGCAAGGCCTTCGCCGACGCGCGCAAGGCCTGGGAGGCCGATCTCGGCGCCCAGCTGAAGGTCGCCGGCTATCCGACCAAGGCCGATCCGGCCCTGGTCGACAAACCCAAGGTCATCGGGCTGCTGGCGATCCTGGTGATCTATGTGACCATGGTCTACGGCCCGATCGCGGCCATGCTGGTCGAGCTGTTCCCGACCCGGATCCGCTACACGGCGATGTCGCTGCCCTACCATATCGGCAACGGCTGGTTCGGCGGCTTCCTGCCCACCACGGCCTTCGCGATCGTGGCGGCGACGGGCGATATCTATTCGGGCCTCTGGTACCCGGTGATCATCGCCGCGGTGACCGCCGTTATCGGTGGTCTCTTCCTGAAGGATACGCGGCACAATCCGATCGAGGATTAGGCAGCGAGCGTGAAGCAACCCGGCGGCGAGGCCGTCGCCGGGTTGCTATTCCGCACCCAATCGGCTTGCTTGTGGTCGAGAGGGGCGTTGATGGCGCAAGACGACGAAGACAGGCGCGCCTGGTTTCGGCGGGAGATCCTGCCGCTGGAGCCGGACCTGCTGGCCTATGCGCGGCGGTTCTGCCGCGACGGGCAGACCGATCCCGAAGACCTGGTTCACGAGACCTTCGCGCGGGCCATCGCCTGCAAGACGTGGCGCGAGATCGGCAATCCCGGCGCGTTCGCCACGCGCATTCTGCGCAACTGCGCCCTCGACGCCTTGCGCCGCCGCAAGGTGCTGACGATCACCGCCGTCGCCGACTTCGAGCGCATCGATCCCATCGACGAGGCGCCGGGTGCGCACTCGATCGTCGAATCGCGCGAGGAGCTTCGAGCTTTGGCCGACGCGATCGCCGAACTTCCGACGCAATGCCGACGCGTCTTCACGTTGAGAAAAGTCTATAGCCTCTCGCCGGACGAGATAGCGGTTCGGCTGGGGCTGTCCGTCTCTACAGTTGAGAAGCATCTCGTGAAGGGGCTTCGCTACTGTTCGGAGAAGCTGGGACGGCGTAACGAACGTAAAATCAGGCTCGACGAAAGGCGCTCATGGAGCGGGAGACGGGATCACGACGCGAAGCGGTGAGGCAAGCGGCCGCCCTCTGGGTGGTCCGGCTTGACGATCCTTCGTGCTCCGACGCCGACCGCGCCGCCTTCGAGGCCTGGCGTGGCGAGAGCTTCGAGCACGAGGCCGCCTATGAGCGTGAAGCCGACGCCTGGGCGCGGCTGGAGCGCGTGCGCGCCTTGCGTCCGGGGCCGCGGCAAATCGACTCCGATCTCCTGGCCCCGACGGCGCGGCCCCGCTTGCCGGCCCTGGCCCGTTCGCCTTGGGCGCGGGGCGTGGCCGCGTCGGCGGCCATGGCGTTGATCGTGGCGGGTAGCCTGTCGGTCGGGACCTCGACCGCCTACGCCACCGCGATCGGCGAGCGCCGCGTCGTGGTGCTGGGCGACAATAGCCGCATCGAGCTGAACACCGACAGCAAGGTGGTCGTGAGCTTCAAGCGCGGCGTGCGCGAGGTCAAGCTGGTCAAGGGCGAGGCGCTGTTCGACGCCGCGGCGGACGCGCGGCCCTTCGTGGTCAAGGCGGCGGACGCGGTGATCGCCGCCGACGGATCGGCCGAGGTGGCGGTCCGTCTGCGCTCCGACGGGGCGGCGGTGACGGTCAAGAGGGGCGCGGTCGACGTCGATCCCGTTCGCGCCGAGCCCAAGGACGACCTGCGCCTGACCGCCGGCGTGGCGGCGATCTACGATTCAAAGGGCTCGCGTTCGCGGCCGGTGTCCGAGGCCGAGATCGATCGCAGCCTGGCTTGGCGTCAGGGCGCGATCGCGCTGAACGGCCAGTCGCTGGCGCAGGCGGCGGCGGAGTTCAACCGGTACAACCACCGCCAGATCCGCATCGCCGACCCGTCGATCGCCGACCTGCGTCTGGCCGGCTATTTCCAGACGACCGAGCCAACCAGCTTCGTCTCGGCGGTGACCAGCGCCTTCCCGGTGCGGGCGTCCGAGGGCGCGGACGGCGCGATCCGCCTGTCGCGGCGCGGCTAGCCCCCGCTCGAAGCCCCGCTCAAAAAAGTTCCGCCGCGACTGGCGGAAACGCGAAGCTATACCGTCGATCCCGTGAAGACGTTCTCCCGTCGGGGCTGGAGACGTCGAGAGGGGTTTATAAAAACAATGTCTAACGACACGCGTCGCCGCACGGTTCGCGGCTTCCTGATGGCGTCCGCCGCGGTCCTGGTGCTGGCCGGTCCGGCCCTGGCCCAAGAGGCCCGCCACAGCTTCAACATTCCGGCCGGCGACGCGGTGACCGCGCTGCAGGCCTTCGCCCAGCAGTCGGGCAAGCAGGTTCTATTCCCGTTCGAGGCGGCCACGGGCAAGCGCACGCCCGCCGTGGCTGGCGACATCGCCGACGCCGAGGCGCTGGCGCGCCTGGCCAAGGCCGCCGGCCTGGTCGTCCAGTCGGACGACGGCAAGACCATCACGCTGCGCCCGGCGCCGGCCGAACTCCCCCAGTCCGCGAGCGTGGGGGCCGGCGCGTCGACTGACGAGGCTCAGATGGTCGAAGCCGTCGTGGTCGTCGGGTCGCAGATCGAAGGCGCGCGCACCACGGGCGCCCTGCCGGTGACGGTGGTCGGCGAAAAGGAGATCATCGCCACGGGCGCTGTCTCTGGCGATGAGCTGTTCCGCTCGATCCCGCAGGCCGGCGACGTCCAGTTCCAGGAAGCGCGCACCACGGGCAACCTGAACGACGCGCGCGGCGACGTTTCGTCCCTGAACCTGCGCAGCCTGGGCACCGGCAATACTCTGGCCCTGCTGAACGGCCGTCGCGCCGTGCTGGCGCCAGGCACCCAGACCGAGAACCTGGTTCCGGTGCAGACCGTCAACACCAACGCCTTCCCGGTCGCCGGCGTCAAGCGCGTGGAAGTCCTGCTCGATGGCGCGGCCGCCATCTACGGCGCTGACGCCGTGGCGGGCGTGGTCAACACCGTGCTCGACACCAAGTTCCAGGGCCTGCGCGTCGAGGGCCAGGTCGGCGGCTCGGAGGGCACCGGCTATCGCGAAGGCAGCTTCAACGTGAAGGCTGGCACGCGCCTGGAAGACGGCACGCGCCTGACCTTCTTCGGCTCGTACACAGGTCACAGCCGCCTGATGGCCAGCGAGCGCGACTACTCGGCCAGCGAGGATCACCGCGCCGCCATGGCCGGCACCGCCTGGGCCAACGACACGCTGTTCGACAACCGCTCGACCTCCAGTCCCTGGGGCGCGTTCACCCTGATCCCGCCCTCGACCGCGCCGCGTCAGAACGGCGTGGCCCTGACGACCTCGGGCGCGTTCCACATCGAGCCGGTCTCCAACACCGCCGCCGGCTGCTCGTCGGCGGTCCTGACGGGCGACATCTGCATCAAGTCCGGCGGCATCACCGGCGCGAACAGCCGCGCGCTGCGCTACGACCAGAACGCCCAGCGTTCGCTGAAGGGCGGGCTGGAGCGCACCAACCTCTTCTCGACCGTCGAGCACGACTTCGGCGACATCACCGCCTATGGCGAGGCGGGCTACTATCACGCGCTGTTCACCGGCAACCGCGAGCAGTCCGCGCCGCTCAACACCGCGCAGATGAGCATCGCGGCCAACGCCTACTGGAACCCCTTTGGTCCGACGACCCTGGCCAACGGCGCGGTCAACCCGAACCGCCTGTCGGGCCTGACCGGCGTGTCCAATTCCGGCGTGGCGATGAACATCACCAACTATCGCCCGGTGGACGCTGGCGGTCGCACCTATACGGTGACCGACGACAGCTTCCGCCTGCTGGGCGGGCTGAAGGGCGACTGGAACGGCTGGAAGTGGGACAGCGCGCTGCTCTACTCGGAAGCCCGCACCAAGGACATGACCCACAACGCGATCAGCAACACGCTCTTCCAGGCGGCGCTGAATCGCACGGACGCGTCGGCCTACAATCCGTTCAACGGCGGGTCGCTGACCAACTATTCGGGTGAAGACGCCACGCCCAACAGCCGCGACACGATCAACTCGTTCCTGATCAACGTCTACCGGATCAGCAAGACCTCGCTGGCCCTCGCCGACTTCAAGGTGTCCAAGAAGGACCTGTTCCAGCTGCCCGGCGGCGACGTCGGCTTCGCGGCCGGGGTCGAGCTGCGTCGCGAGACCTACGACGACGACCGCGACGACCGCCTGGACGGCACGATCAAGTACACCAACACCGTCACCGGCGTGACCTACAACACCGACGTCATGGGGGCCTCCGGCTCGCCGGACGTTTCGGCCCATCGCTCGATCGCCTCGGTGTTCTTCGAACTGGCCGTGCCGGTGATCTCGCCCGAGATGAACATCCCGTTCGTCGAGGACGTCAGCCTGCAGATCGCCGCCCGCGACGAGCACTATTCGGACTTCGGCAACGTCCTGAAGCCGAAGGGCGCGATCCTGTGGAAGGTCGGCCATGGCCTGTCGCTGCGGGGCTCGGTCTCGCAGAGCTTCCGCGCGCCGAACCTGCCGCAGTTCTACAGCGAAGGGGCTTCGGTCTCGAACACCCGCACCGACTGGGCGGCCTGCCGGATCAACACCCCGACGGTGGCCACCTGCCCCAGCGGGAGCACGGTCGAAATCCGCAGCGGCAACGACAACCTGAAGCCGGAAGAGGCCGACAACGCCAGCGTCGGCTTCGTCTACCAGCCGCGCTTCATCCCGCTCGAGTACGGCAAGCTGACCCTGACCACCGACTTCTGGTCGATCCGCGAAAAGGGCGTGATCGGCATCCTGGGCGGCGGCAACCAGATCGCGCTGGACTGGCTGCTGCGTCAGCAGGGTTCGTCCAACCCGAACGTCGTGCGCGACGCGCCGATCGGAACGAACACCGTGGGCGCGATCCTCGCCATCAACGACGTCTATACGAACCTGCAGCCGCGCGTGGTGAAGGGCGTCGACTTCTCGCTGGCCTATGACCTGGACGACACCCCCTGGGGCGACTTTGGTCTCAACGTCAACGTGGCCAAGCTGCTGCAGTACGACCAGTCGCCGGGCGCGACCGAGGCTCTCCTGCAGCAGGCCGTCGCGGCCGGCAAGCTGCCGGGCGTGACGGTCACCACCGCCGGCAACCAGATCGGCATGGGCGGCTCGCCGGAATTCCGCGGCAGCGCCAGCATGACCTGGCGCAAGGACGGCTGGGGCGCGGGCGCCTTCGTCAGCTATGTGAGCGAGGTGTACGACACCGGCTCGACCCTGACGGGCGGCGAGTACTACCAGATGCCGTCCTGGACCACGGTCAGCCTGTACGGCCAGTACGCGTTCAAGGAAGGCCGCTTCGACGGCTCCACGGTGCGCGTGGGCGTTCGCAACATTGGCGACAAGGACCCGCCGATCGCGTCGAACAACTTCGGCTACTACGGCTCGCTGTACAACGCGACCGGCCGCTACTGGTACATGAACGTGTCCAAGCGGTTCTAGGTCTGAAACTCCCGACTTCCCCGACCGCCAGTCGGGGAAGTCGGTCGTGACTGTTCGCGCGCGCACGAGGCCGCCATGTCCTTCTTCCGGTTCGTTTCCGCCAGTTTGGCGGCCCTGGCCGTCGCGGCCGCGCCGATCGCCTCGAGCGAAGCTTGGGCGCAGAAGAAGCAGCTTCTGGAGTATCCCAGCATCCACTCGCCGGTCGTCGGCGAGAAGGGCATGGTGGTCAGCCAGAACACGATCGCCACCAAGGTCGGCGCCGACATCCTGCGCCAGGGCGGCAACGCCGTGGACGCGGCGGTGGCCACCGCCTTCGCCCTGGCCGTGACCCTGCCGCGCGCGGGCAATATCGGCGGCGACGGCTTCATGATGGTCCATCTGGCCAAGACGGGCGAGACCATCTTCATCGACTATCGCGGCGTCGCGCCCAAGGTCGCCAAGCTCGACACCTTCGTCGACCAGGACGGCAAGGAAATCGACGACGTCGCCTCCAAGGGCTATCGCGCCCCGACCGTGCCTGGCACCGTGGCGGGCCTCTTCCTGGCCCACCAGAAGTACGGCCGCCTGCCGTGGAAAACCTTGGTCGAGCCGGCCTATCGCCTGGCCGCCGACGGCGTCGCGCTCTCGCCCGACGAAGCCTTCGTGTTCAGCTGGGGCAAGCAGCGCCTGTCCGAGAGCGAGGCGGGCCAGCGGGCTTTCTACAAACCCGGCGGGACGCTCTACCGCGCGGGCGAGACCCTGAAGCAGCCGGACCTGGCCTGGTCGCTGCGCCAGATCGCCGACAAGGGCGCGGACGCCTTCTATCGCGGGGAGATCGCCCAGCGCTTCGCCGCCGACATGAAGGCCCATGGCGGCCTGATCACCCTGGATGACCTGGCCTCGTACAAGGCCGTGATCCGCGAACCGCTGGTCGGGAGCTATCGCGGCCTGACGGTCATGACATCGCCGCCCGCCAGCGCCGGCGGGGCGACGCTGCTCGAGATGCTGAACATCCTGGAGACCTTCGACCTGAAGGCCTCGGGACTGGGCTCGGCCAAGACGCTGCACCTGCAGGCCGAGGCCATGAAGATGGCCTATGCCGACCGCTCGCGGTACCTGGGCGACACCGATTTCGTGAAGGTCCCGCTGGGCGGCTTCGCTTCGAAGGCCTACGGCGCCGAGCGCGCCAAGCGGATCAACCCGGACAAGGCCACCCCCGCCAAGGACCTGGGCGTCGGCGATCCCTGGGCGTTCGAGAGCCACAACACCACCCACTTCTCGGTGGCCGACGCCGAGGGCAACGCGGTGTCGAACACCTACACCCTGGGCGCCGACTTCGGCTCGGGCGTGATGGTGACGGGCGCGGGCTTCGTCCTGAACAACCAGATGAACAACTACGCCCACGAGGCCGCCTGGCGGTCCCGGAAGGCCGGCAAGCCGCTGCCGCCCAACGCCCTGGAGCCGGGCAAGCGCGTGCTGTCGACCATGATGCCGACCATGATCTTCAAGGACGGCAAGCCTTGGCTGATCACCGGCACGCCCGGCGGCGCCACCATCATCGACACGGTGTTGCAGGTCATCGTCAACACCGTCGACTTCAAGCTGAACGTGGCCGAGGCGACGCACCAGCCGCGCATCTTCCAGGACGCCAGCGACAACCTGCGCGTCGAGCCGAACTTCAATCCAGACACGGTGGCCCTGCTCAAAGCGATGGGCCACCCGATATCCTCGGACGAGACCATGGGCTCCGCTCAGTCGATCATGATCGACAATGGCCTCTTCCTGGGCGGCGCGGATCCGCGTCGACCCGGGGCCGAGGCGGTCGCGCCCTAGGCGGCGATCTCCCACCCGCACCCTGGGACGCGATCACGGCGCCGGAGCTGCCCCTCCGGCGCCGAATTCGTATGGGGATTTGAGGCGTATCAAGGTTGGTCCCGACAGGCGGGCGCAACGTCTCCTCAGGCTCTTCTGTTTGCGGTCCAGACAGAAGCCTACCGCCGGTCGGCGTCATCGCCAGTTCGACGCCGGGCGGCGGCGCTTCGGGGCCGTGCCCCCTAGGGGTCTCGAAGCTAAATCGGCGCCGGAATCGCATCCGGCGCCGATCTTGTTTTTGGGGCGCCGTCGCTCCGAGGGCGGGCCGTCATGCGCGAGCGCCAGAAGCAGGCATGCCAAAGGGCTGATCGGGGTGGTGAACGGACACTCAAAATCCCTCTCTCATGGAGAGAGGGAGGGGCCCGCGCCGTAGGCGTGGGAGGGTGAGAGGGTAGGCGAAGCCCGTGGACAATCCTGGCGTGGTTGAGAGCGATGTGCCGGCACGCCGGCCGAGGGCGTAACCACTCACCCTCCCAAGCTTCGCTTGGGCCCCTCCCTCTCTCTAAGAGAGAGGGTTTTCGCGAAAGTCCGCTCAGGGGCGAAGTAAGACCTGAATCCCTCCCCCTTGATGGGGGAGGGTAGGGTGGGGGTGATGCGGCGGTGGAAGCCGCGTTAGGGCTGGCCTCGGCAGGTCACACCCATCCCCGGCCCTTCCCCCATCAAGGGGGAAGGGAGGTATTTGCCAGCCTCCTACTTCCCGCTGACCGCCGGCCCGTACAGCAGCCCGTTGAACAGGAACTTGAACGTGCCCCACGACTGGGCGCGCTGGGTGATCTCGGGGCCGAAGACGAAGATCTTGCCCTTGCCCAGGTCGATGTCGAGCATGGCGGTCGAGCCGTTCAGTTTCTCCTGGCCGACGGCCCAGCCGCTGCGCAGCGGCTTGTCGGTGTCGAACCAGGCCACGCGCGAGACGCCCTTGACGTCGGGCTTCACGGTGAACGCCGGGCTGCGGTCGAAGAAGACGTCCACCTGATCGCCCGCGCCGTAGGCCAGGGGCTGCTTGGGATCGACCTTGGCCCGCAGGACCGAGCCGGGGATGTAGAGCTCGCGGTTCGAGAGGGCCTTCAGCTGGCCGTTCTCGGTCTTGGCGGTGGCCACTTCGACCGGCGCGCCGAGCGCCGTGGCCAGGCGCGTCGAGGCGCCGATCGCCACCACCGAGCCGCCGCCCTTCACGAACTCGGCGATCTTGGGCAGGGTCTTGTCGTCGGTGATCCGGCCCAGCCAGGCGCGGTATTCCGCCGGGATCTCCTCGGGCTTGGGCTGCGCGCCCGCGCGGCCGGCTCGGAAGGGCCCGCCTTGCGGCGCCGGTACGACGCCGTCGGGGAAGACCAGGACGTCGAAGTCCTTCTTGATGTTCCCGGCGTCCAGCCGCTGGGGATAGACGACCTGGAACGGCGCCTCGAACTGCTCGAACATCCAGCGGTTCCAGCCCGAGGGCATCGAGCCGCCATAGACGTCGACGAGGCCGATGCGGATGGGCTTCAGCGCGATGGTCGCCCCGGCGGGCTTGCCGGCGACCGCGTAGGCGTCGATCCCCAGCTCCTTCACGCCCTTCTCGATCACCGCCTTGGCGGCGGGCGAGGCGGGGACGAAGATCGCGCCGGGGCCAAAGGCGACACTGTTCCCCTCGGGGCCGGCCTTGGCGCCGTCCTTGACCCACTGGACCTTGGCGCCGGCCTTCAGCAGGCGGTTGGTCAGGGTGAAGCTGGCGTTGGTCTCGTGGCCGATCAGCCAGCCGGCGCTTCCCGAGCCCTTCACCGCGCCCGGCGCGACCTTGATCAGGTCGGGCACGCGGCGGGTCGGGGCCTCTAAGCCGTCCAGGACGCGGTCGAACTTGATCCCCATCTGGTAGGCCAGGGTGTAGCCGGTGACGTCGTACGGGGCCTTGGGCGGGCCGCCCGGATATTCGAGGTCATGCGGGTGATCCTGCGGCTCGAACATGTCGAGGACATGCGGGCGATAGGCCTGGGCCGTGCGCACGACGTAGGAGCCCGCCGGATAGGTCTTGCCCGCGATCGTGAAGGCCTTGTCGGCCTTGTCGACGTCGACGCCGGTCTTGATCAGCGCGTTGAGGAAGGCCACGACCGTGGGCATGTCGGCTTGGTCGGCCGGGATGACGTAGGCGCGCGGATCGCGGGCCTCCGGCGTTTGCAGCACCGTCTTGAAGAGGCTGGGATCGATCGCCGCGCCATAGGGGCCCGGTTTGCCCTTGCCGGCGGCGGCCAGGGCCTCGACGCGGGTCGGGGTGATCGTCCAGCTGTCGGTCGAGCCGCGCTTGATGCTGTTGTCGCCCATCTTCCAGATGTTGAAGAGCAGGCGCTCGCGGTTGCGGGCGGCGTAGTCGATAACCGCCAGGTTCATGGTCATCTGGTAGTCCAGGGAGTCCTGGAGGCGCCAGACGCGCGGGGCGATCGGGGCCGGGCGGTCGTTGTTGGGCAGCTGCAGGTCCGGCACCAGATTGACCGTCGTCGGGGTCGGGCCGCCGATGATCTCGGTCAGAAGGCCGATGGCGTTGTGGAAGTAGGAGACCGACCGCACCATGCCGTTGTGCCAGGTGGAATAGGGCGCGGCGCTGCGCGCCCCCGAGCCCGGCTTGTCCTCGGCGACCAGCCGGCTGTGCATGGCCATGCCGACTTCCTGCAGCTGGGTCATGACCAGCGGGTCGTAGTTGAAGTTGAACGGGTCGCGGAACGGCGGAACGAACACCACCATGCCGTTGGGGCCGGTCTGGTGCTGGTTGAAGATGATCTGCGGATACCACTCGCGGAACAGCTGCTTGTTCACGTTGGTGGTCTCGGCCATGGCCGACATGAAGCTGTCGCGGTTGTTATCGTGGCCGACGTACTTCTGATAGAGGCGCGGCAGGGAGTTGAACTCGCGCGTCTTCGGATCCTGGTTGCGCATGTACCAGTCGCTGACCAGCTCCATGCCGTCGGGATTGTCGTGCGCGAACAGGATCACGCAGTCGTCCAGCAGGCGCAGCGTCTCGGGATCCTTGGCCGTCAGCATGCGGTGGAGAACCTGGATCTGGCCCTGCGAGGTGATGGTCTCGGTGGCGTGCAGGCCCGCGTCGATCCAGACGACCGCCTTGCCTTCCGCCGCGAGCTTTTCGGCCTCTTCCTTCGAGACGCCCTCGGCCTTGGCCAGCTTGCGCGAGATCTCCTTCAGGCGATCCAGCTTGGCCAGGTTGGCGGGCGAGGAGACGACCGCCATCCACTGGGTGCGGCCCTCCTCGGTCTTGCCGATGTCGACCAGCTTCATCCGGTCGGATTGGCCGGCCAGCATCTTCAGATAGGCCTCGTAGGCGGTGTAGTCGGCCAGGAAGTAGTCGCTGCCGATCGGCTGGGCGAACGCCTTTTCGGGCGGGGTGACGTCGGCGGCGATCGCCGCTCCGATCCCGCTTAGAGCCAACACCACGCCAAGGGCCGCCCCGGCCATCGCACCGCCACGCGTCATCGCATCACCCCGTAAGCCCTTCGGTCGCCGACAGCGGCGCCGCTTCTCTTAAGACTGACGGAGCTGGATCGGATTTCCGCATCCCGAGCAACGGTTGGGCGCGCCCATTTTTTCGAGGCCGGCTCCATGCAAGAAAAAGGGGCCGTCCTCGCGGACGACCCCTCCATCTCATCGGGCCATACTGGCGGCCCGTACGCGAGATCTCGTTGGCGTGGCGCGTGATGGCCGCCGGAACCGGCGACCACCTCCGGCTATCACGCCCGCCGGCCTAGTACTTCACGCGCATGCCCACGCGGAAGTAGCGGCCCACGATGCCCGATTGCGAATAGGTCGGGTTCCAGTTCACGCCGGCGTAGTTGGCCGGGTTGAACATCGGGCCGGCGTCGAACAGGTTCATCACGTCGGCATAGACCGTGGCCTTGTCGGTGACGTCGTAGGCGCCGGTCAGGTCGACGGTCGTGAACGACTTGATGCGGCAGTTGAAGTCCGTATCGCCGTACAGGCAGCCTTCCTGATAGCTGTCGTCGCCCTGGCGCATGCCGCTGACGTAGCTCATCACGCCCGTGACGCGGATCGGGCCACGCTCGAAGGTGTTGGTCCACTGCAGGCGGTTCTTCGGCGTGCCGGCGCCCGACGACAGGACGTAGGGGGCTTCGGTCCCGACGTAGTCGTAGGTGTTTCCGTCCTGGGTGTAGCGGTAGTCGAAGATGGTCGTGGCTTCGACATTGGTCGTCCACTTCACGTCGGCCGGCAGGAAGAACGAGGCCTGGACGTTCAGGTCCAGACCGCTGGTCACCAGCGAGTCGGCGTTGATGTAGGGCGAGGCGACCGACAGCACGCGGGGCAGGGCGGTCGGGTGCTCCGGATCCACCGCGTCAGGCGTGACCACGTAGCCGGCCGGGATGGCCTGACCGGCGTAGTAGGCGGCCAGGGCCGTTCCCGCGCTGGCCTGGGCGATCACGTCGGTCTTCTTGATGTGGTAGTAGTCCAGCGAGACGCTGAACGTCCGCGTGGGGGCCCACACCGCGCCGAAGGTGTAGCTGGTCGACTTCTCCGGCTTCAGGTCCGGATTGGCCGTGGTGATCGACGAGAGCGAGTAGGCCTTGGTGTACTCGTTGTTGCCGTGGGCTTCGCGGAAGGCGGCGTATTGGTCGCCCCTGAACGAGAACGTCGTGAAGCCCTGGCTGGCCGAGTTGCCGGCTTCCGAGAAGCTGGGCGCGCGGAAGCCCTTCGAGACGGTGCCACGCAGTGCCAGCGACTTGATGGGCGTGTACTTGACGCCGAGCTTCGGGGAGAAGTTGTCGCCGAAGTCCGAATAGTGGTCGTAGCGGCCCGAGAGGTTCACCTCGACCTGATTCAGCACCGGCAGGCCCAGCTCCGCGAAGGCCGAGGCGACCGTGCGGTTGCCCTGGGTGCGGGCGTTGCCCAGCCCTTGCGCGTCGTTGACCGGGTTCAGGGCCGGGTCGTTGGTGGCCTCGTAGCGGAACTCGCCGCCGACGCCCAGTTGAGCGTCGCCGCCCGGCAGGCTGAACAGCGGACGCGACGCCTGGACGTTGATCGAGTCCAGGTCCGAGGTCGAGGTCTTGGCCAGCACCGGCGACAGGGCGGCGCGGACGGCCTGGCTGTTCTTCGACGGGTCGATGAAGTTGTAAGCGCCCGTGTTGATGTCGCTCATCAGCTGCTTGTAGCTGAGGAAGCCGGACTGGGCGCTTTCTAGGTTGGCGTGGGCGATCACCAGGTTGGCCTGGTAGTTCCACTCGGCCGCCATGCCCTTCACGCCGCCGACCATACGGAACATGCGGTTGGTGTAGTTGGCCGAGGCGGGCAGGTCGCTGAAGCGGTACTTGATCAGGGCGTAGTCGCCGCTAGCCGCGAACGGGTTGTTCGGGTTCAGGCGGCGGTCGGCGGCCGTGGCGCAGCTGACGCCCGACGAGCAGACGTAGACCGGCAGCACCAGGTTCGACAGGTTGTTCGGCGTGCTCGACGAGATGCTGACCGGCGTGCCGTTCACCGACGTCTTGCTCTGGACGAAGCTGCCCGAGATGTAGGCCTCGAGGTTGTCGGTCGGCTTGAAGGTGAAGCGGCCGTAGGTGCCGATGCGCGACTGCTTGGGTTGGATGTCGTTGAGGTTGGCGATGTTCTGGGCGCAGTAGCTCCCCATCAGCGCGCCGTCTTCATCGTACTGCGTGGTCAGCGGCGCGTCGGCGGCGCAGGTGCGCAGCGGCTGCCAGACATTGGTCGGCGAGTCGATCGCCAGGCCGGTGGCCAGGTTGCCCGGGGTGGTCAGGGTCGCGCGCTTGACGTTGCCGTAGAAGGTGCTGCCGCCCGTCTGCGGGTTGTCGTTCGAGCCGCCCGGGATCGAGGACAGGTCGTTGGTGTTGAACGGGAAGCCGCGCTGGTTGCCGCGGATGCGCTTGTCCAGCTGGTACTCGACGTCGAAATAGACGTTGTACTTGTCGGTCTCCAGGTCGCCGTGGCCGATGTCGGCGTTAAAGCGGTACTGGTCGCCGCCGCCGTGCTGGCTCGTGCCATACGAGGCGTCGGCGCTCATGCCCTGGTAGTTGGACTTCATGATGATGTTGACGACGCCGCCGATGGCGTCGGCGCCGTACAGCGACGAGGCGCCGTCCTTCAGCGTCTCGATGCGCTCCACCGCGTTGAACGGGATCGAGTTCAGGTCGACGAACGCCTTCTGGCCGTCGTCGGCCAGCGGGTAGTTGGCGTTGCGCAGGCCGTCGATCATCACCAGGGTCGAGTTCACCGACAGGCCGCGCAGCGACACGCCGGTCGAGCCGGCGGCGAAGCCGCTGCCGAAGGCGGCGGGGATCGAGCCCGAGTTGTCGGCCGACAGGCTGCGGATGGCGTCGGCCACCGTCGTGATGCCCTGGGCCTTCAGCTGCTCGCTGGTCTGGACCGTGACGGGCGAGGGGGTGGCGGTGTCGGTGCGGCGCAGCAGCGAGCCGGTGATCACGACGGCGTCGATCTCGTTGTTCTGCTCGGCGGCCGGTTGAGCGGCCGGCGCGGCCGTCTGGGCGTTCGCGGCGAAGCCGGCCAGCGCCGCCACGCCCGCGATCATCGTCGTCGCCAGCAGGCGACCCCGGGTAATCTGGTACTTCATAGTCGATCCTTCCGGGCCGCCCTCGTCGACGCGAACGCCGGCGTCCTCACGGCCCGATGCAAGATGGTTTCCCGTCGCGATCCGGCGGTTGAGGGGCGGCTTAGGAGCCGCGCGGCGAAGCGGTCAATCGCGCGGGATGATCCGTAATATTATTGTCTTGAAACTGTATCTTTCGGGCAACTTGCTTGCCGGATTGAGGTCTGAATGAGTTTTGATAGTTTCTGTTGTGAAACAATTCCGTCAAAATTGATGTGATTTCCGTATAGAAACTGAATAAATGCTGTTCGATGAACGCGAGAATGTGGATCGCTCGCTCGGAGTCGAATTTCAATAAACAAAGTTGCTCAAGTCTATTGTGAAGCTCGCGGCGCAAGGCCTCCGTCCCGCGCGCGGGCGCGCGCCGGTTAACCCGCCTGACTAAGATGGGTGAGCTAGATCGCCGAGCGACGGGCCAGTTCGACGCGGCGGGCGGCCACTTCGCTGCGGGCCCGCTCCAGGGCGTCGATCTCGGTGGCGGTCAGCAGGTTGTCGATGACTCGGCCGAGGTGCTCGCGCATGGCGTTGCGGGCGGCGGCCGGGTCGCGGGCCTTCAGGGCCAGCAGGATTTCCTGGTGATCGTCGATCCGGGGGCGGACGCCGACCTGGCGCGCGCGCTCCAGCATCGCCCGGCACAGCGGCGACTTGTAGCGCTGGTCCCACAGGGTCTCGACGACGCTGACGAGCGCGCTGTTGCGGCTGGCGCGGGCGATCGTGACGTGGAAGCGGCGGTCGGCGCCCTCGCCGCGCACGTCCTTGTCGTTCTCAACGACCATGTCGTCCATGATCGTCGCCAGCTCGAGCAGCTCCTCGTCGGTGATCGTCGCGGCCGCCAGGGCGGCGACCTCGCCCTCGATCAGCCGGCGGGCTTCGGTGAGTTCAAAGGCGCCGATGTCCAGTTCGGGCGCCGAGCCCTGGGCTCGCGGCGCGTCGGTGACATAGACCCCCGAGCCGTGACGGGCCTCGACCAGGCCTTGGATCTCGAGCGCGATCATGGCTTCGCGCACGGTGGGGCGGCTGACCTTGTAGTCCTCCGCCAGATCGCGCTCGGAGGGCAGCCGTTGGCCGGGCTTGTGGACGCCTTCACGAATCGACTCCGCGATCGCGCTGGCCACCTGCTGGTAAAGCTTGCGGGTTTCCGCTGTCGAAGTGGTCATGTCTCTTCAATCCCGTCCCTACGCACCGGACGTTGCAGACTATTGCAAGGGGAGGGGGCGCGCTACCCGACCTTCGTCGACAGGCCTAGCGTCTCGTCTGATAAGTCGCTAAAACTGGTCAGGCCAATTTCCTTCTCACGCTAACGACTAGGTCCATGCTGAAGATCATCGACGCCAAGGTCATCGTGACCTGCCCCGGCCGCAACTTCGTCACCCTGAAGATCACCACCGAGGATGGGGTCACGGGGGTCGGCGACGCCACCCTGAACGGCCGCGAGCTTTCGGTGGTCAGCTTCCTGCAAGATCACATGGTCCCCAGCCTGATCGGCCGCGACGCCCATCAGATCGAGGACATCTGGCAGTTCTTCTATCGCGGCTCGTACTGGCGCGGCGGCCCGGTGGCCATGACCGCCCTGGCCGCCGTCGACATGGCGCTGTGGGACATCAAGGGCAAGGTCGCGGGCCTGCCGGTCTACCAGCTGCTGGGCGGCGCCTGCCGCACGGGCGTCACCGTCTATGGCCACGCCAACGGCGAGACGATCGAAGACACCATCGCCGAGGCCGTGAAGTACAAGGCCATGGGCTACAAGGCCATCCGCCTGCAGACCGGCGTGCCTGGCCTGGCCAGCACCTACGGCGTCTCGGGCGACAAGATGTTCTACGAGCCGGCCGACGGGAACCTGCCGACCGAGAACGTCTGGTCGACCGCCGCCTATCTGAAGCACGTGCCCCAGCTGTTCGAGAAGGCCCGCGAGGTCCTGGGCTGGGACGTTCACCTGCTGCACGACGTCCACCACCGCCTGACCCCGATCGAGGCCGCGCGCCTGGGCAAGGATCTCGAGCCCTACCGCCTGTTCTGGATGGAGGACTCGGTCCCGGCCGAGAACCAGGCCGGCTTCCGCCTGATCCGCCAGCACACCACGACGCCGCTGGCCGTCGGCGAGATCTTCGCCCACGTCTGGGACGCCAAGCAGCTGATCGAAGAGCAACTGATCGACTATCTGCGCGCCACCGTGCTGCACGCCGGCGGCATCACCAACCTGAAGAAGATCGCCGCCTTCGCCGACCTGCACCACGTCAAGACCGGCTGCCACGGCGCGACCGACCTGTCGCCGGTGACCATGGCCGCGGCGCTGCACTTCGACATGTCGATCCCGAACTTCGGCCTGCAGGAGTACATGCGCCACACGCCGGAGACGGACGCCGTCTTCCCGCACGCCTACACCTTCAACGACGGCATGCTGCATCCGGGCGACAAGCCGGGCCTGGGCGTCGACATCGACGAAGAGCTGGCGTCCCAGTACGAGTACAAGCGCGCCTACCTGCCGGTGAACCGCCTGCAGGACGGCACGATGTTCAACTGGTAGGCCAACCGGCCTTCGGAAATTCGGCCGCCGGGGGACCCCTCCGGCGGCCGTTTTCGTCTTAGGCCGGTCCCACGCGGAACGCGCACAGCTTGTTGCCGTCCAGATCCCGGAAATAGGCCGCGTAGAAGGCTTGCGGACCGTCCTCGCCGCGCACGCCGGGCTTGCCCTCGCACTGGCCGCCCAGCGCCAAGGCCTTGGCGTGCAGGGCGTCGACCTTGGCGCGTTCGTCAAGCACCAGCGCGATCATCGTGCCGTTGCCGAAGGTGGCGGCTTGCCCGTCATAGGGCCTGCCCACGCCGAACATCGGCTTGCTCCAGTCCTGGCCCCAGGCGCAGCCGCCCGATGGGAACTCCATCAGCCGCTTGACGCCGATCACGCCGAACAGCGCGTCGTAGAAGGCCTTGGCCTTATCCAGGTCGTTGCCGCCGACCAAGGTGTACCCGATCATCGATATCCCTCCCCGATACAATTCGCCCTGAAGTTGCCGGAGGGCGCCTTGGCGGGCCAGCGAAAAATCACGCTTTCAATGAAAGTGAATCGCAAGCGTGGCTGTGCGTAACTCGGTGGTTATGGCTCGCCTGCGCTCATGGAAATGCTCTAAAAGTCACGTAGTTGTAGCAATACAGCATCTGCAATGTCGGGTTTACGACTTATAGTTCCCGCTTAGGTGGAATTATTTACTCGCGAATTGGGGGCTTGCCTGCTAGTCTAGACCTATCGCCAGAACGATCTTCTCGAGCGCTGGTGGTGAGAGACGAGGCCCAAAGCCTCAGCTCCCGCTCGAACGGCCGGAGCAATCGATGCCTGCTTATATTTTCTATCCCCGTCGCGCGAATGGCGTGTCGCTGACTTTTGTCGCCCAAGCCGCGAAGAACGACGCGGACGCGATGGAAATGGCCGCGGACATCGCGGCGGACCATGACTGCGTCGGCGTTTTCGTCTGGGAGCCATCGTCCACCCCCGAGGGGCTGGATCGCTTCGTCGGCCAGGTCGGCGGCCTGATGGACGAGTCACGCAAGTCCGGCGACCATGGAGCTTCCGCCACGGCTTAAGCGTTACCGGAAGACCCTCGGGAGGTCTTTCGTGGACAAGCTGTTCGCCAAGTTCGCCAACACAACCGCTAGGATCACCGGCAGCCCGCCAGCGTTCCTCGTCTGCGTGGGGCTGGTGTTAGCCTGGGCCATCAGCGGTCCGCTCTTCGGTTTCTCCGAGACCTGGCAGCTGGTGATCAACACGGGCACCACCATCGTCACCTTCCTCATGGTGTTCTTGATCCAAAACACCCAGAACCGTGACGGGATCGCGCTCCAGACCAAGCTCGACGAACTGATCCGCGCCACGACCGACGCGGAGGACGAGTTCATTGGCATCGAGAAGCTGACCGACAAGGAGCTCGAGGCGATGCACGCGCGCTGCAAGGCGCGGGCGGATCGCTCGATGCGCGCCTTGCGACGGGCGGCCGCCGAGAAGGACGCGCGCGCGGCCAGGGCTCCTAGTGGCCGGGCTTCCGCCAAGAGCGGCGGCAAGCGGGCCGCCTCCAACACGGCGCGCGTCGCCAGCCGCGCCAAGGCGCTGAAAGCCGGTCGCGCCGTCGACTGATGCGTGAAGGGTACGACCTCGACGGGCTGGACGTCGGTAGCCTTAGACGGTAGCGGTACCAGAGGGTGAGCGCGTCGGGATGAACGCGCGCCCGATGAGGAAACGCCGCCTTGCCCAAGCTATCCTTTCCGAAACTTCGGGCCCTGCGCTGGTGGATCATCGGCCTGGTCATGCTGGGCGCGATCATCAACTACCTGACGCGCTCGACCATGGGCGTGGCCGCGCCGACGGTGCTGAAGGACCTCGGCATCACGGTGACGGAGTATTCCTGGATCACCGGCGCCTTCCAGCTGGGGATCATGCTGCAGCCGGTCTGCGGCTATGTGCTCGACACTCTGGGCCTGCGCACCGGCTTCGCGGTGTTCGCCGCCGCCTGGTCGATGGCCGCCATGGCGCATGGCCTGGCGTCGAACTGGCAGGGCTTCGCCGTTCTGCGCGGTCTCCTGGGTTTCGCCGAGGGCTCGGCCCAGCCGGCGGGGATGAAGACGGTCGCCACCTGGTTTCCGGCCAAGGAGCGCGGCTTCGCGGGCGGGGTGTTCAACATCGGCGCCTCGGTCGGATCGATGCTGGCGCCGCCGCTGGTGGTCTGGGCGGTGCTGACCTGGAACTGGCGCGCGGCCTTCGTCATGACCGGCGCCCTGGGCCTGGTCTGGCTGGCGCTGTGGCTGTTCTTCTACCGCTCGCCCGACCAGCATCCGTCGATGACCGAGGAGGAGCGCGCGCGGATCGCCGCGGGGCAGGAGACGCACCTGGCCGAGGCTGGCGCCAAGCCCTCGATCCTTTCGATCCTGAAGCAGCGGAAGTTCTGGGGCATCGCCCTGCCGCGCTTCCTGGCCGATCCCACCTGGGGGACCTTGTCGTTCTGGGTGCCGCTCTATCTGTCCCAGACGCGCGGCTTCGACCTCAAGCAAATCGCCATGTTCGCCTGGCTGCCGTTCGTCGCCGCGGACCTGGGTTGCCTGTTCGGTCCGACCGTCGCCAGCTTCCTGCAGGCGCGCGGCGTCTCGCTGATCAACGCCCGCCGCTGGGCGGTTACTCTGGGCGCGGCAATGATGACCGGCATGATCTTCGTTGGTCGGGTCGAGAGCCCCTACGCCGCCATCGCCCTGCTGTGCCTGGGCGGCTTCGCCCACCAGACCCTGTCGGTCACGGTGATCACCATGGCCTCGGACCTCTTCCGCCGCGACGAGGTCGCCACGGTCGCGGGCCTGGCCGGCATGATGGGCAATCTGGGCGTCCTGCTGTTCTCGCTGCTGATTGGCGGGCTGGTGGCCACGATCGGCTATGACCCGTTCTTTGTCGCCCTGGGCGTGCTCGACATCTTGGGCGCCATCATCCTATGGACCTTTATCCGCGACCGCATCGAGCCCAAGGCCGAGCCGGTCAGCCAGATTCCCAATCCGTGAGCTTGTCCGTGATCCGCAATCCCATCCTGCGTGGCTTCAACCCCGATCCCTCGATCGTGCGGGTGGGGGACGACTACTACATCGCCGTTTCGACCTTCGAGTGGTTCCCGGGCGTTCAGATCCACCACTCGCGCGATCTGAAGAACTGGCGCCTGCTGAGCCGGCCTCTGCAACGCGCCAGCCAGGTGAACATGCTGGGCGACCCGGACGGCTGCGGCGTTTGGGCGCCGTGCCTGTCGTACGCCGATGGGCGGTTCTGGCTGATCTACACCGACGTCAAGCGCTATGGCCGCACGACCGTGGGCGGGGCCTCGGGCGCAAGCCTGCGGGACTTCCACAACTACCTCGTCACCTGCGAGACGATCGACGGCGAGTGGTCCGAGCCTGTCCATCTGAACAGCTCGGGCTTCGATCCCTCGCTGTTCCATGACGACGACGGCCGCAAGTGGCTGGTCAACCAGCTGTGGGACCACCGGCCAGGCAAGAGCCGCTTCGCCGGCATCGTCTTGCAAGAGTTCTCGCCCGCCGAGGGCCGCCTGGTCGGCGAGCGCAAGGTGATCTTCGAGGGCACGCCGATCGGCCTGACCGAGGCGCCGCACCTCTACAAGCGCGATGGCTGGTACTACCTGATCACCGCCGAGGGCGGCACGGGCTGGGGTCACGCGGTGACCATGGCCCGCTCGCGGACCATCGAGGGTCCCTATGAGCTTCACCCCGACACCTATCTGCTGACCTCGCGCGACCGCCCGCACGCGCCGCTGCAGCGCGCCGGGCACGCCGACCTCGTGGAGACCGCCGACGGCGAGACCTACGCGGTCTATCTGGTCGGCCGTCCGATCCCGAATCGGGGCCGCTGCACCCTGGGTCGCGAGACGGCGATCCAGAAGGTCGAGTGGGGCCAGGACGGCTGGCCGCGCACCCTGGATGGCTCGGGCGACCCGACGCTGGAGACGCCCGCGCCGAACCTGCCCGAGCATGCCTGGCCCGCCGCGCCCATCCGCGAGGACTTCGACGCGTCGAGCATGCCGATCGACTTCCAGTGGCTGCGAACGCCCTATCCGGCGGAGATCCTTAGCCTGACCGCCAAGCCGGGCTCCTTGCGCCTGTATGGGCGCGAGACGGTCGGCAGCCTGTTCCGCCAGGCCCTGGTCGCTCGCCGCCAGCAGGCGCACTGCTATTCGGCCGCCACGGTGGTGGACTTCGAGCCCGCGCACTTCCAGCAGGCCGCGGGCCTGATCTGCTACTACAACGGCTCCAAGCTGCACTATCTCCACGTCACCCATGACGAGGACATCGGCAAGCATCTGCGGGTCATGACCTGCACGCCCGACAGCCCGCAGTCCGACAGCTTCACCGCCCCGATCAAGCTGGCCGCCGGCCCGGTCGAGCTGCGCGTCGAGGTCGATTTCGAACGCCTGCGCTTCGGCTTCCGCCAGGGCGGCGGCGACTGGACCTGGTTGCCGGAGGTGTTCGACGCCTCGATCCTCTCGGACGAGGCCACCGCGCCCGGCGCGCCGAACTTCACCGGCGCCTTCGTCGGCATGGCCTGTCAGGACATGTCGGGGCAGGGCGCTCCGGCGGACTTCGACTGGTTCGACTACGAGGAACGGGAATACCGACCCTAGAATTTGTGAATTGAGTGAACGCCGTTCACTCGTAGTGTTCTCCCATGCGCCGCCGAAGACGGCCTTGGGAGAACGCCATGAACGCCCCCGTCTCCATTTCCGAACAGGACGCCGCCCTCCACGCCGGACTGACCGTGACCCCCGCCGGCACGGTGCTGGGCGCGGAGATCTCCGGCGTCGACCTGCGCGCGCCCCTGAAGCCCGAGATCGTCGCCGCGATCCGGGCGGCGCTGCTGCGCTACAAGGTCGTGTTCTTCCGCGACCAGGACATCAGCCACGAGGACCACGTCCGCTTCGGGCGCTATTTCGGAGACCTCGAGGGGCATCCGGTGACGGCGCACGTGCCGGGCTTTCCAGAGATCCTGCACATCGAGGCGGCCGATGGCATGAAGCTGCGCGAGGACATCGTCCCGATCGTCCGCGCCGCCAACAAGTGGCACACCGACGTCACCTTCCGCGAAGCGCCCTCGATGGGCGGGGTGCTGCGCATGCGCCAGATGCCGCCGCTGGGCGGGGACACCCTGTTCGCCGATACGGCCGCGATCTACCGCGACCTGCCGCAGACGCTGAAAGACCAGATCGCCGACCTGACGGCCGAGCACGACATCATCCAAAGCTATGGCTACCGGGTCGACGAGGCCAAGCGTCGGGAGCTGCGCGCCGCCTATCCTCCGATGGTCCATCCGGTGGTCCGCACCCATCCGGAAACCGGCGAGAAGCACCTGTTCGTCAACAAGGTCTTCACGACCCGAATCCTCGGCTTGCCCGAGGACGAGGCCAAGGCGCTGCTCAACGAGCTGCTGGACCGGGTGAAGGCCCCGGAATACCAGGTCCGCTTCCGCTGGACCCCGAACGCCATCGTCTTCTGGGATAACCGGGCGACCCAGCACTACGCCGTGCTGGACTACTGGCCCCAGGAGCGCGTCGTGGAGCGGGTCACGATCAAGGGCGACAAGCCCTTCTGACATTTTTGACGGGAAAGAAAAAAACCGGCCGACACGTCCAGAAGACGAGCCGGCCGGCCGAAACAAAAAGGTGTCGGCGCGGTGGGGTGCGCCGAGTGCAAGATCAATTAACGAATCCTGCCGGAATGGCAACGCTCCTTGTGGTTGCGCGACTGCGACAATCGGGCGCGGAACCCTTATTTTGCCTGGGATTTAGGCATTTCCGGAGGTTGTGCGGGCCTGACTCCCGTCCCCAATACGCGGAAGGCCACGAAGACGAGCCCACCGGTCAGCGTCAGACAGGCGGCGAGGAACAACATCGGGGCAAGATTGCTGCCGGTTGAGTCGCGGATGATCGGCACGACGTTCTGAGCGATGAAGCCGCCGAGGTTGCCGACCGCGTTGATCGCCGCGATGCCGGCGGCGGCGCGTGCACCGCGCAGGAAGCTGGGCGGCAGGCTCCAGAAGCCGGGCTGGCCGGCGAAGATCGCGGGGGCCGCGATGCAGAGCAGGGCGAACTTGGCCCAGGTTCCTGGAACCACCACGCTGGCCACCAGGGCGACGGCGGCCAGCAGGGGCGGGCCGGCCACGTGCCACACGGTGAAGCCGCGCTTGGCGGCGTGCTGGGGGACCCACCAAAGGGCGGCGGCCACCAGGATCCAGGGGATGATGTTGATCAGGCCGTTGACGGTGTTGGAGACGCCGAACGCCTTCACGATCGTGGGCAGCCAGTAGCTGAGGCCATAGGCGCCCAGCGGCATGCCGATATAGAGCCCCGCCAGCAGCAGCACGCGCGGGTCCAGCATGGCCTTCCAGGCCCCGGCGTGGCCGGTGTCCTGGCCCACGTCCTCGTCGGCGAGCGTCTTGGCCAGCCAGGCCTTCTGCTCGGGCGCCAGCCAGGGGGCCTTGTCCGGCCCGTTGGGCAGCTTCCAGAGCACGTAGGGCGTCATCAGGATCGCGGGGGCCCCGGTGGCCAGGAACACCCACTGCCAGCCCGCCAGGCCCATCAGGCCGTGAAGATCGAGCAAGGCGCCGCCGATCATCGCCCCGACCGCGTTGGCCAGGGCCGAGGCGATCATGAACAGGCCCACCATGCGGGCGCGGTGAGCGTGCGGGAACCACAGGGTCAGGACGTACAGCACGCCTGGAAAGAAGCCGGCCTCGGTCACCCCCAGCAGGAAGCGCAGGATGTAGAACATCGTCGCGTTCTGGGTGAAGCCGAGCGCCAGGGTCACGAGACCCCAGGTAAACATGATCCGCGCGAACCAGACGCGCGCGCCGACCTTGGCCAGGATCAGGTTCGAGGGCGCCTCGAACAGGAAGTAGCCGATGAAGAACAGGCTGGCGCCGAGGCCATACGCGGCCTCGCTGAGGCCCAGGGCCTGGACCATCTCCAGCTTGGCGTAGGAGACGTTCTGCCGGTCGATATACGCGATCAGGTACATCACGCAGAACAGCGGCATCAGCCGCGCGGTCACCCGGCGGACGGTGGAGACTTCCAGGCTCATGCGATGGTCACCGGGATCAGGAGGAGAGCGGGCCGCGAGGCCAGGATTTCCGCTCTCGCGTTGCGTGGCGTCGTCATGCCGTCCCCGCCGGATCGTGTCGTTGGGCGAGCGCCGACGGTCGGGATAACGCTGACATGGGCTAGCGCTATCCCAAAGGCCTGGGGCGATCTATCCGACTTTGGTCGGATACGACGCGGCCTCACCGGGCCGCCGCTTTCTCGTCATAGAAGCCGCGCAGCACGAAGAAGGCCGGCTTGCGACGGCCGGTCGGCGAGATCAGGCCCTTGCGGTTCCAGCCCTGCTGGTAGACCGGGTGCTGGCGCCGGGGGCTGCGGAAGTCCTTCAGGATCCAGGGCGACATGCCGCGCAGGGTCGGGACCTTCCGGGCCATGGCCAGGGTCTTCTCGTAGTAGCGCGTCTGGAAATCCTCGGAGAACTTGCGCGTCAGCACCGGGTCGCTGAAGCCGGCCAGGGCGTCGGCGCCGAACTCGGAAAACACCAGCGGCTTGTCGGTGGTCTTCCAGGCCATGTCGGGCAGGGCGTCCAGCGCATCGTCGCTGTACCAGCCGTTGTAGGTGTTGGCCGATAGCACATCCAGCTTGGCGGCCAGGGGATCATTGAGGCCCATCAGCGGGCGGCCGCCGGCCGTCTCCCGGTCGGTCAGCAGGGCCGCCGTGACCAGGCGGCTGTCGTCCAGGGCCCGGACGTCGTCGACCAGCTGGTAGAGGAAGCTGTTCCGCGCGTCGGTGATCGGCGTCTCGTTGGCCACGCTCCACAGGATGATCGAGGCGCGGTTGCGGTCGCGGCGGATGTTGTCGGCCAGCATGCCGCGCGCCAGGGAGAGGGTGCGGGGATTGGCGAAGTCGACCAGCCAGTAGACGGGGATCTCGCTCCAGACCAGCAGGCCCATCTCGTCGGCCAGGCGCGTCGTGATCTCGCTGTGGGGGTAGTGGGCCAGGCGTACGAAATTGCCGTGCAGGCCCTCCTTCACCTCGCCGAGCAGGGCGCGGGCGCCGGCCTCGGTGATCGCGCGGGCCGGGGTGTCGCCCAGCTCCTCCTCGTGGATCGAGATGCCGCGCAGGAAGATCGGCTTGCCGTTCAGCAGGATCTCCGAGCCCTTGGTCTCGATGGTGCGGAAGCCGACGCGGTCGGTCATCCGATCCTCGCCGGCCTGGACGACGACGTCGTAGAGCTTGGGGCTCTCCGGCGACCAGCGGGCCAGACGCCTGGGCGCGGGGGCCGAAACGTTCAGCACGCCTCGCGCGTCGGTCCTGCCGACGATGTCGAGGCCCAGTTCGGCGACGCGGACGTGGACCTCCTGGTTGGCCGCTCGCGCGCCGTCCAGCGTCACGGTGGCCGCGATCTCGCCGTCCTTGGAGAGGCGCACCCAGGCCTCGTCGATGAAGGTGCCGGGCGTGATGACCAGGCGCATCGGACGGGTGATGCCGCCATAGTTCTCCCAGTCGGTGACCGGCGGGGGCACGCCATCGGCCTGGGGCGCGGAGTCGACGCCCACGGTCAGCTGGTTGTCGCTGGCGCGAAGGACGTCGGTGACCTCCATCGAGAACGGCGTGAAGCCGCCCTCGTGCTCGCCGACGGGCTTGCCGTTCAGATAGACCTTGGCGGTGTAGTTGACGGCCTCGAAGCGTAGGAAGGCGCGCTGGCCCGGCTTGAGCGCCGGCGCGTCGAAGCGGCGCTGGTACCACATCAGGCCCTGGTAGTGGCGCAGGGTCGGGTCGTGGCCGATCCAGCCCTGGGGCAGGGTCGCCGTCGGACTCCGGTCCATGTCGTATTCGTAGAGCGCCGTCGGCTTGGCCCGCGTCAGGGCGTCGACATCGACGTCGTCGTAGCGGCGGTGGCCTGGGCCCGGCGCGCCGCGATGGAAACCCGCCAGGCCGTCGCGATAGGGGTCGACCGAGTAGCGCCAGGTTCCGGAGAGGTCCAAGCCATCGCGCAGGTCCGCGCGAGTCAGGGTCGGCGAAGACGCCAGGGCCGCCAAGGGCGCCGCGATCATCAGAGCGCACGCCGCGCCAATCAGGGTCTTCAGTCCCATTCCCATCAGATCCTCCCGCGGCCTTTGGCCCGCCGGAAGGTTGAAGCATGGTCCGACGCCCTCGGATAGCGGTCAGGCCACTCTGAAAATAGAAAGGGCGGCCCCGCCTAGCGAGGCCGCCCTCCCTGGTGGTGATGATCCGAGACTAGAACGACTTGCGGACCGTCACGCCGTAGGTGCGCGGGGCGTTCGGATAGCCGCTGTAGCTGCCGTCCTGGGCCACGGTCGGGAAGGTCGAGATCAGGCTATCGTCCTTGGTCAGGTTACGCGCCCAGACCATGACCTCGATCTGCTTGGCCGTGTTGGTGACGCCCACGCTGGCGTTGACCACCTTCTGGCCCCAGGTCGACAGTTCCGGCGGCGTCGTCTCGGTCAGCTGGGTCTTGCTGACGAAGTCGTACTCCACGCGGGCGAAGCCCTGGTAGTCGCCGCCCAGGTCATGATTGACCGTGGCCGAGGTCGAGAACGACCACTTCGGAATGTTGGCCGGACGGTCGCCGGTCAGGTTCCGGAAGTTCGGGCGACGGCCGGTGGCCGGATCAACCGGGCAGCGGGCCGTGTCGTAGTTCACGCAGGCCGCGCCGGTGAAGCTGTCATAGACCGGGTCGAGATAGGTGACCGCCGCGGCCAGGTTCAGCCAGCTGACCGGACGCCAGGCGCTGTCGACCTCGAAGCCCTTGACCGACTCCTCGCCCGCGTTGACCAGGCTGTAGCCGAGGCCGGTGAAGGCGTTGGACTGGAAGCCCTTGATCGACTGCTTGAACACCGCGACGTTGGCGTAGCCGCCCGGGAAGTTGGCCTTCACGCCCAGTTCGTAGACGTCGACGTTTTCCGGGTTGGCCGTGCGGCCCACGCCGTTGGCGTTCGGCGGACGGCTGTCCGACGACAGGTTGTAGGCGCCGGCCTTCCAGCCCGTGGAGTAGCTGACATAGGCGTTGATGGCGCCGAAGTCGTAGGCCGCCCGCACCGCGTAGGTGACCTTGTCGGCCTTGAGCACGCCCGACTCGCTGGCGTTCGGGAAGTTGACCGGGCCGTGGTTGGTGGTGTTGCCGTAGAAGAACTGCAGGGCGCCCAGAGCGCTATACAGGTTGCCCGGCAGGCCCAGGGCCGGGAACTGCGGCACCGCGCCCAGGTTCAGCGCCGAGAACGGGTCGTTCATGACGACGTTCGAGCGGGCCTTCTTGTCGTCGTTCAGATAGGCGAGGCCGCCCGTCAGGGTCAGCTTGTCGGTGACGCGGTAATCGACCTGGCCGAACAGCGAGTACGACGTCTGCTTCATGCTGTAGTAGTCGTCGATGCCCTGGCCGGGCTGGAAGTAGGTCAGGCCGGGGCGCACCAGGGTCGGCGTGGCCAGGCTTTGCAGGAACTCCAGCGCGTAGAGGTTCGAGCGGCCGGTCAGGGCCGGGCGCAGCGTCGCGGGCAGGGCGCCGAGCAGAGCGGCCGGCACCGGACCCGACAGGGCCTCGGCGAAGCCGCGGATGTCCGTGCCGTAGGTGATGGTGCGGCCGGTATCGAGCTTTTCGTTCTGATAGAAGCCGCCGATCAGCCAGTTGACCGGGCCGTCGCCGCTGGAGGCCAGGCGGACTTCCTGGGTGAAGGTCTTGATCGCGTTCGAGGTGCGGTTGTTGGAGATGTCCGCGCCCGTGAAGTCGATGTCCTGGAACGAGGCGTTCTTCTGGTTCCGGTAGGCGGTGATGGCCGTCAGCTTGGCGAAGGTCAGGTCGTGGTCGATCTGAGCCGAGACGCCCTTGCCCGACAGGTTGTTGGCCGGGTCGGTGTTGAAGATGACGTTGCGGTCGAAGACCTTGGTCGTGTCGCTGATCGGCTTTTTCAGGATCGCGCCGATCGCCAGGGTGGCGGGGCCGTTCAGGATCGAGCTGACCGCGCAGCAAGTCTCGTTGATCTTGTTGTAGTCGGCGATGAAGCGGACCGAGGTCTTGTCGGTCGGCTCCCACAGCACGTCGCCGCGGATCGACCAGCGATCGCGATCGTTGACGTCGCTGCCCGTGGTCAGGTTGGTGAAGAAGCCGTCGCGCTTGTTCAGGCTGCCCGACAGGCGAACCGCCAAGGTGTCGCTGAGCGGCCCGGTGAAGGTGCCCTTGATCTGGCGGGTGTTGTAGTTGCCGATCGTGGCTTCGATCTTGCCGCCGGCCTCGAACTGCGGGCGCTTGGTCACGATGCTGATCGCGCCGGCCGACACGTTCTTGCCGAACAGGGTCGATTGCGGGCCGCGCAGCACTTCGATGCGCTCGATCTCCGGCAGGTCGTCGAGGGCGGCGGCCGAGCGGCTGCGGTAGACGCCGTCGATGAAGACGCCGACCGAGCTTTCGATACCGTCATTGCCGTTGCCGTTGCCGAAGCCCCGGATGATGAAGTTCGTCTGACCGGTGGCGTTGAATTGCGACACTTTCAGCGACGGAACGACCGATTGCAGGTCGATCAGGTCGCGGACCTGGGCCCGCTCGATCGTCTGCTGGCCGGTGACGGCCACCGAGATCGGCACGTCCTGGAGGGTTTGTTCCCGCTTGGTGGCGGTGACGACGATCTCTTCTACGGCGGTGGGGTCAGCGGGTTTGGATTGTTGCGCGAAGGCGGGGGCGGCGATGGCGAGCGCCAGGGCCGAAACCCCCAGCATCTGGACGTTTCTCATTGGTAACTCCCTGATGTGTTTTATTTTTATCCGCGCGTCTTCCCGCTCCGGTTCGAGCTTGACCGGAGTTCCTGGAGGGAAGGGCGGTTTTCTTTACGTTGGGTAAGGGCTGCCTCGGCCGGCCGGCCGTACCGCGCGTGGCGGTCGGAAAAGCCGGACCGTGGATGCGGACGTTGTCCGTCATTTTTCGCCCCAAGCCTGCACGGTCTTGCATCCCGTGCCGAGCTAAGGAGAAATCTAACATGCTCTCGATATTCTAGCGCAAGTTAGAAATTATCCGATTGATCGGGCGGGCGTTCGGGGAGAGCTTGGCTGACCGGTGATCGCTCGACGCAGAATCGCGCGCGCCGGGCGGAGGAACGACCATTGTCGAGGGCGGGGGAACCCCTGACGCCGACGGACGAGATTCGACCGTTAGCGCAGAGTCAGAAGTCCTTGAAGAAGCGCGAGGCGATCCTGCGCGCCGCCATCGAGATCATCAACGCCAAGGGTTTCGCCGCGGCCACGATGACCGACATCGCCGCCGCGCTCGATCTGCGCGACGCCGCGCTCTACTACTACTTCCCAAACAAGCAGGCCCTGGCCTTCGCGGGCCATCACCAGTCGCTAGACCGGTTCGAGGCCATCCTCCTGGCCGTCGACGCGGCGGGCGGGACGGGGCTGTGCAAGCTCCGGCGCATCTTGCGCGCGGTGCTGGACGACGGCGTCGACAACGGACCGCAGCTCTATTTCGGCGACAATTCCTATCTCGACGCGGCTCAGCGCGAGGCGATCGAGACCCGCACCGCCGAGCTTCGCAAGACGCTGGAGCGGTTCCTGGAGGAGGGCGTGGCCGACGGCACGATCGCGCCCTGCGAGCCGCCGCTGGTGGTGCAGCTGTTGGTCGGCATGCTGATCTGGCTGGTTAAGTGGACGCCGCAGACCCCCGGCTTGACCAACGAGCGCCTGCTGGAGGCCCTCGAGGCCACGGCCCTGCGGGGCCTGGCGCGGGTCTAGGACAGCCCCAGTTCGGCGCGCGCCTTGCGAGTCAGCTTGGCCGCGACCAGGCCGTGGGCGGTCTTCACCCAGTCGGCGAGCTCGGCGTCATCGAGCGCGGCGAGGTCGGGGAAATGCACCCACTTGGCCCGCGCCAGATACGGAGCGGGGGCGGCTCGCCCGGACTCGGTCAGGACCTCAAACGCCACGTCCGAGGCCTTGAACGAGATCCCGCCGCCCAAGGTCACGCCCGAGCCGCGCACGGCGAACATCTTGCCGCCGACCTTGAAGACGTGGTCGTCGCCCCACTGGATCGACAGGGTCGCGCCCGGCAGGGCCAGGCACGCCCGGTCGAAGGCTTCAGGGCTCATCAGGCCTCGACGCCCCCGGGGACGCCCAAGCCGATCGGGCAGACCACGCCGGTGCCGCCGATGCCGCAATAGCCGTTCGGGTTCTTGGCTAGGTACTGCTGGTGGTAGTCCTCGGCGAAATAGAACGGCCCGGCGGCGGCGATCTCGGTGGTGATGGCGCCCAGACCCTTGGCCGACAGCGCCTGCTGGTAGGCTTCCTTCGACTCGACGGCCGCGGCGGCTTGGGCGTCGTTGGTGACATAGATGCCCGAGCGGTACTGGGTGCCGATGTCGCCGCCCTGGCGCATGCCCTGGGTCGGGTCGTGATTCTCCCAGAAGGTCTTCAGCAGGGCCTCGTAGGTGACGGCCTTGGGGTCGAACACCACCAGCACCACCTCGGTGTGACCGGTGCGGCCCGTGCAGGTCTCTTCATAGGTCGGGTTGGGCGTGATCCCGCCCGCGTAGCCGGCGGCGGTCACGTAGACGCCCGGGATCTTCCAGAAGATGCGCTCGACGCCCCAGAAGCAGCCCATGGCGAAGACCGCCGTCTCCAGGCCGTCCGGATAGGGGCCCTTCAGGGCGTGGCCGTTGACGAAGTGAGTCTGGGCCGTCGGGATCGGCTCGGCGCGGCCGGGCAGGGCCGTGTCGACGGTGGGCATCTCGAGGGTTTTCTTCAGCGACAGCATGGCGGGCCTCTTGAAGGCTGGAATGTCTTGGGCCCCGATATAGGCGTTCGCGCGGTCGGTTTCACCCCGCGATGAAGAGGCGCGCTTTGTTCGCTTGCCCTGCGGCGGTCCCTGAGTATATTGCGCGCCTTCCCGCGCCGGGGGTCTCAACCACCCCCGACTCGCATGCGCTGGTGAGGTGGCCGAGTGGTTGAAGGCGCACGCCTGGAACGCGTGTATAGGGGAAACTCTATCGAGGGTTCGAATCCCTCTCTCACCGCCATACTTCCCTTTGTATCCGACGAAAGCACCTCGCTTCGGTCGAGGCCAAGGATCCTGTCACGATCGTGTCGCGGATCCGACATAGAGGGCTGGGTTGGATATCGCGGGTCGGCGAGGGGATGATGAGGCTTCAAAACGCGGGCGTGATCACGGCGATCTTGTTGGCGCTGTCTGGCCCCGCGCGCGCTGAGGCCGCTCCGGCGGGCGGTCCCACCGAAGGGCTGAAGTTGGAGCGCGTCGTGATGATGATGCGCCACGGCGTCCGGCCGCCGACCAAGCCCGTGGCGACGCCGGCGGGCACGACCGCCCAGCCCTGGGGCGCCTGGAGCTCGCCGTATGGCGAGCTGACGCCGCATGGTGGAGAGGGCGCTCGGCTGATGGGCGTCTACTACCGGACCTTCCTGAGCGCGCGAGGGCTGTTGCCGCGCGACGGGTGCGCGGCCGGCGGCGAGGTCGTCGCCTTGGCCAGCAGCAAGCAGCGCGCGATCAAGACCGCCGAGATGTTCGTCGAGGGCCTGCAGCCCGGCTGCGGCGTGAAGGTCGACTATCCGGACAGCGAGGACAACGACGCGATCTTCCATCCGTCGGAAGGCATCGATGGCGACATCGCCCTGCAAGCCGCCTTGCGTCAGAAGCCTGGCCTGGCGGCCGAGCCGCGTCTGCGCGCCGCCGAGTTCGCCGTCCTGCAACGGGTGCTGGGCTGCGATCCGGTCACCAAGGCCGGCTGCGACATCGCCAAGAAACCGTCCCACCTGGAAGCCGCCCAGAACGACACCCCCGAGATGGAGGGCGCGCTGTCGGTCGCCTCGACCGCCAGCCAGACGGTCCTGCTGGAATATGTCGAGGGCAAGCCGATGAGCGAGGTCGGCTGGGGCCGCGCCTCCAAGGCCGACATCCAGACGATGCTGCGCTTCCACGCGCTGAAGTTCCACTACGAGGTCGGCGCGCCCTATGTCGCCGAGCGCTACGCCGCGCCGGTCGCCCAGAAGATCCTGGAGGCGCTGAGCGGCGCCCAAGGGCCCAAGCTGACCATGCTGGTCGGCCACGACACCAATGTCGCCGCGCTGCGGGGGTTCTTCCGCGCGCGCTTCACCGTGGCCGACTATCCGCGCGACGATCCTCCGCCCGGCGGCGCCATGGGCTTCGAGCTTCTGAAGGCCCAGAGCGGCCAGCGCTATGTGCGGGCGTTCTATACGGCCCAGACCATGGACCAGCTGCGCGAGCTGCAACCGCTGACCGCCAGCAATCCGCCGTCCTACGCGTACTTCGAGATTCCCGGCTGCCGCGTGGCGGGCGAGCCCACGCTCTGCCCGTTCGAGACGTTCCAGAACATCGTCGCCGGTAAGCTGAAGGCCCTGCCGAAGCGCTGATCGCGCGCAGATCGACGGCGCGCGCTGGCCGTCTATCTCGGGCCGCCCAGCTTTCGCGCGCCTGTCGCGAAATTGGCCTTACCACTCTTTGGAAATTGACAGGCCAATCCGCATTGGCCATGGATGTGGAGGGGCGAAAGCGACCGGAGCCGGGGACGGCCCATCGCTTAGAATAAGAACAATACGGGTAGGAAGACCAATGACTTGGCGCTCGGTGCGGCTACGCATTCTCCTGCTGGTGATCGTCGGGACGATCATCAACTACATCGCGCGCAACTCGCTGGGCGTGCTGGCCCCGCAGCTCAAGCAAGACCTGGCGATCACGACCGAGCAATACAGCTACATCGTCGGCGCCTTCCAGCTGGCCTACACCGTCATGCAGCCGATCGCGGGCCTGCTGATCGACAAGATCGGGCTCACGGCGGGCTTCGCGCTGTTCGCCCTGGCCTGGAGCCTGGCCAATATGCTGCACGGCGCGGCCAAGGGCTGGGTCTCGCTGGCGGCGTTCCGAGGGCTGCTCGGCATGGCCGAGGCCGCGGCGATCCCCGCCGGCATGAAGTCGATCGGCGAGTGGTTTCCCGATCGCGAGCGCTCCGTCGCCGTCGGATGGTTCAACGCCGGCACCTCGCTGGGCGCGGTGATCGCGCCGGTCCTGGTCGCCCTGGTCGCCAAGACCTGGGGCTGGCAGGCGGCGTTCTTCGTCACGGGTCTGATCGGCGTCGTCTTCGCCGGCGTCTGGTACCGCTATTACCGCTCGCCGGCTCAGGCGGCCTACGTCTCCCCCGTCGAGCGCGCCGAGATCGAGGCCGGCCAGCGTCCGGTCTCGGCCAGCGCCACCACCCTGAAGGCCATCGCCGCCACGCCCAGGTTCTGGGCCATCGCCGTGCCGCGCTTCCTGGCCGAGCCGGCCTGGCAGACCTTCTCCTTCTGGATCCCGCTGTACCTCGCCAAGGAGCGGGGCATGGACCTGACCCATATCGCCCTGTTCGCCTGGATGCCGTTCCTGGCCGCCGACGCGGGCGGCATCCTGGGCGGCTATCTCGCGCCGTTCCTGCAGAAGTGGCGGGGTATGACCCTGGAGGGCTCGCGGATCGCCGGCGTGGCGCTGGGCGCGGTGCTGATGATCGCGCCGGGCTTCGTCGGCATCGTCGGCCACCCGATGGCGGCGATCGCCCTGCTGGCCATCGGCGGCTTCGCCCACCAGGTGATTTCGGTGCTGATCAACACCCTGTCGGCGGACGTCTTTCCCAAGGGCGATATCGCCAAGGCCAATGGTCTGGTGGGCATGGCGGGCTGGACCGGCGGCCTGCTGTTCTCGCTGGCCATCGGCCAGCTGGCCGACAAGATCGGCTTCGCCCCCCTGTTCGCCTGCCTGGGCGTCTTCGACCTGATCGGCGCCATCTGGCTGTTCGCCATGCGCCGCCATCTCATCGTGAAGGAGGCCTGATCGTGCGCAAGGCAAGCCTGGCCCAGCCGCCGCTTTTCGCCCTGGCCGAGCGCGACGGTCCGCGCGTCACCCTGCGCGCCGACACCGGCGCCGTGGCGCACGTCTTCGTGCTGGAGGAGGACATCGTCCGCGTCCTGCTGCTGACCGACGGCGCGGTGACCTCGCCGCCCAGCTGGGCCGTGGCGCCCGGCCAGACCGATATCGCCGAGCCCGGTCGCGACCGCCTGGACGTCTCGGGTTTCGCCGCGCCGGCGTTCACGCTGGAGGCGGGCGGCGACGTGCTGGTGCTCGCCACCGCGCGCCTGCGGCTGGAGATCACGCTGGCGGGCTTCTTCTGCCGCTGGTCGCAAGCGACGCCAGAGGGTTGGCACCTCATCGCTGAGGACCGTCCGACCCAGGCCTATAACTTCGGCTGGTGGGACGAGGGCGTCTATCACTACGTCAAGCGGCGGCCGGGCGAGCGCTACTACGGCCTGGGCGAGCGGGCGGGGGCGATGGACCGGGCGGGCCGCCGGTTCCGCCTGACCAACCTGGATCCGATGGGCTACGACGCCTCGGCCGACGATCCGCTGTACAAGTCGATCCCGTACGTCTTGGTCGTCGACGCCGAGGGCGCGGCGCACGGGGTCTTTCACGACACCACGGCCGACCCGGTGTTCGACTTCGGCCACGAGCACGACAACTACCACCCGCATTACCGCTATATGCGGGCGGCGAGCGGCGACCTCGACTACTATATGATCGCCGGTCCGGACGCCCGCCAGGTCACCCGCCGCTACACCTGGCTGACCGGTCGGCCCGCCCTGATGCCGCGCTGGGCGGTCGGCTATTCCGGCTCGACCATGACCTATACCGACGCCCCGAACGCCCAGGCGCGCATGGGCGAGTTCATCGCGGGCGTCAGCCGTCACGACATCCCGTGCGAGTCCTTCCACCTGTCGTCGGGCTACACCTCGATCGGCGACCGGCGCTATGTCTTCCACTGGAACCGCGACAAGTTCCCCGACGTGGCGGGCTTCGTGCGCGGCTACGCCGAGGCCGGGGTCGAGCTGGTCCCGAACATCAAGCCGGCCCTGCTGGTCACCCATCCGCGCTACGCCGAGCTCGCCGCAAAGGGCTGGTTCGTGACAGACGCCGACGGCGATCCGATCGTCTGCCAGTTCTGGGACGAGGTCGGCAGCTATGTCGATTTCACCAACCCCGAGGCGGCCGCCTGGTGGCGCGGGCAGGTGACCGAGCAGTTGCTGGCCTACGGCATCCGCTCCACCTGGAACGACAACAACGAGTACGAGATCTGGGACAGCCGCGCTCGCATCGCCGGCTTTGGAACGCCGCGCGCGGCGGCGGCCGAGCGTCCTGTGCAGACCCTCTTGATGATGCGCGCCAGCCGCGCGGCCCAGATCGCCCATCGCCCGGACGAGCGGCCCTATGTGGTGACGCGGAGCGGCATGGCCGGCATGCAGCGCTACGCCCAGACCTGGTCGGGCGACAACTACACCGCCTGGAAGACCCTGCGCTTCAATCAGAAGATGGGGCTGGGCATGGCGTTGTCGGGCGTCTCCAACACCGGCCACGACATCGGCGGTTTCGCTGGTCCGGCGCCCGAGCCCGAGCTGCTGCTGCGCTGGGTACAGGCCGGGATCGTGATGCCGCGCTTCTCGATCCACAGCTGGAACACCGACGGCACGGTCAACGAGCCCTGGATGTATCCGGAGGCCACGCCCGCCATCGTCGAGATGATGAAGCTGCGTCGCGCTTTGCGGCCGCTGCTGCACGACCTGCTTTGGCGCCACCATGCCGACTACGAGCCCGTCACCCGGCCATTGTGGCTGGATTTCCCGGAAGAGCCTCGGTCGTGGGAAGATGGCGACGCCTATCTGCTGGGACCGGACCTGCTAGTCGCGCCGGCGCTGGACCAGGGTGTCGAGACCGTGCGCGCCTACCTGCCCGCCGGAGCGACCTGGCGCGACCTGCGCGACGACAAGGTCTATGCGGGCGGCGCCGAGCATGACCTGGCCGCGCCGCTGGACGGCCTTCCGCCGATGCTGGCGAAAGAGGGCTCGGGCGTGTTCGTCGACGTGGCCCCCGCCGGCTTCGCCGCCGCCCCGCCGGAGCCGGCGGTGCTGCTGTACCCGCCCGTCGCGGGCGCGATGACCTGGAGCGGCTTCGACGAGGCGGACGCCGCGCCGCGTGATCCGGCCGCGCCGCAGGGCTGGCGTGTGACTGTTGAGGCGAGCGACCAAGCCTTGGCGATCACGGCCGCCTGGCAGGGTGAAGCGCCGGCCCCGGCCGAGGCTCTGAAGCTCGTCCTGCCAGCCGAGGAGACGCGCGCGGTGACGCTGAATGGCGAGGTCGCCGCGCCGCCCGTGGAGACCGTGCTCGGCGTCTCGCGCCGTGTCGTGATCTGGAGCGTTTGAACCTCTCCGGTGTCATCCCGGCCGTACCCCGGCCTTGAGCCGGGGGAGAGCCGGGACCCAGGGGCCAAGGCTGTGCGGCGGCCCCTGGGTCCCGGATAGCCTCTGCGAGGCTTCCGGGATGACACAGGAGTTGGAGGCTACGGCGCGAACTTCATCGCCTTCAGCCACAGGGCGTACTGGTCGAACCAGGCGTCGCTGGTCGTGCCGTGGGGCTGCGAGGCGAAGCCATGGCCGCCGGCGCTGTAGAGGTGCAGCTCCACCGAGGAGCCCGAGGCCCGCCAGTTCTGGATCAGGCTGAAGTCCTGCGATCGGAAGAACCGGTCGTCGGCAGCCAGGGCCGCGAACAGCGGCGGCGCGTTGGGCGGGACCATGCTCGACTGGGTCGGGCCGTAGATCATCCCCGCGAAGTCCGGCCGCGCGTCGGAGGCGTTGGCCTGCAGGACGCCCAGCACCGTCATGGCCCCGGCCGAGAAGCCCAGCACGCCGACCCGCTTGGGATCGACATGCCATTCGCGCGCGTGGTCGCGGACCGCGCGGACGGCGGCCTGGGCGTCGGCGACGGCGTAGGGCGCTTGTCGGTCGCGATCCCCGGCGCCTTCGCCGCGCTGGAACGTTCCGGCCAGCGCGCCCTTGAAGCCGTCGAAGCTGTCGGGGAGGGGGATCGTCCGGTACTTCAGGATGAAGACGCGGACGCCTAGCGGGGCCAGCCGCTTGGCGACGTCGTAGCCCTCGTTGTCCATCGCCAGGAACTGGAAGCCGCCGCCGGGGACCAGGATCACCGCCGGCGCGTCCTGGTCGGCCGCCGGTCCGCCCGGCATCAGGGTCAGGGTCGGCTTGGAAACGTTGTAGACGAGCCGCTGCTTGGGGTCCTGCTGGGCCCAGGCCTCGCGGGCCGGGTTGGCCAGCGGCGTCGCCACGGGCAGGGCGAAGGCCGGAGGCTCCTTCGGGGCGGGGATCGCCAGCACGCCATTGACCCAGTCGCCGGGCGCGGCCTGCGCGCCGAGCGCGGCCAAGCAGGCCGAAACGCCAGCCACGAGGCCGGCCAGTCGACGGGGGAGGGCGTTTCGCATGCGGGTCTCCTGGTCTTGAATAAAAAATGGGGAGCAGGCCGAAGCCCGCTCCCCGTCGAGGGTTCGTCCGGGGAGGACCGCCTAGAACTTGGTGTCGACCTTGAAGCCGAAATAGCGGTCGCTGTCGCGCGACAGCACCTGGGTCACCAAGTGGACGCCGTACGAGCCGAAACCGTCGCCGATGCCGGTGACGAAGTGCTCGTTCAGCAGGTTGTTGACGAACACGGTGGCCTTGACGTCGCCGCGCTCGATCGAGGCCGAGGCGTTGACCAGGCCATAGGCCTTCTGCTCGGCCAGCGGGTTGCCCAGGAGGTCGAAATTGACCTTGCTCTGGTACTGATAGTTGAGGGCGAAGACGCCCTTCATGTCGCTGGAGAGGTCGCGGGTGACCGTGCCGCCCAGGTTGATCTTCACCTTCGGGCTGTTGGGCAGCTGGGTGTTCGAGCGGTCCTGGACGTTGCCCAGGCCCGGCGGATTGGTCGAGGGCGCGCAGCCCACGCCCGTCTGGGCCTGGCCGGGGTAGCAGGCCGCGTTCGGGAACGAGACGACCTTGGCGTCGGTATAGGCGGCCGAGGCGTCCAGGCGCAGCCACTCGACCGGCATCGCCTGGGCCTCGATCTCGACGCCCTTGGTGCGCAGCTTGCCGACGTTGTTCAGCTTCTGCTGCAGCGCGCCGTTGATGTACTGCGACGACTGGGCCTGGAAGTTGTCGTAGTCGGTATAGAAGGCCGCGACGTTCAGCTGCAGCCGGTTGTCCAGGAAGCGGCTCTTGAGGCCGGTCTCATAGGACTTCGACTTCTCGGGCTGCACGGGGTTCTGGGTGCGCAGCGGGGTGTAGCCGGACGAGATGTCGTAGGCGAAACCCTTATAGCCGGTGGCCGCGCTGGCGTAGACCGAGACGCGCGGCGCCAGCTCCTGGTTCACCGACAGCTTCCAGGTGACGGCCGTGTCCTCGTTGCTGCCGGCGCACAGCTGGCTGCCCGCGCCGCAGGTGCCGATACTGGTCGGCGAGACGTAGACCGTGGCGGTCGACAGCAGGTTGACGAAGCTGTCCTTGATCCGCTCGTTGTTGACGCGCACCGCGCCGCTGACGGTCGTGTTGGTCGGGAACTTGTAGTCCACGCCCGCGAAGGCCGCGACGCTGCGGGTGCTCTGCCAGCCGGTCCACTTGGCCAGGATCAGGGCCGGGCCGCGCTGGAAGTCGCGGGTGGTCTTGGCGTCCGCGTAGAACGCGCCCAGCACGTAAGACAGCGGACCTTCGCCCTTCGACGTCAGGCGCACTTCCTGGGTGAAGGACGTCGAGTGATAGGGGCCCGAGTTGCTGACGCCGAGGCCCGGCGCGATCGGGCTGGTCACGTTGGGCGCGGTCCCGTTGACCGCCAGGTCGGTGCCGTCGACATCGGCCGAGAAGTTGTACTTCCAGTCCTGGTACGAGGTGACCGAGATCAGGCTGGCGAAGCCGAGGTCATAGGTCAGCTTGCCGCTGAAGCTGGCCTGCTTGTTCTCGGTGAAGCCGTCGTTGTCGACCCGGGTCTTGCGGTTGGTCTCGCCCGGCTTGATGCCGGCCAGGGCCGGCAGGATCGACACGCCATTGAACTTGGGGATCACCGGGGTGGTCGCGCCCGCCGGCAGGTAGTTCAGGTCGACGAAGCGAAGCGTGGCGGCCGTGCCGTCCGACTTGGACTTGGCGTACGAGCCGTTCAGCGACAGCACCAGCTTGTCGGTCAGCTCGGACCGCAGCTTGCCGCGCACGCCGTAGGAGGTGTTGTCGTTCAGGCGGTGGCCGTTGGCCAGATTGCGGACGTTGCCGTCCCAGTGGTTGTAGTAGACGCCCAGGCGATAGCCGGTGGAGTCCGAGATCGGCCCCGAGATCGAGCCGTCGGCCTTGTAGCCGCGGTCGGTGGTGACGGTGGCCGAGGCCTGGCCGCTGAAGACGACCGAGGGATCGCGGGTGACGATGTTGATCGCCCCGGCGCTGGCGTTCTTGCCGAACAGCGTGCCTTGCGGGCCGCGCAGGACCTCGATGCGCTCGACGTCGGACAGGTTGTCGAAGGCCTGGGCCTGCTGGACGACCGGCACGTCGTCGATGATCACCGCCACGGAGGGCTCGACGCCGATCGAGAAGGCGTAGGTGCCGATGCCGCGCAGGATGATGGCGTTGTTGGGCGAGGCGGTGCTTTGCGTCAGGGTCAGCGACGCGGCGGCGCGGGTCAGGTCGCCGAACTCGCTGATGCGCTGGTTCTGGATCGTCTCGCCGGTGATGGCCGTCACGGCCACGGGGACGCTCTGCAGGTTGGCGGACCGCTTGGTCGCCGTGACGACGATCTCGGCCAGGCCCGTGGTCTCGTTCTTGTCTTGCGCCGCCGCCAGGCTCGGCATGGCCGTGACGCACGAAGCGGCAGTCGCAAGCAGGATCAACTTACGCATGATACCCTCCCTAAGTTGTTGATTTTTATTTTGTTGTAGTCTGGCTAAACCGTTGTTCGTCTTTGGTCAAGCCAATCTTGAGAAGTGGTCAAACAGTCGCGGGGCGCGGCCTTTCCAGCAAGGTAGGCCTCTAGGCGCGCCGCCCCTTCGGACGGCAGGTGCAGGCCCAACTTGCCGCGCCGATAGAGGATGTCCTCGGCCGTGCGCGCCCACTCCTCGGCGACCAGATAGTCGACCTCGGCGGCGTGCAGCCCCGCGCCGAACGCCTCGCCCAGGTCGGCCAGGGTCTTGGCGCCGGCCAGGAATTTCCGGGCGCGCGTTCCGTATGAGCGCGCCAGGCGCGTGGCCATGTCCTCGGGGAGGAACGGGAATTCGTCGCGCAGCGCCCGCGCCAGGGCGGCGCGGTCCAGGTCGGGCAGATCGCCGCCCGGAAGAACGGCGCCGCGCGTCCAGGAGCGATCGGCCCGTGGGAAGAACGCCGCCAGCCGGTTCATCGCCTGATCGGCCAGGTGACGGTAGGTGGTGATCTTGCCGCCGAACACCGACAGAACCGGCGCCTCGCCCTCCGGGGCGTCGACTTCAAGGACGTAGTCGCGGGTCACCGCCGAGGCGCTGTCGGCGTGGTCGTCGAACAGCGGGCGAACGCCCGCGTAGCTCCACGCGACATCGCCCGGCGTGGTCGGGCGGGCGAAGTAGCGGTTGATGCTCTCACAGAGATAGTCGACTTCCTCGGCCGAGATCTTGGCCGGTCCCGGCGGCGCGTCCCAGGCGACATCGGTCGTGCCCACCAGGGTGAAGCGGTCCTCGTAGGGGATGGCGAACACGATCCGGCGGTCGGGGTTCTGCAGCATGTAGGCGTGATCGCCCTCGAACAGGCGCGGAACGACGATGTGGCTGCCCTTGATCAGCCGGGTGCCGCTGCCCGTCTTCACGCTCAGCGCGCCGGTCAGGACCTCCGAGACCCAGGGACCCGCGGCGTTGACGATCGCGCGGGCGCGGACGTTGTGCTCGGGACCGACCGCCGGTTTCAGGCGGGCTTCCCAGAGGGCGCCGACCCGGCGGGCCGAGACCAGCTTGGTGCGGGTCTCGACCACGGCGCCGCGCTCGCGGGCGTCCATGGCGTTGAGCGTGACCAGGCGGGCGTCGTCGACCCAGCAGTCCGAATAGGCGAAGGCCTTGCCGTATTCCGGTTTCAGAGCCGCCCCCTCGGGCGCGCCCTTCAGGTTCAGTCCGCGCGAGCCCGGCAGACGCTTTCGGCCGCCCAGGTGGTCGTAGAGGAACAGGCCCAGCCGGACCAGCCATGCGGGGCGTGTCGCGTGGGCGTGCGGCAGCACGAAGCGCAGCGGCCAGATGATGTGCGGGGCCATGGCCAGCAGCGTCTCGCGCTCCTCGAGCGCTTCGCGGACCAGCTTGAACTCATAATATTCGAGGTAGCGCAGGCCGCCGTGCACCAGCTTGGTGCTGGCCGAGGACGTGGCGCTGGCCAGGTCGTTCTGTTCGACCAGCAGAACCGACAGTCCGCGTCCGGCCGCGTCGCGAGCGATGCCCGCGCCGTTGACGCCGCCGCCGACCACCAGAAGGTCGAACTCCATGCCTGACGCTCCTTCCACGTTGCGCATTGCTAGCGTATTCCTATAAAAATCGCAAATACGAAATCAAAAACGAAACTCAGAGCGAAAAGCGCGCGTGGATCCGAAACCGATCCGGCGGGCGCGCTGGTCAAGGGCGACGCCGACGCGCTAAGCCGGGGATGGAGGTGCGTTGATGGCTATCGAGCAACGTCACGAGGCGATTCTCGCGCTCGCCCGCAAGAGCGGGCGGGTGACGGTCGAGGCCTTGTCCGATCAGCTTCAGGTCTCGCGGCAGACGATCCGCAAGGACCTCAACGACCTGTGCGACCAAGGGCTGCTCAACCGCGTGCACGGCGGGGCCGTGATCGGGGCGGGCGGGGTCGACAACCTGGAATACGAGGCGCGGCGGGTGCTGGCGCGCGAGGCCAAGGAAGCGATCGGGGCGGCGGCGGCGGCGCTGATCCCGGAAAAGGCCTCGCTGTTCATCAATATCGGCACGACCACCGAGGAGGTGGCCAAGGCCCTGCAAGGCCGCACCGGTCTTCTGGTGATCACCAACAACCTCAACGTCGTCGACATTCTGGCGTCATCGCCGGGTATCGAGGTCATCGTGGTGGGCGGGCGCGTGCGGAGCGCCGATCGCGCCTCGGTCGGGGCCTTCGCCGTCGACTTCATCCGCAACTTCAAGGTCGACTTCGCCATCATCGGCGCGTCAGCCATGGACGAGGACGGCTCGCTGCTGGACTTCGACATCAACGAAGTGCAGGTCTCGCAGACCATCATCCAGAGCTCGCGACGGGTGATCCTGGTCGCCGACAGCCAGAAGCTGGGCCGGCCCGCGCCGGTGCGCATCGGCCATATCGGCGATGTCCACGTCTTCGTCACCGACCGGCTGGACAGCCCCGAGCTGGCGGCCAAGTGCGAAGCCGAAGGCGTCCGGGTGATCGAGACCTCGCCCGCGTAGGCGCGGCCCCCGGGGCAAGCCTCAGAGCTTGACGAACGGCGCCAGCAGGCGGCCCAGGCGGCCGGGCAGAACGATCTGGCCGTCCAAGGCGGCGACGCAGAGGCAGGGCTCCTCGGAGACGACGCGCGGCTGGTGCGTCACCTTCGGATCGGCCTCCTCGAAGTCGCCCTGGGCGAAGACGCCGTCCTCGGTGGCGTAGGCGCCGCTGATCACGCAGGTCAGCTCCACGCCGCCATGGGTGTGGCGTGGCGCGCACTGGCCCGGCGCGATCCGCAGCAGGATCACGCGGCAGTCGCCGTCGCGCGGCCCGATCACATTCCGCACATGCACGCCGGGGCCCGCCCAGCGCCAGGGACCCAGGGGCAGGCCGCGTAGAGGCTCGGGCAGCGACGGGTCGGCGGTAGCCGGGGCGGCGGGCTCGGGCGTCGAAACGGGGGCGTCCAGAAGGGCCAGCGCCGCCTCGCGCGCGCCGGCGCCCAGAGCGACCGGCTCGGCGTCCTCAAGCATCGCGCCGCCGACGGCGCGGCCGAGATCGGCCCACGGACGGGTCTCCGGCTTCAGCGCCAGATGCGTGGCGACGACCACGGCCTCGGGCGCGCTGAGCGTGCCCGCCGCGTAGGCCAGCAGTCGTTCCTCGCTCGGTTGACGTCGAAGGCTCATGCGGCGCCTCCGCCGTCGCGTTCGATGAAGGCGCGGAGCTTCATCATGCCGAAGCGGATCCGCGCCTTGACGGTGCCGAGGGGAACGCCCAGGGCCCGCGAAATCTGGGTGTGGGTTTGCTCTTGGAAAAAGGCCATCTCGATTGCTCGGGCTTGGTCTGGGTTCAGGGCTCGCATGGCGGCCCTGACGAGTTCGACGTCCTGCGCGCCGCTGAGGATCGCGTCGGGCTGCTCGGGCTCTTCGGCGGCCAGGGCGAGATCGGCGGCGTAGACGCTGGCGTCGCCGCGTCTCAGGCTGTCGATGCGCAGGTTGCGGGCGATGGTGAAGATCCAGGCCGCCGACGAGGCGCGCTCCGGATTAAACAGATGCGCCTTGCGCCAGACGCTGAGCAGGGTCTCCTGCGCCAGCTCCTCGGCGGCGGCGGCGGGAGACCCGGCGCGCATCAGCAGCGCCTTCACGCGCGGCGCGTAGTGGTCGAACAGGGTCGCGAAGGCCTCGCGGTCACGCTCGGCGGCGATCCGCAGCACGCAGGAATCGAAGTCGCGCGACGTGGTCACGGCGCGATTTCGGGAGCGGTGAGGGGCGGCCTGAGTCGCATACATGTCCACAATACGCCGAAAGGTTCGATTTGGATGACTCTAGCTTGTCGAGCTCGCGCCGAGGGTCACGGCCTCGGGCGGCAAGGGTGGGCGAGGGCGCGGCCAAATGCCCCGCGCCACGATGCGGATCGCCTCCCAGTGGATGCCCGCGATGACCTTGAAGCTCAGCAGGGGGTGCTTCAGCCAGGCCTTCAGCAGGTTGGCGTCCGTGAGCGCGCCGTGCTGGCCCGCGAACCGCGCGGTCAGGATGGCCTGATCGCCGCGACGCGCCGAGACGCTGACGGCGATGGCTTCACCGGGCGGCAGGATCTCGAAGTCGTAGGTGAGATCCATGTCCATGAAGGGCGAGACGAAGAACCGCTTGGGCGCGCTCTGCCGCACCGGTCCAGCGCCGGCCCCAAAGCCGGATTCTGGCGCGGCGGCCAGATAGCTGTGGCTCTGGCCGAAGGTGTTGCGCACCTCGTACAGGATCGCCGCCAGTTCGCCGTCGGCGCGGTGGCAGAAATAGAGGCTCAGCGGATTGAAGCCATAGCCCAGGATGCGCGGCATGCAGAGCAGGCGGACGGGCCCGTCGGCGACGATGCCAGCTTCGCCCAGGCGCTCGCGGGCATAGGCCTTGAGATCTCCGCCCGAGCGATCGCCGTGATCGGCGGCGCGGAACGACATCAGGCCGAAGGCGCCAAACCTCAGCAGCTTCAGTCTCGACGCCAAGGCCGACAGCTCGTCCAGATCGAGCAGCAGCATGAAGATGCGATAGCGCAGGCGATGGGAGGCGGGCGAGAACCGCCGGTGCGTCACGACCCCCTCGTAGATCGCCGAAGCGCTCATCGTCAGGCGGCCCGTTCCAGCGGCGTGGCGCCGAGCAGGGGGCGCAAGGGAATGCGGCCATTCTCGTCGGCCACGCTCCAGGGCCGGCGAACGCCGCCCAGCTGTTCGGCCACGGCGAGCCCTGATTGCAGACCGTCCTCATGGAAGCCCGCGCCGAAATAGGCGCCGCAGAACCAGGCGCGACGGACGCCCTGCAGGCTCCATAGGTCGTTCTGGGCCGTCAGGGCGCCGGCGTCGAAATGCGGGTGCTCGAAGCTCCGCGCCTCGTGGACCAGGTCCTCGCGCGGCGCGATGTGCGGATTGAGCGTGACGAACAGCGGCGGCGCGCCCTTCAGGCTCTGCAGGTGGTTCATCCAGTAGCTGACGCAGCCGGCGGTCGGATCGTCGCGCCGGCCCAGATGGTTCCAACTGGCCCAGGCCATGCGTCGGCGCGGCATCAGGCGCTTGTCCTGGTGCAGCACGACCTCGTTGGTCGTGTAGCGGAACGCGCCCAGCACAGAACGCTCCCGCGCGTCGGCGTCGGTCAGCAGGGACAGGGTGGTAGGGGCGTGGGTGGCGAAGACCACATGGTCGAAGATCGTCTCGCGGCCGTCGGCCTCGACGATCTTCACGCCGTCGTCGGACCGCGTCACGGCCTTGATGCGGGCCGACAGGCGCACGCGCCCGGTGAAGGCGGCGGCCAGGGCGTCGACATAGGCGCGGCTGCCGCCATCGACCGTCCGCCAGGTGCGCCGGCCGACGAACCGCAGGAGGTCATGGTTCTCGAAGAAGCGGATGAAGGCCGCGGCCGGATGCTCGCCCGCGCCTTCGATGGTGGCCGACCAGATGGCCGCCGCCATCGGCAGCAGGTGATCCTGGCTCAGCGCCGCGCCGTAGCCGTTGTCGCGCAGGTACTGGCTCAGCGACACCACGGGATCCAGCGTCGCCAGATGGCCCGGCGCGGTGCGGTAGAAGCGGTTCAGGTCGCGCAGCATCGACCAGAAGCGCGGACGCAGCAGGGCGCTGGGCTGGGCGAACAGCGAGGCCAGGCTTTTGCTGCCGTACTCCAGGTCGCCGTCGTCCAGCGAAATGGCCAGAGACATGTCGGCGTGCTTGGTGGGCGTCCCCAGGTGCTGGAACAGCGCCGTCAGGTTCGGATAGTTGAACTCGTTGTAGACGATGAAGCCCATGTCCACGGGCACGGCGCCCTTGGACGTCTTCACCTCGACCGTGTGGGCGTGGCCGCCCAGTTGATCGGCGGACTCGAACAGGGTGACGTCGTGGCGTTGGCCCAGCAGCCAGGCGTTGGAGAGGCCCGAAATCCCGGCGCCGATGACGGCGATCCGCATGGGGGCGCCATGGCCAGGATTCACCGGAAACTCTCCGTGCATGGGCCGCATCGACGATCTCCTGGAATTCCGCGCGAAAGGCGCGCTTGCTCCTATCTACGGTCGAAGCTCGCGAGCGGACGAATGCGTCCACTCAAGTTTTTCCCGCGTAACGCCTTCCGAACCCGAGACAGCGCCAAGCCGTTTGGCGCATGGATCGCGATGGAGTTCGTCGATGAAGGTTGTCGCCGCCTATTTCGCCGCCATGGCCGCGTTCCTTGCCCTGGATTTCGTCTGGCTTGGGACGATGATCGACCGGCTCTACAAGCCCGCCCTGGGCGACCTTCTGTCGCCGCGCCCCAACGTGGCGGCGGCGGTGGTCTTCTATATCGCCTATGTGGCGGGGATGATCTTCCTGGCCGTGGCGCCGGCGGTTCGCGAAGGCGGCATGACGCGCGCGGCGATCAACGGCCTGGTGTTCGGCGCCGTGGCCTACGCCACCTATGACCTGACCAACCACGCGACGCTGCGGGGATGGTCGACGCGCCTGACCGTCATCGACATCACCTGGGGCGCGTTCGCCTCGGCCGTGGCCTGCGTCGCCGGCTACGCGGCCTGGAAGGCGCTCGCGAAGTAGGCGATCGGAGCCGTCAGCCGCTGGAGGCTCTCAGGGCGATGTCCGGGGTCTCCCTTTGCGGACGAAGTCGCTCAGGGTCGAAGCCGCCAAGGCGCGCCAGGCCCTCCCAATCTCCGATCTTGAGGACCCCCTTGCTCAACGTCGCCAAGCCGTCGTCGCGCAGGGCGCGCAGAACTCTATGGACGTGGACGACGGACAGGCCCAGCGCGTCGGCGATATCGGCCTGGACGGCGGGAAACGCGCATTCGCCGTCGCCGGCCAGTCGCAGCGCCGCCTGCCGCCAATAGACCTCGCAAAACAGATTGGCCGCCCGCCCCGGCGCCGTGCGACGACCCAGGCCGACCATCCAGTTGCGTTGCCGCTGGGCTTCGGTCAGCGCCACGCGGCACAGCGCCGCCAGCAGGTTGGGATGGGCGCGCAGCATGGTCCTCAGTTCGTGCGCGGTGGTCATCCGCGTCTCGCAGACGCCCAGCGCCCGGACCTCGTGGTCGAGACCGACATAGAGGCCGCCCACGTCGATCAGGTCGCCGGGCGTGGCGAGGCCGAAGATCTGGCGTCCGCCATCCGGCGGCGCCAGCTGCTTCACCGCCAGGCCCCGCGCCAGCAGCCGAAGACGCGAGCGCGCGCCGGCCGGAACCATGAGCTGACCCGGTTCGAAGCGTTCGATCTCTTGCGAGCAGGCCATCAGGTCGTCCCGCGCGCCCTCGCGCAGGGGGCCGAACAGGTCGAGGCTGGCGATCAGCAGTCGGTTCACGCCGACGCTCCGGTCGCGAAACGGGCGCGGCGCACGACTTTGGCGACAACGAAATGACGGCTTCGTTCGTTGAAGCGGTCGGCGGTGGAACTCGGCAATACAGATCTCCGCGAGAGCGTCTCGGCTTAGGCGCGCCCGCGAAGTTCCGCCCTAACCTAGGTTAGCCCCGACGATCTTTTGATGGGCGGAGGCCGCGGTCTGGTCGAGGAAGGGGCTCTGGGTCGCCATGTCGTCATCGCCAAGCATCGGGCCCCTCGTTCGCAAGATGGCGCGGCGCGACGCCCTGTCCGCCTTGGAGCGCGAGGCGCTGGCGGGTCTTCTCGGGCCCGAGCGCGCGGTCAAGGCCGGGGCGGTGCTAGTCGCCCCCGGCGATCGGCCCAGCTACAGCACCTTCCTGATCAGCGGCTTCTGCGCCCGCTTCAGCGTGACGGCCGCCGGCGGCCGTCAACTGACCGAGATCAACGTGGCGGGCGATTTCATCGACCTGCACAGCATGCTGATGCGCCAGATGGACCACGGCGTGGTGGCGCTGGCGGACTCGGTCGTGGCGTTCGCGCCGCACGCGGACCTGCGGCGGCTGACCGAACAGCATCCTCACCTGGGCAGGCTGCTCTGGCTGGAGACGGTGATCGACGGGGCCATCCATCGCCAGTGGCTCGTCACCATGGGCCAGCAGGACGCGGCCAGCCGGCTGGCGCACCTGATCTGCGAACTCTATCGGCGGCTGGAGGCGGTCGAGCTGGCCAGCGACGGCCAGCTCAGGATTCCGATGACGCAGGCCGACCTCGGCGACGTGCTGGGCCTGACGCCGATCCATGTGAACCGGGTGCTGATGGAGCTGCGCCGGGAAGGGCTGATCGAGTGGAAGGGCGCCCAGGTGACGATCCCGGACTGGGACCGCCTGGCCACGTTCGCCGAGTTCGATGCGACCTATCTGCGCCTCCAGAGCGACGCGGTCTGAGGTCGATCTCGGACCGCCTCGTTTCCGAGACTAGGCCGCCTGGGCGGCGGGGCAGGCGTCCAGCCGCGCCTGGCTGACGCGCGCGGCGACGATGTCCCGCACGACCAGCGCGGCCGCGATCTTCTTGCTGGGCGCGATCCCCTGGGAGCGGACCCGTCCATCGCGCTCGATGGTCCGCCAGAGCCACGCGCCGGCGCCGCGCGGAGCGATCGAGAACCGGATCAACTTGTCTTCACGCATGACGCCCCCTGGGGCTGGAGATGAGACGGCGACGGCTTCATTCGGCCGCGTAGACCAACGGGTGGGTGTGCGCCCACAGATGCGCGCGGTAGGTGTCGAAGCACTGCTCGCCGCAGAGCAGGCGCATGACCGCCCCCTCGGCGATGAAGCGGGCTCGCGAGGGATCCTCGGCGACCAGCGGGATCAGCGCCTCGGCGTTCCAGGCCTTGGAGTGCTCGATGTCGATCTGGGCGTGGAGCGCGAAGTACTTGCGCGTCTCCGGCGAGACGCCGACGCGCTTGAGGCCGGCGTCGACGCGGGACACGCGGGTCGGGGCGGTCAGCTCGACGACGCCCAGCGCCCCGATCGAGTGCCACGTATAGCGGCGCGTGGTGGCGAAGGCGGTCATGGTGTTGGCCAGGCACAGCGACTGCCAAAGCGTGGTGTCGATGGTCGGGGTCAGGCCCAGCGTGGCGGTGGTCCGCGTCAGCATCGGACCGTGCATGCCGCGCGCGCTTCCGCGGCCCATCTCGTCCCAGTAGTTGCGGGCCAGCTCCAGCTTGGCGCGATCGGGGATCTTCACCTGGGTCATGGCGACGAGGTCGTCGAAGCCCGCCTCGCCCGCGGCTTCCTGGGTGAGGAACCACTTGATGTCCTCCAGGCTCGCCTCGCCCTCCAGCCAGTCGAACAGCGGGTCCCACTGACCAGGGCCGTGGTCCTTCAGCGCCTCGAACCAGGCCACGAAGCCTTCCGGATCCTCGGGGACCTCGGCGACCAGCGACGAGACGTGGGCGCGGAAGGCCTCGACGAACTCGCCCTCCAGCCGCTTCATCAGCCGCTCGCGGTCGAGGTCCTCGCGCCAATCGTCCGAGGGCGCCGCCGGGGCGAGGCGGTCGTGGTTCCAGTGCGCCAGGCCCTTGTGCAGGGCTTCGGCGTCCGGGAACCGGGGGCTGAAATGACCGAGACGCGAAAGGCGATCGCCACCAAACATGCTTGCTGCTCCGAGCATCCGCGGGGAGGGGCGAGGGGATCTCCGCGAGATCACGATCGGCTCTCCCAGAAAGAGAATGGGCCGCTTCGCGGCGGTGAGCAGGACAAACGAGGGCGCGGACGCCAATGTTCCACGCCGGCGGCCAGGGGCGCGCGCGCTGTTGAAGAACACCCTGGCGACGGGCTCGAGGCTCGCTCTTTTGATAGCCCGCGCCGTTCGGCCCCTCCCAGAGTCCGCCCCAGGAAGGCGATCCAAGAGGGCGATCCCCGCGCGAGGCGCCTTGCATCCAAATTATACGATAAATATTATTCAAACTTGCTTTTGCGGCCGGCGAGTGGCCGCGACGGAGGAAACATGTCTGTCTCGAACCCGCGCCGCGTCGCCCTTGCTTCCGTGCTCGCCCTGTCGATGGCTTCGCCGTTCGGCTCGGCCGCGGCGGCGCCGAAGACGTATCTGGGCGTCGACATCTCGTACGCCAACGAGATGGAGGACTGCGGGGCGGTCTATCGCGCGGGCGGCAAGACCGTCGAGCCTTACGCGTTCTTCAAGCAGTCCGGCGCGAACCTCGCCCGCATCCGCATCTGGAACGATCCGGACTGGACGCCCTATTCGAACCTGAAGGACGTCAAGCGCAGCATCGCCAAGGCCAAGAAGGCCGGGATGCAGGTGCTGCTGGACTTCCACTATTCCGACGACTGGGCCGACGGCGACAAGCAGATCGCGCCCAAGGCCTGGGCCAAGCTGTCGACGCCGGAACAGGCCAAGGCGCTGTACGCCTTCACCCGCGACACCCTGGCCGAGCTGGATCGCGAAGGCCTGGCGCCCGACATGGTCCAGGTCGGCAACGAGACCAATGGCGAGATCGTCTCCAGCCTGGAGAAGGCCAAGGAGCCGATCAACTGGGAGCGCAACGCCCTGCTGTTCAACGCCGGCATCAAGGCCGTGCGGGACGCCAGCGCGGTCTCGGCGACCAAGCCCCGGATCATGCTGCACATCGCCCAGCCCGATAATATCGAGCCCTGGTTCGCGGCGGCGGCCAAGGCGGGCGTGACCGATTTCGACCTGATCGGGATCAGCTACTACAGCAAGTGGTCCAAGCGCTCGATGGCGGAGCTGGGCCAGACCATCAATCGCCTGCGCCACCTCTATTCGGCCGACGTCGTGGTGGTCGAGACCGCCTATCCGTTCACCAATGACGGCGCGGACGCCTCGCCCAATCTGCTGGGCGAGGACTCGCTGATCGCCGGCTATCCGGCGACGCCCGCGGGTCAGAAGAAGTACCTGACCGACCTGACCCAGCTGGTCTTCGCCAATGGCGGGGTCGGGGTCGTCTACTGGGAGCCGGCGTGGCTCTCGACCAAGTGCAAGACCCGCTGGGGCGTCGGCTCGAACTGGGAGAACGCGGCCCTGTTCGACTTCAAGGGCCAGGCCCTCGAAAGCGTCGACTGGCTGAAGACGCCCTATGTCATGCCCGTGGACGTGACCTTCCGCGCGACGGCGCGCGGAGAGGCGGCCCGCTTCATCGACGGCGACTTCCTGGGCGGCGTCGGACCGCGCCCGATGACTTTGGAAGGCGGGGCGTGGACCTATCGCGCGAGACTGATGCCAGGCGCCTCGGTGACGGCGGCCACGGCCGCCGAAGCCTCGGCGGTGGCGGACGCGCCGGCCAAGACCGCGGCCGTCGGCAAGGGCGCCTCGGTCATCGCCCTGGACTGACCGGCCAAGCGGCTTGTCATGTCCGATTGATATGATAATTAGCCGCGCAATTCGCTCTGATCCCAAGGGCAGCCCCGCCGAACGAAGCGTGGGCGCCGCGCCTTGAGGGGGAAACTCATGACTCGTCATTCCATGCTCTTCGCCGCCGCCAGCGGCTTCGCCATGCTCGTGGCCGCCGGCGCGCACGCCCAAACCGCTCCGGCCACCGACGCCGCCCAGGTCGAGGAGGTCGTCGTCACCGGCGTCCGCAAGAGCCTGCGCGACGCGCTCGCCGTCAAGCAGGGCTCCGACAAGGTCGTCGAAGCCATCTCGGCCAAGGACATCGGCGTCCTGCCCGACGTCACCATCGCCGAGTCCATCGCCCGCCTGCCGGGCGTCAACGCCACCCGCGACCGCGGCAACGACAGCCAGGCGGTGGTTCGCGGCCTGGGCGCGCGCCTGGTGCTGGGCACGGTCAACGGTCGCGAGGTCGCCTCGACCGAGCCGGACCGCAACGTCCGCTGGGAAATCTACCCGTCGGAAGTCGTCTCGGGCGTCGAGGTCTACAAGTCGCAGTCGGCCGACCTGATCGCCGGCGGCGTCGCCGCGACCATCAACATCAACACGATCGCTCCGCTGGACTATCGCGGTCCCGAGTTCGTGGTGCGCGCCGGCCCCGTCTTCTACGACGGCGGCAAGGACATCCCGAACTACGGCACGACCGGCTATCGCGGCTCGGGCTCGTGGGTTCGCAAGATCAATGACGACCTCGCCGTCGTCCTGGGCGTGACCGCCCAGCGCCAGAAGAACGGCTACGGCTCGTTCACGGGCTGGGGCTACAACGACTCCAACGCCCGCCCGCCCGCGGGCGCGAGCGACTACAGCAGCGACCTGAACCGCGACGGCAAGCTGGACGCCACGCCGTGGGGCGCGCAGATGTCGGCCAGCCGCATCGACCAGAAGCGCACCGGCGTCTCGGGCGGCCTGCAGTACAAGCCGACCGACAATTTCGAACTGAAGGCCGACGCCCTCTATTCGAAGATCAAGATCACCGAGGTCCAGGACCAGACGGTCTGGGGCGACGGCAAGTGGGGCAACTGGAACACCGGCACGAACAATGTCGGCTGGAACGACGACGTCTACAACGCGCCCGGCGCGTCCTACACGCTGATCAACAACACGGTGGTCGCCGCCTCGCGCCTGCCGTTCAGCCCGGTCAAGACCGTGCTGGCCAAGTACAGCGAGGACAAGGATCTGTTCGCCGGAGGCCTGAACGGCAAGTGGACCGGCGACCAGTGGACCGTCATCGGCGACGTGTCCTACTCGAAGGCCAAGCGGACCAACAGCTGGCAGGCCGTGCGCTTCGAGGCCTGGCCGACCTGGACCAGCTTTGACTGGCGCGCGGGTGTGACCCCGACGATCACCACCGGCGAAGACAACAGCAAGCTCACCCAGACCGCCGATCTCGCCGGCTCCTTTGACGGCCCCGAGCACCTGAACGACGAGCTGAAGGCGGCCGCCCTGGACTTCACCCGTGACTTCGGTGGCGGCGTCGTGAAGAGCGTTCAGTTCGGCGCCCGCGCCTCCGACCGCGTGAAGAGCCACAGCAACTTCAGCTTCGCGCCCACGGCTACCGGCGCCACGGTGCCGGCCAGCCTGCTGACCGCCTACAAGCTGAGCGACGGCGCCAACGTGCCGGCGATGCTGACTGGCGACATCGACAAGATCGCCGCCGTCGCCTACGGCGCGAACGCTTTCGACGTCTCCAAGGCGACCGAGAAGCTGGCCGAGCGTTGGACCGTCCAAGAGAAGGTCTACGAAGGCTACGGCAAGCTGAACTTCGCGGCTGATGGCCCGGCCGGCCTGTGGGTCACCGGCAATGTCGGCGCGCGCGTCGTCCACACCGAGACCAGCAGCGAAGGCCTGCAACAGAACACCGCCAGCGCTTTCGTCCCCGCGACGGTCGACAACGACTATACGGACGTCCTGCCCTCGGCGAACGCCAAGCTGGACTTCGGCGGCGGCAAGGTCGTGCGCCTGGGCCTGGCCAAGGTCATCGCGCGTCCGCCGCTGGACGAGCTGCGCGCCAGCCGCAGCCTGTCCAACTGGGCGCCGTGGACCGGCAGCGCCGGCAATCCGAAGCTGAAGCCTTTCGAGGCCACTCAGTTCGACGCCTCGGCCGAATACTACTTCCGTCCCGAAGCCCTGGTGGCGCTGTCCTACTACTACAAGGACGTCGACTCCTACATCGGCTGGAAGCAGACCCCGGTCGTGTTCGGCGGCCAGACCTACACGGTCGCCAGCCCCACCAACGGCGGCAGCGGCCACATCCAGGGCGTGGAAGTGACCTTCCAGACGCCGTTCTTCTTCCTGCCCGGTCCGCTGAGCAAGTTCGGGATCTACTCGAACTACGCCTACGTGCAATCGAACCTGAAGGAGTTCTCGCCGGCCAACAATCCGCTGCGGATGACCGGCCTGGCCAAGAACACCGCCACGGTTGACCTGTGGTACGCCGACGGTCCGATCGAGGCGCGCCTGGGCTGGAAGTACCACTCGCCGATGACGGTCATCTATGGCTGGAGCGGTTCGGATCTGCAGACGCTGGAAAGCGAGAAGACCCTCGACTTCAGCTCGTCCTACAAGATCAGCGAAAACATCAGCGTCCGCCTGCAGGTCAACAACCTGACCAACGAGACGCTGCGCATGTACCGCGACAACGACCCGAACCGCATCGGCCGCTACGACTCCTATGGTCGTCGCTACCTGATGGACGTCACCTTGAAGTTCTAGAACGTGACGGCCGAAAGCGTATGCGATTTCGGCGCCTGCTACGTTCTAAGTATTTGAAATGGAGCCTGTTTATCTGTTTTCGATGTTCCATCGGAAACAGACGGGTTCTAGAACGTCGATCCTCCCCGACGTTCCCTGCGCTGGGGAGGAGGCCACCTGCCTCCTCCCCATTTTTTTGACTTATCGAGAGGCTCGCCCCATGGCTCAGATCAACCGACGCCAGGCCCTGGCCGCCGCTGGGGGCGCCGCCCTTCTGGCCAATGCGCGGTCCGCCGCCGCCGCGCCCGCCGTCGCGCCGACCGCGACCATCGACCTGGCGCCGCGCGAGCGCTCTTCGCTGGACTTCGGCTGGCGCTTCGCCCTGGGGCACGCCTCGGATCCCGCCAAGGACTTCGATTTTGGGGGCAATCAGCGCACCTACGCCAAGGCCGGCGCCGATGCGCCCAACTGGTGGGTCGCGGCCGCCGCCCAGAAGACCTTCGACGATAGCACCTGGAAGCCGGTGACCCTGCCGCACGACTGGGCGGTCGAGCTGCCGTTCGTCGACAACCCCGAATACAAGCCCTCCGGCAAGCCTGACGACGAGGATGTGCTGGCCGCGCACGGCTACAAGGCGTTGGGGCGTCGCTTCCCCGAAAACAGCATCGGTTGGTATCGAAAGACCTTCGCCCTGCCGGCCAGCGACGCGGGCAAGCGCCTTTCGATCGAGTTCGACGGGGCGTTCCGCGACACCCTGGTGATGGTCAACGGCTACGTCCTCGAGCGCGAGGAGAGCGGCTATTCGCCGTTCCGCGTCGACATCACCGACATCGCCAACATCGGCGGTGACAACCTGATCACCGTGCGCGTCGACGCCAGCCTGGGCGAGGGCTGGTTCTACGAAGGCGCGGGGCTTTACCGCCACGTCTGGCTGGTCAAGACCGCGCCGGTGCACGTGCCGCAATGGGGCGTCTTCGTCCGCGCCAAGGTCGACGGCACGGTCCAGATCGACACCGACCTCGTCAACGAGTCCGACGCGGCCCAGGCCTTCGAGGTCTCGCACGCGGTGCTGGACGCCGCCGGCAAGCCCGTCCTGGCCGTCGCGCCCGCGGCCGGCCGCCTGCCGGGTTGGGAGCGTCAGAGCCTGTCCCAGACCGTGACCCTGGCCAATCCGGTGCTCTGGTCTCTGGAGAACCCGCACCTCTACACCCTGGTCACCGAGACCAAGGTCGGCGGCGCCGTCGTGGACCGCTTCGTCACGCGCTTTGGCGTCCGCTCGATCCGCTTCGACTCGGCCAACGGCTTCTTCCTGAACGACAAGCCGGTGAAGCTGAAGGGCAGCTGCAACCACCAGGACCACGCCGGCGTCGGCGCGGCCATCCCGGACGCGCTGCAGGTCTGGCGTCTGGAGCAGTTGAAATCGATGGGCTCCAACGCCTATCGGGCCGCCCACAACCCGCCGACGCCCGAGCTGCTGGACGCCTGTGACCGCCTGGGGGTCCTGGTCATCGACGAGACCCGCCGCATGTCCAGCGATCGGACCTCGATGGACGAGCTGGAGCGCCTGGTCCGCCGCGACCGCAACCACCCGTCGGTGATCCTGTGGTCGATCGGCAACGAGGAGCCGCAGCAGGCGACCCCGCGCGGCGTCAAGGTCGCCACGACGATGAAGCGCCTGGTCAACCGCCTGGACCCCACCCGCCTCGTCACCGCGGCCATGGACAACGGCTTCGGCGAGGGCATCAGCGCGGTCATCGACGTCCAGGGCTTCAACTATCGCCACGAGAAGATGGACGACTTCCACGCCCGCTTCCCGAACATGCCGATCATCGGCACCGAGAGCGCCAGTGTCGTCTCCACGCGGGGCGAGTACGTCCGCGACGAGGCCAAGTCGTATGTTCCGGCCTATGACACCGACCACCCGTGGTGGGCGACGACCGCCGAGAAGTGGTGGAGCCACGCGGCCGACCGGCCCTGGATGGCCGGCGGCTTCATCTGGACCGGCTTCGACTATCGCGGCGAGCCGACGCCGTTCAATCGCTGGCCCAGCATCAGCTCGCACTTCGGGGCCTTGGACACCTGCGGCTTCCCGAAGGACAACTACTATTACTACCGCGCCTGGTGGCGGCCCGAGCCGCTGCTGCATCTGCTGCCGCACTGGAACTGGGAAGGCCGCGAGGGCCAGCCGATCGCGGTGTGGGCGCACAGCAACTGCGACAAGGTCGAGCTGTTCCTGAACGGCAAGAGCCAGGGCGTGCGCGACGTGAAGGCCAACCACCACGTCGAATGGTCGGTGCCCTACGCGCCGGGCGTGCTGGAGGCTCATGGCTACAAGAACGGCAAGGTGATCCTGCGCGAGCGCCGCGAGACCGCCGGTCCGGCCGCCGCCCTGCGCCTGACCGCCGACCGCGCGCGTCTCGCCGCAGACGGCCAGGACGTGGCGGTGCTGAAGGTCGAGGTGCTGGACGCCAAGGGCCGTCCGGTTCCGCGCGCCGAGAACCTGGTCCGCTTCGAGCTTTCCGGCCCGATCGACCTGATCGGCGTCGGCAACGGCAACCCGACCAGCCACGAGAGCGACGTCGCGCTTCAGCGCAAGGTCTTCAACGGTCTGGCCCAGGGGATCGTCCGTACCCGACAGAATCAGTCGGGAAGAGGGCGGGTGATCGTCAGCGCCGCGGGTCTGAAAAGCGCGGCCCTGGATGTTGCGTTGATATAACGCCGCAACGCGAAATTTTCCTACGCCCTTGCGAGACGAGTGTCGGAGCCGGCGCTCGTCTCGATGCGTTTCTACGCACGGAAACCGGTTACCGTGCTGAAATAGTCAGACTGTTGGCAAGGCCCGAGGCATGGCTTTGTGTGGCGCCCGCGAAGAGCGCCGAAATCGCGGCCCATTTGTCATAAGAATGGCCGGAAAAACTGCTTGAAAAAAGATTGCCAGCGCTGTCATTTTGGCGTTGCGGCAGTCGTGGACCGATGTTACCGCTAACTCGTCTCTCGTGCCCTGGTTGTCCATCAGGCGCCCGGAACGGGAAGAGCGGCCGGGAAATGCTTCCGGATCGTAACAATAACATCGCCCCATAGAGGGCTTTATTAGGGGGAACGGCTATGAAGCGGCTTCGTCGCTTGAACGCGTCTGCCTCTTGCGTCGCCATCACGGCGGCCATGTTCGCCAGCCCGGCGCTGGCTCAGCAGACCACAACCACCACCGTCGATGAGATCGTCATCACGGGCATTCGCGCCTCGCTCGAGCGTTCGATCGAGATCAAGCGCACCAACAGCGGCGTGGTCGACGCCATCTCGGCCGAAGACATCGGCAAGTTCCCGGACACCAACCTGGCTGAATCGCTGCAGCGGATCACCGGCGTGTCCATCGACCGCACCAACGGCGAAGGCTCGCAGGTCACGGTCCGCGGCTTCGGCGGCGGCTTCAACCTGGTGACCCTGAACGGCCGCACCATGCCGACGGCCAACGTCGCCACGGTCGGCGGCGACCAGTCGTCGGACACCGCGGGCGGCACCAGCCGTTCGTTCGACTTCTCGAACCTCGCCTCGGAAGGCGTGACCACGCTGGAGGTCTACAAGACCGGCCGCGCGGCCATTCCGTCGGGCGGCATCGGCGCCACGATCAACGTCAAGACCCGCCACCCGCTGGACGCTCGGGAGAGCGGCCTGAGCGGCAGCATCGGCGTCAAGGGCGTCTATGACCAGAGCATGGACAAGAAGGTCGACGACTTCGGCCACAAGATCACGCCGGAAGTCTCGGGCCTGCTGAACTGGACCGACGACGACAAGAAGTTCGGCGTCGCCCTGTTCGGCGCCTACCAGAAGCGCGACTTCACCAGCCGCAGCGTCACGTCGAACGACTGGAACATCCGTCCCTTCTCGGAATTCAACAATCCCGCCAACGGCTTCGTCCGCAACGGCGGAGCGACCCAGATCACGGGCGCGCCGGCTAGCGGCTCGACCCTCGTGGCGATCCCCAACGACAGCCGCTATCACTTCGCCCAAGGCGAGCGTGAGCGCATCAACGGCCAGCTGACGGCGCAATACCGCCCGACCGACAGCCTGACGATCACGGCCGACGTGCTGTACGCGCAGAACAAGTCGTTCGAGCGCCGCAACGACAGCACCAACTGGTTCAACCGTCCGTTCGACAAGGTCACCTTCGACAACAACCCCGTCGTCGCCACCGCCGTCCTGCTGTCGGAAACGCTCAGCGGCACCAAGGACATGGGCTTCGAGCAGCAGTATCGCAGCAACGAAGACACCCTGAAGTCCTACGGCCTGAACGCCGAATGGGACCTGTCGGACCGCGTCCGCGTCCGCCTGGACGGCCACATCTCGAAGGCCGACTCCGGTCCGGACTCGCCGAACGGCACCAGCTCGACCACCGTGTCGATCGGCGCGCCGATCGTCTCGTCGCACTCGGTCGACTACAGCGGCAAGGTTCCGATCCAGAAGATCACGATCAATGACGCGGGCCCGCGCGGCAACGGCAACGGCGTGATGGACGTGGGCGACCTGGGCAGCCAGGTGGCGCGCACCTGGACCAACCGCCAGCAGCACGAAGTCAAGGAAATCCGGGGCGACCTGACCTGGGATCTCGACGACAACGGCAGCCGCTTCGACGCCGGTTTCAACTACCGCACGTCGAAGATGGTCCAGTCGTCCAGCTCGACGCAGCAGGACCTGGGCAGCTGGGGTATCTCGAACCCGCGCGACGTCCAGCAATACGCCGGCAGCCTGGTCAAGGCCTTCTGCATGGCCTGCCAGTTCAACGACTTTGATCTGCAGCAGAGCGGCCCGGGCCTCGTCTCGTTCCGCGCCAACGCGATCGACCTCTACAACGCCATGTCGGCGCCGTACGCAGCGCTCGGCAACGCGGTCGGCATCACGGGCCAGGCCCGCAACCAGGTCGATGAAGACATCCTGGCCGGCTACGCCCAGGTCACCTGGAAGTCGGAACTGGCCGGTCGTCCCGCGACCCTGGTCACTGGCGTCCGTTATGAGCGCACCGACGTGACGTCGACCTCGCTCATCCGGACTCCCAGCGCCATCGTCTGGACCGCCGACAACGACTTCCGCCTCGACACCGCCAGCAGCTTCTCGCCGCTGTCGGGCAAGGGCAAGTACAACAACCTGCTGCCGGCCCTGGACTTCAGCGTCGACATCCGGGACGACCTGATCGGTCGCTTCTCGTTCAGCCGCACGATCGCGCGTCCGGACTACGGCAACCTGTTCGCCTCGCAAACGGTGGGCACGCCGAACCGTCCGGTCTCCAACGGGGCCATCCCGCTGGGCACCAGCGGCAACCCGGACCTGGAGCCGCTGATCTCGGACAACTTCGACGTCTCGCTGGAGTGGTACTACAAGCCCAGCAGCTTCGTTTCGGCCGGCTTCTTCGAGAAGCGCGTGAACAACTTCGTCGGCACCGGCACCTTCACCCAGAACCTGTTTGGTCTGCGTGACGTCAGCTCGGGCGCGGACGGCACGCGTTCGGGCACGGCCAAGGCGCTGCTGACGGCCATCGGCGCCGATCAGACCGACGTCAACCTGTTCACGATGACGGCCCTGCTGCAGACCACCGGCTCCTCGGCGGCGGCTCAGGCTCAGTTCCAGGCCAACCGCGGTACGGGCGGCGACCTGAACCAAGCCTTCGTCGACCAGATCCTGGCCGCGGTGGACATCGCGCCGAACAGCAGCGATCCGCTGATGAACTTCCAGGTGTCCAAGCCGATCAACAACCGGACCGGCAAGATCCACGGCTTCGAAATCGCGGCTCAGCACTTCTTCGGCGACACCGGCATCGGTGTCTCGGGGGCCTATACGATGGTGCGCGGCGACGTCGAATTCGACAACGGCGCGAGCCCGTCGCAAGACCAGTTCGCTCTGCTGGGTCTGTCGGACACGGCCAACGCCACGCTGATCTACGACAAGAACGGCATCTCGGCGCGCCTGACCTACAACTGGCGTGACAAGTTCCTGCAAGCCACCAACCGCGGTGGTTCGCGGAACCCGGTCTATGTCGCGCCCTTCACGCAGATCGACTTCAACATCAGCTACGACGTCACGCCGAAGCTGGCGGTCTCGTTCGAAGGCATCAACCTGACCAAGGAGCACGTGCGCACCTACGCTCGCGATCCGAACCAGCTGTGGTTCGCTCAAGAGCTGGACCGTCGCTTCCTGCTCGGTGCTCGCTACCGCTTCTAGGTCTGGAGTTTCCTAGAAGTCCAAGGAGGGGCCGCCGCGCTTGCGGCGGCCCCTTTCTTCCTTTGAAGTACGCTTGAGACAGCGTGAGTGCGGCCCCGATGAACCGAGTGCTTCTGAACAATGTCGATCACGCCGACCTGCGGGTGATCGCCGGCCACGGCGCGGCCTTTGGGGACGCGATCAACCAGACCCTGATCCTGCCCACCGAGTTCGAGGCGGCCCAGCGCGAATATCCGATCCTGATCCGCAAGGACGCCGCCGGCGCGTACCAGGCCGTGGTCCTGCTGGGCCTGGACCGCGACGAGAACCTCTTCCTGGACGAGACCGGCTGGAACGCCCGCTATGTCCCGGCCGTGCAGCGGCGCGGGCCCTTCTCCATCGCCCTGCAGCGCGATGGCGTCGGCGGCGAACCTCGCCCCATGATCCATGTCGATCTCGACCATCCCCGCGTCAGCCGCGATGACGGCGAGCGCCTGTTCCTGCCGGCCGGCGGCAACGCGCCGTACCTGCAGTCCGTCAGCCGCGCGCTGGGCCAGATTCACGACGGCCTCGAGATCGCCGGTCCCATGTTCGCCTTCTTCGACGAACTGGGCCTGATCGAGCCGATCGATGTCGAGATCAAGCTGGACGACGGGACCACCTACGACCTGCCCGACGTCTTCACCCTGGCGCCCGACCGGCTGGCCGCGGTGACCGGCGAGCCGCTGGAAAGGCTTCACCAGTCGGGCCTGCTGCGCGCCGCCCACTGGATCATCGCCTCCATGGGCAATATCGAGGACCTGATCGCCCGCAAGGCGCGGCGCAAGGCCCTGCTGGCATGACCGCCCCGACGGCCCGCCGCGTGCTGGAGGCCGCCGTCGCCGCGCCGGCGGACATTCCGTTCGACGCCATCCTCGCGGGCCAGACGCCCATGCTGTTCAAGGGCCTCGTTCGCGACTGGCCGATTGTCCAGAAAGGCCTCGAATCCAGCCAGGTCGCCCGCGACTATATTCGCGGCCACGACCAAGGCGGCCGCGTCGTTGGCTATTCGGCGGGGCCGGAAATCCGGGGGCGGTTTTTTTACGACGAGACCCGCGCGGCGGTGAATTTCAGGGCCGAGCGCGCGCCGTTGGAGACCTTTCTGAGCCGGCTGGAAGAGGTCGAGGCGCTCAACGACGCGCCCGCCGTCTATGTCGGTTCGGCCGATCTGGACGCCTATTTCCCCGGCCTCAAGGCCGAGAACGATCTTGGCCTGGGGCCCGAGCTCTATGGCGACCAGCCGCCGATGGCCGGCATCTGGATCGGCAACCGCACGGTGGCCGCCGCCCATTGGGATATGTCGAACAACATCGCCGTCTGCGCCGCGGGGCGCCGGCGCTTCACCCTGTTCCCGCCCGACCAGGTCGCCAACCTCTATCCCGGGCCGCTGGAGCCGACGCCGGGCGGGCAGGTGGTCAGCATGGTCGATTTCGAGAATCCGGACTTCGACGCCCACCCCGGCTTCCGCGAGGCGCTGGCCACCGCGCAGGTGGCCGAGATGGAGCCCGGCGACGTGCTGGTCTATCCGGCGCTCTGGTGGCACCAGGTCGAGGCGCTGGAGCCGTTCAACATCCTGATGAACTACTGGTGGAACGCCGCGCCGGTTCACGCCGACACGCCGATGAACACCTTGCTGCACGGCCTGCTCAGCCTCAGGGATCGTCCTGAGTTCGAGAAACAGGCCTGGAGAGCGATGTTCGACTACTACGTCTTCGGTCCCGCCGAGCGGGCCGGCGCGCATCTGCCGGAAGGCGCGCGCGGGCCGCTTGGGCCGATGGACGCGATGACCGCGCGGCGGTTGCGCGCGCAACTGCTCGACCGGCTCAACCGATAGGATCCAGAGGGAGTGACGCCATGACCGAGCAGAGAATCCGCAAGGTGGTGGTCGCGGGCGGCGGCACCGCCGGCTGGACCGCCGCCGCCGCGCTCGCGCGGCAGCTCGGCCCCCTGCTGGACATCGCCCTGGTCGAGTCCGAGGACATCGGCACGGTGGGGGTAGGGGAGTCGACCATCCCCACGGCCCGCACCTTCAACGCCCTGCTCGGCATCGACGAGGCCGCGTTCATGCGGGCGACCCAGGCGACCTTCAAGCTGGGCATTTCGTTCGAGAACTGGGGCGAGATCGGCGATCGCTACATCCACTCGTTCGGCCAGGTGGGCAAGTCGACCTGGATGGGCGGCTTCCATCACTTCTGGATGCAGGCCCAGGCGCAGGGCTTCGGCGGAGACCTGGGCGACTACTGCCTGGAGCTGAAGGCGGCCGAGGGCGACCGGTTCTTCACGGGCGAGAATGGCCCGCTGAACTACGCCTACCACCTGGACGCCGGCCTCTACGGCCAGTTCCTGCGCCGGATGGCCGAGGCCGACGGCGTCAAGCGCGTCGAGGGCAAGATCGCCAGCGTCCGCCAGAGCGCGACCGACGGCTCGGTCGAGGCGCTGGTCATGGAGTCGGGGCAGGTCGTCGAGGGGGATCTCTTCATCGACTGCACCGGTTTCCGGGGGCTTCTGATCGAGCAGACCCTGAAGGCCGGCTACGAGGACTGGGACCACTGGCTTCCGACCAACAGCGCCCTGGCCGTCCAGACCCGCTCGACCGAGCCGGCCAAGCCCTACACCCGCGCCATCGCCCACCACGCCGGCTGGCGCTGGAAGATCCCGCTGCAGCACCGCGTCGGCAACGGCCTCGTCTACTGCAACGAGTTCATGTCCGACGACGAGGCGCTGGCCCTGCTCCAGGGCGAGATCGAGGGCGAGACCCTGATCCCGCCGCGCCTGATCCGCTATCGCACGGGCCGCCGCCGCAAGACCTGGGACAAGAACGTCGTCGCCCTGGGTCTCTCCAGCGGCTTCGTCGAACCCCTGGAATCGACCTCGATCCATCTGATCATGGTCGGGGTCACGCGACTGATGCAGCTGTTCCCGTTCGGTGGGATCAGCCAGGCCGTGATCGACCGCTACAACCGTCTGGCCGATGACGAGCTGGAGAAGATCCGCGACTTCATCATCCTGCACTACAAGGCGACCGAGCGGACCGACAGTCCGTTCTGGGATCGCGTGCGCCAGATGGATATCCCCGACAGCCTGGCCCAGCGCATCGAGCTGTTCCGGGAAAGCGCCCAGGTCTATCAGGCGCCGGGCGAGCTGTTCCAGGTCGACTCTTGGCTGCAGGTGCTGCTGGGCCAACGCGTCCAGCCGGAGAGCTTCCACGCCATGGGCCGGCTGATGCCGCCGCAGCAGCTGAAGCAGGCCCTGGACGATCTGAAGCGCAACATCGCCGCCACGGTCACGCGCCTGCCTCAGCACCAGGCGTTCCTCGACGCCTATTGCGCGCCGCCGGTCAGCAAGAGCGCTTGACCGCCAAGCGTCGACCGGCGCGGCCCTTGGGCCGTGATATCCAGCGCGACAAGAATGTCACAGGGGCGGTGACTGTGTTTCTCCTTCTTGATTAAGCCACAAATAGAGGCTTGAACCGCCGCGACCCGGCGGCGCCGGCAAGTCAGGGAAACGCGAGTGCTGTCGAAAGTCCTGTTCCGTCGGACGTCCGTGATCGCCGTGGCGGTCGCCATGGCCGTGATGGGCCGCGCCGAGCTCGTCCACGCCGAAACCCTGGCCGACGCGATCACCGCCGCCTACCAGAGCAACCCCGCCATTCAGGCTCAACGGGCCTCGCTGCGGGGGCTGGACGAAAACTACGCTCAGGCCCGGGCGGCCTATGGGCCTCAAGCCAGCATTTCGACGGGCGAATCCTACGGCTACGCCAAGGGGCCGCAGACGCGCGCCTCGCTCACGCGCCCGCCCCCCGGCGAGGACGCGCTCAATCCGTCGACGGAGCTGTCTGTCAGTCAGGCGCTTTACACCAACGGCCGTTACGCCGCGCGTCTCGGCGCCGTGGAGGCCCAGATCAAGGCGGCCCGCGAGAATCTCCGTCGGATCGAGATGGACCTGCTGGTGCGCGTCACCAACGCCTATGTCGCGGTGCGGCGCGACCGCGAGGTTCTTCGCATCGCTCAAGGCGGGGAGACGTTTCTCCGCAAGCAATTGCAGGACACCCAGGACAAATACAGCGTCCGTCAGGTCACCCTGACCGACGTCAATCAGTCGAAGGCCCGTCTCGCGGCGTCCAGCACCCAGGTGGCCAACGCCGAGGCGCAACTCGCGATCACGGTCGCCAACTATGCCGCCCTGGTCGGGCGCCTTCCGGACAACCTCGAGCCCGAGCCGGATATCGACGGCCTGCCCACCACCCTCGACGAGGCCTTCAACCAGGCCGAACAGACGAACCCGTCCCTGAACGCCGCGCTCTTCACCGAGAAGGCGTCGCGCTTGAGCGTGGCCGAGGCGCGCGCCCGCCGTCTGTTCTCGATCTCGGCCCGCGCCGACTACCGCAACGGCCCGTTCTACGCCTACCGGGAAGGCAATCGTAACAATACGCTCAACGCGGCCATCACCCTGACCCAGCCCCTATACGCGGGGGGGCAGTTGAATTCCGAGGTCCGCCAGGCGATCGAGGAGAACAATCGCGACCAACTCCTCATCGAGGATGCTCGGCGCACGATGGTGTTGAACGTCTCGCAGTCCTGGAACCAGCTGACCGCCGCCCGTAAGGCGCTGGTTTCCACCGAAGAGGAAATGAAGGCCGACACGATCGCCTTCTATGGCGTGCGCGAGGAAGAACGCTTCGCGTTGCGCAGCACGATCGAGGTGCTGAACACCCAGGCCGAACTGCAGGGCGCCCAGATCGGCTTCGTGCGCGGTCGGGCGACCGAATATGTCAGCCGCGTGCAGTTGCTGGCGCAGATGGGCACGCTGGAGGTCAGCGACCTGGCGCCGGGCGTGGCGTCCTATGACCCCGCCCGCAACTTCAAGAAGGTTCGCTACAAGGGCGTGCTGCCGACCGACCTGATCGTCCAGACCATGGACAAGATCGCCCTGCCGATGGCGGCCAAGAAGCCGCCGGCGGGCGACACCACGCCGATCCGGCCGCCGTCCAGCGAACTGCCGGCCAAGCCCGAGTCGGCGGACAAGGTCACGCCGCCAGCCTCGATGAGCGACATGATGGCGCCCAGCGACGGCGAGGGCCCGCTAGTCACCGCGCCGAAGAACTAGCGCGCGATCGCGGCGTGCTCCCGCGGGGCCGCGCAGCGGCCCTCTCCCGGGGCGCCTACAAGCGGTCCTTCGGGGGATGCGGCGGCCTCTTCAGCTTGGTCAGGTGCGGTCCGTGCACGACCGGCTGGCGCTCCAGGATCTCGCGGACCTTGTGCACGGCGATCGAGGCGCGGCTGCGGCGCTGGCGCCAGAGCAACAGGGTCATGGCGCCCAAGGTGGCGGTCATGAAGGGCAGGGGGCCCAGCAGCCAGCACGCCGCCGCCAGGGCGAAGTAGTAGGCGCGGACGCCGGCGTTGAAGGCCGACAGGGCCGGGTTGAGGATGCCGCCCGCCGCCTCGGCGTATTCCTCCAGCACCTTGGGCGGGGCCCACATCGGCGCGGCGCCGATGGCGGCCAGGCAGTAGTTCATCTGCCGGATCGACCAGATGAAGTCCAAGAGGCCGCGCGCCAGGGCCACCAGCACCAAACCCAGCTTGATCTGGAACATCATCGGCGTGGTCTTGGCCAGCACCGCCAGGCCCTCGACGCTCCGCAAGGCGCTGTCGCCGCCGAACAGCACCCCGGCCGCCGCGGCGATCAGGATCAGGTTCGACGAGGCGAAGAAGCTGGCCGAATTGATCGCGTGGCCCAACAGCTGGCCGTCCAGCAGCGCGATCTCGCGTACCGCCATCTCCTGCATCCACCGGCGGCGGATCACCGTCATGTCGGTGTTGAGCACGCCCCCCGCCTCGCCCAGGCGGCGGAGCATGGGTTCGTACAGCAGCCAGCAGAGCGTGAAGGCGACGAGGACGATGATGTCGAGCAACGGCATGGGCGGCAATCTAGACGGGCGCGGAGAGTCGGAAAACGGGGTTCGAAGGATCTAGGCGTGGCGGCCGAAGGCGTGAGCGGCTTGGGCGCCCGCCACGCGCCCAAAAAGCACCGGCGTCAGTCCTCGTGGATCAGGCTGTGGCGGCCGGTGTCCTTCAGGATGATCGCGCAGATCAGGCCCAGGGTCATGACGCCGGCGACATAGACGTAGAAGGCGCTCTCGATCCCCTCGTGCTTGAAGGCCAGGGCGACCATCTCGGCCGTGCCGCCGAACAGCACGTTGGCCAGGGCGTAGGGCAGGGCCACGCCCAGCGCGCGGATGTGGGCGGGGAACAGCTCGGCCTTCACCACCGCGCTGATCGAGGTGTAGCAGGACTGGATCGCCACGCCGACCAGGATCAGCGCCAGGGCGCCGGTCACCGTGGTCGCCTGGGAGATTCCCGTCATGATCGGCCAGATCGTCAGGGCGCCGCCGCCGAAGGCCGCGATCAGCATCGGCTTGCGGCCCACCTTGTCCGACAGCCAGCCGGCGAGGGGCTGGGCCAGCAGGAAGCCGATCAGGCTGATGGCGCTGATCTCGGAGGCCTGGCCCTTGGAGAAGCCCGCCGTGTTGACCAGGAACTTCTGCATGTAGGTCGTGTAGACATAGAAGGTCAGCGAGCCGCCCGCCGTCAGCCCCATGATCAGCAGGCTCTCGCGCGGATGCAGGCGCACCAGCGGCACGATCAGCGACACGAAGAACAGCACCAGGAACACCGCGCCCAGGATCTGGGCGGGTCTCGCCAGGGGGCCGCTGGCCACGCCCACGACGCCGCCGATCACGGTCAGGGCCAGCAGCGCGCCGGCGACGCCGACCTGGCGCCGCGACAAGCTCTCGCGCGGACCGGCGCTCTTGAACGAGATGCTTTCGTCCAGGCCCCTGCGGATCCAGAACACCACCACGGCCAGCAAGGCGCCGATGACAAACGGGATGCGCCAGCCCCAGGCCTTCAGGGCGTCCTCGGGCATCAGCCTCTGCAGCGTGATCAGCACGCCCAGGGCCAGAAGCTGGCCGGCGATCAGGGTCACGTAGTGGAAGCTGGACCAGAAGCCGCGACGCTGCTTGCCGGCCATCTCGCTCATATAGGTGGCGCTGGCGCCGTATTCGCCGCCGACGGAAAGTCCCTGCAGCACGCGCGCGAACAGCAGGATCGCCGGCGCCCACAGGCCGATCGCCGCATAGCCAGGCGTGATGGCGATGATCAGCGCCCCGGCGCACATGAGCGCCACCGAAACCGAAAGCGCCGCCCGCCGGCCGGCGTGATCGGCGTAGAGACCCATCAGCCAGGCGCCGATCGGGCGCGCGACGAAGCCCAGGAAAAAGACCGCCGCCGCCTGCAGCAGCTGAACGGTCTGGTCGCCCTTCGGGAAGAAGGCGGGGGCGAAATAGAGGGTGAAGGCGGCGTAGGCGAACCAGTCGTACCATTCGACGAGGTTGCCGGCCGATCCGCCGAGAATGGCCCGTGCGCGGGCGGTCGGCGAAAGTCGCGCTGCCAGCGCGTCGGCGTTCGCCGTCATGGTCATCTCCCCCTCTTGTCGAGGGGGAGATTAGGCGAACGCCGTTCTAGGGCAAGCGCGCTAGATTCTGCCCATCAGGACCAGGATGACGATGATCACCAGGATCAGGCCCAGACCGCCCGACGGGAAGTAGCCCCACGACCGGCTGTGGCCCCAGGTGGGCAGAGCGCCGATCAGGGCGAGGATAAGGATGATGATAAGGATCGTGCCGAGCATGGTCCGTGGTTTCCCTCCGCTCCCGTGTCCGCCACCACGGCGACGCTAGGAGCACGTGTTGGGAATACGCGACGGCGCGGGTCGGTTCCGGAGATCAGCTCGGCGTGTCTTCGGCCTTCCGCAGGCGCATGGCCCAGAGGGCGCCGATGACGACACCTTTCACCCGCGGCAGGAGCAGCAGGGTCAGGACGGCCAGGGGGATCAAGGTCAGCGGCGCGACCAGGGCCGGCGGCGCTTCCCAGATCCAGGGGAAGAACAGCAGCGGCGCCACGAACAGGTGGCCGATCAGCAGGATCGTGAAATAGGCGGGACCATCGTCGGCCGGATAGCAGCCCAGCTCATGCCCGCAGGCTTCGCACTCGGGGTCGACCTTCAGATAGCGCATGTACAGCCGACCGTCGCCACAGTTCGGGCAACGGTGCAGCAGGCCGCGCTTAAGGCCGGTGAGCAACGGGGGAGCGGTGCGGGTCTCGGACATGGCGTCCATATGCGCTTCCTGGCCTGGCAAGAAAAGGGCGACCGGGGGTCGCACGGCGACGATTTGTCTCGATCAAAACAAGAGTATTCCGCGCATTTTCGCCACGAAGCTCGAGAACAGGCCCGGCCTTCGCGACGGGTTCACGCGGAATTTCACGGTGAAGTTAATGCGATGAATATTAGGATCGTTTATTTTTCGACATAAGTTCCGAATTTAGTACTCGATCAGGCAAAACGCCCGCCGATCTTGTCGGCTGGCCTGAACTCGACGCTGGGTCGAGACGCCCTAGGCTTGTCAGTTCTTGACGTCCTTGGCGGTATTGCTGACCGCGCGGCCAGCGGCCGAAATATCGCGGCCGGCGCCTTCGATGGTGTTGCAGGCCGAGACCAGCAAGGCCGTCGCCACGGCGGCCAGAACGACGATCTTACGCATATTGAAACTCCACTGTTCTCGGGGCGCGGGACCTTAACCGTGGGTCGCGCCGGCCTTCAAGAGGGGCGCGACCCAAGGTGGCGCGCGACGTCTAGCGAACGCGACGGATCGAGCTGATCCGGTCGTTCCACTCGCGCGGCAAGACGCCCTGGTCGCGGTCGATCACGGTGCAGCGGCCGCGGTAGTAGGCGTCCTCGCAGACTTCCCACGCGCCGCGCAGGATCTTGATGGAGGAGGTCTTGTCGTTGAAGTCGGTCTGGCTCAGGTCGGGCATGTCGCCGCGCACCTCGTAGACGCGACCGTCGTAGCCGACGTGCTCGAACAGAACCGCGTCCGCGCGCCAGCCGCCGCCCGGCGGACGGCCCGGGCCAGGGCCGGGGAAGGGACCGGGACCGCCGAACCCGGCGCATTGCAGGCGACCGTCGCGGTTTTCGAGGCCCTGTCCGCCGCAATCGCGGGCGCGGGCGCTGCTCCATTCCCAGCCGCCGCGATCGTTCTGGCACCGCGCCCAGACGCGGCCGTCGAAGGCGGTGATCTCGCGGCACGACCGCGTATAGGACCCGCGCGGCGGTTCGTCGTAACGGCCATCCCAGCCGGGGGCCTGGGCGCTGGCGGCGCCGGCCCAGCCAGCGATCAGCATGGCGGTGGAGAGAGCGGTCAGGCTGAGCGTGTTGGACATCTTGGTTCCCCCAAGCAAAAGCTACGTGTGGGGGCACTAGATGGCTCGCTGGCTGAACCCAGCCTGAACGCTGAAGCTTGCGAAGGTCTAGCCGGGCCGCGCCTCGACACCCATGAAGATCACCTTGGCGCCCTTCTTCACCGCCGAGCCCAGTTCGGCCGCGTCCCAGTTGGTCAGGCGCACGCAACCGTGCGAGGCGCGCTTGTTGACCAGCTTGGGGTCCGGCGTGCCGTGAATGCCGTAGGTGTCCTTGGTCAGGTCGATCCAGGTCGAGCCCACCGGGTTGTTCGGACCAGCCTGGATGGTCAGTTTGGTGTTGGGCTTGCCGAAGGTCAGGCGCGAGGGATCGTAGGTGTAGGTCGGGCGCGGCGCGAGCGTCCGCACCGCCCACTCGCCCGAGGGGGCGGGGCGCTCGGTGCTGCCCACCGTGGCCGGATAGACGGCCAACTCGACGCCCGCTTCGTCGAAGGCGCGCACCTGGCCCAGGGCCTTGTCGATCTCGATGCGGTCGACCTTGGCCTCGAGACGGTCGGCCCCGGCGGCCGTGACCATGATCGCGGCCCCGACCTGGTTGAAGTTCACGCCCGGGTTCAGCTCGCGCAGCAGGGCCTCGTCCATGTGGAAGCGCTCGGCCAGCATCTCGACGATGTCGTGGTGGTTCATGGCCGGCTCCCGGGCCATCGCCTCGTAGTCGTCCTTGGGGATGGGCGGGGTGAACGGGCCGGCCACGTCCGCCGCGGTGATCGTGTAGTCGACCATCACCGGACCGTTGTCCGCGGCGACCAGCGCGTTGACCAGCGCCTGGCTGACTTCGCCGTCCATCGTCATGTCCTGGGCCTTTTGGAAGGCCTGGATCGCCAGTTTCAGATTGCCGCCATCGCGGCCGTCGATGACGCCCGGCGAGAAATGGGCGCGGTCCAGCAGGGTCTGGACGCGGATAAGCACGTCGCGGCGCGCCCGCGGATCGGTGGCCGCGGGATCGAAGGCGGCGGCGTTGATCGCTTGCCCCACCGGCGACGATGCGGCCGAGACCGGCGGCGCGGAGACGGTGGGCGCGGGTGTCTTCTGAACGGTGTTGGCGGGGGCGGGCTTGGCCGGCGGCTTGTCGTCGCAAGCGCTCAAGGCGAGGGCGGCGACGAGGGCGAAACGGGAAACCAGACCGGTCATGAAAACTCCAGGCGGGAACAACTTCACCGCTTGAAGGCTTGAGCCATGGCGAAGTTCCACGAGTTGTGAGGCTGGGCTTGAGGGCGTTGCGTCGTCTGTTGTGGGGACTGGTCGCGCTGGCGCTGGCCGTGGGCGCGTTCTGGCTGTGGGTTGTCTGGCCCCCGGGCGAGGCCGCTCGATCCGAGCGAGCCGGTGTCGATCGGCCGTCCGACATTCCGGCCATCGCCGAGATCGCCCCGCCCCTGGTGGCCGCGCCGGCGCTCTGCGTCGGAAGCGAAGCGGGCCCGCCCGGCGCGGCGGCCGCCAACGCCGCCTCGCTCTCGACCCTGGCCTGGTCGCCGTTCGGCAAGCCCGAGACAGGCTGGGAAATCTATGCGCCACGCATCGCCGCCGAGATCGGCACGAGTTGCGCCGCGGGCTCCGAAGGCTTCGCCGCCGCCTTGGCTCGCTGGCAGGTGGCCAATCGCCTGCCGCGAACGGGGGTGATGGACGCGGCGGCCTTCGCCGTCATGCTGCCGCGCTGGCACCTGGCGCGGCCGTTCGTCCAAGTGAACCGCGACGGGGTCTGTCCTGGCGCGCCCGCCCCGACCAGCCTCGCGACGGCTCGCCCCGACGAGAGCTATGGCGGAAAGACGATCCAACTGCGCCCCGCCGCGCTGGAGGCCTATCGCCGGATGACGGCGGAGGCCCGCGCCGCCGGCGTGCCGCGGCGGCCCGAGGCGCTGAAGATCTATTCTGGTTTTCGGGCCCCGGACGCCGACGCCCAACGCTGCGCGCGCGACCGCAACTGCCAGGGGCTGATCCGCACCATCTGCTCGGCCCACCGCACCGGCTTGGCCGTCGACCTCTTCATCGACGCCGCCCCCGGCTTTGGCCCCGACTCGTCGGCCGACGCTAATCGGTTGGCGATGGCGCGCTCGCCGCTCTATCGATGGATGGTGTCGAACGCGGGGCGCTTCGGCTTCGTCAACTACGTCTACGAGCCCTGGCATTGGGAGTGGACCGGCGAGCCGCTGCTGCCCGGGACGCCGATCGTCAGCCTTCCCCAGGCCGGCGCCGAGCCGGTCACGGAACCTCTGGAAGGCTCCACGCCGCAAACGCCGGCCGCTGTTTCAGCCGCGCGTAATAGGCGGTGAGGGCGGGCCACTCGACGCGCTGGATCGGGCTGCGCAGCCAGCGATGCGTGGACAGGCCCAGGACGATGTCGGCCAGGGTGAAGCTCTCGCCCGCCACATAGGCGCCGGTGTCGACCAAGCGCGCGTCCAGCAGGCCCATGGCGGTGTTCCAGGCCTCGACGCTGGCGGCGATCTGGGCGGGGTCGTCGAAGCCGGGACTCTTGCGCACCAATCCCGCGAAGGCGTGGCGCCAGGCCGTGTTCAGTTCCGTGGCCTGCCAATCCATCCACTGCTCGACCACCGCGCGCGCGCGCCGGCCCTCGGGCAGCAGCGGCGTACCGGCGGCCAGGTAGCGGCAGATGGTGTTGCTCTCCCACAGGGACCCGTGCTCATCGACCAGCACCGGGACGAGCGCGTTGGGGTTCATCGCCAGGAACCCAGGGGCCTTGGTCGAGGCGAACCCCGCGCCCCAGTCCTCGCGCTCGTAAGCCAGGCCCAGCTCGTCCAGGGTCCAAAGGACCTTGCGGACGTTGATGGACGAGGTCCGGCCGAGAACCCGGGGGATCGTCACCGGGTCATCCAGGGCTTGGACTTGCCGGTCGGGGCGGCGGCGCTGGCGCGCTCGACCTTGCCGCTGGAGGCCTTGGGGCCGTGGCCATGGCGGCCCTGGGCGGCCTTCTTCAGGCGCAGGGCGCGCTGCATCGGCGTTTCGCCCTCCGGCGGGGGAGCGTCGGTCTTGTCGGTCATGAGGGCGATGTAGGCCTCGTTTGGCGCCTTGAGAAGGCCGCGCTTAGCGGCCACTCTGGAAAGATGCCGCGCCGCCGCCTGGTTCCCGCCGTTGTCCTCTGCGCCGCCGTGTGCGCCACGAGCGCCCACGCCCAGGTTCAGAGGCCGTCGGCGGAGGCTCCGAACGCCGTCTCGCCGGTGCTGATCCTGCCGCCGACCTTGCCGCCCAAGCTGGTCTCGACCTATCCGACCCAGGACCAGAGCGTCGCGCCGGGGATTCTGATCCTGAAGGCCGCCTTCGATCAGCAGATGTCGCCGACCGTCTGGAACTACGCGCCCGCGCCGGGCGTCGAGCCGATGGACTGCGTGAAGACCCCGCGCCTGCTCTCCGATCAGAAGACCTTCGTCCTGATCTGCCGCGTGCTGGCGGGCCGCGTCTACGGGGTGACCTTCAACGCGGAGCGGTCCGGCGGCTTCGCCAATCTCGGCGAGAACCCCGCCGAGACCGCCAGCCTGACCTTCAAGGTCGAGGATGGCGCGCCGGTCACCACCCTGCGCCGCGCCATGGAACTGGCCGGGCTGCGGTCGGACCAGACGCCGGTGCAAGAGCCTCCGCGCGCCTCGGTGGGGGGGACGGCCGGCGGCCGCTAAACCGCCCAAGCCCTGGCGCGCGCGCGCCCGCTGGCGCAGGATCATCCGATGACGGGGGATTCGGCGGAACGGGAGGCCATCGGGCGCGAGTGGACTGGCGCTGAGCTCACCGTCGTGGTCGGCGACTACCTGACCCAGCTGGAGAAGACCCTGGCCGGCAAGCCGGTCGACCGCGCCACCCACGACCGGGCGGTGCGCTTCGTCACCGGCAAGTCCGGCATGCCCATCATGGCCAAGCAGGGCGAGATCACCGCGGTTCTCTCCCTGATCGGCCTGCCGGTACTGAAGGACCCGCCGCCTCGCTGGACCTATGACGCGCCGCTGCTGACCGCCATCGAGGACGCCCTTCTCGCCAAGCCCGCCTTGCTGGCCGCCGCCGTCCGTCCCGACGCCCTGTTCGCCGCCCCGCCGGCCATTCCGCTGATCGAAGCCGCGCCGCCCCAGCCCGTGCCGCCGGACGAGACCCTGGCCAGGATCATCCAGCGTTTCGACCTCGCCACGCGCGCCGCCGAGGATCGCTTCCTGCCCAGCGTGGGCGCGGCCAGTATCGTCGCCCACGAGGTCCGCCGCCTGACCGACCACGGCCGTCTCGACCTGGCCCACCAGGTTCGCCTGGCCAGGGCCGGCGATCCCGAAGGCTGCGATGTCGTCAGCTTCGACCTTGACGCCGCGCCGCGCCTGCTGGTCGTCAAGACCACCCTGGGCGCCGAGGTCGCGCCGTTCGGCTTGACGGAGGCCGAGCTGGCCCTGGCCCGCGCCCGCCCCGAGGCCTTCCGTATGCGGCGCGTCTACGACCTGCTGGGCGAGGCCCGCTTCTTCCGGCTCAAGCCGCCGTTCGAGGAAGCCACGCGCGGCTAGCCATAAGCCGAGGATGTGAATTGCGCCCACCGACGGTCGGCACTAGATCACGACAGGGCGCAATATTTAGGATGGGGGGCGGAGACCAAGCATAGGGGCAGGTCTCGGACCCCTTCCTGGGGTTTTGACATTATGACCGCATCGACCGTGACGGCGGACAGGACCTGCGAAGGCCTGTGCCTGGCCTTTTCGGCTCAGCTAATTCCCAATGGCTTTCGAAAACAGGGCCACCGTTCGGCGATCGACATTCTACTAATGCTGGCCATCGCCCAGGCCAACCTGGCCCCGATGGCGCGCGACGCCGAGTTCCAGAAGACCTATGCCGGGCTGGAGGTCTCGCCGCCCGACGAGATGCGGCGGCCCGCGCGCGTCCGCTCGATCGCGGTGTCGCTGGGCGTGCCGCAGGAGACGGCGCGCCGCCGGGTCGCCACCCTGGTCGAGGCCGGAATCCTGGTCATGCGCGAGGACGGCGTGATCATGCCCCAGGCCTTCACCAGCTCGCCCCACGCGCTGCGGACGGCGATCGACACCTGGGCGCTGTTCACCACCTTCTACGCCAACCTGCGCCGCGCCGGCGCGCTGGAGCCGGTCGAGCCCGCGACGCCGGACCAGCCGCCGCCGCTGCGCCTGATGATGCGGTTGTGGACCAACCACTTCCTGCGCCTGATCGAGGCCCTGCTGCCGATGGTCGGCGACCCGTTCGCCGTCGTCATGCTGTTCGCGATCCTCGACGGCAGCCAGGCGACCGAGGGCAAGCCCGTTCCGGCCTCGGCCATCGCCCGCGCCCTGGGGCTGCCGTTCGAGAGCGTTCGCCGCAACGCGCTGCGCATCGCCGACAACGGGCTCTGCCGGAAGGTCGGGCGCGGCTACCTGATCCCCCCCGATCTGATGGAGGAGCCGCGCTGGCGCGCCTTCTCCGAGCGCCACGCCCAGGTCCTGATGCGGTTCTTCGCGGCGATGCGCGAGCAGAACCTGCTGGGCTGGTGGGAGGCGCAATACCAGGCGGCCGCCTAGCCTAGCGCGAGGCGCCGATCAGCTCGCCGCTCGGGAACTTGCGGTCGTCGTTCTTGTACATGATGACGTGGCTGGGCAGCTTCGTGGCGTGCCAGCCGGCGGGCAGGCGCTCCAGGATCTGGCTCAGCGCGGCGCGCGCGGTCAGAGGGCCTTCCAGGACGATCGGCGTGGCGAGCAGATCATCGTGCGAGCCTGAGCCTTCGTCGGCGCCCTGCGCGCGGAAGACGTAGGGCAGCTGGCGCTTCAGCGCCTGGACCAGCGCCGCCGCCGAGCCCTCGGTGGGGAAGTCCTCGTCCAACGGCCGGTCGATGTCGATCGGGTACCAGGTGTCGAAGTGCTCGGGCTTGTACCTGGTGGTGTCGCGCTCCTTGCCCGGGTCCTTGGCGCCGAACCCGCTGCCGTTCCACAGCGCCTTGGCCCGCTGCTTCTCGGCGCCGATCAGCAGCGCCTCCAGGTCGACGGCGGTGAACACGAAGACCCGCACGGCGCGGAACAGCACCCGCTCGGGCGCGAGGCCATGCCGGTGCTGGACCTTCTTGTGGTGCTTCTGCAGGCGCTCGCGCAGGCCCGAGGCCGCGTCGGTCTTGCCGATGTAGATCACCTCGTGATCGTCCTCGTCGCCCAGCAGCAGCTGGTAGACGCCCTGGCGCCGCGGCAGCTCCGCGACGGCCTCGGCGGTCAGCGGCGCGGGCGGCAGGCTCTCGAGGACGTGGGTCAGCTCGCGCAGCAGCGCCTTGGGCAAATCAAGCTCGAACTCGGCGTAGCCCTTGGTCATGCCGCGCGGCGCAGTTTGCGGGCGACGTCCTGGCCGATCACCTCGGCCAGGCGCACCGGCACGGCGTTGCCCAGCTGGCGCATGACCTCGCTCCACGCCCCGTGGAAGATGAAGCCGTCCGGGAAGGTCTGCAGGCGCGCGCTCTCGCGGACCGAGAAGTAGCGCACCGAGCCGTCCGGCCGCGCCAGCATGTTCTCGCCGCCTGGCACCCCGTGCACCCCGGCCTTCAGGGTCTTGGCGGGCTCGTCGAGCGGGCTGCCGGTGTGGCCGGGATAGGACCGCGCCCCCGGCTGGAAGCGGTGATAGGCGAAGGCGGCCGCCGCCTCCGGCTCGAACTCGGGGTCGGGCAGGTCGGCGATCGCGTCGCGCACCGTGCGCCAGGCGAGCTCTTCGGGCTTGTCCTTCAGCGCCAGGGCGCGGGCGGGGGCGGCCGAGGCGTCCGGCCGAGCCTTGCGCGCCACCTTGTGCGCGTCCCAGTAGTCGCCCGAGCGATACTGCGCCCACAGCAGGGCCTCGGCCGAGTGGGTGGCGGTCGGGAACGACCATTCCAGGTCGAGATCGTCGCGGAAGCCCACGAAGATCACCCGCTCGCGCTTTTGCGGCACGCCGTAGTCGGCCGCGTTCAGCACCCGGGCCACCACGCGATACGAGAGGCCGTCGCGCGCGCCGCGCAGGTGATGCTCCTCCAGCCGCGACAGGTGCTCGGACCAGTCCTCGTCCGGCCGCGCCACGACCTCGGGATGCTCCAGCTGCAGCCGGATACATTCGAAGTAGTTGCGGAAGCTGGCCCGCGTCAGGCCCTTGACGTTCTCGAACACGAAGGCCCGCGGCCGCGTCTCGCGCACCGCCCGGATCGCCTGGGGGAACATGTCGCGGGTGTCATCATAGGCCCGGTGCTTGCCGCCCAGCGAGAACGGCTGGCACGGCGGCCCGCCCGAGACCAAATCAACCTTGCCCTCCAGCGGCCGGAAGTCGACGTCGCGCACGTCGCCCTCGACCACGGGCCACCCAGCCATGGGCGAGGCCTTGCTGGCGCGGTTCTCGGCGATGGTCTCGCGGCAATAGCGGTTCCACTCGACCACCTTGGCCGGCTTGAACCCCGCCCGGCAGAGACCGATCCCCAGCCCCCCGGCGCCCGCGAACAGTTCGATCGACTTCATGAGTCCAAGAATGTTCTAATTTCGTTCTCGAGAAAAGCCTCGTCCTTCAGCCCGCATTCCCAAAGGACGAGGGCCCGCCAGCCGAGCGCTTCCAGCGCCGCCAGCTGGCGAAGATCGCGCGCGCGATTCCCCTCCAGCTTCGGGATCCAGAACTCGTGCCGTGATTTGGGGAGTCGCGCCAGCTTGCAGTCGGGATCGGGGTGACGATGCCAGAAACAGCCGTGGACGAAGATCACCTTGCGCCGGCCGGGAAACACCAGGTCCGGCCTTCCTGGCAGCGTTCCGCCATGCAGCCGGTAGCGATAGCCCAGCCGGTGGACCAGCCGCCGGACCGTCATCTCGGCCTCGGAGCCCTTGCCCTTGACGCGGGCCATCCGGGCGCTGCGCTCGGCGGGGGAGAGGGTGTCCATGGACAACGCCTAGTCTATTTCCGACGGCCTTTAAACGCCGAGCGCTCCCTAGAGCGTGACGCCGAAAGTGGGAACCGGTTTCGGCACGAGTCGCGCTCTAAGTGTTTGATTTAGAGCCTCGTTATCGCGTCGAAACGATTCCGTTTTGACGCGCGAGGCTCTAGCGCCGCCGCCCATAACGCACCGCCCCGGGCGGGGGCTCGGCCGGCGGCAGGGGCGTGGCCTCCTTGGCCAGGTCCTTGCGCGAGGGGTAGGGCGGACGCGGCGGCGGCCAGGTCCGGGCCGGCAGCTTGCGGGCCGGCCGCGGCGCGGCGCCGGTGAAGTCCATGGCTGCCACCTCCTGCTCGCGCAGCAGGGCCTCGGTGATGATCTCGGCGGCCTCCATCGCCTCGGGATCGTCCTCGCCCAGATAGTCGCGCCGAAAGCGCATGACCCGCCGCTTGAAAAGGCCCGGCACGGTGTCGGGCTTCAGCAGCATGGCCAGGGCGATCAGGTAGATCGAACGGAACATGTAGGCCGTCTCGTGCTCGACCTGGGCCCGCGTCGGCCGCCAGTCGACGAAGCCGGTCATGAGCAGCCGCGCCCGCTCGGCGTCATAGGGCTCGTCGCCGTCGGACGCGCCGCCGCCCGGAAACGACCCCAGCCCTTCGTCGTCGGCCGAGGCCAGCCGCGTCAGCCGGTCGGCCAGGGTGGCCAGCCTCAGCGCCTCCTGGTCGCGCCCCGACTGGATCGCCGCCGCCAGCCGCGCCAGCGTCGCGGCCTTCAGGTCGGAGGGATCGGTCGACAGCGGCGGGGGCGGGGGCGTCGCCGCGCGCAAGGCGGCGGCGAAGGCCGGATCGAAGGTCGTCTTGTCTCCAAAGGACGCGCCGAAGGCGCTGAGGGCCTCCTCGTCGGCGTCCTCGTCGCCGGTCAGCCAAAGCTCGCCGGGCAGGGGCCCCGCGCCGCCCAGCGCCGTCCGCCGCGCGGCTTCGGCTTCGGCCTCGGCGGCCGCGGCGTGCTCGCGCGCCACGTCGTCGGCGTGCGCCTTCTTGGTCCAGCCGTCCTTGCAGGCGTGTCGATAGACGCTGCTGACCGAGACCTTCCACTTGGCCCCCAGCTCGGCGGCGGTCGCGCCGTTCTTGTACTCTTCGGCCACCTGGGCCCACGAGGCCTCCGAGAGGCGGAACCAGGTGGGGCGGGCGTCGGGATGTGATCTGCTCATGGCCGTAGAATACGGCCGCTCCGGACACCGGGGACGCGGCGGGGCGTAGAGCGGGGTCGGGGTGAGGGATTTCAGGGGGTTAGGCGTGGGAAGAGGTGGGGATAGGGCAATCGACGTTGGTGCCGCTTCGGTGGCTAGGACTGCCGCCGGCCGTCGGTTGAAACAGTACGACTTTCGGTCTGTTTGATTAACCCTTCACCAGAAGACCGCGAACGCGCGTTCACGCCGGTTCGAGTTGGTGAATGCAAAAGCCTCACGGCGTCGCGGGTACGTCTTGAGATCTAAATAGCGACCGCCGCGGCTCAAGTACCATTTGGTAGGTGGTTGAAGCGCCCTGGGGGCAATTGTCTGGATTGTAGCCGATTGGAATCGGGAATGTCAGTTGCACCTCACCGTAGCGTTCCCAAAATAGATAGGTTGCTAGAGTATCCATCTTTGATGATATGGGGGCTATAACAAGATCATAGTCATCGATGAGATAATTATAGTATTCCTCTAGAGTTTCTAGAGACTCTGAAACTTCTAGGGTTGAAACAATTTCCGTGGCCGTTCGTCTGCCGCGTTCGAACTTCTTGTGTAGGCGCTGGGATAGATCTAATCGCCAGGCTAATTCGGGATTGCCAGGCTTGCCATATAGCAGCAAAAGTAAAGCGGGGTTTACAGCGTCGAGGACGCCAGCGGTTCGGTGAGGGTCGTAGCCGGCGAAGATCACCAAACAGGTTTTGCCGGCCTGACTGCGGTAACCCGAGAATGCGTCGAGGACGAGGTTATCTCCCATCTCTAAAACCATTGACCGGGGTACTAGCTCGATCTCTTCGTGCGCGTCAGCGATTATTCTGTCGTACTCAGCGCGGGTCGGCGTGTAGTCCTGGGCCGAGGTGTAGAGAATGGTTTGACGTTCTCGCGAGCGATGTTCTCGCAATATCCTTAGGACAGTGCAGATCAGATAGGCGGGCATGCCTGAAATATCGACGGCCATTGCGCGGACATCGCGTGGTAGGTTGGCCAGGGCTTTATTAAAGTCCGCCGAAAACCCTGCAATGTCGGTATCACGCAGGGTAACGACATGTATGCGCTCTTCCGCGAGCTTCTTGCGAGCTTCGGTGAGGTAGCGGACGAAATGGGTTCGATTGTTCAAGACGTTGTTGGCATAGCGAATGATGACGCAATGCGCGTCCGGATGAAATCTAGCCTCCTCAAGAACCTTGAATGCGCGCTCCTCAAAGCCACCCGCCACTATAAGGGCGTCGACCGCCCCTGTGGCGGAGGCTAAGTCGATCACTGGATGTACCGAGGGTGCGGCGGTCATTGTTAAGGCTCACAGTTTTTGACGATATGTGAAGAGATCTTCCTCTCCGCCCTCTTCAAGCTCTCGAAGTCTTCTGGTGCCGTCTCGCAAGAACAAGTTTGGCCTCATCAATAGCATTTCTAGTTTAGATTTGGATAATCGCAGGTGATCATCGCGTCTGTAGCTTATTCCAAATATTGGGCAATATATCCTGTTGAGGACATAAATAGGTTTGCGGGCCTCATCATCGCGAGAAAATTCAAATTTTGTAGCGTCCAGCACCCCAAATGTAATTAAGCGGTTCAAAATTCGTTGTGCATCTGGGTATAGCTCTCCGAGGTCATTTCTCTCTACGGCTAGATGTTGGCGTGGCGGGCGAATGCCTTCATCAGACCTAAGGTATTTTCGGAAAGTTGAGCCGATCGCTGTTGTCACCTCGAACAGCCGTCTGCCAAGGCTGATTTCTTCTCCGCCAACTGCTATCGCGCCCGAAATTTGGCTTAGTGAATCCAGCCGTTTCTCCGAAATCGTGCGTATCGCCCTGTTTTGTGCGGATGGCCCCACGAGCTTAGGGGGGGAGTTGGGCTCTATGCCTCCTGCGGCGAAGACCTCGGAGACGATCTCTAGGAGGTTTCTGGGGGTCCGGTCGGCGATATTCCAGACTGCGGTCCAGCCGCAGTAGTAGGCGTTACGCTGGCGCTTAGCTAAGCGCATGATCAGCTCATCGGGCGGTATTTGGTGGTCGCCAAGGTATTCAAGAATATCAGTACTGCTGTATCGGAAATGTTTTAAACGCTCTTGGACAATTTTTCTAAAGTATCTTGAAAGTTCTTCCCGTCTTAGGGATTTATCTGCGCCAATAAATAGAACCTGAGAAATGTCATGCTCTACATAGTCTTGACCAATTTCCAGAATCTTATTTTCTGAGCTGCAGAAATCAAAGGTAAGCTTCTCGGCCGAAATCTTCACGCAAAATATGGGGTTGGACAGTAACATTAGGTCGCTGAGTGCGGCCTGGACATTTTTCGGCACATACGGCGTTCCCGCATCGTCGAAAAGTAGATGGAACTGAGTGCTGACAAGTTGAGGAATCGCCTCGCGCAGCCTTTTGAAAAAGTCGATTAGCGACCGAAGCTCAAGGGGAGGGGCGCGATCATTAGTGCCATCGAAAAGCCAAGCGCTTTCGACCATTTCTACGCGAACCATCGTTGAGACGAGGTTTTCCATCTCCGATTGTACGTCGGGGCTGACCGACACTAGGCCCGGAGGGGGGACAAACCCGGACACGTAATCCCGAAGCTTGGAAAGATCTGAAGGGGTGGAGAGCTTTCCCGCCCCCAGTCCGGCCGATACGGCCTCAAGGGTTGTCCGGATGATCTTGATCGCAAGTAGTCGATTTGTGGCTCGTGTCACCGACTCGCGATTCAGTGTTCGTCCTTCTAATGCCTTGAACTCGCCCTGTCGGCAGGGGAAGTAAATGCCAAATATCTTCTCAGTTTCTACAACAGAGCCGGCGGTTTCCGGAAAGAACGCTAGCGCAGCTAGGTAGGTAGATTTTCCGGATCCCCGGTTTCCGGAGACATACATGTTTCCGAATTCGGTGATTTTACTGATAAGTTCTTCAAATGGTACAAAAAGTTCTACTGCCACCGTGGGGTCGGTGATCTCTTCGTAACGCTGGAGCCGGAACGAGCTTGGCGTCTCGAACTTTTTGCTAATGAAGCGATCGCGATCGTTTATGAAGGCAGAGTACCCGCCATCACTCTCTAGAAGAGAGCAAATGTTAGAAAATGAGTCGGCTCTTTCCGAAAGTATAGATGATATAATAAGGTAGGACCTTGTTCCAATATACTTCCTGATCGACAAGGTGGGTACAAAGGCGCGTTGTGCCGCCAATACTCGCCATACATGCTGCTTGAAGCTATTAAGATCATTGTTCTTGCATATTTCTCTGGAAAGGCTGCCCATGGCGTCGAAGGAGACGTCGACAACGCGAAATGTCAGTCCCCCGTCGGCGTACTGATCGACTAGGATGTTGTCCTCGTGAAGATCGCCATGGTAGGCGCCAACCCGCTCTAGCTCCGCTAACGCCCTAGCGATCTGCCGCGCAAAAGAAATCACCACCTGGGAATTAAGGTGATGGTTTTGCTGCTTAAGGAATTCGCCGAAGGTCTTTCCCTTGATGTAAGGGAACACGATGCATCCAACTGGTGAGGGCTTGCCCAGGAGGTCGGGGACGGCCGCCTCGATGTAATCGATGGGAAGAACAAGCCCGCTATCGCTCCGAATGTCACTCAAGCGTCGAATTGAGTCTGTGATGTTCTCCGACGCGCCCGGGCGGACGATCTTTAGGACTACCCGAGAGTTGAGTAGCTTATGCCTGGCCGAGAAAACGATGGCGTTCTTCCCGGAGGAAATCAGCTCAAATTCGCTGTACTTGTCTGTGATTGAATTCGAGGGGTCTTTTTCGATTATATCGAAGTGGAGCAGTAGTCGCCCCATAAAGAGCTTTCCTGATCGATTCAGAGACCCAGGTTGCGCCTCATCCTCGTAGTTCAGCGATTTTATCGTATTGGCGAATTCAGATGATTGATTGAAGCTATTGGAAATCCAGTCGTAGTCAAATTCTTCGAGCAAAGACGACAAGTCGCGCCGAGCGAGCACCGATAGAACACCTTGGTTCTCGGCGATGACTTGATTGACGCTGTCTAGGTTCGACGTCATCAGAAGATGTATTTCACGGCCTGGATATGGCTCACTCGGTCAGCGATCATCCCATACAAATTACATTCGTCGAGATCATTGGGATATTTGTATGTCGTGAAGTGGCACCCCCTGGCCTGAGCCATCTCGCAGGCTTTTGCGGCTAGGCCATGGCGATAGTCATGATCGATGAAGAGGCTGGCTTTTCGGGCGAGCTCGTCGTCTCCGGCGATCAAGGTAGCTTCCACGACGCTGCCCGGCGACTCCACCAAGGTCGCCACGAAATCGTACTCTCGCATCAGGATCATCTCCTGAAAGACCGGGTTGCCCATTAGGCCTGGCAGGCTCGGGTCGACCAACTCTTCAGCGTAGCGAACATGATGACCGAGGGCCTCGAGCTTCTCCCGGATCTCTATTCTTTTCTTTTGGAGCTTAGCGGTTCTCTCATCCGGGGAGATCGTCGCTACCTGAGGGCCGAAAACGAGAATTTTCAGTTTGCGCGACGCAACCGTGCGCGCCAGCAGTTCTTGGATCTCGGTCAACGTTCGGACGCAGCCTCCCCCCCCAGGCAAACTTTAACAAATCTTTGAACGTCTTATACGACTAGGTCAATCTTCGGCTGAACCGTTCTCGGTACGCCCGCCAGGCGAGCTCGGCGTGGCGACGAGAGACACTTGGCTAGTGAAGGCCTGTCCTCACCAGGTCGGCCCTTCTCGATGTCGTCGATGAGCCCAAAACAAAACCCCCGCCAGTCTCCCGGCGGGGGCGCTCTAAACCCAACGATCCGGCGCCAACCGCCCCGATCAATCCTCGTCCATCTTCAGGGCGGCGATGAAGGCTTCCTGCGGGATCTCGACCTTGCCGAACTGGCGCATCCGCTTCTTGCCTTCCTTCTGCTTGTCCAGAAGCTTGCGCTTGCGGCTGGCGTCGCCGCCGTAGCACTTGGCGGTCACGTCCTTGCGCAGGGCGCGGACGGTTTCGCGGGCGATGATGCGGCCGCCGATGGCGGCCTGGATCGGGATGACGAACATGTGCTGGGGGATGAGCTCCTTCATCTTCTCGCACATGCCCCGGCCGCGGCTTTCGGCGCGGCTGCGGTGGACCAGCATCGACAGGGCGTCGACGGGCTCGCTGTTGACCAGGATCGACATCTTCACCAGGTCGCCGGCGCGGTAGTCCTCCAGCTGGTAGTCGAAGCTGGCGTAGCCCTTCGAGATCGACTTCAGGCGGTCGTAGAAGTCGAAGACAACCTCGTTCAGCGGCAGGTCGTAGACGACCATGGCGCGGCTGCCGACGTAGCTGAGTTCGCGCTGCATGCCGCGGCGGTCCTGGCACAGCTTGATGACGCCGCCCAGGTACTCGTCGGGGGTGAAGATCGTGGCCTTGATCCAGGGCTCGGCGATCTCCTCGATCTGCATGACGTCGGGCAGGTCGGCGGGGTTGTGCAGCTCGACCTCGTCGCCGTTGCGCAGCTTGATCTTGTAGACCACCGAGGGGGCGGTCGCGATCAGGTCGAGGTCGAACTCGCGGGACAGGCGCTCCTGGATGATCTCCAGGTGGAGGAGGCCCAGGAACCCGCAGCGGAAGCCGAAGCCCAGGGCGGCGCTGCTCTCCATCTCGTAGGTGAAGCTGGCGTCGTTGAGGCGCAGCTTGCCGACGGCGGCGCGCAGGTCCTCGAAGTCGGCGGCGTCGACCGGGAAGAGGCCGCAGAACACGACCGGGACCACTTCCTTGAAGCCCTTGAGCGGGGCGGCGGTGGGCTTCTTCTCGTCGGTGATGGTGTCGCCGACGGCGGCGTCGGCCACTTCCTTGATGGAGGCGGTGAAGAAGCCGACCTCGCCGGGGCCCAGGTACTCGACGTCGGTGGCCTTGGGCGTGAAGACGCCGACCTTGTCGATGCGGTGGGTGGCGCCGGTCTGCATCATGCGGACCTGCTGGCCGGCCTTCAGGGTCCCGTCGAAGATGCGGACCAGGACGACGACGCCGAGGTAGGCGTCGTACCAGGCGTCGACCAGCAGGGCCTTCAGCGGGGCGTTGGGGTCGCCCTTGGGCGGGGGCAGGCGGGTGACGATGGCCTCGAGCACGTCGGGGATGCCCAGGCCGGTCTTGGCCGAGCACTCGACGGCGTCGGAGGCGTCCAGGCCGATGACGTCCTCGATCTGGGCCTTGACGCGGTCGACGTCGGCGGCGGGCAAATCAACCTTGTTCAGGACCGGGACGATCTCGTGGTTGTTGTCGATGGCCTGGTAGACGTTGGCCAGGGTCTGGGCTTCCACGCCTTGCGAGGCGTCGACGACCAGGATCGAGCCTTCGCAGGCGGCCAGGGACCGGCTGACCTCGTAGGCGAAGTCGACGTGGCCGGGGGTGTCCATCAGGTTGAGGATGTAGGTCTCGCCGTCATTGGCCTTGTAGGTCAGGCGCACGGTCTGCGCCTTGATGGTGATCCCGCGCTCCTTCTCGATGTCCATGTTGTCCAGCACCTGCGCGCTCATCTCGCGCGCGGTGAGGCCGCCGGTGGTCTGGATCAGGCGGTCGGACAGCGTGGACTTGCCGTGGTCGATGTGCGCCACGATGGAAAAGTTACGGATCTTGTCGAGAGGCGTCGAAGTCATGAGCGAGCCTCTAGCACATTTGGCCCGCTTCGCGAGGGGGCGGCGGGAGGACATGCTTAACCGCGCGTTAAGTTTGGGGCCGCAAACCCGTCTCAATGGCTTGCAACAGTGTTGCAAAGTAATCGACCTGGAGGCCCACCCATGGACCGTCGCAAGCTGATCCTCTCCGGCGCCGCCGCCGGCCTGACCGCCTCGGCGACCGACGCCTTGGCCCGGCAGGCCAATCCGCCGCCGGCGGGGTCCAGCGGCCCGGTCTACGAGACCGGGGGCGCCTCGACCTATTCGCGCGACGAGATGGTCCGCGCCACCTCTGACTTCCTGGGCGTGACGGCCGAAAGCGCGGGCGCGGCGGTGGAGCGCGTGTTCAAGGACAAGGGCCAGCCCACCGGCTACATCGCCGGCGAGGAAGGCTCGGGCGCGTTCATCGCGGGCCTGCGCTATGGCCGGGGCCTATTGTATATGAAGGGCCGTCCGACGCTGGAGGTCTTCTGGCAAGGCCCCTCGGTGGGCTGGGATTGGGGCGGCAACGCGAGCCGTGTCTTCACCCTCTGCTATAACCTGCAGTATCCCGACGCCATCTTCCGCCGGTTCCCGGGCGTCGAAGGCAGCGCCTATCTGGTGGGCGGCCTGGGCGTGAACTACCAGAAGGCCGACGAGATCACCCTGGCGCCGATCCGCGCGGGCGTTGGTCTGCGGCTGGGCGCCAACATCGGCTACCTCGGCTATAGCCGGAAGCGCCGGACGCTGCCGTTCTAGGAACCAGCGTGGAGAAGCCTAGTGCTTCTCCACCTTGCCGTTCAGCCAGTCCATCACGGCCAGCAGCACGCCGGACACGACGAACGACAGGTGCACGATCACCAGCCAGAACAGGCGCACCTGATCGACGGGCTGGCCAGATTCGGTCAGCTTGAGGAACGCCTTCAGCAGGGCGATGGCCGAGATCGCCACGATCGAGGCGATGAGCTTCATCTTCAGGCCCGAGAAATCGACCGTCCCCATCCAGTCGGGCCGATCCTCGTGGCTGGCCGTGTCGATCTTCGAGACGAAGTTCTCGTAGCCGGACAGGATCACGATCACGAGCAGGTTCGCGGCCAGGGAGAGGTCGATGAGCGACAGCGCCAGCAGAATGGCGTCCTCGGGCTTCATCGACAGGACGCGCGGCAGCTCGTGAGCCAGTTCCTGGAAGAAGACGACGATCAGCGCCGCGAGAGCGACGACCAAGCCGACATAGAACGGCGCCATCAGCCAGCGCGAGGCGAACAGGCCGCGCTCGAGCCACATCTCCAGAACTGGTTTCTTCATCAAGACCTCCGCGTGGGTGGGCAACCTAGCGGCGGAGGACGGCGAACGCTACCTCGCGGCGGCTATCGACCCCACACTTGCGCCAGCCGCGCGTCGCGGCCGCAGCCCAGGCGGTAGGCGTTGTAGTTGGCCGCGTTCCGCTTGGCGTAGTCGCGGTGGTATTCCTCGGCCGGATAGAAGGTTTGCAGCGGCAGGATCTGGGCCTTCATCGTCCCGGTCTTCAGGCGCTTGGCGGCCTCGGCGCGGGACTTCTCGGCGATCGGGCGCTGGGTCGGCGTGACGAACAGCGCCGGACGGTAGGACGGGCCGCGGTCGCAGAACTGGCCGCCGTCGTCGGTCGGATCAACCAGCTTCCAATAGCGATAGAGCAGGAAGCCGTAGTCCAGCTTGGCGGGGTCGTAGGTGACGCGGACGGCCTCGTAGTGGCCGCTGCGCTCGCTGGTGACGTCGCGATAGGTCGGGTTCTTGACGTGGCCGCCGGTGTAGCCGCTCTCGACCTTCAGCACGCCCGGGACGCCGCCCATGTCGTGCTCCATGCACCAGAAGCAGCCGCCGGCGAAGACGGCGGTCTCGGTCTTCGGGGCGGCGAGCGCGGGCGCGCCGGCGGCGAACAGCGCCAAGGCGGTGGCGAGGAGGGCAAACAGGCGGCGCATCGTGGTCTCCGGAGGCGTACTCATTTCAGATACGCACGAGAGCGCCGATTGGTTACTGTCGCCAGCCGAACCCGACCCCATGCACGGCCGGACAGGCGGCCAGGCGCGAGGCCAGGGCCTCGGCGCGGGCGTCGCCCTGGTCGTCGATCTCGAGTCGAATGGCCATGTGCTGGCCCTCGGGAGCGGCGGACAGGGCGCGCAGCCGCGCCTGCTGCACCGAGGCCACGCCCAGGACGCGCATCAGGGCGTCGGGCGTGTCCTCGGCGGTTACGAGGAAGAGGCGGCGCCTAAGAGAAGCAAAGGTGTCTTCTTCCGGTTTGAGGTCCTCTACGCGCACGGACGGACCCACTGGTGCTCTACCGAGGCCGAGCTCACGCCCGGCCAGGCGGCGAGGTCGCGGGCCAGAAGGCGGGCCGCTTGGTCGCCCAGATGGCGCACGCGCAGCGAGGCTTCGACGATCTGACCGACGGGCTTCAGGGTCAGGCCGCACAGTTCGGCGCCGCTGTCGGCCAGGCCTTGGCGAACGGCGTCGAGCGCGCTGGGCGCGTCCTGCGCGGCCAGCAGCAACTGGTGCACGGTGACGCCGTCGGCGTCGCTGTGGAAGGCGGGTGGAGAGGGTAGGTAGCTCATCGAGGTGGTCCTTGGATTTGAGAGACTTGGAGGACCGAGGAACCGCGCAACAAAAAAGCCCCGCTCGTGGGAGCGGGGCTTTTTTGGAGATCTTGCGATCCTTCGGCTTTGGGTCTGGTAGGGTTCCCTACCGTTGCTTGCGCCGATTTTGCCCCGTTCGAACTCGCACGGTTTTAATCTGGTTAATCATATTCCACATCGACACCGCGCACGACATCGCGGCCACGGCGGCGAGGCCGGTGGTCACGAAAGCGGCGAAGGCGAAGGTCGATTGCATGTGGAAGCGATGACTCCAGTGAGCGCTTCTTACAGGTAGCGTGACATTTGGCGCCGCGCAAGGGCCCGCGCCCAGCAGGGACGTTCGGTCGCGGAGGGGGCGGGTTTTGCCCGTGGTGAGGCTTGGCGCCTGGAAAGTGGACAATCCTCCCCCCGTGGGGGAGGGAGGCCGAAGGCCGGAGGGGGGAGTGACCGCCTCGGCAGGACTTCCCCCTCCGGCCGCTTCGCGGACACCTCCCCCGCTAGGGGGAGGGTCTAGAACCTACGACCGCAGCTTGCCGCCGGCCTTCTCGGCCGCCGCCACGACCTTGGCCGACAGGGCCTCGATCTCGGCGTCCGTGAGGGTGGCGTCGCGGGGCTGGACCACGACCTCGATCGCGATCGACTTGAAGCCCTCCGGCACGCCGGGGCCTTCGTAGACGTCGAACACGCGCGCGGCGGTGATCAGCGCCTTGTCGGCGCCGGCGGCGGCCTTCACGAGATCGCCGGCGGCCTTGGTCTTCTCGACCAGGAAGGCGAAGTCGCGGGTCAGCGGCATCAGGGCCGAGGGTGAGAAGGCCGGGCGCGTCTTGACCGACTTCTTCTTCGGCTCGGGGATCGCCTCCAGGGTGATCTCGAAGCCGTAGACCGGGCCGGCCACGTCGAGGGCCTTCAGGACCGCCGGGTGGATCTCGCCGAACTCGGCCATCACCGCCTTGGGGCCCAGTTGCAGGCGCGCCGAGCGGCCCGGGTGCCACCAGGACGAGGCCGAGCCCTGCGCCGTTTGCAGCGAGGCGACAGGCGCGCCCAGCTCCTCCAGCAGGGCCAGCAGATCGGCTTTCACCGTGAACACGTCGCCTTGCGCCGCCTTGTCCCAGCCGCGCGGGGCCTTGGGGACCAGGATCGCCGAGACGACGGTGCGCTGATCGTTCGGCTTGTCGCCGTGGAAGGTCGGGCCGATCTCGAACAGGGCCGCGTCGGGGAAGCCCTGGCGGGCGTTGCGGCCAGCGGCCTCGATCAGGTTGGGCAGCAGCGACGGGCGCATGCAGTCCAGCTCCGAGGCGATCGGATTGGCCAGGACCAGCTCGGCCGCGCCGCCGCCGAATAGCTCGGCGGTCTCGCGGCTGGTGAAGCTGAAGGTCACGGCCTCGGCGTAGCCGGCGGCGGCGAGCGCCCGACGCGCCGCGCGGGCGCGGGCCTGCTTGGCGGTCAGCACGCCGCCGACGGCGCGGGGAACTTCCGGCAGGGGCGTCGAGGGCAGGGCGCCGTAGCCGGCGATGCGGGCGACTTCTTCCACCAGGTCGGCCTTGCCTTCCAAGTCACGGCGGAAGGTCGGCGGCGTGACGCGGACCAAGCTTTCGGCGTGGGTGACGAAGTCGGCGGCCGACACGTCCTTGGGCGGCTCGACCGTGAAGCCAAGGTCACGCAGGATCTGCAGCGACCGTTCCGGCTCGATCTCCAGTCCCGACAGCTGGCCGACATAGGCCGGGTCGAACAGGATCGGACCCGGCGCGGCCGGGGCCTCGCCGGCGACAACGATCTCCGACGGCTGGCCGCCGCACAGCTCAACGATCAGCTTGGTGGCCAGCTCGAGGCCCGGCACGACCGAGCCGGTGTCGACCGTCCGGGCGAAGCGGTACTGGGCGTCGCTGTTGATGCCGGTGGCGCGGCCCGTCTGGGCGATGCGGATCGGCTCGAACCAGGCGCTCTCGATGAAGACATCCACGGTCTCGTCCGAGCAACCGGTGCTCTCGCCGCCCATGACGCCGCCCAGGCCGATCGGGCGGTTGCCCTGGGCGTCGGCGATCACGCACATCTCCGGCGTGACGTCGTAGGTCTTGCCGTCCAGCGCGATCAGCTGCTCGTCGTGATGCTCGGCGGGCGAGGGTTGATCGCCCGGCGTGATCTCGGCCTTGCCGCGGCCCAGTCGAGCCTCGATCGTCGCGCCGACCAGCTTGGCCGCGTCGTAGACGTGCAGCGGGCGGGCGCGGTCGTAGGAGATCAGGTTGGTGACGTCCACCAGGGCGTTGATCGGGCGCAGGCCAATGGCGGTCAGGCGATCCTGCAGCCACTTGGGCGAGGGACCGTTCTTGACGCCCTTGATCAGACGGCCGGCGAACACCGGGCAGGCCTCGCCGTCCACCTTGACGGTGATCGGGCAAGGGAAGGTCCCGGCGACCGGCGCGATCGACAGGTCCTTCAGCTTGCCCACGCCCGCGGCGGCAAGGTCGCGGGCGATGCCGGCGACGCCCAGCCAGTCGGGACGGTTGGGGGTGACCTCGAAGTCGATGACGGCTTCCAGGCCGAGCGCGTCGACGGCTGGCGTGCCGACCGCCAGGCTGTCGGGCAGCTCCATGATGCCGTCGCTCTCGGTGGCGTATTCCAGCTCGGCGGCCGAGCAGAGCATGCCGTTCGAGACGACGCCGCGCACCGGCTTCTCGACCAGGGTCACGCCCAGGCCCGGCACATAGGCGCCGATCGGGGCGTAGATGGTGGTCAGGCCCGCGCGGGCGTTCGGCGCGCCGCAGACGATCTCCTTGCGGCCATCGACGGTGTCGACCTGGCAGACCTGCAGACGGTCGGCGTTCGGGTGGCGGGCGGCCTCGACGATCTTGCAGACCGTGAAGGGCTTGAGCTTCGTCGCCGGGTCGATGACGTGCTCGACCTCGAGCCCGGCCATGGTCATGGCCGCGACGATCTCGGGGACGGTGGCGGTGGTCTCAAGGTGATCCTTGAGCCAGGACAGGGTGAATTTCATGGTCCGTCTCTCAAAATCCTCCCCCTCTGGGGGAGGGGGACCGCGAAGCGGTGGAGGGGGGAGTAGCTGCAAGCGTTGCGCTGACTTCCCCCTCACCCGGCTTCGCCGGGAGCTCCCCCGCTGGGGGGAGCATTGTTCAGCTCAGGCCGCTGGCCGGGTTCGGCGCGGCGAAGGCGCTAAAGCCGTAGTGCGACAGCCAGCGGACGTCCGACGACCACATGTCGCGCAGGTCCGGCATGCCGTACTTCAGCATGCCCAGGCGGTCGACGCCCATGCCGAAGGCGAAGCCCTGGTACTCGTCCGGATCGATGCCGCAGGCGCGCAGGACGTTCGGGTGAACCATCCCGCAGCCCAGGATCTCGAGCCAGCTGGTGCCCTGGCCGATCTTGATCTCGCCGCCCGAGCGGTCGCACTGCACGTCCATCTCGGCCGACGGCTCGGTGAACGGGAAGTGGTGCGGACGGAACTGGGTGGTGACCGCGTCGGTCTCGAAGAACCGCGCCAGGAAGGTCTCCAGGGTCCACTTCAGGTGGCCCATGTGGATGCCCTTGTCGATCACCAGGCCCTCGACCTGGTGGAACACCGGCGTGTGGGTGGCGTCGTTGTCCACGCGATAGGTGCGGCCCGGCGCGATGATGCGGATCGGCGGCTTCTGCGACACCATGGTCCGCACCTGCACGGGGCTGGTGTGGGTGCGCAGAAGCATGCGTTCGCCCGTTTCCTTCGTATTGAAGAAGAAGGTGTCATGCATCTCGCGGGCCGGGTGCTTCTCGGGGAAGTTCAGAGCCGTGAAGTTGTGGAAGTCGTCCTCGATGTCCGGACCTTCGGCGACGGCGAAGCCCATCTCGGCGAAGACCGCGACGATCTCGTCCATGGTCTGCATGGTCGGGTGGACCGAGCCCTTGCGGCGGTAGGGCGCGGGCAGCGACAGATCGAGGGTCTCGCTGGCCAGGCGCGCGTCCAGCTCTGCGGCTTCGAGCGCGGCCTTCTTGGCGGCGATGGCCTCGGTGACCTTGTCGCGCAAAGCGTTGATCGCCGCGCCCTGGGTCTTGCGCTCCTCGGGGCTCATCGCGCCCAGGGTTTTCAGCAGGCCCGAGATCGAGCCGGTCTTGCCGACGGCGGCCACGCGGACCGCGTCGAGCGTCGAGAGATCGCCAGCGGCGGCCACCTGGGCCAGCACATCGGCTTCGAGGGTGTTGAGATCGGTCATGACGGGCATCCGTCTAGAGGATTTGGTCGCGGGGGAGTAGGGGAGCGCGCAGCAAAAAGCCCTCCGGTTCGCACCGGAGGGCTTTTCAGGATCGATTGGGCTTCGAAAAACCCAGATGTCCTTAGGCCAGGGCGGCGCGAACCTTGTCGGCGATGGCCTTGAACGCAACCGGATCGGCGCCGGCGATGTCGGCGAGGACCTTACGGTCCATCACGATACCCGCCACGTCTAGGCCGTGGATAAATTGCGAGTAGGTGAAGCCTTCCAGGCGAGCGCCGGCGTTGATGCGCTGGATCCACAGCGAACGGAAGGCGCGCTTGCGCACCTTGCGGTCGCGGTAGGCGTATTGGCCGGCCTTGTCGACCGCGGCCTTCGCCGTACGGATGGTGTTCTTGCGGCGCCCGTAGAAGCCCTTGGCTTGCTCGAGAACCTTCTTGTGCTTGGCGTGGGCGACGACGCCCCGTTTAACGCGAGCCATGTGTCAGCGCTCCTCTTAAAGGCCGTAGGGCAGGTAGGTCTTGATGATCTTGGCGTCGGCCTCGCTCATCACCTTCGTGCCGCGCTGTTGGCGGATGTACTTGCCATTGTGACCGATCAGGCGGTGGCGCTTGCCGGCGACGCCGGCCTTCAGCTTGCCCGTGGCGGTCAGTTTGAAGCGCTTTTTGGCGCCCGATTTCGTCTTCAACTTCGGCATTTCGCGTCGGAGCTTTCGCCCCGTCCTCTGGAAGCATGACGAACCGCCATGGCATGCCAATGGCCAGGCGGTTCCGGAAAGGCGGCGTTGCTACAGGAAAGACTCGCCTCTGGCAAGGGTTCGCGGCGCGGCGGTCGAAAAGCGCGGACGGTTTCGACGTCCGCCCCGCGACCAGGATCAAGCGGCGGTCTTGGTCCGGCGCACGATCGTCAGAGCCAGGGCGATCGCCGGAATCATCAGCGCCGACCCCAGCCAGTAGGGGCCGCCCGTCGCGAGGCCGAACAGCGGGCCGGCGGTCAAGGGGCCGGCGATCCGCGCCAGCGAGCCCGCCGCCATGTTCAGGCCCAGCATCTGTCCCTGCCGGTCCGGCGGGCTGGCGCGGGAGATCAGAGCCGCCACGCAGGGGAAGACCAGGGACTGGCCGAACGCCGTGAAGCCCACGGCGACGATGGCCAGGCTGGCATGCGGCGCGAAGGGCGTGACGAACAGACTCAGCAGGATGATGACAAGACCCGTGGTCAGCACGCGGCTCTCGCCGAACCGTCGGGCCAGGCGGCCGGTCAGCACGCCTTGGCCTAGGGAGGCGATCACGCCGATGACCGCGAAGCACAGTCCAACCTCGCGCGGTCCCCACGAAAAGCGCGCGTTGGCCCAGAGGCCGAAGATCGACTCCATGCCCGCGAAGGCGCCGGTCGAGACCAGGGTGACCAGCAGAACGCGCGACAGGATCGGGTGGGCGGCGGCCTGGGCCAAGGCCTCGCCGCGTCCGGGCTGGGGCGCGCCGGACGCCATGCCGATCCGACTTTCGGTGACAAAGGCGACGACGCCGATCGCGGCGGCCGCGGCCATGCCCGCGGCGACGAACAGCGGAATCTGGAAGCCTAGTTGTCCGGCGCTGGGGTGGGCCAGCAGTCCGCCCAGCGACGGGCCGATGACGAAGCCCGCGCCGAACGCCGCGCCCAGCAGGCCCATGCGCCCGGCCCGCTTTTCGGGCGGCGTCACATCGGCCATGTACCCCTGGATCGTCGAGATGTTGCCGCTGCCGAAGCCGCCGACCAGGCGGATGGCCATGGCGATCCAGATGTTCGGCGCGAAGGCCAGCGCCACATAGGCGATGGCGTTGGCCAGGATCGTGACGATCAGCACCGGACGCCGGCCGACGCGGTCGGACATCCGGCCCCAGAACGGCTCGCCGAAGAACTGCCCCAGGCTGTAGGCGGCGAACATCGTCGTCACCTGCCATGGGGCGGCGTCCAGAGCCGTGGCGTAGAACGGCAGCAACGGGATGACCACGCCAAAACCCACCAGGTTGACGAAGACAACCAGGAGCAGGACGGCCAAGGCGCGGGTGCTGTGAGCGGTATCGGACATCGCGGGCGGGGTTTACCCCCGAACCCACCGCTTGGCGACCGCTCTTGTGATCACTCCGGTGGGTTGTGCTTTTCGACGAAGGCGACGGTCTCGGTCAGCATCTTCAGTCGCGTGGCGCCGCGTGACAGCCAGTGGTCCTCGCTCTCCAGGGTGACGAACGCATAAGGCTTGCCGGCCTTCTTCAGGGCGTCGGCCATGATCTGGCTCTGGTCGTAGCGCACGACCGTATCGTCCTTGCCGTGGATCAGCAGCACGGGGATCTCGACCTTGTCGGCCAGGCGGGCCGGCGAGATCGCCACCAGGTCGGGGTCCTTGATGCCGTCGGCGCCCATGAAGCGCAGCCAGTAGCGCTGGGCGGCCGACATCGCGCCATTGTGGACGTCGCGCACCGAGATCAGCATCTTCTTGATGTCGGAGGGGCCGGCCACCGAGACCGCGCATCGATAGACGCCTTGGTCCAGCGTGGCGCCCGCCAGCGCCGCGTAGCCGCCATAGGACGCCCCGACGATGCAGACGCGCCTGGGGTCGACGATTCCCTGCTTGGCCAGGTCCCGGACACCGTCGGACAGGTCCGTCTGCATCTTCTTGCCCCACTCGCCGAAGCCCGCCTTGACGAAGTCCCAGCCAAAGCCTTCCGAACCTCGGAAGTTGGGCCGCAGCACGGCGTAGCCGCGCGAGGCCAGAGCCTGGCTCCACCAGTCGAAACCAGGCGTGTCGCGCCCTTCCGGGCCACCGTGCGGCAGCACGATCAGAGGCAGGTTTTTTGGATCGCGGCCCTTGGGCAGCGTCAGGTATCCGGTGATCTCCAGTCCGTCGGCCGCCTTGTACTTGATCGGGCGCACCGGCGAGACCGCCTCGGCGCCGAGGTCCTTGTAGACGACGCCCAGCCAACTGGCCCGCTTGGTGTCGAGGTCGATCAGCGCGTAGGCGGGACCGTCCACGGCCGAGTCGACCAGAACGACCACGCGCTTTCGGTTGCGTGACCAGGACGCCAGGCTGACCCGGTCGCCCTTGAAGGCCTTGGTCACGGCGTCCCAGGCTTTCTGGCTGACGGGATCGAAGAAGGTGTAGGCGAGGTCGTCGCCCTTCAACGCATAGCCGCCCAGCAGGCCGAGGTTGTCGGGGTCGTGCAGGAGGCCGCTCAGATCGAGACCGCCAGGGAGGTCCTCGTAGGCGCCCACCCCGCGATACTCCCGCAGGATGCTGGCGTTCTTGTCGTCGGTGCGCCAGACCAGCACCGACTTGCCGTCGCGGCCAAAGCCGGAAAGCCCGTAGGAGCCCATCGGCGCATCCGCCTCGTCGACTGTCTTCCAGCCGGCGCCGATCTTCATCCGCAGGGCCCAGCGCCCCTTCTTGCCGTCATAGAGCGATTGCGCGACCGGCTCGCCCGCGGCGTCGACCAGCCAGCCATCGGTTTCCGCGCGCGCGCCGCCGTCCAGCATGCGCGTGGCGCCGTCCTTCAGATTGATCCGAAAGAGGGTGTTGACGCCCGAGTTGTCGACGAAATGGACCCCCTCGACGAAGGCGACGGGTTGGTCGCCGATCGTGCGAACCATCGGTCGGTCGAGGATCACGTTCATCGAGTCGGGCTGGGAGCGCAGCAGCAGCGTCTGCTTGCGCGTGACCAGGTTGAAGTCGACGGCCATCAGGTATTCGCGGGTCGGCCCCCGCAGGCCGTAGACGTCCGCGGTTTGCGAGGAGACCATGATGACGTGGTCCTCGCCGCCCCATAGGACGCTCCGCAGCTTGGCCTTGGACGCTTTCACGCCGCCCAGCATCTCGCCATTCAATTTGCGGACGGCGAGAACGCGATCTTCGCCGTTGGTCATGATCAGCGCCAGCTTCGAGCCGTCGGGCGAGATCGTCACCCCCTCGAACTGCGGCAATCGCCCGTAGATCGCCAGATCGGGTTTTTCAGCCCCAAACGCCACGCTGGAGCACAGAGCAAAGCAGGCCGCCCCCGCGGCCAATAGCGACTTGATCACAAGAGACTCCCCAACCCCGCGAAAAATCTATCACGGGTTGAGGAGCTGTCGAGATGCTCGATCGAATAGATAAAACAAAACGCCCCGGCCGTGGGGCCGGGGCGTCTTGATCTTTACCTGTGATCCAATCCTAGCGCGGCGCCAGGATCATGATCATTTGTCGGCCTTCCATGCGCGGCTCGTATTCGACCTTGGCGACCTCGTCGAAGTCGGCCTTGACCTGCTGGAGCAGCTTCATGCCAAGTTCCGGGTGCGCCATTTCGCGGCCGCGGAAGCGCAGGGTCACCTTGACCTTGTCGCCTTCCTCGAAGAAGCGGAACATCGACTTGGCTTTGACGTCGTAGTCATGCTTGTCGATGTTGGGGCGGAGCTTGATTTCCTTGAGCTCGACGACCTTTTGCCGCTTGCGCGCCTCGTTCTTCTTCTTCTGCTCCTGGAACTTGAACTTGCCGTAGTCCAAGATCTTGCAGACGGGAGGATTGGCGTTCGGAACGATTTCCACCAGGTCCAAGCCAGCCTCCTCGGCCGCTTCCAGGGCGGCGGACGTCGGCATCTCGCCTTGCTTCTCGCCATTTTGGTCGATCAGCAGGACGCGGGGGACACGGATTTCATCGTTGATACGCGGCCCGTCCTTGACGGGCGGCGTTTGCATAGGACGGCGAATAGGGGCGGCTCCGAGGCTGTTGATAGGGTAGGGCTGAACGCGTACGCGCCGCGCTGGGCGCGCCGCGAGAAACTGATATATGACGCGCCGGCCGCGCTCTATCAAGCGAAGGCGGTTAAAGAGACGTCGCCGGACCGAGTTTTTTCGGGGGCGGAGTTCTTTCCGATCCGGCTGAGTTCACCGGGCTGGGTAAAAAAGGCTCCAACTGAAAAGTTTGGGGCATTTTTCGACCCAATACCGTTTCGCACTTACCAGAAAATGCTCTAGAGGGGCGGCTAGGGGGAAACGGCGAGGCGGGGATGCGTGTCATCCTGACGAAGACCCCTGCCTGATCTCCATGAATCCGCATCGTCATACCGCGTTGGAGGACGTTCACGCCCTCCTGATCGGCTCCAGCTTCATCGCTGTCGGCCTAACCCTGCTGAAGGCCGCGGGCCTGGTCACGGGCGGCGTCGCCGGGGTGGCGCTGATCGTCTCGTACCTGAGCGGCTGGCCAGTGGGCGTGGTGTTCTTCGTGCTGAACCTGCCGTTCTATGTGCTGGCCCAGCGCACCCTGGGATGGATGTTCACCTTCAAGACCCTGGCGACGAACCTGCTGTTGGCCGGCTTCGCCTACGCCATGCCGCATTGGCTGAAGGTGACGGGCGTCGATCCGATCTTCGCGGCGATCTTCGGCGGCACGATCGTCGGCATGGGCATCCTGGCCTTGGCCCGGCATCGCTCCAGCGTGGGCGGGATTGGGGTGCTGGCCCTCTATCTGCAGGAGCGGCGGGGGATCAGCGCCGGCAAGGTGCAGATGGCGGCCGATTGCGTGGTCGTGGCCACCGCCTTCTTCACGATCAGCTTCGACAAGCTGCTGCTGTCGATCGCCAGCGCCGTGGCGCTGAGCGCGGTGATCATCGCCAACCACAAGCCGGGGCGCTACGCCGGGTACTAAGGCGCCTTAGCGCGTCGTCAGCGCCATGGCCGCGCCAGCCACCGTGCTGACCGGCAGGGCTTGCAGGTCGGGCGAGCGGATCACGGTCACATGGCCGCGGGGCGCGCAGAGGTCCGGATCGGAGGCGTCCGAGAACAGGGCGATCGTCGGCGCGCCGGCGGCGGCCAGCAGGTGCGTCGGGCCGGTGTCGTTGCCCACGGCCAGCGCCGCCTTGGCGCCGAGTAGGGCGAGCTGGGCGAAGTCGGTGCGGCCGGTCAGGTCACGCGCGCCGGCGGCCGCCTTCTGGATCTGGCGCGCCATGGCGCTTTCCTGTGGACCGCCAATGATGACGATGTCGAAGCCGCGCGCCTTCAGCAGCGAGGCCAGTTGGGCGTAGAACTCGACGGGCCAGCGCTTCTCGGGCCTGTGGGCCGAACCGCCGGGCACCAGCAACACATAGGGCTTGGGCTTGGCGGCACCCGGAACGGGGGGCGGCTCTTTTTTCCGCTTTCGAAGAATCCAGGACAGGTCCGGCGCCGGGGCGCTGCCCGGCTCGGTCGGCGCGTCGGGCCATATGCCGGCGGCTTTCAGCTGGTCGGCCTGCCGCTCCAGCGTGTGCATGCCCAGGCGAGCCTTGCCCTTCTGCGGCAGCGCGCAGCCGAAGGCGATGCCGTTCCACTGCGGCGGGAAGGGGCGCAGCAGCTGGAAGTACCAGTTGGTGCGGCTGTTGGTCTGGAGGTCGTAGACCCGGTCATAGCCCGCTTTTCGGATCCGGCCGATCATGGACAGCGTCTCGGCGAAATCGCCAGGGCGGCCGTCGGTCTCCACAGCGTTGAAATAGGGGCTGAGCTTGGCCAGCGCTTCGAATGGCGGCGTGGTCAGCAGGGTGATCTTGGCCTTGGGATGCGCCTCGCGAATCTTCTTCATCGCGGCCAGGGCCAGGACGAAGTCGCCCAGCGCGCCCAGCTTGATGACCAGGACCTTCTTGATCTCCTTGCTCACGACGCGTGCTCCATGCCGCGGGCCCGCAACACGCGAGCATAGACATCGAGAGTGGCTTCGCACATCGCGTCCACAGAGTACAACCGCCGTGCTCTGGCGCGGGCGGCTTGACCCATCCCCTGGCGTCGCGAGGCGCCCGCCTCGGCGGCTTCCAGGAGCGCGTTGGCCCAGGCCTCGGCGTCCCCGGGTTTCACCAGCCAGCCGGTTTCTCCCAGGACCACCGTCTCACGCGTCGCGCCGTGATCGGCGGCCATGACCGGGCGACCCATGACCTGCGGCTCGACCGCCGTCCGCCCGAACGCCTCGGGCTCCAGCGAGGGCGCGATGGCGAGATCCGCGAGCATGTAGGCGGCCGGCATGTCGTCGCAGTGACCGACCAGCTTGACCCGATCCTCGAGGCCAGCGGTGGCGATGGCGTTCGTCAGTTCGGCGCGATAGCCCTTGCGGCCCTGGTCGTCGCCCGCCAGCAGCAGCAGGATCCGATCCTCGCCGCGCGCCTTCAGCAGCGTCATGGCCTCGATCATCAGGCCCTGGCCCTTCCAGCGGGTCAGGCGGCCCGCTAGCAGCACCTTGAGCCGGCGCTCGTCCGGCGCGACGCCCCAGGTCTCGGCCAGGCCCTTCACGCGATCACCGCCGACCATCCCGGGTTCGAAGCGCGACAGGTCCACGCCGCGCGGGATGGCGACCACCTTCTCGGGCGGGATGCCGTGCTCCTGGATCACATGCAGGCGGGTATATTCCGAATTGGCGATGACGAGGTCGCCCTTGGTCATCACCGCGTTGTACCAGCGCTTGAGGTTCGAGCGGGCGTTGTAGACGCCGTGATAGGTGGCGACGAAGGGGGTCTTGGTGGCGTGGGCGGCCCACAGGGCGCTGAACGCCGGCGCGCGCGAGCGCGCGTGGACCAGGCTGACCTTCTCGCGCCGGATCAGGTCGATCAGCCGCGCGGCGTTGCCCAGCATGACCAGAGGGTTCTTGGACTGGGCCGGCATTTGCGCCAGGCGCCCGCCGTCGGCCGTCAGGCGCGCGGCCATCCGCCCGCCCTTGGTCGCGACCAGGGCCTTGCCGCCTTGCGCCACCACCGCGTGCGCGACATCAATCGTCGTCTGCTCCGCGCCGCCGGTTTCCAGCTCCGGCGTCACTTGCAGCAGGGTGAAATCGGGAGGTAGGTCGGACACACGACTCTCGCGAGGACAACGCGGGGCTGTAAGTAGCGAAAGGATCGAGGCGACGCCATGACCGAATCCCCAGGCGCCCTAAAGCGCGAAGACGGCTCCCGGCTCGCTTTCCGACGCATTTCGGGAGAGGGCGCGACGGTCGTGTGGCTGGGCGGCTTCCATTCCGACATGACCGGGACCAAGGCCCAGGTGCTGGCCGAGCAGGCCATGGCGAGCGGCGGTTCGTATGTTCGCTTCGACTATTTCGGCCACGGCGAGTCCGAGGGCGCGTTCAAGGACGGCGCGATCAGCCGCTGGCGCGAGGACGCGCTGGCGGTCATCGACGAGCTGACCGAAGGGCCGCTGGTGCTGGTCGGATCGTCCATGGGCGGCTGGCTGGCGTGCCTGGCGGCCATCGCGCGGCCGGACCGGGTCAAGGCGATGGTGCTGATCGCGCCCGCGCCCGACTTCACCGAAAAGCTGATGGCGCCCGAACTCTCCGACGAGGCCAAGGCCGCGATCGCCCGCGACGGCTTCTGGATCCGCCCTTCCGAATACGACGACGGGGGCTATCCGATCACCCGCCACCTTCTGGAAGATGGGGCGCGGTGGTCGATCCTGCCGGGGGCCGTGCCGATCGACATACCCGTCCGCGTGCTGCAAGGCGGCGCGGATCCGGATGTGCCGTGGACCCACGCCCTTGAACTGGCCAACGCCCTGACCAGCCAGGACGTCGTCTTCACCCTGATCAAGGACGGGGACCATCGCCTTTCGCGGCCCCAGGACCTGGAGCGCCTGGTCGCCGCTGTCGCCGAGGCGAAAGGCCTGGCCGAGCCGGAGGAGGGCGACCTCGTCTCGCGCCGTTTGGCCCGCGCCGCGCGGCTGCGCAACGCGGCGGGGCTCGAGGCCGTGGGCATCACGCCGCGATCGCCGGCGATCGACGACGAGTAAGCGCTCAGCCGCCCGCCTTCAGGATCGCCTTCAGCCCCTCGCGATAGGTCGGATAGGCGGGCCGCCAGCCCAACTCGGCCTTGGCGCGCGCGTTCGAGACGCGCTTGTTCTCCGCGTAGAAACGGCGGGTCGCGGGTGAGAGGCCCAGTTCGTTGAACGGCAGGTCCGGCGGGACGGGTGCGCCCAGCAGGTGGGCGGCGTGCTCCATCACGTCCTGCGGCGGCGCGGGCTCGTCGTCGACCAGGTTGTAGACGCCGCCCGCGCGGGGCTTGTCCAGCGAGGCCAGCAGTCCCGAGACGATGTCGTCGACGTGTATGCGGCTGAACACCTGGCCCGGCTTGACGATGCGGCGGCCTTCGCCGGCGCGCAGGCGATCCAGAGCGCTGCGGCCTGGCCCATAGATGCCGGGCAAGCGGAAAGCCGTGACCGTCAGGCCCATGCCGCGCCCGACCTCCTGCCAGTCGCGCTCGGCGCCAACCCGGCGCGCGCCTTCGACCGATTGGGCCTTCAGCGGCGAGGTCTCGAACACCCAGCGCCCGTCGAAGTCGCCATAGACTCCGGTCGTCGACAGGTAACCGATCCAGTCGGGAAAGGCCTGGGCGTGGGCGAGGGCGGGGACGATCGATTCGAGCGCGGGGCAGCCGTCCGGCCCCGGCGGAGCGGTGATCAGAATCGCCTTCACACCCGTCAACGCCCGCGCCATGGCGTCGCGATCGTCCGGATCGACGGCCACGACGCCGTTCGCGCCGAGTATCCGCGCCTGATCGGCGCTCCGCGCGCTGGCCGCGACTTCCCAGCCGCGCGCCCGTAAGGCCTCGGCGAAAGCCGCTCCCACATAGCCAAGACCGAACACGAACAGACGCAACGCCAGGACTCCGCCCCAAGATCGCCAAGTGAAAAACCTAGCCGAAACGGGGCTGGATCAAGCCGTGGAAAAAAGCCGCTTCGCAACCCCTCAAAGGGCGCTTGCAAACCGCGAAGCGCTCTGCCATAAGCCGCCTCCTCGTCGCGGGGCGCTTCACCAAGCCCCTCCGATGCGGGCGTAGCTCAGTGGTAGAGCGCCACCTTGCCAAGGTGGATGTCGAGAGTTCGAATCTCTTCGCCCGCTCCATTCCCTCCCTTTCGGGACGGGCTGGAGGAGACCATATCTCGCGAATAGCGCGGGCGTAGCTCAGTGGTAGAGCGCCACCTTGCCAAGGTGGATGTCGAGAGTTCGAATCTCTTCGCCCGCTCCATTCTCGGTTCTTTCCGATATTGGACATTTCGGACCGCGTCGCGGTCCACGCCGGCGTCTCGCTCGGGGACGAGCGTTCGCTTAAGCTGCGCGCATGACTCGCATCGCACCTTGGCGCGCCGCTCTCGTCGGCGTCTGTCTCACCGCCCTGACCGCGTCGGCCGCGTGGGCTGGTCCCTCCGAAACCTTGATGGGGCTCGTGGCGCGGTTCGAAGCGCTGGGCGGCGGCGATGAGGATCCCGACTCCGGCGGCGCCGCCGAGGCGCGCTGGCGCCTGCCCGATGTCACCCCCGCCGCCGACGCCGCGCGCCTGGTCAAGCTGAAGGCCATCCGGGCCGAACTGACCGCGATGGGAACGTCCAGGCTTTCGGAAGACGAGGCTCTAACCCGCGAGCTTCTTCTATGGACCGCGAGCGATCGTATCGAGGCGGCGAGCTTCGACGAATCCCGCCTGCCGTTCAGCAGCGACGGCGGCTTCGACGTGATGATGCTGTATCGCGCCAGCGGGCTACGCCTGAAGGACGAGGGCGAGGCGCGCCGCTGGATCGCGCTGCTGAACCGCATGCCCGACTGGTACGCGGTCAATATCGAGAACGCCCGTCGCGGCGTGAGGACGGGCTTCGTCCAGGCGGTTCCGACCGCGCGGACCGTGCTCGAGCGGGCCCAGCGCGCCGCCGCCACGCCGCTGGCGGAAGACCCTTTGTTGGCGCCGTTGCGGGCCCTGCCGGCGGGCATCCCCGACGCGACGCGCGCGGCGCTGATGGCGGAGGGCGAAAGCGCCGTGACGACCAAGGTCGCTCCGGCCCGGGCCAGCTTCGTCGAGTTCATGACCGAGGAATACGTCCCTCACGCCGCCAAGAGCCTGGCGGCCTCGGATCTGACGGACGGCAAGCGCTACTACGCCTTCCTGGCCCGTCGGCACACCACGACGACCATGACGCCGGACCAGATTCACGACATCGGCCAGGCCGAGGTCGCGCGCATCCGGGGGCGGATGCTGGAGACGATGCGGGCGGCTGGCTTCGAGGGCGACTTGCCGGCCTTCATCGCCATGCTGCGAAAGGATCCGCGCTTCTACGCGACCAGCCGTCAACAGCTCTTGGAGAAGGCCAGCGAGATCGCCAAGCGCGCCGATGACCAGCTGCCGGCCCACTTCGGCGTCCTGCCGCGCCTGACCTATGGCGTGCGGCCCGTGCCGGCCGCCATCGAGAAGGGCTACACCACGGGCCGCTACTTCGGCGGCGATCCGAAGGTTGGCCGCGCGGGCGGGTTGATGATCAACACCTCGGAACTGGATCAGCGGCCGCTCTATGAGCTGCCCGCCCTGGTGCTGCACGAAGGCGCGCCCGGTCACCACATCCAGACCTCGCTGGCCCAGGAGCAGACCGGCGCGCCGGAGTTCCGCAAGAGCCTCTATTTCACCGCTTTCGGCGAGGGCTGGGGTCTCTATTCGGAGTGGCTGGGCGAGGAGATGGGGATCTATCGCGACCCCTACGAACTGTTCGGCCGCCTGTCCTACGAGATGTGGCGGGCCTGCCGCCTGGTCGCGGACACCGGCATCCATTGGAAGCACTGGAGTCTGGACCAGGCGCGCGCCTGTTTCACCGACAATACCGCCCTGTCGCCGGTCAATATCGAGGTCGAGCTGAAGCGCTACGTGTCGTGGCCCGGGCAGGCGCTGGCCTACAAGGTCGGCGAGTTGAAGATCCTGGAACTGCGTCGCCGCGCCGAGCGGGCGCTGGGTCCACGCTTTGACGAGCGCGCGTTCCACGACGTGGTGCTGTTGGACGGCTCGCTGCCCCTGGCGGTGCTGGAGCGCCGAATCGACGCGTGGATCGCCGAGCGGAAGGCGAAGCGTTGAAGGGGGAGGGCGCCGCGTCCGATGGCGCGAGCGCTCGTCAAGCCACGGGATTTCGCGACAAGCTCTCCTGATCTTTCAATGGCTTGACCTCCTGAGTCTCGTGAAAATAGGAATATCTTCCTCTGCGTGGGAAAATAAACCTATAGTGGCGCTATCCGACCTACTCGCGGTCGGGAGGAGAGAGCGCCATGTTGGTTCATGCCCTTGAGGATATCTGGGTCATCACGCCCGATCCTAGACGCGACCGCCTGATGGCGGGTTTCGTCACCCAGCTCGTTTCCCTGGCCACCGGGATTCCCGCCGCCGAGATCAACACGGCCCGCCGGACCACCAACGCCGCCGTACGCGCGCGGCATCTGGCCATCTACCTGACCCACATCACCTTCCACTGGCCGCTGCATCGGGTGGCCTATGCCTTCGGCCGCGACCGGACCACCTGCGGGCACGCCTGCCGCAAGATCGAGGACTTGCGCGAGAACGTCGACTTCGATCGTCGCCTGGCAGAGCTGGAAGCTTGCCTGCGCCAGGCGCCGGCTCACTCGGAGGCCCTGCCGCTATGAGCGCGACGTTCGATCAAGAGCTGGAAGCCCGTCGTCAGGCCGAGCGCGCCATGCGTCTGTTGGCGCGCCCGGGCGCGGTGGTCGAAGCCCAGGGCGACGGCTATGGCGTGCGGCTGGGGGCCAGCCGTCGCCGGCGCGTGATGCTTACGCTCGATGAAGCCGGTTTCCAGGCTCTAGCCCGCGAGGCGACGCTGAAGGTTCGTTCGCTGGGCGGCTGGACCATGACCGCCAGGCCCGAACCCCTGTCGCCGCCACCGCCGGGCCGCCCCGGCGTGATCGAGGAAGAGGTCATTCTGCCCGACGCGTCCAAGCCGGTGCGGAAGAACCTGGGCGAGTCGCCGATCGCCTGGCTGGCGCGCCGCCGCGATCGGAACGGACAGCCCTGGTTGACGCCAATCGAGGCGGCCGCCGGCGAACGCCTGCGCGAGGAGTTCGAGCGCCTGGGAACGCAAGGGCGGCTGACCATGCGCTGGGACGCCGCGCGGGTTGACGGCGGACCGCCCGGACTGGCATCCGCCGAACGAAACCACGCCGCCCGCCAGCGGATCGCCTCGGCCTTGGCGGCGGCGGGGCCGGGTCTGCGTGAAATTCTCGAGCGCGTCTGCCTGATGGGCTCGGCCCTCGAAGCCGCCGAATCCGCGCTGAAGCTGCCGCGCCGGACGGGCAAGACGGTCCTGAAACTCGCCCTGCAGCGCCTGGCGCGGCACTATCGGATGGTCTGAGGATCAGCGGTTGCCGCCGGCCGCCGCGATCACCTCACCGGTGATCCAGAAGCTGTCGGGCGAGGCCAGGAAGGTCGCGATCGGCGCGATGTCCGAGGGCTGACCCACGCGGCCCAGGGCCGTGCTCGCCACGATCTGGGCCTCGAAGTCCGAACCCATGATGCCAGCGGTGTGGGTGCCTTCGGTCTCGACAGCGCCTGGCGCGATCGCGTTGACGCGGATCTTGCGCGGCCCAAGTTCCTTGGCCAGCACGCGGGTGATCGCGTCCACCGAGGCCTTGGTGGCCGTGTAGATCGAGAAGGCCGGGAGCTCCAGCGTCACCGCCGAGGAGCTGATGTTGATGATGCCGCCGCCATCCGGACCCATGCGTTTGGCCGCCTCCTGGGAGGCCAGCAGCAGGCCCAGCACGTTGGTGTCGAATTGGCGATGGAACTCGGCCTCGGTGACCGCCTCCAGCGGCGTGAAGGCGTAGACGCCGGCGTTGTTGACCAGGATGTCGATGCTTCCGAAGGCCGTCTGGGCTTCGTCGAACAGCCGGGTGACGTCCTCGGGCTTGGCGACAGAGCCCTGGACGGCGATGGCCTTGCCGCCAGCGGCGGTGATCTCGGCGACGACCTTCTCGGCGCCGGCTCGGTCGGACGCGTAGTTGACCGCCACCGCCGCGCCCTGGGCCGCCAGCGCCTTGGCGATCCCCGCCCCAATCCCCTTCGACGCGCCGGTCACCACGGCCGTCTTGCCCGCGAGCTTACTCATGATCTGTCTCTCCATCGCCCAATTGGCGATCGGTTAGACATTTAGATAAGTGTCGAAGTGATTCAATGGGAGAGGCTGGATTTTTGGCGTGTCGCTGTGTCGGTACCAGTTAGAACCGTCCCGATTTCCAGTTGGAATTGTCAACAATGCGAATCAATCGCATCTTGAAGGCTTTTTATTGTCACGACCTTTCTTCGCCAAAAGCGGACCTTGGCACCTGGCCAGAATGTGGACGCGCCGAAAGCGATCTAGAAGACGAGGGACCTGTCGTCGCTCGCGCAAAGCCCGCGGCTGAAAGCTCCGTGTAAGCTTGAGCTCGCATACCCCGGCCGCCGCACGAAAGCGGACTTGTCGGACCTGAGTATGATGAAGCTCCCCCTTCTGACCCTGAGCCTGATCCTTTCGGCGGCCAGCGCCGCGCGCGCCCAGGACGAGGACGGCTTGCGCCTCTCCCTGGGCGTGGCTGGCGCCTATCGCCCCGAGTTCAAAGGCTCCAAGGACTATGAGTTCAAGCCCCTGCCCTTCGTGGCCCTGCGCTATGGCCGGGGCGACTACTACGTGGCCCTCGAAGGCCCCTCGCTGCGCGTCAATCTCGTACCCGGCGGGTTCGTGGAGGCCGGCCCGGTGATCACCTATGACCGCGGCCGCGATGATGACATCAAGAACCTGACCGTGCGCCGTTTGGGCGAGATCGACGCCGCCGTGAACGCCGGTGTGTTCATTCGCAAGCGCTTCGACGTCGGGCAGGACTCCTTGTCGGTCGGGATCGAGGCCCTGACCGACACCGGCAAGGTCCACGAAGGCAAGCTGGCGCGCTTCGAGGTCGCTTACGACCGTGAATTGACCGACCGCTGGAGCCTGGGTGTGGACGCTTCGGCGACCTGGGCCGACCGCAAGTACATGCGGACCTATTATGGCGTCTCGGCGACGGGGGCCTCGGCCAGCGGCCTGACGCCCTACGCCGCCAAGGCCGGGGTTGAGTCCGTGGATGTCGGCGCCAGCTTGCGTTACCAGATCAGCGATCGCTGGAGCGCCCTGGCGCGGGGCGGCTATAGCCGGCTCGTTGACAGCGCGGCCGACAGCCCCATAGTCGCCCGCGAGGGCTCCGCCAATCAGGGCCAACTCGTCTTCGCCCTGATGTACAGCTTCTGACACCCATGCGCGCCCTGCTGATCGAGGACAATGTTCGGCTCGGCGAAGCGACCACCCGGTCGCTGGTCAAGGCCGGCTTCACGGTCGACCTGTTCGACACGCTGGAAGACGGCTGGCACGCTTGGCGCAGCGTGACCTACGACGTGGTGATCCTCGACATCATGCTAGGTCGCGAAAGTGGGCTGGACCTGCTGGCCCAGGCTCGCGCCGCCGGCCTGCGCACACCGGTCCTGATGCTGACCGCCCTGGGTAGCGTCGACCAGCGGGTTCAGGGCCTGGAGCGCGGCGCTGACGACTATCTGATCAAGCCCTTCGCCATCGAAGAACTGGTGGCGCGTCTGCGGGCGCTGGGACGTCGGCCGGCCCTGACGGCCGACGTCCTGCGCTACGGCGACCTAGAGTACGACCAGGGCGCGCGGGAGATCTGCGTCGGCGGCGCGCGCCTGCCGTTGTCGCGGGGCGAGAGCATCGTACTGGAGCGCTTCCTGCGCCATCCCGACCGTGTCGTGACCAAGGCTCAACTGGGCGACAGCCTGCACAGCCTGGACCAGGACTACACCGACAACTCGATCCAGGTGCACGTCCATCGCGTGCGCCGGAAGATGGCCGAGCTGGGCGCCGACGTGACGATCCGCGCGCTGAGGGGTCTAGGCTACATGGCCGTCCGGTTACCGCCCGCGGGAACCTGCGCGACCGACTGATCGCCGCGATGGCCTTGCGGCCGAAAGTCGAGCTCGAAACACGCGCCGCGCTCGACGGAGGTCAACCGCGCCACGCCGCCGTGCCGCTCCATGATCTGGCGGACGATCGACAGGCCCAGGCCGGCGCCAGCACCGCTTGGACTCCCACGACTGAAGCGTTCGAACACCCGGTCCCGGATCTCGGCCGACACGCCAGGCCCATCGTCACTGACCCGCACCACGGCGTCGGCGGTGACCGCCACGAGGATCTCCGCGCCGGGGGGCGTATGGCGGACGGCGTTCTCAAGCAGATTGCGCAGAGCCGTCCCCACAAGCCCGGCCTGGCCGTCGAGCGTGAGCGCCTGGACCGCGCTATCGAAGCCGAGCGTCCGACCGCTGGACAGGATGAAGCTGGCCATATCGCTGGCCACGTCTCGCGACAGCGCGACCAGGTCGAAGCGCGTATTGGCCCCCAAGGCGCCGCCCTCGGCCTCGGCCAATGCGAGGAGCTGGGCGATCAGTCGCCCTAGCCGCTCGAACTCCTCGCTGGCCGCCTGGCGCTCGCTCGGCTCCAGCAGGCTCTCGACCTGGGCCCGCAGCGTCGCCAGCGGCGTGCGCAGTTCGTGGGCGGCGTTGGCCGAGAAATCTCGCTGCGCGCGCAGGCCGGTCTCCAGCCGATCGAGGGCGGCGTTAAAGGCCTCGACCAGCGGGGCGACCTCACGCGGGGCGCTCTCGACTGGCAGCCGAGCGTCTATGGTGGCGGGACCGATGCCGCCGGCCAGCCTCGACAGGCGCCGCAGCGGTCGCAGGCCGATGTGCAGGGTCAGATAGACGCCGACCATAATCAGGCTCACCAGCAGCAGGATCTCCGTCGCGCTGTCGGTGGTCTCGGCCAACAGGCGCGCTGGTTGCATGCGCTGAAGCATCGACATGGCGTGCTCTTCTGGCGTGTCGCCGTTGGCCATGGCGAACAGAATCGTGGCGGCGACCGCCAGCAGGACCAGCGGCACGAGCATCCGCATCAGCGACGGGCCGCCCAGTCTTCGAGACAGACGCATCAAGGTCCGGCGCGTCATCGGCATGTTCCTCCCTTGCGGCGTCGCCCCTTCGACCGGTGCGCGTCGACCAGCCAGATTCCGCGATATTCCATGTCGATCAGCCGCCATCCTCCCACCGATCGCAAGACGCGCCAGGACATCTGGATCGGCGCGAAGGCGCGGCTGTTCCGGACCGTAAAACGGACGACGACCTCATCAAGCTTGGGAGCCGTCGATCCCAGCAGGGTGAAATCGTCGGCGGACCCGTACCAGAGCCGTCCGTCATAGGCGTGTCCGACATGGGAGGCGAGCGTCGCCGCGAAGCGCTGTCGCCGCGCCGCGGTCAGCCCGGAGGCGCGAGCGCCTAGGATCAAGTCCGCGATACCTCCGAAGTCCGCGACCCGGACCATGGCCGAAGCGAAGGCGCCCGCCCGCCTGGACGGGGTCAGGGTCGCGTCGGCCATGATGCGCAGAAGATCCCGCACGGTCTCGGCCACGAAGGCTTCGGCTTCCGACTGGCTCACGAGGACCGTCCATGGCGCGGGGAGCGCGCATTCCATGAGAACGCGCCAAGGACTGAAGCGATAGGTCATGCGCGATCAGGGCTCGATCTTGGCCGCGTCGAAGTCTGGTAGCACTTGGGCGCCGCCGCGAGCCTGGCGAACCATGTCCGCCCGGTTCTGCAGGTAGGCGGACCGCATCATCGCATAGGGATCCGCCGCGTCGTCCAGGGCGCGAAGAAAGCCGTCGGCGTTGGCGCGTCCATCGAGCATGGTGGCGCTGGAGCGGATGGGGCCGAACATTTTCGGACCGCCAGCCGTGGCCATGGCGACGGGATCGGTCATCATATCGACCAACTGGCCGACGCCGTCTCGCAAGGTGGTCGGCCCCATCAGCGGCAGGACCAGATAGCGCCCCGAACCGGCGCCGTAACGGCCCAGGGTCTGGCCGAAATCGCCCTGGTGGCCTTCCAGGCCCAGCTTACCGCCGACGTCGAACAGGCCAAGCCCCCCGACCGTCGTGTTGATCAGAAAGCGCGAGGCCGTCACGCCGGCCGCGCGTGGGCGCCCCTGAGCCAGATCGTTGATGGCGGTGCGCGGCTCGGCCAGGTTGGCCACGAACGAGGACACCCGGCCGCGAACGACACGCGGCGTCACCTTCATGTACCCCCGTCCGATCGGCCCGATTAGGACGCGATCGAGGCCCTGATTGAATTTGAAGGTCTTTCGGTTGAGCCCTTCCCATGGATCGTGTGCGAGGGGACCGACTTCCCGCGTCAATTCAAGCGGGAGTTCAGGGAGGGCTTTCGCCAGAGCGTGGTGCGGCGCGGCGTATGCCAAGGTCAGGCTGGCGATCAGCCCTAGGCGACGGGCGGCGGAGAACGACTTGGTCATGACGTTGGGCTCCAGGAAGGACGCCCAGCCCTATGGCCGCCGTAGCTTGCTCGAAGCTTTCTTTGTGAGACGTCTCGTCCGCGGGGGGGGAGGGGGGGGGCGGGATCGCGCCAATTTCCGCCGTCGCCGCGCCTCCAGGAATGCGGCGTTCGATGAAGGCGCGTCGCGCACTGGGACCGCGTCAAAGGGAGCTGTCAAGTTAATCGCGCCAGGTCACAGAGGTCGAATACTTGGCCGCCTCAGGGGGGGAGTCGCCGCCCACGCGGCGTGAGCCCTGGGCGCGGAAGCGCCGAAGTGTTGAGCGGCTGACCAGATGACGTTGGGTGTTGAAGGTGTTGTAGACGGCGGCGTGGGTGGTGGGAACGCGCTGAACGGAGGCCGGGCTTTTTGAAGCCTTGCATCCTTCGCTCCCGCTGTCGGATCGGCAGGTGCGAGTTCTCCACCCTGTTGTTCTCGCGCAGGCCGCCCGAAAGATGCAAGTGGCCGCGCAGCAATCTCGCTAAGAACTTTGTGGCCGCGTCGGCGTCTTGGCGCCGCCGAAGGAGGATGTCGGCTTCCTTCAGCGTCACAGCCGTTCAGCGATAAACCGATCCACGGCGTCGGTGTAGTCGCCGGGCAGGCCCAGGGCGCGATTGACATCGGCGTGGGTCAGGGGCTGGGACAAGACCGGCATCGGGACGTTCGCCCGCCTCGCCAGGGCCTGGAAGGCGCGGGCGTCGTCGCAGGGCTTGTCCGGACGCTTGGTCGAGCAGATCAGCATCATCGGCACGGCGGACGGCGTCCACTGGTCCATCGGCGAGGCCTTGGCCCAGCCGGCGGGATCACCGCCGAACGCCTCGTCGTAGAACTTCGGATGGCGGCCGGCCATGGTCTCGGAGACCTTCAGCGTCGCCGAGTCCAGCACCACCGTCCCGGCCCAGGGTTGGCCGACCATCGCGGGCTTGGACGAGAGCAGGGCGACCAGGTGCGCGCCGGCCGAATGGCCCATCAGGATGATGTGGCGGTTGCTGGCGCCCCAGTCGGCGGCGTGGCTCTGCGTCCAGCGCAGGGCGGCGGCCACGTCCTGAGCCTGCGTATAGGCCATGGCCTGGGGCAGCATGCGATAGTTGACGCTGACGAACACGAAGCCCTTGGGCAGCCAGTGGCGAAGCTTGTTCTCGACCGGGCCCGTATTGGCCTTGTCGCCGATCTTCCAGGCGCCGCCATGGACCATCACGATCACCGGCGCGTCGCGCGGGACGTTCGGCGGGATGTAGATGTCGACAGCCTGGGCCGGATCGGCGCCGTACGAGGCCGTCAGCTTGCGGGCGCCGGGCAGGATGGCCTGGAGGTCGATCGGGCGCTCCTCCTCGGCCTTCTTCTCCTGCAGGCGCTGCATCATGCGTTCACGCATCTTGCCGCGCGGGCCGATCTGGGCGTCGGCGACGCCGCCAGCGGTCAGCGAGACGGTCAGCGCGGCGGCCAGGGCGAGGGTCAGTGGGCGGGTCATCTTCAAGGTCAGTGCTCCAGCGAGAAAGCGATGGCCGACGCGCGATACTAGGGGGCTGCCGCGCGCCGGCCTCCGGGACCCGTCCGTGGACAGGCTCGGACTCTGGCGTCCGGAGCGCGCCGGGCGAGGTTTCGCCGCCGACGCGCTCCGGCCTCGATCAGGGGCGGCTCACAACGCCGCTGACCGAACGGATGTCGCCGTCATAGCCGGTGCGGCTGGCGTTGTAGCTGTAGGTGCCGTCGCCGTTGTTGACGACGCTGGTCGCGCGGTTGGCCGAGGCGCCGTTGTTGAACGTCCGAGAGGCGCTTCCGGAATAGGCGCCATCGCTCCAACTGGCGGCGCGCTGGCTGGCGACTCCGTAGCCGCCGTTGGTCTGGGTCCCGCGAGAGACCGAGACGGCGCCCGGCTGGCGGTTGACATGACGGTCGTGGACGTAGCCACGGCCATAGGCGCCCTGCGCGCGGACCGTGTGGCCATGCTGGCCGGCCTCGGCGGCGGGAGCGAGCGCGATGAACAGGGCCGTGGCGGTCATGCCGGCGGCGGCGAAAACAGTCTTACGCATGGTGTCTTCCATCTCTGGGGTGACGTCCCTCGTCGCTGGACAGAAAACACGCTGGCGCGCTCGCCCCGATGTTTCCTCGCCGACGAAACGTGTCGAAATGTAATCGTGGGCCCCTTGGCCTTTTCCGCGCCGCGCGCCTGGGGCAAGGCTTTGGTCATGATCGACAACACCCTGATCGCGGTCGTCGAGGACGACGCCGAGATCCGCGACCTGACATTGGGCCTGCTGCGCCGGGAAGGCTGGGAGGCCGTGGGCTGCGAGGACGCCGCCGCCTTCGACCGACTGGCCGCCCGCCGTCGCGTCGACCTGGTTCTGCTGGACATCATGATGCCCGGCGAGGACGGCCTGTCGCTGTGTCGCCGCCTGAGGGCCACGGGCGACACGGCGATCTTGATGGTCACGGCCAAGGGCGACGACATCGACCGCGTGGTTGGGCTGGAGATCGGCGCCGACGACTACCTGCCCAAGCCCTATGTGCCGCGCGAGCTTCTGGCCCGAGTGCGCGCCATCCTGCGCCGCACGCGCGAGATCCATCGGGTGGCCGTCGCGCCGCCGGGCGAGGTCTATGGCTTCGCCGGCTGGCGGCTGGACTCGGCCAGCCGCGATCTCCTCGACGCCGCCGGCGCGCCGGTGGTGCTGACGGGCGGGGAGCACGACCTCTTGATGGCCTTCCTGCGCCACGCCCAGCGGGTGCTCAGCCGCGACCAGCTGCTGGACTGGACGCGGGGCCGCAGCGCCACGCCATACGACCGCTCGATCGACGTCCTGCTGGGCCGCCTGCGCCGCAAGCTGGCCTCGGGCGCGGGCGGCGAAGGGCTGATCAAGACCGTGCGCGGCGGCGGCTACCTGTTCAGCGCGCCGGTCGAGCGGCTTTGAGGGGGCGCCGCCGATGGTGATGCTGGACAACCTCTCCTCGCGCATCGCCGCCATCCTGCTGGCGGGCCTGATGATCCTGCTGGTTCTGGGCGCGGCGCTGCTGATCTGGCCCTCCGAGGATGGCGGCGGGGTGCGCTTCTACCAACTGCCCCAGCCAGCCGAGGCGGTGGCCATGGTCGAGGCCCTGGACGCCTCGCCGCCCTCGGCCCGCCCCGCCGTGATGAAGGCGCTGGACACCGGCGTGATCCGGGCCACGCTCGGCGCGGACTTTCCCGTCTCGCTGCGGCGCGCGCGTCCCGCCGACGCGCGTGATCCCGGCTACGGGGTCTACGACCGGGCGCTGGCGGGGCGCGACTGGCGGATCGAGGTGCTGCGCGGCGGCCGGCTCCGTGACGGCTTCATGCCCGGACGCGCGGCCCTGCGCCTGTCGGTGCGGCTGGAGGACGGATCGGTCCTGACCCTGCGCCGCCGCGCGCCGGAGGCGGCGCGGCGCTATCTGGGCCGCATCACCCTGGCTTGCGCCGCCCTGCTGGCGGTGACCCTGCTGATGATCCTGGTGGCCGTGCGCCAGACGACCCGGCCTGTCGAGAGCCTAGCGCGCGCGGTGGCGCGGTTCGGCGACGACTTGGACGCGGCCTCGCTTCCCGCGACGGGGCCTCGCGAGATCCGCGAGCTTTCGGCCGCCTTCAACACCATGCGCGGACGAATCCGGGGGCTGGTCGACGAGCGCACGCGCATGCTGGCCGCCATCGCCCACGACCTGCGCACCTACCTGACCCGGCTGACCCTGCGGGCCGAGTTCATCGCCGACCCCGAGCAGAGGACCAAGGCGACCCGCGACCTGGCCGAGATGTCCCAGTTGCTGGACGACACCCTGCTGTTCGCCCGCCAGGAGGCCGGGCGCGGCGAGGGCGCGCGGCCCGTCGAGGTCCGGCGCGAACTGGAGAGCCTGGTCGCCCTGCGCGCCGACATGGGCCAGGTCGTGGCCCTTTCGGGGGGCGCGCCCGTCACGGCCCTTGTCTCGCCGGTCGCCTTGCGGCGGATGCTGGACAACCTCGTGGACAACGCGGTCGCGTATGGCGGCGGCGTGACGCTGGAAGCCGAGGTCACGGATGGGGAGGCGCGTATCACGGTGCTGGATCGCGGTCCTGGCCTGCCAGACGCGGCGCTGGCCCGCGTCACCGCTCCGTTCGAGCGCGGCGAGGCCTCGCGCAACCGACGCACCGGCGGAGCGGGCCTGGGCCTCTCGATTGTCCAGGCCCTGGCCCAGGCGCAAGGTGGCCGGCTAGTCCTGGCCAACCGCGAGGGTGGGGGTTTGATGGCGACCATAGCGCTGCCAACGCCCTTGGGTCGGCTCGCGGAGCCATGATCCTCGGCGGTCCGGCGAAGGTCCCGAAGACCCGGGAGCGGACGCGCCGGGCGCACTGGATTTAGGCTCTAGCGCGGCGCCCAGGGGCAGACCTTCGCAAGGTCAGCGATGAGCCATGAACGGCCTGCGCGGTCGCTCCGAGGGCGACATCCAGCGATGCTGGCGAACGGGCGAATGCAACGGTCTGGCTAGACGCCAGGGGACCTCTGAATGCGCTTACTGGCGCGAATAGTACGCCGACGAACTGGTCTCGGGCATGAAGACCGTCAGCCCGCGCACTTTGCCCCAGGCGTCGCGATGGAATTCAAAGGTGAAGGCGTAGAGGCCCGACAGGGCGAACCTAGCTGGTCCCAGCGGCGCCAGCGGCATCGGCGTGTCCTGACCGGTCGGCGTGATCGCGACGGTGTCGTCGGTGACGCCCACCCGCAGGGTGTCGTACTCGAAATTGTCAGCCAGCGCTCGACGCAGATCGGCGGGCGTGGCGGGGTCGAGCCGATAGCGGCCGGCGAAGTCCGGCGACGGCGGCGCGCGCGGCGCGACGGCGCGTAGCGGCGGGTGCGCGCCCTGTCCAATCGCGTCGGCCAGGGCGTTGCGGACCTCGGCGATCAAGGCTAGGCCATTGCTGCCATTGGTTAGGATCACGAAGCCGTCGCCGGTCTCGAGATAGCCTTCCATGAGGGCGAGGTAGCTCTGGTTGGCGCCCAGGTGGAAGAAGTACCGCCCCGGGCCGGCGCCGCTCAGCCGCGGCCCCAGGCCGAAGGGGCTGGGCGCGATCTCGGTCATCATCGCCCTCGCCAGGGGCTGGGGCAGGAAGTCGCCGCGTCCCTGGTAGCTCCTGATCAAGCCGCCCACGAACTGGCCCAGGTCGTTCGCGCTGGTCCACAGGCCGGACGCGCCGGCCTCGGCGAAGCTCTCCCAACCGCGCGGCAGGGCGGTCGGCGCGCCCTGGGCGTCGTGGGCCTTGGCGATATTGCCGCGCGCCGCCGACAGTGGGCTCTCAAACGTGCTGCGCTTCATGCCCAGCGGCGCGAACACCCGAGTCCGGGCTAGTGTTTCGAGGGGCTGCCCGGTCGCATCCTCGATCACGGCCTGCTCGACGGTGATTCCGCCCCCCGAATAGTCGTTGAGGGCGCCCGGCGACCACTTGAACCGCACGGCCTCGTTCTTGGCCGGCTTCTCCCCGTTCAACACCTGGACCAGGGTCGGCAAAGGCTCGGCGGGCTGGTAGTCGGCGAAGCCGTGCACGCCCAGGCCCGAGGTGTGCGACATCAGCATACGCAGGCTGACGTACGGCTCGGGGACCTCGGTCGAGGCTGGAAGCTTCCAGCGCTTCAGGTAGTCGTCGACGTCGCGGTCTAGGTCCAGTCGACCGTCCGCGACCAGTCGCAGCGTGGTCGCCGCTGTCACCACCTTGCTGATTGATCCCACCGAGAACAGCGTGTCGCCGTCGACCTTGTCCTGGCTCCCGGCTTCGCGAACGCCGTAGCCGACCGCGCTCACGACCTCGCCGTCCCTGAGTATGGCGACGGCTACTCCTGGCACCTTGTAGTGAGCCATGCGCTCTGTCAGCGCCCAACCCGGCGTCGTCTGGCCCGCCGCGATCACGTCGGGACGCAGGCCGCGGTCAAGAGCCGCCAGCGGATCGGAGTTCGCCGCCCATCCTGGCGTCGCGATCGCGGCGACCAGGGCCACTCCCAGCAGAAGACGGCTCATCAATCGCGCTCCACATCGCCACCAGCGCGACCTTGGATCATCCCGTTGTCGCCGCGAAGTTAAACCGCCGTAACCATGGCGGAGCCTCGAGCCGCCCCGCGCTCGCGGAGGTCGGCGTCACAAAACTGAGGCGCAAATGTCGGATTCGACGTCCCCGTTCGTCTACGGAGATGGGCGCGTTCGCGGGCAGGCCATGGATGGGTTGAAGCAAATCTTGCGTAAGGCGCGCGGAGCGGTCATCCGACGGGGCGTCCTGGCGCAGGACGCCGAGGATCTCGTCCAAGAAGCCTTCCTGCGGGTCGAGGCGTTCGGGCGGCGCGAGGGGGCGCCTGTCACCGAAGGTCGCGTCGTGGTGGCCGCGGTGAACTTGTCGATCGACGCGGCGCGACGCCGTCGGATCGCGCCCTTCATCGACCTCGACGACACCACGCCGCTGATCGCCGATGAAACGCCGGCTCCCGACGAGATCCTCCGCGCGCGGTCCAAGCTCCGTCACGCGGCCAAGGGACTGGAACGCTTGCCCGAGCGTACGCGTAGGCTTCTGTTGGCGCGCCGGATAGACGGACTCAGCTACGCCCAGATCGCGGAGAAGGAAGGCATGAGCGTCGCGGCGGTGGAAAAGCATGTTGCGCGCGCGACCGTCGAGCTGACGAAGTGGATGGATCTATGGTGACGCCGGCCGCACCGCGTCGCGACCGCGTTCGGGCGGAGGCCGCCGTATGGTTGATACGCATCCAGCGCGAGACCGGCGTGGAGGAAACCCGCCAGGCTCTGCAGGACTGGCTGTCGCTGGATCCCGAGCACCGGCTTGCTTTCCAGCAGGTAACCGAGACCTGGGAGTTTCTGCCCGGCGCGGCGGCGTTGATGTCGCCAACGCAGTCGGCGTCCGCGCGCTCTAGTCGAGGCTTCGCCCCTCGGCGCTCGGCGATCCGACCCGCCTTCGCTGGACTGGGGCTGGCGGCCTGCGTGCTGGCGGCCATCGGGGTCATCACGATCAAGGGCGGGCCGGTCTATGTCACCGAGGAGGGGCAGCATAGGGCCATGACCCTGGCGGACGGCTCGCGCCTGACGCTCAACACCGACAGCCGCGCCAAGGTGATCTATTCGGCGACCGAGCGCCGGATCCGCCTGGATCGCGGGGAAGCCGCGTTCGACGTGGCTCACGATCCGGCCCACCCGTTCGTCGTCGTGGCCGGGACGACGGAAGTCCGCGCTCTGGGTACGGCCTTCGTGGTGCGACGGCAGGGCGATCGGGTCTCGGTGACCCTGGTGCGCGGCAAGGTGGAAGTCTCTGGCGCGGGCGCGGACTCGCGCGGCGCCAAGCGGGTGTTGGCGATCCTGACCCCGGGCCAGCGGCTGCGGGTGGCGCCGCAGGCGCAGCCCCAGCTGGACACGCCGCCTATCGAGATGGTGACCGCCTGGGAGCAAGGCGAAGTGATCTTCGAAGGCGCCACCCTGGCCGAAGCCGCCAACGAGATGAATCGCTATGGACCCATCAAGGTCACGGTCGACGCCGATGTCTCGGACCTGCGGATTTCCGGCGTCTTCGCGACCAACCAGGCCGCCGAGTTCGCCACCGCCGCGGCTCAGCTGCACGGGCTCAAGGTCGTGCATCGGGAGGATGGGCTGGACCTGCGGCGATAGGCGGGCCGCCGCCAAGTCATGAAATCTTCATGTCGGATCGGCGCGAAGGCTTCGTTTCCCTTGTGAGGGTCCCGCTGGATCCTCTCCAGTCTTCAGGGGATCCAGATGCCTTTCAAACACGCCGCCGTCGCGAGCGCGGCCGTCTTGGTAGTGATGGCCGCCGGAGCGGCCCAAGCCCAGGCCCAGTACGCCTTCAACCTGCCCGGCCAGTCTCTCGAGCGTTCGCTGACCGCCGTCGGCCGTCAGGCCCAGGTCAATGTTGTTTTCCGCCCCGAGCAGGTCAGCGGCAAGGCCGCCGAGCCCCTCAAGGGTCGCTTCACCGCCGACGCCGCGCTGCGCCGACTGCTGGTCGGGTCGGGGCTGGACGTCCAAACGACGCCGGGCGGCTCCTATCTGCTCGTCGAGGCTCCTGCTCCGCTCGCCCAGGCTGACGTCGCGGCGGTCGACGAGGTCGTGGTCGTGCTGGGCCGCGGGCGCACGCGCCAGATGCAGACGCTCTCGAGGGCCGAACTGAACAAGCTTGCCCCGGGCACTTCACCTCTGGCGGCGCTGAACAAGCTGCCGGGTGTAAACTTCACGTCCTCCGACCCGTTCGGCGCCTATGAATGGGCCCAGCAGGTGACCATCCGCTCGTTCACCACCGACCAGATGGGCTACACCCTGGATGGCCTGCCCCTGGGCAACATGCAGTACCGCAACAACAACGGCCTGAGCATCGGCCGCGCGCTGCTGACCGAGAACAACGGCGCCACCTCGCTCTCGCAGGGCGGCAGCGCCCTTGGCACGGCCTCGACCAGCAATATCGGCGGCACGATCGATTTCACCTCCATCGACCCGACCGACGCGTTCGGCGTCGATATAGCCGGTACCTACGGCAGCGGCGGCACCTGGCGCGGGTTCGCGCGGCTTAACACGGGCAAATTGCCTGGCGGCGGCAGCCTCTACGCGGCCTATGCCCGGCAGGACACCAAGAAGTGGAAGGCCGCTGGCGAGCAAAACATCGAGCAGGTCAATGTGAAGTTCGTCCAGCCGCTGGGCGAAGCCGTGCGTTCGACCACCTTCGTCGACTATGCCGACCGCCGCGAGGACGACTACGCGGACTTGTCCTTCGCCCTGGTCAATCGGCTGGGCTGGAAAGTCGACACCATTAGCGACGACTTCGCCCTGGCCGAAACGCTCGCCACCGCCCTGCAGACTGGCGGCGCCGTTCCCAAGCCGTATCTCAACGCCGACGACGTCTACTACAACGGCGGCGGCGTGCGGCAGGACACCCTGGTCTATGAACGGCTCGACTACGACGTGACGCCGTCGCTGTCGGGTTCGACGACCGCCTACTATCACCGCGATCACGGCATCGGCACCTATGCCAGCCCCTACGACGCGACACCGCAGGCGTATGGCGGATCGTCGGTCTCGGTTTCAGCGCTGCGCTACGACATCGACCGCGCCGGACTGATCAGCCGCCTGAGCTACACGTTGGGCGATCACAAGTTGGATGCCGGGGTCTGGTACGAGAACAACGACTTTCACCAAGCGGCCTATCTCTATGGCCTGACCAAGGGCGTTGCTCCGACCAATTTCCAGCGTTTCTACGACAATCCCTTCCGCACGCGCTGGGACTATCGATTCAGCACCAAGACCTACCAGTTCCATGTCGGTGACACCTGGTCGGTCACCGACGACCTGAAGGTCAACGCCGGCTTCAAGGCGCTGAAGGTCACGAACGACGCCAAGACGATCACCAGCAAAACGCCGATCAATGGCACGATCGAGGCCAAGGACTACTTCCTGCCCTCGGCCGGGATCCTGTATCGCCTCGATGAGCGCAACGAGTTGTTCGCCGGCTTCACGCGCAACATGGCCGCCTTCGTGGCCTCCGCGTCCAGCGGTCCCTTCTCGACCACCCAGGCCGGCTTCGACTACATCCGCAAGGACCTGAAGCCCGAGAAGACCCGCACCCTGGAGGCCGGCTATCGTTATTCCAGGGACGGGCTGCAGGCCACCGTCACCGCCTATGACGTCGCCTTCCAGAACCGCCTGCTGGCCACCTCGATCAGCGCCACGATCGTCGGCAACCAGAACGTTCTGCAGAATGTCGGCGGCGTGACCTCGCGCGGCGTGGAGACGGCGATCAACTGGCGCTTCGCGCCCGACTGGTCGCTGTTCGGCAGCTTCGCCTACAACGACGCCAAGTACGACGACGACGTCAGGCCGCTCGGCGGCGCGGCGATCGCGACGAAGGGCAAGCGCGTCGTGGCCGCCCCGAAGACCGTCGGCGGCGCCGAACTGGCCTATGACAACGGCGCGGTCTGGTCGAAGATCACGGCGCACTATCAAGGCGAGCGCTTTTACACCTACCTGAACGACTCGCCGGTGAAGAGCTCGACGGTATTTGATCTAGCGGCTGGCTATCGCGTCCCTCGGACGCGTGTCGAGGTGCTGCTGAACGTCACCAACCTGTTCGACAAGCGCTACTACTCGTCCGTTGGCACCAGCGGCTTCGTCAATACCGACCCCACGGGCTCGTACACGACGCTGCAGCAAGGCGCGCCCCGCCAGGTGTTCGCCACCGTCCGCGTCAGCTTCTAGTCCGGTCCAAACGCCGCCGAGGTCGCGCCTCGGCGGCGACGCCTTTCGAGCAACATGATGATCGAGACCGCCATGAACCGTCGAACCCTGCTTCGCGGAGCGCTTGTCTCCGCCAGTTGCGCCGCCGCCGCGACCGCCCAGGCCCAGCCTGGGGGTTTCAAGTTCGTGTTCCTCAGCGACACGCACATCCAGCCCGAGGACGGGGCGGTCGAGGGCGTGCGTCGCTGCTTCGCCCAGGTGGCGGCCAGCGACGCCGATTTCGTGGTGCATGGCGGCGACCATGTGTTCGACGCCATGGAAGTGGGACGCGCCCGCGCCGACGCTCAGATGGCGCTCTATCGCGAGTCCGAGCGCCTTCTGGGCAAGCCCGTCCATCACGTCTTGGGCAACCACGACTGTTTTGGGCTCTTCGAGAAGAGCGGGGTCGACCCGTCCGAGCCTGGCTACGGCAAGCGCTATTTCACCGACCAATTTGGGCCGACCTACTACGGTTTCAGCCACAAGGGCGTGCGGTTCCTCGTTCTGGACTCGATCGGCTTCAAGGGGCGCAACTACGAGGGCCGCATCGACGCCGAGCAGCTGGCATGGCTACGTGGCGAGTTCGCGATCCTTTCGCCCTCGGATCCGGTGGTCGTCCTGACCCACATCCCGTTGGTGACCGCGCTTGAGTGCTACGAGCCCGAAGACTGGGCGGCCTCGCCCTATGACTGGACGCGGGTGATGAACGGCCGGGAGGTGATGCGCCTGTTCCAAAACCGCAATGTGCTGGGGGTGCTTCAGGGACATGGTCACGTATACGAGACCGTCGAGGTCGCCGGGGTGCGCTATATCTCCAGCGGCGCGGTCGCTGGCGCGGACTGGCGCGGTAGCTTCCTTGGTACGCCGGAGGGCTATTTGGAGGTGACCATCGCCAACGGTCGTCTCGATACCCAATTCAGAACCTACGGCTTCACGCCGCCACGCCGCCGGGATGTCCCGATTTGACGCACGGGTGACGGCGCGCGCGGCCTGGTCGTCGACCTCCCGGCAACGAGGGCGGCCCCTCATCCACGCGCGCGGGCGGCGCGGCCTGGAACGCGCTATTCTCGCATCGGCGTTACGGCCTGAAGGCGGCCGGTAGCCCTTGCCGAGCGCCTCATCGAGAAGGCCTAGATCTCCGCCAACTGGGCCAGGTACGCATTCAGCACGTCCCGCTGAAGCACCAGGAAGGCGAACTTGCCCTGGCGGCAGATGCGGATCAGGCCGGCGTTCTCCAGCTCCTTCATGTGGTGCGAGAAGGTGGCCGCGCTGACCTCGATGAGCTGGGCGACGGCGCCGCAGGGCGTGGGTTCGCTGGCGGCCCCGATTTCCTTGAGAATCCGCCGGCGGCGAGGCTCGGCCAAGGCCTTGGCGATCAGGTTCACCTGCCGCTCATCCAGCACGAGGTGTTCGGCGAGGGCGGGGCGCGGCGCGTCTTCCATGGTCGTCATATGCGTTGGGACGCGCCAGGAAGCAAATGGGCGGGACCTTTCGGACCCGCCCTTCGCATCGTCTAGTGCTTCAGCATGTGCTTGATGTCGCGCATCTGGTCGTGGCCGGATTTCACCGACGTCCAGGCGCGCTCGATCACGGCGCGGGTCTGGGGATCGACGTCGGCGTCTTGCATGGCCTTTTCGTACTTGGCCTTGATGTGGTCCTCGCCGGCCTCGACCTCGTTGACCACGGCCTCGTCGCCCTTGGTCATGGCGTCCTTCAGGTTCAGGAACGCGCGGTGAGCGGCGGCCAGGATGGTGCCGTCGTCCTTGGGCTCGCCGCCGAGGCGACGAACTTCTTCCTGCAGTTCCGAGGCCACCGAGCGGCGTTCCTGGGCGCGACGTTCGAACAGATCCTTGTAGCGGCTGTTGTCGGCGTCCTTGGCGGCCTCGGCGTAGCCGTCGGCGCTGTCGATCGTGGTCTCGACCAGGCCGTTGACGAGCTTGATGTGATCTTCGTTGGTATGCATCGGGAGGCTCCTCGCGTGGGGAAGGGGAGCCTGGTCAACGCGGGCGGGGCGGGAAGGGTTCAGCCTGTTCTCGCGGGCGGCCGCGCGCCGACATGCTCTATGCCCAAGGCCTCGCAATGCAGGGCTTGGCGGTGACGCTCGGCGGCCCTGGCCTTCTGGTCCTCCGTTCGCCGATCATGACAAGCGGGGCAGGAGACGCCCTCGACATAGAGGGGCGAGGCTTGGTTCTCCGGGCTGACCGGCATGCGGCAGCCTCGGCATAACACGTGGGTTCCCGGCGAGAGCCCGTGGCCCACCGCGACCCGCTCGTCGAACACGAAGCACTCGCCGCGCCAGAGACTTTCGGGCTCGGGGACCTGCTCCAGATAGTCGAGGATCCCGCCCTTCAGATGGAAGACCTGCTCGACGCCTTCGGACTTCAGGAAAGCGGTCGATTTCTCGCAGCGGATCCCGCCGGTGCAGTACATGGCGACCTTCAGCGGCGGGGCGCCTGGACCGCGCGCGGCCTCGACCTCGGCGCGCCAGTCGCGAAACCAAGCCGGGAATTCGGAGAAGCTCGCGGTCCGGGGATCGACCGCGCCCTCGAACCGGCCGACGCCGACCTCGTAGTCGTTGCGGGTGTCGATCACCACGACGTCGGGATCGCTGATCAGGGCGTTCCAGTCGGCGGGGGCGACATAGGTCCCGGGATCGGTGGGATCGAGGTCCGGCTCGCCCAACGTCACGATTTCTTTCTTCAGCCGCACCTTCATCCGGTGGAACGGCATGCGCTCGGCCCAGGCGGTCTTGGGCGCCAGATCGGCGCAGCCGGGCAGGGCGCGGATGTGGGCGAGCACGGCCTCGATGGCGGCGTCCTCGCCCGCGATCGTGCCATTGATCCCCTCGCGCGCTAGCAGCAGGGTGCCCTTGACGCCCAGGCCACAGCACAGGGTCGCCAGCGGCGCTTGGATCGCGGCCGGATCCTCGAACCGCGTGAACCGATAGAGCGCGGCGACCCGATACCTAGCCAAGGTTCGCCAGCGCCTCCTGGGCGTCCCGCTGAATACGGGCGACCATCGATTTCAGGCCGTTGGAGCGCTGCGATGAGAGAGCCTCCGACAGGCCCAGCCGGTCGAGGGCGGCCTTGGCGTCGAAGGCGACGATGTCGGCGGGCGCGCGGCCGGAATAGAGGCGCAGCATGATCGCGACCAGGCCGCTGACGATATGGGCGTCGCTGTCGCCGCGGAATGTCAGGGTTCCGTCGGCCTGGGGCTCTGTGACCAGCCACACCTGACTGGCGCAACCGCGGACCTTGTTCTCGTCCGAACGCTCGGCGTCGGTGAGGGGGGCGAGCTCCTTGCCGAGCTCGATCACATAGCGATAGCGCTCTTCCCAGTCGCCGAGCAGTTCGAACTCGTCGGCCAGTTCGTCGAGGGCGGCGTCGATCGGGTTGGTCATGGGCGGGCGTTTAGGCGCCTTCGCCCGTCCAAGGCAAGCGTGGCGATCAGCCCGCCCGCAGGATCAGCCGCGCCAGGAACCCCGCGCCCAGGCTGGACGACAGCTTGAGCCGCCCGCCCATGGCGCGTGACAACAGGTCCACGATCGGCAGGCCCAGGCCCACGCCCTCGTTGGCGCGGGTCAGGGGCGAGCCGCCTTGCTCGAACGGCTGCAGCAGGCGCGGCAATTCAGCGCTGTCGACGCCTGGACCCTGGTCTCGGATCGTGACCTCGACCTCGGCGCCGATCCGCCCCGCGGCGACGTGCACCACCCCGCCGGCCGGCGAGTGGGTGACGGCGTTCTGCAGCAGGTTCGACAGCATGGTGCGCAGGCCCCGGCTGTCGGCGAGGACCAGGGGCAGGGCGCCCTGGCCGATGATGTGGATGATCACCTCGCGGCGGGCGATTTCGGGGCGCAGGCCCTCGATCACGTCCTCCAGGGCCTCGTCGAGGCTTTCGGGGGTCATCTTGATGTCGGTGACGTGGCCTTCCAGGCGCGCGATCTCGACGATCTGATTGACCAGCTTCAGCAGCTTCACGCCGCTTTCGTGCACGATCTGCGCGTATTCGCGGTACTGCGGCGCGCCAAGCGGGCCGTACAGCTCATGCGACAAAATCTCCGAAAAGCCGATGACGGCGTTCAGAGGGGTGCGCAGCTCATGGCTGACCATACGCAGGAAGGAACGCTTGCGATCGTCGAGCGCCGCGCGGCGACGCTCCTCCGCCGCCGTCCGACGCTCGGTCGGAACAGCGTCGTCGAAGGGCACGATAAGCGATGCGTCCAGGGACGCCGGTTCTGGCATTACGAACTCCCGGACCTTCTGTCCGCACCAATCAGAGTCGGACCATGACGCATGGCGCTTACGATTCCGTTTCCGTCCACAGCGAAGTCCGCCATTAACCTCGCTTAACGATTGTGCGCGCTTGGCCGGAACCTGCCGCTCGCGTTAGGCTTCATGGAACGGCGACTCCCGCCGCAGTCGAAACCGGCCGGCCTTGGAACTCGAAGCGCGACCAGACTCGATCAGGCGTCCCGCTCCTACAGCGGGGTTCGATCCCGCGCTTGCTTGGCGGCTGGGATGGCTGGGTGCTGTCTGTCTGGCCGCCGCGGCGGCGTTGTTCATCGTCGACGCCCGCGCCTGGCCAATCTGGAGCGCTTTGGCGGCCGGCGCCGCGCCCGCCCTGGCCGCCGTGATGTTCACGCGCGGCGGCGAGCGCGCCGAGTCTCTTTTGCTGGTGCTTTGGGCCGTCGGCGGAGCCGCCGCGGCGTCCCTGACCGGGGGCGTGTCGGGCGCGATGGCGGCCTGGTGTCTGGCGCCCGTCGCCGCGGCCTCGACCATGAATCGGCCCAAGCGTCTCGCGGAAGGCGCGGCCCTGGCCTTGATCGGCGGCTGCGTGGCGGCCCTGATTCAGCTTTCGGGCCTGGCTCCACCCGCGCCGACTGGACCCCTGGCTTTCCTTTTGGGTTTCCTGGCCTTGGTCACCATGGGCCTGGGTCTCGCCGCCGGGCTTCTCATCGGCCGTCGTCGCCAGGAGCTGCGCGAGGATCGCGACGCCCTCGAGATCGGCTGGCTGGAGACCTTGCTGGATGGGCTTCCTTATCTGGCGCTCGCCGTGCGAGGCCATGATCAGGTCACGACGGTGCGCGGCTCGGCGCCGCTGGGCATGTCAATCGAGCAACTGATGACGCGCGGCCTCGCCGAGTCGGCCGCGCCCGCGGACCGCTCGCGGCTCGCCGCCACCATCGCCCAGGCTCATCGCGATGGCGCGGCCAGCCTGGACTTCGCCCCCGCGCAAGGCGTGGAGCGCGTCGTGGCTCTGGACCTCCAGCGCGTGGCGCCTAACCAGTTGGTCGGGGTCCTGCGCGACGTGACGGCCGAGCGCGACCGGGCGGCCGCCCTGGAACAGGCCCGCGCCGACGCCGAGGGCCTGGCCGCGGGCCGCGCGCGCTTCCTGGCCAATATGAGCCACGAGCTTCGCACGCCGCTGAACGCCATCATGGGTTTCTCGGACATCATGCGGGCGCGGATGTTCGGTCCTCTCAGCGATCGTTACGCCGAATACGCCGAGCTGATCCACGAGAGCGGCGGGCACCTGCTGGATCTGATCAACGACGTGCTGGACATGTCGAAGATCGAGGCCGAGCGGTTCGAGTTGCAGCGCGGGGTCTTCGACGCGCGCGAGGCTGTTCAGGCGGCCATGCGCCTGCTGCGGGTCCAGTCGGACGGCGCGGGTGTCCAGTTGCGCGGCGTTCTGCCGCCGGGCGAGCTGGAGGTCGACGCCGATCGTCGCGCCTTGAAGCAGATCGTGTTGAACCTCGTCTCCAACGCTCTGAAGTTCACGCCCCGCGGCGGCCAGGTGACCGTGACGCTGGACGGCTATGACGGCGTCCTGGAAATCGTCGTGGCGGACACGGGTGTTGGCATCAGTCCCGAGGACCTGGAACGGCTGGGGCGGCCCTACGAGCAGGCCGGCGGTGCGGAACAGCGCGCCCGGGGCACGGGGCTTGGCCTGTCGCTGGTTCGCGCCTTCGCCAAGCTGCACGGCGGGGAGATGGCCATCGAGAGCCGTCTGGGCGCTGGCACCACGGTGTCGGTGCGGCTACCGGTGCTGCTGGCGGTGCTGCCGCCGGCCAAGACGCCCGAGCCCGAAGCGCCGGTCGAAGACACTTCCCCGCCGCCCTCGAGCCTGGGTGACAACGTCATCGCTTTCGCGCCCCGCTGATCGCGAAGCCTTTCCGCTTCCGACGTCTCCACCGGAAGCGAGGGGGCTCTAGCGCAGGAACGCCCGTCCGGCCGCGAAATCGCCCACCTCGACATAGGCCTTGCGCGTCATCTCGTCAGCGCGTCCGGTAAAGACGAATTCGATCGTCACCGCCTCCCGGGGATCCAATCGCGACATGGCGTCGGCCACGGCGATGGGGAAGCGGAAGGCGAGCCCTGTCTTGGCGCCGGTGGGCAGAAGGGTCGGCGGGGCTTCATCGCGGGTCTCGGCGTTGAACACCAGGCTGGCGTTGCGCGGCGCGACCTTGCCGTTCAAGGCCCGGCCCGAGCGCTGATCGATATAGGGACCCAAGGTGCGGCGGGTGTCGCGCATGATCACGCGCGCGGCGTAGGGGCGCTGGCCGGTCTCGAAGGTCGCGACGGCGGTGACGGCCTTGTCGCGTCCGGCGAGGCCGAACATCAGCCGGTCGCCGCCGAACGCCGACATCTGCGATAGGCGCCAGAATGGAATGGTCGCCGACGAGGACCGATCGGCCTTCCACGACGCGACGTCCCCAGGGTAGCTCATGGTCTGCATCTGGGCGTAGCCGTCGAAAGCGGCTTTGACGCGCGACGCCGCCAAGGTCAGGTCCTTGGAATTGCAGGCCGAGGCGCCGGCCTTGGCGCGGGCCCTCTGCTCCAGCGCGGAGACCTGCTGCTCGCTGACGCCCGAGCGTAGGGTGGCGCCCCTGGCCTGGGCGCGGGCGGCGTCCAGCGCGGCCGAGATCGGAGGCGCGAACAGACGGCATCGCGCATCCGCCGCGGTCATCAAGGTGCGTTCGTACAGCTGGTCGGCGGCCTCGGCGGCGCATGGTCCCGCGGGCGCGGCGAGGATCCCCGCGAGAACGACCGCCGTCATCCCGCGACGGGCGCGACCTTTATGATGCTCTGCGGACGTCATTGGCCTATGGGTGAGACACTCGAAGAGCGGGTTCTAGGCCAGCTCGGGTTGCGGTTCGGTTAGCATGCTACTTTCGACGGACATCTGGATTGGCGCGCTGATCCGGCGCGCGGAGCTGAGCGGGGCGTTCGCCACCGTGGCCCGCAAGGGCGACGCGCGCGCGGGCGCGGTCCTGGTCAAGGTGATCGACCGTCGGGCTGGAACCGCCAGACTCTACAGCGAGGCGATGCGCGGGGATGGCGAGCGTTTCTGGATGCAGCCGGTCCGATCCGTGTTCGAACCCGACCTGGACGCTTATGTCGAGCGCGCCGCGCGCATCGATCCCGATATCTGGCTGGTCGAGATCGAGGATCGCGAAGGGCGACATTTCCTGACCGAGCCCGTCGAATCCGACCCGGCCTGAACGGACGAACTCGGCGCGAGACGGCCGTTGATCGGTGGCGAACCACGTCGGCGCCCCATTAACCCTGATCCTAAACCCGACTGAAAGCCCGGATCGGGTATCTGTCCGGCTCGTAGCCGTTCAGCCCGTGACGCCCATGCTTTTCTTGATGAATGACGTCATCCTCAGCTTCGACCCGAGCGAAGTGACGCCGCCCGTGACGCGCGAACGCTTCGCGAAGTTGTCGCTGAACAGCGTGCTGGATCTCGGGAAAGAGCTGTTTTCGGAAGAGCCCATCCTGCAGCACAAGGACGTCGAGCGGGCTCAGCGTCTCGCCGCTCTGATCATCGCCAAGGCGCCGGATATCAATGCGGCTCTGTTCGTGGCCCCCGCGCGCGGTTGCATGGTCGAGGATGTGCAGGCTCGCTACGTGCAGCTCAGCGTGGAAGTCATGGGCGCGTTGCTGCACCGCCAGAACGCGGGCGCCCTTACCAACGCGGAGGCCGACCGTCAGGTCTGGCAGCGCTTGGCGGCCTAGAGCCCGCCGCGCTCTAGAACGTCACGAACGTCATCAGCCAGCTGATCATTATCGCCAAGCCGATGAGGCCGGCGATCGTGACGCCAAGACACAGAGCGCTGCCGGCGGGGTGTTGCCGGCCCTCGGAACGGTGATGGTCAAGCAGGGCCATCTTTCTATTTCCTCCAAACACCTGACGATCTAGCGTCGTCATTGGTGATTGGGCGAGCATGACTCCAAACCCATTCTTCGAATAGAGGGTTTCTGCCCGCCTGGTGAGCTCTTCGTGGAGACATGGTGACGCGGTTTGGGCGAGCGAAACTCGTTTTGGTCGTGGCGTTCAACCCTTGGTGTAATGTTTGAAGAACGCCGTTCTGAGCCTTCATCGAACCAACACACGTCTGTCGTCCACCTGACAAGACCGGTCTTTACCCCGCGCCGCAGTAAACAGCGCAGGTTCCCGATGAAGCTCATGACGACGGCCGCCTGGGGCGTGCTCGCCCTGGTTCTTTCCACCCAAGCCCACGCCCAGCAGGCGGCGCCGGCCCCCGAGGTCGCGGAGGTGGACACCCTCGTCGTCACCGGCACCCGCCGCGTCGACCGTACGGCTTTCGAGTCGGCCGCGCCCGTGGATGTCGTCAGCCAGGAAGCGCTGAAGAGCGTCGTCTCGGACGAGATCATGGACAAGCTCGCGGCCACGACGCCGTCGTTCAACGTCCAGCGCTTGCCGGCCGCCGACGGCCAGGCCTTCGTCCGTCCCGCCACCCTGCGGGGCCTCTCGCCCGACCAGACCCTGGTGCTGGTCAATGGCAAGCGCCGCCACCGGTCCGCCGTGCTGGGCGGCCGTGGCCAGCAGGGCGTCGATCTGGCCGCCCTGGGGACCAGCGGCATCGAACGCATCGAGGTGCTGCGCGACGGCGCCTCGGCCCAGTACGGCTCGGACGCCATCGCCGGGGTGATCAACATCCTCTTGAGCGACAAGACGGGCTTCGAGGGCTACGCTCAGGGTGGTCGCTACTTCGCCGGCGACGGCGACAAGACCGAGATCGGCGCGCGCTACGGCCTGGCGATCGGCAATGGCGGCAGCGTGGTCGCCGCGCTGGACTACACCAACGCCGAGGCGACTTCGCGGACGCGCCAGCGTCCGGACGCGATCGCCTTCCAGGCGGCCAATCCGAACATCAAGGTTCCCAACCCGGTCCAGCGCTGGGGCCAGCCCGATCGCGAAGTGTGGCGGGGCTCGCTGAATCTGGTCCTGCCGCTTGGCGACGTCGCGGAAGCCTATGGCTTCGCGACCTATAGCGATCTGCACGGCGTCACCGACTTCAACTGGCGCAACCCGTCGACCGACAGTTCGTACAGGGCCAGCACGGTGTTTCCGGGGTGGTCGCTGAACCAGATCTATCCGGCCGGCTTCTCGCCCAAGTTCGGCCAGGACGAAACCAACGCCTCCGTCAACGGCGGCGTGCGCGGCGACGCCATGGGCTGGTCGTGGGACGCTTCGGCCGGCTGGGGCCGTGACAAGGTCGACTACTTCCTGAACAACAGCATCAACGCCTCGTTCGGTCCGCGATCGCCGACCAGCTTCGACGCCGGCTCGCTGATCCAGGAAGAGGCGACGCTGAACCTCGACGCCTCGCGCCCGCTGGAATGGTCGTTCCTGGCCAAGCCCGCCAACCTGGCCCTGGGCCTGGAAGCGCGCAAGGAAACGTACAAGATCGAGGCGGGCGACCGCTATTCGTGGGACGTCGGCCCCGGCGCGGCGACGGGTCTGCCCAGCGGCTCGAACGGCTTCCCGGGCTACGCGCCCAGCCAGGCCGGGTCCTGGGATCAGACCAGCTACGCGGCCTACGCCGATCTCGACCTGCCGATCACCGACAAGTTCGGCGCCGACATCGCCATCCGCCACGAGGACTTCTCCGAGTTCGGCCAGACGACCGACGGCAAGATCGCCGCGCGCTACGAGTTCACCCCGAACTTCGCCCTCCGCAGCGCGGTCTCGACGGGCTTCCGGGCCCCGACCGCTGGCCAGATCAACAACACCCGCACCTCGCAGGGCCTGAACACCACGACCCTGTTGCTAAACACCTCGGGCCGCCTGTCGCCGATCAACCCGATCTCGGTGGCCCTGGGCGGCAAGCCGCTGGAGCCGGAAGAATCCAAGAACCTGTCGCTGGGCGCGGTGTTCCGCCAGGGCGGCTTCACGGCCTCGGTCGACTACTACCGTATCGAGATCGACAACCGCTTCGCCGTCTCGCCGAACTTCACGGTGACACCGGCCTTGCGCGCTCAGTTGGTCGCCGCGGGCGTTCCCGGCGCCGACAGCCTGACGACGGTCAGCTACTTCACCAACTCGTTCGACACCCGCACCCAGGGCGTTGACGTCGTTGGCTCTTGGCGCGGCCAGGTCTGGGGCGGGCGCGCCGGCGTCACTGCCGCATGGAACTGGAACGACACCAAGGTCACGCGCTCGAAGCTGACCGAGGTCTCGAAGCTGGCTCGCATCAACCTGGAAGACGGCCTGCCGCAGAACGCCGCCAATGTGTCGTTCGACTACGCCAAGGGCCGCTTCAGCGGCCTGATCCGCGCCCGCTGGTCGGGCGAATGGACCGACGCCCAGGCCAACGGGACCGCCGACTTGATCCAGAAGTTCTCGGGCAAGGCGCTGGTCGATCTGTCGGTCAGCGCGCAACTGACCGACGCGCTCAAGCTGACGGTGGGGGCCGAGAACCTGTTCGACACCTATCCGGACGAGGCGACGTTCCAGGCCTCGCGCGGCCTGATCTACTCGCGTAACGCGCCCTACGACACCGACGGCGGCCTCTGGTACGCGCGTCTGTCGGCGAAGTTCTAGGCGCCGCGTGGTCGGTGCGGCGGCGAGGGAAGGTGACAAAAAGGGCTGATGACGTTAGTCCCCGCCCATGAGCTCTTCCCCCGCCGCTGAAGCCGCCCGTCGGCGCACCTTTGCCATCATCAGTCACCCCGACGCCGGCAAGACGACCCTGACCGAAAACCTGCTGCTGGCTGGCGGGGCGATCCGGGCCGCGGGGGCCGTGCGGGCGCGCGGCCAGACGCGGCGCACCCAGTCGGACTGGATGAAGATCGAGCGCGAGCGCGGCATCTCGGTCAGCGCCTCGGTCATGACGTTCGACCACGACGGCCTGATGTTCAATCTGCTGGACACCCCGGGCCACGAGGACTTCTCGGAAGACACCTACCGCACCCTGACGGCCGCCGACGCGGCGATCATGGTGCTGGACGCCGCCAAGGGCATCGAGCCCCAGACCCTGAAGCTGTTCGAGGTCTGCCGCCTGCGCGACATCCCGATCATCACCTTCATCAACAAGATGGACCGCGAGGCCCAGGATCCGTTCGAGCTGCTGGACGAAGTCTCGTCGAAGCTCGCGCTCGATCCGGCGCCGCTCTTCTGGCCGGCCGGCTCCGGCGGCCGCTTCAAGGGCATGCTGGACCTGCGCAACGACAAGTTCATTCCCTACGCCAAGAAGAGCTCGACCGACGACGAGGGCCATCCCGATCCGATCGCCTTCAAGGGCAACGCGGTGGTCCAGTATCTGGACCCCGAGGAAAAGGCCGAGCTGGAAGACAACGCCATGCTGGTCACCGAGGCCGGCAAGCCGTTCGACGTTCAGTCGTTCCTCGAGGGGCACATGACGCCGGTGTTCTTCGGCTCGGCGCTGCGTCACTTCGGCGTGTCCCAGCTTCTGGCCGGCATCGGCGCCTACGCCCCGCCGCCCAAGCCCATGCCGGCCAGCAAGAACGGCGCGGAGACCCATGTCGCGCCGGGCGACAGCGAAGTGTCGGGCTTTGTGTTCAAGGTCCAGGCGAACATGGACCCCAACCACCGCGACCGGATCGCCTTCCTGCGCCTGACCAGCGGCCGCTTCACGCGCGGCATGAAGCTGAAGGCCCAGAACACCGGCAAGGCCATGAGCGTCAACGCGCCGATCATGTTCTTCGCCAGCGACCGCGAGCTGGCCGAGGACGCCTTCGCCGGCGACGTGATCGGCATCCCGAACCATGGCGTGCTGCGAGTGGGCGACAGTCTGTCCGAAAGCGGGACCCTGCGCTTCGCCGGCCTGCCCAACTTCGCGCCGGAAATCCTGCGCCGCGTGCGCGTCAAGGATCCGCTGAAGGCCAAGCACCTGAAGAAGGCCCTGGAAGGCCTGGCGGAAGAGGGTGTCACCCAGCTCTTCCGGCCGATGATCGGCAGCGACTTCATCGTCGGCGCCGTCGGCCAGCTGCAGTTCGAGGTCATGGCCGACCGCTTGGCCAACGAGTACCAGCTGGAAGTGATCTTCGAGGCCAGCCCGTACGCCGAAGCCCGCTGGCTAGGCGGCGACCGCGCCGACGTCGAGGACTTCGTCAACAAGCACAAGTCGGCCATGGGCCAGGACATCGACGAGGCCCCGGTCTTCCTGGGCAAGTCCTCCTGGGAGATCGGCTATGTCGCCGAGCGCTATCCGAAGGTGCGCTTCGAGCGGACCAAGGAACGGGCCTAGGCGGAAGGGGCTTCCAGGGCCTCGCGCACGGCGGGCTGACGGGCACGGCTGACGGGCAAGGGCGCGCCCTCGCTCAGATGCAGCCGCCAGCGGTCCCCGTCGCGCTCTAGCCGTTGGACGTGCGCCAGGTTGGCGATCACCGACCGGTGGACCCGCAGGAAGTTCGCCGGCAGTTGGGCCGTCAGCCCGTCCAGGCGCGCCGCGTGCAGCAGGCTTCGGCCCCCGACCATCCGCAGCTCGACATAGTCGTCGGCCCCGACCACGGCCAGGATCTCGGCGACGGGCGCCAGCTCGACGCCGCGCGCCGAGGCCACGGTCAGCCGGTCGGGAAGGCTGACGGCGCGGGTCAGGGCGGCTTCGCGGCCGCGGTCCTCGCGGCCCAGCCGTACGACCTCGACCATCAGCAGCGGCAGCACCAGGCTGGCGGCGAGCAGGAAGTAGGAGAAGTCGGCCAGCCATTCGGGGAAGCCGAGGGCCAGGGCCAGGAACAGCGCCAGATAGGCCAGGGCGGGCCGGGCGCCGGGGATGCGCCGCCGCACGCCTGCCACCGCCGGCGCCACGGCCAGCGCCACGCCCAGGATCAGCGCCCAAACCGTCTTGTTGTCGAAGCCAGGAAACAGGACCGTGGCGCCGACCCCGCCCATGGCCAGACCGATCATCAGGCCTCGCGCCTTGGGCAGGAACCGGCTGGTGACATAGGCGACCAGCAGGATCGCGAAGGCGGCCGCCAGTCCCCAGATGGCGCTCATCCGCCAAGCATGAAGCGGATAGGGATAGTTGAAGAGCGGCCGCAAGCTCTCGACGATGGACTGCGCGGCCGCGACGCTCGCCATGGCGGCCAGGATGAGGCTGGAGCCCGTCCGTCTCAGGGCGTGGATGACGCCGAACCCGAACGCCGCCGCCAGCAGGGTCCCGGTCGCCACGAAGGTCACGGCCAACAAGGCGGCGCGCTGTGGGTAGGGGAAGGGCAGAACGGTGATGGCGGTCATGGGGCCGGCGAAGCGCAGGCCGCCATGGAAGGACGACAGGCGCAGCACCAGGGTGTTCGCGTCGGGACGCCAGGCGGTCTCGCGGATCGGAAAGGTCGCCTGATAGCGTCCTGGGATCTCGTCCCGCGCCGACGCCCCAGGGCGGCCGTTAGACCCCAGCCGCTGGCCATTGAGCCAGGCCTCGGACGAGGCGACGCCGGCCACGTAGAGGGCGCGCGGCTGGGTGTCGCTCGGGGCGGGGATCGTCGCGCGGATCCAGAGCTCCTGGCCTTGGGGATCGACGAAGTCCCCGATCGGACGGCAATCGCTCAGCACGGGGCCCGTCACGCTGGGCGCGCCATGGCAGGCCTCCCACGCCAGGTCCTGGGCCCGCGCCAGAGTCGCGAGGCTTGTCAGAAAGAGGATCGGAAGAAGGGTTCGCCACATGGCGTCACTCTAGAGCGCCGTTCGCCGAGGCGCGCCACCGTTCACCGATCGCCAGCCGCCGTTGACCGAAGCGGTGTGGCCGACGGCCCCGCCGATCGGCTCAGCTGTCGTCATGACCCATGCATCGCTCAACCGCCGCGCCGTGCTCGCCGCCGGCCTCGCCCTTCCTGGCCTTGCCGTCTCTGGAGGGGCGCTGGCCCAAACAGCCGCGCCGTCCTCGCCGCCGCCCGGTCCGTTCCGCTTCAAGGGCTGGAAGGGCCAGGAGACCGACGCCGAGCGGGGCTTCTTCGAGGTTCCGGAGGACCGTCGCGATCCTCGCTCGCGGAAGATCCGCCTGAGCTATGTCCGGTTCGCCTCGACGGCGGCCAAGCCTGGGCCGCCGATCATCTATCTGGCCGGCGGACCGGGGGGGCTGGCGACGCGGGCGCTGGCCGGACCGCGCTTTCCGATCATGATGGCCCTGCGCGAGGTGGCCGACGTCATCGCCTTCGATCAGCGCGGCACGGGCCTGTCCAACCACATCCCCGAGCGCCCAGCCTCGACGCGCCCGCCGCCGCCGTTCACCGAGGGAGGGCTGACGTCCTATTTCCGGCGGGACTTTCAGGAGGCGTGGGCCGACTGGACCAAGGCCGGCGTGGCCATGACGGGCTACAACACCGAACAGAACGCCGACGACATCGACGACCTGCGCCGCCATCTGGGCGCCGAGAAGGTCGATCTGTGGGGCATCAGCTATGGCAGCCACCTGGCGCTCAGCATGCTCAAACGGCACGGCGAGCGGGTGAACCGCGTGGCCCTGGCCAGCCTGGAAGGTCAGGACCAGACCGTGAAGCGGCCGGCGGCGGTCGACGCGATGCTGCGACAGGTGGATAGCCTTCTGGCCGCCGACCCCGCCGTCCGAGCGGCGATCCCCGACCTGCCGGCCCTGATGCGGCGGGTTCACGCCAAGATGGAGGCCGCGCCGGTCAGCATGGCCGCGACGCTGAACGGCAAGCCGGTCGAGCTGAAGCTGGGCGGCTTCGCCATTCAGCTGATGGCTGGCGGGATGATCGCCAATCCGCAGACCCTGGTCATGCTGCCGGGGCTCTATCTGGCGCTGGACGCTGGAAACACGGACGTGCTCAAGCCGTTCGTGGGCGAGTTCGCGGGGCAGCTCGGCATCGCCGGCATGCCCGAGGCGACGGACCTGGCGTCGGGCATCTCGCCCGGCCGGCTGGCCCTGGTGCGACGCGAGGCCAAGACCGCCGTGCTGGGCGAGGCCCTGAACTTCCCGATGCCGCAATTGCTAGGCGCGGTCCCGGGCGTCGACCTGGGCGAAACCTTCCGGACGCCGCTCCGGATCGATCATCCCGCCCTTCTGCTCGCCGGCACATTGGACGGCCGCACGCCGATGTCCGAACAGGACGAGGTCGCGGCTCAGTTCAGGCGCATGTCCAGGGTGATCGTCGAGAACGCGGGTCACAACGTCTTCGAGGCTCATCCCGACGTGCAGGGCCTGTTGGTGCGGTTTTTCCGCGGCGACGCCGTCGCCGACACCCGGTTGAGCCTGCCGCCGCCGAAGTTCAAGCTGGCTTGACGGGTAGGTGGGCCGGGGGAGTCGTCTTCGCCGGCCTACCGCCGGGGTCTACAGTGTCGCGTAATAGTCCAGTTCCGCGTGCTGGACGTGGTCGCCCGAGGCCATCGGCTTGGCGTCCATGACCGCCTTGAAGGCCACCTTGAACGCCGCCATTTCCTCGGGCGTGCCCACCGAGACGCGGACGGCGTTGGGCCAGATGGGCCAGGTGCGGCCGATCAGGACGTTCTTGGCCTTCATCGCCGCGAACACGGCTTTGCCGTTGCGGCCCGTGTCGATCATGAAGCAGTTAGTCTGGGGATCGCCGATCACCTTGTAGCCGCCCGCCTTCAGCCAGGCGATCGTGTCGCGGCGGGTGTCGCCGATGATCTTGCGGCGCTCGGGCACCAGGCTGGCGTCCTCCAGCGAGGCGCGGGCGGCGGCCGAGCCGGTGATCGGCATGGCGTTCTGACCGAACGGCTTGAGCTTGGCCAGAAGATCGGGGCGGCCGACCGCGAAGCCGCAACGGATGCCGGCCATGCCGTAGATCTTGGAGAAGGTGCGTAGGACGATCAGGTCCTTGCCCTGGGCCACCAGGTCCAGGGTGTCAGGCTCGTCGGTGAGGTGGATATAGGCCTCGTCCACCAACAGGATCGAGCCGGCGGGCTTGTTCTCCAGCGCCCAGACGATGTCCTGCTTGGTGGTGACGGTGCCGGTCGGGTTATTCGGATTGCAGATATAGATGACGCCGGCCTGGGCGTCGGCGGCGACCATCGCCTTGACGTCGTGGGCGCAGTCCTTGGTCAGCGGCACCTTGACCACCTTGGCCTGGCTGGTCTTGGCCGCGTACATGCCCGCCTCGTAGGACGGATCGGCGGTCACGAAGCTCTTGGTCGGCGAGGTGAAGGCCAGCACGCTGTAGTGCAGCGGCTCGGAGGACCCCGCATAGGCGACGACGGACTCGGGCTTGAGGCCGTTCTGGGCCGCGAAGGTTCGGACCAGCATGTCGGTCTCGCCGTTCAGGTCATAGCGCCCGCCCAGCGGGGCCACGCGGGCGATGGCGTCGCAGGCCGCCTTGCTGGGGCCAAGCGGGTTTTCGTTGGCGTTGATCAGCACCGCGCCGGAGGGCGGGGCGTTGGGGCTCTGGCCATGCAGCGCCATGCCCGACGGCGGGGCGGTGGTCTGGGCCGCGTGGGCGAGGCTGGCCTCGGTCACGATCGGCGCGGCGGCGGCGAGCAGGGCCGCGCTCCGCAGGAAGGAACGGCGCCCCAGCGCCGGCTCGTCGGAATCGCGCGTGACCATCGTCGTCTGCTCCCCATCTGGCTAGAGCTTCAGGACGAACCTTCGCGCGCGATCACGCAAGAGGCTGGGCGACGCTCGCGCGCGTCCTGCTCAAGTCGCGAGCAAAGCCCGGCTTGCCATCGCACCCGAGGCGCGAAATGAGTGCGCCTCCAAGCCGCCAGGAATCGCGCCATGCCCGCTCCCCTCGCCATCGGTCCCATCTCGATTGGATTGGTGGCCCACGACGACAAGAAGGCCGCCCTGGTCGACTGGGCCAGGGCGCACGCCGGCTTCTTGAAGGACAAGGCGCTGTTCGCCACCGGCACAACCGGCGGCCGGATCCTGGAGGCGCTGCCCGACCTTGATCTGGTGCGCCTGAAAAGCGGCCCCCTGGGCGGCGACCAGCAGTTGGGCGCGATGATCGCCGAGGGGCGGCTGGACGTGCTGATCTTCTTCGTCGATCCGCTGTCGCCGCAGCCGCATGACGTGGACGTCAAGGCGCTGATCCGCATGGCGACGCTGGCGGACATCCCGTTCGCCTGCAACCCGGCGACGGCCGACCTGATCGTGGGCAGTCGCGACTAGGTCAGCCCGGGAACTTCATCAGGTTGGGTTTCGGGATCGCGGCCTTGAAGGTCCCGCGCGACTTGCTGGTGTCGAGGCCAAACTCGGCCCATGCGGCGAGGAAGCCATGGACCGCGTCGACGGGCGAGGCGGGGATCATCTCCAGCACGGGGCGCGAGGCCACGGCGGCGCGGGCGGCCGCCCAGGCGTCGGGCTCGGCGGTCGCGTAGTCGCCATCGGAGGCGACCAACTGGCTCGCCAGCTCCAGATCGGAGAAGCGCAGGGTCACCGCGGCGTCGGCGGGCAGGTCCGAGAGGCCGTCAAGGGCTTCGGTCAGGGCCGTCAGGCTCATCTTGGCGGCCGTTGTGCGCCGCTCTCCGCCGGCCGCGCCCTTGATCGCGCCCGCGCCGGTCTCGCCGTCGATCCGCCGTACATAGCACCAGCCGCCATAGCTCGGGTCCTGGCGGCAGAGGCTGGCGATCCAGAGGGTGGCGGCGACCATGGCGGGCTCCCAATCAAGGCGAATTGGCCCAGGTTCTAACCTGCTTCGCTCGGGCTAGGGGAGTGGGCGCGAACGGAAGGTAAACATCGTCCTAAAACGTATGGTTAACGTCATTTTAAGCTCGATGAACATTGTTCTAACAAATGTGCTCACTGGGCGCGTTTGGACGTCTTCGCTGAAGCAAGAAGTGTGCCATATTGGCCCAATATCCACCTTTTTGGGCGGACTTGTGCGTGGAGTATAAAAAGTCAGGAAATATTTATGGTTAACGCGCTGTAAAGGCCTATTAACCACTTGTTAAAGCTGCTGGCTCCGGTTTTGCTGCTTGGGCGTTGAACCTTCGAAGGCTGTCCCGGGTTGGGACGTCCCCAAGTGGAGTGCGCTGGCCATGTTCGAATTCGGACGAGATTTGAAGCGGCTGTTCGGTGTCGAGGCCGAGGCCAAGGGCGCTTGGCGCGAAGGCCTGACCGGCGGCGACACCTCGCTGCTGGAGCTGCTGGACACACGCCTTCTGACCAATGAGGCGCGCTCGGCCGATGTCGCCGCCAGCCGCCTCGGCGCGAAGGATCGTGGGAGCCGCCTTCTGGAAGCGGCCGTGATCTGGCGCGAACTGGCTCGCCGCACCGGCGACGCGACGGCCCTGCGCAAGGGCGCGGCGCAAGCCGAGGCCGCTCTCAAGATCTTCGAGACCGAGCGCCGTCCAGACGGTCAAGCCGCCGCGCGCTGCGAACAGGTCATGCTGGCGCTGCAAGGCGCGGATCTGTTCGGCGACGAGGGCCTGGTGGCCGCCGCCGTCTCGACCTTGGCTCGCACGCCGGCCAGTCACCGCACCCCGCTCTGCGGCGCCTTGTCGTCGACGCTCGAGGGGCGGGCGGCGATGGTCGATGGCGATCTGGACCGGGCGCTCGCCGCCGTCCAGGGCTTCGAGGCGCCACTACGCGCTTTGGCGGCCGCCAAGCGCGCCAAGGGCGGCGCCGCCCGGCTTCTGCTGGCTGATCAGCGCGCCACCCGCATCGACCTGATCCTGACCTGTTCGACACGCCTGAAGGACCGCGCCCTGGCGGAGCTCGCCGCGTCCGAGGCGAAGGCCGCCTTGGAAGGCCTGGACTCGGACTTCGAACCCCTGGCCTGGGCTCGGCTGGAATGCCTGCGCGGCGCGGCCCTGGTGCAGCTGGGCGACCTCGATGGCGAGATCGCGCGTATTGGCGAGGGTGTTCAGGCGATCACCGACGCGGGTCAGGTCATTTCGCTGGATCATAGCCCGATGGACTGGGCCCGCGCCCAGGCGCTGCTTGGCGCGGCCCTGCAAACCATGGGCGAGGCGACGACCAGCGAACGCATCTTCGAGCAGGCCGTGTCGGCTTACGACCGCGCCACCCAGATCCTGAGGGTTCAGCCGGCTCTGTCCCTGCGCGCCCACGTCGCCAACAACCGCGCCCTGTGCCTGGCCCGCTGCGCCGAACTGACCGCCGATCTAGCCGTGCTGGACGCGGCCGAACTGGCCTTCAAGGCCGAGCTGGCCGAGGTGCGCGGCGCGCGGGATCCCGCCAGCTGGGCGGTCGCCCAGATGAACCTGGCTCGCCTCTATGAGGCGCGCGTCGACATCACGGGCCGCGACGATGGTCGCCTGGCGCGCGCCGGCGTCGCCCTGGCCGCCGCCTTCGACATCTTCTCGGAGCTGGGTCTGCGCTCGCTGACCGATCTGGCGGCACAGGGCCTGCAACGCCTCCAGCGGGCTCCGGCCGTCTGACCCGAAACGGGACGCGGCGGGAGAGGACCCGCCAAAAGAACGACAAGTAAGGGATGAACTCGTGATTGCTTCGCTCGCGTTGGCCGCCGCCGTGGTCGCCACCCCCGTTCCGGCCAAGACCGCCTCGGACATGCTCATCCCCGCCTCGGAGCCGCGCGAGGCCGTCGCCCTGCTGAACTGCCTCGTGAAGAACGATGGCCGCCTGACGGGCTGCACCGTGCAAAACGAAACGCCCAGCGAACTGGGCGTTGGCCAAGCGGCGCTTGCGATGGCGTCCCAGTTCCAGGTCGACCTGCTGGGCCCCGACGGCAAGAGCCGCGCGGGCTCCTACATCCAGGTGCCGGTGCGCATCCGCATCCGCTAGATTTTCACGACCTCGCGGTCCTCCTTGGTGACGCTCGCGGGTTTCCCGTCGAGCGGATCCAGATCGCGCCGTCGTCGGCCGAATAGAGGATCGAGCGTCTCTCGCGCCGGAAGGTGACAAGCCGGCGCGAGACGGGACGTCCAGATTGGCCGAGAGGCTGTTGGGCAAGACGTTCAGGGTTCGGGCGGTCTTCCCCGCCGCGACCCACGGTCGCGCCCGCCTCATCGCCCCTTCGAACGCGTAACTCCTAACGCCTCGTTAACCATATTTCGCCCAAGCTGAAGCCCTCGATTCCACGGCCCCGGGCGGCCGATTCCCACGAGGCTTTTGATGACGGGCGCCGAGGTTCTGGATGTCGGCCGGGACGCGATCTGGCTGACGCTTAAGCTATGCGCGCCCGTGCTGATCGTCGGCCTGGTGGTCGGCGTCGCCATCGGCCTGTTCCAGGCCCTGACCCAGATTCAGGAGCAGACCCTGGTCTACGCGCCGAAGATCGTCGCCATCTTCGTTTCGCTGCTGATCTTCCTGCCGATGATGGGCGCCTTGATGAGCGCCTTCATGCGCCAGATCGCCGCCCGCATCGCCGGCATGTAGCGGAAGGGGAGGGGCGTGAACGCGTTCGCCACGGCGTTTCAGGTCTATGTCGCCGCCCTCGTGTTCTCGCGGGTGGGCGCCATGGTCATGACCATGCCTGGCATTGGCGACCAGACGGTGCCGCCGCGCATTCGCCTGTCCTTCGCGCTCCTGATGGCGCTGTTGCTGGGGCCGCTGGTCCAGGACACGGTGCCGCCGATCCCGACGACCCTGGGCGGTCTGGTCGGCGCGATCATCCACGAGATCCTGATCGGCTTGATGATCGGTTCGGTGCTGCGGCTGTTCATGATCTCGCTGACCACCGCCGGCGAGATCATCTCGCTGCAGACGACGCTCTCCTTCGCCCAGACCACCAACCCATCGATGCAGGGCTCGAGCACGGCGGTGGCGACGTTCCTGTCGATGATGGGGCTGACGCTGGTCATGGCCACCGGGCTGCATCACCTGTTCATCGGCGCGATCGTCAAGTCCTACACCCTGTTCCCGTTCACGCGCGCCGTGCCGGTCAACGACGCCGTCACCCTGGCCGTGCGGACGGTGGCGGAGTCGTTCTCGCTGGGCGTGCAACTGGCCGCGCCGGTGATCGTCTTTTCGCTGGTCTTCAACCTCGCCACGGGCCTCGTCGGCCGGGTCATGCCCGCATTCCAGATCTTCTTCGTCGCTTCGCCGCTCAGCGTGATCCTGGGCCTGTCGCTGCTGGCCCTCTCGTTGGGCGGCATCGCCATGGTCTGGACCGACCGCTACCGCGCGCTCCTGCAGGTCTTCGCTTAAGGGGCGCGCATGGCGGACGATACGGATCCCGAATCGAAAACAGAAGAACCGTCGGCGAAGCGGTTATCGGACGCGCGCGCCAAGGGCGATGTCGTCAAGTCGGCCGATATTCCGCAACTGGCCTCGTTGGTCGGTGCTGTCTCGGTGGTGATCCTGGCCGGCGGCTGGCTGACCCGCGACCTGTCGGCCGCCCTCTATCCGTTCATCGCCCACGCCGGCACGATCGACCTTTCGAGCGGCGGCGCGATGGTGGTGATGAAGCGGGCGACCATGGCCGCCTTGCCGCCGCTGATCCTGGTGATGCTGGTCTCGGCCTGCGCCGGCGCGGTCGCCCACATCGCTCAGTCCGGCTTCCTGCTGACGCCCAGCAAGCTGAAGCCCGACTTCAGCAAGCTTGACCTGATCAAGGGCCTGGGGCGCATCTTCGGGATCGACGGCTTCGTCCAGTTCGCCAAGTCGGCCGTGAAGTTCCTGGTCACCGGCCTGATCGCCTGGATGGTGCTGAAGCCCCATGTCGGGGAGGTTCGTAACCTGGTCGGTCTCGATCCGGCGCTGATGCTGCCCGAGGCGATGAAGCTGTCCAAGTCGCTGCTGATCGCCGTGATCATCTTCCTGACCGGCACGGCGGCCTTCGACTGGTTCTGGCAGCGCCATCGGTTCATGAACCGGATGCGGATGACCCTCCAGGAGGTCAAGGACGAGTTCAAGCAATCGGACGGCGACCCGCACATCAAGGGCAAGCGCCGCCAGATCCAGATGCAGCGTTCGCGCCAGCGGATGATGCAGCAGGTGCCCAAGGCGACCGTGGTCGTCATGAACCCGACCCACTACGCCGTGGCGTTGAAGTACGAGGCCGGCGAGACGCCCGCGCCGCTCTGCGTGGCCAAGGGCGTGGACGAACTGGCCCTGAAAATCCGCGCCATCGCCGAGGAGCATGGGGTGCCGGTGCTGGAGGATCCGCCCCTGGCCCGGGCCCTCTACGCCAGCGTCGAGGTCGACGAGGAAATCCCCGTCGAGCACTTCGAAGCGGTGGCCAAGGTCATCAGCTTTATCCTCAACGGCAAGAAGTCCCAGTCCAGGGCTCGTCCGCTATAGGCTCCATTTCCGTAAAAATGACCTAGCCCTCGGGAAAGGTTATTGTTTCAACGATCTCCGGTGAGTCGCGGGCTTGCCGTAACCAAGGTATTCATGCCGCCGATGGCCGATCTTCACCTCCAGGACAGAGCCTTGGCCGGCGCGGCGCGCCGGCGCTTCGATCCGTGGTTGGCGGGCGCGGCGATTTTCTTCCTGGCGGCGGCCGGTTTTTCGGCCGCGCCAGCGCTTAAGGCGGGCCCGGCCACCCTGGCGGGTCTGCTGCTGCTGCTGGGCGTGGCGGGCGTCGCCGTTCTCGGCTTGTTGGCCATCCGCGGCGCCGCGCAAGGCGGCGACGATTCCGATCAAGCCGAGACCTTTATCGCCGCCTTGAGCGAGCCAGCCAGCCTGTCCGCGCCGGACGGCCGGGTGCTGGCGGCCAACGCCGCTTGGCGGGCTCTGATGGGGGCGCAGCGTCGTCTGCCCAAGGGCGTGGCTGGCGCCGACCTCTTCGCGGCCATGATCCGGGCGCGCAACGGCGAGATGGCCGAGGGCGCGCTGCGCGCCGGCGAGATCGATCACCGCGCCAAGGTGTCCTGCCTGCCCGGCGGCCGTCTGCTGATCCGCCTCTCGCCCGTCGCGACTCCCGAGCCCGTCGCCGAGCCCGTCGCGCCCGCGCCCGTCGCCGAGCGCGCCGCGCCGCCGCCCAACTCGCTGGACGCCTTCGCCGGCGCCTCGCCGTTCGGCGCGGCCTTGCTGGAAGGTCTGGATCCCTTCACGTCCCGCGTTCTGGAGGCCAACCCCGCCCTCACCACCATGACCGGCGCCAAGGCTGGCGTGGTGTTTGGCGACCTGATCGACGCCGCCTCGCGCGCCGACACCGAAGCGCGGCTGGCCGAAGGCCGCGCCGGTCCCTACGAAGTGCGCCTGGCCCGCGACGCCACCCGCATCGCCCACCTCTATCTCTATCGCGCCGAAGGCCGCCTGGTGGCCTACATGATCGACGTGTCCGAGCAGAAGCAGATCGAACTGCAACTCGCCCAGGCCCAGAAGATGCAGGCGATCGGCCAGCTGGCGGGCGGCGTGGCCCACGACTTCAACAACCTGCTGACAGCCATCCAACTGCGCCTGGACGAACTGCTGCACCGTCACCCGGTCGGCGACCCGTCGTACGAGGGGCTCAACGAAATCCGCCAGACCGGCGTGCGCGCCGCCGATCTGGTCCGTAAGCTGCTGGCCTTCTCGCGCAAGCAGACCGTCCAGCGCGAAGTGCTGGACCTGGGCGAGCTGATCTCCGAGTTCGAGGTCCTGTTGCGCCGTCTGCTGCGCGAGGACGTCAAGCTGATCACCGACTACGGCCGCGACCTGCCCCGGGTGCGGGCCGACAAGAGCCAGCTCGAAACGGCGGTCATGAACCTGGCCGTCAACGCCCGCGACGCGGTCCGCGCGGCCAAGGGCGGCGGCGTGGTGCGCATCCGCACCGCGCGCCTGACTCGCGACGAGGCGATCCAGCTGGGCTTCCCGGCGGCCGACGATGATTGCGCCTTCATCGAGGTCAGCGACGACGGCCCCGGCATTCCGCCCGACGTGATGGGCAAGATCTTCGACCCGTTCTTCACCACCAAGCCGGTGGGCGAAGGCACGGGCCTGGGCCTGGCCACCGTCTACGGCATCGTCAAGCAAAGCGACGGCTGGATCCACGTCCATAGCCGCCCGGGCGAAGGCGCGGCGTTCCGCATCTTCCTGCCGGTCTACGAAGCGCCCGCCGGTGTCACCTTGGCCGCCGAGGCCGCCGCCGCCGAGCCGGCCAAGCCCCGCGCCGCCCGCGACCTCTCCGGCGCCGGCCGCATCCTGTTCGTCGAGGACGAGGACGCCGTCCGCAGCGTCGCCGCTCGTCTGCTCCGCGCCCGCGGTTACGAAGTGCTGGAGGCCGCCGACGGCGAGGAAGCCCTGCTGATCGCCGAGGAGCACGCCGGCACGATCGATCTTCTGATCAGCGACGTGATCATGCCCGGCATCGACGGCCCGACCCTGCTGAAGAAGGCCCGCGGCTATCTCGGAAACGCGCCGGTGATGTTCATCTCGGGCTATGCCGAGGCCGAGTTCAGCGACCTGCTGGAAGGCGAGACGGGCGTGACGTTCCTGCCCAAGCCGATCGACATCAAGACCCTGGCCGAGCGGGTGAAGCAGCAGCTGCAGGCGGCCTAGGTCTTCAAGCTTTCGCGGGCAGGGACCGCGAATTGCGCGGCAACGCCGCGCTGACCAGGGCGAAAGCGCCGACCGCGAGGACCAACGCTCAGATCAGGATCGCGCGGGTCATGCGGCGAGGGGGCGCGATCCCGGCGCCGCGTCCATAGGACTAGCCTAGGCGCGCCTTGGCTTCCGGCGGCGCGATCTGGTCGAACAGGATCCGCAGGTGTTGATCCTTGGCGTGGTCGTTGTGCAGTTCCCACGACAGGGAAATCGGCAGTCGCAACCGACCCCCGTCCGGCAGTCTCGCGACCAGCACGCGCCACGAGAAGCCGTCGCCCGGATCGCCCAGCGGGTCCCTGAATTCCAGCGGCGCGGGATCGCGCAGCCGGAAGCGCCGCTCGGTGTTGGCTTCGAACCAGGCGCGATCGGCCTCGGCGGTCGGATCCCTGGCGGGGACGATCTTGGCGGTGACTTTGCGAACCATGGCCCGTCCTAGCACCGTTGGCCCGCTGTTCCCATCCGCGAGACATGAGTGAAAAGCCGCTCAAGCGGCGATGTCAGCGGTGATCGACCGCCCGCGATTGGCGGAGCGCTAGACCGGACGGTCAAAGCAAGCCGAACGCATCCAGAAGCTTGTCGGCGGCGGCCGAGGCGGGGACTTGTCCCGCGCGCACGGCCGCTTCGAGGTCCGGCGCCAGAGCGGCCACCGCCGGCGCGTTTCGGAAGGCGTCGCGCAGACGATCCTCGACCATCGCCCACATCCACCGCGCGTCCTGGTCGGCGCGCCGGGCGGCGCGCGCGCCATTGGCGGTCATGATCTCGCGATGGCGCTGGATCTGGGTCCACAGCACGTCGAGGCCCAGGCCCGTCAGGCCCGAGGCGGTCAGCACCGGCGGCGTCCAGTCCGGGTGGGCGGGGGTCAGGATATGCAGGGCGTTGCGATAGTCGCGCGCCGAGCGTTCGGCCTTCGCCGGATCGGCGTCGGCCTTGTTGATGACCAGGAGGTCGGCCAGCTCGATCAGGCCCTTCTTGATGCCCTGCAGCTCGTCGCCGCCCCCGGGGATCAGCAGAGCCAGGAAGATGTCGACCATGTCGGCGACGACCGTCTCGGACTGGCCGACGCCGACGGTCTCGACAATGACCACGTCGAACCCGGCCGCCTCGCACAGCAGCATGGCCTCGCGGGTCTTACGCGCCACCCCGCCCAGCGCGCCGCCGGACGGGGAAGGGCGGATATAGGCGTTGGGCTGGACACTGAGCTGTTCCATCCGGGTCTTGTCGCCCAGGATCGAACCGCCGTGTCGGCCTGAGGACGGATCGACGGCCAGCACCGCGACCTTGTGGCCGGCCTCGATCAGGTCGCAGCCGAACCGTTCGATCGTCGTGGACTTGCCGGCGCCGGGCACGCCGGTGATCCCGATCCGCTGGGCGCGGCCGGTCAGCGGCATGAGCCGGGACAGCAGGGTCCGCGCCGCGACCTGGTGATCGGCGCGGCGGCTCTCGACCAAGGTGATGGCGCGGGCCAGGGCGGCGCGGTCGCCGCCGACCAGGCGCTGTTCGAGGACGTCTATGTCGAGACCAGGGTTCACGAGTCCTCGCTTAGCCGACGCGGTCAGATCGCGAAACCCAAACGGGTCGGCGACGCGACGGCCTGGCACTTGCCGCGGCGTCGACGCGGCACGATCTGATACCCATGCAACGAGGTCCGAGACGGAGCGTTCTGCGAGCATGACCGAGGATGTCTCAATGGCCGCCGCCTATGCTGGCCCGCGAACGGGCCCCGTGGATGACGCGCGGTTCAAGGCGCACCGCGCCTGGCGGGCGGCCGAGACCATCAAGCGTCTCTCCGACCGCCTGATCGGCGTGGGCCCTGTTGGTATCGGCCTCGACGGCGTGCTGGCCTGGGTTCCAGGCGTGGGCCTCGCCTACGGCCTGGGCGCGGGCGCGCTGCTGTTGTTCCATGCCGCTCACGCCAAGGCCTCGCCCAGCACGATGGGCAGGATGGCGGCCTATCTCGCCGCCGATAACCTCTCCGACACCGTGCCGGTCCTCGGCTGGGCCGTGGACACGATCTTCCCCGGCCACCTGATGGCGGCCAAGGCGCTGCAGAAGGACATCGAGGCGCGTCATGGCCTGCCGGAGGAAGTCGCCTTCGAGCGGAGCCAGAAGAAGCGCGGTCTGTTCCGGCGTAGGTCCGTCTAGGCCGCTTCCTGCGTGTAGCCCAGCTGCCGGTTGAGCTGGTCCAGGAGTTCGATGGCCGCCTCGGCGATCACCGTGCCCGGCGGGAAGATCGCCGCCGCCCCGGCGTCGCGCAGAGCCTGGAAGTCCTGGGGCGGAATGACCCCGCCGACCACCATCAGGATGTCGTCTCGGCCTTGCTTGGCGAGCTCGGCCTTGAGCTCCGGCGCCAGGGTCAGGTGACCCGCCGCGAGCGAGCTGGCGCCGACCACGTGCACGTCGTTCTCGACCGCCTGGCGCGCGGCCTCGGCCGGGGTCTGGAACAGCGGTCCGATATCGACGTCGAAGCCGAGATCGGCGAAGGCCGTGGCGATGACCTTCTGGCCCCGGTCGTGACCGTCCTGGCCCATCTTGGCGATCAGGATGCGGGGGCGGCGGCCGTCGGCCTGCTCGAACGCCTCGACCATGGCCTTGGCGCGGGCGGTCTTCGGATCGTTGCCGGCCTCCTTCATGTAGACCCCCTGGATCGACTTGATCTCGGCGCGGTGGCGGCCGAACACCTTCTCCAGCGCGTAGCTAATCTCGCCCACGGTGGCCTTGGCGCGGGCGGCGTCGACGGCTAGGGCCAAGAGGTTGCCGTTCCCCCGCGCGCCGTCCTCCAGAGCCTTCAGGGCGGCCTCGGTGGCGGCCGGATCGCGCTCGGCCTTCAGGCGGGCCAGCTTCTCCAGCTGTTGGGCGCGGACCGAGCCGTTGTCGACCTTCAGCACCGGGATGTCGTCGGCGACCTCGGGCTTGTAGCGGTTGACGCCGACGACGCTCTGCTTGCCGCTGTCGATGCGGGCCTGGGTGCGGGCGGCGGCTTCCTCGATGCGCAGCTTGGGCAGGCCCTGCTCGATGGCCTTGGCCATGCCGCCCAGCGCCTCGACTTCCTCGATGTGGGCGAGGGCCTTCTGGGCCAGCTCGTAGGTCAGGCGCTCGACGTAGTAGCTGCCGCCCCAAGGGTCGGCGACACGGGTCGTGCCGCTCTCCATCTGCAGGAAGAGCTGGGTGTTGCGGCTGATCCGGGCCGAGAAGTCGGTCGGCAGGGCCAGCGCCTCGTCCAGGCTGTTGGTGTGCAGGCTCTGGGTCTGACCGTTCACGGCGGCCATGGCCTCGACGCAGGTGCGGGCGACGTTGTTGAACACGTCCTGGGCCGCCAGCGACCAGCCCGACGTCTGGCTGTGGGTGCGCAGGGACAGCGAGCGGTCGTCCTTGGGCTCGAACTCGCGCTTCATCAGGCGGGCCCACAGCAGGCGCGCGGCGCGCATCTTGGCCACTTCCATGAAGTAGTTCATGCCGATCGCCCAGAAGAACGACAGGCGCGGCGCGAACTGGTCGATGCTCATGCCGGCCGCGACGCCGGCGCGGGCGTATTCGACGCCGTCGGCCAGGGTGTAGGCCAGCTCCAGGTCGGCCGTCGCGCCGGCCTCCTGCATGTGATAGCCGCTGATCGAGATCGAGTTGAACTTGGGCATGTTCGCCGAGGTGAAGGCGAAGATGTCCGAGATGATCCGCATCGAGGGCGCGGGCGGATAGATGTAGGTATTCCGCACCATGAACTCTTTGAGGATGTCGTTCTGGATCGTCCCGGAGAGCTTGTCGGGGCTGACGCCCTGCTCCTCGGCCGCGACGATGTAGAGCGCCAGGATCGGCAGCACCGCGCCGTTCATGGTCATCGACACGCTCATCTTGTCGAGCGGGATGCCCGAGAAGAGCGTGCGCATGTCCAGGATCGAGTCGATGGCCACGCCGGCCATGCCGACGTCGCCCTTCACCCGCTCGTGGTCGCTGTCATAGCCCCGGTGGGTGGCGAGGTCGAAGGCCACCGACAGGCCCATCTGACCGGCCGCCAGGTTGCGGCGATAGAAGGCGTTGGAGTCCTCGGCCGTCGAGAAGCCGGCGTACTGGCGCACCGTCCACGGGTTGGTCACGTACATGGTAGGGTAGGGGCCGCGCACATAGGGCGCGACGCCCGGATAGCCGCCCAGGAAGTCCAGGCCCTGGATGTCGCTGGCGTCGAAGGCCGGGGCGACATCGACGCCCTCGGGCGTGCTCCAGGCCTTGCCGACCGGCGCGGCGCCGGGGGCGACCTCGGCGAAGTCGATCGTCGTGAAGTCTGGGAACTTGGTCACGGCTCAGGCTCCCTCGAAGGCGGCGGCGAAGCGGATGGGCGTCAGCGCGGCGCACTTGCTGTCCGGCCCGGGGAGGCGGACGTCCGGCGCGGCGACCGCGAAGGCGGCCGGATCGGGCGTCTCGACCTCCGGCGTCTTGTCGTCGGCGTTGGGGAAGACGGTGACGCCGAGGATCTTGCGGGTCTTGTCGGCGAAGGCGGTTTCCTGCGCCGCGCGGGTCTTGGCGACGCCGCTGGCCACGAAGCCGCTCTCCAGCGCCTTGATGATCCCGCCGGCGGCCTCGATGGCCTGGAAGTCGTTCCAGGCGGCGCGGGCCAGCTGGTCGGTCAAGCTGTCGAGGTACCAGGCCCCGCCGGCCGGGTCGGCGACGCGGCCGAGGTTGCTCTCCTCCATCAGGACCAGCTGGGTGTTGCGTGCTTGGCGGCGGGCGAAGGCGGTGGGCAGGCCGATGGCGTCGGTGAAGGCGTCCAGCACAATGGCGTCGGCGCCGCCGACCGCCCCGGCGAACCCGGCCGAGGTCAGCCGCAACAGGTTCGTCCAGGCGTCGGCCTTGGCCAGCATCCGCCGCGACGAGCGGGCCTCGATCTTGGCGGAAACGGAGACGCCGCAAGCCTCGGTCAGGCGCGCCCACAGCGCCTTGGCGGCGCGCAGCTTGGCGACGCCCGTGAAGTATTCGCCGTCCAGGCTGACGCCCAGAACGATGCGGTCGAAGGCCTCCCGCGTCGACAGGCCCGATCGCGTCAGCGCTTTGGCGTAGGCGAGGGCGGCCGCGGTCATGGCGGCCAGTTCCTCGACGTTCGAGCCGCCGGCCTCGTGCGTGGCGCGTCCGGTGGCTAGGAACAGGCTGGCCTTGGCGTAGGTCGAAGCCAGGCGCGTGGCCACGGTCGCGGCGTTGAAGACGTGGCTCTCGATCGGGCCGTGACTGGAGCCGGCCCGCATGAAGGCGGTCAGCGGATCGAGGTGGAAAGCCAGCGGCGCGTTCGGCGCGGCCTTGGCCAGGGCGCCCAGCCAGTCGGCCGCCTTCGGACCCAGGAAACCGGCGTCCAGCGCCACGGGCGCCAGGTCCAAAAGCACGCCCGACAGGGCCTTGGCGAGATCATCGGCCGAGCCGACCGCGATACCATTCTCGCCCGAGGGATCGAGCTGCAAAAGCACCGAGGCCGCGCCGCCTTCGAGGTCGGTCAACACGTCCTTGGCGACGCGCGCTGGATCGGGATGGGCGGCGCGGACGCGCAGGTCCCACGGCCGCTCGGCGTCGCGGAGGCGCAGGTCGCGGGCGACGGCGACCCCGTCCTTGGCGGTGTAGAGAGGCTGGATCGTCACGCCGTCCGGCGTGGCGGTGGTGAGGGTGTCCTCGAAGCTCTGACCCTTCAGGGTCTTCTCGACCAGGGCCATCCAACGCGCGCGGGTGGCGTCGTCGCCTTGCGGACCAAAGTCCTCGGCCAGGGGCGTGGTCGCCTCGGTCAAAGCGTCTCTCTCCTGCACTGCAGCATTGTTATTTTTGATCGTGATGCGCCCCTGCCGCTACGGCCGTCAAGCCTTGCGCGAGCGCCAAACGAGCGTTTAAGCTGAACGGTGATCATATATTCGGCGCTCAAGCCGATCTCCAAAGGGGAGAACCTTCGCCCATGGCCCTGCCGCCGATCCTGCGTGACCGCCTGCGCCTTCCCGTCATCGCCTCGCCGCTGTTCATCATCAGCAATCCCGACTTGGTGATCGCCCAGTGCAAGGCGGGCATCGTGGGCTCGTTCCCGTCGCTGAACGCGCGCCCGCTGTCGCAACTGGACGAGTGGCTGGCGCGGATCACCGAAGAGCTGGCCGCCTACGACAAGGCTAACCCAGACACCCCCTCGGCGCCTTTCGCCGTCAATCAGATTGTTCACAAGACGAACAACCGGCTCGAGGAAGACATCGAGCTGTGCGTGAAGTACAAGGTCCCGGTGGTCATCACCTCGCTGGGCGCCCGCGAGGACCTGAACCAGGCGATCCACTCCTACGGCGGGATCACGCTGCACGACGTCATCACGGACCGCTTCGCCCGCAAGGCGATCGAGAAGGGCGCGGACGGCCTGATCCCGGTCGCGGCCGGCGCGGGCGGCCACGCCGGCACGCTGTCGCCGTTCGCCCTGATCCAGGAGATCCGCCAGTGGTTCGACGGGCCGGTGGCGCTGTCGGGCTCGATCGCCTGCGGTCGCTCGATCCTGGCCGCCCAGGCGATGGGGGCGGATCTGGCCTATATCGGCTCGGCCTTTATCGCGACCGAGGAGGCCAACGCGGTGGAAGGCTACAAGCGCGCCATCGTCGAAGGCCAGGCCGACGGCATCGTCTATTCGAACCTGTTCACCGGCGTGCACGGCAACTACCTGCGCTCGTCGATCGTCGCCGCGGGCCTGGATCCGGACAACCTGCCGCAAAGCGATCCGTCCAAGATGAGCTTCGGCTCCGGCGGCAATCAGGAGGCCAAGGCCTGGCGCGACATCTGGGGCTCGGGCCAGGGCATCGGCGCGATCAAGGAAGTGCTGCCGGCCGCCGAACTCATCGCGCGTTTCGCGGCCGAGTACGAGCAAGCCAAGGCCGAACTCGCGGCCAAGACGGCGCTTACCTCTGGAAATCATTTGGCTTTCGCCGCCGAATAGACGGGCGTTCGACGGGGACGGAGACCGCGCCGTCCCCCGCCCTGACAGCGGCATGATGCTGGGAGCGTCTTCCATCGCTCCCGGAGCCGCTCCATGTTCGATGACGTCACGCCCCGCCTTGGCCTGCCCTATGTGGTCGCCGCCCAGGCGCAGAAGCATATCCCGATCAACGAGAGTTTCGCTCGGCTGGACGCTCTTATTCAGCTGGCCGTCGAAAGCCGAACCCTCGCCGCGCAGCCGGCCAATCCCGTCGCCGGCGGCGTCTGGATCCTGCCGACGGGAGCGTCCGGCGCGGCGTGGACGGGCCAACCGGCCGGCACTCTGATGCGCTTCGAGGCCGGCGCCTGGGAGGCGCTCGCGCCCGCCGAGGGCGTGCTGGCGTGGGTCAAGGACGAGAACCAGATGGTGGCCTTCGACGGCGCCGTCTGGACGCCGCTGTCGACGACCTTCCGAAGCCTGACCGCCGCGGCCTCGCCGAGCCTCGCCAACACGCGGCTCGAGATCCTGGAGCAGGAGGTGACCCTGTCGGGCGCTTCGACCGCGACCAGCATCGTCATCCCCAACCGGGCGATCGTCCTGGCGGTCTCGACCCGGACCACCGCCGCGATCACGGGCGCCACCGCCTACAACTGCGGCGTCGCGGGCGAGGCCAGCAAGTTTGGCGGCTCGCTGGGCGTGGCCAAGAATTCCAGCAACATCGGGGTTGTCGGACCGACGGCCTACTACGCCGATACACCGGTTGTGCTGACCGCCGTCGGCGGCAACTTCGTCGGCGGCAAGGCGAGGGTGGCGATCCACGTGATGCGCTTCGACGCGCCGGCCTCCGTCTAGTCCCTCCCCCTCGATGGGGGAGGGGAGGGTGGGGGTGATCCATGGCCTTTATGGCTGAGCCGCCGCTTCACCCCCATCCCCGACCCTTCCCCCGTCAAAGGGGGAAGGGAGATTGACCTGATCTCTCTCACCCGCTACACGCGCCCCACCTTTGGGGAGTAGCCGCCCGCGCCTATCAGCGGGCCCCGCCGTCAACACACTTGCTTCTCCGGAAGCATGGCGCGGGGAAGGGAAGCGGACTTGAAGCTTCCTTGGCGAGACCAGTGGCGCCGATCTCTATCCGGGCCGGGTGGGGCATCGACGCTATTGGCATGCGCCCGGCCCGGAGGACTATTTCAGTGGAAGCCCTGCTCGTCTCGACCCTGGTCGTGGCCATCGCCGAGATCGGCGACAAGACCCAGCTCCTGGCCATCATCCTGGCCACGCGGTTCAAGAAGCCTGTCCCGATCATCCTTGGCATCCTGGTCGCCACGCTCGCGAACCACGCCCTGGCCGCCACGGCGGGCTACTGGGTGTCGGACTTCTTGAGCGGCGCCTGGTTCAAGTGGGCCATCGCCATCTCCTTCATCGCCATGGCAGGCTGGGCCCTGATCCCCGACAAGGCCGATGACGAGGAGGGCCAGAACGCTGGCCGCTACGGCGTGTTCCTGACCACCACGATCGCCTTCTTCCTGGTCGAGATGGGCGACAAGACCCAGATCGCCACCGTGGCCCTGGGCGCCAAGTTCCATTCGATCGCCTGGGTCGCCGCCGGCACCACCCTGGGCATGATGCTGGCCAACGTCCCGGCCGTGTACCTGGGCGAGGCCGCCACCAAGGTCGTCCCGCTGAAGTACGTGCGCATCGGCGCCGCGGTGATCTTCCTGTTGCTGGGCCTGTGGCAGGCGGCGGAGTTGCTGGGGGTTCTGAGGTAACCCCGCCAAAGCGCGTCATCCCGGCCGAAGCGCGTAGCGCGTTGCGCCGGGACCCAGGGGCGGCGCGCACGGCGCTGCGTCACTCCTGGGTCCCGGATAGCCTCGGCGAGGCTTCCGGGATGACACGGGTTGTGAACCCGCTATGACGGGGGCGCTAAGGGAGCAGCCCAACTCATGACCGCAACCGATCAACAGCCGCGCGGCTGGGAGTTCTGGATCGATCGCGGCGGCACCTTCACCGACATCGTCGCGCGGCGGCCGGACGGGGCGCTGGTCACCCACAAGCTGCTGTCCGAGAATCCCGAGTACTACGCCGACGCCGCCGTGGCGGGCGTGCGCGCCTTGCTGCCCCAGGGCGCGGCGATCGACGCGGTCAAGATGGGCACCACCGTCGCGACTAACGCCCTGCTGGAACGCAAGGGCGAGCCGACGGTGCTGGCGATCACCAAGGGCCACGCCGACGCGCTGCGGATCGGCTACCAGGCGCGGCCCAAGCTGTTCGAGCGCCATATCGTCAAGCCCGAGGCCCTCTATGACCGCGTTGTCGAGATCGACGAGCGGATGAGTGTCGAGGGCGAGGTGTTGCGGCCGTTGGATGAGGCCGCCGCGCGCGCCGGGCTTCAAGCCGCATACGACGCCGGCTTCCGCGCGGTGGCGATCGTGTTGCTGCACGGCTTCCGTTTCACCGATCACGAGGCGCGCGTCGCCGCCATCGCTCGCGAGATCGGCTTCGTCCAGGTCTCGGTCAGCCACGAGGTCAGCCCGCTGATGAAGCTGGTCGGCAGGGGCGACACGACGGTGGTCGACGCCTACCTCTCGCCGATCCTGCGCCGCTACGTGGACCAGGTCGCCGGCGCGCTTCAAGCAAAGGAAAGAGGGGGCCACGACACGCGGCTGCTGTTCATGCAGTCGAACGGCGGCCTTACGGACGCGCGGGCCTTCCGGGGCAAGGACGCCATCCTGTCAGGTCCCGCCGGCGGCGTGGTCGGCATGGCGCGGACGGCGGCCGAGGCCGGGTTCGACCGCGTGATCGGCTTCGACATGGGCGGCACCTCGACCGACGTCTGCCACTACGCGGGCGAGTACGAGCGGGCCTTCGAGACCGTGGTGGCGGGCGTGCGGATGCGCGCGCCAATGATGAACATCCACACCGTGGCGGCCGGCGGCGGCTCGATCTGCGGCTTCGACGGCGCGCGGCTGCGCGTCGGCCCGGCCTCCGCCGGCGCGGTTCCCGGACCGGCGGCCTATCGCCGGGGCGGGCCGCTGACGGTCACCGACTGCAACGTCATGCTGGGCAAGCTGCGTCCGGAGTTCTTTCCCAAGGTGTTCGGCGCGAGCGCCGACCAGCCGCTGGACGTCGAGGCCGTGACACGCGGCTTCCAGGCGATGGCGGCGGAGGTCGCGTCGGCGACCGGCAAGGTCATGGCGCCCCAAGAGATCGCGGAGGGCTTCGTCACCATCGCCGTCGAGAACATGGCCAAGGCCGTGCGGCAAATCTCGATCCAGCGCGGCTACGACGTCACGCGCTATGTCTTGGCGTGCTTTGGCGGCGCGGGCGGCCAGCATGCCTGCCTGGTCGCCGACGCTCTGGGGATGACCCAGGTGATGATCCACCCGTTCGCGGGCGTGCTGTCGGCCTATGGCATGGGCCTGGCGGACCTGCGCCTGATCCGGGAGGAGACGGTCGAGCGGCCCCTGAACGCGGCGGGCGATCTCGCGACGCGGGCGACGGTTCTGGCCGGCGAGGCGACGACCGCGTTGCGCGCTCAGGGCATCCCCCTGGTATCGGTCGAGACACTCGCCACCTTGCGCGTGAAGTACGCGGGCACGGACACGCCCATGGTCGTGCCGTTCGGCGAGCCGGCCGAAGTCCGCGCGACCTTCGAGGCGCTGCACCAGCGCCGGTTCGGCTTTACCTCCCCGGCGACGGCGCTGGTGATCGAGACCCTGTCGGTCGAGGCGATCGGCCATGCCGACGCCGGCGCCGAACCAAGCTTCGGCGCGACGAGGGCGATGGGACCGCCCGAGGCCTTGGCCGCGGTCGAAACACGCATGGCCGGCGCCCTCCAGGCCACGCCGGTGTTCGATCGAGTGGTCCTGGCGGTCGGCGCGGAGATCCTTGGTCCCGCGATCATCCGCGAGGCCACCGGCACCACGGTCGTCGAGCCCGGTTGGCGCGCGACCGTCGACGCCCGATTGAACCTGATCCTCGACCGCGTTGTCGCCCTGCCGAGCCGCAAGGCGATCGGGACGGATGCCGATCCGGTCATGCTGGAGGTGTTCAACAACCTCTTCATGGCCGTGGCCGAGGAGATGGGCTTCGCCCTTCAGAACACCGCCTATTCGGTCAACATCAAGGAGCGGCTGGACTTCTCCTGCGCCCTGTTCGACCGTGAGGGAAACCTGATCGCCAACGCCCCGCACATGCCGGTGCACCTGGGCTCGATGGGCGACAGCGTGCGGGCGATCCGCGACGCGCGCCTCTCGGACGGTCGCGGCATGAAGCCCGGCGACGTCTACATGCTGAACGCGCCTTACAACGGCGGCACCCACCTGCCGGACGTGACCGTCGTCATGCCCGTGTTCGATGTGGCGGGCGCGCTGCTGTTCTACGTCGCCGCGCGCGGGCACCAGGGCGACATCGGCGGGATCACGCCGGGCTCGATGCCGCCGAACAGCAAGACGGTCGAGGAAGAGGGCGTCCTGATCGAGAACTTCCTGCTGGTCGAGGACGGTCGGTTCCGCGAAGCCGAGACCCGGGCCCTGCTAGCCTCTGGCGCGTGGCCGGCCCGCAATCCCGACCAGAACATCGGCGACCTGAAGGCTCAGATCGCCGCCTGCGCGCGCGGGGCCGAAGCGCTCACAGCGATGGTCGCCGAGTTCGGCCAGGACGTCGTCGAGGCCTACATGGCCCACGTCCAGGACAACGCCGAGGAGGCCGTCCGCCGCGTGCTGGCGACGATGAAGAGCGGCGCGTTCGCCTACGAACTGGACGACGGCGCGGTGGTGAAGGTCGCGATCACGGTCGACCAGAAGGCCCGCGCCGCGCGCGTCGACTTCACCGGGACCAGCGACCAGGTTCCGACCAATTTCAACGCGCCGGCCTCGATCTGCCGGGCGGCGGCGCTCTATGTCTTCCGCACGCTGGTGGACGACGAGATTCCGATGAACGACGGCTGCCTGCGACCGGTGGAGTTGGTGATCCCCGAGGGCTCGATGCTGCGGCCGCGTTATCCGGCGGCGGTGGTGGCCGGCAATGTCGAGACCAGCCAAGTGGTGGTCGACGCGCTTTACGGCGCGCTGGGCGTGATGGCCGCGGCGCAAGGGACGATGAACAACTTCACCTTCGGTGACGATCGACGGCAGTACTACGAGACCATCTGCGGGGGCTCTGGCGCGGGGCCTGACTTCGACGGGACCGACGCGGTCCAGACCCACATGACCAACAGCCGCCTGACCGACCCCGAGGTGCTGGAAGCGCGCTATCCGGTGCTGGTCGAGGCCTTCTCGATCCGGCGCGGCTCCGGCGGCGAAGGGACGCATCGCGGCGGGGAAGGGGTCGTGCGCAAGATCGGCTTCCGAGAACCGATGACTGTCACGCTGCTCTCAAACCGTCGTCGCGTCCCGCCCTTCGGCATGGAAGGCGGCCAGCCCGGTGCGCTGGGCGCGGCGCGTATCGAACGCGCCGACGGCGAGGTTCAACCCTTGGCGGCCACGGATCTGGTGCGAGTCGGCGCGGGCGACGCTATCGTGATCGAGACGCCGGGCGGCGGCGGCTGGGGAAGGGCTTGATGGCGAAAGCTTCGGTTCTGTTCGTATGCCTGGGCAACATCTGTCGTTCGCCCCTGGCCGAGGGCGCGTTCCGGGCCGAGGCCCAGCGGATGCAGCTTGACGTGCTCATCGACTCCGCCGGCACGGGCGGCTGGCACGCCGGCGAGCCGCCGGATCCGCGCGCCATCGCCGCCGCGCGGCGCAACGGCGTCGACATCACCCGTCAACGGGCGCGCAAGGTGACCAAGGACGACTTCCGCAGCTTCACCCACATCTACGCGTTGGACGAGACCAATCTGAGCGGCCTGCGGGCCTTGGCGCCTCGGGACGCGACGGCGGAGCTGGGTTTGTTGCTGGATCTTGTGCCCGGTTATGAGGGCAAGGCGGTGGCCGATCCCTATTACGGCGACGCCAGCGACTTCGACGCGACCTGGCGCGACGTCGAGATGGCGGCCCGAGCCTTGGCCCAGCGCCTGGCGCATCAAGGGTATCGGTAGAGGTCAGTGCAAGGTCGGCCGCGCCGTCGGCGCGCGCGCCGGCTCGTCGAACCGGAGCGGCAGGGCCAGCGCGTCATGGGCCAGGGCCATGTTCAGAAAGCGAGCGGCGACGATCACCGGCTCCGGCGTCGTCACCATATCCTCCAGTAGCCGGCCGGCGATCTCCGGCGAGGCCGGGCAGACCCCGCAGGCGGTGATCAGCCGCTGCTCGTCCTCGGCGTAACCCTGGCGGCAGGGGGCGGCGATGCACAGGGGGCGGCGCACCTGGCCTTCGATGGTCGTCATCATCAGGATGAAGGCCGACGCCACGCGCGGGGAGACGAGGGCGCCGGCCTCTCGCGACAGGCGCGCGCCCGGTTCTTGGTCCAGCACGCGCGCCGTCACCCACTGGCGCAGCATCCAAAGCAGCACGCGTTCGCCGCGCGTTAGCTCCATCGGGCCGCAATCGTCGACGCAAGCGCCGTGGAAGAGATCGGGGAAAAGGTCGGACCGCACGCCGGAAATCTCCTCGCCGAGCAGGGGGCCGACACCCGCCCTGGCGAACCGACTTCGGTGAGCGGCCCGACGCGTTCTTGCGAACACTTCTCAACTAAACGAGATGTCTAGTTGCGAGTCAATCGCAAAAATTATCGGGCGCCTTATCCGCCGAAGCCGCCCTTGTGGCTTCCGCTATAGGCATAGCTGCGACCACCGCCGAAGCCGCCGCGCGAGACGACCGAAGTGCGGGTCTGAACCTTGGGCGGTGCGTTGCGGATCGTGTCGGGCGGGTCGATGCTCTCGCGCGTAATGACTGTCCGGCCCGTGCCGTAGTCGCGTCCCAGGCGTCCGCCCCAGGTGGAGTAGTAGCCGTCGTTCCCGCGATAGAGCCCTGTCCCGCGGTAGCCTCCACCGTCCAGCATCCGGCCGATCACGAAACCGGTGAGCAGGGGCGTGAAGAAGCTGCCGCCGCCTTGCTCGCTGCGCGGCACGCAGTTGCCGGCGCCATAGACGTCCTCGCAGGAGGCGCGGGCCTCATAGCGCGGCGCGTTCTTCTGGTCGTCCTTCTGGGCGGTCGCCCAGGACGTGTCGCATTGCTGGTCCGAGACCTCGTTGGCGGCCTTGCACTCCTCCAGCGACTTGTAGCTGAAGGCCTCGACCTGCTCGCCGCGATTGGGGTCCCAGCTGGCCTGGGCGCCGGCGCCCGGGTCATCGCAACCCGCCAGGGTCAGGCTGGCCGCCCCGGCCAGCATGGTCGTCAGTCGCAGCGAGGCGGAGCGCTTACGGGTGCTCATGGCTCCGCTCCTCACGCCGTCATGCAGGCGGCGTTCAGAACGCCGACGGCGATGGAGATGCCCGCCAGATAGACGCCGATCGAGGTCTCGCCGTTCTCGATCCGCGCCTTGACGTCGGGCAGGGCGACCAGGCGCACGCCGGTGAAGGCGGCGATCTGGATGACGCCGGCCAGGGTCGCCCAGGCGGCGAACTCGGGCAGGCTGACCGTGTGGCTCAGCGCCGAGGCCAGCGGCAGGACGTAGCCGATCAAGGCGCCGGCCAGGGCGATGGCGGCGGCCAGATTGCCCTGCCGGATCAGCGCCTTCTCGTTGTAGGGCGTCACCCACTGGTAGATGTACTTGAAGGCGATGGTGAACAGGCCGGCGGCCACGAAGGCCACCAGGAACGCGATCGCTCCATCCTGGAACGCCGTGAAGTCGAACATCGGCCTCTCCTTAAGCCTTGAACTCGCCCACCGACAGCGGCAGGCCGATCATCGTCTCGTGCGTCACGTCACCGTCCTCGGGCTCGGCGGTCAACGCCAGCAAAAGCTCGCGGCCTTCGCCGCCCGAAAGTTCGCGGTGAAATAGCATGGTGGTCTGGAAGAGCCGCCGGTCGGGCGCGGCGCCTTCGCGGTCATAATAGACGTCTTCCCACAGCGTCACGGGATCCTGGCGCTCGGCGTCCTCGCCGAACCAGAAGCGGCGGTACTCGGGCAGGCCCTCGGCCTGGAACGCGCGGGCCCGCAGGCGCTCGGCCCACAGGTCACGATCAGCGCGATCGGCCGGATACTCGCTGGACCACGGAACAAAGACGGTGAAGTCATTGGCGCGCTGGCCCTCGCGGTCGTCCGAGACCACCTGGAACAGGATTTCGTCGTCCGTATAGAAGCGGTGCACGAACGCGCCGTCGTTCAGGTGGATCAGGCCTTGGGCCGTGATCTCCAGAGTGTCGCGATCCAGGGCGAACTTCGCTTCGCCGCTGAAGCGCCGCCAGGCCAGAGGATCCAGCACCACGGTCCGGCCGATGGTCACGTTGCGGATGACGGGCAGGGCGGGGCGCTGGGCGTCCTTTCTGCCGAAAAGCTTTCCGAACATCGCCGTTCGCGAGCCCTCGAATACCTGGCCGGCGTGCCCATCTAAGCGACCAGGCCAGCTCTACCGCCGGACGCGCTTGTCCCTTGGCGAAGTGGGGCGCAGGATGACGCCGGACGACGCCTTGTCAAGCGTACATGTTATGCGTACATGTAACGCATGCCTGCCAAACCGACGAGAGGCGCCCAGGCCGCCGAAAGAACCAGGGCGTGGCGTGAAGCCCGTCGGCAAGCCGGCTTCGTGAAGATCGAGGTCTGGGCCCCGGCGGCGTGCAAGCCCGACATCCTTTCGGCTGTCCAAGCCATCGTCGTGGAGTCGGCCCGCGGGCCGGCCCTGAAAACCAACCCCAACCCTCCCAAGGGCGTGAGACACATGGATTCCGTTATCGACACCGCCTGGACGATCCACACCTTGCGTGACGGACTGGTGGAGAGCTCGCTCGTCCGCGAGGACGAAATGACCGTCACCGTCGTCGAGGGCGTCGAGCCCGTGCTGCTGGTCGTGATGCACGAGTTCGGCGACCTGCCGATCTATGTCAGCGGCGGCGGTTTGCAGCTGGTGGTTTCCACCCTGCTTTGGCCCTGCGACGAGCAGAACGACCGCGCGGCCTTCAATGAATTCCTGCTCAAGGCCCAGAAGATCGTACCGCTGTCGAACTTTGGCATCACGACCATCGAAGGCCGCGACTATTACGAGCTGATGGGCGAGATTTCGTCCAAGACCACCCTGCAGACCCTGTTGATCGAGCTGCGCACCCTGGCCGACAACGCCATCGCCGCCGCCAGCGATCTGCGCGACACCTTCGAAAAGAGCCGCGGCGCGGCCGCCTAACGAACAAGACCTGGAGACCTTCTAATGTCGATCTGGAGCAAGCTCTCGGCCCTGTTCCGCGGGACCGCGCACGACGGGGCGCAGACCATCGTGGACGCCAACGCCTTGCGGATCCTGGACCAGGAAATCCGCGACGCCGACAACGCCCAGGGCAAGGCCCGGGACGAACTGGCCAAGCTGGTGGCCCGCCGCCGGTCGCTGGAGACCGAGGTCGCCAGCCTGACGGATCAAATCCGCAAGTACGAGGCCTCGGCCCGCGCGGCCATGGGCAAGGGTGACCAGGCCCTGGCCCTGGAAGTGGCCCAGCGCATCGCCGATCTGGAGAAGGACGCGACGCAGAAGTCGACCCAGATGAGCGAGCTTCGCGCGGCGGAGGAAAAGCTGCGCACGATCATCGCCCAGACCGACACCAAGGTCGAGGCGCTGCGCCGCGAGATCGAGATCGTCAAGGTCAACGAGAGCGTCCAGAAGGCCCAGGCCGCCGTCATCTCGCGCTCGGGATCGGCCAGCGGCGTGGTCGGCTCGGCGGCTGACAGCCTCAAGCGCATCAAGGAGCGTCAGGCCGTCCGCGAGGAGCAGTTCCGCCTGCACAGCGAGACCGAGGACCGCAAGACCGGCGCCGATCTCGACGCCAAGCTGGCCGCGGCGGGCATCCTGCCGGGCGGCGGCGGGGCCGAGGACGTTCTGGCCCGCCTGATGGCGCCGAAGGACGAGGCTCTGCCCGCGCCGATGCTGGCCATCGAGGACAAGGTGAAGGCCGGGTCCAAGGACGCCTGATGCGCCGTCTTGCCCTGACGCCTCGGCCGGACTGGAAGTCTCGGGCCGAGGCCGTCGGCTTCACCTGGCATCACGCCGACGGTCGCCGCTACTGGGACGAGCGGGCGGCCTACGCCTTCACGCTGGAAGAGGTCGAGGGCCATCTGGAGCCCGCGACCGAGGCGCTGCACAAGCTGTGTCTGGACTTCGTCGAGGAGGCCGTGGCCAGCGACGCCTTGATGGCGAAGCTCCAGATTCCCGAAGCCTCGCGCGACGTCGTGGCCGCCTCGTGGAAGGCGCGCGATCCGTCGCTCTATGGCCGCTTCGACTTCTTCTACGACGGGGCGGGGCCGCCGAAGCTCTACGAGTACAACGCCGACACCCCGACCAGCATCTATGAGGCGGCGGTGTTCCAGTGGCTGTGGCTGGAAGACCTGATCCAGCGCGGCGCGTTGCCCGACAGCACCGACCAGTTCAACAGCCTGCACGACCAACTCGCCGAGCGCTTCAGGGCGATCTTCCCGAACGGCGGCTTCGTCCACTTCGCCAGCGATCCGGACTTCGTCGAGGACCGCCAGACGGTGCGGTTCCTGGAGGACATGGCGCGGCTGGCGGGGCTGGAGCCCAAGTTCGTCCCGACGACGCAGATCGGCCTCGACGCCGACGGCCGCTTCGTCGACCAGGACAACTACCTCATCGGCGCGATGTTCAAGCTGTACCCTTGGGAGGACATGCTGCGCGAGCCATACGCGGCCAACATCGGCGGCTCCAAGACCCTGTTCATCGAGCCGCCGTGGAAGGCGCTGCTGTCCAACAAGGCGCTGCTGCCGCTGCTTTGGGAGCGGCATCCGGGGCACCCCAATCTGCTCGAGACCTATTTCGACGACGATCCCAAGGTCGAACGCCTGGGATCGAGCTACGCCCGCAAGCCGCTGTTCAGCCGTGAAGGCGCGAACGTCGAGCTCTGGACTAATGGCCGCAAGGGCCGGGTGCTGGACCAGGGCTATGGCGCCGAAGGCTGGATCCGCCAGGAACTGAAGCCGCCGCCGCGCTTCGGCGCGAATTACCCGGTGGTCGGCTCCTGGGTGATCGGCGACCAGCCGGCCGGGATTGGCGTGCGCGAGGACCGGGGCCGCGTGACGCGTGACCGCTCGCGGTTCGTGCCGCACATCATCGAGGGCTAGGACAAGCCGCGCAGGATCCGCGCGACCTCGGCCACCGTGGCCTGGTCGGTGTCCTGCAGCGTCGGCGGAACAAAGCCCATGGCGCCCAGCTTCGACGCCGGGTCCGCGCCCGGTCGCGCGCCGCCGAACGAGCCGTGGACTTCGCGCACGCCGGTGCTTTGGACGAGCTGCCCGACGTTCGAGACGCGCACGCCGGCGCCGGCCAGGATGCCGATGCGGCCGTTCGCCTGGGAGACGAGGGCGGCGATCCGCTCGGCGCCGACCAATGCGCTGATCGCCCCGCCCGAGGTCAGCACGCGCTCGAAGCCCATCTCGACGGCGATCTCCAGCGCCGCCGACTGATCCGCCACGAGGTCGAAGGCGCGGTGTAGCGTCATGCCCAGGCCTTGCGCGTGCGCGACCAACCCGCCCAGCACATCGAGGTCCAACTCGCCGTCGGGCCGGCTGGCGCCGATGCTGACCCCCGCGAGGCCGTAGGCGCGAACCGCGTCTATGTCCCGCTTCATGGTGTCCAGGTCGCGCGCGTCGTAGCAAAAGTCGCCGTTGCGTGGCCGGATCATCGGATAGACGGGGATTGGCGAGGCGGCCGCCAGCGCCATCAGCCCGGGGGCGGGCGTGAGGCCTTGCAGCGTCAAGGCCGCGCAAAGTTCGACCCGATCCGCCCCACCAGCGATCGCCGCCGCCAATCCGGCGGGCGTATCGACACAGACTTCCAGCAGGACGCGCCCTTCCACGAGATTATTGGCGGCGGTCATGGTCTCTCTCCGGCCGTGTTACGGATTCGGCGGTCTTCTTGGAGCACACCGGCATGATGAATCGTAGAGGCTTGATTGGCGCGACCCTGGCTGGATCGGCGATGATCAGTGGGCGGGCAGCGGCGGCGGGCGAGAGCGTTCAATTGCAAGGACCCTGCGTGATCTCGACCTGGGACTTCGGCGTGCCGGCCAACCAGGCCGCCTGGGCTGTGCTGTCGAAAGGCGGCCGCGCATTGGACGCCGTCGAGGCGGGCGCGCGCGTTCCCGAACAGGACCTGAAGAACCACAGCGTCGGCCGCGCCGGCTATCCCGATCGCGACGGCCATGTGTCCCTGGACGCGTGCATCATGGACGAGTTGGGCAACTGCGGCTCGGTCGCGGCCCTGGAGCACATCGCCCATCCGATCTCGGTCGCGCGTCGGGTCATGGAGAAGACGCCGCACGTGATGCTGGTAGGCGCGGGCGCGCTGCAGTTTGCCCTGGAGCAGGGCTTCCCGCGCGAGGAGCTGCTGACGCCGGAGTCCCGCGCCGCCTGGGAAGCCTGGAAGAAAGAGGCCAAGTACCAGCCGAAGGCCAACAGCGAGGTCGGCGACTACGGAAAGACCACGGGCCAGCTGGGCACGCCCGGCGGCGCGAACAACCACGACACCATCGGCATGCTGGCCATCGACGCCAAGGGGAACATCGCCGGCGCCTGCACCACCAGCGGCATGGCCTGGAAGATGCGCGGCCGGGTGGGCGACAGCCCGATCATCGGCGCGGGCCTCTATGTCGACAACGAGGTCGGCGGCGCCACCTCCACCGGCGTCGGCGAGGAAGTGATCCGCAATGTCGGCAGCTTTCTCGTGGTCGAGCTGATGCGCCAGGGGCGCTCGCCCGAGGCGGCCTGTCGCGAGGCCGTCGAGCGCATCCTGAAGAAGAAGCCCCAGGCCAAGGACATCCAGGTCGGCTTCCTGGCCATCAACAAGAAGGGCGAGGTCGGCGCCTGGGCGATCCAGTCGGGCTTCAGCTACGCGCTGTGCGACGGTCGAAAGCAGGACCTTCTGCTGCCGGGCAAGGCGACCTACGCATCCGGAGCCTGACCTACGACGTAAAGTGGATAGGCGAACGGATAACGCGGTTATAGCGTGCCCGACCAACCCATCCGGAGGAGACCGCCATGTGCGATGACGATATCCACCAAGGCCTCGTGCACGACCCCAGCGTTTCCCGCCGCGCCTTCGGCCTGATGACGGTCGCCCTGACCGGTGTCGCGACCGTGGCCCGCGCCGACGACACGGTCGTGGAGAAGGATGTCGAGATCAAGACGCCCGACGGGACCGCCGACGCGGCGCTGTTCTATCCGAAAGCCAAGGGCAAGTTCCCGGCCGTGCTGCTCTGGCCCGACGTGATGAGCCTGCGGCCGGTGTTCCGCGACATGGGCCGTCGCCTGGCCGCGGCCGGCTATGTCGTGCTGGTCCCTAACCTCTACTACCGCGTCCAGAAGGCGCCGGTGATCCAGGGCAGCTTCAACTTCGCCAACCCGGACGATCGCGCCAAGCTGATGCCAATGCGCGCCTCGGTCACGCCGGAGGGCACGGCCAAGGACGCGGTCGCCTATATCGCGTTCCTCGACGCTCAGCCCCAGGCCAACAAGGCCAAGAAGGTCGGCGTGCAGGGGTACTGCATGGGCGGACCGCTGTCGTTCCAGACCGCCGGCGCTGTCCCGGACCGCATCGCGGCCGTGGCTTCGTTCCATGGCGGCGGCTTGCTGACCGACAAGCCCGACAGCCCGCACCTGCTGCTGCCCAAGACCAAGGCGTCATACCTGATCGAGATCGCCGACAACGACGACAAGCAGGACCCGGCGGTGAAGGACAAGCTGAAGGCCGCCTTCGCCGAGGCCAAGCTGCCGGCGCGGGTCGAGGTCTTCGAGGGCGCCAACCACGGTTGGACCGTCAAGGGCAGCCAAGTCTACAACGAGGAAGCCGCCGAGCGGGCGTGGAGCAACCTTCTGGCGCTCTACAAGCAGGCCTTGGGTTAGGGCGATCGCGAAGGGCTCGGCTAGGCGCCGGGCCCTTTTGCTTTTTGCGCTGTATCAAATTTCCAGGGCGACGAAGCTTGCGATGAAAAAGGTAGGATGCTATCTAATTTAAATAGGAAGCTACCTATTTAAAAGATCGCCATTCCATGATCTCTGCTCGCATCCAGAACGAACGCACCTTCGCCCAATCGCTGCTGCGCTTGGCGCGGGTCTACCGGCGGGAGGTCAATCGCGCCCTGGCCGCCCACGGCATTTCGGATGCGAAGGCCATGCCCGTGCTGCACATCGCCCGCGCCGGCGGCGGGCTTCGCCAGGGCGCGTTGGCGGAAGAGATCGGGGTCGAGGGGCCGTCGCTGGTCCGGATCCTGGACCAGCTCTGTCATGCCAACCTCGTCGAGCGGCGCGACGATCCGACCGACAAGCGCGCCAAGACCCTTCACTTGACCGCCGAGGGACAAGCCCTGGCCGCCGTTGTCGAGGACGCGGTGCAGGTCGTGCGCGCCCAGATGCTGACGGGTGTCGGGGACGACGATCTGGCGGCCGCCCTGCGCACCTTCGCCGCCTTCGAGGCCGCGCTGGAGCTCGCGGCAGGGCAGGGGATCTGAGAACCTCAAGATGCTGCCCAAGTTCGATCGGCATACGCTGCTGTTCTCGGCGAACAGTTTCGCGGCGGCGATGCTGGCCCTCTATATCGGGTTCGCCCTGGGCTTGCCGCGCCCATACTGGGCGATGACCACAGCCTATATCGTCAGTCAGCCCCTGGCCGGAGCCGTGCGCTCCAAGGCGGTCTATCGTGTGCTCGGCACCATCCTGGGCGCCGCCGCCACCGTGGCCTTGGTCCCCAACCTGGTGAACGCCCCCTGGCTGCTGTCGCTAGCCTTGGCCCTGTGGGTTGGCGGCTGCCTGACCATCTCGCTGTTGGATCGCACGCCGCGCAGCTATGTGATGATGCTGGCCGGCTACACCGCCGCGATCATTGGCTTTCCCAGCGTCTCCCAGCCCGGCGCGATCTTCGACGTCGCCGTCTCGCGCGTGATCGAGATCGGCCTTGGCATCCTGTGCGCGACGATGGTCCACAGCCTCGTGTTTCCCCGTCCCGTCGGGCGCGTGCTGAAGATCCGCCTCGCCAACTGGCTGGGCGAGGCCGATCGCTGGGCGCTGGATGTCCTGCGCGAGGAGGCCGATCCGGCGACGATCGCGCGCGACCGCCGCCACCTCGCCGCCGCCGCCAGCGAGATCCGCATGCTGGCCGTCCACCTCCCGTTCGACACCTCGCGCCTGCGTGAGACCACCGGCGTCGTGCGCGCGCTGCAGGAGCGGATGCTGCTGCTGATCCCCCTGCTGTCCGGCCTCGGCGATCGCATGGAGGCCCTCCGAGATGTTCGCGAACCGCGGGTGCGCGAGGCTCTGAATGCGGTGATCGCCTGGATCGAGGCCGGCGCGCCACGCGAGGCGGGGCTCGACCTCATCGCCGAGCTCCGGACCCTCGCCGCCCTCCGGTCAGACGCCAATTGGTCGAGCTTGTTGGTGGAAAGCCTGCTGGTGCGGCTATCGGAGGCCGTGCGGGCGCTGGCCGAGGGGCACGCCCTGATGGCCCGCATCGACGATCCCGACGCGCCGCTGTCGTCGGCGCTGGACGCCGCCACGCGGGAGAACGCCCGCCACGGGATGCACGCCGACCTGCCGCTGGCCCTTCTGTCGGGCGGGGCCGCCGCGATCGCGGTGATGCTGTCCTGCGCGGCCTGGATTCAATTCGGCTGGGGTGACGGGATCGCCGCGCCGGTCATGGCCGCCGTGTTCTGCTGCTTCTTCGCCGCGCTGGACGATCCCGTGCCGGCCATCAAGGACTTTGGCCTGTTCTCGCTGCTCTCGCTGCCGCTGGCGGCGCTCTACATGTTCGCCATCCTGCCGGCGATCGACGGCTTTCCGATGCTCGTCGCCGCCATGGGGCCGCCGCTGCTGTTCCTGGGCCTCTACATTCCCGATCCGCGCCGCATGGGGGCGGCCCTGGCCGTGCTGATGGGCTTTTGCAACGCCCTGGCCCTGCAGGAGACGTTCAGCGCCGACTTCGCCGGCTTCCTCAATGGCAACCTTGGCCAGTTCGTGGGCTTGCTGCTGGCCATCACCGTGACGGCCGCCCTGCGATCGATGGGGACGGACGCCAGCGCCCGGCGCCTGCTGACACGCACCTGGCGCAATCTGGCGCGCCTGGCCCGCGCGCGCCAAGCGCCGGAACCCGCCGCCTTCGCCGCCGTGCTGGTGGATCGCCTGGGTATTCTGACGCCCAAGCTGGCCGAGGTCGGTCACGCGCATGACCTGGTCGGCGTCGACGCGCTGCGCGACCTGCGGGTGGGCATGAACCTGGTCGCCGTGCAGGCCGCGCGCCCGGACCTGCCGCGCGATGGGAAGGAGCACGTCGACGCCGCCCTGGACGGCGTCGGCGACCACTTCGCCGCCTTGGCCGCCGGCGCGCGCGCCGCGCCCGGCGCCGAGCTTCTAGCCCGCATCGACGCCGCCCTGCGCGACCTGGCCGAAGCGCCGGCCGCCTCGGCCGTGCAGGGCGTCGCGGGTCTGGTGGGCCTGCGCCGCAATCTGTTCCCGAAGGCTCCGGCCTTCGTTCCGGAGGTCGCCCGATGACCGGCGAAATCGCTATCGACGGCGTCTTCCTATCGTCCGTCCTGGTCTCGGCGGTGATCGCCCTGATCGCGGCGTTCGTCTTGCGACGCCTGCTGGCCCGGTTTGGCGCCTATCGCCTCGTCTGGCATCCGGCGCTGTTCGACGCCGCCCTGTTCGTCATCCTCTGGGCCGCCGTCGTGACGGTCCCGTCTCCCCTGAAGTTCTGACCATGCCCCCCTTGAAGACCCTTCTACCCTATGCCGGCCGCATGGCCGTCACCGGCGCCGTCCTCGTCGCCGCCGTCGTCGGCGGCAAGGCGCTTTGGACCCACTACCAGGTCGATCCGTGGACCCGGGACGGTCGCGTCCGCGCCGACGTCGTGAAGGTGGCGCCGGACGTGTCCGGTCTCGTCACCCGGGTCGCCGCCGCCAACGATGAAGCCGTCAAGGCCGGCCAGCCCCTGTTCTATGTGGATCGCGAGCGCTACGCCCTGGCGCTGCGCCAAGCCGACGCCGCCGTCGAGGCCCAACGCGCCAGCCTGATCCAGGCGCGCCGCGAGCTCGCGCGCAACCGCGCGCTCGGCGACCTCGTCGCGGCCGAAGTGACGGAACAGAGCCTGTCCAAAGTCGAGCAAGTCCAGGCCGCCCTGGCCCAGGCGGTGGCGAGCCGCGACGTGGCCGCCTTGAACCTGAAGCGAACCGAGGTCCTGGCGCCGACCGACGGCTTCCTGTCGGACTTGACGCTGCGCACCGGCGACTACGTCACCGCGGGCAAGCCGGTCCTGGCGCTGATCGATTCCCACTCGTTCCGGGTCGAGGGGTATTTCGAGGAGACCAAGCTCTCGGGCCTGCGGATCGGCCAACCGGTGAGCGTCAAGATCATGGGCGAGGACAAGACCCTCAAGGGCCACATCCAGTCGATCGCGGCCGGGATCGAGGACCGTGACCGCGCCGCCAGCGACAACCTGCTGCCCAACGTCAATCCGACCTTCAGTTGGGTGCGCCTGGCTCAGAGGGTGCCCGTGCGGGTCGCCCTGGAGCAGACGCCGCGCGACTTGCGCCTGATCGCCGGCCGGACCGCGACGGTGTCGGTGCTGACGGGGGGCCGTCGATGAACCCGCTGAGAGCGCTGGCTCTGGCCGGCTCGCTGGTGGGCCTGGCGGCCTGCGCGACCGTCGGCCCGAACTACAAGCTGCCCGACGAGGCCAAGCTGAACGCGCCCACGGCCCAAGGGGCGTTCCTTGGCGCCCAGTCCGCCGCCGTCCGCCAGGATCCCGTCCCGGCCGGCTGGTGGAAACTGTACGACGACGCCGTGCTCAACGCTCTGGTCGAGGAAGCGCTGAAGGCCAACACCGACCTCCGGGTCGCCGCCGCCAACCTGGCCCGGGCCCGCGCGGTGGCTGGCGAAGCCGACGACGCCGGCGGCTTCAAGGTCGGGGCTTCGGCCTCCGCCATGCACGCGCGGGAGTCGGGCGAACAGTTCCTGCTCTCCGAACCTCTGCCCGTCGAGAACCTGGCGGACGCGGGCGTGAAGGTCTCCTACCAGGTGGACCTGGTCGGCCGGCTGAAGCGCGCGTCCGAAGCGGCGCACGCCGACGCCGACGCGTCCCAGGCGGCGCTTGACCTCGCCCGGGTGAGCGTCGCCGCCGACGTCGCCCGCGCCTATGTCGAGGCCTGCGCCAATGGGCACGAGCTGGCGGTGGCGCAACGCACGGTCGATCTGCGGAGCCGCGGCCTGGAGGTGACGCGCAGGCTGGTCGGCGCGGGCAGGGGGACGGCCGTTGACCTGACCAGCGCCCAGGCCTTGCTGGACCAGTCGCGCGCGGCCCTGCCGACCTTTCAGAGCCGCCGCCGCGCCGCGCTCTATCGTCTGGCGACGCTGACCGGCAAGCCGCCCGCCGAGTTTCCGAAAGCGGTCGAAGCCTGCGTGACGCCGCCCGCGCTCAAGCGGCCCATCCCGGTCGGCGACGGCGCGGCCCTTCTGAAGCGCCGTCCGGACGTGCGCCAAGCCGAGCGAACCCTGGCCGGCGCGACCGCCCGCATCGGCGTGGCGACCGCCGCGCTCTATCCCAGCATCACCCTGGGCGCGGGCGCGGGTTCGACGGGCCTTTTGGCCGACATCGGCCAGCCCGCCGCCAACCGCTGGGGACTGACGTCGCTGATCACCTGGACCCTGCCGGGCGAAAGCGAGCGGTCACGGATCCGCCAGGCCGAGGCCGGCGCGGACGCCGCCCTGGCCCGGTTCGATGGCGTCGTGCTCACCGCGCTGCGGGAGACCGAGACCAGCCTCGACGCCTATGCTCACGACCTGCGGCGCCAGGCCGCCTTGAAGGCCGCGCGCGATCAGGCCGCTCTGGCCGAGGATCAGGCGCGCAGGCTCTATCAGGCTGGCCGCAGCCCCTACCTCGCCGGCCTCGACGCCCAGCGCGCTCTGGCCGGCGCGGAGGCGGCGCTGGCCGCGTCCGACAGCCAGGTCGCCGCCGATCAGGTGAATCTGTTCCTGGCTTTGGGCGGGGGCTGGGAACGATAGCCGGGGGCGAAGGCTTTGGCTAAACCGTAGCTGTTCCCCGCTTAGAGGTTTCCGTGCCCTTGGACGTCCCGCCGCCCCCGGTCTCCGCCGTCGTCGTCGAGGCGCCCCGGCTCCCGCCGCTGGCTGGGCAGGAGGCCTTCTCGACCGCGACCTATGACGCCGTCCAGCTGGGCGCCTCGGCGCGGCTGGATGACGTGCTCAAGACGACTCCCGGCGTCTCGCTGTTCCGGCGCACGGGCAGCGACGCGGCCAATCCGACGATCCAGGGGCTCTCTCTGCGCGCCGTGGCGCCGTCGGGCGCGGGCCGGGCGTTGGTGACGCTGGATGGCGCGCCGCAGAACGACCCGTTCGGCGGTTGGGTCATCTGGACCGCCTTACCGGGCGAGGGACTTTCCGGCGCGACCATCGTGCGCGGCGCGGGCGCGGGGCCTTATGGCGCGGGCGCCCTGACCGGCGTCGTGGCGTTGCGAGAGCGCGCGGCCGGCGGCGGCCTTTCCAGTCTTTCAGTGCAGGCCGGCGAGCGCGACAGCTGGCGCGCGGCCGGGACCTTCGGAACCGATCACCTGCTGCTGACCGCCAGCGGTTCTCGCACCGACGGCTATCGCCCCGTGCGCGGCGCGGCGGCTGGCGCGGCCGACGTCCCGACCACCCTCGAGGACGGTTCGATCGCCGCCCGCGTCCAAGGCGAGGCGGGCGGCGTGCGCTGGGCGGCGCGGCTCGGCGCCTTCCAGGAAAAGCGCGGCGCGGGCCTGTTCGGCGCCAAGTCGAATGCGACCGGAAGCTCGCTGGCGTTGACGCTGGCGACCGATCGCTGGCGCTTGCAGGCGTGGGCGCGGTCGAGCGATCTCGAGAACACCTCCGCCGCCGTGGCCGCCGGCCGGACGGGGACGACACCCGCCAACGAACAATACTCCACGCCCGCCAGCGGCTACGGCCTTAACGCCGCCTGGCAGGGCCAATCGAATGACTGGTCGTGGGAGCTGGGCGGCGACGTTAGGGCGACCGAGGGACGGACGAACGAACGCTACCGCTATCAGAACGGCGCCTTCACCCGGCAGCGAACGGCGGGTGGCCGCACCCTGGTCGGCGGCGTCTATGCCGAGGCCGCCTACAGCCGGCCGGATTTCTCGCTGACGGGCGGGGCGCGGCTGGACGGCTGGCGCTCGTATCACGGCGTGCGGCGCGAGCGGGACGCGGCGACCGGCGCGCTGACCCTCGACGCGCCCGTCGCCGACGCCTCGGGGACGACGCCGACGGCGCGCGCGGGCGTTCGTCAGCGGCTGGCCGGCGACACCTGGATCCGGGCCGCCGCCTATGCCGGCTTCCGCCCGCCGACCTTGAACGAACTGCATCGCCCGTTCCGCGTCGGCAATGACGTGACCGAGGCCAATTCCGCCTTGAAGCCGGAGACGCTGTACGGCGTCGAGACGGGGCTCACCGGCGAGGGCGCCGTCCGGTGGAACCTGGGGCTGTTCTACAATCAGGTGCAGGACCCGATCACCAACGTCACGGTCGGGATCGGGCCGGGGACCTTTCCCGTGGCCGGCTTCATCCCGGCCGGCGGCGTGCTGCGTCAGCGGCGCAACGCGGGCGAGATCAACGCCTACGGGCTTGAGGGCGACGTGAGCGCCGATCTCTCCCCGGCCTGGACGGTTCGCGCCGCTTTTTCCGCGACGCATGCGCGGGTCGACGGCGGCGTCCTCGCGCCTCAGCTGACCGACAAGCGTCCGGCCCAGGCGCCAGCGCTGACGGTCACGGCGGGCGCCCGCTGGAAACCGATCGAGCGCCTCAACCTGGACGCCGACCTGCGCTATGAGAGCAAGCGGTATGAGGACGACCTGAACCTGCGGACGCTGAAGGCCGGGACGAGTGTCGACCTCCGCGCCGGCTGGGCGCTGTCGCCGACCAGCGAGGTCTATCTGGCCGCCGACAACGTCTTGGACGCGAACCTCGCCGTGGCCCAGACCGCCGATGGCGTGACCAGCTACGCGGCGCCTCGGACGGTCTTCGTGGGGTTCGCGCTCCGTCGCTAGGGCGAAGGCGGCTCAGAGCCCGTTGGGCGGCGGCGTGAAGCGGCTGGCCCAGCCGGTCGGCGCCGGACCCAAGGTCAGTTCCAGCACCCCGCCCTTGGCCAGTTCGTCGTGGCTGATCCAGGCGCGATCCAGCGGCTTGCCGTTCAGCTTGGCCCCGGTGACGTAACGGTTGGTCTCCGACGTCGTCGGCGCGCGCACCTCGAAGGTCTTGCCGCCCTCCAGCGCGATCACGCCGCGCGAGAACACCGGCGAGGCGATGTAGTAGTAGGGCTGGCCGGCGTTGGGATAGAGCCCGATCGCGTTCCAGACGTACCAGCTGGACATGGCCCCGGCGTCGTCATTGCCGGGCAGGCCCGTGCGGCTGAGGCGATAGTGCTTGGCCATCAAGCCGCGCACGATCTCGTTCGTGCGATCCGGGCGCCCCGCATGGATGTACAGATACGGCGCCAGCAGGTCCGGCTCGTTGCCCTGCGAGTAGTGGTCGTCGAACAGGTGATCCAGCCACTTCACGAAGCCTTCCGGCCCGCCGGTCTTGGCCATCAGCCCCGCCACGTCCTGCGGGACGTAGCTAGAGTACTGCAGCGAGTTGCCCTCGTAGAACACCGCGTCCCACCACGGCCCCGAGCGATCGGGATACTCGTAGGTGCAGCTATAGTTCTCGACCCATTCGCCGTTCGGATAGCGCGGGCGCACGCAGCCGAGGCTATCGTCCCAGATGTTCTTCCAGTTGCCCGAGCGGGCGATGTAGCGCTTCGCGTCCTCGGTCTTGCCCAGGGCCTTGGCGACCACGCCGATCGCGTAGTCGTCATAGGCGTATTCCAGCGTGCGCGAGGCCGAGCGAGTCTCGGTGAACGGCACATAGCCTAGCTTCAGATAGTCCTTCAGCACGCGGCCTTGCAGGAAGGGCCGGTCGCTGTCGACCTCGCCGTTCTTGCGGATCGCCTCATAGGCCAGGTTGACGTCGAAACCGCCCAGCTTCTTGGTCACCGCGTCGGCGATCAGGATGTCGCCGTTCGAGCCGCCCTGGGTCATGCCGTTGGCCCCGGCGATGCGGGAGTCGGGCATCCAGCCGGTGTGCTTGTAAGTGTCGACCAGCGACCGGATCATGTCGCGCTGCCGCTGCGGCTGGATCACCGTCAGCAGCGGATGCAGCGTCCGGAACGTGTCCCACAGCGTGTAGAAGTCCTCGTAGTGCGGCTCGTCGGATTTCCACCAGACGTTCTCGCCGCTGAGGTCATGCGGCATGGTGTGGGAACGATAGAGCGCCGAATAGAAGATCCGCTGCTGCTCCTCGGTGCCGCCCTCGACCTTGATCTTGGCCAGCGCGTCCGACCACTGCGCCGCCGTCGCCGCGTGATAGGCGTCGAAGTCCCAGCCGGGCATCTCCTCGGCCAGGTTGGCGCGGGCCTTGTCAGCGCTGACGAACGACACGGCCAGCTTCATCTGCACCTGGCGGTTCGTCGTCGTGTCGAAGGTGAGATAGGCGCCGAGGCGATTGGAGAACTCGCGCTCGGTGTCGTACTCGATCATCAGGCCCTGGCGGTTGGCCGCGCTCTTGACCTGGACGCCGCCTTCCGCGCGGCCGACGCCGGGCTGGGTCTCCATCCAGCCCTGGCCCGCTTTCCAGGCGCCGAAGGCCTCGGCCGGACGATCGGTCACGGCGTGGAAATAGAGGGTGTAGGGCGTCGGGTTCCAGCCGCCCTCGACCGTGACCTCGCCGGCCAGGGTGTGGTCGTCGATCAGCTCGACCTTGGCCAGGCGAACGCGCTGGCCCCGACCGCGCATGGCGATCACCGAACTGACGTCGAAGATCAGGTTGCTCTCGGCGAGCGCCGGATAGGTCAGGCGCTGGAAGCCGACGCGGCGCGAGGCCGTCAGCTCGACCTTGACCCGCTCGGCGTCGCTGTTGCCCAAGCCCACCGCGTAGTAGCCGGGCGAGGCGCGCTCGTCGGTCTTGCCATAGTGCAGGTGGTTGACGCGCAGCGGGCCGACCGTCGGTGTGACCCGGAAGTTGCCGTACTTGCCCGAGCCGCCCGTGCCGCTGACGTGCGTATAGCTAAAGCCCATGATCGGGCTCTTGGAATCGTAGCCGTTGGTGTCGGCGTTGGTGGTGTCGGGGCTCAGCGACACGAAGCCGAACGGCGCGCCGGCGCCGGGGACGGTGTTGCCGCCCGTGACGCCGCCGCCGTCGACGCCGACGAACGGATCGACCTTGGCCAGCAGCTCGGGCGCCGATTGGGCGCTGGCCAGGCCGACGGAACCCAGGCTCAGCGCGACCGCGAGGGCCAGAACCCGCCTAGACGGGAAGAGGCTCTTTCCGGACATGGTTTTCCTTCCCGTCGATCCAGGTTTTCGCGACGTTGAGGTCGTCGTCTAGCAGGCAGAAGTCGGCGGCGAGGCCGGGGGCGATCCGGCCGCGCTGGTGGGCCAGGCCCAGGAACGCGGCGGGAGCGGCCGAGGCCATCATGACGGCGTCGGCCAAGGGGAGGTCGAGCGTTCTCACCGCGTTGCGGACGGCGGCGGCCATGTCGAGGTCCGAGCCGGCCAGGGTGCCGGCGTCGTCGACGCAGACGCCGTCGCGGACGGTGATCTCGCGGCCCTGCAGGATGAAGCGCTTGTCGACCATGCCCACCGTCGGCATGGCGTCGGTGACCAGCATGAACCGGTCCAGAGGCCGCGCGCGCAGGGCGATCTTCAGGGTGACCGGATCGACGTGGCGGCCATCGACGATGATCCCGGCCCAAACGCTCTGGTTCTCCAGCACCGCCCCGACGACGCCGGGCTCGCGGCTGGTCAGCGGCGACATGGCGTTGAAGAGGTGGGTGACGCCGGTCAGGCCATGATCGATGGCCTGACGCATGGTCTCGTAGCGGGCGTTGGTGTGGCCAGCGGCGACGATCACGCCAGCCTTCGAGAGGCGGGCGATGATCTCCGGCGTGGTCCGCTCGGGGGCCAGGGTTAGCAAGAGCTTGCCGCGCTTCAGCGAGGAGAGCAGGGCGATGGCGTCCTCGTCGATGACCCGGAACTTGGCCTCGTCGTGGATGCCCTTTCGCTTAGGGTTCAGGAACGGCCCCTCGATGTGGACGCCCAGCACGCCGGGCACGCCCCGCTCGATGGCGGCCTCGGTGGCCCGCAGGGCGACATCGACCACATCCAGGTCATCGCTGATCAGGGTCGGCAGGAAGCTGGTCGTGCCATAGGCGCGGTGGGCCGCGCCGATCGCGGCGATCGTCTCCACGGTGGGCGCGTCGTTGAACAGAACGCCCCCGCCGCCATTGACCTGGGTGTCGATATAGCCGGGGACCAGCAGGCCGCCGGCCAGGTCCTGGCGCTCGGCGTCCGCGGGGACCCGCGCCATCGGAACCACGGCGGCGACCTTGCCGCCCTCGACGAGGACGGCGTGGCCGTCGACAACGCCGGCCGGCGTCAGCACCCGGCCATTGATAAGCGCGACCAACATCAGAGGGTTTCGGTGACCTTGTTGAGGTGGGGCGGGCTATCGGGGTCGTAGCCGCGCGCGACCGACAGGGCGTTGGCCATGCGGTAGAAGCTCTGGACCATCAGGATCGGCTCGAGCACCGGGTGCGATTTGAGGCTAGGCAACAGGTCGTCCCCGGTTTTACCTGGAGCGGCCAGGAACACGTCGGCGCCGCGCGCCTTCAGGCCCTGGGCCATGTCCTCGACGCTCTGGCGGCTCTCGTCGTTCTGCGCGAAGACCAGGGCCGGGAAGCCGTCCTTCACCAGCGCCATGGGCCCATGCAGCACCTCGGCGGCGCTGAAGGCCTCGGCGTGCAGGCCGCAGGTCTCCTTGAACTTCAGGGCGGCTTCCAGCGCGACGCCAAAGCCCACGCCCCGGCCCAGCACATAGAGGTTGGTCGCCGTCTCGAGGCGCTTGCCGGCCGCGGACCAGTCCAGGGTCCAGGCCTCTTCCAGCGCGGCGGGCAGGTCCGCCAAGGCCGCCGTCAGCGCGGCGTCCTCCGTCCAGGCGGCGATCAGCTGGGTCACCGCCACCAGGGCGGCGATGTAGGACTTGGTGGCCGCCACCGACAGCTCCGGCCCCGCGTGCAGCGGGATCACCGCGTCGGCCAGCTGGGCCAGCGGGGAGTCCTCGACATTGACCAGGGCCACGGCGTAGGCGCCGGCAGCCTTCGCCGCCGTCACCGCCGCCAGCAGGTCGGGGCTCTTGCCTGACTGCGAGACCGCCAGGCACAGGGCGCCTTCCAGGTTCGGCGAGGCGTCGTAGACCGAGCTGACCGACAGGCCGACCGACGAGGTCAGGACGCTCGCCTTGGTCTCGATCAGGTAGCGGGCGAAGGTCGCGGCGTGGTCGCTGCTGCCGCGCGCGCAGGTCACCACCACGCGGGGCGGGTTGGCGCGCAGGCGCTCGGCCAGGGCCGCGACGCGTTCGGCGTTCGCCGCCAGCAGCGCCTTGGCCACCGCCGCGCCTTGGCTGGCCTCGGCGAACATTTTCGTGCTTTCCGGCGACAGCCGCCCCGTCGCGGGGCCTTCAGGACGGGTCAAGACAGTCGCCTCCAAGCTCGTGGTCCTTTGAAACATGCCAGCGCGCGAGCGCCGGTCAGGATGCGTCGTTCAGTTCGGCGACGAAGTCGTAGGCGTCGCCGCGGTAGTAGGAATGAGAGATTTCGATGGCCCGGCCGTCCTTCAGGAAGCCGCGCCGTTCGACCAGGAGGCCGGCGTCCTTGGGCTTCACGCCCAGCAGCGCGGCGTGTTCGCGGTTGATCAGCACGCCGCGAAGGCGCTGCAGCGCGCGGGCCGGACGATGGCCATGCGCGGCCATCGCCTCGTAGAGCGAGTCCTTGACGACCTCGGGCGAGGGCAGGGCGAAGGCGGCGATCGTGGTGTATTCCACCGCCATCGGCGCGCCGTCGGCGAAGCGGATCCGGTGGAAGCGATAGACCGGCGTGTTGGGAGAGACGCCCAGCATCAAGGCCTCTTCCGGCGTCACCGCGCCCTCGGCGCGGGTGATCCATTCGCTGTGCGGCGCGCGGCCGCGCGAGATCATGTCCTCGGTGAAGCAGGTCAGCTTGGAGAAGTTCTTCTCGACACGGGCGGCCACGAAAGTTCCGGCGCCCTGACGGCGGGTCAGGAGGCCTTCGTTGACCAGGCCTTCCAGAGCCTTGCGCACCGTGATGCGCGAGACGTTGAAGTCGTCGGCCATGTCCCGCTCGGGCGGGAGCGCGTCGTCCGGGCTCAGCACCTTCAACTGGATCGCCTCGCGCAGGGCGCGCTGCAGCTGAAGATACAGAGGCGCAGAAACCGCCCCGTGGGCGAAGCCTATGCGCTGGGAAAGAGACACTTGCTCCGCCTCCTGCGGTTGCGTGACCCCGACGGTCAAATCGTCGGATACCAATATGAGTCCGATTATCCGGCGGCGGATGTCAACGCTTCATACCTCGGTCGCGCCGATTTGTCCCGTTATATTGGCTATTTCTGGGGCTTAGCAATAGTGGCCATGCCAGAGAGCAAAAGTGGCCTTGCCAAATGGTATTAAAATGGAATGTAGTGCCTTCCCGTCGCTGGAGCGCGGCGGAAGGGGGGGGCGATTCAGATGTCGGCATTGGTGCTGTCTTCACCTTTGAAGGGCTGGATCGCGTCGTTGTCGGAGGTTCCGGACGCGGTGTTCGCGGGACGGATGCTGGGTGACGGGGTTGCGATCGATCCGTTGGGCGGGGAGCTTGTTGCGCCGTGCGACGGGGTTGTGGTGTCGGCGCATCGGGCGGGTCACGCGGTGACGCTGCGGGCGGACTGCGGGGCCGAGATCCTGATGCATGTGGGCCTGGAGACGGTGGCGCTGGGCGGCGAGGGCTTCACGGCCCACGTGCGCGAGGGCCAGGCGGTCAAGGCCGGGCAGTCGCTGATCAGCTTTGACCTGGATTTGCTGGCCCGGCGGGCCAAGAGCCTGATCACCCCGGTGGTCGTCACCAATCCCGAAGCCTTCGAGATCGTCCGCCGCGACCAGGACATGGCCGTGGAGGCCGGCGGGTTCCTGATGGAGCTGCGGCCGCTGGGCGGCGCCGGCGTCTCGGACGCCGCCGACCCCATCAACGAGATCACCCGCGCGGTGACCGTGCCGCTGATGCACGGGATCCACGCGCGACCGGCGGCGCGGATCGCCGAGCTGGCCAAGACCTTTTCCGCCGAGACCGCGCTGGTGGTGGGCGAACGCCGCGCCAGCGCCAGGAGCCCGGTGGGGCTGATGGCCCTGGCCGCGCGCCATGGCGACGAGATCCAGGTCATGGCCTCGGGCGCGAACGCCCAGGCCGCCGTCGACGCCATCGCCGCCCTGATCGAGAGCGGCATGGGCGAGGGGGCGCCGGTTCCGGCCCAGAAGACCTCGGCGAAGACGACTTCGGCTCCCGCGCCGATCGCCGCCGAAGCGCCTCTGGCGCCGGCGGCGCTGCCGGCCGACGGGGTGCTGAAGGGCGTGCTGGCCGCGCCGGGCCTGGCGATCGGCAAGGCCGTGCGCCTGGCCTCGTCCGACATCGCCGTGCGCGAGCA